>NZ_JBFUER010000005.1:0-551435 GCF_056403855.1 Mesorhizobium sp. P2_E7 | reverse complement strand
CAGGGCGCCGAAATCTACGTCTCGGCCACGCTGGCAGGCGAACCGGTTGCCATCGAAGAAACGGAGAGCGGCGAATGGGCGATGCGCTTCTATGCCCATCCGCTCGGGTTTATCGACCAGAAGCACAGCAAACTGGTTCGCCGAAGCGCCGCGCCAACCAAACCGCTTGGCGCTGCGGCGAACTCAACATAGGGCAAAACTGTTACCTATGTATCCGGTTCAAACTGTTACCCATCTATCGGCTGGACAAAGTTCTGCCAAGCTCAGCCCTTCTTCCCCGTCAGCGTCATGTCGAAGTCGACGATGTTCGAATAGATCGGCGTGCCGACATCCATTCCGTAGCGGGAGCGCAGCACCTTGCCGGTGACGTGGAATTTGATCGTGCCGCTTTTCAGCCCGCCGAGCTCGGCGGTGAACTTTTCCGCAAAGGTCTTGCCGCGCGCCGTCAGCCGGCCGCTGACCAGCGCCGTGGTGTCGCTGGTGCGCGTCACGCTGGTCGAGCGGAACTGGATTTCCGGATTGTTGGCGGCATCGAACACCGCGTCGGAGCGCAGGAAGGCGTCGATGCGGCCCTGGCCTGTACCGACGCTATCGGGATAGATGGTGAAATTGACCTGTGAACGCCCGACATCGCTGTTGTCGATGCGGATCGATCCCTTGAACCGGCCGAAGGCGCCGTTGAGCCCGCCGCCGCCGACCTTGCCGATGGAGAAGCGGATGCTGGAGCTGGCCGGGTTGACCGTGTAGCTGCCGGCGGCGTCGTTAAGATCCACCGCCGCCAACACAGGCATGGCAAAGCAAGCGGCGACAGCCGCCAATCCTAGGATACGCGCATACATGGGTTTTGTCCTTCTGGGGCAGGCAAAGTCCTGCGTCTTTCCTCCATGAACGAATACGCGGTGCGCCCTATTCCCTGTCGGGCGCTGACGAAGGCGTGATCATGCGCGTAAACACGCTGTCGCGCAGCCAGAAATGATGGCGCAACGCCGCCGCGATATGGAGCACGACCAGCGCAATGCCGGCATAGGCAAGATACCAGTGGACGGCTGCCCAGAAACTCTCGGCAGCGTCGGACAGGCCGAGTGGCAGGTTCGGCATCACGAAAAGGTTGAACGGCATGCTGGGTATCTCCAGCATCGACACCGAAACCAGCGCCCAGCCGGACAGCGGCAGCGCGAGCTGGAAGCCATAGAGCGCCAGATGCGCCAGCGGCGCAGTGCGACGCTCCAGGCCTCCAACCGAGGCCGGCAAAGCCGGCGCAGCATTGCCGAGCCGCCAGGCGATGCGCAGGATGATGAGGCCGAGCAGTAGGAAGCCGAAGGATTTGTGCAGCTGGATGAGCTCGAAGGCGGTGCGCTGGCTGGTCAATCGCACCATGACGAAGCCGAGAATAAACTGGCCAATGAAGATTATGCCGATCAGCCAGTGCAGGATGATTGCCACCCAGCCGTAGCGGGTTGTGGTGTTGGTGATGGGCTGCATGGCAAGAAAACGCTTCCGAATGGCGCTTTCTTCCCGACGTCAGCGCTGCCCCTCATTGCCCTGCCGGGCATTTCTCCCCGTAAACGGGGAGAAAGAAGCAGCGGCCCCGCAGCGCCCTTTCTGCGACGCTGGTAATTGGCGAAATCATCGAGGAGAGCATCCCTCGCCCCGTTTACGGGGAGAGGATGCCGGCAGGCAGGTGAGGGGCGGCGCCAACCTTGGCCAAATGAATTCAATCGAAGCGACGGCGTTCTTCCACCCTCCCCACAACGGGAAGGGTAACTAGCTGCCCACCTTGAAGAAATCCACAAACGCCCTGAGCGCCGGGCGCATCTGGCGGCGGCTGGGATAGTAGACGAAGAAGCCCTCGAAGGGCGGGCACCAGTCCTCCAGCACGCGGATCAGCCTTCCGTCGGCGAGCGGGCCCCGCACATAAGGCTCGAAGACGAAAGCGAGGCCGGCGCCGTCGATGGCCGCCTGGGCGATCAGATGGTCTTCGTCGAGGATCAGCGGTCCTTGTGCGGCGATCTCGATCTCCTCGCCGTCCTTCTCGAACTCCCAGCGGTAGAGGATGCCGCTGGAGAAGCGGAAGCGGATGCAGCGGTGGTCGGCGAGATCGCGCGGGTGACGCGGCTTCGGCATTCTTTCGAAATAGGACGGTGCACCGACGACGGCGCCGCGAATGTCCGGCCCGATGCGCACCGCGATCATGTCGCGTTGCAGGCTCTCGCCGAGCCGCACGCCGGCGTCGAAGCCGCCCTCGACGACATCGGTGAAGCGGTCCTCGATGATGATCTCCAGCACGATGTCGGGATAGGCTGCGGCAAAGCCGCCGAGCCGCGGCGTCAGCGTCAGATGCGCGGCGGTGCGCGGCACGGTCAGCCGAAGGTTGCCGGCCGGCCGGTCGCGCGCCTCGACCGCCGTTTCCAGCGCCAGATCGATCTCCGACAGCGCCGGCCGCAGCCGCTCGAGAAGCTGGGCGCCTTCCTCCGTCGGGGCGACACTGCGGGTACTGCGCGCCAGCAGCCGCACGCCAAGCCTCGCCTCCAGGCTCGACACGGCGTGGCTGACCGCCGAAGGCGCGATGCCGAGCTCGCGGGCCGCGCCCCGGAAGCTGGCGCATTGGGCGACGGTGGCGAGCACGGCGAGTTGGGAGAGGTTCGTTCGGTTCATTGATCTATTTTATAGCACAAGCTGTGCAAAAGACGGATGATTATCGAACGCAAGGCAAGGCGCTATCTCCTGGCCATCGCAACAAGGAGATGCGCCATGAAAACCCGCAAACTAGGCACCGAACTCGAAGTCTTCCCCGTCGGCCTTGGCTGCATGGGCATGAGCTTCGGCTATGGCGGCCAGCCGGAAGTCGAAGCGATCGCCACTTTGCGCCGGGCCGTCGAGATCGGCGTGACCTTCTTCGACACGGCCGAAGTCTACGGCCCCTTTGAGAATGAAATCCTGCTCGGCAAGGCTTTGAAGCCGGTGCGTGACAAGGTGACCATCGCCACCAAATTCGGCTTCAAGATTTCCGAGGAAGGTTCAGGCATGGCGCGCATGGTCGGTGTCGACAGCCGCCCCGAGCACGTCAAGGCGGTGGCGGAAGCCTCGCTGAAGCGGCTCGATACCGATGTCATCGACCTCTACTACCAGCACCGTGTCGACCCCAACGTGCCGATCGAGGAAACGGTCGGCGCCATGGCCGAACTGGTGCGCGAAGGCAAGGTGCGGGCGCTGGGACTGTCGGAAGTGAGCGGCGCGACCCTACGCCGGGCGCATGCCGTGCATCCGATCGCTGCCGTGCAGAGCGAATATTCGCTGTGGACCCGCGATCCCGAAGACGAGGTGTTGGCCGTCTGCCGCGAACTCGGCATCGGCTTCGTCCCCTACAGCCCGCTCGGCCGCGGGCTGCTCACCGGCACCATCGCCAAGCCGGATGCCCTGGGCGACGACGACTGGCGCCGCACCTTGCCGCGCTTCCAGGCAGACGCCATGGCGGCCAACGCCAAGGTCATTGCCTCGCTGGAGAAACTGGCGGCGCAAAAGGGCGTGACCTCGGCCCAGCTGGCGCTCGCCTGGGTGCTGCACCAGGGCGATTTCATCGTGCCGATCCCGGGCGCGCGCAAGATACGCCATCTCGAGCAGAACACGGCGGCGGCCGGGATTGAGCTGAGTGCGGCCGAAGTGGCGGCGATTGGCGATGCGTTGTCACCGGACAAGGTGATGGGCAAGCGCTATACGGAGGAATTGCTGGCGCTGGTGAATGGGTAACCGGTCATCGCGGGGTAAATCGAAAGAGGCGCTTCGGCGCCTCTTTGCGTTGGCGCGTGGCGATGAAGGTTGCGGAGGTTGGCGCGAGGCACCCCCCTCTGGCCTGCCGGCCATCTCCCCCTCAAGGGGGGAGATTAGATGTCATCGGCGCTTTCGCTTTATCGCCAACATTTGCAAGGAAGAGCGCTGACGCTCCAGCTGCCAATCTCCCCCCTTGAGGGGGAGATGCCCGGCAGGGCAGAGGGGGGTGCCTCGCGCCGACGCCCCTACCACGGCACCACCGTGATCTCCGGCCAGCAATCCCTGGCCCGTTTACCCTTGGCCTCATGCGTGCGCTGGTTATCCGTCACCCGGTTCGGCGTGATGCGAAACGAAAAGATGTCATCCAGCCCAAACGGCGCCACCAGCGCCAACTGCCCGTGAGCATCGAACCGCACCCCGACCGCATGCGTCTTCGAGGCAAAATGGCTGACGGATTCGCGGGAACTCGTATAGCGCGGGCAGGGCTGGCCGAATTTTTGCGGGTACCACAGATGCACCCGCGCCTGGTTGCGGACCTCGACCGGCAGCGCAAGCCCTTCGAAATGTTCCGACGCCCGACGAATGACGGCGTCCTCGGCCTCGTAGGACAGGTCGCTGTCATCGAAGTAGAAAAGATCGACGTCCTTGATGCCGTAGCCCGACGGCTTGCCGGTCAGATGGTTCCAGACGCTGTTGTAGAGCACCCCTGAAACCACCAGCCAGTCCGGCAGGTCGAGCGAGCGTGCCCGCGCCAGTGCGTCGCTAACCAGCGGGTCAGCCGACACGATTGCGAAAAACGTTTCCCGTTGTGCTTCGAACGGGAGACCGGAATAACGCAGATGGTCCATCGCCCTTTGGAGAGCGATTCGCCACCTGTCGGCAATCCCCTTACGTCCTCAGCACGCCGCCCGTCTGTTTGCCGACATTGTCGACGATGCGCTTGGCCAGCGCCTCGAAATCTTCGTCGGTCAGCGTCTTTTCGACCGGCTGGATCGAGACTTCGATGGCGATCGACTTCTTGGCGGCACCGAGCGACGCGCCTTCGAAGACGTCGAACACCGAGACGCCGGTGACCAGCTTCCTGTCGGCGGCGAGTGCCGCGCGTACCAGCGTGCCGGCCTCGACAGCCTTGTCGACGACGAAGGCAAAGTCGCGCTTCACCGCCTGGAAGGCGGAGAGCTCCAGCTTCGGCTTGGTTTTCGTCGGCTTGGCCTTCGGCTCCGGCACGGCATCGATATAGACCTCGAAGCCGCAGATCGGCCCCGAAACGTCGAGCGCCTCCAGCGTCTTCGGGTGGAATTCGCCGAACGTGCCGAGCACTGTCTTCGGTCCGAGCTTGATCGTGCCGGAGCGGCCGGGATGATACCAGGCCGAGCCGCCAGGCTCGATCTGCAGCCGGTCGACCGGCGCGCCGCAGGCTTCCAGCGCAGCGATCGCATCGGCCTTGGCGTCGAACACGCCGACCGGGACGGAATTGCCGGCCCAGCTGCGGCCGGAGCCGTCGAGCTTTGCGGTACCACGCCGCACGCCGGCGGCAACGCGCCGCTGCTGCTCCGGCTGGTCGCCTTCATAGGTGCCGGAGACCTCGAACAGCGCGACGTCGCCAATGCCCTTGTCGGCATTGCGCTGCGCGGCGGACATCAGCCCCGGCAGCAGCGAGGGCCGCATGTCGGACATGTCGGCGGCGATCGGGTTGGCGAGCTTCAGCGCCGTCTGGCCGCCGCCGAACAGTTCGGCGTGCCTGGCCGGGATGAACGACCAGGTGACGGCCTCCATCATGCCGCGCACGGCGAGCGAGCGCTTGGCGGTGCGGGTGCGCACCTGCAGCGTGGTCAGGATCTTGGAATTGACCGCATCATGCGCACCCAGCGGCTGCGGCGCGATGTTGTCGACGCCGTGGATGCGCATGACTTCCTCGACGAGGTCGGCCTTGCCATCGACATCCGGGCGCCAGGACGGCACCGCGACATCGACGACATCGCCCGAGCCCTGCGGCTTGAAGCCGAGGCGCGACAGGATGTCGAGGCTTTCAGCCTTGGGCACCTCGATGCCGGTCAGCCGCTTCACTTCCGACAGCGGGAAGGAGACGATCTTGGGCGTATGGCCAGCGTATCCGACGACCTCGGTTTCCGTCGGCTCGCCGCCACAGAACTCCAGCACCAACCTGGTTGCCAGCTCTACTCCCGGCACCATGAATTCCGGGTCGACGCCGCGCTCGAAGCGGTAGCGCGCATCGGTGATGATGCCGAGCGTGCGGCCGGTGCGGGCCGTGGTGATCGGGTCCCAAAGTGCCGATTCGATCAGCACATCCGTGGTGTTCTCGTCGCAGCCGGAATGCTCGCCACCCATGACGCCGGCGATCGATTCGACGCCATTGTCATCAGCGATGGCGCACATCTCAGGCGTCAGCGTGTATTCGCGGCCGTCCAGTGCCATTACCTTTTCACCGTCTTTGGCGCGGCGCACGACAAGATTGCCGGCGACCTTCCTGGCATCGAACACATGCAGCGGCCGGCCGCGGTCGAAGGTGACGTAGTTGGTGATGTCGACCAGCGCGCTGATGGGCCTGAGGCCAATGGCGATCAGCCGCTGCTGCAGCCATTTCGGCGAAGGACCGTTCTTGACGCCGCGCACCAGCCGCAGGGCGAAGCCGGGGCAAAGCTCCGGCGCCTCGATCGTCACCTTGACCGGCGTCTCGCCCTTGCCCTTGATCACCTCGACCGGCGCGGTCTTGAGCCGGCCGAGCCCGCTTGCCGCCAGATCGCGGGCGACGCCGTAAATGCTGGTCGCGTCCGGCCGGTTTGGCGTCAGATTGATCTCGATTACCGGATCGTCGAGATGGGCGTAAGCTGCGAAGCTGGTGCCGACAGGCGCATCGGCCGGGAGGTCGATGATGCCGTTATGCTCATCCGACAGCTCCAGCTCCCGCTCGGAACACATCATGCCGTGGCTTTCGACGCCGCGGATCCTGCCGACAGTCAGCGTCACATCGATGCCGGGCACATAGGTGCCGGGCGCCGCGAAGGCACCGATCAGGCCGGCGCGGGCATTCGGCGCGCCGCACACCACCTGGATGGGCGCCGCACCATTGCCGGTGTCGACCGTCAGCACCCGCAGCCGGTCGGCATCGGGATGCTGCACCGCCGTCAGCACCTTGGCGATGACGAAGGGCCTCAGGCTGGCCTTGTCGTCGACATGCTCGACTTCGAGGCCGATCGATGTCAGCCGCTCGACGATTTCGTCGAGCGTGGCGTCGGTCTCCAGATGATCCTTGAGCCAGGAGAGGGTGAGTTTCATCACTGTGTTCCGTTTTGTCTTTGCCCGTCGGGTCTGGGCACGCTTGTCTTCAAATGGCGCGGCAGGTCGTCGGGCATATGCAGGTAAGGCAGCTGCTCGCGCACATGGGCATGGTGCGTCGGCCGGAAATAGGCCGGCATATCCATGGCGCCGAGCATGAAATAGATGTGGTCTTCCAGCCGCTCGTCGACATAGGCGATCGGCGAGCCGCAAATGCCGCAGAACGAGCGCGTCACCGGGCCGTTCTCGTACATTTTCAGCGCCTTGCCGGTGAAAGCCACCTGCTCGGTCAGGAAGCCGACAAAGGCCGACACCGGCGCGCCGCTGGCCCGCCGGCAATCGCCGCAATGGCAATAGCTGACATGGTGCGGTTCGGCCGAAGCCTCGAACCGCACGGCGCCGCAACGGCAGCCGCCAGTGTGCGGCGCCGTCATGCGGAGAGACCCCCGAACAGCGTCGGCATGTCGAGCGGCCTGAAACCGTAATGCGACAGCCAGCGCACATCGGCGTCGAAGAAGGCGCGCAGGTCCGGCATGCCGTATTTCAGCATGGCGATGCGGTCGATGCCCATGCCCCAGGCAAAGCCCTGATATTCGTCGGGATCGAGCCCGCCGGCGCGCAGCACATTGGGGTGCACCATGCCGCAGCCGAGGATCTCCATCCAGTCGGAGCCTTCGCCGAAGCGCACTTCGCCGGGCCGCGAGCGGTCGCACTGGATGTCGACCTCGAGGCTTGGCTCGGTGAACGGGAAGAACGACGGCCGGAAGCGCATCTTCACCTGCGGCACCTCGAAGAACGCCTTGCAGAACTCTTCCAGCACCCACTTCATGTTGGCGACATTGGCGGACTTGTCGATCACCAGACCCTCGACCTGATGGAACATCGGCGAATGGGTGGCGTCCGAATCCTGCCGGTAGGTCTTGCCCGGAATGACGATGCGGATCGGCGGCTTCTGCTTCTCCATGGTGCGGATCTGCACGGGCGAGGTGTGCGTGCGCAACAGCTTGCGCTCGCCCTTCTCGTCCGGCTGGAAGAAGAAGGTGTCATGCATCTCGCGCGCCGGATGCCCCTCGGGGAAATTCAGCGCGGTGAAATTGTAGTAGTCGGTCTCGACGTCGGGACCTTCAGCAATGGCAAAGCCGAGATCGCCAAAGATCGCCGCGATCTCGTCGATGACCTGGCTGATCGGATGGATGCGGCCGCGCTCGGCCGGCGACTGCCGCACCGGCAGCGTCACGTCGACTGTCTCCGCGGCGAGCCTGGCAGTGACCGCCACGTCCTTCAGTTCGGCCTTGCGTGCCGTCAGCGCTTCGGTGACGCGGTTCTTCAGGCCGTTGATCGCCGGGCCTTTGACCTGCCGCTCCTCGGCGCTCATCGCGCCCAGCGTCTTCAGCATTTCGGACACCGCGCCCTTCTTGCCCAGTGCTGCAACGCGCACCGCTTCGATCGATGCCTCGTCGCCGGCCGAGGCGATGTCGGCCATCAGGGAGTTTTCGAGAGTATCCATGTCACTCATGTTCCGGATCCGATCAGAGCAATTCCAGGAAAAGTGCGAAGCGGTTTTCCGTCCGGAATTGCGTAAAACAAAGACGCTCTAGGCATAAGAAAAACCCGCGCCAGCCGTGCCAGCGCGGGTTCCCCAAATCAAGTGTTGAATAGCTTGGGAAGCGCTGGTCTTAGGCGACAGCGCTCTCAAAAGCATTCGGCGTGGTGTTCTTCAGATATTCGAGCGCGACCTTGGCCTTGGCGACCAGCGCGGCGAAAGCCTGCGGCTCATGGATGGCCATGTCGGACAGGATCTTGCGATCGATCTCGATGCCGGCCTTGTTGAGGCCGTCGATGAAGCGGCCGTAGGTCAGGCCATGCTCGTGGGTCGCGGCGTTGATGCGCTGGATCCACAGCGCGCGGAACGAGCGCTTGCGGTTCTTGCGGTCGCGGTAAGCGTACTGCAGCGACTTTTCCACCGCCTGCTTGGCGATGCGGATGGTGTTCTTGCGGCGGCCGTAGAAGCCCTTGGCGGCTTTCAGGACCTTCTTGTGCTTGGCGTGCGAGGTGACGCCTCTTTTTACGCGTGCCATGTCATGATCTCCTTAAAACGTGTCCAGACCGAATGCCTTAGAGGCCGTTCGGCAGAAAATTCTTGATGACCTTCTTGCCATCCGGTTCAGCCAGAACCATCGTGCCGCGGGCATTTCGAATGAACTTGTTGGAACGCTTGATCATGCCGTGACGCTTGCCGGCCGCAGCCGACAGGACTTTACCCGTACCTGTGATCTTGAACCGCTTCTTGGCGGCCGATTTGGTCTTCATCTTGGGCATTTTGCTACTCCGTATTGGTGGCGCACAATCGCGCTTCTTGTTCGCTTCGGGCGGACCAAAAGCCCGAAAAGCAAATGAAACCGCCACGGCATGCCCTGCCGGGCGGTTTTCTTGGAACGGCGGTCCTATACGTCAAAGCAGGCGCGCGCGCAACACCCGAAGGGCTGCGACGCTCTGTCCGCGATCAAGGGAGCCTGAACAAGACCGGGAGAATACCCGACTGCTGGGCGCCGTCGATGGTCTCGAACACCGGCAGCGCCACCAGGAACACCAGCCCGTCGAGCAAGGTGGTCAACAAAAGCCTTGGCTTGAAACTGCCGGTATCGCCTTCCTGGTAGAGCGACAGTTTGGGAAAGAAGCGCGGCACCCGCTCCAGATAGGCCTGGTAAGGGGCGCCGAGCACTTGCTTGAGGTATTTCTCTTCGCGCAGGATGACGATGTGGAAGGCGCCGGCGCACAGAAGCGCAAACAGGATGATGCCGGAGAACGAGCCGATCTGCGCCCCGACGCCGGCGGCGGCAATGGTCGAAAACACATAGAGCGGGTTGCGGGTAATCGAATAAGGCCCGCCGGTGACCACTTCCGAGGATTTTCGGCCGCCAATATAAAGCGTCGACCACAAGCGGCCGACAATGCCGAGGAAGATCAACAGCACGCCGAACATCTCGATCGTCTCGTGCACCGGGGTCTCCGGCGGAAATGTCGACTGGCCGAAGAGCAGGGCGGCAAACAGCACCACCACCAGCACGGCAAGCACCATCCTGCGCATGTGCTGGTAGCCGCCCAGCTCCTTGACGGGCGCAGGCTTGATTTCATTGGCCATGTCGGGAATCCGATCGTGGAAAAGCTTTGCCGGCGATCGCGGCGTCTGCCAACAAAGCAGGCGCCCCGCCGATCGCCGGGACGCCGTGAGCTATGATTCAGGCCGATTTAGAGCGCTAGATCACGCCTCAACCGAACGTGATCTAACGCGGCGCCAGCACCATCATCATCTGGCGGCCTTCGAGCTTCGGCTCCGCCTCGACCTTGGCGATGGTCGACACTTCCTCGCGCACCTTGTTCAGGAGCTGCATGCCGAGTTCCATATGCGCCATTTCGCGGCCGCGGAAGCGCAGCGTCAGCTTGACCTTGTCGCCTTCCTCGAAGAAGCGCCGCACGGCCTTCATCTTGGTCTCGTAGTCATGGCTGTCGATGTTCGGGCGCATCTTGATCTCCTTGATCTCGATGACCTTCTGGTTCTTGCGCGCCTCGGCCGCCTTCTTCTGGTTGGCGTATTTCAATTTGCCGAGATCGAGGATTTTTACGACGGGTGGCACCGCGTTGGGCGATATCTCGACCAGATCGAGCCCGGCCTCTTCGGCGAGCAGCAATGCGTCGTTGATGGAGACATCGCCTCGGTTCTGGCCTTCGGCGTCGATAAGCTGGACCCGGGGAACCCGGATATCACGGTTGGAGCGCGGGCCATCCTTGGTGGGCGCCGCTGCTTTGAAAGGTCTGCGAATGGTCGTGGTCTCCTTGGCCGTTTCGTTCAGGGTTTCAAATCTAGAAATATTCAGGACGCGCCAATGTGGTGAGCGCGCGGGCGGAGTCAATAGCATAGCGCTGACAGAAAATCACCCTGAACGCTGGTCTGCACCAAACAAAGGATCAGGCGGGCACTTTCCGCCTCGCCTTTGCCTGTGCCAAAAGACCGGCGAGGAAAATCAGGCCCCACAACCAGGATTGGCCGACAGCCATGACCGCGACCATCCTAACCCTTCTGGATGTCCAGGGAATCAGCATCGCGGTGCGCCATGAGGCGGGCACGACGCCAGGCATCGTCTGGCTCGGCGGCTATAAATCCGACATGCTTGGTACGAAGGCCGAGACGCTGTCTGATTGGGCAGCCCGCGAAGGGCGAGCTTTCCTGCGTCATGACTATTCCGGTCATGGTGAATCCGGCGGCGCCTTTGCCGACGGCACCATCTCGAAATGGCTTGGCGAGAGCCTCGCCGTCTTCCGGCGCTTCACCAAGGGCAAGCAGGTGCTGGTCGGCTCATCGATGGGCGCCTGGATTGCGCTGCGCATGGTGCAGGAATTGCGCAAGGCTGGCGACACCGGTGTCGTCGGCCTGGTACTGCTCGCCCCGGCGCCGGATTTCACCAACGAACTGGTCGAGCCGGCGCTGACCGCAGCGCAAAAGCGCGATCTCAAGAAGAAGGGCTTTTTCGAGGAGCCGTCGGACTACTCCGCCGAGCCTTACATCTACACAAGCGCGCTGATCGAGGACGGCCGCAACAACAGGGTGATGACCGGGCCGATCGACACCCATTGTCCGGTCCACATCCTGCAAGGCCTGGCCGATGCCGATGTGCCGGCAAGCCACGCGCTGAAGCTGGTCTCCCTGCTGCCGGCTGACGACGTCACGCTGTCGCTCATCCCCGATGGTGATCACCGCCTGTCGCGGCCGCAGGACCTCGACATGCTGCTGAGAGCCGTGGGCGACATGGTCGTGCGGGCAGGTTAGGCAAGAATGCGCATTTCCATCCCGATATCCGCCTTTGTCGCGGCAATCGTCGGCTTCGGCGGCACGCTGGCCGTCGTCATTGCCGCTGCCAAGGCGGTTGGCGCCACCCAGGCCGAGACAGCGAGCTGGGTGACGGCGCTGTGCCTGGCGATGGCCATCGAGTGCCTGTGGCTGTCCTGGCGCACGAAAATGCCGATCATCACCGCCTGGTCGACACCGGGCCTGGCGCTGATGGCGGCATCGAGCGGCTTTACCATGGCCGATGCCGTCGGCGCCTTCATCGTCACTGGCATCCTGTTGATCGCCACCGGCCTGTTCAAGCCGCTGACCCAGCTAATCGCCAAAATACCGGCCTCGGTGGCGTCCGGCATGCTGGCCGGCATTGTCGTCACCTTCGCCCTCAATGCGGTCAAGACCATTCCCATCGACCCCTGGCTGATCCTGCCGCTGATCGCGGCCTTCTTCGTCATTCGCCTGTTCAACCCGGCGCTGTCGGTGCTGGCGGTGCTGATCGGCGGCGGCACTGCCGCCTTCCTCACCGGCCGTGTCGGCGGCCTGCCGGCGCCGGAACTGTCGACGCTGACGCTGATTGCGCCGCATTTCAGCGCCGCCGCCATTATCGGCCTGGCGCTGCCGCTCTACCTCGTCACCATGGCCTCGCAAAACCTGTCGGGACTGGCCGTGCTGCGCGCCGCCGGCTATCACCCCGAGCCCGGCCCGCTGATCGGCGTCACCGGCCTGTTCTCACTGCTGTCGGCGCCGTTTGGCGGCTCGACCACCAATCTGGCGGCGATTTCGGCGGCGATCTGCACCGGGCCGGACGTGCATCCCGACCCCGCCGAGCGCTGGAAGACCGGCCCCTTCTATGCGCTCGCCTACCTCGTCTTCGCGCTTTTCGGCGCCTCGCTGGTAGCTATCTTCGCGGTGCTGCCGCAGAGCCTGATCGTGCTGGTGGCTGGCCTGGCGCTGATGGGGTCGCTCGCCAACGCGCTGTCGATCGCGCTCAAGGACGAGGACCAGCGCATGGCCGCCACGGTCACCTTCGTGGTCACCGCTTCAGGGCTGACCTTGTTCGGTGTCGGCGCCGCCTTCTGGGGGCTGGTCGCCGGGCTGGTCGTGCTTTTCCTCGAAGCGCTCAAAAAGCGATAATCATTTCAGACCCTTGTCCGGTTTTGGCCGACATTGTCTTGAATCGCCGTTTTCGTCTTCCCATCTCGATTCAACGCAGCCGGGTTTGGCTGTCTCCAACCGAAGGAATGGGAGAAAATGAACACATCCGCATTGATCCGCCCGGGCTGGACGCCGGCGACCATCGCGTTGATGGTGATCGGCTTCATGGTGTTCTGGCCGCTTGGCTTCGCCATGCTCGCCTACATCATCTGGGGCGACCGGCTTGACGGCTTCAAGCGCGACGTCAACCGCGCCACCGACGGCATCTTCGCCGGCTGCCGCCGTGGTTCCGACAAGGCCGCACGCTGGGGCCATGGTTCGGCTCGCACCGGCAACGTCGCTTTCGACGACTGGCGCGAGAAGGAACTCGAGCGCCTCGCCGAAGAGCGCCGCAAGCTCGACGAGATGCTGAGCGAGTTCGACGACTATGCCCGCGAATTGCGCCGCGCCAAGGACCAGGACGAGTTCGACCGCTTCATGGCCAACCGCAACAAGTCGACCGCACCGACGACCTCGGGCTCGACCGAAGCGGGCAAGCCCGCGACCCCCAAGCGCAAGGGCCCGAACCTGCTTGACGACTGAGATCCTGCGACAGGTCTCGGCATGAAAGACGGCGTCGCGCGAGCGGCGCCGTTTCTTTTTTGTTCTCTTTTCGCGTTCGCTCTACTGGTCGTTTTCCTCGAATCGCGTATCGTTCAGCCATGTCCTTCGGCTTCTTTCGCAACCTGACCAAACCAAAGCCCTCGCCTGTCGAAGAGCGAGAGCATGTCGTTGCCGGCCGCACGCTGCCGCTCAAGATCGTCGAGAGCGGCCGGGCCCGGCGGCTGACGCTGCGCATCGATTCCGGCGGCCAGGGCCTGCGCATCACCGTGCCGCCGGGTCTGCGCCGCGGCGAGGTGGAAAAGTTCCTGCACCGCCATCAGGACTGGCTGGAGCAGCGGCTGGCCAAGGTGCCGACACGGCCGCAAGTGCGGCCCGGCATCAAGATCCCGATCCGCGGCGTGGCGCATCGTATTGTCCATGAACCGGCGAAACGCGGCACCGTCACCGTCTCGCGCGACGAGCGCGGCCCGCTGCTGATCGTGCATGGCGAGCGCATACATTTGCCGCGCCGCATCGCCGATTTCCTCAGGCGCGAAGCCAAGAAGGAGATCGAGAAGCTGGTGGTCAAGCACACCGAAGCGGTCGGCAAGCGCGCCAAGGCGATCCGCTTCAAGGACACGTCGAGCCGCTGGGGCTCCTGCACCTCCGACGGCAACCTGTCCTTCTCCTGGCGCATCATGATGGCGCCGACGCCTGTCATAAACTACCTCGTCGCGCATGAGGTGGCGCATCTCAAGGAGATGAACCACGGCCCGAAATTCTGGAAACTGTGCGAGCAGCTCTGCCCCGACACCGACCGCTGCAAGGACTGGTTGAAGCGCAACGGCGGCGCGCTGCAGGCGATTGTTTTCGATTAGTCCGCTAGCGCAAGCGTTTGGGGGTGGCGCCGCCAAGGGGCTTCCGCTCAATCATCATTCGCCGCATTGAGCTCCTCCGGCCGCAGCCCTTCATCGCCGTGGCGCGGCCATGGCAGGAAATTCTGCTCGAATTCATCGCTGCCGAAATAATCCAGCGCCCGGTGCGCCTCCGCCCCGTTGAAGGCCGCCTTGTCCATCAGATGCGCGATCACCTCGCGCGCCTGCGCCATCTTCTGCTTGAGTTGGGTGACGGTTTCGTCTGCCATGATCTTGCTCCCGCCTGCATTGCTTCAGAAGAAGGTAGCGCGTTCCGCCCAGGTGGCAAACAGCATGCTTTTTCTCGACTCTTGTGGCTTTTCGTGCCAATCCCCGCGCCATGGCGCTCGATATCAAGATCTGCGGGTTGAAGTCCGATGAGGCAATGGCTGCGGCATTGGCCGGCGGCGCCAGCCATGTCGGGTTTATCTTCTTTGCCAGGAGCCCGCGCTATGTCGAGCCGGCGGAAGCCGGCCGCCTGCGCCAGGCGGCAATCGGCAAGGCCAGGGCGGTTGCCGTAACGGTCGATGCCGATGACGCCGTCCTGGACGAGATCGTCGCCAAAATGCACCCCGATATGCTGCAGTTGCACGGTTCGGAAACCCCCGAGCGGGTGGCCGAAGTGAAAGCCCGCTACGGCCTGCCGGTGACGAAGGTGTTCTCCGTCAGCGAGGCCGCCGATCTAGAGCGGATAAAGCCTTTTGTCGGCATTGCCGATCGGTTCATGTTCGACGCCAAGCCGCCGAAAGGCTCGCAACTGCCGGGCGGCAATGGCGTCGCCTTCGACTGGCGCATTCTGGCCGGCCTTGACGCCGGGCTCGATTACATGCTTTCCGGTGGGCTCAACGCCGCCAATATCGGCGACGCCCTGAGATCAGCCAATCCGCCCGCAATAGACATTTCGTCGGGCGTGGAAAGCGCTCCGGGTGTCAAGGATCCGGCGCTGATCGAGCAGTTTTTCCGGGCCGTCAGGGCCGCGCGCGACGACCGCGCCGCCTGAACAATTCTTTCGAACCAGGAGATCGGCGATGGACCAGCCGGCGACACCCAATTCCTTCCGCACCGGACCCGACGAGCAGGGCATGTTCGGCATTTTTGGCGGCCGCTTCGTCGCCGAGACGCTGATGCCGCTGATCCTCGACCTCGAACGGCACTGGAACGAGGTCAAGAACGACCCGGACTTCAAGGCCGAACTGACCGACCTGTCGACCCACTATGCCGGCCGACCCTCAAAACTCTATTTCGCCGAGGGGCTGACCAAGCATCTTCGTGAGGTTTCCTCGGCGAAGGGCCTCGGGGGCGGCGCGAAAGTCTATTTCAAGCGCGAGGATCTGAACCACACCGGTTCGCACAAGATCAACAATTGCCTCGGCCAGATCCTGCTGGCCAAGCGCATGGGCAAGAAGCGCATCATTGCCGAGACGGGCGCCGGCCAGCACGGCGTGGCGGCAGCCACGGTTGCGGCGCGCTTCGGGTTCCCTTGTGTCGTCTATATGGGCGCCACCGACGTCGCGCGCCAAAGCCCCAACGTCTTCCGCATGAAGCTGCTCGGCGCCGAAGTGCGGCCGGTCACCGCCGGCCACGGCACGCTGAAGGACGCCATGAACGAGGCGTTGCGCGACTGGGTCACCAATGTCGAGGACACCTATTATCTCATCGGCACCGCCGCCGGCCCGCATCCCTATCCGGAACTGGTGCGCGACTTCCAGTCGGTCATCGGCACCGAGGCACGCGCCCAGATTCTCGAGCAGGAAGGCCGGCTGCCTGACACCATCATCGCCGCCGTCGGCGGCGGGTCGAACGCCATCGGCCTGTTCCATCCCTTCCTCGACGACAAGGAGGTCCGGATCATCGGCATCGAAGCCGGCGGCCGTGGCCTCGACGGCATCGAGCATTGCGCCTCGATGAACGCCGGCGCGCCCGGCGTGCTGCATGGCAACCGCACCTATCTCTTGCAGAATGCCGACGGCCAGATCATGGACGGCCATTCGATCTCGGCCGGGCTCGATTATCCCGGCGTCGGCCCCGAGCATTCCTGGCTGCGCGATTCCGGCCGCGTCGAATATGTGCCGATCCTCGACGACGAGGCGCTGGAGGCCTTCAAGCTGACGACGCGCGTCGAAGGCATCATCCCGGCGCTGGAATCCGCGCACGCCATTGCGCACGCAGTGAAGATCGTGCCCGCGATGGACAAGGACCAGATCGTCATCGTCAACCTGTCTGGACGTGGCGACAAGGACGTGCACACGGTCGCCTCGATGCTGGGCATGGAGATCTGATCATGACGACCCGCATCGACCGCCGTATGGCAAAACTGAAAGCCGAGGGCCGCCCGGCGCTCGTCACCTATTTCATGAGCGGCGACCCGGACTATGACACCGCTTTGTCGATCATGAAGGCGCTGCCCAAGGCGGGCGCTGACATTATCGAAATGGGTATGCCGTTTTCCGATCCGATGGCCGATGGCCCGGCAATTCAGGCGGCAGGCCTGCGGGCGCTGAAAGGCGGCCAGACGCTGGTCAAGACGCTGAAGATGGCGGCCGACTTCCGCGCTGGCGACAACGAAACGCCGATCGTGCTGATGGGCTACTACAACCCGATCTACATCTACGGCGTCGATCGTTTCCTCAAGGACGCGATCGCCAGCGGCATCGATGGGCTGATCGTCGTCGACCTGCCGCCGGAAATGGACGAGGAACTCTGCATCCCAGCGCTGAAGGCCGGCATCAACTTCATCCGCCTGGCGACGCCGACCACCGACGACAAGCGCCTGCCCAAAGTGCTGCAGAACACATCGGGTTTCGTCTATTACGTCTCGATGACTGGCATCACCGGCTCGGCTCTGGCCGACACCGGCAAGGTTGCCGCCGCGGTCAAGCGCATCAAGGGCCATACCGACCTGCCGGTCTGTGTCGGTTTCGGCGTCAAGACCGCCGAGCAGGCGCGCATCATCGGCGCCAATGCCGACGGCGTCGTCGTCGGTACCGCCATCGTCAATGCGGTCGCCAACGTGCTGGGGCCGAAGGGCGAAAAGACCGCCGACCCGGCCGAGGCCGTCGCCACTTTGGTCAGCGGCCTGTCGCAAGGCGTGCGTTCGGCCCGCCTTGCTGCTGCCGAATAGTCGTCTTACCTCTGTAGCCAACTCTTCGTCAGGACAGGAGCCGAAGCGATGAACTGGATCACCAATTACGTTCGCCCGCGGATCAATTCGATGCTCGGCCGGCGCACCGACATGCCGGAGAATCTCTGGATCAAGGATCCCGAGACCGGCGAGATGGTGTTCCACAAGGACCTGGAATCCAACCAGTTCGTCATCCCGTCATCGGGCCATCACATGAAGATTTCGGCCAAGGAGCGGCTGAAATTCTTCTTCGACGACGGCAAATACGAGCAACTTGAGAACCCCAAGGTCATGCAGGACCCGCTCAAGTTCCGCGACGAGAAGCGCTACACCGACCGGCTGAAGGACGCCAAGGCCAAGACCGGTCTGGAAGACGCCATCGTCAACGCGCTGGGCACGGTCGAAGGCCTGCCGGTGGTGGTGACGGTGCAGGATTTCGCCTTCATGGGCGGCTCGCTTGGCATGGCTGCCGGTGACGCCATCGTGCATGCTTTCGAAGTCGCCTTGCAGCGCAAGCGGCCGTTGATCCTGTTCGCCGCCTCCGGTGGCGCCCGCATGCAGGAAGGCATCCTGTCCCTCATGCAATTGCCGCGCACCACGGTCGGCCTCGATCGGCTGAAGGAAGCCGGCCTGCCCTACATCGTCGTCTTGACCAACCCGACCACTGGCGGCGTCACCGCCTCCTACGCCATGCTGGGCGATGTCCACATCGCCGAGCCCGGCGCGCTGATCGGTTTTGCCGGCCCGCGCGTCATCGAGCAGACCATCCGGGAAAAACTGCCGGACGGGTTCCAGCGCTCCGAATATCTGATGGAGCACGGCATGGTCGACATGGTGGTGTCGCGGCTGGAACTACGCGGGACGATTGCGCGGCTGTTGAAGATGCTGCTCAAGGTTCCCGATCAGAAGCCGCTGGAGCCGGAAATCCTGCCGCCGGCGGTCATCCCGACGGAAGCCCGGCCGCAGGTCTGACCCGACATTCCTGGCCGCCTATCAGCGATTGCGCGCGATGTTTCGCGCAGTATCTTATTTGCGCATGATCCTTTCCGAAAACCGATTCGTGTTTTCGGGGTCATGCGCTAGGATTCCCCCATGACCACACTTGCCGCCGACCGCGAAATCGAAGCCCTGATGGCGCTCCATCCTAAAGGCTTCGACCTTTCGCTCGACCGCATCACCAGGCTGCTCGAACGCCTCGGCAATCCGCAGGACCGGCTGCCGCCGGTCATCCACATCGCCGGAACCAACGGCAAGGGTTCGTGCGCGGCCTTTTCGCGCGCGCTGCTCGAAGCCGGCGGCCATCTCGTCCATGTCCACACTTCGCCGCATCTGGTGAACTGGGCCGAGCGCTACCGGCTGGCGGCCGAAGGCGGCGGCAAGCTGGTCGATGACGAGACCTTCGCCGAAGCCATTGCCCGCGTCGCCCGGGCCAATGAGGGCCAGAAGATCACCGTCTTCGAGATACTCACCGCCGTCACCTTCATCCTGTTTTCCGAGCACCCGGCCGCTGCGGCCATCATCGAGGTCGGCCTTGGCGGCCGCTTCGACGCCACCAATGTCGTCGCCCGGCCGGCCGTGTCTGTGATCATGCCGGTGTCGATGGACCACGAAGCCTATCTCGGCGACCGCGTCGAACTGATCGCCGCCGAAAAAGCCGGCATCATGAAGCGCGGCTGCCCGGTGGTGATCGGCGCGCAGGAGAGCGAGACGGCGCTGCAGGTGCTGATCGAAACCGCCGAGCGGCTGGATTGCCCGACCTTCGTCTACGGCCAGGATTTCCTCGCTTTCGAGGAAAACGGCCGCATGGTCTACCAGGACGAGGACGGCCTGATGGACCTGCCACCGCCGCGGCTGCCCGGGCGCCACCAGTTCGCCAATGCGGCGGCAGCGATTGCTGCGGTCAAGGCCGCCGGCTTCGAGATCAGCCACCGCGCCACGGAGAAGGCTATGGCCAAAGTCGCCTGGCCGGGCCGCATGCAGAAGCTGGCGCAGGGCAGACTGGCGGAGTTGGCGCCCGCGGGCGCCGACATCTGGCTCGACGGCGGCCACAATCCGGGCGCGGGCATGGTCATTGCCGAGGCGCTGGCCGAGCAGGAGGAAAAGAACCCGCGGCCGCTGTTCCTGATTGCCGGCATGATCAACACCAAGGACCAGAGCGGCTATTTTCACGCCTTCAAGGGTCTGGTCCGCCACGTCTACACGGTGCCGGTCAGCCTCAGCGATGCCGGCGTGCCCAATGACGAGTTGGCGGTCCGCGCGACGGAAGCCGGTCTCACCGCCGAGCCGGTCAGCTCCGTCGCCAGCGCGCTGATGCTGCTGCGCGACACCTGGGATGGGCCGGCGCCGCGCATCCTGATAGGCGGTTCACTGTATCTCGCCGGCGCGGTGCTGGCCGAAAACGGCACGCCGCCGACCTGAAGCCGGACTTTTCCCGAGGAGCCAGTGATGATCAAGGTGAAGCAGCTCGCCCATGTCTGCATCTTCGCGCACGACCTGGAAGCGACGCGGGCCTTCTACCGCGACGTGCTCGGCCTCGACACGCAGTTCAACTTCCTGCGCGACGGCAAGGTGTTCGGCTTCTACCTCAATTGCGGCGGCCGCAGCCATGTCGAGGTGTTCCAGAAGGACGCCACTGAATACAGCGAACAGAACCAGATCAACCATTTCTGCCTTGAGGTGGAAAACATCGACGTCGCAATAGCGCACATTAAATCGAAAGGCGTCGACGTCACGGCCAAGAAACACGCCTGCGACGACACGTTTCAGGCCTGGATCCGCGATCCCAACGGGGTGAAGATCGAGCTGTTCGAATACACCGAAAAAAGCGCGCAATTCACCGGCGGGGATCGGATCGCCGACTGGTAATTGGCGGGGGTCTATTTCAGCTCAATCTCGATGAAGGCGTATTCACCGTCATTGGCGCTGATGACGTCGTGCTCGACGCCCTCCTTGCGGAAATACGGCGCGCCCTTCTTCATCTCGGCGAAGCTCTCGCCATCCTTGGTCACCAGCTTCACCTTGCCGTCCATCAGCGGCACCACGACGTAGTCATGGCCATGCCGGTGCCAGCCGGTGTTGTCGCCGGGCTGGAAGCGGTATTCGGTGACGATGACGCGCTCATTGTCGATGAAGACGGTGGCCTTGGCGGATCCGGTCATTTGTCTCTCCTGTCCTGCAACAAGCAGATGACATGGAGTGCGCCGGCGCGAGGGCCAGAGAGGTCGGGCGATGACGCCAAAGAAAAAGCCCGGCGCGAGGGCCGGGCTTCGATATCGGGAGTTCTGCTAGGGCAATTCCAAGAAAAGTGTGAAGCGGTTTTCTGTCCGGGATTGCCCAAAAAAGCTCAGGCGAGGCTGCCGTTGATCCAGTGCGACAGCGCGGTCTTCGGGGCGGCGCCGACCTTCATGTCGGCCACTTCGCCGCCCTTGAAGATCATCAGCGTCGGGATCGAGCGCACGCCGAACTGCGCGGCAAGCTCGGGGTTCTCGTCGATGTTCAGCTTGGCGATCTTGATCTTGTCACCGAGCTCGTTGGCGATCTCTTCCAGCGACGGACCGATCATCTTGCACGGGCCGCACCATTCCGCCCAGAAATCCACCACGACAGGCTGCGAGGCGTTGAGCACATCGGCCTGGAAATTGCTCTTGTCGACCTTGACGGTGGCCATGCGAAAATCCTTTCGAAATTTATCTCGCACCAAATGTGGTGGTTGAGCAGCCCTTCTTCAAGCAGAACTTGTGTCACGCTCCCGTGAGTCGGGCAAGGGCATCGTCCATCGCCTCAGCCGGCAGTTCGATCAGCCTCGGCGCCTCGGTAAACAACAGCGCCGCAGTCACCGAGCGGCCGGGATAAAGCGGCCTGAGCAATGCCCGGTAGAGCGCCAGCTGCAGGATATAGGCCGGCTGCACCTGCGCCAGCGAGGCCGGCGCCGGCCGGTTGGTCTTGTAGTCGACGATCGACACTTTTTGCGGCGTCACCGCTAGCCGGTCGATCTTGCCGGAGATCGAGCGCAGTTTGCCCTTCACCTGGAGGCTGCCCATAACCGCGACCTCCGCGCGAGAACTGGACGAAAACAGATCGGCAAAACGCGCATCCCCGAGGATCGCCATCACAGAGGCCAGCGCCTTGTCGCGCTCGGCTTCGGTCCAGTCGGCGCCGGTGCGGCTGAGATATTGCCTGGCCGCGCCTTCCCTATCGCTTTCTGGGAAGCTAGGCAGCATCTGCAGCAATTTATGCAGCGCCAGCCCGCGCATCACCGCAAAGCCAGGCTCCGCTTCATCGTCCAACACCGGCGAGCGCGTATCGACGACCGCCTCCTTGCCCTCGTCGATCAGCGCCGAAGCGCCCGAGGGCGACAGAGGACGCGGCAGCTCGTCGTAAGGCGGCAAGGCCCGGTACAGGTTTGCCGGCAAAAATGGCAGAAGCGGTTGCGGCAGCCGCGCCTCGTCGGCGGCTGCCAGTGCCACCGGTGGCAGCTTGGTCATGATAAAGCGATGCACCGGCTCACCGCTGGCGGGGTGGGGGCGTTCCGTGCTTTCGGGCGCACCTAGCAGCGCGCGGCTGACGATCGAATGCCACGTGCCGGTGCTGGGCGAACGCTTGCCGTGATAGCCGCAGACAATCAGCCGGTCCTCGGCGCGCGTCATACCGACATAGAGCAGGCGGCGGTATTCGTCGTCGGCGAGTTCCCGCGCCCGCTCCGAGGCCGCCCGGGAGAAACCGTTGGCGACATCGCTTGCCGAGCGCCAGAGATAACCTTTGCCGTCAAAGCTGCGCCCCGAACCGTCGAACGGCATCAGCCGTGGCAGATGTTGGTCGCTGAACGGCGCCGAGCCGCCATCGACCAGGAAGACGACAGGCGCCTCCAGGCCCTTGGCGGCGTGGACCGTCATGACGCGGACCTCGTCGCGCGTCTGGTCCATCTCACGCTTGATTTCGGGACCGGTGTTTTCCAGCGTCGCCAGGAAGGCCTCCAGCCCCGGCAGCCCGGTGCGTTCCTCGGCCAGGCAAAAACTCAGGAATTCGTCAAGGATATCGCCGGCCTCCGGCCCGAGCCGGGCAATCATCTTCTTGCGCAGGCCGTCGCGCGCCAGCACCCCGGCGTAGAATTCGAAGACAGGACGGAACGCCGCCTCGTTGGCCCAGCCATCGAGGCGGGCGACGACATTGGTCAGCGCTTCGCTCTCGCCGGCATGAAGGCGCAGTGACGCTATCAGCGAGGCCGGCCTTCCCGCACCAAGCGCAAAAAGCGTCTCTTCCGACACGTCGAAGATCGGGCTGCGCAGCACGGCGGCGAGCGACAGATCGTCCTGCGGCTGGATGAGGAAATGCCCGAGCGCGATCAGATCCTTCACCGCGATGTGGCCGGGCAGGCTCAGCCGGTCGGCGCCGGCGACCGGGATATCGCGGTCCTTCAGCGCGCGCGACAGCGCATGGACGAAGCGGTCGCGCTTGCGCACCAGCACAAGGATGTCGCCGGCTTTCAGCGTGCGCCCCTTGCCCTCGATGACCTCGCGGTTCTTGAGCCAGGCCTGGATCGTCGCCGCGACATGCTCGGCGACCCGCACTGCCGGCGCGCTGGCATGGTTGACCGGCAGCGTCCAGTCGTCGGGCTCCTCGACCGCATCGGCGCCGAGCGACGGCCAGACCTCGACATAGCCCGGGGCATCGTTGCGGATCGCCTTGTGGTCGAGCGGATCCGGATCATGGCTGATGCCACGCCGCACGCCCGGCTCGGCAAAAACGCGATCGACGGCGGCCAGCACGTCGTCGGTCGAGCGGAACGACCAGGTCAGTTTCAGGTCGGCGAAAGAAGCCTCGGCATCACGCACGCGCCCGGCAAACAAAAGCCGGCTGTCGGCAAAGGAATCGGGCGCTGCCCCCTGGAAGGAGTAGATCGATTGCTTCTCGTCGCCGACGGCAAACATGGTGCGATTGGCGCTGCCGCGCTGGCCGTGGCCGACGAAGAACTCTTCCGACAGGCGCTTCACCACCTCCCACTGGTCGGGGCTGGTGTCCTGCGCCTCGTCGAGCAGGATGTGGTCGATGCCCTGGTCGAGCTTGTACTGCACCCAGGGGCCGGCATCGGGCCGCGCCAGAAGGTTGACGGTGCGGGTGATGAGATCGTTGAAGTCGAGGAAGCTGCGGCCACGCTTCAGGCGTTCGTAGCGCACAATCAGCCAGTCGGCGATGGTCAGCGCCGCAGCCGTACCTTCCAGCATCCGGAACAGCGCCAGCCGGTCGGAAACCTCGACGATCGCCTTGACCGCCACCTGGTAGCGGTCGGGGAGATCGGGCAGCCGGTCGAGCAGCGCCTTCTTGAACAGCTTTGCCGGCTCGTAAGGGTCGCCGTCTGCCTTGAGGAAAGCTTTGCTTAGCATCTGCAACCGGCGGATCGGATCCTGGTCGGCGAAGGCCACGCGGGCATAGGGCAGAAGGTTGTTGATCAGGACGCGGGCGTCGGTCGCTTCGACGGCATTCGCGAACGCGGCAAGGAAATCCGGCGGGAAACCGGGCAGCGGCCAGACTGACGCCGCTATGTCCTCGGCGCTTTGCCCGGGGCGGAAATGAAACTCATCGAACAAGGGTTGGAAGCCGGCGCCGGCGCGCCGGACCGCATCGATGAAGCCGCGCAGGCCGTCGCGCTTGCGCACGATTTCGGAGAGCAGCGCGTCGAGCCCGTGTTCGCCGCCGCGCTCCAGCACGGTGGCAAAGGCCTCGGCCAGTCCGGCGTCGCCGGCAGACGTCCCCGAAATCATGTCGCGGCGCGCGGCGGCGAACAGCGAAGCCTCCATCTGCGGGTCGAGCAATTCGAAATGTGCCGGGATGTTGGCTTCCAGCGGGAACTGGTGCAGCACCGATTCGCAAAAGGCGTGGATGGTCTGGATCTTCAGCCCGCCCGGGGTCTCCAGCGCTTCGGCAAACAGCCGGCGCGCCCGGCGCATCGTGTCGCGGTCGGGCCGGCGATCGTCTAGCGCGGTGATGCGAGCCGCCAGTTCCGTATCGCCAAGCGCCGTCCAATCCGACAGGGTCGAGAAGACGCGGTTAGACATGTTGGCGGCGGCGGCCCGCGTATAGGTCAGGCACAGAATCTTCGACGGATCGGTGCCATTGAGCAGCAGCCGGATGACGCGCTGGGCCAGCACATGCGTTTTGCCGGAGCCGGCATTGGCCGACACCCATGCCGAGTTCTTCGGGTCGGAGGCACGCGCCTGGCTGGCGGCCGTTTCGGTGGGGATGGGATAGGCCTTCCTCATGCCTCCCCCGCCTCGTCGTCGTTGTCGCCGCCGGCAGACCATTCCAGCACGCGCGCCAGATGGTCGTAATCGCCGTCGCTCTCGCCCTCACGAAACGGCAGCGCCCGCGACAGATAACCGGTCGTCGGATCGGCATAATGGACGAGCAGCTTTTCCAGCCGCGCCCAGGCTTCTTCGGCAAGGTCTTCGGCGGTCCTCGGCTGGCGGTTGTAGTCGAGGATGGATTCCTCGAACACCTCGCCATTCGGCTTTAGCCGCACGAAGGCAAGCTGCGAGGGTTCGCGCGCGCCAAGCCCCCTGAAGGCGCCGCGCCGCAGAAGCGCACCTTCCAGCGCCAGCTGCGGCGCCAGCAGCGTGTGTGCCTGCGCCTTGGACGGCGAGGAGCCGGTCTTGTAGTCGAGAATGTCGGCCATGCCGCCGGCCAGCTGATCGACGCGGTCGGCATAGCCGGACAGCGTCACGCCGGTACGGCCGACAGCAGTCTTTTCGGCGCGCTCCTCGGCATGCCGCCTTGCGACGGCAGGAGCCCGGCCGCGCTCCCATTCGATGATGTTGGCGGCAAGCTTTTCGAAACGCGGCCACCACACCGCCTCGACATCGGCGGGAAGCGCTATATCGGCAAAGCATGTCCGGCCGGCGGCGATAAGGCGTTCCAGGGCTTCCGGCGCGCGCGGATCGGCAACCTCTGTCGAAAACAGATGCAATATGTCGTGAAACAGCGTGCCGCGCTCGGCCGCACCGGGATCGCGGATCACCGGCTCGAGCGGCAGAAGGCCCAGAATGCGCCTGGCATAGACCGCATAGGGGTCGCGGCGCAGCGTCTCGATCTCGGTGACCGAGAAGTGGGTGGGCCGCACGCCGAGCGGCGGCTTCGGCTGTGGCCGCGGCGCGAAACGCTTCCGCTCGCCGGCATCGAGGGTTCGCGCCCAGGCCAGCAATTCATCGCCGCGCCCGCGCAGGGCGGTGGCGGGATCTTTGCCGATGAAGGTGAGGATGCGCTGCAGCCAGCGCGACGGCACGGCCGGCGCGTCGCCGGCGCGGGCGGAGCGCGTCAGCACCACCTTGTTCGCGCCCATCGCCATCTGGAAATCGTGGGCGGCAAGGCCGATGCGCCGCTCCGGCGGTTCGAGGTCGATGCCGGTCTTCATCAGCCTTGACATAAAGCGGTCGCTTTCCGGCTTGCGCGGCCACACGCCTTCGTTCAGCCCGCCGATGACCAGCGTGTCGACATTCTGCAGTCGTGCTTCCAGCGCGCCCCAGATCGCGATGTTGCGGTCTGTGCCTTGCCCCGGCTTGACCGTTTCCGGCGCAATCAGCGCGTCCATCACATCGGGCCATTCGTCGGCAGCAAAGTCGAATGATGCCGAAGCGCTGACCACGCCGCGCAGCAGCTCGGCGAGTTTCTCGCCGGCATCGCCAGCGTAGAGTCCGGCGAGGCTGCCACCCGCCGTGCGGCCGAGATTTTCCAACGTGGCGACGCTCGCTCTGGTCAGCGCGACGAGATCAGCGTTGTCTTCAACGCGAAAGGCAGTCAACGGCGCCAGCGCCGTCGCAAGCCGGCTCAGCACGTCGCGAGCGTCCTCGATGCCGCGCACGGTCAGGCGCGAGAACCAGAAGGGCTGGCGCTTGTCGCTGCTCAGGCCGGCAAGACGTTCCTCGAACAGCGCCGGCAGCGAGGCGATGTCGGGGCGCCCGGTGCCGCCACGCAATGCCACTAACTCGATGAGCTCGGCAGCATGGCGTACGCCGGTGCGCTCCAGCCCGAGGCCCAGCAGCGGATGCTTGAGCAGCGACAAAAGGCCGACCGGATCGCCGGGCCGGAACACGGCCTGCAACGTCAGCCGCAGCAGGCTGGCCGCCGGCGTGTTGGCGAGCGGCGTGCCACCGGAATCGTCGGCGACGACCCCGAAGCGCAACAGCTCGGCCGAGACACGACGCGCCAGCGCACGGTCACCGGTGACGAGGGCCGCCCGTTGTCCCTGCTGCTCGACGGCGGTCTTCAGCGCAATGGCAATCGCCACCGCCTCGTCGCGTTCACTGGCGGCTTCCACCAGCGTCACATCGGCAAAGGCCTCGGCGATGTCGCCAGCCTTGAACGTGACACGGGTTTCGGCCCACAATTCGGTGGTTTCAGCCGGCCGCAGTGCTTCGCCGACGAGAGCCGCGCGCAATGCCAGCGCCGGCTCGGCTGATACCACCTCCTCGACATCGCCGCGCAGCACGCCGATCTTGCCGATCAGCTTGGCCATGCCGTATTGCGGATGGCCGAGCAGTGCCGGTCGCGCGCTGGGCGATGCAATGGCGGCAAAGGACGCCTCGTCCAACATCCCATCGAGACCGGGCAGCACCACGGCGCCGTTGGGCAGGCCGGCGACCGCGGCAAGCAGTTCGGCCGTGGCGGGAATAGAGCCGGTCGAGCCGGCGGCAATCACCGGGCCTTTCGGCGGATTGCGTTCGAGCCGCTTCGCCTCGCGACGGATCAGCGCATTGCGGTGCGCGGCCGGATTGGAGCGGTCGCGCTCCTCCAGCAATTGCGGCCAGGCGTCGGTGACGATGCGCAGGAAGTCGAGCGTCACCAGCCACCAGCCGGCAAGATTGCCGGTCACTAGATCGGCAAGCCTGGTCCAGTCCGTGCCTTCGGTCTCGATCTCGTCCATCAGCCGGGCGAGGTCGCGCGCCAGCCAGATCGCATCGGCGGCGGAGGCCGGCACGACGATCTCTTCGTCGAACATAGCCAGCACATGCGCGGGCAAGGTGCGCTTCCAGGCCCGCACCAGCGGCGCCAGCAGCAGCAGGCGTTCGATGGCCGCGATCGGCGGCGCCATCTCAAGCTCGGTCGGCGTGCCGGCGTCGAAGGCGGCCTCGTCCTCGTCGAACTCGCCGAGCGGGCGGATGACCGGCAGGATTGCCGAACGGCGGCTCGCTCCCGGTCCGGAAAGCGCGTCGACGAAGGCGCCGCGCAGCGCGCGCGCCGCACGCCGCGTCGGCACATAGATAGTGACATCGGCCAGCGCCAGCGGGTCGCCGTCGAAACGGAAGCCCGGCACCAGCCGTCCCGCCAGCAAGGCCTCGGCCAGAGTCGGCAGGAACGGCGCTCCGGGCGGGATCGAGAGAACGCGGCGCGAGCCGCTCATACCGCTCCTGCGAGGGCAGCGGCGACCGCCGCTTCCGCCTGCGGAATGGCATCGGGCGTGCCGACAGTGATCCAGTGTCCCCGCATCTGCATGCCGAACAGGCGTCCCTCAGCGATCGCCTTGTCGAAATACGCATTGAGGGAATGCGCCCCTGTCGGCGCATCCCTGAAGATAGCGGGATTGACGATCGCTGCCCCGGCATAGATCAGCCCTGCCGGGTCGCCTTTCGAGCGCCGCAGGCCGCCATCCGGCGCCATCAGGAAATCCGTGCCGACACTGTGGCCGGTCGCCGAGTCGAGATCGGTAAGCATCAGCAGAATATCCATTTTCGCGCCATCCCATGCAAGGGCAAGGCACTCGAGGCTGGGCTGTCCGCTGTCGATCCAGAACGTGTCGGCATTGATGATGTAGAAAGGTTCGGCACCCAGCAGCGGTAATGCCTTGACGATGCCTCCGGCCGAATTCAGCAGCGCATCGCGCTCGTCAGAAATGACGATTTTCGGCACCTGCCTGTGGGCGACATAAGCGACGATCTGGTCCGGCAGATAGTGCACGTTGATGATGGCCTTCTCGACGCCAGCCGCCGCCAGGCTGTCCAGCCCCCAGTCGAGCAAGGTCTTGCCGGCGATCCTCACCAGCGGCTTAGGCATGGTGTCGGTGATCGGCCGCATGCGCTTGCCGAGACCAGCCGCCAGCACCATTGCGGTGGTCAGGGTCACGGTGCGCGTTCCTCCAGCAGGCCATGCGCCATATAAAAATCCTTCAACCCGGCCAGCGCCGGATGCGCCAGCGCCCGCCTGAGATAGTCGCGGATGCGCGGCAGGTGTTTCAGATAATAGGGCTTGCCGTCGCGCTTTTCGAGCCGCACGAAAATGCCGAGAATCTTCGAATTGCGCTGTGCCGCCATGATCGCATAGGCCTCGCGGAAAGCCGCCTCGTCAAAGCCGCCGGCGGCATGGCGCGCCGCGACATAGGCATCGACGGTCCGCTGCTCGGTCTCAGGCGAAACGGTGACGCGGGCATCCATGGCCAGAGACGCGACGTCATAGGCGGCCGGACCGATCAGCGCGTCCTGGACATCGACGATGCCGAGACGGTCGTGGCCGGTGCGATCGCCGCGCCAGATGATGTTGGGCGAATGGAAGTCGCGCAACATCAGCGTGTATGCGCTGGCGTCCAGCCGATCGAGAATCGCGCTCCATTCCTTGTGATAGCCGGCGCGCAAAGCCTCGCTGGCCGGGCCGCCTGACACCATCGGCACATACCAGTCGACCAGAAGGTCGGCTTCGATCAGCATGGCGTCGCGATCGAAGGGCGGCACGTCGTGGAAGACGCCTGGCACGGCCTCCATGCGCTGCGGCCAGGTCTTGCTGTGCATCATCGCCAACAATTCGGCCGCTGCCGCATAGCGCTCCGCGACCGGCTCGCCTTGGCCGTCGAGAAAGCCTTCCGAGCCCAGATGTTCAAGTAGCAGAAACCCCTGATCGAGATCGTCAGCATGAATCTGGGGGACGCTGACGCCTTGCGCCAGCAGCGCCTTGTCGATGGCGACGAAGGCCGTCACCGACTGCGCGGTGTGGGCGATCACCGCATAGGGTTTGCCGTCGCGCACCGGTGGTCCGAGCACCAGCCGTGGCGAGTTCATCAGCACGCGCGGCGCGAAACCGGCGCGCGAGACGATCTCGTAGGAACGCGCCGAGGCGTCGCCGACGAAATGGCGCCGCGCGGCGTCGCCCCAGCCGGCCGTTTCGAGGAAATCGCGCATCGCCAGAGATCGGGCCACGCGGTCGAATGCGGCACCTTCGCCCGACAATTTCGCCAATCGGCCTTCGCCCTGATGGATGAGTTCGATCCAGATCGACGTCTTGGGCAGCGCGGCCTCGGCCCGCTCCGGCCATTCGACCAAAGCAGCGCCTTGCAGCAGCGCTTCGTCGAAACCGAGCTCATCGATCTCGCCGGCCGAAGACAGCCGATAGAGGTCGAAATGATGAACGGGAATGCGCGTGTCGTAGCTTTGCACCAAGGTGAAGGTCGGGCTCGGCACGTCCAGGCCGGCATCGTCGGCCAGCGCCCGGATCAGCGCACGCGCCAGCGTCGATTTGCCGGCGCCGAGATCGCCCTTGAGCGCCAGCACGTCGCCCGGCCGCAGCGCCATGGCGAGGTCTTCACCGAGCCTTGCGGTCGCAGCCTCGTCGGCGAGAAAACGCTCCAGCACAACAACAGCCATCGAGCGCGCTACTCGGCTGCGGCGCGGATGCCCGACGGCGCATCGGGGAAGGTACAGATGACGGTCGTGCCCTTGTCCTTGCCGGTCTCGATGCGCACCGAGCCGCCATGCAGTTCGACAAAGCTCTTGACGATCGACAGGCCGAGCCCGGCGCCGCGCCGGCGCCCGCCATTGGTGCGCGGCTCGAAGCGGCGGAACACTGAATCGAGCAGGTCCGGCGGCATGCCGGGGCCGTCATCATGAACGGAGAATTCGACGCCTTGCTCCAGATGCCGGCAGGCCAGCGTGATCGTGCTCGCCTCCGGCGCATAATTGGCGGCGTTGCTCAGCAGATTGTAGAGAATCTGGCGGACCCGGGTCTCGTCGCCGTGGAAACTCGTCGGCGCTGCCGCGGCGTCTATCCTGAGCTTGATCGCATGCTCTTCCAGGCGGTCGGCGACCAGCTCGGCGGCCGCCTGGATGGTACGCTCGACGCTCACCTCCGAAATGTCGAGCTGCATGATGCCGGCGTCGACGGTGGCGAGGTCGAGTATGTCGTTGACGATGGTGAGCAGCACTGACGACGACGAGCCGACATGCTCGACATATTCGCGCTGCTTGGGGCTGAGCGGCCCGGTCGCCGGCAGCGACAACAGCTCAGTAAAGCCGATGATGTTGGTCAGCGGCGAACGCAGCTCATAGGAAACGTGCTGCACGAACTCGTTCTTCAGCTGGTCGGATTTCTGCAGCGCCTCGTTCTTGTCCTTCAGCGCGCGCTCGACATTGACGCTGTCGGTGACGTCGACGAAGGTCATCATCACCTGGCCGTTGGGCAGCGGGATGACGGCGTAGCTGAGCACGGTGCCGTTCTTCAGTTCGGTCTGGCCGTGGCGCTCGCGGCGCTCGTCGTCGAAACCGGTAATGGCGGCGACGAACCCGCCCCAAGGGCTGTCGACGGCGCGCTGGTCGCTGAGATCGCGGATCGCCTGGACATGGACGTTGGGCTTGACCACATCCTGGCTCAGTCCCCACAGCGCGACAAAGGCCGGGTTGGACAGGCGCAGCCGCCCGTCGGGGCCGAACACCGCCACGCCTTCGGCCAGATTGTCGAGCGTCTCGCCCTGAACCCGCACCGCGGTCTGGTAGCGGCTCTCCAGATCCATCTTCTCGGTCAGGTTCTCGAACACCCAGGTGACGCCGCCCTTGGGCTGCGGGTTGGCGACCACGCGAATGGTCTTGCCGTCGGGCAGATGCCACCAGTGCTCCTGCGATTCCACGGCGCGGTAGGCGGCAAGCAAGCCTTCCTTCCAGCGCCGCCATTCCGGCTGCTCGGCGATCTTGCCTTCGCTGCGCAGTCGGTCAAGGAGCAGCGCATTGTCCGGCGCGCTGTGCAGGAAGCCGGAGTCCAGCCCCCACAGTTTCTGGAATGCCTGGTTGAAGAAGCGCAGCTTCTCGTCGGTGTCGAAGATCGCCACCGCCGTGTTGAGCTGGTCGAGCGTGTCGGCATGGCTGCGCACGGTGCGCTCATATTCGCCGCGGATGGTTTCGGTGGCGCTGGTGTCGCAGGCAAGGCCCGCCGAACCGTCGGGGCCGGCGAAGTCGGTGACGGCGAAGACGCGGCGGTCGCCCTCGATCACCGTCGACAGCGTCTGTTCGAAGACCGGGCGCGACTTGTGTTGTTCGGCGATCTGTTCGCGCGCCTGGCCGCCAAGGAATTCCTTGGCTTCGCGCACAGCGGTTTCGGCACTCGTGGCCTCGACCGCTCCGGCATAGGCGCGGTTGACCCATTTCAGCCGGCCGTCGGTGGCGCGCAGCCATGCCGGCATCGGCAAGGCGTCAAGCAGGCCGATCATGGTGTCGTAGTCGGCGGCCAGCCGCTGGTTCTCGATCTTCAGCCTGGCCTGGCTGCGCTGCGTTTCCGACAGTGAGACGAAGCGCACCAGCACATGCGCGGCGCTCTTGCGGCCGTGCACTTCGAGCGGCGCCCCGGCCTGCGATTCGATGACCAGATCGAAGGCTTTGGCCTTTTCACGCAAGGCCGCCACGGCATTTTCCAGTGCCGCCGCCGAGCGGGGCATCAGCCAGCGGCCGAAGGCGAGGAACGCAGCGCGGTCGTCCGGTGCCCCGCTTTCCAGCGGCAAGGTTCCGATCAGCTCCGGCTTCTTGTTCTCCGAAGCCCAGACGATGATGCGCTGGTCGCGCAAATTGAGCAGCGCTTCCGAACGCTGTAGCGCCGCGTTGACGTCGGCGACGCGGGCCCTGAGCTCGACATTCTGGGCCGAGGTGCGGGCTCGTTCGCGGATCAGGAAAATGGCCGAGACCAGAGCGGCGCCCATGACGCCGACGAACATGGCGAGCTGGATGACCTCCACCGCGCTGACCGACAGCCCGGCCTTCTGCGCCATGGATGGCTCGGCATGCGCGGCAAACGAGGTGAGCGGACCGGCAAGCGTGGATGTGGCGAGAAAGCCCGCGACGCGGGCGCCGACGCGCTTCCTTAGGCCGCCGCCTGTCGTGGCGGAGCCAGTGATATCGGAATCGTCGTGGCCGCCGGAAACGGCCCATCCCGCGCGAGGCGGGTTTTCCCCCGGCATGTCTTGGTCCTCTTCGCCGCCTGAATGCAAGACCGCCCAATCAGGAAGACGTTGGTAGAAACGCCCTCCTGATCTAACTCTTTTTTGAAGAGTATGATCTTTTCCGAAAACCGGTTCCCACTTTTCGGGATCATACCCTCGATGCGTGCGCCGGCCCTCGTCCCCGGCCCGCGAATCACCACAATAGCGCGTGCTGGAATCGGCGTGAAGAATCATTCAGCGCAAAAAAGAAGCCGGGCGAAATGTCAATCGCCCGGCTTCAATATCTAGTGGTAACTTGCGCTATGCTTAATAGCGGTAGTGTTCCGGCTTGAACGGACCCTGCGGGGTCACGCCGATATAGGCGGCCTGTTCGCCGGACAGTTCGGTCAGGCGGGCGCCAAGCTTGTCGAGATGCAGGCGCGCCACCTTCTCGTCGAGATGCTTGGGCAGCACATAGACCTGGTTCTGGTACTGGCCGGGCTTCGAGTAGAGCTCGATCTGCGCCAGCACCTGGTTGGTGAACGAGGCCGACATCACGAAGCTCGGATGGCCGGTGGCGTTGCCGAGGTTGAGCAGGCGTCCCTCGGACAGCAGGATCATCCGCTTGCCGTCCGGGAAGGTAATCATGTCGACCTGCGGCTTGACGTTGGTCCATTTCAGGTTGCGCAGCGACGCCACCTGGATCTCATTGTCGAAGTGGCCGATATTGCCGACGATCACCATGTCCTTCATCGAGCGCATGTGGTCGAGGGTGACGACATCCTTGTTGCCGGTCGTGGTGATGACGATGTCGGCGGTCGGAGCCGCATCTTCCAGCGTGACGACTTCAAAGCCGTCCATCGCCGCCTGCAGCGCGCAGATCGGATCGACTTCGGTGACCTTGACGCGGGCGCCGGCGCCCTTGAGCGAGGCCGACGAACCCTTGCCGACGTCGCCATAGCCGCAGACGACCGCGACCTTGCCGGCCATCATCGTGTCGGTGCCGCGACGGATGCCGTCGACCAGCGATTCCTTGCAGCCATATTTGTTGTCGAACTTCGACTTGGTGACCGAGTCGTTGACGTTGATCGCCGGGAAGGGCAGCAGGCCCTTCTTCTGCAGCTGGTAGAGACGGTTGACGCCGGTCGTGGTCTCTTCGGTGACGCCGCGGATCGCTTCCTTCTGCTTGGTGAAGAAGCCGGGCGAAGCCTTCAGGCGCTTCTTGATCTGGGCGACGAAGTATTCCTCTTCCTCGCTCTGCGGGTTGGACAGCACGTCCTCGCCGGCTTCGGCGCGGGCGCCGACCAGAATGTACATGGTGGCGTCGCCGCCATCGTCGAGGATCATGTTGGAGAGGCCGCCATCGGCCCACTGGAAGATCTTGTCGGTGTAGTCCCAGTACTCTTCGAGGCTCTCACCCTTGACCGCGAAAACCGGGATGCCGGCTTCGGCGATCGCCGCTGCGGCATGGTCCTGCGTCGAGAAGATGTTGCACGAAGCCCAGCGAATGTCGGCGCCGAGCGCCTTCAGCGTCTCGATCAGCACCGCCGTCTGGATGGTCATGTGCAGCGAGCCGGTGATGCGCGCGCCCTTCAGCGGCTTCTTGTTGCCGAATTCCTCGCGGCAGGCCATCAGGCCCGGCATTTCGGTTTCGGCGATATCGAGTTCCTTGCGGCCCCAGCCGGCAAGCGAAATGTCGGCGACCACATAGTCCTTGCTACCTGTCATGGCAGTGCTCCGGTGTGATTTGTCTTCAGATGCGCCTGCGCCACACGGCGCGTCGAAGGGCGCGGAATGCCGGCTTGACTAGCAGATCGCCGCCAAGACGACAATGGGATATAAAGAAATCTTTATCCCTGCATGTCTCTCGGCATGCCTTGGAGGTACCCAAATTGTACGCTGGGGTATCCGCTTGCAGGCACGTGTCCACTGCAAGCGTCGCCGGCGACCTGCCGCGTCAGTCGCGCGATACGGACAGTCCCGCGAGAAGCGGCGCGTACGCTGCGAGCCTGCGGGATACGAACTCGGTGAAGAGCCGCACGCGCTTCGTCTTGCGTGTCTCCCCCTGCGTGAGAAGCCAGAGTGTCCCATGCATGGGCAGGTTGGTGCCCGGCACCCTCACCAGCAGGGGGTCGGTATCTCCGACGAAGCACGGGAGTTTCGTCATCCCGATCCCTTGCTGCGCCGCGATGATCTGCGTCTCGGCGTCCGGAGTCCTGAACGGAGCTCCCGTCGTGTGGACTTCTCCCTCGCGCGCCCAGTCCGGAATTCCATGATTGTCAATGACGATCCACCGGATGGGATGAGGCGTGCCCACCCGCAACGCGGCTAGTCGATCGCGAGACATGTACACGCCGCTGAACAACTCAGGTCCCTTCAAGCCGTGAAGATTGAGCGGCAGGGTCTTGCGGTCGGTGACAATGCGGATCGCGACATCGGCCTCTCGGTTGGTCAGATTCGCCAGCTCACCGGACGACAAGATTTCCATCTCGATGTCCGGATGCAGGAGCGCGAAGTCGGCGAGATCCGGCATGAGCAGGTGTGTCGCGAGGAACGGTGGAAGCGTCACCCGCAAAAGCCCGCGCGCGCTCTGGTCGCGCCCGAAGACGCGCGTCTCCAGCTGGTGCGACGACGCTTCCATCTGGTTCGCGAGCTCGAGGACCTCTTCCCCCGCAGCCGTCAGGCGATAGCCCGAAGGCAGCTTTTCGAACATCTGCGCCCCGAGGCGTTCCTCGAGCTGTGCGATGCGTCGCAGCACGGTTGAATGATTCACCCCGAGATGCGCGGCGGCAGCCCGCACCGAGCCTCCGCGTGCGACGGCAAGAAAGTAGCGAACGTCATCCCAGTCGATCATGGTGCAATCCCGCACCGCAGGTGCGCCTTCCAAAGCCTGTGTCCAACACATCGAACAGCATCTCGTATGTAGGTGGCGCGCGGCGGTCAACGTAGCCCATGCCGACAAGCACGGCCCAATTCCGAACGGTGGACACCGATCGTCATGACCGGCGTCAGTCGTCCAGCCGGATCGATTTTGCACCACCGATGTGCGCGTTTCCGCACTCAAAGCCTGACCCCGGCCGACTTACTTCCAGGCTCTCGGGGTTCTTCCCGAACGACCAAAGGCAAAGCCTGAAAGGAAAAGTCATGGGAAAGCTTGAAGGTAAGGTTGCAGTCATCACGGGTGGATCGAGCGGCATGGCGCTGGCGAGCGCCAAGCGGTTCGTTGAAGAAGGCGCCCATGTTTTCATCACGGGCCGGAGACAGGAGGCGCTCGACGAGGCCGTCAAGCTGATTGGCCGGAACGTGACCGGCGTGCGCGGCGACTCGGCCAATCTCGACGACCTCGACCGTCTGTTCGACACGGTCAAGCGGACAAAGGGCAGGATCGACGTCCTGTACGCGAGCGCCGGCATGGGCGAAGCCGTCCCACTGGGCGAGATTACCGAGCAGCATTTCGATGCGGCCTTCGGCCTGAACACGCGCGGCACGCTGTTTACGGTTCAGAAGGCGTTGCCGCTGTTCAACGATGGCGGATCGATCTTGATGACCGGGTCAGTCGCTTCGGTGAAAGGCTTTCCGGGTTACGGTGTGTATGCGGCGAGCAAGGCGGCGTTGCGCTCATTCGCACGCACCTGGCTCAACGAACTGAAGGGCAGGAATATCCGGGTGAACGTGCTGAGCCCGGGGCCGATCGCCACACCGATGCAGGACCAAGTTCTCACCGAGGAGGCGAAGCGGATGTTCGAATCCCTGATCCCGCGGGGAAGGATGGGGCGTCCTGAGGAAATTGCGGCGGTTGCGCTGTTTCTTGCTTCAGACGATTCGACCTTCGTGAATGGGGTGGAGTTGTCTGTCGACGGCGGCTTCTCGGCCATCTGAGAGGCCGGGGGAATCAATACCAACACGGATCGGAGAAGCATTATGAGCTACGCAATTGTAGGATTCGGTAAGATAGGCCAGGCCCTCGCCCACGCCTTCGCCCGCAAAAACATCGACGTGACCGTCGCGAGCCGCCGGCCGCCCGAGGCGTTGGCGCCGAAGGCTCGGGCGATTGGACCCACGGTCGTCGCCAGGTCGCTGCCGGAAGCACTCGAGGCCGACACAATCATCTTGGCGGTCCCTTTCGGGGAGCATAGCGAGGTTGCGAAAGCCCTGCCGAACTGGAAAGGCAAGACGGTCATCGACGCGATGAACGCGTTTCCTGCCCCTGAAGAGCTGGACGGCCTCCCGTCCTCCGCCTTCGTCGCCAAGGCGTTCACCGGCGCCAAGTTCGTGAAAGGCTTCAATCACTTGATTGCAGCCACCCTGGCTACCGATCCGGTCGTCGAGGGCGGCCACCGGGTGGTCTTTCTGTCGAGCGACGACGAGGACGCGACCGCTCCCGTGGCGACCTTGGCCAAACAACTCGGATTCGCGCCCGTCAAACTGGGAAAGCTCAACGAGGGTGGCGCGCTGGTGCACGCACGCGGCCGCACTTGGGGCCAGCTGATTTTCCAGGATTTGTTCAAGAAGGAGCAGTGACGGATTTACTGTCCACTGTCACAGGTGCCGGATCTGTCCACGAGAGCTAATCATAATCCAAGGTCCGGAAGCGGGGCGGCGCTATATCCTGATCAGGTTTTGCACAGCCCGGAGATCAGCACTCTTCGCCGAAGCGTGAGGCGACCAGCTGCTCCAGCGCGTCCATCACCGCGACGGCATCAGCGCCGCTGGCGGTGACGCGGATCGAATAGCCGGGGCTCGCCGCCAGCATCATCAGGCCCATGATCGAGGTGCCGCCGACCTTGAGGCCGTCCTTCTCGACATGGACGGTGGCGTCGAAGCCGCTGGCGACCTGGACGAACTTGGCTGAGGCGCGCGCATGCAGGCCGCGCTGGTTGACGATCGGGAACTCGCGCACGATCTCACCCGGCGACAGCGCGTTCATTTGCTGCTCAGGAGCTGACTGGCGACGTTGATGTATTTGCGCCCCGCAGCCTGCGCCTCGTCCAGCGCGGCCGCCATGTTGTCGCCCTTGCGGATTGACGACAGCTTGATCAGCATCGGCAGGTTCATGCCGGCAATGACCTCCGTGCGGCCGGATTCCATCACCGAAATGGCGAGGTTGGAGGGCGTGCCGCCGAACATGTCGGTCAGAACGATGACGCCGGTCCCGGTGTCGACGCGGCCGACGGCGTCGACGATATCGCGCCTGCGCTGCTCCATATCGTCATCGGCGCCGATCGCCACGGTTTCGAAATTGTCTTGTGGCCCCACGACGTGTTCCACGGCATGGCGGAACTCGGCGGCCAGTTGACCGTGCGTTACAAGCACGAGTCCGATCATGCTATGGTGGCTCCCGTCATCGCCGCTTCACAGGCGCTTTTTATGCTCGCCGGCCATCCCAGGCGGCGGGAGCGCTATCTTGTCGACGCGCGGCGCGTTGACAAGCCCAAAATTGCGCCGGTCATGGCCATTTTGACGCATTGCAGCAAAAAACCGGGGGCGGATCATACGAAAGGCGCAATCGCCAGCCGCGCCATTACGGCCGGCAAGGCCGTCGCAACGTTGCGCTCGATCAGATCGATCCGCGGCACCGGACAACCCGCGATCGGCTCGCTGAGATCTTCCTGAAAGCGGTCTCTCTGATGCTTCGGCACCAACCGGATATGGAGGTCGATCACCCCGCCAGGTTCGAACGACAGCGGCCGTGGCATGAATCCCGGCACTTCCGCGAGGCCGGCAATGGTGGCGGGTACGCGGCAGATCAGTCGCCCGGAGCGAGCGGCCGCAAGCAGCCTGTCGTCCCCGATCAGCCGTGAAAACAGCCCGCGCGCCCGGCAATGGTCGATGAGCACCAGCGCCAGCGTCGTCTTGCCGGCGCCGGACGGCCCGGTGATGAGCACACCGCGTTCGCCGATCAGCAGCGCCGTTCCGTGAATGTTTTCAGCCTGCGGGATCATGCCTCGGCCGGCAGCGTCACCACGAAGCGCGCGCCCTTGATCTCGCCGGGCTTGGTGCCGGGGATGTTCTCGGCGGTCAGCGTGCCGCCATGGGCTTCGACGATCTGCCTGGATATCGACAGGCCAAGCCCGGAATTCTGGCCGAACGCCTCGCCGGCCGGGCGGTCGGTGTAGAAGCGCTCGAAGATGCGGTCGATGGCGTCGGCGCGGATGCCGGGGCCGTTGTCGTCGACGGTGACGATGTTGACCTTGCCCGAGCGTGCCAGGGAAATGGCGATATGGCCGTGGTCCTCCGGCACGAAGGAGCGGGCATTCTCGATCAGATTGGTGATGACCTGGCCGATCCTGAGGTCATGGCCGGTGACAAAATAGCCTTTGACGCCTTGCGGCAACTTGGCGGCCTTGAACTCTATCTCGACGGCCTTCTTGTTGCGCGTCGCCTCACGCGACACGGCGACGAGATCGGTGATGAATTTCTTCAGGTCGACGATTGCCGCATCTTCGCGCGCCAGCTCGGCGTCGAGGCGCGAGGCATCGGAAATGTCGGTGATCAGCCGGTCGAGCCGCCGGACGTCATGCTGGATGATCTCCATCAGCCGGCCGCGTGAATTGTCGTTCTTGGCCAGTGGCAGCGTCTCGACCGCGCTGCGCAGCGAGGTCAGCGGGTTCTTCAACTCGTGCGAGACGTCGGCAGCAAAACTTTCGATCGCCTCGATGCGGGCATAGAGCGCGTTGGTCATGTCGCGCACCGCGATCGACAGATTGCCGATCTCGTCCTGGCGGTCGGAAAAATCGGGGATTTCCTCGCGGCTCTTGACGCCGCGCCGCACACGTACCGCCGCCGCCGACAGCCGGCGCAGCGGGTTGGCGATGGTGGACGCCAAGAGCATCGACAGGATGGCGGTGACCAGTGCCGCGATGCCGAACACCCGCAAAATCGCCTTGCGTTCGGCAGCGACGATCTTGTCGATGTCGCCGCCTTCGGTCGACAGCATCAGCACGCCGAGCACGGCGCGGAAGCGCTGGATCGGCACGGCGACCGAGACGATCTGCTCACCCTGTTCGCTCACCCGCACGATCGTCGACGGGCTGCCGGTCAGCGCCTTGACCACTTCCGGGAAAGCGGCACCGTTGCCGCCGGGCTGCTCGTGATAGACGGGCAGGTCCTTGTTGCGGAAGAAGTCGAAGACGAATTTCTGCACCCGCTCCAGCATATCCGGCTGCTCGTCCTCGACCGGCGGCAGGTCGTAGCGCAGGATCTGGCCGCGCGAATAGAGATGGCGCGAATCGAGCAGCAGATTGGCGTCGCGGTCATAGATGCGGGCGCGCGTGCGGGTCGGCGAGATCAGCCGCCGCAAGACCGGCGCGACGCGCTCGGGATTGATCGGGAAATCGAGATTGTCGAGCTGGTCGGAACCCGGCCCCAGGCTCTCGCCGGCCTGCAGTTCGAGCAGTTTTTCCGGATCGATGCTGATCGAATCCGTCTCGACCGTCGCCGACGCTGCGATCGCGCCGGCGATGATCTCGCCCTGCGTCATCAGGCTTTCGACGCGGGCGTCGATCAGCCCGTCGCGGAAGGTGTTGAGATAGAGGATGCCGGTGACCAGCACGGCCAGGCCGGCCAGGTTGAGGAACAGGATGCGCCGCGTCAGGCTGGAAAAGATGTGATGGCCGAGGAAGCGGCGCATCGGCACCGTGACCCTCGACAGGAATGCGGGCAGAATCCTGGACGGCCGCCTGCCGGCGCCCGCCCGTCTGCCTCGCTCTACGTCAACTGCCATCGAATAGCAGCTCCCGGTCCGTTCTCAGGCTTCGCGGAACCGGTATCCGACTCCGTAAAGCGTTTCGATCATTTCGAAGTCATCGTCGACGGCCTTGAACTTCTTGCGCAGCCGCTTGATGTGGCTGTCGATGGTGCGGTCGTCGACATAGACCTGCTCATCATAGGCCGAATCCATCAGCGCATCACGGCTTTTTACCACGCCGGGGCGCTGCGCCAACGAGTGCAGGATGAGAAATTCGGTGACCGTCAGCGTCACCGGCTCGCCCTTCCAGGTGCAGGTATGGCGTTCCTGGTCCATCACCAGCTGGCCGCGTTCGAGCGAACGGGCCTGCTGGCTCGGCGCCTTTGCCGCAGCCTCGCGGGCACTGGCGCGGCGCAGCACGGCGCGCACCCGCTCGACCAGCAAGCGCTGCGAGAACGGTTTGCGGATGAAATCGTCGGCGCCCATCTTGAGGCCGAAAAGCTCGTCGATCTCGTCGTCCTTCGAGGTCAGGAAGATCACCGGCAGGTCGGACTTCTGGCGCATCCGGCGCAGCAGCTCCATGCCGTCCATGCGCGGCATCTTGATGTCGAGGATGGCGAGATTCGGCGGCCGCGCCGCCAGGCCTTCCAGCGCCGACGCTCCATCCGTGTAGGTCTCGACACGATACCCCTCGGATTCGAGGGCGATCGAGACCGACGTCAGAATGTTGCGATCGTCATCGACAAGCGCGATTGTTGCCATTTCAAGCGGCTCCCTCATGAGCTGGTCCCTTCTGTCTTAGAGAAGGGGCTTTTGCAGGACAAATTAGGTACAAAATGTGGCACAGGCTCCATCCGCTGTCGCGGACGACTTGCCGGCGGTCGCAATCGCACCTCTACACGGATTGGACGAACACTGTGTGCCAATCCTTTGGGCAACCACTGTGATTTTTTGCACATATAAACGATTTAAACAACTTTCAAATTTTTTAAATCGATTAATGATTTGATATCATTTGGGTTTTCTGGTTCTGACCGTCTCAGCCCACCTCGCGGGCATGCCGGAAATACGCCGGCAAACTGCGGCGAATCCAGAAGAAGGGACCCTTGATGTCGGAAGTCGGCAAACGCAACTCCGCCTGCGCGATCGATCGTATCGGCCTGAAAACCACCGGCACGGTGCATTATAATTTCGGTGCGGCCGCCCTTTACGAGGATGCGATCCGCCGTGGCGAAGCCAGGTTGACCGCCGGCGGCGCGCTGCTTGCCGAGACCGGCCAGCACACCGGCCGCTCGCCCAAGGACAAGTTTGTCGTGCGCGACGGTGACACCGAGGCCCATATCTGGTGGGACAACAACAAGGCGATTTCGCCCGCCCAGTTCGAAACGCTGTTTGCCGATTTCCTCGTCCACGCCGCAGACAAGGATCTCTATGTGCAGGATCTCGTCGGCGGCGCCGATGCCGAGCTGAAGCTGCCGACACGCGTCATCACCGAATTCGCCTGGCACTCGCTGTTCATCCGCAACCTGCTCATTCGCCCCGGTGCGGCCGAGCTCGATGAGTTCGTGCCGGAAATGACGATCATCGACCTGCCGTCCTTCCGCGCCGATCCGGCCCGCCACGGCAGCCGCACCGAAACGGTGATTGCGGTCGACCTGACCCGCAAGATCGTGCTGATCGGCGGCACCTCCTATGCCGGCGAAATGAAGAAGTCGGTGTTCACCATGCTGAACTACCTGTTGCCGGCCAAGGGCGTCATGCCGATGCACTGTTCGACCAATGAGGGACCGGCCGGCGACGCCGCGATCTTCTTCGGCCTTTCCGGCACCGGCAAGACGACGCTGTCGGCCGATCCGTCGCGCACGCTCATCGGCGACGACGAGCATGGCTGGGGCCCGCACGGCATCTTCAATTTCGAAGGCGGCTGCTACGCCAAGACGATCCGGCTGTCGGCCGAGGCCGAGCCGGAGATCTTCGCCACCACGCAGCGTTTCGGCACGGTGCTGGAAAATGTCGTGCTCGACGCCAACCGCGTGCCGGATTTCAACGACGGCCGGCTGACCGAAAACACGCGCTGCGCCTATCCGCTCGACTTCATCCCCAACGCCTCGAAGACCGGACGCGCCAGCCATCCGAAAAACATCATCATGCTGACCGCCGATGCTTTCGGCGTCATGCCGCCGATTGCCCGGTTGACCCCGGCGCAGGCGATGTATCACTTCCTCTCTGGCTACACCGCCAAGGTGGCCGGCACCGAAAAAGGCGTGACCGAGCCGGAAGCAACGTTCTCGACCTGCTTCGGCGCCCCGTTCATGCCGCGTCACCCCAAGGAGTATGGCAATTTGCTGCGCGAGCTCATCGCCCGTCACGACGCCGATTGCTGGCTGGTCAACACCGGCTGGACCGGCGGCGCCTACGGCGCCGGCAGGCGCATGCCGATCAAGGCGACGCGCGCCTTGCTCGCCGCGGCGCTCGACGGTTCGCTGAAGGCGGCCGGCTTCCGCACCGACGCCAATTTCGGCTTCGAGGTGCCGGTGGCCGTGCCGGACGTCGACAGCGCCATTCTCGACCCGCGCTCGACCTGGGCCGACAAGGCTGCCTATGACCGCCAGGCGGCAAGGCTGGTCGGCATGTTCGCCGTCAACTTCGAGAAATTCGAAAGCCATGTCGATGCCGTCGTGCTCGGTGCCGCGCCGCGTCTGCAGGAGGCTGCGGAGTAATCGCGACGTCGCTCTCGGTATATCGTTGAAAGGCCCGGTCCCGATCGGGCCTTTTCTTTTTCGGTCCGCCGCGCCATGACTGCGGCATGCCGATCGACGACATCATCATTACCGACGAAGCCGTGATCCACCAGGGCGACCTGCACGAGGATTTCATCCGCTCGTCCGGTCCCGGCGGCCAGAACGTCAACAAGGTGGCGACCGCGGTGCAATTGCGCTTCGACGCGGCCAACGCCACGGGTTTGTCGGAACGTGTGCGCGCACGCACCATCAAGCTGGCCGGCCAGCGCGCCACCAAGGACGGCGTCATCGTCATCGAGGCCGGGCGGTTCCGCACCCAGGAACAGAACCGGGCCGATGCCCGGGCAAGGCTGACGGCGCTGGTCGCCAAGGCCGCCGAACCGCCGCCGCCGCCACGCAAGAAGACCAGGCCGTCGAAAGGCGCGGTGGAGCGGCGGCTGAAGAGCAAGGCCGGGCGCGGCACGATCAAGAAGCTGCGCGGCCGGGTGGATAACGACTAGGTTGAAGGGTGGTGGCGGCTTTCGGGTCGCCGTTTTCGGTTGGCGGTGGCATTGTTGCCCGGATCAACCTGGGTCCACTGATGCTCGTTCTGCCCAAAGGCGTCCGCCATATGCCTGGTTATCTGCCCCGCGCGGCGCAGGAAGCGCTGGTCGACGCGGTCAGGGACGTTGTGCAGCAGGCGCCGCTGTTCGTGCCGGCCATGCCGCGCACCGGCAAGGAGATGAGCGTGCGCATGACCAATTGCGGCTCGCTTGGCTGGGTCACCGACAAGGAGCTGGGATATCGCTACCAGCCGACGCATCCGCTGACCGGAGAACCATGGCCGCCGATCCCGGGCGCGCTGATGCAATTGTGGCGGGAGGTCGCCGCCTATCCCCGCCCACCGGAGGCTTGCTTGGTCAATTTCTACACGCAAGACGCCAAAATGGGCCTGCATCAGGACCGCGACGAGGCCGATTTCTCAGCGCCCGTGGTGTCGGTCTCGCTTGGCGACGACTGCCTGTTCCGGGTCGGGCAGACGACACGCGACGGCGGCACCAAATCGTTCAGGCTGAAAAGCGGCGATGTCGTGGTGCTCGGCGGTGAAGGCCGGCTCTGCTTCCACGGCGTCGACCGCATCTATCCTTCGACTTCGGCGCTGCTGAAGAACGGCGGCCGCATCAATCTGACGCTGCGTCGGGTGACGAAGGCAGTCTAGCATCGTTGCGGACAAGGACCCTCAACGTGTCGTCCTCGGCGATCTGCCGGTAGCCTTGCATGAAGCGGACGAAATCCTGCCGGCCGGACAGCTCGGTCAACCACAAGATGTCCGCTTTCTGCACAATCACCAGCGATGGTCGCCTGGTTTCGAGTTGGGCAAGCTTGTCATCGATGTAGCGATCGGTGATCTGCCGGTAGTGTTCGGCCGCCGCCAGGTTGCCGCTTTGCGCCTCGACCTGCGCGAAATAGGTGGCGAACCCGCCAAGCCAATCGCTGCAGTAGATCGAGATCCAGCTGCCGCCGACCATCCGCGTCAGTGGATGGCCCGCGGCAATGTCCGAGCCCATGAGCGCGACCGTCGGATGGTCCACCGCGGCCTTTATCGTGGCGACGAAATCGGCATCGGGTTTCTGGCTGGGCCAGAAGGGGACAGCATTGGCCAGGATGGTAAGGCCAAGCAAAAGCATACGCGCCGGCACCATGCTCGTGCCCGATGGCGATTGCCTTGCGGGGTCGATCTGGACGGCTCTAAGCAGCAGCGCTCCGGCCATCAGGCTGATCGCCGGGAATGCATGATAGGGCCAGCCCTTGGCCTGATAGACGAGAGGCACGGTGGCCGCCAGCGACGCCAGGACGAACACCATGACCAATGGCGACAAGGTGAGGCCTGGCCGAAGCAGACGCAGCATGTAGAGTGCGACGAGATAGGCCGGCGCGTATTTGAGCAACAGCGCTTGCACGACCCGCAGCCGCATATAGGTGTCGGCCAGCACGGGGTAGATGGTGTTGAGGAACTCTGGATAGAGGTACAGCACGGCGACGAGATAGGCGACGCAGACCAAGCCGATGACCCAGTATTCGATGCAGAAGAGCGACCGGATCGACCCGCGCCGCCAGGCCACGTAAAGCGCCGGAACCAGCACCACCAGCGCATAATAGGGTTTCACCAGCAGCAGTACGCTGCCGCAAAGGCCGGCCAGTACCGCTATCGGCAAGCTCGGCGTGCGCCCTTCCGTCGGCGCGGCGCGCCAGGCCATCAACACCAGCAAAGGCAGAAACAGGGCGATGCCCAGATGCTCCCGCTCGCTGAAAGCATTGCCGGGAAGAATGATCAACAGTGCCAGGAACAGCGGCAACATCGAGACGAGGATGCGGTTCTCGGCAAAGCCGGCCAACATGGCGATCCGCGCTGCAAAGCCGAGACCCAGCAGGCAGATCGCATAGGCATAGAGATGAATGACGACTTCCGGCGAAATGCCGAGCGCATGCGCCAGGGCCACGGCCGGCATGAACAGCCATGGCGTGAACGGCGGATTGACCTCGAAGAGATCGACATAGAGCTGCGAGCCGGCAAGCACCTTCTCGGACATGGTGATTGCCCAACTGGTGTCGGGTATGACACCCCAGCGCATCTGCCAGGGCACGGCGGCCGCCAGCACCAGCAGGCACAAGACCAGGGTCCGCGGCAGCGCTCGCGCGCTGCCCTGGGCCGAAGTCATGGCGGATCTCTCGATGAGCGAAGCGCGGGTCTCCGTACTCATCGGGCCGCCACGAAGACGAATTTGCGCAGGATGATGAAGTTAAGGACCGGAACCAGGACAGAAGCGATTGCCACAGGCACCCATGGCGGCAGTCCGGCGACGTCGGCAAGGATCACGGCCAGTCCGACCGAGAGCAGAAATCCGATCGCCGTGGCACAGGCGAAGCGCACGATCTCGAAGCCAACCGCGCCGTCCGACATGAACGTTACGAAGCGATGCCCGCAATAGGAGAACACCGCGCCGGCGCCGTAGCCGGCGATCGAGGCGAATGTCGCCGGCATGCCGAAGCCATGCCGGGCCGAAAGCGCCAGGGTCAGCACGGCGTAGATCAGGGTCGATACGCCGCCGATTGCGGCAAATCGCAGGATTCGCGCCGGCTCCGAACGGCCCATGGCCCATGACCAGACGCCGGGCAAAGGATCGTTGACCGCCTGGCGCACAGTCAACCGAACCGGCGTTCGCGCGTCGCGGGCGGCGTCTTTTTCGACGCCTGGGAATTGCTCATCGCGGCGACCGCTTCCTCGAAGCCGGTCAGCCGGTCGACGACGTAAAGCGGCCGCCGTTTCACCTCGGCATGAATGCCGCCAACATAAAGGCCGATGACGCCGGTCATCAGCAGATTGATGCCCGACAGGAAGGAAATGATCACCACCGTCGATGTCCAGCCATGGACCACGCCGCTGACAAACAGCCAGGAAAACACCGCGTAGAGGCCGAGCAGGGCGGCGAGGCCGGAAATGGCCAGACCCGCCCACAGCGCCAGCCGCAGCGGCTTGTCGGAAAAGCTGACGATGCCGTGCACGGCCAGCCGCACCATCTTCCAGAACGGATATTTGGTTTCGCCTGCCGCCCGCATAGGCCTCTCGAACGGCACGGCGGTCTGCTTGAAACCCATCCAACCGAACATGCCGCGCACGAAGCGGTCACGCTCGGGCATGCGCTTGAAGGTTTCCAGCGCCTTGCGTCCGATCAGCCGGAAATCGCCGACGTCGCGCGGGATGTCGACGGAGGTCATCTTCTCGATCAGCCGGTAGAAGATACTGGCGCTGACCCGCTTGAACCAGGTTTCGCCCTCACGCCGGATGCGCCGCGCATAGACGATCTCGTAGCCTTCTTTCCACTTGGCGACCAGATCGAGCACCACCTCCGGCGGATCCTGCAGGTCGGCATCCATGACGATGACGGCTTCGCCGGCGGCCGCATCCATGCCGGCTGTAATGGCGATCTGGTGGCCGAAATTGCGCGACAACTCGATCAGCTTGAAGCGATCATCCTCGGCTGCCATGCCGCGCAGGAAGATGACGCTGGTGTCGCGGCTGCCGTCGTCGACGAAAATTGCCTCGGCACGACCGTCCAGTTTGTCCAGCAGCATGCCGATGCGTCGCACCAGCAGCGGCAGCACCGCTTCCTCGTTGAAGATCGGAATGACCAGGGAATAGACCGGGGCCTTGCGGCCCACGGCATCGCTCGCATTGACCACCGCTTGCTCCCGACCCGCTGGAATTGCAGCAAAAACTAGCCGGGATTGCCTAAAGTGCCGTTAACCCAGTCGTCACAGTTTCCTGAGCGCCACTTCCTCGACCAGGTGATTGGCGCCCTTGCGCAGGATGAGGTCGGCGCGCGCCCGCGTCGGCACGATGTTCTCGCGCAGGTTTTTCAGGTTGATGTTGGCCCACAGGCCTTCGGCGATGGCGCGCGCGGCGTCTTCGGAAAGCTGCGAATAGCGGTGGAAGAAGGAGTCCGGATTGCGGAAGGCGGTCTCGCGCAGCCGCATGAAGCGGGCGATGTACCAGTGATGGATCAGCTTCTCGTCGGCATCGATATAGATGGCAAAGTCGAAGAAGTCTGACAGGAATGGCACGATCTTGCCGTCCTTCGGCAATTTGCCCGGCTGCAGCACATTGATGCCTTCGAAGATCAGAATGTCGGGCCGGTCGATGGTGACGAACTCGCCGGGAATGACGTCATAGGTCAAATGCGAATAGACCGGCGCGCGGACATTGCGCTGCGCCGACTTGATGCCCGAGAGAAAACGCAGCAGCGCGCCGACATCATAGCTGTCGGGAAAGCCCTTGCGCTCCATCAGATTGTCGCGCCGCAACACCTTGTTGGGGAGCAGGAAACCGTCAGTGGTGATGAGGTCGACCTTGGGGCTCGACGGCCAGCGCGCCAACAGCTCCTTCAGCACACGGGCCGTGGTCGACTTGCCGACCGCGACCGAACCGGCAATGCCGATGATGAATGGCGTCTTGACCACGTCCAATGCGTTGAAGAAGGCCTGGCGCTGCCGAAACAGCAGCTGGCTGGCCTCGACATGCGCTGAAAGCAGTCGCGACAGCGACAGATAGATGCGCTTGACCTCTTCGAGGTCGACCGGGTCGTTGAGCGAGCGCAGACGGTTGATCTCGTCCTCGGTCAGCGTGAGCGGCGTGTCGGCGCGGAAGTTCGACCATTGCTCGGCAGAGAAGAAACGATAGGGGGAATATTTCTCGGTCGGAGCGAGCTGGTCCATCGAGTTTCCTGCCCTCCTAGAGCATGATGCCGAAAAGTGTGAAGCGGTTTTCGGACGACATCATGCTCCATCTTTGAATTTAGAGACGGATTCAGATTTCAGGCCTTGGCCTGAAATCATCCGGCTCTAGCGGTCAACCCTTCGACCGCGAAGCCTTTTCGGCGACGCCCGAACGGCCGGTACGACCCTCGAGCTCGCGCAGTACGTCGTCCAGCGGAACCCCCGCAATCCCAAGCACGACAAGCCAATGATATATAAGATCGGCACTTTCGGAAACGAGGGCTTTCTTGTCGCCTTTGACGGCGGCAATGACGGTCTCTACCGCCTCCTCGCCAAGCTTCTGCGCGGCCTTGTCCATGCCCTTGGCAAACAGTTTCGCCGTCCACGAGTCCGGGTCGCCGGACTGGGCACGTTGGGCGATGATTGTCTCCAGCTCGGAGAGCGAGAATTCAGCCATGGCGCGGTAGCAAGCCTTTCTTAGCCGGAAACGCTCTAGGGCCGATCGACGGATGAGTCCAGCCGCATCGGCAGCCCGGCCTTGGCCATATGCGCCTTGGCTTCGGCAATCGTGTAGGTGCCGAAATGGAAGATCGATGCCGCCAGCACGGCACCGGCATGGCCGTCGCGGATGCCCTCGACCAGATGATCGAGCGTGCCGACGCCGCCCGACGCGATCACCGGCGCGCGCACAGCATCCGCAATCGCGCGGGTCAGCGCGATGTCGTAGCCGGCCTTGGTGCCGTCACGGTCCATCGAAGTCAGCAAGATCTCGCCGGCGCCACGATCGACCATTTTGCGCGCGAATTCGACCGCGTCGATGCCGGTCTTTTCGCGGCCGCCATGGGTGAAGATTTCCCAGCGGTCGGCTTCATTGGCAGCAGAGACCTTCTTGGCGTCGATGGCCACGACGATGCACTGGTTGCCGAACTTGTCGGCGGCTTCCGCGACGAAATCCGGGTTCTTCACCGCCGCGGTGTTGATCGACACCTTGTCGGCGCCGGCCAAAAGCAGCTTGCGGATATCGGCGACCTGGCGCACGCCGCCGCCGACGGTCAGCGGCATGAAGCATTGTTCGGCGGTGCGGGCGACGACGTCGAAGATGGTTTCCCGGTTGTCCGACGACGCGGTGATGTCGAGAAAGCAGAGCTCGTCGGCGCCGGCTGCGTCATAGGCCTTGGCCGCTTCGACCGGATCGCCGGCATCGACCAGATCGACGAAGTTGACGCCCTTGACGACGCGGCCGTTCTTGACGTCGAGGCACGGGATGACGCGGGCCTTCAGCATCAGTCCTTCTCCATCGTCGCCAGCAATTCGGTGAGCAGTTCGCCGACCAGCGGTGGAACCTCGGCCTGCGCGTCGAAGGCCGGATCGTAGGCCGAGATGGTGACGCCGGAAATCGGCAGCAGACCGGCCATGCCGCACACCGCCTGGCGCAGCTGTTTCGGTTCCGGGCCACCCGGCGTGGTGTAGCGGTTGGCCTGCAGCGCATCGGGATCGTGTACGTCGAGATCGAGATGCAGATGGACCCGCTTGGCGTCCGGCGCCTTCAGCCGGCCGCAGGCCGTTGCCCAGTCGGGGCATTCGGCGCGGATCACCGGCAGCGTCTTCAGCAGCTCCTTTTCGGCGGGGTCGAGATCGCGTGCATTGACCAGCACGCAGCGGGACGGATCGATCGGTTTGAAGCCGGGGATGGAAGAGGCCATCGGCTTCCAGCACAGGCCGAGCACCGTCGCCAGCGCCATGCCGTCGAGAAAGCCGTAGACGGAGGTTTCCGGCGTGTTGAGGTCGCCATGCTGGTCGGCCCAGATGATCGCATCGGCATCTTCGCCGGCGACCGCACCGGCTGATGTCAGGCAGTTGCCGGCAAGCACGATCGGAAACCGGCCGCGGTCGATGGCGATGCGGACTTCGCCGGAGACGGCGTTGCAGACAGCAAAACCGGTCGCGATCTCGCGCTCCTGCTCATCGCCGACCCTGCCGATATCGGTGACGGTGACGTCATGGCCGGCCAGCGTCAACGCATCGACAAGCCCGCCGGCGACGATCGCGTCCGGTCCCTGGCCCATGCCGCCGTGATAGTGGCCGCTGTCATAGGAGGCGAGGATGATGGAGATTTTCACGTGCGGGTCTCCATTGCCTTGCCCCGCAGCACCGCCAGCGCCTCGGCCGGATCGATGCGCCCGTCATAGAGGGCGCGGCCGGAGATCGCGCCTTCGAGCTTTTTCGCGTCGGGCATGGTCATGCGCACAATATCGGCGATCGAGGCCAACCCGCCCGAGGCGATGACGGGGATCGACACCGCGTCGGCGAGATCGATGGTGGCATCCCAGTTGATGCCGGTCAGAACGCCGTCGCGGTCGATGTCGGTGTAGATGATGGCGGCCACGCCGGCGCCTTCGAATTTCTGCGCCAGTTCGATGACGCCGAGGCTGGACGCTTCGGCCCAGCCCTCGACCGCCACCTTGCCGCCCTTGGCATCGATGCCGACCGCGATTTTTCCGGGAAACGCCTTGCAGGCCTGTTTCACCAGTTCGGGGTCGCGCACCGCCACGGTGCCGAGAATGACGCGGGCCAGGCCGCGGTCGAGCCAGTCCTCGATCTGCGCCAGCGTGCGGATGCCGCCACCAAGCTGCACCGGGTTCTTCGTCGCCTTGAGGATGGCGCCGACCGCAGCACTATTGACGCTCTGGCCCTTGAAGGCGCCGTTGAGGTCGACGACGTGCAGCCACTCGAAACCCTGGTCCTCGAAGGCCTTGGCCTGCGCCGCCGGGTCGTCATTGTAGATGGTCGCGGTGGCCATATCGCCGTGCTTGAGCCGCACGCATTTGCCGTCCTTGAGGTCGATGGCGGGAAACAGGATCACGGTCAGGCGCCCTCGACGATTGCAAAATGTCCGGTCGACGCCGCCCGCCTGTGCTTCAGCGCCCTTTGATAGGCTTCGGAACGATAACAGTTCAGAGCCGTCTCATAGGAATCGAACTCCACCACGACATGCCTGCCGAAATCCGACCCTTCGGGGTTGGTGACATCGCCTCCGCGGACGAGATAGCGGCCTCCGAAGGCGGATATGGCATCGCCGATGGCGTCGCGATAACCTTGGTAGCCTTGCGGATCGGTCACCGTGAGCATGACGATCCAGTAACCCTTCTTGCTCATCAGGGCCTCCAGCGCAGGAAATTGGTGATCAGTGCCAGGCCGAGCGCCTGGCTTTTCTCGGGATGGAACTGCGTGCCAGCGAGATTGCCGCGCGCGACAGCAGCGGTCACCTGGCCGCCATAGTCGGCGACGGCCAGCACCTCGTCAGCCTTCTGCGCATCGAGATGATAGGAATGGACGAAATAGGCGTGCAGGCCTTTGGGTCCCGTTGCAATGCCGGAAAACAGCGGGTGCTTTCGGTTGAGGTCGATCGTGTTCCAGCCGATCTGCGGGATTTTCAGCGTGGGATCAGCGGGCGTGATCTCCTTGACGTCGCCGGCAATCCAGCCAAAGCCCTTCGTCACCGTCTTTTCCAGGCCGCGCTCAGACATCAGCTGCATACCGACGCAGATGCCGAGGAACGGCCGCGCCTTGGCGATGGCCACCTCCTCCACCGCTTCCCACATGCCGGCGACGCCGCGCAGGCCCGCGGCGCAATCGGCATAGGCGCCGACGCCGGGCAGGACGATACGGTCGGCGCTGCGCACCCGCTCGGCATCGGCGGTGAGCTCGATGGTCGCGGCAATGCCGGCTTCATGCGCGGCGCGCTCGAAGGCCTTGGTGGCCGAGCGCAAATTGCCCGACCCGTAGTCGATGATCGCTACCCGCATGTCAGCCTTTTCCCGGCGTATGGGTCAGCCCCAGCGTCAGGCCGGTCTGTGCCGGCCGGGCAAGGCTGGCGTCCGGCACGATGCGCGGCAGCGGCGTCGGCTCATCCGCCAGCGTCTCGGCGTCCAGCGTCTGACGGATATCGGCATCGTCCAAATTGTTGGCTTCGACGACGCCCCATTCCCGCCAGCCACGGCGACGAAGGGCTGCGATCCGCAGCCCTTGCCCTTCCAGCCCGATATAGAGCGAGACCAGCAGCGACAGCGCAGAACCCGCCCAGTCCAGCCCTAGCCTTTGGCCGAGCACCGAGATGAGGCCCATGGCGACAAAGGTGAGCGCCGCCTCGACCCATAGTTTGTGCCAGGCGAGCCACAGTGGCGCCAGCAGGAAAGCCAGCCAGGAAAAGCCGTCGCGGACAAAGGCGGTGGCGTCGGCCGCCTCGGTGCGGCCTGGCCGTTCCATCACGACATAGATGGCCATCAGCCTACCCTTTCAGAGATCCCTTGGTGGAGGGAACCGCGTCCGGCTGGCGCGGGTCGCGCTCCAGTGCGAAACGCAGCGCACGCGCCACCGCCTTGAAGCAGGTCTCGGCAATATGGTGGTTGTTGGCGCCATAATGATTGGTGACATGCAGCGTGATGCCGGCATTCTGCGCCAGCGCCTGGAAGAATTCACGCACCAGTTCGGTGTCGAACGTGCCGATCTTGGGCGACGAGAAGGCGACGTTCCAGACCAGGAATGGCCGGCCGGACACGTCGATCGCGGCACGCGTCAGCGTCTCGTCCATGGCAAGGTCGATGGAGGCATAGCGCATGATGCCGCGCCGCTCGCCCAGCGCCTTGGCCAGCGCCTGGCCGATCGCAATGCCGGTATCCTCGACCGTGTGGTGGTCGTCAATGTGCAGGTCGCCCTTGGCCTTGACCGTGATGTCGATCAGCGAGTGGCGCGACAGCTGGTCGAGCATATGGTCGAAGAAGCCGACGCCCGTCGACATGTCGGAGATACCGGTGCCGTCGACATGAACCGAGACCGCGATCTCGGTTTCCTTGGTCTTGCGGCTGACTTCGGCGGAACGGGACGCCATGACCTTGTCCTTGTCTTTGGGCAAACGACTGGGGGCGAAACGGAAAGACAATGCCTCCAAGCGCTCATTTGCTTGAAAACGAAAGCCTTCTAGCAGCATGATCCGGCGATTGCCAGTTGCGATGCGGGCCGCTATCGGAGCCGGTTTGCAATCACCAGCCCCATGCATACATATGGCCGATCGAAATCACTCGTACCGCGCCAATCGCCTTATCGGGATCGCGCGAATCGGAGCACCAAATGTCGAATGAACTGACCATGCACGCCACGACCATCGTGACGGTGCGCAAGGGCAACAAGGTGGTAATCGCCGGCGATGGCCAGGTCAGCCTTGGCCAGACCATCATGAAAGGCAACGCCAAAAAGGTGCGCCGCATCGGCAAGGGCGGCAATGTCATTGCCGGTTTCGCCGGCGCCACGGCGGATGCCTTCACCCTTCTGGAGCGGCTCGAAGCCAAGCTCGAACAATATCCCGACCAGCTGACGCGCGCCTGCGTCGAGCTCGCCAAGGACTGGCGCACCGACCGCTATCTGCGCCGGCTGGAAGCGATGATGCTGGTTGCCGACAAGTCGGTCTCGCTAGCGCTGACCGGCACCGGCGACGTGCTGGAGCCTGAATTCGGCGTCATGGCCATCGGCTCCGGCGGCAATTATGCGCTGGCCGCGGCGCGCGCGCTGATGGACTCCGACAAGGATGCCGAGGAGATCGCCCGCAAGGCGATGCAGATCGCCTCCGACATCTGTGTCTACACCAACAACAATTTCGTCATCGAAACGCTCGATGCCGCCTGAGCCGCCGGTGCTCTACGATTTTCGGCCGGTGACGGAAAAAGACCTGCCGATGATCGCCGGCTGGCTGGCCGAGCCGCATGTCGCCGAGTGGTGGGACGATCCGGAGACGGAAATCGCCGGCATCCGCGAGCATATCGACTCGATTTCGGTCGAACCGCTGATCGTCGAACTCGACGGCCGGCCAATCGCCTATCTGCAGAGCTACGATCCGCATCTCGAGGATGGCCATCCCTATGCCGACCAGCCTTTCGGCACGCTTGGTATCGACCTGTCGATCGGCGTGCCGGACCTTGTCGGCAAAGGTCACGGCTCGGCCATCGTGCGGCAATTCGTCGAACAGCTGTTCGAGGAAGGCGCGCCGCGCGTCATCATCGATCCGCATCCCGGCAATGGCCGCGCCATCCGGGCCTATGAAAAGGCTGGGTTCCGCGCCATTGATCGCAGGCACTCGGAATATGGAGACGTCGTGCTGATGGCTGTCGATGCCGAAGGCGACGCGCAAGAGGGGGAATAGACTGATGACGACACCGGGCGGGGACAAAAATTACTCGGCCTACGAAGACAGCTGGCGGATGGGGCTTCTGCTCGTGCTCGCTCTGCTCATCTTCCAGGCCGGTGCGCTGTACGGCATGGGCCGAACGCCGATCTGCACCTGCGGCTACGTCAAACTCTGGCAAGGCGTGGTGATGAGTTCGGAGAATTCCCAGCATATTTCCGACTGGTACACCTTCTCCCACATCATCCACGGCTTCCTGTTCTACGCCCTGGCCTGGTTCCTGTTCCCGCGCTCGCCGATCGGCCTGCGCCTGGCTTTTGCCGTCGTCATCGAGGGCGGCTGGGAGCTCCTGGAAAACAGCCCGTTCATCATCGACCGCTACCGCGCCGGCACCATTTCGCTGGATTACTATGGCGATAGCATCATCAACTCGGTGTCCGACACACTGGCCATGGTGCTGGGATTTGTGATGGCGCGAAAGCTACCTATATCTGTGATCGTCGGCCTCGCCCTCATCTTCGAACTGGGTGTCGGCTACCTCATCCGGGACAATCTGACGCTCAACGTGATCATGCTGCTGCATCCGTTTGAGTCCATCAAGCAGTGGCAAAGTGGAATTTAGTGATATGACCACCTTCTCTCCCCGTGAAATCGTTTCGGAACTCGACCGCTTCATCATTGGCCAGAAGGACGCCAAGCGTGCCGTGGCCATCGCCTTGCGCAACCGCTGGCGCCGCCAGCAGCTGGAAGGCCAGATGCGCGAAGAGGTGATGCCGAAGAATATCCTGATGATCGGCCCGACCGGTGTCGGCAAGACCGAAATCTCGCGCCGCCTGGCGCGGCTCGCCGGCGCGCCTTTCGTCAAGGTCGAGGCGACCAAGTTCACCGAGGTCGGCTATGTCGGGCGCGATGTCGAGCAGATCATCCGCGACCTCGTCGAGATCGCCATTGGCTTGGTGCGCGAGAAGATGCGCGAGGACGTCAAGGCGCGTGCCCACCTCAACGCCGAGGAGCGCGTGCTGGAAGCCCTGGTCGGCAAGACGGCAAGTCCGGCCACCCGCGATAGCTTCCGCAAGAAGCTGCGCGACGGCGAACTCGACGACAAGGAGATCGAGATCGAGGTGGCTGATACCGGCACCGGTGGCATGCCCGGTTTCGAGATTCCCGGCATGCCGGGCGCCAATATCGGTGTGCTCAACATCAACGACATGCTGTCGAAGGCGATGGGCGGCAAGAAGACCAAGGCGCGCAAGACGACGGTGAAAGAATCCTACGCGCTGCTGGTCAACGATGAGTCCGACAAGCTGCTCGACCAGGACGAAGTGGTCCGCCGGGCACTGGATGCGACGGAAAATGACGGCATCGTGTTCCTCGACGAGATCGACAAGATCGCCTCGCGTGAAGGCGGCATGGGCGCCGGCGTTTCGCGCGAAGGCGTGCAGCGCGACCTGCTGCCGCTGATCGAAGGCACGACGGTGGCGACCAAATACGGGCCGCTGAAGACCGACCATATCCTGTTCATCGCTTCGGGCGCCTTCCATGTCTCAAAGCCGTCGGACCTGTTGCCGGAATTGCAGGGCCGCCTGCCGATCCGCGTCGAGCTTCGCGCGCTGGAGAAGGACGATTTCGTCCGCATCCTGACCGAGACCGAGGCCAGCTTGATCAAGCAGTATATCGCGCTGATGAAGACGGAGGGTGTCGACCTGACCTTCACCGACGACGCTATCGATTCGCTGGCCGGCATCGCCGTCGACCTCAACGCCAGCGTCGAAAACATCGGTGCCCGGCGGCTGCAGACGGTGATGGAGCGCGTGCTGGACGAGATCTCCTACGACGCGCCCGACCGCAACGGCACCAGCGTCACCATCGACGCCGCCTATGTGGAAAAGCATGTCGGCGACCTCTCCAGAAACACAGATTTGTCGCGATTCATCCTTTAAACGAGGGTGCCGGGTGAGTCCGGCGCCGGTTCAGGCGACAATTTCCGGCAAACAGCATGATGTGTGGCCGGATGGTACCATCTGGCCACCTTTCGTCTTGCCGTGTGACGGGGCGCTCTCGACTCAACCGGGAGCACTCCCTAGTTTGCGCGGCAATTCTCTAGACGCAATTCCGGACGGAAAACCGGTTTCCACCTTTCCTGGAATTGCTTGGGCGGCGGCGCATGAAAAAACTGATCCTGATCATTCTCGGGCCAATCATTCTCAGCTTGACGCTGGCGGCGACGCTGTTCGCCGCTGACGCGGCAACATTGGTGCCGGCGGGAAACCGCAATGCCGTGCAGCCCGACATACCCGGCGCGTCCAGCCGTCGCACTCAGGCCACCAACACCACCTTCCAGGCCAAATACCGCAAGGTGTACGCGCTGCTGCAGAGTGACGCCGAACTGCGCGCCAAGATCAGGAAGGCGGCCGCCGCTTACGGCATCGACCCGTTGCATATCGTCGGCGCCATCGTCGGCGAGCACACCTACAATGTCGACGCCTACGACCGGCTGCAGACCTATTACGTCAAGGCGATCTCCTACCTCTCCAGCAGGCTGTCCTTCGCCTATGACGGCGAGGACATCACCGATTTCGTGCATCGGCCGGAATTCAAGAAATGCACAATGGCCGACAGCTACGATCTGTGGGAGTGCCGCGAGCAGGTGTGGAACCACTCTTTCCGCGGCAAAACCGTCGGCGGGACAAGCTTTCCCAACGACCGCTTCGGCGCCACCTTCTTCCAGCCCTATTATGCCGGCCAGACCTTTGGCCTCGGCCAGCTCAACCCGCTGACCGCGCTGCAGATGAGCGATCTCGTCCACAAGGTTTCGGGACTGCCCGAACTCGACGTCAGCGATCCCAACGGGGTCTACAAGACGATCATGGATCCGGATCTGACGCTGCCCTACGTAGCGGCGACGATCAAGAAATCGATCGACGCCTATAAAAGCATTGCCGGCTTCGACATTTCGGGCAATCCGGGGCTGACGGCCACGCTCTACAATGTCGGCAACCCCGAGCAGCGCGCCTATGCGCTGAAAGCCGAAAACGACAAGCGCCGCGCCGCCGGCGAGCCGGTGAAACTGCCGGAAGAGAACTATTATGGCTGGCTGGTCAACGACAAGCTGGACGAATTGAAGGCGCTGTTTTAGGGACACGCGAAGCTCGGGATCCCCTACCTCCCCCTTGTGGGGAGGTCGGACCGAAGGTCCGGGTGGGGGTCTGCGCCGCACCACCACCCCGCTGCTCTGCAGCGACTTGCCGGGGAGAGCTACGGGTCTCGCCCGTCCTTCGGACCCCCACAAGGGGTAGGCTCACGCCGCCAGCAACGACTTCAGCTTCACATCCTGCGAGCCCAGCGCCTCCGCCGCCGGCTTTGCCCGCTTGGCGATGAGCATCTCGGCCAGCCTGATATCGCGCGCCACGGCATTGCCGGGGCCGATGCCGCTGGCGGCCACCAACCTGCCATCCCCCGCCAGGTGGAACAGGATGAAGGCTCCGTCGTCGAGGTCGCGGCGTACCGTGCTTTTGCCTTCGTCGGAAAGCCCGGCGATCTGAAGCGACAGGCCATACTGATCCGACCAGAACCACGGCACCGCCGCGTGCGCCTCGCCGGCGCCCAGCATGTTCCTCGCTGCCAGCGCGCCCTGTTCCTGGGCGTTGCGCCAGGCCTCCAGCCGCACCCGCCGGCCGCCATAGACAGCGAGTGGAAACGAGCAGCAGTCGCCGGCGGCATAGATGTCGGGATCGTCGGTCCGAAGTTCACCGTCGACGGCAATCCCGTTGTCTACGGTCAGGCCCGCTTCGCCAGCAAGCCCGGTGACCGGCACGGCGCCGATGCCGATGACGGCGAGATCGGCAACGATCTCTTGTCCGCCGGCGAGCGCGATGCGCACCTCGGTGCCGTCATCGGCGATGGAGGTGATGCCCTGGCCGGTGAGCACGGCCACGCCTTCGGCTTCATGTGCTCGATGAATAATCTCGGCGATCTCGGCCGGCACGCCCCGCATCAGAATGCGCGGCTGCGCCTCGATGACCGTGACCGCAGCGCCCAGCTTGCGCGCCGCCGCGGCGAGTTCCAGCCCGATGAAGCCGCCGCCAATGATGGCGATGCGGTTTGCAGGGCTGAGGTGGATGCGAATGGCCAATGCGTCGGCAAAAGTCCTGAGATACACGCAGCGCGCACCCAATCCCGGCATCGGCAGCTTGCGCGGTGTCGAGCCGGTCGCCAGCAGCAGTTTGTCGTAGGGCAGGACCGAACCGTCCGACAGCCACACCGCATGTGCCGCACGGTCGATCGTCACCGCCTGGACCGAATGGATGTGCCGGATCGATTTCTCGGCCAGCATTGCGTCGCTGGCGATCGCCTTGATCTCGGGCGCATCGCTCGTCATCGCGTCCTTGGACAGAGGAGGTCGCTCATAGGGCAGATGCGGCTCGTCACCGACCAGCGTCACCGGGCCGTCATAGCCAAGCTCGCGCAGCGTCAGCGCTGCCCGCCCGCCGCATTCGCCGGCGCCGATGATGACCATCCCCTCTTGCATCGTTTTATCCGATCTGGATCAGCACTTTGCCGGCCTCGACCTTCACCGGATAAGTCGCGAGGTTGACGCAGACCGGGGCGCCGCGCGCAGCGCCCGTCTTGTAGTTGAAGCGGCCATTGTGCTTGGGGCACTCGATGATGTCATCCATCACCAGCCCGTCGGCCAGATGCACCTTTTCATGCGTGCACAGCCCGTCGGTGGCAAAATAATCATCGTCCGGGCTGCGATAGATGGCGAAGGTGCGGCCGCCATGATCGAAGCGCATCACATCCTCTTCGTCGATATCGCCGGCCGCGCAGGCCTCGACCCAGTCGCTCATTTTCTCTCTCCCAAAGCAATTCCAGGAAAAGTGCGTAGCGGTTTTCCGTCCGGAATTGCGTCAAAACAAACAGTCTAACAGGATCGTCATTCCGCCGCGGCGGCGACGGCATCGTTGTGGAATTCCTCGCGGTAGGGCCGTGCCGTTGGCGGCAATTCGCGCTTGAGGAAATAGTCTTCGTTGCGCAGCTGGCGCAGAAAGGCCGGGATCATCTCGCGATAGCCGGCCAGGATCGACGGCGTCGGCGCCGGCAGATCGTGCTTGATCAGTTCATGCAGCTTCGGCAGCGCATGGTACGGCACCATCGGGAACATGTGGTGTTCGACATGATAATTCATGTTCCAGTAGATGAAGCGGCTGATCGGGTTCATGTAGACGGTGCGGCTGTTCAGCCGGTGGTCGATGACATTTTCGGCCAGCCCGCCATGCTGCAGCAGGCCGACCATGACGTGATGCCAAGCGCCGTAGAGCCTGGGCAGGCCGACCAGCATCAGCGGCAGCCATGAGCCGAAAGAAAGCGCCAGCGCGATGGTGACGGCATAGATCGCCGTCCAGATGCGGGCGGCGCGGATCGCCCTGGGCTGTTCCTGCTCCGGGATGAAGGTCTTTTCCGCCGCGCTGATGTTGCCGGCGGCGTTGCGCAGCATGTCTGACATCGCATGCCAGGCGTCGAGCACGCCGACAAAGGCCAGAACCACGCGCAACAGGTCCGGCGGGCGCATCACCGATATTTCGGGATCGCGACCGACGATGATGGTATCGGTGTGGTGACGGGTGTGGCTCCAGCGCCAGGTCACCGGATTGCGCATGATCATGAAGCAGGCGATCTGGTAGACCGCGTCGTTCATCCACTGTGTGCGGAACGCGGTGCCATGGCCGCATTCGTGCCAGCGCGAATCGGTCGAAGAGCCGTAGAGCACGCCATAGACGAAGAAGAATGGCACGCACCACCACGTGCCCCAGAACCAGGCGCCGCCGGCGGCACTCAGGACCAGCGCGGCGAGCCAGATCGCGGTGTCGCGGATTGCCGGCCCGTCGGAGCGCTGCATCAGCTCCTTCATCTGCTTGCGGGACACGTCGGTGTGATACCACTCGGCCGCCGAAAGTCCGGTCTCGACGGCGAGCCTGGCGTCGCGGCCGATCAGGCTGTAGTCGCGCCGGGACGGTGCTGCGTCCATCACTGCCGCCATCGAGGTTCCTCCATCAGCGCCTTGCGATCAGCCCACGATGGAAGCTCGGGCGCAATAGCTGGGAATTCAAAATAGCGCCAAGCCATGATAGTCTCAATATCACAAAGATAGTTTCTATCATTTCATATCAGAATGAGGTAATCTCAATTCGCAAGCAGCGGAGGATCCATGGCAAAGCGGCCAACCATCACCGATCTGGCGCGCATCTCCGGCGTCAGCGTCGCCACCGTCGACCGGGTGCTGAACAACCGGCTGCCGGTGCGCGAGGAAACCGCGCGCCGTGTCTATGAGGCCGCGACCGGTATCGGCTATCACGCCGCCGGGCTGATCAAGCAGCGCATGCGCCAGGAATTGCCGGAATACCGACTCGGCTTTCTGCTGCTGCGCGGCAATGATGTCTTCTACGGCGATTTCGCGCGGGAACTGGAAGTGGCGGTCTCGCAATCGCAGCGCTTTCGCGGCGTCGCCACCATCGACTTCGCCAGTTCGCTCGCCGCCGACGAGATCGCCGCCCAGATGCGCAGACTGGCGGCGAAATCCCGGGCCATCGCCGTTGTCGGCCCGGACCATCCGACGTTGACGGCGGCGGTGGAGGCGCTGAAGGCGAGGGGGCAACCGGTCTTCTCGCTGCTGTCGGACTTTGCCGCCGGCATCCGAGAGGGCTATGTCGGCCTCGACAACCGCAAGGTCGGTCGCACTGCGGCCTGGATGATCGCCAAGGCGGCGCCGAAGCCCGGCAAGGTCGCCCTTTTCGTCGGCAGCCATCGCTTCCACGGCCATGAACTGCGCGAGATCGGCTTTCGCTCTTTCTTCCGCGAACACGCGCCGGAGTTTACCGTGATGGAAACGCTGGTCAATCTGGAAGCCAACCAGGTGACCCACGATGCGATGATCGATCTCCTGGCGCGCTATCCGGATCTTGCCGGCTGCTACGTCGCCGGCGGCGGCATGGAAGGTGCGGTCTCGGCGCTGCGGGCGGCGAAGCCGGCAAACATGCCGGTGGTCGTCTGCAACGAGATCAACGCCGAATCGCGCGCAGCACTCGCCGACAACATCCTGACCATGGTGATCTCGACACCGCTCGCCGCTCTGTGCCGCGAGCTCGTCGGGCTGATGGCGCATGCCATCGAGGCCGGCGCCGCCAATGCGCCGGGCCAGACCTTTCTGCCCTTCGACATCTACGTGCCGGAAAACATTTGACCCTCGCCGGCGAGAGTCGGCCCGGAAATGATAGAATCTATCAGAGCGAGCCGAAAATCCGCCATCCGACCGCGGAATCACCCTTGACGTCGCGGCGGAAAATGGAATAAAAATTTCACCAGCTAGGGATTTTGGTTCTTTCGTTCCGGAACATCTGTTTCAAACAGGGAGCCTGGCGTTCCAATCCTTGGAAAACGCCATCCGGAACAAGGACGACATCAGGGAGAGATTCCTCGGGCGATCGGGGATTCCGGGTAGATCGGTGCAGCCGGACACCAAATGTGGAGGAGAAACACAATGAAGAAACTGATTTTGGGCGTCGCCTTCGCGGCGCTGATGAGTTCGTCCGCTTTTGCCGCCAAGATCGGCGTGTCGATGGCTAAGTTCGACGACAACTTCCTGACCGTGCTGCGCAACGGCATGATCGAGCAGGCCAAGGGCATGAGCGGCGTTGAGTTGCAGGTCGAAGACGCGCAGAACGACGTCGCCAAGCAGCTCGACCAGATCAAGAACTTCGCCGCCTCGGGCGTCGACGCCATCATCGTCAACCCGGTCGACACCTCGGCCACGCAGGCGATGTCGGACGCTGCCGCAGCCGCCAAGATCCCGCTGGTCTATGTCAACCGCGAGCCGGTCAACGTCGACACGCTGCCCGACAACCAGGCCTTCGTCGCTTCGAACGAGGCCGATTCCGGCACGCTCGAGACCAAGGAAGTCTGCCGCCTGTTCACCGAGGCCGGCAAGAAGGAAGCCAATGTCTATGTCATCATGGGCGAGCTTTCCAACCAGGCCGCCGTGCAGCGTACCAAGGACATCGACGATGTCATCGCCACGCCGGAGTGCAGCTTCATCAAGATCATCGACAAGCAGACCTCGAACTGGAACCGCGACGAGGCGCAGAACCTGATGACCAACTGGCTCTCGACCGGCAAGCCGTTCGACGGCGTCATCGCCAACAATGACGAAAGCGCCATCGGCGCCATCCAGGCGATGAAGGCTGCCAACGTCGACATGAAGGCGGTCGTCGTCGGCGGCGTCGATGCCACGCAGGACGCTCTGGCCGCAATGCAGGCCGGCGACCTCGACGCAACCGTCTTCCAGGACGCGGCCGGCCAGGGCGCCGGTGCTCTGGACGCAGCCCTGAAGCTCGCCAAGGGCGAGAAGGTCGAGCACAAGGTCTATGTGCCCTTCCAGCTCGTGACGCCGGCTAACATCGACAAGTTCCTGAAGAAGAACTGAGGCAAGCGCTTCGCTCGAACAACGGAGCGGCGCATCAACATCCGCGCCGCTCTTGTCTCCCTCACCGCCCTGACGGGCGGGAGGGCAGGTGCGGCCTCACGGAGGACAAGACATGGCACAGACATCGCATGGCGTCGGCGGGGTCAGCTATGACGCGAAGAAGCGGACATGGCCGGCCGAATTCAACGTCTTCCTGGCGCTCGTCATCCTCGTTATCGTCTTCGAACTGATCGGCCGCATCTTTCTCGGCGACAGCTTCCTGTTCAACACCCGCGACAACGTCGCCGGCATCTTCAATGAGGCCCGCCTGCAGATCATCATCCTGCAGGTGTCGATCGTCGGCATCATCGCCATTGGCGTCACGCAGGTGATCATCTGCGGCGGCATCGATCTGTCCTCGGGCTCGATTGTCGGCGCCACCGCCATGATCGCCATGAGTTTCGCCCAGGTGGCGACGGTCAACGGCAACCCCAACCCCAAGGCGATGTTCCTGGCGCAAGGCTGGACCGACCTGCCGGTCATCGTGCCGGTGCTGGTCGCGATCGGCTGCGGCATGCTCGCCGGCCTGATCAACGGCTCGTTGATCGCCTACACACGCATCCCGCCCTTCATCGCCACGCTCGGCATGATGATCACCGCGCGCGGCATTGCCAAATGGTGGTCCAAGGGCCAGCCGATCTCGTTTCCCACCGACAGTTTTGCCGCCATCAGCACCGGCTCGAGGCCGGTCATCATCTTCCTGGCGCTGGCGGTGCTGTTTCAGCTGATCCTGACCTATACGCGCTACGGCAAGCATTGTTATGCCATCGGATCCAATGAGGATGCCGCGCGCATGTCCGGCATCAAGATCCCCAACCACAAGATCCTCGTTTACACGATCGCGGGCATTCTTGCCTCGCTCGCCGCCGTCGTGCTGTGCTCCAAGAACCTGACGGCGCAGTCCGGCATGGGGGTGATGTATGAGCTCGACGCCATCGCCATGGCGGTCATCGGCGGCGTCTCGCTGTCGGGCGGTCGCGGCTCGATCATCGGCACGGTGATCGGCGCGCTGATCTTCGGCGTCATCATTTCCGGCTTCACCTTCCTGCGCCTCGACGCCTACTATCAGGAGATGGTGAAGGGCGTGATCATCGTCGGCGCGGTCGTGCTCGACCAGTGGCGTCAACGCATGCGGGCATTGAGGGCTTGACCATGTCAGACATCGTCCTGAAGACCGAAAACCTCACCAAGCGCTATGGCGGCGTGCATGCGCTGGAAGGCGCAAACTTCGAGCTGCGCAAGGGCGAACATGTCGCCATCATGGGCGACAACGGCGCCGGCAAGTCGACCTTCGTGCGCCAGATCACCGCTGTCGAGCAGCGCACCAGCGGTCAGATCTGGTTCGACGGCAAGGAAGTGAATTTTGCCGGGCCGATCGAGGCCCGCACCGCGGGCATCGAAACCGTGTTCCAGAACCTGGCGCTCGCCGATGATCTCGACGTGCCGTCGAACCTGTTCCTCGGCCGCGAAAAGGTGCTGTTCAATCTCGGACCGTTCTCGATCCTCGACCGCAAATACATGCGCAAGGCGACGGAAGCCGCGCTGATCCGTACCGCGGTGAAAATCCCCAACCTGTCCAACACCATCCGCCACATGTCGGGCGGCCAGCGCCAGTGCGTGGCGATCGCACGGACCGCGACCTTCGCCTCCAAGCTGATCATCATGGACGAGCCGACGGCAGCCCTTGGCGTGCAGGAAACGGCGCAGGTCGAAAACATCATCCGCACGCTGAAGGACAATGGCGAGCCGCTGATCCTGATCAGCCATAATATGCGTCAGGTGTTCGACCTGTGCGACCGCATCGTCGTCTTCCGGCGCGGCCGCATCGTCGCCAACCTGCGCAAGGAAAACACCGACGGCAACGACATCGTCTCCTATATCACCGGCGCCAAGACCGGGGAGGCGGAACTCGCGGCCTGAACAGGGCGGTCACCCGGTTTTCCGGGACGATCTGCCGCGCTCAGAAATCACGTTGCCACCTTTCCCTGACAGGAAGGGGAGACACAACTCTCTCTCTCGACCCATCCCCCTAGAGGAAATACCCCATGACTGTTCGTTTCGCCCTCCTCGGTGCCGGCCGCATCGGCAAGGTCCACGCCCGCGCCGTCGGCTCCAACCCGCAGGCCAAACTGGTGGCCGTCGCCGATGCCTTCGAGAAGGCAGCGACCGAGCTGGCATCAGCCTATGGCGCCGAAGTGCGCAGCATAGATGCCATCGAGAAATCCAAGGACATCGACGCCGTCGTCATCTGCACGCCGACCGATACCCATGCCGATCTGATCGAGCGCTTCGCCAAGGCCGGCAAGGCGATCTTCTGCGAGAAGCCGATCGACCTCGATGTCAAGCGCGTGGAAAAATGCCTGGCCGTGGTCGACAAGGCCAAGGCAACGCTGATGGTCGGCTTCAACCGCCGCTTCGATCCGCATTTCGCTGCCGTGCGCAAGGCGATCGACGACGGCGCCGTCGGCACCGTCGAAATGGTCACCATCACCTCGCGCGATCCGGGCGCGCCGCCGATCGACTACATCAAGCGCTCGGGCGGCATCTTTCGCGATATGACCATCCATGACTTCGACATGGCGCGCTTCCTGCTCGGCGAAGAGGTGGTGGCGGTCAGCGCCCATGCCTCGGTGCTCGTCGACAAGAAGATCGGCGAGGCCGGCGATTTCGACTCGGTCAGCGTCATCCTCGAGACCGCGTCCGGCAAGCAGGCCGTCATCTCCAACTCGCGCCGCGCCACCTATGGCTACGACCAGCGCATCGAGGTGCATGGCTCCAAGGGCATGGTCGCCGCCGAAAACCAGCGGCCGGTGTCGATCGAGGTCGCCAACGATAAGGGCTATACCCGCCCGCCGCTGCACGACTTCTTCATGACCCGCTATCTCGACGCCTATGCCATCGAGATCGCCGCCTTCATCGCCGCCGCAACCTCGGGCAAGAAGGCATCGCCGAGCGGCGCCGACGGCCTCGTGGCGCTGAAGCTGGCCGATGCTGCGCTGAAGTCGGCAACGACTGGCAAGACCGTCCGCCTCGACAAGTAAGAGCAATTAGGAAGAACCTACGGGAGCAGAGCGATGAGCGCATCAGCCGATCGCAATTCGAACACACGCGCCATCGTCACCGGCGGCGCGCAAGGCATCGGCTTTGCCGTTGCCGAGGCACTGGCCGACGAAGGCTGCAGGGCATTGGCGCTGATCGGCCGCTCGCAGGAGAAGGGCGACAAGGCCGTCGCCCATTTCAAGAAGGCCGGCGTCGACGCGATCTTCATCAGCGCCGATGTCTCGAAAGTGGCCGACTGCAAGCGCGCAGTCGCCACCGCGATCTCGCATTTCGGCACCATCAACGCGCTGGTCAACGCCGCTGCCACGTCCGCGCGGGGCTCGCTGGTCGAAACATCGGAAGAACTTTTCGATCAGATATTCGACACCAATGTGCGGGGCCCCTTCTTCCTGATGCAAGGCTTGGTCGCCCATCTCCTGGAGCGCAAGGCGCCGGGCTCCATCGTCAACGTGCTGTCGATGTCGGCCCATGCCGGCCAGTCGTTCCTGACGCCCTATTCGACCAGCAAGGGCGCGCTGATGACTCTGACCAAGAATGTCGCCAGCTCCTATCGGAAGAACCGCATCCGCTGCAATGCCGTGCTGCCCGGCTGGATGGACACAGAGGGCGAGGCGATCGTGCAGAAGAAATGGCATGACGCGCCCGACGACTGGCTGGAAAAGGCCGAAGCCGCGCAGCCGATGGGCCAGTTGGTCAAGCCGGACCAACTCGCCCGGCTGATCAGCTACATGATCAGCCCGCAGGCCGGCGTCATGACCGGCTCGCTCGTCGACTATGACCAGAACATTGCCGGGGTGATCGGCGAGTAGGCGCAATCGATTAGCCTCGCGCCCTGTTGCGACAGCACCGGCATTCCCACATAGTCCGTGACGTCAGCACGGTCATGGGGGTGAGAAATGCAATCTGCGCCCAGAGATATCAACTGGACTGTCACAAGGGCAAAGGCCCAGCTCTCAGAGGTGATCGACCGCGCACAGTCGGCGCCGCAGACGATCACCAGAAACGGCAAACCAATCGTGGTTGTCGTTTCGGTCGAAGAATGGCAGCGCAAGACCGCGCGAAAAGGTACCCTGGCAGAGTTCCTTCTGAACTCGCCGTTGCGCGGCGCCGATCTCCTTGCATCACCCACGTGACAAACACCCCCGCATCGACTATATGAGCCTCATGATCAACCTGTCCGCCACCTATTGGTACTTTAGCAGCTCGCTGGCGGCGGGAGGATTGCGCTCGATCTGAAGATTGCAGCAACAAGTCCGAACAGCCGCCAGACCTGGCGGCTTTTTTGTTTCAGCCGGCAGGTCTCCTAAAAAACAGGAGCAGAAAGCCGTGTTGACCACCACAGACGACCTCCGGGTCACCGAAATCAGGGCATTGAGCACACCAGATGAGGTGATGCGCGAGATACCGCGCACGCTGACGGCGACGCGCACCGTCGCCACGTCGCGCAACGCCATCCATTCCATCCTTACGGGGGCCGACGATCGACTGCTTGTCATCGTTGGCCCTTGTTCCATCCACGATCCGGTCGCGGCCGTTGACTATGCCAGCCGTCTGGCGGCGCTGCGCGAGACCCTGTCCGACCGGCTCGAGATCGTCATGCGCGTCTATTTCGAGAAGCCGCGCACCACGGTCGGCTGGAAGGGCCTGATCAACGATCCCGACCTCGATGGCAGTTTCAACATCGAGAAAGGATTGCGCATGGCGCGCAACGTCTTGTCGGCGGTCAACAATCTCGGCCTGCCGGCAGCGACCGAGTTCCTCGATATGACCATCCCGCAATACATTGCCGACCTCGTCGCCTGGGGCGCCATCGGCGCGCGCACCACCGAGAGCCAGATCCACCGCGAACTGGCATCGGGCCTGTCCTGCCCGGTCGGCTTCAAGAACGGCACCGACGGCAATTTGCGGATCGCCGCCGAGGCGGTGAAATCGGCCGCCCAGCCGCACCATTTCATGGCGGTGACCAAGGGCGGACGCAGCGCAATTGCCGCAACCACCGGCAATGAGGACTGCCATGTCATCCTGCGCGGCGGCGTTCAGCCGAATTATGATGCGGCAAGCGTCGAAGCGGCCTCGGTCGAACTCGCCCGCATCGGTGTCGCGCCGCGGTTGATGATCGATATCAGCCACGCCAACTCGAGCAAGAAGCCGGAGAACCAGCCCAAGGTGGCGGCCGCTGTCGCCGGCCAGGTGGCGGCCGGCGACGAGCGCATCGTCGGTGTCATGATCGAGAGCAATCTCGTCGCCGGCCGCCAGGATGTTGTAGCAGGCAAGCCGCTTACCTACGGCCAGAGCATCACCGATGGCTGCATCGACTGGGCGACCACCGAGACCGTGTTGCACGGCCTTGCCGGCGCCGTCGAATGGCGCCGCTCGGCCCGCCGCGCCATGATGGAGAACCGGCAGGGCGCCGCCTGATACGAGGCGATGTGGGAAGGGCGGCGGTTCGAAATCCAGCCAGGATTGCGCCGCCCTAGGGTCTGAGGATCGCCCAGTCGATCTGCATCGAAACGAAGTCGATTTGAGGCGCTCGGCAACGCAGCGCTGCGCCTCCCCTTGCACGCCGGCAACCCGTCTGCTAAATACTGAACCATATGGTTCAGTATTCCGACTTGGATGCCTCGTTCGCCGCGCTCTCGGACGCCACCCGGCGTGGCGTTCTGGAGCAGCTCGGACGCGCAGACGCTTCGATCACCGAGCTTGCCGGGAAGTTCCACATGACCCTCACGGGCATGAAGAAGCACGTCGGCGTCCTGGAGCAGGCGGGGCTCGTCACCACGCGGAAGGTCGGCCGCGTGCGGACCTGCAAGCTCGGCCTGCGCGGACTGGGGGAAGAGGCGGCCTGGATCGAGCGGCACCGCCAACTCTGGGACGCGCGCTTCGACGAGTTGGACAAGGTCGTCGAGGAATTGAACCGGAAGGAGAAAGCCGATGCACGAAAGAACCGAGAGTGAGCCCATGAATAGCCGCACGACGGTCGAGCGGAAATCCGAGCGTGAGCTGGTCGTCACGCGAACCGTCAACGGCCCGGCGCGTATCGTGTTCGAGGCGTGGACCAAGCCCGAGCTGTTCAAGCGGTGGTGGGTGCCGAAGTCGATGGGCATGTTCCTGCGTTCCTGCGAGATGGATGCTCGTACCGGGGGCACATACCGTCTGGTGTTCGGCCACGATGCCTCAAAGTCTGACGAGTTCTTCGGCAGGTATATCGAAGTGATACCGCACTCGCGCATCGTCTGGACCAATGACGAAGGTGGTGACGGTGGGCCTGTCACCACGGTGACCTTCGAGGAAAAAGGTGGCAAGACGCTGGTGGTCATGCACGAGCTCTATCCCTCGAAGGAGGCTCTCGACGCGGCCGGCACCGGGGCGGCGGATGCGATGGGCGAGACGTTCGAGCAACTGGACCAGCTTCTTGTCGCCTTGGGCGTGAGCGTGGGACGGTCATGAAGTCGTCGATCTCGCGGGCGGGGCCGCTGCCGCCCTCGACGACAAGACCGGGACTGTGATCCGCAAGCGCAGCGCCGAGACGGATCCTGGGAAGAAACGCGGCGTGATCGCTTGGTCGGAGATCACGCCGCCCTCAGCCCCTCCCATGCCGTGAACACCGAAACCGCAAAAAGCAGCAGCCCGGCTGCCCGCCCTGCAAAAGCGGTCGCCCGCGGATTGGCGACCAGCAGGTTCCGGCTGCGGCCGGCCGTGATGGCCAGCCCGCCATAGATCGCGGCCTGGGTCAGCACCGTCAGCAGCCCCATGATCGTCGCCTGCATCCAGATCGCGCCGTAATCCGGCTTCAGGAACTGCGGGTAGACGGCAATCACGAACAGATACGCCTTCGGGTTGATCAGGCAGGTCACTAAACCCTGGCGAAATGCCTTCCATGCCGAGCGGCTGCCGGCGGGCCCGTCATGGCCGACAGTGATGGAGCTGCGCATCAGCGTGATGCCGATGAAGGCCATGTAAGCGGCGCCGGCCAGCAGCAACGGCTTGAACAGGATCGGCACGAAATGCATCAGCAGACCGACGCCGATAGCGCCGTTCAGCGTGTGCACGATGCCGCCGACCATAATGCCGCCGGTGGCGGCCAGGCCCCTGTCGCGCCCACCGGTCAGCGCATTGGCAAGCACGAACAGCATATCCATGCCGGGCACGATGATGATGCCGAACAGCAGGATAAAGAAGAGCCAGAGATTTTCTGCATAACTCATGTCAGTTGCCTGTCGCTTCCTGCTGGAGTGCCATTGAGGAATTTGTTGATTTTCAAGCCGATAGGCAGTCCAATAGATCATCCCAACTGACGGGGATGTGTCAGTAGCGTTTTGATCCGGGAGAGGAAATGCGCAAGGCGTCGCGCCTGTTCGAGATCATCCAGATCCTGCGGCTGGCACGGCAGCCGGTGACGGCGGCCATGATTGCCGAGCAGCTGGAAGTGACGGTGCGCTCGATCTATCGCGACATCGCAGCACTGCAAGCGATGCGCGTGCCGATCGAAGGCGGGCGCGGCATCGGTTATATACTGCGACCCGGCTTCGACCTGCCGCCGCTGATGTTTTCGATCGAGGAAATGGAGGCGATCGTGTTGTCGCTGGCGTTGCTCGAACGCACCGGCGACAGCGAACTCAAGCAGGCGGCCAAGCGCGTCAGCACCAAGATCGCCGGTGCGGTGCCGCCGCCCTTGCGCCAGGCGTTCGACGCCAATGCGCTGCATGTCTGGGGTTTTGCCGCGCCCGCAATCGGCACCATCGATCTGGCGCTGGTGCGCCGTGCCATCCGCGACGAGGAGAAGCTCGACCTCTCCTATCGCGACGAAATGGGCCGCGCCTCCGAACGCCTGATCCGCCCGATCGCGCTGATCTACTATGCCGAGACCGCCAACATCGTCGCCTGGTGCGAATTGCGCCAGGCGATCCGCAATTTCCGCAGCGACCGCATCGAGGATTGCCAGCCGACCGGCCTGCGCTTCAAGGGCGAAGGCGATCGCTTGCGACAGGTCTGGGTCGACGGCTGGGAGACGAACGCTGTGGCCGCGACCGGGTGAAGTGAGCGGTTCTACCGCACATCCACCCAGCGCTTTTCGTTGAACGATCTTGCCATGGCGTGCACGGTGCGCTCGATCTCCAGCCCTTCGGCGAACTCGATCACCCGCGCCGGCTTGCCGGCAAGCCGCGTCAGCAATTCGTGGCATTCGATGATCTTGAGGTCGTTGAAGCCGAGGCCGTGGCCTGGCGCCGGCAGGAAGGCGTCATAGGGCTTGTGGTGCGGCGCTACCAATATGGTGCGATAGCCCTGCTCTGTCGGGCGGTCGGCGGTGACGTAGAGCTGGATTTCGTTCATCCGCTCCTGGTCAAACAGGATCGAGCCCTTGGAGCCGAAAATCTGGATGGCGATGCGGCCCTTGCGGCCCCAGGCGGAACGGTTGACCAGCAGCGTGCCGGCAATGCCGTTTTCCAGATGCATCAGCACGCTGGCAACGTCGTAGGTTTCGACCGCGCGGCGCCCGCCGGCGGCCAGCTTGCGGTCGGCATAGGGCTTGGCCATGTCGCAGATGACACTGGCGACGCGGCCGAACAGAGTGGAGACCAGCGACAGCGGATGCACGGCGAAATCGTCGAGCGCGCCGTAGCCGGACGCCGCCTCATGCTTCCAGAAGAACAGTGCTTCCGGGTCGGCCATAAAATCCTCGTCCATCTCGATGCGCAGATGGTTGACCTCGCCGATGATCTTCTCGTCGAGCAGCGCGCCGATGTGGCGGATCGCCGGGCTCTGAATGTAATTGTAGCCCAGCGCCGCAACCTTGCCGGACTTCTTCGCCGCGGCTGCCATCGCCTCGGCCTCGGCGAAACTCGGCGCCATCGGCTTTTCGCACCACAAATGCTTGCCGGCTTCGAGGATGGCGATGGCCATTTCCGGATGGAACTGGTTGGGCGTGGTCAAGGAGACGATGTCGACCTCGGGGTCGTTGACCACGGCGCGCCAGTCGCCGGAGGCCTTGGCGAAGCCGAACTCGCCCGCCTTGCGTTTGGCGAGCTCCTCATTGACCTCGCCGAGATGAACCAGTTTTGGCTTGGCGACATCGGGAAAGACGGCGCCGACGGCACTCCACGCTATGGCGTGGCACTTGCCCATGAAACCCGTGCCGATAAGACCGACGCCGACCATTTCTTTTCTCCCAATGCCAAAAGCGACCGGTGGATGAATTAGTCCATTTTTTCTCGGAATGGAATGTCTGCCTCATTTTTTATGGCGTTCTTGCGCAGGCTCGCTATGATGGGGCACAGAGGACGTTTCACGGATGAGCTTGGACGGGCCGACGATGGACGAACGGATACCTCGCGACTTCGAGACGCTGCGCGCCACGATCCTCGATCGCCGCGAAACCTTGCCCAAGCGCATCGCCCAGATCGCCGCCTATGCGCTCGACAATCCCGACGACATCGCCTTCGGCACCGCCGCCAGCATCGCCGCTTCGGCCGGCGTGCAACCCTCGACCCTGATCCGCTTTGCCCAGCAGCTTGGCTTTGACGGCTTTACCAGCCTGCAGCAGGTGTTTCGCGAGCGCCTGCGCGAACGCAACTCCTCGTATGATGAACGCTTGCAGGCGCTGCGCGCCAAGGCCGATGCGGGTGCGGGCCACCGCGCCATTTTCGACGGCTTCGTCGCCGCTGCCAGCACCTCGCTCAACGACATTTCGCGCGCGCTGGACGAAGCGCATCTGGAAGACGCCATCTCGCTGCTGGCCAAGGCCGAGACCATCTATGTGCTCGCCAAGCGCCGCTCCTATCCGGTGGCAAGCTACATCGCCTACGCGCTGGGCAAGCTGAAAATCCGCAACCAGCTGATCGAATCGGCCGCTGGGCTGAACGCCGAAATGGTCGCATTCGCCACCGCGGCGGACGCCGTCATCGCCATCAGCTTCTCGCCCTACGCGCCGGCCACCATCGAGGAAGCCCGCACCATTTCCGAACAGGGGGTGCCGATCGTCGCCATCACCGACAGCTCTTTTTCGCCGCTGGCGCAGTTCGCCAGGGTCTGGTTCGAAGTCGCCGAGGCCGATTTCGCCGGCTTCCGCTCGCTGTCGGCCACCATGGCGCTGGCCATGGCGTTGACCGTCGGCGTCGGCGAGAAGCGGCGCAGCACCGGGCGTAAGCGTAAGGCCTAGATCACCTCTGCCGCCGCCTCGCCTGCCGCCGAAAGCCGCGCCGCATCACGCGCCGGCGGCGACCCGAACTGGCGGGCATATTCCCGGCTGAACTGGGAAGCGCTCTCATAGCCGACGGCAAAAGCGACGCTGGCAACATTGCCCGGTTGGGCAAGCAGCAGATGGCGGGCCTCCAGCAGCCTTATCTGTTTCTGATACTGGATCGGGCTCATCGCCGTCGCCGCCTTGAAGTGACGGTAAAAGGCAGCCTCGCTCATATGGGCGATCTGGGCGAGATCGCTTACCCGGATCGGCTGATGGCAATGCGTCCGGATCCAGGCGATCGCCTGGCCGATGCGGGACAGATGGCCATCGGTGCGCGCCAGCTGGCGCAGCTTTTCCCCTTGCGGCCCCTGCAGCAGCCGAAACAGCAACTCGCGTTCAAGCGCGGCCGCAAGCACGGGTATCTCGGCCGGCCGGTCGAGCAGCCGCATGATGCGACGCAATGCATCGAGCAAATCGTCGTTGACGGGCGAGGTGGAGAAACTGTCGCCGCCAAGCGCCGGCTCGTGCTCGACAAGCAGGGCGGCGACGGCCTGCAGGTCAAGGGCGAAGCCGATGGCGAGGTACGGACGCCCGGCGCTCGCTTCGACGATCTGGCTGATCGTGGGCGTTTCCACCGTGTAGATGAAATAGCTGGCGGGATCGTAGCGCAGAGCCCTGTCGCCGATCAGAACCGTCTTCGCGCCCTGCAGCACGAACAGAATCCCGGAACCCCACACCCCTGCCACCGGTGCCGTGGTGGCTTCGCTGCGGCCGATCGAAACATGCGGGATCGCCGTTCTCACCCGCCGTCCGTTTGCGTGACGGCCGGCAATCTCGATCAGTTCCCGCAAGGCCTCGTTCATGGCGCCAGCATCGTGCATCCAGACGGATGACGCAAGGCGGATGAGAGGATCAGGCAAGAGGAAGAGAGGTTCCGGCGCGCGGCATTGCCGGCGAAGCGCCATCTCTGTGCCTCCGATATGGAGAAATGGAGATATCAAAATGACGACGACGAAAACCGCTGTGGTGACCGGCGCCAACAAGGGCATCGGCCGCGAAATCGCCCGACGGCTGGCGACGATGGGCTTCAAGGTGTGGCTCGGCGCCAGGGATGCCGAGCGTGGCATGACGGCAGAACGAGAATTGCGCGCCGAAGGTCTGGACGTTCAATGGCTTGCGCTTGATGTCACGCAGGACGACAGCGTGGCGGCCGCCGCCAAAATGGTCGGCGCTGAAGGCCCCGGTCTCGACGTGCTGGTCAACAATGCCGGCATCGCCATCAACTACGAGCTGCCGCCGAGCGAGCAGCATCTGGCCGACATCTCGGCAACCTACGAGGTCAATGTCTTCGGGCCGATCCGCGTCACCCAGGCCTTTCTGCCGCTGCTGCTGGCAGCGCCGGCCGCGCGCATCGTCATGGTCAGCAGTTCGACCGGGTCCATCGGCCGCGCGCTCGATTCCGGCACACCGAATCAGGCGGTCAACCTGCTGGGCTACGGCAGCTCCAAGACGGCGCTGAACGCCATCACCGTGGCGTTTGCTCGGGAGCTGGCAGCACGCGGCATCAAAATCAACGCCGCGGCGCCCGGCTACACCGCCACTGACCTCAACGGCTTTAAGGGCCACCGCACCGTGCAGCAGGCGGCTGAGATCGTCATACACCTGGCGACCCTGGATGCCGATGGTCCGAACGCCGGCTATTTCAACGACGATGGTCCGCTCCCCTGGTGAAAGGAGCCGGACGCGAAAGTGCTCCGGCGGCGATCATCCGTAGCACTTTTCCGAGAAGGAATGCTCATTCCATATTGACTATGGATTGGAATTATTATTTCATATTGGCGGCGTCACGCTGCCGCTCGCGCGTGTCCCCCAACTAGGTTGCAAAAGCAATTCCAGCGAAAGTGTGAGCGGTTTCGCGTCCGGAATTGCGTGAAACAAGAGTTAGAGTGGTTCGCCGTGAAACGGCTAGCCGCTCTAACGACAACAAGACTGACGGGAGGTTCCAATGAGCGAAGCCGTGGACGCGAAATACGCTCCGCTCGATGTCATCACCATCGGTCGCGCTTCCGTCGACCTTTATGGCCAGCAGATCGGCTCGCGGCTGGAGGATATCACCTCCTTCGCCAAGTCGGTCGGCGGCTGCCCGGCCAACATCTCGGTTGGCACCGCAAGGCTCGGCCTGCGCTCGGCGCTGCTCACCCGTGTCGGCGACGAGCAGATGGGCCGCTTCATCCGCGAACAGCTGCGGCGCGAAGGCGTCAATGTCGACGGTCTCAAGACCGACAAGGAGCGGCTGACCGCGCTGGTGCTGCTTTCGGTCGAGAGCGAAGGCGTCTCGCCGATGATCTTCTATCGCAGCGACTGCGCCGACATGGCGCTGGCGCCGGAAGACATAGACGAGGCCTTCATCGCCTCGGCCCGTTCCATCGTCGTCACCGGCACGCATTTTTCCCGGCCCAACAGCGACGCCGCCCAGCGCAAGGCGATCCGCATCATCAAGGCCAAGGGCGGCAAGGTGGTGTTCGACATCGACTACCGCCCCAATCTCTGGGGCCTCGCCGGCCATGCCGAAGGCTTTGAGCGCTATGTGAAGTCCGACCGCGTCTCGTCGCAGCTGAAGACGGTGCTGCCCGACTGCGACCTTATCGTCGGCACCGAGGAAGAGATCATGATCGCGTCCGGGGCCGACGATTGCCTGAGCGCGCTGAAGACCATCCGCTCGCTATCCTCGGCAACCATCGTCTTGAAGCGCGGCGCCATGGGCTGCATCGTCTATGACGGGCCGATCAGCGACGACCTCGAAGACGGTATCGTCGGCAAGGGCTTTCCGATCGAGATCTACAATGTGCTCGGCGCCGGCGACGCCTTCATGTCCGGCTTCCTGCGCGGTTGGCTGGGTGGCGAAAACCATGCGACGTCGGCAACCTGGGCCAATGCCTGCGGCGCCTTTGCCGTGTCGCGGCTGCTGTGCGCGCCGGAATATCCGACCTTCGAGGAGCTGCAGTTCTTCCTTAGGAACGGCAGCAAGCATCTCGCTCTGCGCAAGGACGAAGCGATCAACCACATCCATTGGGCGACGACCCGCCGCCGCGACATTCCTTCGATGATGGCGCTCGCCTGCGACCACCGCGTCCAGCTCGAGGACGTCGCGGCCAAGACCGGCGCCGATCCGGCCCGTATCCGCGATTTCAAGGTGCTGGCGGTCAAGGCTGCGGCCAAGGTCGCCGCCGGCCGTGACGGCTACGGCATGCTGATCGACGAGAAGCATGGCCGCGAAGCGATGTTCGAATTCGCCCGCCATCCCTTTGCCTGGCTCGGCCGTCCCGTCGAACTGCCGGGCTCGCGTCCGCTGCGCTTCGAGTTCTCGCAGGACATCGGCTCGCAGCTGGTGGAATGGCCGGTCGATCACTGCATCAAATGCCTGTGCTTCTATCATCCCGACGATCCGGCGGCGCTCAAGGAAGAGCAGCAGCAGAAACTGCGCGCGCTGTTCGAGGCCGCGCGGAAGGTCGGACGCGAATTGCTGGTCGAGATCATCGCCGGCAAGCACGGCACGCTCGACGACACGACGATCCCGCGCGCGCTGGAAGAACTCTATGCGCTCGGCATCAAGCCCGACTGGTGGAAACTCGAACCGCAGGCGTCGGCCGGCGCCTGGGCCAAGATCGAGGCTGTCATCCTCAAGCACGATCCCTGGTGCCGTGGCGTCGTGCTGCTTGGGCTGGAAGCGCCGCAGGACGAGCTGGAAGCTGCCTTCGCCGCCACCGCCAAGGCGCCGATCGTCAAGGGCTTTGCCGTCGGCCGCACCATCTTCGTCCACGCCGCCGAACAGTGGCTGGCCGGCAAAATGTCGGATGACGAAGCGGTCGCCGACATGGCCGCACGCTTCGAACAGTTGACCGAAGCGTGGCTTGCCGCGCGTGGCCGTAAAGCAGCATAAAGGCGCGGCACAGGACTGCGGAGGAAAATACCATGAGCAAGACAATCCGCCTGACGATGGCGCAGGCGCTGACCCGCTTTCTCAGCAAGCAGATGACCGAGATCGACGGCAAGAAAGTGCCTGTTTTCGGCGGCGTCTGGGCGATCTTCGGCCATGGCAATGTCGCCGGCATCGGCGAGGCGCTCTATCAGGTGCGCGACGAACTTCCGACCTTCCGTGCCCACAATGAGCAGGCGATGGCGCATGCGGCGATCGCTTACGGCAAGGCCAATTTCCGCCGCCGCTTCATGGCCGCGACCTCGTCGATCGGCCCAGGCGCGCTCAACATGGTAACGGCGGCAGCGCTCGCCCACGTAAACAGGTTGCCCGTCCTGTTTTTGCCGGGTGACGTCTTCGCCAACCGCATTCCCGATCCGGTGCTGCAGCAGGCCGAGGACTTTTCCGACGGCACGGCAACGGTCAACGACTGCTTCCGTCCGGTGTCGCGCTATTTCGACCGCATCACCCGGCCCGAGCAGATCATTCCGGCGCTGGCGCGCACCATGCAGGTGCTGACCGATCCGGCCGATTGCGGCCCGGTGACGCTGTCGCTCTGCCAGGACGTGCAGGCCGAAGCCTATGACTATCCCGAAAGCTTCTTTGCCGAGCGCGTCTGGCATCAGCGCCGGCCGCGTCCGGACCGTGGCGAACTGGCAGCGGCAGTGGCAGCGCTCAGGGGAGCCAAGAAGCCGCTGATCATTGCCGGTGGCGGCGTGCTCTATTCGCAGGCTTCGGACGAACTGGCGAAATTCGCCGAGGGCGCCCGCATACCGGTCTGCGAGACGCAAGGCGGCAAGTCCTCGCTGCCCGACACCCATCCGCTCAACATGGCGGCGGTCGGCGTCACCGGCACATCGGCCGCCAACCGGCTGGCGGAAGAGGCCGATGTCGTGCTCGCCATCGGCACGCGGCTGCAGGACTTCACCACCGGCTCATGGGCGCTGTTCAAGAACTCCGGCAAGACCATCATCGGCCTCAACGTGCAGCCTTTCGACGCCGGCAAGCACCGCGCTCTGCCACTGGTCGCCGACGCGGCCGAAGGTCTCGCGGAACTCGGTGCGGCTATTAAGGGCTGGAAGGGACCGTCGACATGGACCGACAATTCAGCCACCGGCAAGAAGGAATGGCAAGCCGAAGCCGGCAAGGTGACGGCCTCGACCAACGCCGCCTATCCGTCGGATGCGCAGGTGATCGGCGCCGTGCAGCGCGCTCTGGGATCAGGCGTGACCTTGCTGCATGCCGCCGGCGGTTTGCCCGGCGAATTGCACAAGCTGTGGCAGGCCGGCGCGCCGGGTTCCTACCACGCCGAATACGGCTTCTCGACCATGGGCTACGAGATTGCCGGCGGCCTTGGCGCCAAGATGGCCAAGCCGGATGAAGAGGTCGTCGTCATGATCGGCGACGGCTCCTACCTGATGCTGAATTCTGAGATCGCCACGTCGGTGATGCTCGGCCTGAAGCTGACCATCGTGCTGCTCGACAACAGGGGCTATGGCTGCATCAACCGGCTGCAGATGGCGACCGGCGGCGCCAACTTCAACAATCTCTTGAAGGACTCGCGCCACGAGATCCTGCCCGACATCGACTTTGCCGCGCATGCGGCGAGCATGGGCGCGATATCGGAAAAAGTGCCGTCGATCGCCGGCCTGGAAAACGCGCTGCAAAGGTCAAAAAAGAACGACCGCACCACCGTGCTCGTCATCGACACCGACCCGCTTGTTTCCACCGATGCCGGCGGCCATTGGTGGGATGTGGCGGTGCCGGAAGTCTCCGCGCGCAGCCAGGTCAACGCGGCGCGCAAGGCCTATGACGAAAAGCGGCAGATGCAGACCATCGGCGATTGATACTAAGGCAGCGCCAGCCCCTACCTCCCCCTTGTGGGGAGGTCGGACCGAAGGTCCGGGTGGGGTCTGGCGCCGCACCCCCACCCCGCTGCTTCGCAGCGACCCTCCCCACAAGGGGGAGGGTGAACAAGAATCCGGAGTGACGACTTGAAAGCCAAACTGGGCATGTCCCCCATTGCGTGGTGGAACGACGATCTTGCCGAACTCAGCGACGACGTCTCGCTGGAAGAGTGCCTGCGCCAGTCTCGCTCGGCCGGCTTCACCGGCATGGAAATGGGCCGCCGCTTTCCCAACGACCCCGCTGTCATGCTGCCGATCCTGAAAAAGGCCGACGTGACGCTGTGCGGCGGCTGGTTCTCCGGCACGCTGGTCGATGAGGACATGGGCAAGAACAAGGATCGCATCCAGCCGATGATCGACCTGTTCAAGGCGGTGAATGCGCCTTGCATCGTCTATGGCGAGGTCGGCCGCTCGATCCAGGGCGACCGCTCCAAACCTCTCGCCACCAAGCCGAAGCTGTCGGGCGACGAGATGAAGGCCTATGCAAGGCGGCTGACCGAATTCGGCGAATGGTGCGCCGAGCAAGGCATGCCACTGTCCTATCACCACCACATGGCGGCGGTGGTCGAGACCGAGCCGGAGCTCGATGCCTTCATGCGCCATTCCGGCGACGGCATTCCGCTGCTGCTCGATGCCGGGCATCTGGCCTTTGCCGGCGGCGACGTGCTACGCGCCATCGACAACCACCACAAGCGCATCAGCCATGTCCATGTGAAGGATGTGCGCATGGGCGTCATCGACGGGCTCGACCGCACGAAACAGTCCTTCCTCGACGCCGTGGCGCTCGGCGCCTTCACCGTGCCGGGCGACGGTTCGCTGGATTTCGGCGCCATCGTCCAGCGCTTCGCCGATCATGGCTATGAAGGCTGGTTCGTCGTCGAGGCCGAGCAGGATCCGAAGAAGAACCCGCCGCTGAAGATGGCGCAGGTGGGCCACAAGGAACTGATGCGGGTGATGACGGCCGCCGGCTACACGGTCGAGACCCAAGGCTTTCCCAATGTCTGATGCGACGGTTTCCGCCGCGCCAGCTTGCTGTAGATTGGCCCGATGAAAGATTACGAGCACCCATTCTTCCGGCCGCTGTGGCGGCGCGTTGCCGTCGTCGCCGTCTGCGTGATCTGGGCGATCATCGAATTCGCCTCCGGCACACCGTTCTGGGGCGTCATCGCGCTGGGCTTCGCCGCCTACGCCGTCTGGCAGTTTTTCTATCTCTACAAGCCGGCCGATGAGAACAAGGTAGCACCTGACGAACCCAAGGCGGGCGTGTCGAAGGCAGACACCGAACCGAAGGAATGAAGCGGCCCATGGCTCGGAAGGGCTTGCGGACAGGACACTCGACACCTGGCGAATACGTCGGCGATTGGCTGGAACGCCCCTCGCTTCGTCATCCTAGGGTCTCCGCGACGGAGCTTCGCTCCTGCTCCGCCCTAGGATGACGAAGTCGGGAGGCCTCGGCCGACCTCGAAGATTTTGCGATAGGAGAGACAAAAATGTCGAAACTGCTCGTCAAAGCCGACAAGGGCCATGGCCGCGTCGCCCACGTCACGCCCAAAAGCGCCGGCTGGACCTATGTCGGCTTCGACCTGCACCGGCTGAAGCCGGGTGAAAACGCCACGGGAAAGACCGTTGATCGCGAAGTCTGCCTGGTGTTCGTCACCGGCAAGGGCACCGCAACAGCCGGCGGCCGGGAGCTCGGCGTGCTTGGCGCGCGCATGACGCCCTTCGAAGGCAAGCCATGGTCGGTCTACATCCCTGAGGGGTCGGACTGGTCGGTCACCGCCGACACCGACCTCGAACTCGCGGTTTGCTCGGCGCCCGGCCTGGGCGGCGGCCTGCCGGTCCGCGTCATCGCGCCCGACGATCTCGGCCAGGAGATTCGCGGCAAAGGCACCAACACGCGCTACGTCACCAACATATTGCCGGAGGGCAAGCCGGCCGACTCACTGCTGGTGGTCGAGGTCATCACGCCCGGCGGCCACACATCGAGCTATCCGCCGCACAAGCACGACCAGGACAATCTGCCGGCGGAATCCTATCTCGAGGAAACCTATTATCACCGCCTCAACCCGCCGCAGGGCTTTGCCTTCCAGCGCGTTTACACCGATGCCGACAAGAATGGCGCCCGCGAGCTGGACGAAGCGATGGCGATCGAGGACGGCGATGTCGTGCTGGTGCCCAAGGGCTACCACCCTTGCGCCGCCTGCCACGGCTACGACCTCTATTATCTCAACGTCATGGCCGGGCCGAAGCGGACTTGGAAATTCCACAACGCGCCCGAGCACGAATGGCTGATGAAGACCTGACCGGCCCTCATTTTCGGCTGAACCTATTGGTCCAGCTTCGAAAAATCGTCGGCTAAGGACCTGTGGGGTCGATTCGCCATCGAAAACCCGCATAAGCTTCGTCAATCCGTCATGGAAATCACCTATGGCAGCGGGCTGACGAGGATTTTCGATGCGCTACGCCATCTATTTCACCCCGAGGCAGGACGAACCGCTGGCGCGGCTCGCCGCCAACTGGCTGGGACGCGACCCATTCGGCGGCGCCACCAGGCCGGTGGAAGCGGTGGGCGAACTGTCGGCGGCGGAAGTCGCCTTCCACACCGCCTCGGCGCGCCGCTACGGTTTTCATGCGACGCTGAAGGCCCCCTTCCGGCTGGCCCCGAACGAGACGGAAGCCTCGCTGCGTGCCGCCCTCGACGTCTTTGCCGAAGCGACGCCTAGCGTCACCATCCCGCGCCTTGTCGCCAGCCAGATCGATGGTTTCTTCGCTTTGGTGCCGCAAGGCCCGCTGCCGCCGCTTAATCGTTTTGCCGATGATGTCGTGCTTGGCTTCGACCGCTTTCGCGCCCCGCTGACCGAAGCCGAGATCGAGCGGCGCAGCCCGGATTCGCTCAAACCCGCCGAGTTCCGCAATCTCTGCCAGTGGGGCTATCCCTATGTGTTCGAGACGTTTCGCTTCCACATGACGCTGTCCGGCCGGGCCGGGTCACAGGAAAGCCTACGTCTGCGCGCAGCAATCGACAGCCTGTTCGCCGAGGTGCTGCAGCAGCCCGTGCTGGTGGATGCGCTGACGCTGTTTGTCGAAACCGAACCGGGCGCACCGTTCATGGTGCTCTCCCATCATGCGCTCGGCCGCCGCGCAGCGAGAAAAACCGCCTGACTACCCTGACCAACTTCGCCTGAAAACCCAAGGACTGCCTGAAATGACCGCCGAGACCGTTTTGACCAATGCCCGCATCGTGCTTGCCGACGAGATCGTCGAAGGGTCGCTGCTGCTGCGCGACGGTTTTATTGCCGGCATCGACGCCGGCACCGGGCGGAGCGGCGAGGATATGGGCGGCGACTATATCATCCCCGGCCTGGTCGAACTGCACACCGACCATCTCGAAGGCCACTATGCGCCGCGGCCGAAGGTGCGGTGGAATCCGATCGCCGCCGTGCTTGCCCATGACGCCCAGGTCGCCACCGCCGGTATCACCACGGTGCTCGACGCCTTGCGCGTCGGCATGGACGAGGATGCCGACCTGACCTCCGACGACATCCGCAAACTGGTCGACGCCATCGAAGACAGCGGGGCGAAGGACCGGTTGCGCGCCGACCACTTCCTGCATCTGCGCTGCGAGGTCTCGGCGCCGGATTGCTTGCAAGCCTTTGCCAATTTCGATGGCGACGAACGGGTCCGGCTGGCGTCGCTGATGGACCATGCACCGGGACAGCGCCAGTTCGTCAACCTCGAGACCTACGCCTATTACTATCAGCGCAAGCTGAAGTTGACCGATCGCGACTTCAAGCTGTTCTGCGAAAAGCGGATGGGCGAGTCGGCGCGTTATTCAGGCCCCAACCGGGTTGTTATCGCCGCAGCTTGCCAGGAGCGCGGCATTGTGCTGGCGAGCCATGACGACGCCACATCAGGCCATGTCGACGAGGCGATTGAGCAAGGCGTGCGCGTCGCAGAGTTTCCAACCACGCTGGAAGCCGCCAAAGCTTCGAAAGAGGCCGGGCTCGGCGTGCTCATGGGCGCGCCCAACGTCATGCGCGGCTCCTCGCACTCCGGCAACGTCTCGGCCCGGACACTGGCCGGCGACGGTCTGCTTGACATCCTGTCGTCCGACTACATCCCGTTCAGCCTGATCCAGTCGGCCTTTTTCCTCGGCGACGTCGTCGAAGGCATTTCCCTGCCGCAGGCGGTCGCCATGGTGTCGAAGAACCCGGCCGAGGCCATCGGCCTCAGCGATCGCGGCGTCATCGAACAAGGCCGCCGCGCCGATTTGGTGCGGGTGCGCGTCGACGATCACGTGCCGGTCGTGCGCACCGTCTGGCGCCAGGGCCGTCGGGTCGCCTGATGGTCTCGGCATCGATCGAACGCGAACTCACCGCCGAGGCCTTTCCGGTCCGCAACGGCGTCTTCGTCGCCGTCGTCGGCCCGAGCGGCGCCGGCAAGGATACAGTCATCGGCTATGCAAAGGCGCTGTTTGCCGATGAGACAAGGCTGGAGTTCGTGCGCCGGGTCATCACCAGGCCGAGCGACTCGGCAAGCGAGGATCATGACACGCTGGCCGACGCGGCCTTTGTCGAAGCCGAGGCCGACGGCGCCTTCGCCATTTCCTGGGAGGCGCACGGTCTGCGCTACGGCATCCCGGCCGATGTCGACTGGTCGATTGCCAACGGCCATGTCGCGGTCGCCAATGTCTCGCGCGGGGTCATCCCGGTGCTGCGGGAGCGCTATGCCAATCTGGCTGTCGTCGAGATCACCGCCGCCCCGGAAATCCTCGCCGAGCGGCTCGCCCAGCGCGGCCGCGAGTCGCGCGGCGAAGTGCTCGCCCGCCTCGCCCGCAGCGCCAATGGCGCTTTGTCCGGACCCGGCGTCACCTCGATCGACAATGGCGGCCCGCGCGAAGCCGCCGGCGAGCGCTTCGCCGAAGTGCTGCGCAAGGCGATGGCCTTCTCCGACATGTCGGGGTAATTTAGCGCCAGCGGCTACTCCGCCGCCACGGCGCCCTTCCGGCTGGCGTCGAGCATCAGCCGTCTTGCGCGGAACACGCCCCATTGCTGGTCGACCAGCACGCCGATCAGGATCACGCCGCCCATCACCGCGAAGTTGAGCGAGGAGGGGATGCCGAGCAGGTTGACCAGGTTCTGCAATTCCTGCAGCAGCACGGTGCCCAGGATGACGCCGACCAGCGAGCCTTCACCACCACGCAGTGAAAAGCCGCCGAGCACGGCCGCCGCGATGGCGTAGAGTTCATAGAACTGGCCATGGCTGGCCGGCGAGATCGAGCGCGTATACATGGCGAAATAGATCGCCGACAGCGCCGTCAGCACGCCGCAGATGATATAGGCGGCCATGACGACCCGGCCGGTGCGGATGCCTGAATATTTCGCCGCCTCCTCGTTCTTGCCGATGGCATAGAGATAGCGGCCGAACACCGAGCGGTGCAGCACCACCCACATGACGATGGAAATGACGATAAGCGCAATGAAACTGTTAGGCACGCCATAGCTACGGCCGGCGGTGAGGAATTCGAGTTCGGGGAAATTCTGGCCGAAGGCGAAGCCGGCCGTGCCGTCGCCCGTATAGAAGCGCGCCACGCCGCGATAGATCAAAAGGCCGCACAGCGTCACGACGAAAGGCTGCAGCTTGAGCCGCGTGATCAGCCAGCCATGCGCCAGGCCAATGATGGCACCGAGCACGAGGATCAGCACGAAGGCCAGCGGCCATGGCATATCGCGCACGGCGATGAAGTCGATGAACAGCGTGCCGAGCAGCGCCACCACCGATCCCACAGACAATTCGATGCCGCCGGTGATGATGACGAAGGCCTGGCCAATGGCGAGAATCCCGAACAGGCCGATCAGGTTCGAGGTGTTGGCGAGATTGATCGGCAACAGGAAGCGCGGGTTGATGGCGGTCACCACGGCGCCGACCACCAGGATCAGGATCAGCAGGCCGAGATCTTTCTTGCTCATCGTCGTCTCCCCATGCCGGACCGGCCCGTGCCGGAATCCGGCTAATTTGCCGGCTTGCCGACCGCCAGCAACAGCACGTTTTCCTGGCTGAATTGTTCCTTGTCGAGAATGCCCGAGATCTTGCCCTCATGCATGACGGCGATGCGGTCGGACACGCCGATCACCTCTTCCATGTCGCTGGAGATCATCAGCACGGCGACGCCGGCATCGGCCAATGCCCGCATCAGTCCGTAAATCTCGGCCTTGGCGCCGATGTCGATGCCGCGCGTCGGCTCGTCGAGGATCATCACCTTCGGGTTCATCGCCAGCCATTTGCCCAGCACCACCTTCTGCTGGTTGCCGCCCGACAGCGAGCCGGTGCGCGTCTGCACGGAAGGCGCCTTGATGCCGAGATCTCTCTTCTGCTTCTCGGCGGTGGCGGTCTCCGCACTTGCCGACACCAGCTGCCGCTTCGCATGGGCCGGCAGGTTGGGCAGCGAAATGTTCTGCGCGATCGACAGATCGAGCAGGATGCCGGTCAGCTTGCGGTCTTCCGGCACGAGAAAAATGCCGTGCGCGACGGCATCGGCGGCCGAGCCCAGGACAAGCGGCTTGCCGTCGAGCTCAATCGTGCCGCCAAGCGCGCTGTCGATGCCGAAGAACACCCGCGCCAGTTCGGTGCGGCCGGAGCCGACAAGGCCGGCGAGGCCGAGGATCTCGCCGCGCCTGACATCGAGATCGACCGGCCGGGCAGGGTAGGCGGGGGTACGGATGGCTTTGGCCGACAGCGCCGTGGCGCCCGGTGCTCGCGCCGCTTCGGAGGCTTTCTCGCGCTCCTTCAGCATGCGGCCGATCATCAGCTTGACCATCTGGTCGTGGTTGATGGCGCTCTTTGGCAAAGTGCCGGCGAGCATGCCGTCGCGCAGCACGACGACGCGGTCGGCGACGCGCTCGATCTCGTGCAGGCGGTGCGAAATGAAGATGACGCTGATGCCGTCGGCCTTCAGCGCTTTGATGACATCGAGCAGCTTGTCGGTTTCGGCGATCGGCAGGCTCGATGTCGGCTCGTCTAGGATCACCAGCCGCGCCTTGATCGACAGCGCCTTGGCGATCTCGACCATCTGCTGCTGCGCCAGCGACAGGTTTGCGACCGGCGTATCGGCGGAGAAATTGGCGCCGACGCGCTTCAGCAGCGGCGCCACCATATATCGCAGCTTCGCCCGGTCGACCAGTCGCAGCGGCCCACCGCGCAACGGCTCGCGGCCGAAAAAGATGTTGGCGGCGACGTCGAGGTTTTCGAAAAGGTTGAGTTCCTGATGTACGAAGGCGATACCCGACCCCAGGCTGCCTTCGACGCTAAGCCCGTCATGTGCAACGCCGTCAACGGTGATGGTGCCGCTGTCCGGCCTGGTGACGCCGCCGAGAATCTTCATCAAGGTCGATTTGCCGGCGCCGTTTTCCCCGACAAGGCCGATCACCTCGCCCGGTCTGACCTCCATGGAAAAACCATCCAGCGCGACAACGCCCGGATAGGTCTTGCGCACGTTCTCGAGGCCGAGGAACGGGGTAGTCGCTGCGATGGATGTCTCGGAATAGTTCATCAAGCCACAATTGATCGCGCTTGCAAGCAGCCGCTGGGCCAAAATGGCCCCTTCAGCAGACTGACGGGCCTTCGCCCGCCCGTCAACACGATCGCCGGCCCAAGGCGAACCTTGAGCCGGCGTAACTGCTCGTGGCCTCAGTTTCCGGACATCGCCTTCAGATTGGCCGCATAGGCGTCGACATCGTCCTTGCCGATGATCTTGGTCGGGATGATGATCAGGCCGCCTTCCGGAATGCCGGACTTGTCGCCCTTGAGATAGGCGGCCATCAGCTTCATGCCCTGATAGGCCCATTCGAAGGGCTGCTGCACGACGGTCGCCGCCACGGTGCCTTCCTTGACGCCGCCCAGCGTGATCGGATCGTCATCGAAGCCGACGACGGTGATCGAGCCGAGCTTGCCGGCGTCGCGCAGCGCTTCATAGATGCGCGGCGTGTTGTAGGAGTAGAAGCCGACCATGCAGGTGATGTCGGGGCTGGCGACCAGCGCGTCCTCGACATTCTTCTTGGCGCGTGCCTGGTCGATATCATCGCCGCGCACGTCGACCAGTTCGATCTTGCTGCCGGCGAGACCGTCCTTCATGCCCTGGATGCGCTCCTTGGCATTGTCGGCGCCGAGCAGGCCGACGAAGCCGAGGCACTTGCCGCCGTCCGGCATCGCCTTCTTGGCGATCTCGGCCGCCTGCTTTCCGGCATCGACATTGGACGAGCCGATATAGGCGACGCGCTTGGTCTGCGGGGCATCCGAGTCGGTGGTGAACAGCGCCGTTTCCGAGGCGATCTTGTTCAGCCCGTCGGTCGAGGTCTTGGGGTCGACGGCGGACACCATGATGCCCTTGACGCCGGCGGTCACCAGATCGTCCATCAGCCGCTGCTGGATGGCGACCGAGGACTGCTCGGGATATTTGAGTTCGAGATTGTAGTCGGGCAGTTCGCCCTGCGCCTTCTTGACGCCGGCTTCCGCCGCCTTCCAGAAGTCGGAAGCGCCGTTGACGACGAAGGCCAGCGTCGGCTTGTCGTCGGCGCGCGCAATGGCTGTCGCTGTCAGGCCAAGCAGCAGGGCTGCGGTGGCTACGGATGCATGTCGTATCAAGGATTTCATGTTCAACCTCCCGTTTTGGCCCAGTCGTCGGACTGAACCGATCCTGCATTAACTGATTTGCCGCTTGCGATTTGGACGCCCTCCTCCTCAGGGGTTCCCGGCACTGAAAAGAATGGCGTCGTTCCAGTCGCGATCACGGACTTTAGAGACTCATCCCATGCTCGTAAATAGTCTGATTTGTCTGACATATCACATGTCCGAGACAAAGCTTGCGGACGCAATCCCCGCTCACCATCAGGCTGTTCACTGCACTTTCTGCCGCGCTAGCCATAAACGAGCCGGCGCGACGGATTGACGTTACAGCGCATCTTTGTATTAGTAAACAGTATTAGTAAAAGGTCCCGGGAGACGACTCGACGGCGGCCTCGGGGCTCGCTCACCGGAGAGGCGTCGCCTCGGCTGCGTTTAGATGTATGCCTTGCGGTCATTGAGTTTCCATCGAACGGAGAGGCGTAGCGGCCGCGACCCAAAGCTGATAATAGACATAATCAAATCCGGCGATTTCTATTAGTAGACGGCGCCAAGCCATCTTGTCGGCCTGACAGGCTGCCGCTAGACAGGCGGAGGATTGGGGACACGAATGCCATGAGCGAGACGAGGGATCCGGAGGTCGGCGACACGGCGCGGCGGCGCAAAGCGTCGGCCAAAACCGCCAAAGGCGGTCGCGTCACCATGACCGACATCGCCAGGGCGGCCGGCTGCTCGCAGGCGACCGTCTCCTTTGTGCTCAACAACTCGCCCGGCATCAGGCTGTCGCAGCAGACGCGCGAGCGGGTGATCGACGCGGCGCGTTCGCTCGGCTACACCGCGCCCGCCTTCTCGGCGCTGCGCAAGCCGGTTCCTGCTTTCGAGGGGCTGGATGGGGTCATCGGCTTCGCCGTCGACCAATTGGCAACCAGTCCGGAAGCCGTGGTCGCCATCGAAGGCGCTCGCCAGGCGTCGTGGAATGCCGGCAATGTCCTGCTTGTGGCGCAGACCATGGGCGACGCCGTCATGGAGCCGCGCGCCATCGCGGCCCTCACCAAGCGCGGCATCTCGGCGCTGATCTACATGACCATTTTCACCCGCGAGATCTCAGCCCCCGACTTCCTCTACGGCCTCGATATCCCGGTCATCCTGCTCAACTGCTACACATCCGACTATGCCTTCCCGGCCGTGGTTCCCTCGGAGATCGCCGGCGGCCAGAGCTCGACCCGGCATCTGATCGGCCATGGCCACCGCCGCATCGCCTCCATCACCGGCGAACCCTGGATGCAGGCCGCGCAGGACCGGCTGAAAGGCTATCGCCGGGCGCTCGCCACCGCCGACATACCGTTCGATCCCGAGTTGGTGGTCGAAGGCGACTGGTCGGCAAGTGCGGGCTATGCCGCGACCGTCAAGCTGCTCGCGCTGAAAGACCGCCCGACCGCCATCTTCTGCCAGAACGACCGCACGGCCATCGGCTGCTACGAAGCGCTGAAGGAGGCGGGCCTGCACATACCGCAGGACATTTCCGTCGTCGGCTATGACGACGAGGAGATCGCCCGGCATCTGTTTCCGCCGCTGACGACATCGATCCTGCCGCACATGGCCATGGGCCAATGGGCGATCGAGCAGCTGGAAGTGCCGCCGCCTCCAGGCCGCGGCCGCTATCCCATCACCAAGCTGGAGTGCCCGCTGGTCGAGCGCGACTCTGTGGCGGCGGTGTCTGGACAAAGCTGACGTTCCCATCCCGAAGCAAGTCGGGATGGGTCTGTTCAGTATTTGCGCCTCAGGGAAGGATTCATCCGAACCCCGGGATCAAGCCTTGGCTAGAGCGGGTCACCGTTTCACGAAACGGCGACCCGCTCTAACTCGTTGTTTTGACGCAATTCCGGACGAAAACCGTTTCACACTTTTCCTGGAATTGCTCTAGAACCGCAAGATGACAAAGGAGCGCCTGCGATAGCAGCGCCTGTGCCACCGGCCATGCCGCCAGAACGTGCGGCAGTGCCGTCTCCAGACACGCCGCCTGTGGTGGCGACGGTGCCATCGCCGATGGTAGATCTGCTCGACATCGCCCGGGCCTTCGTCGTCATCAAGAGAATTGGCATCCTGCTTGTCGAGTTCATCGAGAATGCCGTTGCCGATATTGGGAACCCCGGCCACGGCCTCGAGAGGCCTAACCGTGGTAGCAAGCGCCGCGGCCCCCGCAACGCCGAACAATGCTGTCAAGAATGATCGCCGATCCATCAAAACCTCCATCAGCGGATAAGGCTAACATTAGCCAGATAGAGCGGCTGGGACAAAAGGCCAGAGGACTTCGGGGGCTGGTATAAAAGGGGTTAATCAGGCAGATGGCAGCCAGCCAGGCGGCAGTTAGCGCAAGGCCGCGACCGGGCGTCGCGCTTCCCTGGGCCGGGTGACCGAGCCATGCAGAATGCCGCCGATGTTTGCGACCAGAAACGCGGCCAGTTCGCGCGCCGGCGCCTCCAGCCTTTGTGAGGGCGCGATCAACGCCAGCTCGGATGGCGGTTGTTCGGCAAATCCGTCGGCTGCGCTCAGCAGGCGGTGCTCGGGAAGCACCGCATCCGCCGGCAGCAGGCTGATGCCCAGCCCCGACGCCACCGCCGCCTGCACGCCGATCAGCCCCTGGCTTGTGTAGGCGATGCGCCACATCCGCCCTGTCGCTTCGATGGCGCGCGTCGCCCTTTGCCGGTAGATGCAGCCTTGCGGAAACATCGCCAGCGGCACCGGGTCGGCGTCGAGCTCACCGGATGGACCGGCTACCCAGACCAGCTTTTCCGCCCAGCGTCCCAGGCAAGGCGCGTCGCCGGGTTCGCGCTTGATCAGCGCCAGATCGATCTCGCCATTGTCCAGCAGGCGCCGCAGCTCGAAACTCCAGCCGCTGACGGTGTCGAGCCGCAGATGCGGCGAGGCCTTCGCAAACCCTGACAGCAGGTCGATCAGCCGCCGGCCGGCAAAATCTTCCGGCACGCCGAGCCGCACCGTCTTTGGCGCCGCGGGCTGCCGCAGGGCCGCTTCCGCCTCCGCCGAGATCGACAGCAGCCGGCGCGCATAGCCGAGCAGCATCTCGCCCTCTTCGGTGAGCTGCACACCGCCCGGCGCGCGCTCGCGCACCAGCAGGCTGTGGCCGACGCTGTCCTCCAGTCGCTTGATCTGCTGGCTGATGGTCGATTGCGTCAGGTGAATGCGCTCCGCCGCGCGTGTAAACCCGCCGGTTTCGACCACGGCGACGAAGCTGCGCAAAAGATCGAGATCGAGCTCCATTCGAATTTCCACTTGATCCTATCGCAACATTTAATTTTCAAATGACCGAGATCGCTGCCACTGTCCAGCCAACTTTCCCTGAGGTCTCTGCAAATGGCATTGAACGGGCCGCGCCCGACCTGGCTGACATTCGATTGCTACGGAACGCTGATCCAGTGGGACGAAGGCCTGATGGCGGCGATGGAAACGATCCTCGCGCGCAAGGGCCGCAAGATCGAAGCGGAAGACTTCATCCCCATCTATGACCGGCACGAGCACGCGCTCGAGCACACCACGCCGCATTTGTCCTTCGCCGACGTCACCGCAAAGGCCTTGCAGCTGGCGATGCGCGATTTCTCGCTGGAAGCTGCGGCTGACGACGCGGAACTGCTGACCGCGTCGATAGGCAGGATGCCGCCTTTCCCGGAAGTCGTCGCGACGTTGCGCCGGCTAAAGGATGCCGGCTTCAAGCTGGCGATCATCTCCAACACCGATGACGCCATCATCGCCGGCAATGTCGCGCAGCTTGGCGGCGCCGTCGACCGGGTCATCACCGCCGAGCAGGCGCAGGCCTACAAGCCGTCGCGGCAGATTTTTGAACATGCGTGGCGAACCCTCGGCGTGACCAGGGACGAGCTTGTGCACATCTGCGCCAGCCCGCATCTCGACCTGACCGCCGCCCGCGATCTCGACTTCCGCGCCGTGTGGGTCGATCGCGGCACCGGCCGCCACCCGCCGCCCGACTACCAGCCGGACGCCATCGCCCACGGGCTGGATGAGGTATCAGGCGTCTTCGAAGCGGCAGGCTGGCTTCCGGCCCGGTAGCGCACACGAAGCGCGCTACCTGCGAGATGGCAGGCGGGGCCGCTGGCAGCCGCTATCCGGCCGACGCGGCAGCAATTGCATGAATAGTATGGAACGGTTTTCCCGGGAAAAGCGCACGGCGCTTTCCCTAGGAAATTGTATCAAACCAAAGAGGCAGGCCTCGTAAAAGCGGTGAACCGCCTGACCTCACGGCCGATGAGACACTCTCAGCGCCGCGCCAACAGCAGGCAGAGCTGCTTCAGGTCGCGATCGTAGGTGCCCTGGCCGCTGAGCACACTGGCGCAGCGTTTCTTCATCTTGGCGAGCTGGCCAGCCGACATGGCGTTGATGGCGATCACCGCCGGCCGCGTCGGGATTGCCGGCGTGTTGGGATTGCGCGGGCTGGTCGGCGCCCCGCCAATGCCGATGCCGACCCCGGCCGTCACCCCACTGCCCACGCCGACCCCGACACCGCTGCCAACCGATGCGCCGACACCGGCCGCAACACCGCTGGTGCCGCCGACTGTCGCGCCGACACCGGCGGAGACGCCGCTTGTGCCGCCGACCGTTGCGCCGGCATTGATGCCCTTGCTGCCGCCGACCGAAGCGCCGACGCCAAGCCCGCCACCACTGCCGCCGACCGAGACGCCCACCCCGCCGCTGCCGCCAATGCCCACGCTGAGACCTTCCGCACTAGCCGGAAAAGACAAAGCAACGGCAACCGCGCCGCCTGCCAAGACTTTGGTGAAATTTTTCAAGAAACCCATAACGACGCTCCCCGCGTTGGCTGCCCGGATGCAGGTTGCGTAGCATCCGTTACCAATATGATTACGCGAGTGTAGCGTTTTTAGTTTCTGCAGGAATAGGCAGTATTGGAAATCGTTGTTATGGTTGCTCTGACCACTTGGTATAGATGTTGGGAGATTGCCAGGGAAAAACGAGGATTTTGGTGCTTGCCAGGAGAAGCTAGTGAGTGTTCGCGCGTTGAGGTCTATTGGGCGGACAGCTGCGGCGCGGACAGCGCCATGAGCAGCTTTGGCCTGCTGCCAATCAACGCGTTCTTCCCGGCAGCCGCTGGCAAATAGCAGTTTAGGCTGCGCTCTGTATGCGGTGTTGATCTTTGATCTGCATAGCGCTTAGCGCGGCCAGCCCCACTGCATAACCCAAAGCAGGGTGGACTGCGTCGCCTATCCACTTAGCGAGGTGTTTGCGCTTTACTGCTAGTCCGCTGGGTGCGAAATCGAACCAGTCTGGAAACCCCTGAATCCTTGCGGCTTCCCTTGGTGTTATGAGCCGCCGCTCAATTGGATGAACGTATCGCCCTTGCCCAGGCGTCCCAAAGCCGGTTGTTATAGTTTGTGCTGGCCGATCCCAATGCATTCGACCATATACAGCCGTGTAGGATGTTCCGTTTTTGTGGCAGTCGGGCCTCTGGGCGTCCGGCAAGTCGTAGAGATCATGGTCAAACAGATATCTGATTCTCTCGGCGTTAATTGGAGTTACGGTTGGGGTCGAATTGATCAGATCGGTTGATTGCAGATCAAGTAGATCTCCAATCGCCCAAGACAATGGCATACTCTGAGCCTTCAGCGAATCAGCGAACGCGGTAAGGTAGTCTGGCTCTATCAGCGCGTCCTTCGCTGCAATCAAAAAGTGCCTGGTTCGGCGCTGTGCTGCCCCAAGATTGTCGGCCTTAATGACGCCCATAGACGTAGCGTAGCCGGCTGATCTTAGAAGGCCCACGGCGGTTGCGACCACATCCGAGTGCGAATTTTGGACGGTTGGTACATTCTCAATAATGATCACTTTGGCATTTAAAGCGACGCCAAGCGCAACGGCGGTAACGTAGAGATCGTTTCTGGGGTCTTGGCGACGGGTGTGGTTGTTCAAGTTTGAGTGACCCTGACATGGAGGGCCTGCGATAAAAACGTCGATGGACCCAACCTTATCAAGATCAGCGTGGACTGTTTCTGGATCGTACCCAAAACGGGCGCTATCACCGAGGCCCAACACATGAAAATCAACCAGCGACGCCGCACTAGCAGCGATTTTACGCTTCGCACCCATGTTATAGCTATGGATATCTAGCGCCGCCGCGTCGGTATCTATGATTGCAGAGAACTCAACTTCTAAGTTGATGGCCTGAGCTGCCAGTGACAACCCCAACGCAAGGCCGCCTGACCCGCAAAAAGCATCAACAATCCGGAGAGGGGTACCATTCGCCGTTGACAAGACTCGACTACCACGAAGCAACGATTGCCACCAAGCGTGGCGCGGCTCCAGCCCCTCGTCGGCCAAATTAACAAGTGATGTTTCCTGAGATTTGCCAGGTGCTAGTTGCACCTGTCGCGTGAGCTTGGTCCCAATCCTCAGATAAGTTTCATGCACTGAACACCTCACGCCGTGGCTGAGGCAATCCGCTCCCATTGCGAATCGATGAAGCTCGTTGCCCGTGCCTCACTCATTAGCTCAAACATAAGATTAGATCGAGCCCTTTTTAGCTGTTTTGCGAGTGCGCGTATCTGAGCGATCTTCAGGCGTGGCTTGTCGCTCGCGTCCGACGGAAACTGGAACGAGATCAGCGCGCGCGAGAAAGTCCTACAATTTCCGTAACCTTGCCGAAAAAGGTGACTACGCCAAAAATCGATATCACCCCTACGCGCCAGATCATATTTATCAGTTCGGCCATCGTCGACCGACAACTCCGCCCTGAGCCAAAGCCGATAGAGGAGATTTTCAATCGCCGTACCGATGCCAAAATTTTTTGGGTCTCGGCTCTCGCCATACCTTCTATCAATAACGCTTCTGCAGTGGACCACAGCGAGCCAAGTCCAGAACTCTGGGTTTGCCAAGGCGGGATGGGTGGGCAGGATCTCATGCACATGGGCGGTGGCAGCAGCCTCAAACTCTCCTCCGCCGATCGCGCCCTTCGACGGCTTGTAGGTGTCCAGCAATCCATTCAGAAACGTAGCCAACTCCTCGCCAATTGCGTCCCAATCCTCGTCGGCTCCATCATCTGAGTATCGTACCTGGGGTAAGGCTGGGTCGGCTTGCCCATCGCTAGGTAACAGCCATGCACGCGCTTCAGACCTGCTAATGATAGGATATGGCATTGGGGTTTCCTGCTACTTAATGGCCTGTACCACGGCGAGACGGTCCTGGAGGAGTGCACGGGCCCGACCTGGCGTGGTCACCGCATTTTTCAATGTATTAAGGGCCATTGGCGAGTCCTTACTCAGCTGCTGCAACAATGTTGCAAGCGGGCTAGTCGGGTGTGGAGCCTCCAAATCCTTCCATTCGCTCAGGCTCTCGGTAAGGATCGACAGAACTATCTCAGCTGCCAGAAAAGGCTGGAATGCGTCACCCAAATTCGCCGAAGAGACTAGTCGGTTGTGCGCATCTATATGCACGTAAACTCTGGCCACATAAGTGTCCTCTTCGCCTTCGTCGGCTATCCCGCCGGCATACTCCACGAAGTACAACGTTTTTGACGGAAACTGAGCTGCAATCCATTCCTCGTCTGTTCGCGTTCGGATATCGAAAAGGGTAGGAGTCGCGCGGGACTTTAGTGAGAACGTTTTCTGCGCTAGCCAATGTCCCACGACAAACGGTGAACCGGGCAACGGCTCACGGTCCCCACGAAGACAGATGGCTACAGTTAGCTTGAGGTTTCTACCTCCGGCAAAGCGGCTGAGTACATCCGGTGAGATTGTCCATTGGTTCGGCAGCGTGTCCGAGAGAGGCAGATTTGCCAAAACATCCGATCTCTTGAGAAACGGATGCGTAGCCACGAGCACTAGTTCCAAATCGGATGCTCCAAACCCCGACGGAAGCCAACTCTCCGGCTTCACAACGGACGGAAAAACGACTGGCTCTAGCTTCTGAAAGTCGATTTCATCAAGGTCAAACGATGTTTCGGTCGAAGTATCGCCGTCCTTGAAGAGTTTAATCTGGCAGGACCGAAGAGAATCTTCAGCACTTTGGATTTGAAAGAAGGGTCGAACCTCGCGAGGCTCTGTCCTGTGCCAGGTTGCAATCACGTCAAGCCCCCACTGCTTCGACTTCGGGCACGAAACGGACAGTCCATAACGGATCGTATTGCTCTGTCTCGCATACAAAACGCGAAGGTCTATCCGGAGACAACACGAATATCATCCACTCAGGATTATCCGAGTCTACTTCGAGCGCGCTGTCAGTTTTTATTGACAGGTTTAACGACTCGCCAACTGATCCATCTTCTATAACTGGACAGGTAACTTTCAGACGGACCTTCATTGCATTGCTAGCCTCGTCTGCCTTCAACCGAACGCTAAAGGACGCGGTTAATTTCAGCGCGTCGCCTTCCGCCGAAGACTGCGGCACCTTATCGTACTCCAAATGTATGGGGGCCGCCGTCACCTCTGGCTTCTTACCGGCTCCGCTCTTTGACGGCGATAGCAAGCTAGCAAGAGTGCGCTCGAGAAAAGTCAGTCGCTTTGGCTTGGGTGGGGGCGGCGGGGATGCCGTTTTCTGCGACGATTTAACAGTCTTTCTGATACCGGAGAGCACACGCTCAACGACCGTCCGTTTAGACCCGGTTTGATCTTGCAGGCGCCTTGCCTCGGGGTCCCAGCGATCATGGGCAGGCGGCTCCGATGACCGCAGCACAAGGTCAATGTCGGGAGAAGCGAGGAAGGCACCTGCCATGACCGGGGTGCCGACGTTCCATTTTCTATAGTAGGCCACAACCATTAGCGTGCTTCTGATGAGGGCAACCGAGTCCGTTCTATCCTCACCTACCGCGTATTCTCCGTCTTCCTCCTGCTTAAGCACTGAAAGACCTAAGAGTCCGTCACTATTGCCGATCGGCTTTTGAAATTGTGTTTTGCCGTTAGGCGGCGATTTCCCGGTCGCGATGTCATATGCCTCAAGGAAAGGGCGAAGATGGTCCCGCTTTCGAGGTCTCGGAAGTTCCTCGGTTCCGTTCTCCCGAACGACCCGAACGTCAAGCTTGTGTGAAATAAGGCGTGGCCACCACCAGTCTTCCACTCCGTCTAAAATACCGTCGGGAGACAGAAGGGTGTCCACTATCAACACGGACGTGCCGAGGTCATCTGCTTCGCGATCATCAAAGCCAAGGAGGCCCGCCATAGCGTCTGCAGCGTCATTTAGCAGAGGCTCAACAACTGGTTGAGCACCGGGTATGTCTGGGGTGTTATCCAAACCAAACCAGCCCCGACCAGTAAAGACTTTGTCCAAATGCGTGTGCTTGCGATAGTACCCGCATCCAAATAGTAGCGACAGCGGCTCGCCGGCTGCATTCTTGGTTCTGCTATAGGCGAAAATCGTCTGTATACCAGAGTTTGCACTATAGACAGATTTGCCGTAGCCATAGGACCCGCCAGTGCCGTGCTCATCCTGTTCTTTGCCGCCATCACCGAGCGTAAGAAGAAATTTGTAGAAATTAGAATCGGAACTAAAAGGATCTCCTTTTAGGCCAGTCGTGCCATGGTCGTTAACGTACAAAAGCCTAAGTGGGGTACGTTTGTCCTGAATCGTGCTGATGCAGTTTGGGTCTCGAAATCCCAGGCGATCTGCCCTCTCTTGAATAATTGGCAGACCTGCCGCCTTTGCAAACGCGCCTTTTTCGGCACCAGTAAGAACCTTTGTGACAAAATCGACCGACACCTTTTGGTTTTCTTCAGCGCGAGCATCCACGCTATTTTGGATAGCCTCTCTAGCTACTACAGCCTCAGGGTGCATTCCTGAAGACGCCAGCGTGTTGGTGAAGGCCTCACCAACTGCGCCGCCCATGCGTGGGTTTGGTTCAAATGCCCAGTTTGGTCTATTTAATGCCTTCATTCCTACCCACTCCCAATGGTATCTTTGAAGCCTTCAAGAAAGCTTCAATCTCGCGAATTGCAGCGTCCGTATTGCTCAACTCGCACTGCCATACAGTCAGTACACGCCAACCGCGACTAGCAAGCTCGTCGTTCTTGCGGTTATCACGCAATTTATTTGTCTCAATCTTATCTGCCCAAAATGCTTCTCTTGTTTTTGGGCGAGTACCAAGTCTGCAGGCATGACCGTGCCAGAAACAACCGTTGACAAAAATGACGATTTTGAGCCGCGAGAATACTATATCAGGAGTTCCTGGAAGGCTTTTAACGCCTACTCGATATCTCCAGCCTCTCGCATGGAGCAGACTCCTAATCATCATCTCAGGTTTAGTGTCGCGGTGTCGTACACGCGACATGAGTTCGCTGCGTTTTTTCGTCGTTAGGTTGTCCACGCGACAACTAGTCCAGAGTGAACCCTTGCTCGGCACCCGTAGCCGTTTCGGTGAACCGTGCTCGCGCCCCTTCTACAGCTTTCTGAAGGGCCTTTACGATTTTACGGGCATCCTCCTCACTGAACTCATAGGCCGCTCGATTTGAGAGGTTTCCTACCAGGCGTATCTGATCAAGCGCCTTGTTAACGCGCTGGTTTGCTAATTTGACGAAGCTGGCTCGTTTGTCGCGCATAGCCCTAATCCGTATCGATGGTGAGCCTAAACATTATCAATATGTGAACGACATTATGAAAATGTGCAAGAGAAAAATGATTCCGACTCGTGTACATTGTTTCGAAAACGAGGTGTGTAGCGGTGGGCCGGCAGCAGCCCGGAATGCGCGCTCTAGATTTCGGTTGCAGCGCGAGCGGGGGTGGAGAGTCGGCCGAGTGACGAGAATTGAATATAGCGGATTGCAGCAAAGGAGTTTTAGATGCCAAAGCGCCGATTGCACGCGTTTGTCAGTCGGGGAGCAAGGTCAGGGGAGCTCCTCTTCCCACACAAGCATGAAGACCAGACCTACGTCGTCTCAAAGACCCGCTTCGAGGATGACTACATCCGTGTAGCAAGGGAAGTGAAATTCTGCCGTGGCTCGAAAAGGGCTTTGGGCTGTGGATGTCAAACCCGGGCGAGGGCATCAATGCCCCCAGCCTGATCATGCCGCAGTCGATATTCAGACCCGTTATTTTCTAGGGTGTTGCGCCGATTGGCGCACCCGACAGGATTCGAACCTGTGACCTCTGCCTTCGGAGGGCAGCGCTCTATCCAGCTGAGCTACGGGTGCCTTCAGGAGTCCTGAAAACGAACCAGCCAATGGGTCAGCCGGCAACGGCTTCTTAGCGGAAGCAGGCGCAGGCTTCAACGGCGAAATTCAGCTCAGCACCAGGGCATGCCTTCGTGCGCAGTGACCTCAGCGGCTACTAGTCCCCTGCTACGATAGAAATTGCGTAGTCACTCCTACCATCGGAAAGTTCGCTGTCGCGGTTAGGGTCACCTTCAAATTCGTACGATCTATAGCTGGATAAAATAGTAGAAGATGTATCAGGGCGAAAACCTCGAAAAAATCGGTCAAGGCGGTAAAGATTGTCTCGGATTCGCTTGACGTCAATGGGCACGAAAAGATCAGAAAAATTCGTATCAGGAGAGTGGCGCATGAAATCAGTTACCTCCACCACATCGGCGTCAAAAGGCTGCAGCATTTCATTTCTAACCGTGTTTCCATAATGAATTAGTGTTTGGCATCGGTTTAACTGAACAATTGCCAAAACACTAGGCGCATCCTCTGCTGCAATTGAGCTGGCGGCTTCACGATAAAGAACCAAACTGTGAGCAATAACCTCCCTATTATTACTTAGAAACCCACAAAGCGCGAACACGTTGGCGGTCTCGGCCAAAACGGGCCCACGAATTCTGTTCGATGCAGTAAGGAAATCTTGTTCGTAAATTGCGTTCGCTAACTGATGACAAGCAAAAATTACTTCCCTCGAATAGTCCTTGCTCCAGTCGAGCTCGCCAATTTTCTGCGACGCAATTGCGGCATACTTCGCCCATCTGCTACCGATTGCAAGGTTTGATTGAGATAATTTGGCCAAAGCGGTCCAAAATCTTCGCTGGCCATAGATTTTACCTGTATCTCCGAGCGGCACCCACTCGATCTCGTCCAGAGGCGCCTTCTGCTCTCGAGATTGCAGCCAGAGCCTCGCCCGGTGCTTGCGGTCGAGCGCCTCCTGCAGTCGGCGTTCTATCTCAATCTTTCCCTGTGTTTCTGCAATCTGGATCAAATTTCTGCGGGCGCGCGGCTGCAACCCTGGTGCTATGCCAATGGCAGAAATAGTCGCGTCAATAAGCGTGCTTAGCTCGTTGGAGAGGGTTTTTGAGGCGTCCATGGGGGCAATCATGTCACACAGCGGAGGCAAAAAGGTGACGTTCCAGTGCCAAATCTAGGCTGCCAATCCGTGTACGAAGGTCGCCAATGAAGTTTTCGACGAGAGACCGAGCATCGCCTTCTCCGAACACGTGAGGCCTACTTCCATCTGTATACACCATATAGTGGCCTGGGTTAACTTTCTCCACTTCGGTTCGCCAATCGTGATCGAGCCGGTCTTCGGCGAGAATTTGAGCAGTCATCCTATTTAGCTCCGAGCGTCGGCTGCCAGCCGCGTCTTCAGCTGCGTAATCAGACGACAGGGCCTCCGAAAGGCTCAGGTCCATGGCCGGCAAATGCAAAAATCGAGCCAAGACGCTGGCGCGTTTGACAGCCTTGATTGGACGCGAACTGATGTAGTGTATTACGTCGCCAAGGAGGAACTTGAAGTAGGCCAGAATTTCGTGAGTTTCTACCAATGGCCAAACCGAGTCGACCGCACGGTCCACGATGACCGCCTCTTGAAATGAAAAGCTTCTAGACGAGATGCCTGTCTTTGATTTGCTGCGATCGCTTGGAAGCAGCATGGCTGTAACGGGCATTGCGCCGTAACGGGGCAGGTGGCCTATATAATCCGTTTTTGACTGTCGAGATCCGGCGTCACGTACAAATTGCCTATGATCATCACCATAATCATGCTCGCGGTCAGGCCATGGGCAGATAATTTTCAGGTTACCCTCCTTGCTATCCGAGTACATCTTAACTTCGATCGGGATGCAGACAGGAAAGATTTTCGTTAGTTTCTCGACTAAAGAAGAAATTATAGCCTGTGAGTCATCAAACGCATATTCACAAAAATCGACATCGCCTATGTATGGTGCCCTAGATGTGTGGCATGCCGACCCTGATATGCATAAATTACTGGCGTTGCCAATTTTAATAGTTTCGGCCAGTTTGCAAAGGTCATCTAACAGTGGGTCGTCAGGGAAGTATTCTACTAGAGGCCAAGGAATTGCGAGTGTCCAGTTGGCAAGTTTTTTCTCCAAATATCCGACGGGCAATTTCTGTGAAATTTCTAGTCCGTTATCTTTATCTGCCATCAATTCGCATATAGACTTCGTTTCTTCCAGCAATATCCCAACAGCGGCGTCAACATCGGCAGACCGTGGGTCTATTTCTTCTACCCAAAGAATTTTCATCAAGTTCAGAACAATGCGAAAGTACGTGTCATCGAATTCCATTCGAAAGCGCCCCCTCCCAAAGAGTTGGATTCTATGGAAAAGCGAAGAATATTGCAACTGTGAAAGCAGTGAAGTAAGTCAACGTCGCCTCGCCTTTGATATGTGGCCGTGAGAACCGGTACGTGTAGTTATCGTGCACCTCTCATGGCCCCACCTTCGCCACCCTCCTGCGCACTCTGCGCGTCGTCCGCTTCGCCTTCTTCGCGCCCGTCAGCTCATGCATCGCATCCAGCTGCATCTGCTGCATTTCGGCCAGCCGCGTCCATTGGCGCGAGATCAGGTAGTCGAGCTTTTCGTGCAGGTGGCGCACTTCCAGTTCGGCTTTCAGGTTCACCCGGTAGTCGTTGAAGGAGCGCAGGCGGTCCTTGGCCTCCGTCCGTCTCTGGCTCATCATGATGATCGGCGCCTGGATGGCGGCGATGCAGGAGAGCAGCAGGTTGAGCAGGATGAAGGGGTAGGGATCGAAGGCGCTGCTCATGCCCGCGATCAGGTTGATGCCGATCCACACCGCAAGCACGCTGCCGAACGAGATCAGGAACCACCAGCTGCCGCCGAAGGCCGCCATATTGTCGGAGACGCGGTCGGCGAACGACCTGTGCTCCTCGAACTCCTCTTCCGAGTTTTCCGAAATCGTGTCCTGCCTGGCGATCGATTCGACCACCTGGCGGTCGAGCTCGGAGAATTCGCCATGCTCCTGCTGCAGCAGCTCCTCCATGTAGCGCATGCGGTAGCGGCCGAGCTCCTCGCGGCTGATGCGGGCGCCGCGCGGCAGGTCGGGATGGTCGGAGCGGATACGGTCGGCAAGGCTCGGCCTGAGATCGTCGATGCGCACCAGGTCGCGCTTGCGGAATTTTCGGCCCGATATCGCCGACGGCTTTCGCTTCGGCTTCAGGCGGCCATGGCCAATGGGTTCTGAGTCCGGCACGTCGGGCGCTTCGAGCGCCTCGTCGGCAACCAGCTCGGCTTCGTGATCGCCTAAGGGCGGCGCCTCGAAATACTCGCCGCCGCTGTCGTTCTCATTGGCGGCCTGTTCGGATGGTTTTGGGACGGTGCTCATGATGCCGGCTCCTGCTGTCGCGCCCACGATACGCCAAGCCGGCGCGGCATAGCCACTGTTGCGGTGAGATTTGCGGGCCTGTGCAAGCGCTTGTGATGAGTGGCGGCGGGCGTCCGGCAAGTCTGCTTGCAATCGCGTAGGGCAGCACAGCCCCCGCTCCGTCTCGGCTTCGCCGAGCCACCTCTCCCCCATTTCATGGGGGCGAGGAAACGCCAATCGCCGGAGTCGCCGCCTCGGAAAACTTGGGTTCCTCGCCCCCGCAGAGCGGGGGGTCCGAAGGACGGGCGAGACCCGTGGCTCGCCCCGGCAAGGTGGATCGGCGAAGCCGAGACGGAGAGGGGGAACGCCATCTGCGAGTACGCGCCCCTTCCAGGAGAGATCGAGTACACGGACACTGGCGCCATGGTCACCGGCGGCTGGCCTCATCCCGGCCCTGTGGCCAAGCTGGCGGGGCGCTTATATCCATGGGAGAGCTGCGCCACGAAGCGCTTCGCCAGTCCACCAGGGGCATTGGATCGCCCCACAACAGGGGTTGTCGCCATGTACAAACATATCCTGATCGCCACCGACGGTTCGGAACTCGCCGCCAAGGGCGTCGCCCACGGCCTCGAACTGGCCAAGGGCCTTGGCTCCGATGTCACCTTCGTCAACGTCTCCGAACCGTTTCCGGCACTGGCCTGGGGTGGGGCAATGGCCGGCTATGTCGCCGGCGAAGAGCTGGTCAATTACGAGGAGAACGCCCGCAAATATGGCCGCGAGGTGCTGGACAAGTGCAAGGCCCAGGCCGAAGCGCTCGGCGTGCGGGTAAAGACCCTGTACGTCGATAACAGGACGCCCGCCGAGGCCATCCTCGACGTCTCCCGCTCCGAGGCCTGCGACCTCATCGTCATGGCCTCGCATGGCCGCCGCGGTCTGGGCAGGCTGGTGCTGGGCAGCCAGACCGCGGAGGTCGTGTCGCTGACGGAAATCCCGGTGCTGGTGGTGCGGTAGGGCCGATCGGCCAGCTGTTTATTGAGCTGATACCCCGGGGAGCGCCGAATCTGGCAAGCCCGGCAGCGACGAACCCGGCGGCTCCAGACCTGGAAGCGGCGACGCGGCCGGCTGATCGCCCGCAAACATCAGCCGCGTCTTCGTATCGGCCATCGCTGGCGACAGGCTGCGCTGGATCAGCGCTTCGACATGGTCGTTGCGCTGGCGGGCGCTGTCGGCGCCCATCACCACCACGATCAGCCGGCGGCCATCGGCATTGTAGGAGGTGACGATGTTGAAGCCGGAAGCCTTGATGTAGCCGGTCTTGATGCCGTCGACGCCGCGCACCCGGCCGAGCATGTCGTTGTGGCCGCGCACCAGCCGCCCGCGGAACATGAAGTCGCTTTCCGAGAAATAGTGGAACTGCTGCGGGAAGCGGGCGCGCAACGCCATGCCGAGCGTCGCCATGTCGCGCGCCGTCGTGTGCTGGCCGGCGTCGGGCAGGCCGGATGCGTTGCGGAAGACGGTGCTGGTCATGCCGATCTGGCGCGCCTTCGACGTCATCATGGCGGCGAACTGGTCCTCCGAGCCGCCGAGATATTCGCCCACCGCCACCGCCACGTCATTGGCCGATTTGACCACGATCGCCCGGATCGCCGAATCGACATCGATGCTTTCGCCGCGCCTGAAGCGCAGTTTGGTCGGCGGCTGCCTTGCCGCATTGTCGGAAACCGGAATCTGCGTTTCCTTGCTGACGCGGCCGGACTCCAGCGCCTCGAACAGCAGATAGAGCGTCATCATCTTGGTCAGCGATGCCGGATAGCGCTGCGCCGTCGAACTGACCTCGAACAAGGTCTTGCCGCTGGCATCGACGACAATGGCCGCATATTTCTCCTGCGGCGCCGGCACCGCCAGCACGCTGTCGGGCGGCGCCGTGGTGCTGCAGCCGGCAACGAAGACGAGCAGCGCCAAGGCGGCGACGAATCTCTGGAGAAGGGCGGGGAGATGGAAATCGGGCAAGGCAAGTCCGGCGTTGCTGAGAGGGCCGGAACCTAGCCTAACCCATTGCCCGCGTCCATTTGGTTAACACACAGGTCTGGTTTTCCTCGCCCCCGCGGAGCGGGGGAGAGGTGGCTCGGCGAAGCCGAGACGGAGAGGGGGATGGCGCCGACGATGCAGAATAGGACTCCGAAATCCTTCTTTGCTGCATGACGCTTACGAAGCCCCCTCTCCGGCCGCTTCGCGGCCACCTCTCCCCCGCTTTGCGGGGGCGAGGAACTTGCGCCACCGCCGCCCCGAAATCGCCCGTTTCCTGTCCTGTTTTGCCTGCGGGGCTACGCTGCTGCTATAGCTGCGGGCAATTGCTTGGGGGATTTGACAATGACCGGTGACATTGGCGCGGCCGCGCCATCTCTTATCAGGGCTTCGCTCAGCCGCACCGGCAAATGGGCCGGTAGCGTCGCTTTCATCGGCGGGGCTGCCTCCGACATCCTCAATCCGCTGGCGCCGTTCGCCGCCTACATCGCGCTGGTCGCTTCGGTTGCCGCCGCCATCATCGCCATCGCCATCGTTCTGCGGCTGGTGCTCGCCGCCAAGGCTTTGCCGGCGCTGATCTTTGCCACCAGTGCTGCCGCTGTTGCCGGCGGCGTCTACGGCCTGCAGCAGCAGACCAATTCACAGAACGGCGTGATCGCCGGCCTGGTGCCGGCCATCGCCCAGCTGCAGCAGCAGCTGGGCATCGTCTCGGCCCGGGTGGCCAGGATCGAGCAGACGGTCACGCAGACGCAGCAGACGGTCGACCAGGTCAAGCAATCGACCGACGCGGTGGCGAAAAAGACCGAGGAGATCGCCTCGAACCAGCAGCAGCAGGCCGAGCAGGGCGCGCAGACGCAAAAGACCGTCGATCAGGTCAAGCAGACCACCGAAACCCTCGCCGCCGGCCAGCAGAAACAGGCCGAGCAGGCCGACAAGCTGCAGGCGACCACCGAGCAGATCGCAGCCTCCATCGACACCATCGCCAAGGGTTTTGCCGCGCTCGCCGCACAGGGCGGGGCGATCGCCGAGCCGAAGCGGCCGGACGAATTCTATCACAATGCCCGTGTCTACGAGCTGTCCGGCGACATGCTGAACGCCCGCCGCTCCTATCTTGCCTTTGCCGGCTTCGACGTCGATGCCGTCGATCCCTACACACGCTTTGCCACCCTGCTGCGCGTGCAAGACGGCAAGGCGGGTGCGCGCGAAGTGTTCGGCCAGCTTGCCGACAAGGGCAAGGCGCTGTCGATCAAGCTGGTCCATATCCTGCAGTTCGACGATGCCCAGCGTCTCGACAAGCTCAACGCCTTCATCGCGGCCAATCCGGATTTCGCACCGGCCTACTATCTGCTCGCGCAGGAGTTTTCCGAGGATCGGCTCGGCGTCCAGTCACTGTCCGACAAGCGCAGCGAGGCCGAGGCGCTGACCAGGTTCGTCTCCTACGAAAAGGATGGCGGTCTGCTCAAATATTTCGTCGACCAGACGCAGCTTGCCGACTGGCTCGACCGCAGCCGCACCAGGCTGACGGCCCTTGGCGACGTGCTCGACCCCGCACGCTTTGCCCCGTCGCTGACGCCGATGCGCTCCAATGCCGGCTGGACCATCTCCATCTCGCTGCCCGAGGCGGCGACCGGCATCTCCTGGCGCCTGGGTGAAACAGGTCCGTTCACCGATACCGGGCTGATGGCGATGAACGACCAGCGCACCGGCAAGCCGATGCCCAATCCGAGCTTCGAATTGCCCGACAGCACCGCGGCCACCATCATCGGGGTAAAATATCTCGATCTCAGGGGCCGCGAGACCGGGCCGTTCAACATAAGTTTCGATCCGGAAGCCGCACTCCAGCAGGGCAACAAGCAGATCCTCGACCAGTTCTGGACCTCGTGGATCGCCTTCGACGCCAGCGGCAATCACGGCCTGGTCTATTTCTCGCAGATGCTGTCATACCGTTGCGGCATCAAGGAGGTGCGCTACAGCCTGAACGGCACCGCGCTCGACAAGGAGATCAAGCTGCCGCCTTGCGACAAGAAGGACCCTTACGCCATCCCTTATGACTACCAGCCCTACTTCAAGGTCGCCGACAGCGTGACGTCCATGGCGGTCCAGGTCACCTACACCGACGGAACCAAGTCGCCGGTGCGCGAGTACAAGCGGCACTAGGTGTGGGATTACCCTCCCCACAAGGGGGAGGGTGAAAATCGCCCTGATGCAAAATGCCGGAAGCTGCGCTTGCGCAAGCGGCGCGGAGCGGGTTTGTTCGCTGCCATCAGAATCAGCGGGTGCATGGATGGATACGGTCACGATCAAGGCAAAAGGCATCTCGGTCACGCTCGACCTCAGCGTCGGCCATATCGCCGACATGACTGTCGACAGCGATGGCCGCCAGCTGAAGCCGCTGCACCGCGCGCCATGGGTCGATGCCGGCGAAACGCTGCCGCCGGACCTGCCTGAAGGCACCCTGCGGCTGTCGGGCGATTTTCTGTGCGCGCCGTTTTCGGCCAGCGATGTCGAGGCCGCACCGCTGCATGGCTGGCCGGCCAACAGCGGCTGGGATGTCGTTGCCAGCGAAGCGACATCCGATGGCTGGCGCGCCGTCTTCCGGCTGCGCCGCACCGTCATGGGCGCCACGGTCGACAAGATATTCACCCTGCGTGACGGCCACCCCTTTCTCTACCAGGAACATGTCTTTTCCGGCGGCTCGGGCGCGGTTTCCGCCGCTCACCATCCGATGACGGCGATGCGCGACGGCGGCCGGTTGGCTTTTTCGCCGAAACGCTTCGCCGCAACGCTGGACGCACCGCTGGAGCCCGATCCGGCCCGCGGCCGCTTCAAGCTTGCCTATCCTGCGCGCTCGACCAATCTGATGCGCTTTCCGGCCACCGGCGGCGGCACGCTCGATCTCACCGATTACCGCATGGCAGATCAGCGCGAGGATTTCATCACCATGGTCGAGGCCGATCATGGCGGTCCGGGCTGGACGGCGCTGGCGCGCCGGGCCGAGCAGGATCTGGTGCTGGTGCTGAAGAACCCGGCCGAATTGCCGGTCACCATGCTGTGGTTCAGCAATGGCGGTCGTGATTACGCGCCGTGGAGCGGCCGTCATCGCGGCGTGCTCGGTATCGAGGACGGCCGCGCCGCGGTCGGCCATGCCGCATCGGTCGGAGACAACTGGCTGAAGCGCGAAGGCGTAGTGACCGCCTTTGCGCTCGGCGGCGAGGTCTCCTTCCGCCATGTCATCGGCGCGCTTCCGCAGGCAAGCGGCGAGCCGCCGCGCGATGTCGCGACGAGTGATGGCCGGATGCGCCTCACCGGAGCCGACGGTTCGACCCGCAACGTCGCCTTCGACAGCGATTTCCTGCGCATCGGCAAGTCAGCGTAGCCTGCCGGCATCGCAAGTTCAGGGTTTGAAATTTCCGCCAACAGCCGCCAAGATGCGGCTGAAATCATCCGGCTGCCAAAAAGGCTCTCATGTCCGAAATCGCCCACCTCGCCGCCACCATCTTCAAGCGCGCCGGCAAGGCGAAGCGCTTCATCGTCGCCATTGCCGGCCCGCCCGGCGCCGGCAAGTCGACGCTGTCGGCCAGCCTGCATGATCTGTTGCCGGAGGGTGCCTCGGAAGTCGTGCCGATGGACGGGTTTCACTATGACGACATCGTCCTCAACCAGCGCGGTCTGCGGCCAAGAAAAGGCGCTCCCGAAACCTTCGATTTCGCCGGTTTCGAAACGCTGTTGAAGCGCATCCGTTCGGGCGAGCCCGACATCGCCATCCCGGTGTTCGACCGCAGCATGGAATTGTCGCGCGCCGCGGCGTCCATCGTTGCCGCCGAGACCAAATTCATCCTGGTCGAGGGCAATTACCTGCTGCTCGACGAGGAGCCGTGGTCGCGGCTGGCGCCTTTGTTCGACTTCACCATCTTTGTCGACGTGCCGCGCACCGAACTCGAGCGCCGCCTTTTGGTGCGCTGGCACGAGCATGGCCGTTCCGACGAAGACGCACGCGCCTGGATCGCCTCCAACGACATGCCCAATATCGACCGCGTGCTTGGCCGGCGCAGGTCCGCCGACCTTGTTGTCGGCGATCCCGCTTAATTCTCAGGATTTCTGAACGGGAACCTTAAGACTTTCAGGTCGTTATCGCTGACGAGGCAACTTAGCCACAGAGGGATTTCGTCCGATGGCAACCAAAGCAAGAAAACCCGCAGCCGCCAAATCCAGGGCAACGCCAGCCAAGGCCACCCAGGCAAAAGCAGGCGCCGGCCCGGCAATCGCGGAGCGCTCCAAGGATGCAAAGCCGGCTTTCGGCAAGGCTGCGCCGAAGAAGGTAGTGCCGGGCGTAGCGGCCAAGGTGGCGGCAAAGCCCACCAAGGCCAAGAAGCCGGCAACCAGCGGCAGCTCGGTAGGCACCATGCGCAATGTAGCCAACGTTGCTGCCGGCGCGGTTGTCGCCACCGCAAGGGGCGCGGCATCGTTCGCCTCGTCTGTCATGGGCAGAGGCGGCTCCAAGGCCAAAGCCAAGGCAAAGTAGCTCGGCTCATCAGCCTTTAGCTGGAATGGTGAGGCCGCGTTGCACCGCAGGCCGCGCCAGCCCACGCTCCAGCCATGCCGCGACGGTGGGGAAATCGTCGAAGCCGACGAGTTCCCGCGCCTCGTAGAAGCCGATCAGGTTGCGCACCCAGCCCAGCATCGAAATGTCGGCGATGGTAAAATCGTCATCCATGATCCAGCTGCGGCCTTTCAGCCTTGTCTCGAGCACGCCGATCAGCCGCCGCGATTCGTTGCGATAGCGATCCAGCGGCCGCTTGTCGGCGATCTCGCGTCCGGCGAATTTGTTGAAAAACCCGACCTGTCCGAAGATCGGCCCGATCGCCGCCATCTGGAAGAACACCCACTGGATGGTCTCGTAGCGCCGCGCCGGCTCGGCCGGGATCAGCTTGCCGGTCTTGTCGGTGAGGTAGAGCAGGATGGCGCCGGATTCGAACAGGCCGAACGACTTGCCGCCCGGGCCGTCGGGATCGATGATGGCCGGTATCTTGCCGTTCGGGTTCAGCGACAGGAATTCCGGCGTCCAGCTCTGGTCCTTGCCGATCTCGACCAGATGCGCCTCATAGGGCAGACCGAGTTCTTCCAGCGCAATGGATATTTTCACGCCGTTCGGCGTCGTCGCCGAATAGAGCTGCAAGCGGTCGGGATGCTTGGCCGGCCAGCGCTTGGTGATCGGAAAGGCGGACAGGTCGGTCATCGAAAGCTCCGGTCGGGAATTTGGGCGCGGCATCGCGCCGTTTGGCGGGTTGCGAAGGATTATCCGCGACGTCTTTGCCGATCAACCGGCGGGCGGTGCACAAACCGTCTTCACCAGCGCGGGGCCTGTGCCTGCCGCTTGTGTCAGACCGCCTTGAACGCCACCACGGCATTGGTGCCGCCAAAGGCAAAACCGTTGCTGATCGCGGCCCGCACCTTGCGCTCGCGCGCTACATTGGGCGTGACGTCGAGATCGCAATCGGGATCGGCCTGCCGGAAATTGGCCGTCGGCGGCACGAGGCCTTCGCGGATCGCCATCACGCAGGCGATCATCTCCAGCCCGCCCGAGGCGCCGAGGCAGTGGGCGTGCATGGATTTGGTCGACGACACCGAAAGCTTGTAGGCGTGGTCGCCGAACACGCGCTTGATCGCCGCCGTCTCGATCTGGTCATTGGCCTTGGTGCCGGTGCCGTGGGCGTTGAGATAGTCGACGTCCTCGGGGTTGAGCCCGGCGTCGGCCAGGCAGGCGCGCATCGCAGCCGTCGGTCCTTCGACAGTCGGTGCGACGATGTCGGATGCGTCGGCGGAAAGGCCGGCGCCGGCGATCTCGGCCAGGATGTCGGCTCCGCGCGCCATGGCGTGTTCATAGGTTTCCAGCACCGCCATACCGGCGCCTTCGCCCAGCGACAGGCCCTGGCGGTCGGCTGAGAACGGCCGGCAAGTGTCGGGTGCCAGCACCCGCAGCGCCTCCCAGCCTTTCAGGATGCCCCAGACCAGCGGCGCATCGGTGCCGCCGGCGACCATGACGTCGGCACGGCCGAGCCTGATCTGGTCGACCGCCGAGGCAAAGGCATGATTGGACGACGAGCAGGCCGAAGTGACGCCGAAAACCGGCCCGCGCAGGCCGAGATTCATGCTGACATGGCCGGATGCCGCGCTTGGCATCACTTTCGGGACGGTGAAGATTCCGGCCCGGTTCTTGCCGTCGATCAGGATGGCGCGATAGTTTTCCTCGATCGCTTCCCAGCCGCAGACGCCGACGCCGACCACCGTGCCCATCCGGTAGGTGGTGGCTTCGTCCGACGTCAGTCCGGCATGCTGCATCGCCTCGCGCGCGGCAATCGTTGCCAAGAGGCTGAAGCGGTCCATCGACACGGTCTGCTTGTGGCCGATGCCATGCTCCGGCATCGCCTTGATCTCGCAGCCGACCTTGACCTTCAAATCATGCAGCAGCGGATTGTCGATCTGGCCGATCGCCGAACGTCCCGCGCGCATTTCGTTCCAGATCGCAGGCGCATTGGTGCCAAGCCCGCATATGCCGCCTATGCCGGTAATGACGACGCGCTTGTGCATTCAGGCTTTCTTCGCGATCAGCGCGCGAACAGCCTCGACCATGTCGCCGACATTCTTCAGATTGCTCCAGGCATCGACCGTGTTCATCTCGATCTCGATGCCGTACTGCTCCTCGAGATCGAAGATGATCTCGGTCAGTTCCAGGGAATGGATGCCAAGCGCGGTCAATTCCGTATTGGTGGTGATCTCTTCGCCGCCGGGCTCCGCATGTGCCCTGATCTTGGCGATGATTTCCGTTGCCAGCTCGTCAGCCATTCGATTCCTTCCCCAATTTTATCATTTCGCGGCGCCGATTGGTTGGCGCCGTGTTGCCTGGACTGAAAATCGCCGTCGCCTTCAAAACCCCGCCAGACGCGGCATGACCGTTCCAAAGAGGCTCCCTCTATAGAAACGGAAACGCTGTCAAGCAACAAGCTATATCAACAAGCTACATATCGACAAAGCAGCCGGAGTGCTTAACGTTGGGGCGATGGATACGTTGCAACATGGCTCGACCGCAGTGCTGCCGGCCCAGCGCGTCGCTGGTGCGGCTCGGCTTGCATGCGGCGTAAGTGCCGGCCGCACCAGGCTTTCGCGCCTCTATCAGGACGGATCGGCAAAGATCCGCATGCCGGCGGTTGCGGCCGATCCGCTCGAAGCCGTGCTCATCAACACCGCAGGCGGGCTGACTGGCGGCGATCGGCTTGGCTGGGAGATCGATGTGGGGCGAGCTGCCTCCGCTTCGATCACCACCCAGGCCTGCGAAAAGATCTATCGCGCCGAAAGCGACCGTGCCGAAGTGCGGGTAAAGCTGAGCGTCGGCGCGAACGGCCGCATCGCCTGGCTGCCGCAGGAAACCATCGTCTTCGACCGCTCGGCCTTTGCGCGCACGCTCGAGGTCGAGCTTGCGGCAGGCGCCGAGGCATTGCTGCTCGAGGCCACCGTCTTTGGCCGCTTGGCCATGGGCGAACAGGCCGCGCAAGGCCATTTCCACGATCGCTGGCGGGTCCGCCAGGACGACACACTCATTCATGCCGAGGATTTCCGCATCGGGCCGGCGATTGCAGCCGCCCTTGGCCGCCCGGCGGTTGCCGGAGGCGCCATTGCGGTGGCGACGCTGCTGATGGTTTCACCGCAGGCCGAAGCCTTGCTCGAGCCGGCCCGCGACATCATCGGCACGAACGGCGATGTCAGCGCCTGGAGCGTGAAACAATCTGGCAAGCTTCTTGCGAGGCTGTTTGCCGAGGACGGTTACCAGCTGCGCAAGCGGCTGGTTCCGCTCGTCGAACTGCTCAACGGGCGGGCCGGTCTGCCCAAATTATGGTCACTCTGAGCCAAATCCAGGCCAAATCCAGGAAAGCGCATGAACCTTACGCCGCGTGAAAAGGACAAGCTGCTCATCGCCATGGCGGCGATCGTGGCCCGCAAGCGGCTGGAACGCGGGGTCAAACTCAATCACCCCGAAGCGATCGCGCTGATCACCGATTTCGTCGTCGAGGGCGCCCGCGACGGCCGCCCGGTCGCCGAACTGATGGAGGCCGGCGCACATGTCGTCACCCGTGCGCAGGTCATGGAAGGCATCGCCGAGATGATCCACGACGTCCAGGTCGAGGCGACCTTTCCCGACGGCACCAAGCTGGTGACCGTGCACGAACCGATCAGGTGAGGAGAAAGAGATGCTCGAACTCAGGCCCAACTGTGAATGCTGCGACAAGGACCTGCCGCCGGAAGCGGCGGATGCGCTGATCTGCACCTTCGAATGCACGTTTTGCGCCGACTGCGCTGACCAAGTGCTGGGCGGCGTCTGCCCGAACTGCGGCGGCAATTTTTCCGCGCGTCCTATCCGGCCGGTGGAGAAGCTGAAGAAATATCCGGCCTCGACCAAACGCGTGCTCAAGGCCGAAGGCTGCGGTCCGCGCAAGGCCGCATGACTGTTACCGTGAATTGGAAGGTAGGAACGATGATCTCTGCTTCAACCAAACGCACCACGCTCGCCGCAATCCTGTTGCTGGCGGCGGCCATGCCCGCCTATGCCCATGTCGGCATCGGGTCCACCTCGTCCTTCCCGGCGGGCTTCGCGCATCCGCTGTCCGGTCTCGACCATATGACGGTTATGGTCGCCGTCGGCCTGTGGGCCGCGCTCAAGGGCGGCAAGGCGATATGGGCCTGGCCGCTGGCCTTTGTCGGCGTCATGCTGGCCGGCGGCGCGCTCGGCATGCTGCATATGCCCTTGCCTTTCGTCGAGCCGGGCATTTTGGCCTCCGTCGTCGTGCTCGGCCTTTTGGTCGCGCTGGCCGTCGATCTGCCGGTTTCAGCCGGCGTCGCCATCATCGGCCTGTTCGCGCTGTTCCATGGCCATGCCCACGGCACCGAAGTGCCGGAAAATGCCGCCGGGCTTGAGTACATAGCGGGCTTTGCCGTCGCCACCGCGCTCCTCCATGCCATAGGCATCGCTGCGGGCCTCGGTCTCGGCCTGCGCTTTCGCGGCCTTGCCCGCGCTGCCGGGGCGGCATGTGCTGCGGTCGGTGTCGGCCTGGTCTTCGGCGTTCTGTGAGGCTCGCGATGATCCCCGGCGAAATCATCACCGCAAGCGGCGACATCGAGCTCAACACGGGCTTGCCGACCGTGACGCTCAAAGTCGCCAACAGCGGCGACCGGCCGATCCAGGTCGGCAGCCACTACCATTTCTTCGAAACCAATGAGGGGTTGAAATTCGACCGCGACAAAGCCCGCGGCATGCGTCTCGATATCGCCGCCGGCACGGCGATGCGCTTCGAGCCGGGACAAGAGCGCGATGCCACGCTGGTGCCGCTCGGGGGAAAACGCGAGGTCTATGGTTTCCAGCAGAAAATCATGGGCAAGCTGTGACGTCGATGGGGTCGTACGCCCTGGAATCAGTTCGACGGCCTGGCCGCTGCATAGATGACGATTCCTGCAGGACCGTCGAATTCGACGGCGAGAACGTCCTCGGCCAGCACCCGCCTGGAATCGATGGCATTGAACAGCAGCGCGTTGGCGTCGATCTCCTTGCGCAATTCCGTGATGTCGTCCTGATGCTGCCTGACCTTGCTTTCGACGGCCGGCGGCGGGCCGCCCTCGCTGCGCGCCGCATCGGTGAGGAAGACGATATTCACCGTGTCGAGCTTGGATGTCTTGCGCACTGTGCCGATGTTTTCACGTGTCCGCTCGATCGCGGCGATGAGCTTTCCGGTCTCCGTCGTCGTGCGCGCCTCTTCCTGCCGCACGTCGGAGCCGACGATCCGGTTGAGGGTCTCCTGGCTTTCAACGGCCTGCGCGGCAGGCGGTACGTAGGCCGCGAGGAACACGCAAGTCGCAATGCTCTGGAGCCATCTGGCGTCGGCAAAGGGAATGGTCGGCATAGATCGCTCCTGGCGAGCTTTTCTGCGCAACGCCGTTCGGCGCCAAAGAAGCCAAACGACTCCCGTCCGGCGAAGGTTCCCTCTGCGATAGGGCCGGCGGGCCGGATGCCGACCCGCCAGGCCTTGTGGTCAGCTCGCCTTCTTGGTGACCAGGGTCAGCGCGCCATCGGTGGTCATGCTGGCGGCAACCACCTGTGCGGAGGTGAGGCCCTTGGCCTCAAGCGCCGACTTGATCTGCGGCGTCGCGTCGATCGAGGAGCGCAGTTTCTGCAAGCCGGCATCGCCACGCTGGGCGATCACCTGATTGACCTGCGTCTGGGTGGCCTGGGGCAATTCGCTGATATCGACGATGTTGACCTTCTGGATCGCCGGCGCCGCGGGCTGAGCGCTGGGCGCGGCCGGCTTCGGTTGCGGCGTGGGCTGCTGCTGGGCACCGGCAATAGTCGCGGACGCCAGCGTGGCGGCGGCTGCAAGAACGATGATTTTGCGCATGGATTTTCCTTCCATCGATTTGGCCAGGGATTTGGCAAACTGTCGGTTCGGGGTGGCATGGCAACCTCAACCGCCAAATGGGATCAGAAGGTGTCGCCAAGCGGGTCATTGCATGACCATTGGATGGCGACGATGTGGGGCGAGGCCGGCGAGCAGTCTCGATCCAGGCCGAGACTGGTGGGAGAGCCATGAACGCTTATTCGGAAGGCGGTTTGCGCTACCAGAAGTTCATCGACGAATTCGTCGAGCTTGCCAGCTCGGAGGTCATAGCGGGCCGGATCAGACAAACCGGGCACTCCGAACGCACGAACGATGCCGATTTGCCGTTGGATTCGCAGGAGGAATCACGAAAGGCGTTTCTCCTGTCGCTTAGTGACTCAAATCGGGAAATCGTCGCGCAACTGATTGAAGAAGCCCGACGGAGGGCCGTTCACGACATTCTATGCAGTATCGAGGGGATGCACACCTGCGGCGGGCTCGACTTGATTGTCGAGGGTCACCCTCTGCCGAGGGATCCCTTCTGGGGCAGCATGCATATGGATTACGTGTGCCGGCGAGACGGCGATCCGTGGCCCGAAGAAGAATCCGAGACCGAATAGCCAAGAAACGGGGAACATCATATGCCCGCCAGAATCTCCCGCGCCGCCTATGCGCAGATGTACGGTCCGACGGTCGGCGACAAGGTCCGCCTGGCCGACACCGAATTGTTCATCGAGGTCGAAAAGGACCTCACCATCCATGGCGAAGAAGTGAAATTCGGCGGCGGCAAGGTCATCCGCGACGGCATGGGCCAGAGCCAGGTGTCGCGCGCCGGCGGTGCTGTCGACACTGTCATCACCAATGCTCTGGTGATCGATGCCTCGGCCGGCATCTTCAAGGCCGATATAGGCCTCAGGGACGGACGCATCGCGGCCATCGGCAAGGCCGGCAATCCAGACACGCAGGACGGCGTCACCATCATCATCGGACCCGGCACGGAAATCATCGCCGGCGAGGGCAAGATCCTCACAGCCGGCGGCTTCGACGCGCATATCCACTTCATCTGCCCGCAGCAGATCGACGAGGCGCTGATGTCGGGCATCACCACCATGCTTGGCGGCGGCACCGGCCCGGCACACGGCACGCTGGCGACGACCTGCACGCCGGGCCCCTGGCACATGGCGCGGATGATCCAGTCCTTCGACGCCTTTCCGATGAACATCGGCCTGTCCGGCAAGGGCAATGCCTCGCTGCCGGCAGCGCTGGAAGAGATGGTGTTGGGCGGCGCCTGTTCGCTGAAGCTGCATGAGGACTGGGGCACGACGCCGGCGGCCATCGACTGCTGCCTGTCGGTCGCCGACGATTACGACGTGCAGGTGATGATCCACACCGACACGCTGAACGAATCCGGCTTTGTCGAAAACACCGTCGCGGCGATCAAGGGCCGCACCATCCATGCCTTCCACACAGAAGGCGCCGGCGGCGGCCATGCGCCTGACATCATCAAGGTCTGCGGCCTGCCCAACGTCATCCCGTCTTCGACCAACCCGACCCGGCCCTACACCGTCAACACGCTGGCTGAGCATCTCGACATGCTGATGGTCTGCCACCATCTTTCGCCGTCGATCCCCGAAGACATCGCCTTTGCCGAAAGCCGCATCCGCAAGGAAACCATCGCGGCGGAAGACATTTTGCATGATATCGGCGCCTTCTCGATCATCTCCTCGGACTCGCAGGCCATGGGCCGCGTCGGCGAGGTGGCGATCCGCACCTGGCAGACCGCCGACAAGATGAAGCGCCAGCGCGGTTCGCTGCCGCAGGAGACCGGCAACAACGACAATTTCCGCGTCCGCCGCTACATCGCCAAATACACCATCAACCCGGCCATCGCGCATGGCCTGTCGAAAGATATAGGCTCGATAGCGGTGGGAAAGCGCGCCGATCTCGTACTGTGGAACCCGGCCTTCTTCGGTGTCAAACCGGACATGGTGCTGATCGGCGGCATGATCGCCGCCGCCCCTATGGGCGACCCCAACGCCTCGATCCCGACGCCGCAGCCGATGCATTACCGGCCGATGTTCGGCGCCTATGGTAAGGCCAGGACCAACTCGTCTGTGACTTTCGTTTCCAAGGCGGCGCTGGAGTCTGGCCTGCATGGCCGGCTCGGCGTCGACAAGCAGTTCGTTGCCGTCGAAAATACCCGCAGCGGCATCGGCAAGCATTCCATGGTGCTCAACAATGCCACGCCGCATGTCGAGGTCGACCCTGAGACTTATGAGGTCCGCGCCGATGGCGAACTGTTGACTTGCGAGCCTGCAACTGTGCTGCCGATGGCGCAGAGGTACTTTCTGTTTTGATGCTAGAGGGGCGATTTGATCGACCCGGCAAAATCCGTTGCGACCCGGTCGGTGCCGCCGCAATATGCGGCTCAAAGAAACCGCGTAACAGGTCATGGCCACCGAAATCGTCTCCGCCCACGACATCTTCCCGCATATCCGTATCGTCATGGGCATGGTGATCGGGCTTGGCGTCACTCGCCTTTTGTCTGGGCTCGCGCGCATTGTCCAGCATCCCGGCCAGTACAAGCTCTACCCCGTGCACCTCGCCTGGGTCGCCTCCATGCTGTTGCTGCTGGTGCATTTCTGGTGGTGGGAGTTCGGCCTTTACACCATAGAGGTCTGGACCTTCGGCAAGTACCTGTTCCTGATCTTCTACGCCATCACGCTGTTCCTGCTCTGCGCTTTGCTGTTTCCGGATTCGATGCTCGACTACACCAGCTACGAGGATTTCTTCTATTCGCGCCGCGGCTGGTTTTTCGGCCTGCTGGCGACCACTTACCTGCTCGACGTGGTCGACACGCTGCTGAAAGGGCCCGAGCATTTCGCCCGCTACGGCAATGAATATCTGTTCCGCACGCCGGTTTTCGTGGTGCTGTGCATTGCCGCCATCCTGGTGCGGGACCGGCGCTTCCACATCGCCTTTGTCGTCGGCACGCTGATCTATCAGGTCTCGTTCATCCTGCGGCTCTTCGACACCATCGTCTGAGCGGGCGCGATGGTCTACGGTCCAGGAGAAAGAAGGTTCAACCATGTACAAGGCCATTGGATCGCGCGGCTCCCGCGTCAGCCGCGTTCTCTGGATGCTCGAGGAACTCGGGCAGCCCTATGAATTCGTCGAGGTCAAATTGCGCTCGCCGGAAGCCTATGCCCTCAACCCGTCGGGCAAGGTGCCGGTGCTGATCGACGGCGAGTTGACGGTGACGGATTCGGCGGCGATCTGCGTCTATCTCGCCGACAAGCATGCCGACAAGGGCTTGGGCGCCAATCCCGGCCTCGCCGGCCGCGCCGAGATGGATTCGTGGATGCATTTCGCCCAGTCGGAGTTCGAGGCGCCGCTGTGGAACAAGGTGCGCCATCGCTTCCTGCTGCCGAAGGAAGTGCGGGTCGATGTCGGCCCTGCCGCCGCCTACGACTTCGCCTCCGAGACCAAGGCGCTGGACCGCCGCCTGGGCGATCGGCCGTTTGCTCTCGGCGACCGGTTCTCTGCCGTCGACGTGCTGTTGGGCGACATGGGCAACTGGGCCCGCGCCGGCAAATTCCCGATCGAGTCCGAGTGCGTCAACGCCTATTTCGACCGCGTCTTGGCGCGGTCTGCCAGGGCGCGGGCGCAAGCCAATGGCGGAGCCATGCGATGAAACTCAACCTCAACACCGACTTCACCAAATTCCCGCGCGCCGTCCAGGTTTTGCCTGCCGGCAATGCAGGAACCACACCGCCATCCGGCCGCGCCGTTCTGCCCCATGATGAACGCCATCTGCGCCGGCGTGCCATCGAGCTTGCCGACGGCAGCAAGGTGCTGGTCGACCTGCCCGAGCCTGTGACCCTGAACGATGGCGACCGGCTGGTGCTGGAAGACGGCAGCCATGTCGAAATCATCGCAGCACCCGAAGAGGTCTACGACATCCGCGCCCGCGATGGCGTGCACCTGACCGAGCTTGCCTGGCATATCGGCAACCGGCATCTGGCGGCGGCGATCGAGCCAGGCCGCATCCTGATCCTACGCGACCACGTCATCAAGGCGATGCTGGAAGGGCTCGGCGCCACGGTGCGCGACGTCGCCGAGCCATTCAAGCCGGTGCGCGGCGCCTATTCCGGCGGGCATGATCACGGCCATGCGCATGCCGAGGCGCATGCACACAGCCACGCCGAGACGCATTCTCACTCGCACAGCGAATCCCATTCCCATTCACACAGCCATTCCCATGATGGGCATCATCACGACCATGACTGACCAGCCATCCGGCATCGCTTTGCTGCGGCTGATGGCGTGGCTGTCGCCGGCCTTTCCGGTCGGCGGATTTGCCTACAGCCACGGTCTCGAACGGGCGGTGCAGGACGGGTTGGTGGCCGACAGCGAGAGCCTCTCCGGCTGGTTGGAGACGCTGGTCGAGATGGGCTCGGGCTGGAACGACGCCGTGCTGTTCGCAGAAAGCTGGCGCCGAGCCCGCGACGGTGGCGACCTCGCCGAGATTGCCGATCTCGCCGAGGCACTGGCCGGCTCGCACGAGCGCCACACCGAAACCATGCTGCAAGGCGCCGCGTTTCTCAAGGCAGCGTCGGCATGGCCCAATCCCGTGCTGGCGCGTTTGCCGGCCGAATGCGCCTATTGCGTCGCCGTCGGCGCAGTGGCCGGCGGCAACGGCATTGCGCTTCAGGACGCGCTGTCCGCCTTCCTGCAGGCCTTCTTCTCCAACCTCGTCCAGGCGGCGATCCGGCTCGGCGTCGTCGGCCAAAGCGGAGCGACGGTGCTGCTCGCCGGCTTCGAGCCGCTGGCGTTGGCGACGGCCGAGCGGGCGGCCGGCTCGACATTGGACGATCTCGGCGGCTGCGCTTTCGTCTCCGACGTCATGGCGATGAAGCACGAGACGCAATATTCCAGGCTGTTCCGCTCATGACCACGCTCGCCTTCGCCCTCTCGGCCGTCCTGCTGCTGATCACGGCGCTGCATGCCTATTGGGGCCTTGGCGGCATCTGGCCGGGCAGGGACGGCGCTTCCTGCGCCCACGCTGTCGTCGGCTTTCGCGGCGTCGACGAGATGCCGACGCCGTTTGCCTGTTTTGCCGTTGCCGCGTGCCTGTGCCTCGCAACGCTGTGGCCTCTGGCGCTCGCCGGTGTCTTTGCCTCGCCTTTTCCAAGGGAAGGCCTCGCCGCCACAGCGCTGCTCATCGGGCTGGTTTTCCTCGGCCGCGGCATCGCCGGCTTCACGCCCTGGTGGCGCCGGCTGGCGCCGGAACAGCCTTTTGCCCGGCTCGACGTCAGTCTCTATTCGCCGCTGTGCCTGCTGATCGGGCTCAGCTTCGCAATCCTTGCCATCACGGAGTTTTCGGCATGACCCAGGCCAACGGCCCCCTTCGCATCGGCATCGGCGGCCCCGTCGGCTCCGGCAAGACGACGCTGACGGAAAAGCTCTGCAAGGCGCTGCGCGACGATTTTTCCATCGCCGTCGTCACCAACGACATCTACACCAAGGAAGACGCCATGATGCTGGCCCGCCTGCAGGCGCTGCCGGAAGACCGCATCGTCGGCGTCGAGACCGGCGGCTGCCCGCACACCGCCATTCGCGAGGACGCCTCGATCAATCTGCAGGCGATCGCCGGGCTCAACAAAAAATTCCCGGATCTCGACATCGTCTTCATCGAATCCGGTGGCGACAATCTTGCCGCCACCTTCTCGCCGGACCTTGCCGACCTGACGCTTTATGTCATCTCGGTCTGCCAGGGCGAGGAGATCCCGCGCAAGGGCGGGCCGGCGATCACCCGCTCCGACTTCCTCGTCATCAACAAGAGCGATCTGGCGCCCTATGTGAACGTCAATCTCGATGTGATGGAGAGCGATGCCGCCCGCATGCGCGGCAAGCGTCCGTTCGGCTTTACGGATCTCTCGCGCGGCAAGGGGCTGCAGGAGGTCATCGACTTCATCGTCGAGCATGGCGGGCTGCAACCGGCTCGCACGGCGGCCTGAGCCAGTACTTACCGGTTGCTGGCCGGGGTCGGGCGCGGCATTCTCCTGAAAACGGAGGTTTCAAATGAGCATCGCCCGCCTGCAGAAGGAAACGCGGACCAACCTTCCCTACTACGAAGAGCGCGTCGATCTCGCCGCGGCCTTCCGCTGGACGGCAAGGCTCAACATGCATGAGGCGGTGGCCAACCATTTCTCGCTGTCGGTCAACGAGGACGGCACCAAATTCCTGATGAATCCCAACCAGGTGCATTTCTCACGCATCAAGGCGAGCGACCTTCTGCTGATCGACGCCAACGATCCCGAAACGCTGTCCGGCCCGAACGCACCGGACCCAACGGCCTGGGGCCTGCATGGCGCCATCCATCGCAATGTCCCGCATGCCCGCTGCGCCATGCATGTGCATTCCATCCACGCCACCGTACTGGCCTCGCTGGCCGACTCGACCCTGCCGCCGATCGACCAGAACTCGGCGATGTTCTTCAACCGCCACGTCGTCGACGCCCATTATGGCGGGTTGGCTTTCGAGGAAGAGGGTGAACGCTGCTCGCAGCTTCTGACCGATCCCAAGGTCAAGGTCATGGTGATGGGCAATCATGGCGTGATGGTCATCGGCGACACCGTCGCCGACGCCTTCAACCGCATGTTCTATTTCGAGCGCGCCGCCGAGACCTACATCAAGGCGCTGTGGACCGGCCGTCCGCTGCGCACACTGTCCGACGCCATTGCCGAGAAGGCAGCGAGCGAAATGGACGACTATCCCGGCCAGGCCGAGCGTCATCTTGCCGAGCTCAAGGCGATCCTCGACGAGGAGGAGCCGGTGTACCGGAGCTGAGCGATTATTTCGCAACGCCGATAATTGGCGAAACCGTCAACACAGCCACCCTCTCCCCGTATAGTGACGGGGAGGAGGGATCTCCTCAGAGCCCCAACTGAGCCCGCAACTCTTCCGCGCTGTTGATCACGACTGCGCCCGGCGGTCCTGCCATCGGCGCTTCCGGCCAGAAGATCGTCCGCATCCCGGCCGCCAGGCCGGAGGTGGCGCCGGTCACGCTGTCATCGACAGCCACCGCGTCCGCAGGGTCGACCCTGGCCAGCCACGCGGCGCGCAGGAAGGGTTCTGGGTGCGGCTTGCCTTCGCGCACGTCATTGCGGCTGATCGTGCGCATGCCGGGATAGATCAGGCCGACGGCACTCAGATTGGCGTCGACGATCACCCGGTCGGAATTGGACACCACCGCCTGCTGGACGCCAAGCGCGCGCAATGCGTTGAACACCTCGATCGCCCCGGGGCGCGGCTTCAGCGTTGCGGCCATTGGCAGGTAGTGATCGTATTTGCGCACGATCCAGTCGTCGAAGGGCAGGTCGAGGCCGAACTCGCTGCGCAGCATCTCGTAGACCGGTCCGGCGGCGACGCCCAGCACCCGCTCATGCAGGTCGACCGGTGGCGCGATGCCGACGCTGCGCAGCGCCGCCACCAGGGCGGCTTCATGCAGCGGCTCGCTGTCGACCAGCGTACCGTCCATATCCCAGAAAACCGCTTTCGGCGTCATGCGAGGCTCCTTTTGCCGATCCCCTTAAAGCGTTTGTATCGGGAGATAAACCGCCGAACCCGTTCTCTGGCGATTTTGGTTGGGGCGATTGCCGCGTTGCAATCGGGCGGGCGCAGCAAGCAATTGCCCTCTCGATAGACAATTGCGCGCGGACGCATTCCCTGCAAGACTAAAGCGCTTCGCCCAAAGGGGGCGGGGCTTGGGAGGCGGACTTTGAATTCGCGGCAGGATGGCGGCAGCAACAGGCTGGACGAGGCAGCGCGCGCCGGCTGGCTCTATTATGTTGCCGGCAACACGCAGGACCAGATCGCCACCACGCTCGGCATTTCCCGGCAGACGGCGCAGCGGCTGGTGTCGCTCGCGGTATCGGAAGGGCTGATCAAGGTGCGCGTCGATCACCCGATCGCCAATTGCCTCGACCTTGCCGCGCGGTTGCGATCACGCTTCGCGCTCGATCTGGTGGAAGTGGTGCCGAGCGATCCGACCTCGTCCTCGACCACGATCGGCATTGCCGAGGCGGCCGCCGCCGAGATCGAACGGCGGCTCAGGTCGCCGACGCCGATCGTCATGGCCATCGGCACCGGCCGCACGCTGAAGGCGGCGATCGAGCAGTTGCCGCCGATGGAATGCTCGCAGCACAAGGTGGTGTCGTTGACCGGCAACATCTCGCCCGACGGTTCGGCCGCCTTCTACAACGTCATCTTCACCATGGCCGACAGGGTCAAGGCGCGCTCGTTTCCGATGCCGCTGCCGGTTATCGCCTCGTCGCCCGAAGAGCGCGAGATGCTGCTTGCCCAGCCGATGATCCAGCCGACGCTGGCGCTGGCGGCGGAAGCCGACGTCACCTTTGTCGGCATCGGCGATCTCGGCCCGAAGGCGCCGCTCTATGAGGACGGCTTCATCTCGGAAAGTGAATTGAAGGCGCTGCAAAAGGCCGGCGGCGTTGCCGAGATCGTCGGCTGGGTGTTCGATCGGGAAGGCCGCATGATCGAGGGCATCACCAACGACCGGGTGTCGTCGGCCGCTTTGCCGTCACGCGAAAAGTCGCTGGTCATTGCGCTCGCCATGGGCGAGCGCAAATTGCCGGGCATTCTGGCCGCCGTGAACCGGCGGCTGGTCAATGGCCTCATCACCGACGAGCGGACCGCCACGGCCCTGCTCGACGGCGCATGAGCTGGCGATAAAAATCGGCACGGCTATTTGTGCCGCCCGCAAACGTCGTTTCCATCGAGGAAACCCATGTCGCGCTGCAGATGCGGCGACAATTCCCGGACGTCGACATAGCTGCGCTTGCGCCTCACCAGCACCGAAAATTCGTGCGCCAGCACGGAAAACCAGCTCTGCGCCGGGGTTGAATGGAGCTTTTGCTGTACCGTGGTCATGATCTTCAGCCTCCGCTATGCTTGAACTGGATTGATCCTCGACACCAGATATCGGTCTGATCGGCTCCGGCTTCCAATCAAACGTCGATCATGACCCATAAGGAGGGCTTATGCCCGAACTCAAGGCACCACAGCTTGCCCAACTGCCACCGCTGCAGGCCATCAGGGTGTTCGAAGCGGTCGCGCGGCACCTATCCTTCACCAAGGCCGCGGAGGAGCTCGGCATGACCCAGGCCGCCGCCAGCTATCAGATCAAGCTGCTGGAAGAGCGCATCGGCTCGCCACTGTTCCTGCGCCAGCCGCGCCAGATCGTGCTGACCGAGCCCGGCCAGCGCCTGGCGCCCGCCGTCAGCGAGGCGTTCAGCCTGCTCTCAAGCGCCTATTCGGCCGCGCGCGGCGGCGCCGATGGCGTGCTTTGCGTGTCGACGCTGCTGACCTTCGCCTCGAACTGGCTGGCGCAGCATCTCGGCTCCTTCCAGCTCTCGCATCCGTCGCTGGCGGTGCGGGTCGATACCTCCAACAGGGTGGTCGATTTCGCCCGCGAGGACATGGACATCGCCATCCGCTCCGGCAGCGGTAAATGGCCGGGGGTGGAAACCCACCTTCTGTTCAAGGCCGATTTCACCCCGGTGCTCAGCCCGGCGCTCGCTGCCACTATCGGTGGCGTCCACGAACCGGCCGACCTGTTCAAGCTGCCCATTCTCGATCCCGGCGACATCTGGTGGCGGGAATGGTTCGCCCTTGCCGGCGTGCCGGCGGACGAACTTGCCAATCGCACGGGCACCAGCATGGGCGCGCAGGCCTATGAGGCGAATGCGGCGATCGCCGGCCATGGCGTGGCGATCCTGACCACGGCGCTGTTCAAGACCGAGCTCGCCGCCGGCCGCCTGATCCAGCCCTTCGACCTGGTTGGCGACGACGGCCATGCCTATTGGCTGGTCTATCCGACGGCGCGCCGCAACGTGCCGAAGATCCGCGCCTTCCGCGACTGGATCCTGGCCGAGATCGCCTGCGCCTAGGGCAATTCCAGGGAAAGAGCGGTTCGCCGTTTCCGTGAAGCGGTGAACCGCTCTGGGCAAAGTGATTCGCGGGCGAGTCTCTGAAGTGAATCGGCAACGCAAGCCAGACGTACGACAAACCCGCGAGTTCATGAATCAACAAGCGCAGCCGGGCCGCCCGGTTAACCAAGCCTGACAAAAACGCTGTCGATATCACCTGCCTGGCGTAGGCTTGTGCTTGTGGTGACTCAATTGAACTGGATCAATCCGTTGCAGGTTAACAACAGGATCGATCAGTGGGCTGATGAAAGTCTATCGCGTCGAAGAAATTGAAAACAACGCCGTGCGCACGACGCACGCAATCGAAGCATTTACGCCGTTTCAAGCTGCCATAAAGGCAATCGGCCGGGAAGTTAGGCTGCGCAAGGACGAAGCCAACTGGATCCGGGTGACGGAAACGCTGACCAGAGCCAAGCAAATTCGCGACGGCAGGGTTTTCGAATATTCCGTCGGAAGCTACCCGGCCCACGGCTAAAAGCCTTCGCACCGCAAAAAAGCTGCGAACAAAGGAGACCATGCCAAGGCTTCAGCGAGAGGGAGGCTTGGCGAGATGCTCAAATGGCGACTGTTCCAGGTCGCGATGGCAGCCGTGATTGCCGTGCCTTTTGGATTTGTAATCCTGTTTCAAGCGCCACGATGGCTCAGGAACCTGGTCATGTATCCGCTCGACAGCTCGTACCAAACCATCAGGCAAATTGTCAGGGACTACGACATCAATCGGCTGTTGTTCGGTCGGGATACCCAAGGGACTGCTCACGACACGGAATTCATCATTTTGTATGCGTATTTTTTCGTCCTCTCCTGGTTGTTGATCGTCGCTCTCGCCAAAATCCTGCGTCGGCGGAAGAGTCGATTGTCCGGGCAGCAGACTTCCGGCTGAGCCCTCGAAGGTCCTGGAAGGCATGCCGTCACGGCTCGCGGTCGGCGAAGCCGCGCCGGCTTTTGATCCCCTTCGCCTCTGGCTCCGGCCAACGGCTCCACACTTCCCTCGCTGAATCCCTTTCTAAATGCGTCGCGCGGCACCCGCGCTTGCTGCGCTGCAGCATCGAATCCGTCTTGACATAATTAATGCCAAGTGAGTAATTGCTCAGCACCAAGGCAAATGCTCATCTTGGTTCATGGGAGGAATTTGATGAAACTTCGCACGCTCACTCTGGGCCTGTTGTCGGCCAGCGCTTTCGCTTTCGCCGCGCATGCCGAATCCATCACCATCGCCACCGTCAACAATGGCGATATGGTCCGCATGCAGAAGCTGACGGACGACTTCACCAAGGCTAACCCCGACATCACGCTCAACTGGGTCACGCTCGAAGAGAACGTGCTGCGCGAGCGTGTCACCACCGACATCGCCACCAAGGGTGGCCAGTATGACGTGATGACCATCGGCACCTACGAGGTTCCGATCTGGGCCAAGCAGAGCTGGCTGCTGCCGCTCGACAAGCTCGGCGACGACTATGACGCCAAGGACATCATCCCGGCCATCGCCGGCGGCCTGTCGGTCGACGGCAAGCTCTATGCAGCGCCCTTCTACGGCGAGAGCTCCTTTGTCATGTACCGCAAGGACCTGATGGAGAAGGCAGGGCTGACCATGCCCGATGCCCCGACCTGGGACTTCATCAAGCAGGCCGCCGACAAGATGACCGACCGCGCCAATGGCGTGAACGGCGTCTGCCTTCGCGGCAAGGCCGGCTGGGGCGAGAACATGGCCTTCCTGACCGCCATGTCGAACTCCTTCGGCGCCCGCTGGTTCGACGAGAACTGGAAGCCGCAGTTCGATCAGCCGGAATGGAAGAACACGCTGCAGTTCTATGTCGACCTGATGAAGGCCGACGGTCCTGAGGGCGCCTCGTCCAACGGCTTCAACGAAAACCTGGCGCTGTTCCAGCAGGGCAAGTGCGGCATGTGGATCGACGCCACCGTCGCGGCGTCTTTCGTCTCTGACCCGAAGGCCTCCACCGTCGCCGACAAGGTCGGTTATGCTCTCGCTCCCGACAACGGTCTCGGCAAGCGCGGCAACTGGCTGTGGGCCTGGTCGCTGGCCATTCCCGCCGGCACGCAGAAGGCAGACGCAGCTCAGAAGTTCGTCTCCTGGGCAACCAGCAAGCACTATGCCGAACTCGTCGCTTCGAAGGAAGGCTGGGCCAACGTTCCTCCGGGCACGCGCTCCTCGCTCTATGCCAATGCCGAGTACCAGAAGGCAGCACCTTTCGCCAAGATGACGCTGGACTCGATCAATGCGGCCGATCCGACGCATCCGACCGTCAAGCCGGTGCCGTATGTCGGCGTCCAGTTCGTCGCCATCCCTGAGTTCCAGGGTCTCGGCACCACTGTAGGCCAGCTCTTCTCGGCCGCTCTTGCCGGCCAGTCGAGCGTCGACGATGCCCTGAAGCAGGCCCAGGACGCTGCCACGGCAACGATGACCGAGGGCGGTTATATCAAGTAGGCTCCTCCCGGTGCCGAATGCCGGTCGTCGATCATGACTGGCAACGGCCGCCCGAATCCCAGTTCGGGCGGCCGCCTTCACAATCCCAGGAATTGTGGCACAACTCTAAAAATCTGACCGACCTTTGGAAGGGTGACCGTCATGGCTACTCAGCAGACCCGTTCGCTTGCCCGCTTCATGATGGCGCCATCCGTGGTGCTGCTGTTCGTCTGGATGATTGTGCCGCTGGTCATCACCTTGTGGTTCTCCTTCCAGCAGTACAACCCGCTCAACCCGATCCGCGATGGGTTCGTCGGCTTCTCGAACTACGCGTTGTTCTATTCCAACCCGGCCTTCCTCCAGTCGATCCTTAACACGCTTGTCCTGGTGGGCAGTGTGCTGCTGATCACCGTTATCGGCGGCATCATGCTGGCGTTGCTGATCGATCAGCCGATGTGGGGACAGGGGATCGTGCGCATCCTCGTCATCTCACCGTTCTTCGTCATGCCGCCGGTCGCGGCGCTTGTGTGGAAGAACATGATCATGCACCCGCAATACGGTGTCTTTGCCGACATTGCGCGCTTCTTCGGGGCTCAACCGATCGACTGGTTCGGGCAGCATCCGATGATGGCGATCATCATCATCGTCGCCTGGCAGTGGCTACCCTTCGCCACGCTGATCCTTTTGACTGCGCTGCAGTCGCTTGATGGCGAGCAGAAGGAAGCCGCCGAGATGGACGGCGCCGGCTTCGTCAGCCGCTTCATCTATCTGACGTTGCCGCACATGTCGCGCGCCATCACCGTCGTCATCCTGATCCAGACCATCTTCCTGCTGTCGGTCTATGCCGAAATCCTGGTCACCACCAATGGCGGCCCCGGCTACGCCTCCACCAACCTGCCCTTCCTCGTCTACCAGAAGGCATTGCTGGAGTTCAAAATCGGCCAGGCATCCGCCGGCGGTGTCATCGCCGTCATTCTCGCCAACATCGTCGCCTTCTTCGCCATGCGCGCGGTCGGCAAGAACCTGGACAAGTAAGGGAGGATACGATGGCACGTGCAGTCACCACCCAACACAAGGTCATTGCGACAGGCGCCGCCTGGATCGTCGCGCTGCTGATCTTCTTCCCGATCCTCTATACGATCATCACCTCGTTCAAGTCTGAGCAGGAGGCCATCCAGGGCTTCGCGCTGATTCCGTCGGGGACGTTCGAGAGCTATACCGAGGTCCAGGCGCAGAGCGGCTACTTCAAGTTCTTCTTCAACTCGGTGCTGCTCTCGGTCGGCTCGACCATCCTCGCGCTGCTGGTCGCCGTGCCGGCTGCCTGGTCGATGGCTTTCTCGCCGAGCAAGCGGACCAAGGACATTTTGATGTGGATGCTGTCCACCAAGATGATGCCGGCGGTTGCGGTGCTGTTCCCGATCTACCTGATCTTCCGCGACACCGGCCTGCTCGACAGCCGCATCGGGCTGATGGTCATGCTGATGCTGATCAACCTGCCGATCGTGATCTGGATGCTCTACACCTACTTCCGCGAAATCCCGGGCGAAATCCTCGAAGCCGCACGCATGGATGGCGCAACCTTGTGGGGCGAGATCATCTATGTGCTGACCCCCATGGCGGTGCCGGGCATCGCTTCGACCATGCTGCTCAACATCATCCTGGCATGGAACGAAGCGTTCTGGACCATCCGGCTGACCACCACCGAGGCGGCGCCGCTGACGGCCTTCATCAGTTCGTTCTCAAGCCCGCAAGGCCTGTTCTGGGCCAAGCTTTCGGCGGCCTCGACGCTGGCGATCGCCCCCATCCTGATCATGGGCTGGTTCAGCCAGAAGCAGCTGGTGCGCGGCCTGACATTTGGTGCTGTGAAGTAACGGACGTTGCCTGAAGCAACCGGCGAAAAATAACCCCTCGGGGAGGAAACCATGGGAAACATCACGCTCAAGAACGTCTCCAAGCACTTCGGATCGACGGTCATCATTCCAGGCCTCGACCTTGTCATCGAGAATGGCGAGTTCGTCGTCTTCGTCGGCCCGTCGGGCTGCGGCAAGTCCACGCTGCTGCGCCTCATCGCCGGTCTCGAGGACACCAGCGGCGGCACCATCAACATCGATGGCCGTGACGTCACCGGCGAGGCGCCAGCCAAGCGCAAGCTTGCCATGGTGTTCCAGTCCTATGCGCTCTACCCGCATATGACGGTGGCCAAGAACATCGGCTTCCCGCTGAAGATGGCGGGCGAGGATGTGGCGACGATCGACAAGAAGGTGAAGGACGCCGCGCGCGTGCTGAACCTCACCAACTATCTCGAGCGCCGGCCCGGCCAGCTATCCGGCGGCCAGCGCCAGCGCGTCGCCATCGGCCGTGCCATCGTGCGCCAGCCCTCGGCCTTCCTGTTCGACGAGCCGTTGTCCAACCTCGATGCAGCACTGCGCGGCACCATGCGGCTGGAAATCAGCGAGCTGCACCATCAGCTCAAGACGACGATGATCTACGTCACCCACGACCAGATCGAAGCCATGACCATGGCCGACAAGATCGTCGTGCTCAACGCCGGCAACATCGAACAGGTCGGCTCGCCGATGGAGCTCTACAAGTCGCCGAAGAACCTGTTCGTGGCAGGCTTCATCGGTTCGCCGAAGATGAACCTGATCGAAGGCGCGCCGGCCGCCAAATACAATGCCAAGACCATCGGCATCCGTCCCGAGCACATGAACATCTCGACCACGGCGGGCGACTGGAAAGCCGTCGTCGGCGTTGCCGAACATCTGGGATCCGACACCTTCCTGCACGTCCAGGCTGATGGCGTCGGGACGCTGACCGTGCGCGCCGATGGCGAAATGCCTGTCCGTCACGGCGACACGATCTACCTCACGCCAGACAAGGTCCGGATGCATCGCTTCGGCCCCGACGGAAAGGCGCTGACGCAGTGAGGCTGAAAGGTAAATCGGCGCTGATCACCGGCTCCGCGCGTGGCATAGGCAGAGCCTTCGCCGAAGCCTATGCGCGTGAAGGTGCTGTAGTCGCGATCGGCGACATCAATCTGGAGGCCGCGGAAAAGACAGCCTCGCAGATTGGCAGCAGTGCCTATGCGGTGAAGCTGGACGTCACCGATCTTGCTTCGATCGAGGCGGCGGTGAGCGCGGTCGAGAAAAAGACCGGTGGGCTGGACATACTGATCAACAACGCCGCTTTGTTCGACCTGGCGCCGATCGTCGAGATCACCAAAGCGAGCTACGACAAATTGTTTTCGGTCAACGTGGCCGGCACCTTGTTCATGCTGCAGGCAGCGGCCCGTTCGATGATCGCAAGGGGTAAGGGTGGCAGGATCATCAACATCGCCAGCCAGGCCGGACGGCGCGGCGAGCCGCTGGTCGCCGTCTACTGCGCCACCAAGGCTGCGGTCATCTCGCTTACCCAGTCGGCAGGGCTCGACCTGATCAAACACCGCATCAACGTCAATGGCATCGCGCCGGGCGTCGTCGACAGCGATATGTGGGACGAGGTCGATGCGCTGTTCGCCAAATACGAGAACCGGCCGAAGGGCGAGAAGAAGCGGCTGGTCGGTGAGGGCGTACCTTACGGCCGCATGGGCAGGCCGGAGGACCTGACCGGCATGGCGGTGTTCCTGGCCAGCGACGATGCCGAATACATCGTCGCCCAGACCTACAATGTCGATGGCGGCCAATGGATGAGTTGATGGGGATGGGCTGAGGGGGAGGCGCGCTCCCTTCCTCCGGGAGAAGGCGTCGCAGGGCGGGGCGGCATGAAGCCAAAGGCACGTGCCGCCCACGCGCTCTCCTCAGAGGGTTGAGGGCGGAATTGTCAGGCCGGCAGACGGGTAAGCACCGGCAAAAGGGTAAAGCAGATGACCGTGAAACTCTCTTCCTCCATCCTCGCCAAGCTCCCCGCCAAGGTTGCCGGTCCGCAGTATGACCGCGCCAGGCTCAAACCCGGTATTGTCCATTTCGGCGTCGGCAATTTCCATCGCTCGCACCAGGCCGTCTATCTCGACGACCTCTTCAATGCGGGTATCGGCCATGATTGGGCGCTGATCGGCGCCGGCGTCTTCGAGGGCGAGAAAATCGGCCGCTCCAAGCTGCAGGAGCAGGACTGGCTGACCACCGTGGTCGAGCAGGATTCCGACCATATGAGCGCCCGCGTCACCGGCGTCATGATCGACTTCCTGACGCCGGGCGATGCCGACGCCATCATCGACCAGCTTGCCGATCCGGCAATCAAGATCGTCTCGCTGACCATCACCGAAGGCGGTTACTTCATCGATCCGGCCTCCGGAAAATTCAACTCGACCCATCCCGACATCGTCGCCGACGCGCAGGCCGGCACGACGCCGAAGACGGTGTTCGGCCTCATCCTTGCCGGGCTGATGCGCCGCCGCGCCGACGGCATCGTGCCGTTCACCGTCATGTCCTGCGACAACATCCCCCATAACGGCCATGTCACGTCGGATGGCGTTATCGGGCTGGCCCGCCTGATCGACGAGGATCTGGCCAATTGGGTCAGCGACAACGTTGCCTTCCCGAACGGCATGGTCGACCGCATCACGCCTGCCACCTCCGATCGCGAGCGCGGCATCCTGGCCACGGAGTTCGGCCTCGAGGACAATTGGCCGGTGTTCTGCGAGCCGTTCAAGCAATGGGTGCTGGAGGATCATTTCACCGACGGTCGTCCGCCGCTGGAGAAAGTCGGCGTGCAATTCGTCAAGGACGTCGCCCCCTATGAGCTGATGAAGATCCGCATTCTCAACGGTGGCCACGCCACCATCGCCTATCCGGCGGGGCTGATGGACATCCATTTCGTCCACGAGGCGATGCAGGAGCCGCTGGTTCGCGACTTCCTGGCCAAGCTAGAACATGACGAGATCATCCCGACCGTGCCGCCGGTGCCCAACACCGTGCTGGAGGACTATTACCAGCTCATCGAGCACCGGTTTTCCAACCCGAAGATCGGCGACACCATCCGCCGGCTCTGCCTCGACGGGTCCAACCGGCAGCCGAAATTCATCATCCCGACCATTGCCGACCGGCTGAAGGCCGGAAAGGGCGTCGCGGGTCTGGCGCTGGAATCGGCACTGTGGTGCCGCTATTGTTTCGGCACCACCGACAGCGGCGCCGTCATCGAGGCCAACGACCCGAGCTGGGACCGGCTGCAGGCAACCGCCAAGGCGGCCAAGGACAAGCCCGGCGCCTGGCTTGCGATGGAAGACATCTATGGCGATGTTGGCCGCTCGGCACCTTTCGCCGAGGCCTTCGCCCACGCGCTCAACGTTCTGTGGGCGAATGGCGCGCGCGCGACGCTGACGCGCTACATCGCCGGCAAGCTCTGACGCGAGCCGCAATGACGCCCGAACTGGTCATCTTCGACTGTGACGGCGTGCTGGTCGACAGCGAGGCGCTGTCCGTCTCGGCTTTGCTCGGCATGATCGCGGCTGCCGGCGGCTCGGTCAGCGAGGATGCCGCCTACGAGCACTTCCTCGGCAAGAGCATGAAGAGTGTGCGCGAGATTCTCGGCCGCGATTTCCGCATCGACATCACCGACCGGCATCTGACCGACATGCGCGTCGAATTGATGCGTAAATTCCGCGAGGAGCTGAAGCCGATCCCCGGTGTCAGCGACATCTTGCCGAGGCTTGGCGCACCCTGCTGCGTCGCCTCCTCGGGCACGCTCGATCGCATCCGTTACGCGCTCGACGTCACCGGCCTGCTCGGGCTGCTCGAGCCGCATCTGTTCAGCGCCGCCATGGTCGCGCGCGGCAAGCCGGCGCCGGACCTTTTTCTGCATGCCGCCGCCGCCATGGGCGCCCATCCGCACAACTGTATCGTCGTAGAGGACAGCCCGGTCGGCATCGCCGCTGCGCGTGCCGCCGGCATGCGCGTCTTTGCCTTCACCGGCGGTTCGCACGCCGGCAACCCGGCCTTGAAAGCGCGGCTTGCGTCGAGTGAACCGGACTTTATATTCGCTGACATGCTGCAATTGCCCGATCTGATTGCAGGCCTGGGAGCGAGAGTAAAAGCATCTTGACGAAAAGCTTCGTTTGCGCGGTCGATGTCGGCACCGGGAGCGCCCGCGCGGGCATTCTCGACACGTCAGGCACCTTGCTCGGCCGCGCCGAGCATCCGATCGTCATGAACCAGCCGAAGGCCGATCACGCCGAGCACAATTCTCAGGATATCTGGTCGGCAGTCTGCATCGCGGTCCGCGCCGCGCGTGAAAAGGCAGGCGTGGCGGCGCAAGACATTGTCGGCATCTCGTTCGACGCCACCTGCTCGCTGGTGGTGCTGGACAGAAACGCTGGCCAGCTCAGCGTCTCGGTGACCGGTGAGCGGCGCTGGGACACCATCGTCTGGCTCGACCACCGCGCCATTGCCGAAGCCGACGAATGCACGGCAAGCGGCCATGCGGTGCTCGACTATGTCGGCGGCGTCATGTCGCCGGAAATGGCGACGCCGAAGCTGATGTGGCTGAAGCGCAATCTGCCCGGCACATGGCATGAAGCCGGCTATCTATTCGACCTCACCGACTTCCTGACCTGGAAGGCGACCGGCTCGCTGGCGCGTTCGCAATGCACGCTGACCGCCAAATGGACCTATCTGGCGCATGAACAAACCGGCTGGCGGCGCGATTTCTTCGAGACCGTCGGGCTCAGCGATCTGTTCGAGCACGGCAACCTGCCGGAAAAGGCAAGCGCCGTTGGCGCCGACATCGGCACGCTCTCGACGGAAGCGGCGGCGGAGCTTGGCCTGACGGAAAACTGCCGCGTCGGCGCCGGTGTCATCGACGCCTATGCAGGCGCGCTTGGCGTGCTCGGCGGCTTTGCCGGCGATCAACAAAATATCGGCAGGCATCTGGCGCTGATCGCCGGCACCTCGTCCTGCGTCATGGCGATGTCGCCCGACCCCCAGCCCTTTGCCGGCGTCTGGGGTCCATACTATGGCGCCGCACTGCCAAAGCTGTGGCTGTCGGAAGGCGGCCAGTCGGCCACCGGCGCGCTGCTCGACCACATCATCCGCTGGCACGGCGCCGGCGGCGATCCGGACGCGGCCATGCATGCCAAGATCGCCAGGCGTGTCGCCGAACTGCGCATGGCCGAGGGCGACAAGCTCGCCGCCAGGCTGCACGTACTGCCGGATTTCCATGGCAACCGCTCGCCCCTTGCCGATCCGCATGCCGTCGGCGTCGTCAGCGGGCTGACGCTGGATTCCTCCTTCGACAGCCTGTGCAAGCTCTATTGGCGCACCGCCGTCGGCATCGCGCTCGGCGTGCGCCATGTGCTGGAGGCGCTGAACGAGAACGGCTACTTGATCGACACGCTGCATGTCACCGGCGGCCACACCAAGAACCCGCTTTTGATGGAGCTTTATGCTGACGCCACTGGCTGCGCGGTGATCGAGCCGTTGGCCGACGAAGCTGTGCTGCTCGGCACCGGCATGGTCGCCGCCACCGCCGCCGGCCTGTTTCCCGACTTGAACGCCGCCTGCGTCGCCATGCAGCAAGGCGGCAGGACGCGGGCCTCGAACCCGGCCGCGTCAGGCCGTTTCGACCGCGACTACAAGATTTTCCTCGAAATGCACCGGCAGCGGCAGGCGCTCGACGCGATCAGCTAGGCTTCTGCGCTCTGCGCAAGGATACACCTGACGTCGCCTCGAACAGGTGGACGCTGTCCTCCTCGAATGTATAACGCACCGGCGCGCGCAACGCCGGGCATTCGCGGGCCGGCACAAGCGCGCTGACCTCCTTGCCGCCGCAGGCGAACGTCACCAGCGCGTCATTGCCATGGAACTCGATGAGATCGGCAGTGCCTTGCAGGAGGTTGGTACTGTCCCCGGCGTCGGCGGTCTTCAGGTCCGGAGGCCGAACCCCAAGCACCGCGCGATGGACGCCTCGTAGGTCGAAACCGGAGCCTTCGATGGAAAAGGTCGTGCCGGCACCCGTCAGCGCCCAGCAGTCGTCCTTCCGACCGACCGCCACGTCGATGAAATTCATGTTCGGCGTGCCGATGAAGCCGGCGACGAACAGATTGCCCGGCTGCCTGTAAATCTCGGCCGGCGAGCCGATCTGCGCGATGACGCCGTCCTTGAGCAAAACGATGCGGTCCGCCAGCGTCATCGCTTCGAGCTGGTCGTGGGTGACGTAGACGGTGGTGGTCTTCAGCGACTGATGCAGCCGGGCGATCTCGACCCGCATATGGTTGCGCAGCTTGGCGTCGAGATTGGACAGCGGCTCGTCGAACAGGAACACCTTCGGCGTCTTGATCATGGCGCGCGCAATCGCCACGCGTTGCTGCTGGCCGCCGGAAAGCTCCGTCGGCTTGCGGGCCAGGTAGGGTTCGAGGCCCAGCGTCTTGGCCACAGCCTCGACCCGCTTCTGGATCTCGGCCGCGGGCACCTTCTGCCGCTTGAGGCCGAAGGCGATGTTGTCGAAGATCGTCATGTGCGGGTAGAGCGCATAGTTCTGGAACACCATGGCGATGCCACGGTCGCCAGGCTCGAGATCGTTGACCACTCTGCCGCCGATCGACACCTCGCCGCCGCTGATATCCTCCAGCCCGGCCAGCATCCTCAACAAGGTCGACTTGCCGCAGCCGGAAGGCCCGAGGAAGACGACGAACTCATGCTCCTCGATCGAGAGATTGAGATCGCGGATGACGGTGGTGGCGCCGTATGCCTTGTCGACATGGGAACAAACGATCGCGGACATGATCAGCCCTTCTCGCCGGTAAGCAGGATTTGCAGCTTGACGTCCTGCGGATTGCCTTGCGCCGCTCGCTCGAAGGCCTCGATGCTGTCGGCAAATGCATAAGTGCTGGTGATCAGTGGCTTGAGGTCGACCTTGCCCGAGGCAATCAGCTGCAGCGCGCGGTCGAAGATGTTGGCGTAGCGGAACACCGTCTCGATGCGCACTTCCTTGGAGATCGCCGCCGGCACGTCGAGGCTGACCGGCTCCACCGGCAACCCGACCAGCACCACAGCGCCGCCCGGCCGCACGACGTCGAACAAATCGGCGAATGCCCTAGGGCTGCCGCTCGCCTCGAAGACAATGTCCGCGCCCCAATTGTCGGTCGCGGCTGCGACGGCATCGACCAACGCCTGCTCGCCGATATTGACCGGCACGATGCCGGCATATTGTGCGGCGATCTCGAGCTTGGGCGCCGAGAAATCGGAGATCAGTACTTTCGAGCAGCCGCCGGCAAGCGCGGCAAGCGCGATCATGATGCCGATCGGGCCGCAGCCGACGACCACGGCGACATCGCCCGGCACGATACGGGCACGGCTTGCCGCCTGCATCCCGATGGCAAAGGGCTCGACCATCGCGCCTTCGGCAAACGAGACGTTGTCGGGCAGCCTGTAGGTGAAGGCGGCCGGGTGGACCGCAAAGGGCGCAAGAATGCCGTGCACCGGCGGCGTCGCCCAGAAGGAAACGTCCGGGTCGACATTGTAGATGCCGAGCTTGGTTGCCCGCGACGACATGTTCGGCACGCCCGGCTCCATGCAGACGCGGTCGCCAACCTTCAGTGTCCTGACATTGGCGCCGACCTCGACGACCGTTCCCGCGGCTTCGTGGCCGAGCACCATCGGCGCCCGCACGACATAGCTGCCGATGGCGCCATGCGTGTAATAGTGCACGTCGCTGCCGCAGACGCCGACCGTGTGGATGGCGATTTTGACGTCGTCCGGTCCGACGTCGAGCGGCAGCGCGATCTCGCGCAGCGACAGTTCGCCTTTTTTCTCAAGCACCAGTGCCCGCATCGGTCAGTCCTCGCATCAAGTCTTTTTTTGCCGGAAAACAGAATTCAGGAAGCCGCTGAGCACGCCGAGGAACAGCAGCGGCGGCAGCGACAACAGCACGACAGAGGCGTTCAGGATTCCCCACGGCACGTTCATGCCTTGCTGCGACAATTCGGAAGCGACGATCGGCAAGGTTTTGGCGTTGGAACTGGACAGCATCAGCGCGATCAGGAATTCGTTCCACACCAGCACGAAGCTGAAGGCGACGGCGCCGATCAGCGAGCGCGCCGCAACCGGCAGCGCGATCCGCCAGAACACCGAATAGGCGCCGTAGCCGTCGACAAAGGCGGCTTCCTCGATCTCCTTGGGCACGGCCTGGAAGGCGGGAATGGCGAGCCACATGATCACCGAAATGGTGAGCAGCGAATAGGTGACGATCAGCGCCGGCAAAGTGTCGTAGAGTCCGATCTGCAGCCAGATCACCATCAATGGAATGGCGACCGCCACAGGTGGCAGGAAGCGCAGCGACAAAACGAAGAACTGGATGTCGCCGGCGAAGCGGTTGGGATAGCGCGCCACCGCATAGGCGGCCGGCAGGCCGAGCACGACGCCGATCAGCACCGCGCAGCCGCAGGCGACCACCGAATTGTAGAGCCCGGTCATGACACTGTCGCGGCCGATGATGTAGCTGATGTTGTCGAGTGTCGGCGTAAACACCAGGCGCGGCACGCGGGTGATGATGTCGACATTGTTCTTCAGCGAATTGAGCGCCGTCCAGGCCAGCGGAAACACCGCCATGAAGCCGGCAAATGCCAGGATGGTCTTGCCAATGAGCAGGCCCAATCTTGTGCGGTGTGGTCTCATGCCTGCACCCGCTTCCACAGCATGGTGAAGGTGATCACCGTGGCGATCATCATCAGCACCGCCATGGCTGAGGCGTAGGATACCTTGCCGGACTCGATGAAGCCTTGCGAGAAGGCGTACATGTCGAGCGTCTCGGTCGCCACGCCCGGCCCGCCGCGCGTCATCACATAGATCAGGTCGAAGGAGCGCAGCGATTCGATCATCTTGACGAACATCAGGCTGATCAGCGGTGCCTTCAGCATCGGCAGCGTCACATAGGCATGGATCTGCCAGCGTTTGGCGTGGTCGAGCCGCGCCGCCTCGATCGGCTGCGGCGGCAAGGTCTCCAGGAGCTTCAGCACGATGACGGCGAAGAACAGGCCCCACTGCCAGACATCGACCGAGGCGACGGCAAACAAGGCCGTCGACGGCCTCGACAGCGGGTCGAAGATCAGCCCGCCGGTGATCAGCCGGTAGGGGTAGGTGGCGATGCCGTAGAGCGGATGATAGGCGAACTTCCACACGAAGGCCGCCGAGACGCGTGGCAACAGCACCGGGATGATGAACAGCAGGCAGTAGAAATTGCGCAGTCGCGGCGACGCCGCTTCGAACATCAGCACGCCGAGCCCGATCGCCACCACCATTGTCGCCACGACTGTGACGATTTCCCACTTCACCGACACCCAGACAGCGTTGAGGAAACGCCGGTCGAGGAACAGATCGATGAAGTTTGACAGCCAGACCCAGGAATAGTCCGACGAGCTCAGTTCGCGGTTCTGCAGCGCGATGACGATGGCGTAGAGCGTCGGCACCATCGACAGCACCAGGAGAATGGCGAGCGTCGGAACCAGAAACGTCACGGGCAGGGAAGAGCGTCGGCGCATTGCCTATCCTCGGGCTATGCCTTTCGGGGAAACCCGCGGCGCACAGGCCCGGCATCCCATCGAATGCCGTGGACCGCGCGCCGCGGGCGGGAGGATTATTTCTTTTTCACCAGCTCGTTGGCATAGGCCTCGAGTTCGTCGAGGCCGCCCTTGACGTCGGTGCGGGTGCCGGTGACCAGCTCTTCCAGGATGATGCCCCAGCGGTCGCCCAGATCCGGCCAGCGCGGATCCTGCCAGAAGTTGACCGCCGTCACCTTGCCGGTCTCGGCCAGCGCCTGGCCGAGATCGGCGCCGTAGATGTCGGCGAATTCCTTGCTGGAGAGAATGCTGGTGCGGTTGAGCTCGCCGAACTGGTGCGCGTCGAGCCGGCGCCTCTCATTCTCCTTCGACGTCGCCCAGGCGATGAACAGCCCGGCGCATTTCTTCGAGGCGTCATCGGCATTGGCCTTGGCCGCAATGGCGAGGCCATGGCCGTAACCGCCGCCGGTCAGCGGCGAAGGCGGTGGCAGGAAGCCGATCTTGCCGACCACTTGCGACGTCTTCGGGTCGACCGCCATGCCCGACAGCGGCGTCGATTCGACGAGGATGGCGACCTGGCCCGACAGGAACGCGCCGGTCGATTCATCCCAGCTGCCGGTCTGCGTGCCGGGCGCGGAGTCCTTGAACAGCTTGAGGTAGGTCTCGGTCGCCTTGACCGCGGCCTCGGAATTGAAAGCCGGCTTGTCGCCGTCGAACCATTTGCCGCCATAGGCCTTGAAGAACGGCATCCAGCGCCAGACATTGGCGCCCGAGCCACGCGCGCCGCGCAGTGCAATGCCGTACATGCCCTTGTCCGGATCGGTCAGCTTCGGCACGTCGGCGATCAGCTCGTCCAGCGTCTTCGGCGGCTGGATGCCGGCGGCCTCCAGAATGTCCTTGCGGTAGACCATCAGGTCCCCGCCGCCGGTCAGCGGCGCAAACCAGACCTTGCCGTCATAGGTGGCGACCTTCTGGCGGCCTGGATCGAAATCGGCATAGTCATAGTCAGCCGGATAATAATCGGCCAGCGGGACGATCCATTTCGACGAGGCGAACAGTGCGACATTGGCTTCGTCGACGTAGTAGACGTTGTAGTTGCCGACGGTGGATGCATCGGCGCGCGATTTCGCCCGGCGGTCGTTCTCGTTGAGATAGTCGATCTGGAAGCCGGCGCCGGCAAGCTTTTCGAACTCGGCCTTGGAGTCCTCCAGCAGCGTCAGGCCGTCGCGCGGCTGCGCCAGCACTTTGACCGGTGCCGAGCAGACCGGCGCCGCCAGCGCCATGGTCGAAAGCGTGGTGGTGAGCATGAAAGCTGCGCTTAAGCTCGCAGCGAGCCGAATTGGATTCATTGATTTTCTCCTCCAGGAACAGTCGCAGGAAGCGGAAGTCCTCGGCTGCGCGATCCTCGCCATCGCCCGAGCGACAAGCCACCCATCGCCAAAATGAGGAGTTGCTAAAGGCCGCGCTAGAAGCCCCGTTGCAGCAGACCTGTACTTTTATGCATTGTGCGCTGCAAAACGGGCTCCATGGAGACGGTGTCCGTCAGGTGAGTACCGATGGGCCGGGAAAGGCCAGTTTTCAGGCGCGCATTGTCAGCCGCTGCCGCGACAGCTTGCGGTAGGAGGACGGCGTCATCCTGTGCTTGCGCAGGAAGGCGCGGTTGAAGTTGGAGATGTTCATATAGCCGACCTGGAAGCAGATGTCGGTGATCGGAATATCGGTGTCGGCCAGCAGCTTGCAGGCCTGCCAGAGCCGGAGCTTGGCGATGTGGTCGCTGAAGGAGTTGCCGGTGTTCTTCTGGAAGAAGCGCGAAAACGTGCTTTCGCTCATGCCGGCCAGTTCCGCCACCTCGGGCAGCTTCAGGTCTTCGGCGAAATGCTGGAACAGATAGGTCAGCGTGCGCTGGATGATGTCCAGCGAGGTTGCGTCGAGGGCGGGAGAGAAATCCGGCGACGACAAAAGTTCGTATTCGTCGGTCCTGGCCAGCAGATCCACCAGTTCGAGGAACAGGCAGAGCCGGGCGAGCCCGTGCACAGTGCCCATCCGCTCCATCAGCGCGGCGCCTTCAAGCGCCGTTTGGCCGTGGAAGACGATGCCGCGCAGCGACCGCTCCAGGAACGGCTCCAGCTCGCGCAGCTCCGGCAGCAGCCCGGCCGAGCCGCGCAGCCGCTGCGGGTCGAATTGCAGAACGATGTCTCGGCCTTCGATCAGCTCGCCCGGTTGCACCGCCGTCACCCAGTCATGCGGCAGCCCGCCGCCGACGATGGCTAGGTAGCCCGGCCCGAATTCGCCGATGTGATCGCCGACCAGCACGACACCGGAAGACTTCCTCAGGAGATGGATTTCGTATTCCGGATGGAAATTCCAGACGTTGCGCTCCCACGGATAGTCGTCGAGCCGCCACAGGAAACTGTCGCTCGCCTCGGTGACGATGTGCTCGAAGGCAGGCACCGTGCGCGGGATCGCGGCCGTGTTCTTTCTGCGCCTGAATGCCATCCTCTGCTCTCCGGGCGAAATCCGGATACGGTCCGGTCTCAGGCCGTTCCTAGCAGCCTGTCGCCGGCAAGTGAACGATGTCTGTCATGCAGGTCAGCGCCGGCTCTCGATGATCTCGATGAAACGGGCGAACAGCCCGGCCTGGGATTTGATGCCGAGCTTGCGGTGGATATTGCGGCGATGGACCTTCACGGTTCCCGGCACGATGCGCATGGCCCTCGCGATGGATTCGGTGGAATGCCCCTGCAGCACCAGATCGACGACATGTTTTTCGCGCGCGGTCAGCGACAGGCTCTCCCAGATGTGGGCGCGGTCGAATTCGTTGACCGCGGCGATCGTCTCGTCTTGCTCCGCTTCGTCCGGCTCGTCGGCCGCAAGCGCAGGCCAGCGCAGCCTGGCGAAGTTGATGACCGCCGGCGCCATGTCGCGCAGCAGCCTGGCATCGGCGGTGCCGAAGGGCCCCGAAGCGCGCAATCGCATCAGCGACAACACCAGCGCGTCCTTTCCCGGCAGCGGCACGAAGAAGCCGACCTCCTCGGCCAGTTTCGTCTGGCTGTAGTAGGAGCGAAAATATTCGCTGGCGTAGAAGCGGTCCGGCGCCAACTCGCGCATGCGCCAGAACCCTTCCTTGCGCTCCACCGCCGCGTGATGAAACGGGTCGAGCAGATAAGGCCCTTCCTGATAGAGTGTGACAAAGACATGGCTTTCGGCCGGCGAGAAGGTTTCGAACAGCAGCGGCGGTCGCGCCGCACCGCGATAACCGAAGATCACGCAGTGGTCGAAGCTGACATGCTGTCTCAGCCAGCCGACCATTGCCTGGCCGAACAGGTCGCCGCTGGTCTCTCGCGTCGCCGCGACAAGCGCAGCGAGCTGGCTGTATTCGTCGCTGCGGGACACACTCAATCTATACCCCCTTAAACGAGAAAATAGATCAGATATACCACCTGTGAGGTATATACTAGCCGCCATTGGCTCTGGTAGCGTCCTGAAATAGCCCTGTTGCTGGAGCCAGCACTTTGACCGCAGTGCCCGATATCGAGTTTCGCGGCGTCACCAAGCGCTACGGCGCGGTGACCGCGGTCAGCGGCATCGATCTCGCCGTTCCGCCCTCCGCCTTTGTCGCCCTGCTAGGCCCGTCCGGCTGCGGCAAGACCACATGCCTGCGCATGATCGGCGGCTTCGAGCAGCCGAGCGACGGCAAGGTGCTCATCCGCGGCCAGGACATGGCCGGTACGCCGCCCTATCGCCGGCCGGTCAACATGGTGTTCCAGCAATACGCGCTGTTTCCGCATCTCGATGTGGAAGCCAATGTTTCCTATGGGCTGCGCCAGGCACGGCCACGCCTGGCGTCGCAGGAGATCGGCCGCCGCGCCGGCGAGGCGCTCGAAATGGTGCGGCTCGCCGGCTATGGCGGCCGCAAGATCCACGAACTCTCCGGCGGCCAGCAGCAGCGTGTCGCGCTGGCGCGCGCGCTGGTCAACAAGCCGGCGGTGCTTTTGCTCGACGAACCATTGGCGGCGCTCGACAAGAAACTGCGCACCGACATGCAGATCGAACTGCAGAACCTGCAGCGCGAGATCGGCATCACCTTCGTGCTGGTCACCCACGACCAGGAGGAAGCGCTGTCGATGAGCGATTTCGTCTGCGTCATGAATGGCGGCCGCATCGTCCAGCTCGGGCAGCCGAGCGAGATCTATGATGAGCCCGCAGACCTGTTCGTCGCCGATTTCGTCGGCAAGACCAACCTGCTGAGCGGCAAGGTTGCCGGACACACAGGCGATCTGGTCAACGTGGCGCTCGCCGACGGCACTGTCATTGCCGCGCGCAAGCGAACCGCCTTGCAGCAGGGCGAGACCGTGTCGGTCAGCCTGCGTCCTGAATCTCTCAGCCTCGGCGCCACGGAAGGCAGCCCGTTCAAGGGCATCGTCCGCAACCGGATTTTTCTGGGCTCGACCGCGGAATACGCCATCGAGGTCCAGGGCATCGGAACGCTGCTGGCCAAGGCCGACCATTTGATCGGCCATGGCAATCTCTTCAAGCCGGGTGAACCCGTCGCCATCGGCTTTGCCTCCGGGACGCCGCTGGCGTTTCCGGAGAACAAGAACAACGGGACCAACCAGAGGGTAGCAAAAAATGTCGAAATCATATCGTGACGGACTGCCTATAAGCCCTGAGAACTTCGTTGACCAGCTGATGCGTTTGAAGCGCGGCTCGATCGGCCGCCGCGACTTCCTCGGCCTCACCGGCCTTGGCATTGCAACCGCGGTGATGGCGCGCGAGATCGGTATCATGCCGACGCAGGCCTTCGCCGCGGAAAACCTCGGTGACCGCATGTCGATCGCCACCTGGCCGAACTATCACGACCCGCAGACCTTCGAAAACTTCAAGAAGGATACCGGCGTCGCCGTTGAGGTCAACGTGTTCGGCTCCAATGAGGAGATGCTGGCCAAGCTGCAGGCCGGTGCCTCCGGCTGGAGCCTGTTCGTGCCGACCAATTACACGATCTCGACCTACAAGAAGCTCGGCATCATCGATCCGCTCGATATGGCCAAGCTGCCGAATTTCGATGGCACGCAGGAAGATCCACGCTTTACCTCGGAAGGCACGATCGACGGCACGACCTATGCGGTGCCGAAGAACTGGGGCACCACCGGTTTTGCCGTCAACACCAAGAAGCTGACCAAGCCGATGACGAACTGGAAGGAGTTCTGGGACGTCGCCATGACCGAAGGCGATGGCCGCACCATGGTGCATGACTACCAGCTGACCACCATCGGCAACGCGCTGAAATATTACGGCTATTCCTTCAACTCGCTGAAGCAGGACGAACTCGCCAAGGCGGAGGAACTCCTGCTCAAGGTCAAGCCACATCTGTTCGCGGTCTCGTCCGACTATCAGCCGGGCATGCGGGCGGGCGACGCCTGGATGACCATGTGCTGGACCAATGACGGCGCGCAGCTGCATCGCGATATCCCAGAGATCGCCTATGTGCTGGGCAAGGAGGGTGGCGAGATCTGGACCGACTTCTACGCCATCCCGAAGGACGCGCCGAACAAGCCGGCCGGCTATGCCTTGCTCAACTATCTGATGAACCCTGAGGTCGCGGTGAAGGAGCATCTGGCCAATGGTGCGCCGTCGACCGATGCACGCGTCAACAAGCTGCTGCCCAAGGAAGTGCTGGACAACCCGATCCTCTATCCTGCGGCCGACCTGTTGACCCCCTTGGAATTCGGCGCGGCGGCAACGCTGACCGATCCCGGCCGCGCCGAGCTGATGGCCCGCTTCAAGTCGGCCTGAGGCCGGTCTGACGCAAACGGAAAACCGGCGGGCCTGTGCCCGCCGGCCTCGGGGCGGCTTTTTATGCACGGCAACAGATTTCGGCACAATTTTCTGACAGCGCTGCTGCTCGCGCCGGCCACGCTGTGGCTGGTGGTGTTTCTGGTGTTGCCGTTCATCGCCATTGCCGTGTTCAGCGTCGGCGAGCGGGCGCCGGAGGGCGGCTACCAGGCCGCGTTCACGCTGGCGCAATACGCCAATCTTCCGGCGCGGGCGACCGCCTTCTGGAACACGATGATGCTGGCGCCAGTGGGCGCGCTTGCCTGTCTGCTCGTCGCCTACCCGGTCGCCTATTACCTTGCCCTCAAGGCACCGCAGCGCTGGCGGCTGATCCTGCTTGCGCTCGTCGTCATTCCGTTCTGGACCAGCCTTTTGATGCGGACCTATGCCTGGATGTACATTCTGGGCGGGCGCGGCATCCCGGCCCTGCTGACGTTTGTCGGCATTGAGGATGTCAGGCTGATCAACACGCCGGGCGCCGTCCTGCTTGGCATCGTCTATGGCTATCTGCCGCTGATGATCCTGCCGATCTATGTCAGCCTCGAACGGCTCGACCGGCGGCTGCTGGAAGCTTCCGCCGACCTCGGCGCGACGCCGCTCTCAACTTTTCTGGGTGTGACCCTGAAACTGTCGCTGCCGGGCGTGATGACCGGCTTCTCCCTGGTCATGATCCTTCTGCTCGGCGAATACCTCATTCCCACGCTGCTCGGCGGCGGCAAGGTGTTCTTCATCGGCAATGCGCTGGTCGACCTGTTCCTGCAGTCGCGCAACTGGCCGTTCGGCTCGGCCATCGCCATCACGCTGGTGGCGGTTTCGGTGGTGGTGCTGATTGCCGCCAACCGCATTTCGACACGGGTGTCGGGCGCCCGCAAGGTGGATCTGATCTGATGCGCGCCTTCGTCACCGCCGTCTTCGCCTTCCTGTATCTGCCGATCGCGCTGGTCGTGCTGTTCTCCTTCAATGCCGGCCGGCATGCCAGCGAGTTCACCGGCTTTTCGGTGCAGTGGTACGGTACGGCGCTGTCGAACCCGTTCCTTGTCGAGGCGCTGAAGAACAGCCTGTTCATCGCCACCACCAGCGCGCTGCTGGCGGCAGTGTGTGGCACGGCGGCCGCGCTCGGCCTGGCGCGGGTCGGTGTCAGAACCCGCGCCGTCTTCGACGCGCTGATGGGTGCCGCGATCGTCGTTCCCGGCGTCGTCATCGGCATCTCGACGCTGGTGGCGCTTGTCCAGCTGTTTGGCGTGCTCAACCCGTTCCTCGCCTCGATCTGGCCCGACGACCAGCCGCCGCGCCTGTCGCTGGGCTATGGGTCGATCATCGCCGCGCATGGCCTGTTTTCGATGGCGCTGGTGACGATGATCGTCGGCACGCGTCTCGCCAGCCTCGACCGCAACCTGGTCGAGGCCTCGAGCGATCTCTACGCGACGCCGCTGACCACCTTCCGCTCGATCGTCCTGCCGCAGATCATGCCGGCGGTGGTCGCCGGCTTCCTGCTCGCCTTCACCTTCTCCTTCGACGATTTCATCGTCGCCTTCTTCGTCGCCGGCGCGCAGACGACGCTGCCGATCTATGTGTTCGCCTCGATCCGGCGCGGGGTGACGCCGGAAATCAACGCCATTGCGACGATCGTGCTCGTCGCCTCCGTGCTGCTCGTGGTGCTTGCCCAATGGCAGCTGCGCCAGCGCAAGCCGGCAAACTGAAAGCCGAGATCATGATCCTCAAAGACCGCATCGCCGTGGTGACAGGCGCCGGCTCCGGCATCGGCCGCGCCGGCGCCATGATCATGGCCAGGGAAGGTGCGGTCGTGGTCATCGCCGACCGGGATCAGGCCAGCGGCGAGGCGACGGCGGCGGACATCCGGGCAGTGGGCGGGCAGGCGGAGGCGACCGCGACCGATGTCGCGGACGACACGGCTGTCGAGCAACTCATTACGGGCACGCTCGGCAAGCACGGTCGGATCGACATCTTGCACAACCATGCCGGCATCCAGGTCGGCGGCACGCTGACCGAGGTCGAAGTCGACGGCATGGATGCCTCCTGGCGGGTCAATGTGCGGGCGCAGTTCCTGGCGGCGCGGATCGTCATGCGGTCGATGATCGCGCAAGGCGGTGGCGTCATCCTCAACACGGCCTCGAATTCCGGCGTGTTCTACGACCGCGAGATGATCGCCTATGCCACCTCCAAACATGCGGTGGTGGCGATGACCAGGCAGATGTCGCTCGACTATGCCCGGCATAATGTGCGCATCAATGCGCTCTGCCCGGGCTGGGTCGACACGCCCTTCAACGAACCGTTCATCGCTCAGATGGGCGGACGCGAGGCGATCGAGACTTATGTCCGCACCAAGATCCCAATGGGGCGCTGGGCGAGCGCCGAGGAGATCGCCGAAGCGATCCTGTTCCTCGTTTCGGACCGGTCATCCTTCATGACCGGCCAGGCACTGGTCATCGACGGCGGCGAAAGCATCGGCTGATCTAAGGGACAGCCGGGTGGGAGGGGCTCGCGCCTCTGGCTCAATCGCTGCCTGTCCGTCGTCCCTTGCCATAATGTCGCATTTCGTCCAATAGAACGACGCAAACGCCGCGAAACCGAAGGTTTTGCCGTTTGGAAGTGTGGCTTCCGGCCTCGTTGCCGACGCGCCGCAATCGGAAAGAGCAGGACAATGTCTGCGATCGAAGCCGGCGCTCGTGCGTCGGAAAATCTTTGGCGTCAGGAAATCAGGGCGACATTGGCGCTGGCCTGGCCGATGGTGCTGACCAATCTCGGCCAGACCGCGATGACCGCCACCGACGTCATGATGATGGGGCGTCTGGGCGCGGACACGCTGGCCAGTGGCGCGCTCGGCGCCAACCTCTATTTCATGCCGTTGATCTTCGGCCTCGGCCTGATGCTGGCGACCTCGCCGATGATGGCGACCGAGCTCGGCCGCCGCCGTTATTCGGTTCGCGACCTGCGCCGCACCGTGCGCCAGGGCCTGTGGCTGGCGATCCTGATCTCGATCCCGATCTGGATCGTGCTGTGGCATGGCGAAGCCATTCTGCTAGCCATGGGACAGGAGCCGGTTCTGGCCCATCAAGCCGGTATCTATCTGCGGTGGCTCGAATGGGCGGTGCTGCCCTTCTACGGCTACATCGTCCTGCGCTCCTTCATCTCGGCGATGGAGCGCCCCGGCTGGGCGCTGGTCATCGTCTTCGTTGCCGTCGCCTGCAACGTGCTCTTCAACTGGGTTTTCATGTTCGGAAATCTCGGTGTTCCGGCAATGGGCATCGCCGGCTCCGGCCTGGCCACAACGCTGTCGAGCATGCTGATGTTCGTTGGCATGGCTGCTGTCGTGATGCTCGAGAAGAAGTTCCGCCGCTACCGCCTGTTCGGCCGCTTCTGGCGCGCCGACTGGCTGCGCTTCAAGGGTTTGCTCAGGCTCGGCCTGCCGATCGCCGGCATCCTCGCCTTCGAGGTGACGATCTTCAATGCGGCGGCCCTGCTGATGGGCCTGATCGATGCGGATTCGCTGGCAGCACATGCCATCGCCATCCAGATCGCCTCGATCTCCTTCATGGTGCCGCTCGGCCTCAACCAGGCGGTGACGGTGCGCGTCGGCCTGGCGCATGGCGCCGGCAATCCGGAAGGCGTTTCGCGCGCCGGCTGGACCTCGTTCGTCATCGGCGTCTCGTTCATGGCGCTGATGGGGCTGGTGATGGTGTTGTGGCCGCATCTGCTGATCAGCGCCTTCATCGATATCACCGATCCGGTCAATGCCAGAGTGATCGCGCTTGCCGTATCGTTCCTGGCCTTTGCAGCGCTGTTCCAGATCTTCGACGGCGCACAAGCAGTTGCCGCCGGCATGCTGCGCGGTCTGCACGACACCAAGGTGCCGATGATCTATGCCGCGATCGGCTATTGGGGCATCGGCCTGCCGCTCGGCGTGCTGCTCGCCTTCCATTTCGGCCTGCACGGCGTCGGCATCTGGATCGGCCTGGCGTCGGGTCTGGCGGTGGTGGCGATGCTGCTACTGGCGCGCTGGCTGCGGCGCGACCGCCTGGCGCCGGCCCTGTCCTTCGGACATTGAACTAGACTCGCGCCGCCGTTGAGGTGCTGTCAATCAACGTCGGCGGGGCACGGCTGTCCGCGAAGACGGAATTCAACGTACCCTGCCTCTGCGGCCCTTTGCGGCTGCAAAGGCGATGTCACCTTGGTTAGAGAACGAACAACTCGGTCACGGTCGTGTCTCCCGAGAGTACGCCGCGGCCGATTGCCATCATTCCTCGCCGGTTCAGGACGTCGAACTCGAACACCCCTCCCAAAACCTCTCGGGTAGTCGTTGCCGCAGGCGCTTCCTGCGCAGGAGTAGCAAGCGCCGCCCATGACATCTCCATCAGGATAGAGCCCGATATGACAACGGTTCTCTTTTCATGGTGGTTGCCTCATCTCAAAATAGATTGCGTTCGTGCTCTATAATTATTATAGATTACGAACGCAATCAAAAAGGAGATCGATGATGCGAGTTAGCCGCGTTCAAGCTGCGGAAAACCGCCAAGCCGTGATCAATGTGGCAAGCCGGCTTTTTCGTGAGCGAGGTTTTGACGGCATCGGCCTTAAGGATCTGATGAAGGGTGCCGGACTGACCCAAGGCGCCTTTTACAAGCAATTCGCGTCAAAGGACGACTTGGCGGCGCAGGCATCCAGGCGGGCGATGGAAAGCGCCACCCACCGGTGGTCGGCCGCAACAGCAGCAAACCCTGAGAATCCGCTCGACGCAGTGATCTCGTTCTATCTCAGCATGGATCATCGCGAAGAAAAGATGGACGGCTGCCCGGTCGTTGCGCTCGGCTCGGATGCTGCCAGACAGGGCGCCGAGGTGAAGGCGTCATTCGAAGCCGGGATCAAGGAGTACCTTGAGATGCTCGCCGGTTGGGTTGGCGAGGCCGACGGCGACGAGGCCGGCGGCAAGGCCAAGGCCATTCTCTCGACAATGGTCGGCGCGGTGCTGCTCTCGCGGGTCGTCAACGACCCGGGCCTCGCGCAGGCTTTTCTGGATGCGGCGACCGATCAGGTTCGCGAAGCAGTCGCCGCTTGAACGGCGTTGGCAGCGCTGTCGGCGCACCCAATTGATAGGAGAATAGATGCGACGGATTGTGGTTACAGGCATGGGGGCGGTCACGCCCCTTGCTGCCGATGTTGAAGCGTCCTGGTCGCGCCTGTTGGCCGGTCGTTCGGGCATCCGTAGGCTTCCGGACGATGTGGTGGGAGACCTGCCGGCGAAGATTGGCGGCCTGGTTCCCTCCCTCGAAGAAGATCCAGACGCTGGTTTCGATCCGGATGCCGTCCTGCCGCCGAAGGATCAGCGCAAGGTAGATCGGTTCATTCTCTTTGCGCTGGCGGCGGCGGAAGAGGCGCTTGTGCAGGCAAAATGGAAGCCGGGCTCGGAAACGGAGCGCCTGCGCACAGCAACGATCATCGCGTCCGGCATCGGCGGGTTCCCTGCCATCACCGAGGCGGTGCGCACGGTGGACACGCGCGGTGTCCGCCGCCTGTCGCCCTTTACGGTGCCGTCCTTTCTAGTGAACCTCGCAGCGGGCCACATCTCAATCCGCCATGGCTTCAAAGGGCCGCTCGGCGCGCCAGTGACGGCATGCGCGGCCGGCATTCAGGCGATCGGGGATGCGGCTCGTCTTATTCGCGCAAACGAAGCCGACATCGCAGTGTGCGGCGGGACGGAAGCATGCATGAATATCGTCAGCCTCGGTGGGTTTGCCGCGGCACGCTCTCTTTCGACCTCCTTTAATCACCGTCCTGATGAGGCCTCTCGACCGTTCGACAAGTCGCGCGACGGCTTCGTCATGGGCGAAGGAGCCGGCATGCTGGTCATCGAGGAATTGAGGCACGCGTTGGCGCGCGGCGCAAAACCGCTCGCCGAGCTCGTCGGCTACGGCACGACCGCGGATGCTCACCACGTCACTTCTGGTCCTGAGGACGGCGACGGTGCGCGCCGAGCCATGGAGATTGCAATTGCGCAAGCAGGGATTTCGCCGCGCGAGGTTCGTCATCTCAATGCGCATGCGACCTCCACGCCAGTAGGCGACCTGGGTGAGATCGAGGCAATCAAGGGCGTGTTCGGGCGCGATTACGCGATAGCTGTCAGCGCAACGAAATCGGCGACCGGACACCTGCTGGGCGCGGCCGGCGGGCTTGGTGCCATCTTCTCGATCCTGGCGATCAGAGACCAGGTGGCACCGCCAACACTCAATTTGAGCGTTTCCGATCCGGCCGCCGACGGCATCGACTTCGTCGCAAACGAGCCCCGGCCAATCGAGATGGAGTACGCGATCTGCAATGGCTTCGGCTTTGGAGGCGTGAATGCCAGCGCCTTGTTCAGGCGCTGGAACCACCCGGTGGCCTGACGCGACCGCCAGAGGCAGTCAGGACTGACGCCCTTCGCTCCGATCTTCCATGCTTCTCCGACTCGATCCAACACAAAGAAAGAAATGACTTCCATGAACAAGACCAATCCTGGCGTCGCCCTCGTCACCGGGGCATCCTCCGGTATCGGGCGCGCGACCGCCAACGCCCTACGGAACGCGGGCTTTCGCGTATTCGGAACCAGCCGTCGCACAGCCTCCAAACAATCCGACGGCGTTACCATGCTGACCTGCGACGTGACCGACGACGCGTCCGTTGCGAAAATGGTCGATGACGTTCTGGCCAAGGCCGGACGCATCGACCTGCTCATCAACAATGCCGGCATGGGTCTGTTTGGCGGCGCGGAGGAGTCCTCGATCGCCCAGGCCCAGGCGCTGTTCGACGTCAACGTCTTCGGCGTTTTCCGCGTGTCCAACGCAGTGTTGCCGGCAATGCGGCGCCAAGGGAAGGGCAGAATCATTAATTTGAGTTCGGTACAGGGATTCATCCCCGCCCCCTATTTCGCGCTTTATGCGTCGACCAAACATGCCATCGAGGGCTATTCCGAATCGCTCGATCACGAATTGCGCCCGTTCGGCATTCGCGTTTCGTTAGTCGAGCCCGCCTATACCCGTACGTCATTCGAGGACAATCTCGCCGCCCCCGATCAGTCGCTTGATATCTATGACTCTGCGCGCGCTGGCATGACTACAACCGTGCGGAAAGCGATGGAAAAAGGCGATGCACCCGAAGTGGTAGCCGCGACCGTTTTGGCCGCTGCGATCGATCCCGCTCCGAAGAAACGCTATGCGGCGGGAAAAATGGCGCGCCAGGTCAGTCTCCTGCGGCGTTTCGTCCCCGCGTCCGCATTCGACAAAAGCCTGCGAAAGCAGCTCGGGCTGCCGGTCTGACGTCAGCATCCACGACATCTGACAATCTTCGGGCATTGAACGCAAAGACGGCCGCACAGTCCGGCGGCCGTCTTTGTCTGCGCAGGCCCCCAATCAGTTGCCGTCCGACGACATCGCCCCGAGCAGCCTGCGCCGCCATGGAGACGGCGGCTTCGACTACAATTGCCTTGCCACCTTTCGGGCCAAGCCTCTCCCACAGTCAAAGCTGATAAGGTAGATTGTTGCATCGGAAAGGGGCGATGCAACACTCATTTGGCCAATTTGAACTGGATGAAGCTGCCCGCAAGCTGTCGCTAAGTGGCGTTGGGCAGAAGATCCAGCCGCTTGTCTTTGACTTGCTGGTGTACCTGGTGCGAAATGCCGGCCGGGTCGTCCCCAAAGACGAACTGATGGACGCGCTTTGGCCCGATGTCATCGTGACGGAAGCATCGCTTCAGCGCGTGGTCAGTCTCACCCGAAAGGCGCTTGCAGCCGGCGGCCTGCAGGATGCAATACACAGCTACGTTCGCCACGGCTATCGCTTCGCCATTGATGAACCGGGACTGGGCTATGTCCGGCCTGCCTCGTTGCAAGGGGACGACGAGCTTGCTGAGGCCCGCAGGCTGGCAGCCCTGCGCGATTGGAGCGCGGCCGCAAAACTTTTCGCGCATTTGGCGGACAATGAAGCTCTCTCTCCCGCCGACGTCGATCTCTGGGCTCTGGTCGTCGAATGTGGAGGGCGGCCGACCGAAGCGATCCCGGTGCTGGCCCGCGCGGTGGCGGCTCATATCGAGGCCGGCGACTTCGCCCGCGCCGCCAGATCCGCTGTCACGCTCGCAAAGATCCAGGCCGAACGCGGATCGGGCGCCGTAGCGGAGGGATGGCTGGAACGTGCTGCGTCGCTTCTGTCTCAGTCGCCGGACGATACTACGCAAGCCTATCTGCTGTGGATGCGGTCGCGCCTGGCATCCTCGGGCGGACGTCCCGAACAAGCGCTGCAATTGGCGTCAGCCGCTTACGCGATAGCTGAAAATTGCGACGATCCCGGCCTTCGCGCTCTCACTTTGACGTACAAGGGGTTTTTCAACCTCGCCCTTGGCAAGATCGAGGAGGGCAGCGAGCAGCAAAACCATGCGGCGGCGATCGCTCTGTCGAGCCAGGTCGACCCGATCAGCGGCAGTCTGGTTTACTGCAACATCCTGTGGAGCTGCAGGACGTACGCCGATTGGCCCCGTGCTCGCCAGTGGAGCGAAGGTTTTGAAAGCTGGTGCACCGCAAGTTTTGCGCAGACCTCGGGCGCGTGTGACCTTCATCGCGCCGAAGTGGTCGCCGCGCAGCAGATATTGCCTGAAGCCCTGACCTGCATAAACGAAGCGCTTCCCAAACTCTCCGCGGAGGAATCCTGGTCGCTCGGTGAAGGCTTCCGTGTCCGCGGCGATATCTTCGCCATGATCGGCGACCACACATCGGCACGCGCCGACTACGACCAGGCTTATGCGCTGGGCTGGGACGCGGAGCCGGGCAATGCCGTGCTTTTGTTCGAAACAGGCGATCTGGACGGCGCGCTTGCCGCGCTCGATCGGGCCCTGCAAGGGACGTCGTGGTTCCATCTGCAGCGGCGCGGAAACCTGCTGGTGAACGCAGCCTGCATTGCAGCGCGCGGTGGGCGTTCTGCCCAGGCGTCGATCTATCTCAATGAAATCGATGCACAGCCTGAACGCTGGCGGCAACCGGCAACGCAGGCATTGATAGCCGAAACCAAGGCGGCACTTTGCGAGCCGGGCGACCCGAACGGCAATCGGCTTCTGCTGTTGGCCCGGCAGCTCTGGACCAGTGCAGGCGTCGATTATCACGCGGCGAGGGTTCGGCTGCGGCTCGCCAGTGCTTTGTTGCGTTCGGGCGACGTCAGTGGGGCGAAAGTGGAGATCACCGCGGCAGAGAGATCGGCCCGCCATCTGGGATCACGGCGCCTGGAAGAGGAAGCTGCAACGCTTCGCCATAGCTTTTCGCGTGAGAGCCAGCCGCTTGTCGATGGCTCTGTGCAAGAATTCAGCTTCTGACCCCAATCCGAGTCCTTGAAAAGACGAGCTGCGGATCGAGCTTATCGGCGGTGGCAGCGAAAGATCAGCCAGAGATCAGGTCCCGATAAGGACGATCAGTCCCCTCGACGGTAATTTTTCCCCAGCCAAGCAGACATGCCTGGCAATCAGCAGCGCCGGCGAAGGGCTGGCGCGAAATCGAAAGGGAAAGATCATGAACCTGTTTGTTATCCGCCGCCCGAGCGCGTGGGCATCCCTGCAGGAACTCGAAGCCGCCGGCGCGAAATCGGCAAAGGTCGCCAAGGAACAGATGGCGGGCACGGTTAGCTGGATCCGCAGCTACGTCGTGCACGAACCCGACGGGCGCATCGGCACCTTCTGCATCTACGAGGCGAAGGACGGTGAGGCCATCCGGGATCACGCCAAGCGCGTCGGCATGCCCGGTGAGGAATTCTACCCTGTCGCCGACACGGTCATCATTCGCAATGATCCGATGACGGCGGCGGCCTGACGGCCTCAGTCGCTGCCTCGCGCGAGCAAAGCGGGGCAGCCTCATTCAACCAGCAAACATAAACAACACGGCGCTTGAAGCGGCATGCCCGCATTCCATGCGCTGCGATCCCCCACGAATGGAGAAAGCAATGTTTCACTACCTGAAGCGCGTTTCGATCGGGCTGAGAGCACGCAGGGCCGAGAGGGCCTTGCAGGAACTGCCTGACCATATCCTCAAGGACATAGGCATTCGCCGCGGTGCGATCGCCTTTTCCGTCCGGGAACACTTCAAGGACCGTCTCGTCTGAGTGCCCGGCACTCAATTGGAACCAGGGACATGGACCTTCTGATAAACATGGCGAACATCTTGTATGTGATCGCTTACTTCACGCTGGACATTTTGCGGCTGAGGATTCTCACCACGGCGGCTGCAATCTGTCTTGCCGTGTATTTCTATAGCCAGCCGGCGCCGCTCATGAACGTCGTCGGCTGGAACGTTTTCTTTGTGCTCCTGAATCTGATCCAGATCGGCCGCATCTTGAAGTCCCGCTATGCAAAGCCGCCGCCTGGCGTTGCTCAGTTGCCGTCCGACGACATCGCGCCAAGCAGCCTGCGGATATCGCCGAACCTGGCGATCGAGCCGAACACCAGTGCCGCCACCGCGACGAAGAACACCGACACCGCGGCCATGGTCGGCGTGTAGCCGTAGCGCAGCGCGTTGAAGATCTTGATCGGCAGCGTCTCGGTGGTGAAGCCGATCGTCATATAGGCGACGATGTATTCGTTGAGCGACAGCACGAAGGCGAAGGCGTAGCCCGAGACGAGGTAGGGCAGGATCAGCGGCAGAACCACGGTCTTCAGCACGGTGCGGTCGTCGGCGCCCATCGTAGCGGCGGCTTCGACCAGCGAGCGGTCGATCGAGGCAAAGCCCAGGGACAGCGTCACCAGCGGCAGCGTCACGAAGAAGATGGCGTGGCTGATGATGGCGGTGAAGAACTGGCCGAACAACCCGACCGTCGCCCAGAAGGAGAGGAAGCCGAGCGCGGTGATGACCGGCGGCAGGATGAAGGGGGCGAGCCCCAGCACCTGAAAGATGTTCGCCCATGGCGCGATGCGCCGCCACAGGAACCAGGCCAGCGGCAGCGCGACTGCAACGGCAATCGCCGCCGAACAGACGGCCAGCGTCACCGAATGGATCAGCGCCAGCCGCCATTCCGGGTCGGTGAAGATCTGGGCGTACCAGCCGAGCGAGAAGCCGACCGGCGGGAAGCTGAGCTCCTGCCGCGAATTCACCGATACGCCGGCGACGACGATCAGTGGCGCCGCCAGGAACAGGGCGACGATGGTGAAATAGACACGGCGCAGCAAGGTCGCGGTCATAGGGCGTTCTCCCGGCGTCCGACGAGCAAGGTCAGTCCAACCAGCGCCAGCGAGATCAGCACCAGGAACACCGCCATTGCCGCGCCAAACGGCATGTTGGACTGGTAGATCGCCTGGTCGGTGATCAGCACCGACAGCGTCCAGTGTTGCGGCCGCCCGAGGATTTGCGGCAAAAGATACGAGCCGAGCGCAAACACGAACACCATGATCAGCGTGGCTACGATGGTGTTGCGCAGCGCCGGCGCGACGACGTTGAAGAAGGCTTTGATCGGCGAGGCGCCGAGCGTGCGCGCGGCCTCCAACAGTGTCGGGTCGAGGCGGACCAAAGCAGGATAAAGCACCAGGATCGTGTAGGGCAGCGCCTGGTAGACCATGCCGGTCAGCACCGCGCCGAAGGTCGGCAGCAGCGCCACCGGCTTGTCCATCAGCCCGATCGCCACGAACAGGTTGGTAATGCCTGCGGTGCGCGAAAACAGCGTCGACCAGGCAAAGCCGATAATGACTTCCGACAGCGACAGCACGGACAAGAGGCCGACCAGCCACAGCGTCTGCACGCGGCGCGGCCGCCGAGTCAGCAGATAGGTGAAGGGGAAAGCGATGCAGACGCAGCAGACCGCGACCAGCACCGCCAGCATCAGCGAGAAGCCGAGCACGCCGCCGAAGAACACCGACAGGAAGCGGGCGTAATTGTCGAAGACGAAATCCGGCGTGTAGAACCCGGCCGGATTTCGCTTGAAGAAGCTCACCGCGATCATCGTCGAGAACGGCACGACGAAGAAGACGATCAGCATCAGCGCCGGAAAGAACAGCGGTGTGTAGTCGGCTACCGACTTCGGAGCTTCCCGTCTCATGCGCCGAGCACCACGCAGCTTGCCGGCGGCAGGGTGACGCCGACCTTGGCGCCGACCGGCACGTCATGGCGCTCGCGCGGCGTCGTGACCGCAATGATGCTGGTGCCGCCAACGTCGACGAAGGTCTCGATGGTGCCGCCGAGGTCGCGCACGAAACTCACTTCGCCGGTGATGGCCGAGCCGCCGGGGCTGCCCAGATGCACATCCTCGGGACGGACCGAGACGGACGCTTTTGTCTGACCCGCCGGCATGGCCAGGCCCGGAATGGCGGTGCCCAAAATGGTGGTGCGCCCAGTGCTGTCGACTTCGGCCGGCAGCAGATTGGTGATGCCGATGAAGTCGGCGACGAAGGCATCGGCGGGTTTGCGGTAGATCTCGATCGGCGGCGCCGCCTGCAGGATCTTGCCATGGCCCATGACGACGACGAGGTCGGCCATGGTCATGGCTTCGCGCTGGTCGTGGGTGACGACGATGGTAGTGATGCCGAGCCGCTGCTGCAGCTGGCGCAATTCCACCTGCATGGCCTCGCGCAATTTGGCGTCGAGCGCCGACAGCGGCTCGTCAAGCAGGAACAGTTTTGGCGACAAAGCGAGTGCCCGGGCAATCGCCACGCGCTGACGCTGGCCGCCCGACAGTTTGGCCACCGGACGGTCGGCAAAGCCGGTCAGGTGGATCAAGCTCAGCAATTCGTCGACGCGCTTCTTCTGCTCCTCCTTCGAGGCGCCGCGAATGCGCAGCGCATAGGCGATGTTGTCGCCGACGGAGAGATGCGGAAACAGCGCCAGCGACTGGAACACCATGCCGAGATTGCGCTTGTGCGTCGGCAGCGGCGTTATGTCCTCGCCGTCGAGGACGATGGCGCCGCTGGTCGGTTCCTCCAGCCCGGCAATCATGCGCAGCAGCGTGGTCTTGCCGCAGCCCGACGGGCCGAGCAGGCACACGAACGTGCCGTGCGGCACGTTGAGCCGGACATTGTCGACGGCGGCGAAATTGCCGAATTTTTTGGTGATGCTGTTGATGTCTAGTCCGGACATGCTCATCCCTCTCAGGCTGTGCGCTGGAGCAATTCCGGGAAAAGTGTGTAACGGTTTTCCGTCCGGAATTGCTTAAAAACAAGAAGTAGGTCGCCGTTTCCATGAAACGGTGAACTGCTCCAACTGGCCGCCGGAAGAAATCCGGCGGCCGTCAGTTTTCAAAGAGGATCGGGCTGATCAGCCGACGATCAGCTCGGTCCACTTCTGGTTGATCCAGTCGGCCTTCGACGTGTAGAGGTCGTAGCGCGGGATGATCGGATCGATATCCGACGATACCGCGGCGAACTCTTCCGGCTTGAGGTCAAGCACCTCTTTCTTCAAGGTTGGCGTGGTGCCGACCTTGCGCGACATGACGCCCTGCATCGACGGCTGGCTCATATAGTCGATGAAGACATGTGCCTCGTCGACCTTGGTCGAGGCGCGCGACAGCACCCAGTTGCCGGAATCCTGGATGCCGCCTTCCTTCGGGAAGGTCGAGCGGACATGGAAGCCGTCGGCGACCGCAAGCCCGGTGACGTCGTGATAATACTGGCCCATCGGGATTTCGCCCGACTTCAGCGCCTGCTCGAACTGCGCCTCGTCGCGATACCAGAGGCGAACGTTCGGCTTGACCTCGGCGAGCTTTTCGAACGCCTTGTTCAGCCCCTCTTCGGTGTCGAGCGCATTGGTGCCGCCCATGAAGGTCTTGGCCGTCACTTCGAGCAGGAACGAGTTGGAGGCAAGCGCCAGCAGGCCGAGCTTGTCTTCGTTCGCCTTGTCCCACAGGGCTGCCCAAGACGTCGGCGCGTCCTTATAGACGTCGGTGTTGCTGACCAGCGTGATCCACCAGGCGACGGCGCCGATGCCGGCAACGCGACCGTCCGGATATTTGTTGATGAAGCGCGGCAACAGGTCGCCATAGTGCTTGAACTTCGACGTATCGAGCGGTGTCCACAATTCGGTCGACTGGCCCTTCAGCGTCGAGGTTTGCGACATCATCGAAAGGTCGGCCGGCGCCTGGCCGGCCTTGGCCGCCTGCTCGAGCTGCACCAGCCAGGCTTCGCCGGTCGGCTCCGCGACCGATTCCACCGCAATGCCGGTGGCCTTGGTGAAGTCGGGGAAGACGTGCTCGTCGAAGGATTTCTTGAAATAGCCGCCATAGACGCCGACTTTCAGCGACTTGTCCTGCGCCCGCAGGATCGACGGCATGGCGAGCACGCCGGCGGTGGCCAGGCCCGCGCCAAGCACGCCGCGCCGCGTCAGGGATTTTCCGATCAGTCTGTTCATCCGATTTCTCCTCAGTTGATGCCGTTCTATTCCGGCAGGTTCCCTTCACGCACTGTCGCCGCCGGGCGTCAGTGGGCCGCCGCTCGTTGTTCGAGCGTACGGGCGTATTGCGTCAGTGGAAAGCACATGACGAAGAAGATCAGCGCCACCAGTCCATAGACCTTGAACGGTTCGAAGGTGGCGTTGTTGATGGCGTTGGAGGTCCTGACCAGCTCCTCGAAGCCGATGATCGAGGTCAGCGCCGTCGATTTGATCAATTGCACCAGGAAGCCGACGATCGGCGCCCTTGTGATCGAGAAGGCCTGCGGCAGGATGATCAGCCTCAGCTCCTGCAGCCGGTGCAGACCAAGGCTGGCGCCGGCATCCCATTGTCCGCGCGGCAGCGCATCGACGCCGCTGCGCCAGATCTCGGCCAGATAGGCGCTGGCGAAGAAGGTCAGGCCGAGCACGGCGGCCGTCCACGGCTCGATGCGCAGGCCCAGCATCGGCAGGCCGAAAAACATCAGGAACAGCTGCATCAAAAGCGGCGTGCCCTGGAACAATGCGATGTAGCCGGAAGCGATGCGCCGGCTCCATTTATTTTCTGCGATGCGGAAAAACAGCACGATCAGCCCGACCAGCGCTCCGCCGACGAAGGCGGCCAGCGACAACAGCACTGTCCAGCGCGCGGCGAGCAGAAGATTGCGAACGATATCCCAGAACGTGAATTCGATCATGTGACACCTGCCCCCAACACACGGCGGCCGCCTGTAACCAGCAGCCGGCGCAAGGCCATCGACATCAAGAGATAGACCAACGTCACGACGAAATAGGTCTCGAAGGAACGGAAGGTGCGCGCTTGCAGCATGTCGGCCTCGTAGGTCAGCTCGCGAACCGCAATCTGCGACACCACGGCCGACTCCAGCATCATGATGACGATCTGGCTGGTCAGCGCGGGGTAAATCACCTTCAGCGCCTGCGGCAGCACGATCTTGATGAACACCTGGCGTGGCCGAAGCCCCAGTGAGAGTGCTGCTTCCGTCTGTCCGCCGGGCACGGCATCGAGGCCGGCGCCGACGATCTCAATGGTGTAGGCCGCCATGTTGAGCGTCATCGCCAGCATGGCGGCCAGGATCGGGTCCAGCCTGATGCCGAGGCTGGGCAGGCCGAAGAAGATGAAGAACAGCTGCACCAGGAAAGGCGTGTTGCGCATCACCTCGACATAGACCGCGATGGCGCGCTTCACGAACACCGGGCCGTTGCGCCGGCCGGCAGCGCCCAGGATGCTGAGCAGCGTGCCCACGAGCGTGGTCACGACGATCAGCAGGATCGTCGTGAGCGCACCGCGCGTGATGTCGCTCAGAGCACCTGGGAGCCAGGCAAAAGCCACGGGAACTCAATCCTTGAGGTTGTCGGGATTGAGCGGCGTCTTCAGCCAGGCCTTCGAGCTCTCGTCGAGCTTGCCGTCGGCCAGCATCTTGGCAACCGCATCATTGACCGCCGTCTTCAGACGGTCCTCATGCTTGTTGAGGCCGATATGCGAAGGCGAGGTCAAAAGCTGGAACTTCTGCTCCGGCTTCAGCGCGTCCTGCTTGGCCAGCACCTGGGCGCCGACATCGTTGCCGACCACCATCAGCTGGGTCTGGCCGGAGATGAAGGCCTGGATGACCGAGTTGTAGTTGTCGAAGCGCTTGATGTCGGCCGATGCGGGTGCTGCTTCGGTCAGCGAGGTATCTTCCAGCGTGCCGCGATTGACGGCGATCGACTTGTCGGCAAGGTCTTCCTTGCCTTTGACCGAGAGTGCGGCCGGGCCGATGACGGCGATGTAGTAAGGCGCGTAGGCGGCGGCGAAATCGATCACCTCCTCGCGCTCCTTGGAGTAGCCGACGCTCATCAGAATATCGACGCGCTTGTCGTTGAGATACGGGATGCGGTTCTGGCCGGTGACGCTGACCAGGTTGAGCTTCACTTTCAGAGCGTCGGCAATGGCTTGGGCAACGTCGACGTCATAGCCCTTGATGCTCATATCGGCGCTGGCCGAGGAGAAGGGCGGGAAGTCGGAGAAGATGCCGACATTGATGGCGCCCGCCTTGGTGATGTCGTCGACGGCGTCGGCGTGAGCCTGGGAGGCGAAGCCGAGGCCGGCGAGCATCAGCGCGGCGGCGACGGTTGATTTCATGTGAAACGTCATTGTGGTTCCCTTCTGGAAGCTTGTTTGTTTTTGAGACGGCCGCTGGCTCCAGCGCGGCGGCCGCCTTTGCATGTGAAGTCGGTCAGGCCCCCTTGCCGGTGATAGCCGGGCTGAACACCATCAGGCTCAGGATCTCGAACAGAACCTGCGCGCCGACATGGGCGGTGTTGGTGGTGGCGTCATATTGCGGCGCCACCTCGACGACGTCGCCGCCGACAATGTTGAGGCCTTTCAGGCCGCGCAGCAGTTCGAGCACTTCGCGCGTCGTCAGGCCGCCGATTTCCGGCGTGCCGGTGCCCGGCGCGAAGGCCGGATCGACGCTGTCGACGTCAAAGGAGATGTAGGTCGGGCCGTCGCCGACAATCTTGCGCGCCTTCTCGATGATGGCGGGGATGCCGAGTCCGGTCACCTCTTCGGCGTGCACGACCGTCATGCCGGATTCGTAGGTGAACTCCCACAGATATTCGGCCGAGCCGCGGATGCCGATCTGGATGGTGCGGGTCGGGTCGAGCACACCGTCCAGCACCGCGTTGCGGAAGGGTCCGCCATGGTGGAACTTGGTCATGTCGAACAGCCCGCTGGTGTCGCAATGGGCGTCGATATGGATCATGCCGACCGGAGCCTTTTTGCCGACCGCCTGCAGGATCGGATGGCTGATCGAATGGTCGCCGCCAACGGAAAGCGGAAGCACGCCGGCATCGACGATCTGGTTGGTGCGGCGTTCGATATCCTCATGGCTGATCTCCAGCCGGTAGCGGCTGCGGAATGGGGTATCGCCGATGTCGGCGACCCGCAGCTCATGCGTCGGCGCGCATTCCAGCACATGGTTGTAGGGGCCGATGCGCTCGATGGCGCGCAGCGCCCTGGGCCCAAAGCGCGAGCCGGGACGGTTGGTGACGCCGAGATCCATCGGCACGCCGATGATAGCCACTTGCAAATCGCCGAAATCCGGGTTGTCGGCCGCGACTTCGCGATAGGGCGCGGCGAGGAAGGTCGGAATGCCGGAATAGGGCGCCAGCCTGGTGCCACTTTTGGAGAAGATCTTGTCGGCGACCTTGCGGAATTTCGGGTCGAACATCTCACCGCCATGGCTTTCGCCATATTTGCGGCGCAACGCGTCGAGCTTGCCGCGATCATAACCCATGTCGGTCTCCTCCTGCCGGGCTGGTGCATGCGGCCGTGGCGACATCTTGCGAACTGACCGTCATCCGGCCGGGTCGCTGTCCCGCTGGCTGCCTGCAGATTTCACGTCATTGATGCTGTTGACCTGCCAAAGTGTCCGGCAGCCGCATTGAAAAATCAATTGATATTGTTACGGTGCCGGTTGTGAGAAAATCTCACAGAGTATTCGGTTACCCATGGCCAAGCGTCTGCCGCCCCTAAATCCCCTGCGCGCCTTCGAAGCGACGGCGCGCCACGCCTCGCTGACCAAGGCGGCGAGTGAGCTGAACGTCACCCATGGCGCCATAAGCCATCAGATCAAGGCGCTTGAGCAGTCGCTGGGCGTAAAACTGTTCGAACGCACCGGGCAGCGGGTAAAGCTCACACCGCATGGCGCCGAACTGCTGCCGGCGGTGTCGACCGCGTTCGACGGCATCGCCGCCGCCACCCAGCGCATGACCAGGCCGGCCAGCGCCGGCACGCTGTCTGTTTCCTGCGTTCCGGCGCTGCTGCTTCTGTGGATGACGCCGCGGCTCGGCAGCTTCATGGCGCAATATCCCGATATCAGGCTGACGCTGATCCCTTCCAACGACGCCAAGGACATCCGCGCGCCGCAGGTCGATGTCTGCGTGCTCTATGGCGACGGCAGCTGGACCGACTGCTGGATGCGCAAATGGTCGGGCCTCGAACTGTTCCCGGTGGTCAGCCCGACGCTGATCAACAACCGGCCGATCCGCACCTGCCGGGATCTCGCCGACCATGTCATCCTGCATGGCGATGACGGCCGCGAGTGGCACACCTGGCTGGCGGCCGCCGACGGGCTGGATCTTGAACGCGGCCGTCGCCACCATCTCGGCGATGCGCGCACGGCGATCGAAGCCGCGGTGCATGGCCATGGCGTGGCGCTCGGCGATTCCGTCACCGCCAGCATGCTGCTCGCCAGGGGCCTGCTGGTGGCGCCGTTCAGCCTGTCGGTGCCGGCGGTCGACGATTTCTATGTCGTCTGCCGCAACGAGATGCGCTCGGCGCCGATCGTGCAATTGTTCGTCGACTGGCTGTTTGCCGAGAAGGAGCAGGCCGACAGCCGCGCCGACGCGCCGGTGGCCGGCCGCATGGGCATCCGCAGGAAGCGCCCGGCACTGCGGGTGGTCGGCGCCAAGAGCTGAGGCTGGACCGGAGTGGCTCCTTTTTGTCGGGCCAGTTGGGAAAGCGGGCAGCGCTTTCAAAAATTCAATGCTAGTAAGGTCTTGCCAGGCAATTCCAGGACAAGTGTGCGGCGGTTTTCCGTCCGGAATTGCGTAAGACAGACGTGAGCAGCGAAGGCGACGGCAGAACATGGCAAAGACCGATATTGCGCGGCGCGTCTACAACCACACTTGGAAGCTGGATCCGATCGTCCGTAGCCTGCTCGACACTGATTTCTACAAGCTTCTGATGCTGCAGATGATCTGGGGCATGTACCCCAAGGTCGACGCCACCTTCTCGCTGATCAACCGCACCACATCGGTGCGCCTCGCCGACGAGATCGACGAAGGCGAGTTGCGCGATCAGCTCGACCATGCCCGCACGCTGCGCTTCTCCAAGAAGGAGATGATCTGGCTCGGCGGTAACAATTTCTATGGCCGCAAGCAGATCTTCGAGCCGGAATTTTTGGCCTGGCTGGAAGGTTTCCGACTACCGGACTACGAGCTCTCCAAGCGCGACGGCCAGTACGAGCTCTCCTTCAGCGGCCCGTGGATGTACACCACGCTGTGGGAAATCCCGGCGCTGGCCATCATCAATGAACTGCGTTCCCGTGCGGCCATGCGCGCCTTCGGTCCCTTCGCGCTTGACGTGCTCTATGCCCGCGCCAAGGGGAAGATGTGGGCCAAGACCGAACGCTTGAAGGCGCTGCCCGGCATCCGCATCTCGGATTTCGGCACCCGCCGCCGCCATTCGTTCCTATGGCAGCGCTGGTGTGTCGAGGCGCTGAAGGAAGGCATCGGCGAGGCCTTCACCGGCACTTCCAACGTGCTTCTGGCCATGGACAACGACCTCGAAGCGCTCGGCACCAACGCGCATGAACTGCCGATGGTGTTTGCCGCACTTGCCGATACGGAAAAGGAACTGAAGCAGTCGCCCTACAAGGTGCTGCAGGACTGGCAGCGCTATTATGGCGGCAACCTGCTGATCGTATTGCCCGACGCCTTCGGCACCGCATCCTTCCTGCGCGATGCGCCGGACTGGGTCGCCGACTGGACCGGCTTCCGCCCCGACAGCGCGCCGCCGATCGAAGGCGGCGAAAAGATCATCGACTGGTGGCGCGAGAAGGGCAAGGACCCCAGGCAGAAGCTGCTCATCTTCTCCGACGGGCTCGAGGTCGAGACCATTGAGGAGACCTACAAGCACTTCCAGGGCAAGGTGCGCATGTCCTTCGGCTGGGGCACCAACCTCACCAACGATTTCGAAGGCTGCGCGCCGACCGAAACCAACAGCCTCGATGCGATCTCGCTGGTCTGCAAGGTGACGGAAGCCAATGGCAGGCCAGCGGTGAAGCTCTCGGACAATCCGGCCAAGGCGACCGGGGACAAGAAGGAGATCGAGCGCTATCTCAGGATTTTCGGGGCCAAGGACCGCGTGGAGCAGCTGGTCAAGGTTTGAGGGGTTGGTGCGTCGCGGGTTGAGATGGAAAACTCGGATAGATTGAGTTCCCGCCAACCCCCCTCTGTCCTACCGGACATCTCCCCCTCAAAGGGGGAGATTGGCTGCTTCTCTGCCGGCGCTACCCTTGCAAGTTTGAAGATTGGCGAAGGCGGAGATGACAAGATAATCTCCCCCCTTGAGGGGGAGATGTCCGGCAGGACAGAGGGGGGTGTGAAGGATCGCGGCCGACGAAATTATTTCGCCTGCTCCCTCCTCACCCTCCTTCCCACTCCCGCCTTCGCCCATGCCTCCGATCGTGGCCACGTCCTCCTCTTGCCCACCGGCTACTACATCGCCGGCGGCGCTCTCGCCGTTGCCGTCAGCTTCCTCGTCCTTGCCCTGCTGCCACCCGACGCCCTCGACCGCTTCTGGCGCCGCCGCTTACAACTTTTCATATTCAGCGACGCCCCTCGCACAATCGTCAGCCTCATCTCCTTTGCCGGCTTTGCAGTCCTCATCGCAGCAGGCCTGTTCGGCAGCCGCGACCCACTCTCCAACCCGCTTCCCTTAACCATCTGGACCCTAGTCTGGGTCGGCCTCGCCATCGCGCAAGGCCTGTTCGGCGATCTCTGGTCATGGTTGAACCCATGGTATAGCCCATGGCGGATCGTCACCCGTCTGCTCGGCCGACGCGGCGACCAGGCGCACCATCCCCGCCTGCCCGGCTGGCTCGGCTGCTGGCCAGCCGTCATCCTGTTCGTCGCCTTCGCCTGGTTCGAGCTGATCGACCCGGCGCCCGACGATCCCGCACGGCTGGCCTATACCGCCGGCCTCTATTGGCTGTTCACCTTTGTCGCCACGCTCGCCTTCGGCTATCGCGGTTGGAGCCAACGCGGTGAATTCCTGACGATCTTCTTCACCATGGTGGCGCGCTTCGCTGTGCTTGAACGCGACGAGGCCGGCAGGCTCGACCTCTGCTGGCCAGGCGCAAAACTCCTCGCCGCAGCACCTCTGCCCGCCAGCGGCATCGCCTTCCTGCTGCTGGCGCTGTCGTCCGTCTCCTTCGACGGCCTGTCGAAAACCTTCTTCTGGCTCGGCCTGTTCGGCATCAATCCGCTGGAGTATCCCGGCCGCACCGCGCTGATCGGCATCGGCAGCTTCGGCCTGGTGCTGACCTTCGTGTTGTTGGCAGCAGCGTTCCTGCTGGCCGTCATCCTCGGCCAGCGCCTTGTCGGCAGTGGGCATGCGCTCGGCGAGGCGGCAGGCCTGCTGGTCTGGTCGATCGTGCCGATCGCGCTTGCCTATCATGTCGCGCACTATCTGACGGCGCTGCTGGTCGACGGCCAGTATGCGCTGGCCGCTCTGTCCGACCCGTTCGCGCTGGGCTGGAACCTGTTCGGCACCGCCGACATGCAGATCGAAGCCGGCATTGTCGCCGGCGCCGACTCCGCCTGGTGGCTATGGAATGTGCAGGCGGGCATCATCATTGCCGGCCACATGCTCGCAGTGCTCGTCGCCCATGGTCTGGCCTGGCGGCTGCACCCGGTTCCATCACGCGCCGCGCTCAGCCAATTGCCGCTCACCGTGCTGATGATCGTCTACACGATCTTTGGTCTCTGGTTGCTTGCCACGCCGACAGCAGGATAGAAAGCGCCACCAAGATGCCTCAACGGAAAGGCTGCTTGCCACGTCGAAGCTTTGATGATTTAGTTTGTATACATGCGATTTTCGCCTCTCCCGAGAAGGAGTGGCCTTGCCTCGTTACAGACAGTCAAAACTCAAAAACAGGGGAACTGCCGTGACTGACAAGAATGGGTTTTTCGATCTCTCCAAATCCACGCTCTCCCGCCGCACGGCGCTGAAAGGTCTCGCCGCGGGAGCCGGCCTGGCGCTCGCGCCGGGCTTTGTCCGCTACTCGCAGGCGCAAAGCTCCGCACCGATCAAGATCGGCTTCCAGTCGCACCGAACCGGCATCGGCGCCGCCTATGGCCGCTGGTACGAAAAGACCAGCGCGGCCGCGGTCAAGGCGATCAACGATGCCGGCGGCATCAATGGCCGCCCGGTCGAACTGGTCATCGAGGATGACGGCACCGATCCCGGCCGTGGCGCCGAAGTGGTCGGCAAGTTCGCCACCCAGCACAAGACCGACATCGTCTTCGGCACTTTGTTCTCGCATGTCGTGATCGGCTCGGCGCCGGCCGCCGGCGAAAACAAGATTCCCTATTTCGTCGTCAGCGAAGGCCACCACGTCGCCTCTACCAAGCTCAACCGCTACGTCTTCCAGCCCGGCATCACCGATGTGAAGAGCCAGATCCAGTCGATGGCGCCGTGGATCGCCGCCAATGCCGGCAAGAAGGTGACGCAGATCTTCCCCGATTTCGCCTTCGGCTACGACCATCGCGACTACCTGCCGCCGGCGCTGAAGGCGCAAGGCGCCGAGGTCATCGCCCAGATCGCCATCCCGCCGACGGAATCCTCCTTCACCAAATATTTCCCGCAGATCCCGGCCGAAACCGAGGTGATCTACCACGTCATGGTCGGCCCGGCTGTGCTTACCTTCGTCAAGGAGCTCGGCGAGTTCTACGGCTCGAACCGGCCGCAGCTGTTCGGCTTCATGGATTCGCTCGAAGCCACCGACATCAACAGCCCCGGCCTCGAGTTCCTGGACGGCAGCCATTTCTGGGAAGGCTCGCCGCGCTATGCCCAGGCCAATGACTCGGCCGCGCAAAAAGCCTACCGCGCCGCCGTCGGCATCGACGACAATGGCGCTGCCGTCGGCGACTCCAAGGACGTCTCCACGGCCTCGCACATGTTCGGTTGCTGGGAAACGCTCTATGTCGTCAAGAAGGCGATGGAAGACGCCGGCTACAAGGGTCCGGAAGATCGCGCCAAACTGGTCGAGGCGACCGAGGCACTGACCGAATTCGCCGAAGGGCCGGAGCATCCGCAGGGGCCAAAGACCTTCAACGGCAAGATCCACCAGTGTTTTGGTATCCAGAACATTTCGAAGGTCGAAGGCGGCAAGCTGAATGTCGTCCACAAGACCAAGATCGAGGACGGGCTTTACGAGGCCGAAGGGGATTACACGACGCAGGCGCTCTAAGTTGCTCCAGCGAGCGTGAGCACCAAGCCACCCGCCTCTGTCCTGCCGGACATCTCCCCCTCAAGGGGGGAGATTGGCAGTTTGTGCGCAGGCGCCTTTCTACCGCCGTCGGTAGTTGGCGAAGCCCATCGTGAAATCCAATCTCCCCCCTTGAGGGGGAGATGCCCGGCAGGGCAGAGGGGGGCGCCTCGCGCGCCCGCCGGTGCCTAACCCATGCACTTCGGACCCCATCTCCTCCTCGCCGCCCTCGAAGGCCTCGTAACCTCAGCCGTGCTGGCGCTGACCGCACTGGGGCTGTCGCTGGTGTTCGGCGTCATGCGCGTCGTCAACGTTGCCCATGGCGAGTTCTTTATGCTCGGCGCGGTGCTGGCCTGGGCGATCTCGACAGCCATCCCCGGCCATCCCACGCTCGGGTTTCTCGCGGCATTGGTGATTGCGCCGCTGATCGTCGGCGCCATCGCGCTGGTCGCCGAGCGATTGGTGCTGCGCCGGCTCAATTACAATCCGGAAGCCACCATCGTCGCCACCATCGGCATGCTCTACATCATCCAGCAGCTGGCGCTGAGCTTCTACGGCCCGGAGGCGCGGCCGGTGGAACCGCCCTTCAGCTACCGCATTCTGCTACCCTGGTTCGGCTATTCCGGCTACAAGCTGTCGATCATCGCCGCCTCTGCGCTCCTGCTCGTCGCCACATGGCTGGTGCTGACGCGCACGAAAATCGGCCTCATCATGCGCGCCACCCAATATGACAGCGAGACCGCGCAGGCCTTCGGCATTCCGGTCGACCGCGTCTATGCCGGCGTCTTCGCCCTCGGCGCCATGCTGGCGGCCATTGCCGCCGTGCTGATCGTGCCGATCAGCCAGGCGCATTATCTGATGGGGCAGGACCCGCTGCTGCTTTCCTTCATCGTCGTCATCATCGGCGGTCTCGGCTCGCTGCGCGGCACCGTCGTCGCCGCTGTTCTGATCGGCCTCTCCGACGGTATCATCTCGGTGTTCTTCTCGCCGACTTTGGCCAAGATCATCGCCACGCTGCTGGTCGCCATGGTGCTGGTGTTCCGCCCACAGGGCCTGTTCGGGCAGGCGTCGCGATGAGCGAAGCTTCGCCGGCAAAAGCCTATGCCTTGCATCTCGGCGTCATTGCGCTGCTCTTCGCGCTGAGCTTCGTCCTGCCGGAATACCATCACGGCCTGCTCGCCCGCATCATGGTGCTGGCGGTGTTCGCCATGGGTTACAACATGTTGTTCGGCTATGTCGGCCTGCTCAGCCTTGGCCACGCCATGTTCTTCGCCGCCGGCCTCTATGGCGCAGGCCTGTCGGTCATCCATCTCGGCTGGAACGTGCCGCTGGCTTTCCTCGCCGGCATCGCCTGCGGCGCGCTGCTGGCGCTGGTGATCGGCCTCTTGGCGCTGCGCACCACGGGTGTGGCCTTCATGATCGTCACCATGATGTTCGCGCAGGTCTTCTATCTCGTCATCCTTTATTTCGCTGCCTGGACCGGCGGCGACCAGGGCCTGGTCGTGCCGCAGCCGGCGCGCGTTCTGAGCTTCGGCGCGACGTCGCTCGACCTCACCAACCCGACCGTGCGCTACATGAGCGCGCTGACGCTGTTCGCGGCGGTGCTGCTCATTACGCTCGCCATCGTCCGTTCCCGCTATGGCCGCGTGCTAGTCGCCGTGCGCGAAAACGAGGAGCGCACGAAAATGCTCGGCTATGACACCTTTTCGAACAAGCTCATCGCCGTCGTCGTCTCCGGCACCATCTGCGCGGCATCGGGTGCGGCATATGCGCTGTTGTTCGGCTATGTCGGCTCGAGCTTTGCCTCGGTGCAGTATTCCATCCTGCCGCTGCTCTGGGTGCTGCTCGGTGGCGCCGCCACGACGCTCGGCGCACTGATCGGCACGGTGTTCATGTACTATGTCATCGACGTCGCCAGCGGCTACACCTCCGCCTATCTCTTGATCGTCGGCATCGCGCTCATCCTCCTGGTGCTGTTCTTCCCGAAGGGCATTCTGGGCACCATCCGTCAGCGCTGGCTCGGGTGGCTGCCATGATGCCGCTGCTGACCACAAAAGCCCTGGCGCGCAATTTCGGCGGCCTTCGCGCCGTTGACGGTGTCGACTTTCAGCTGATGCCGGGCGAGATCCGCGCCGTCATCGGCCCCAATGGCGCGGGGAAAACCACCTTTGTCAGCCTGATCAGCGGCCGCATCCAGCCATCCTCGGGCATGATCGTCTTCGACGGCGCCGACATCACCAGCCAGCCGGCCTATCTCAGGGTGCGCCGGGGCATCGCCTACACTTTTCAGATCACCAGCGTCTTTGCCAATTTGTCCGCCTACGACAATGTCGCGCTGCCGGTGCAGCGCACGCTGACCGACGGCCGCTCGAAAGGCGCCGTGCGCACGGGGGTCAAGGCCGCGCTTGAGCGCACCGGCCTTGCCGACCGCGCCGATATGCCGGCCGGTCAGCTCTCCTATGGTCACCAGCGCCTGCTCGAAGTGGCAATGGGCCTGGCGCTGAAGCCGCGGCTGTTGATCCTCGACGAGCCGACGCAAGGCTTGGCCGACAGCGAGATCGACAATTTCATCGAGCTGGTGCGCGAGATCGCCAAAAGCGCCACCGTGCTGTTGATCGAGCACAACATGCCGGTCGTCATGCAGCTGGCCGACCGCATCACCGTCTTCAACGCCGGGAAAATTCTCGCCGAAGGTACGCCCGAACAGGTCCGCGCCAACACCCAGGTGCAGGAAGCCTATCTGGGGACGGCGCCATGACCGAAGTCCCAATGACCGAGGCGCTGACCATCTCCGGGCTCGACTGCTTCTACGGCGAGGTCCAGGTGCTTTACGGGCTCGACCTTGTGCTCAACAAGGGCGAGGTGCTGTGCCTGTTCGGCCGTAACGGCGCCGGCAAGACGACAACGCTGAAGGCGATCATGGGGCTGGTTCCGGCCAGCGCCGGTTCGATTCGGCTCGCCGGCACGGAACTCACCGGCCTGCCGGCACATGAGGTGCCGAAGGCCGGCGTCGCCTATGTGCCGCAAGGCAGGCGGCTGTTCGCCGAGATGACGGTGGCGGAAAACATCGAGATCGGCCTGATGGCGCGCGGCAAGGGCAAGGCCGTGCGGGAAAATGTCCTCGACCTTTTCCCGCTGCTGCGCCAGCGGCTCCGGCAGCGCTCCGGCACTTTGTCCGGCGGCGAACAGCAGATGCTGGCCATGGCCCGCGCGCTCTGCCTGGAGCCGCAGGTGCTGTTGCTCGACGAACCGACCGAAGGCCTGATGCCGTCGATGATCGCCAAGATCCGCGAGACGGTGGTGAAGCTGCGTGAGCTCGGCGTCTCGACCATTCTGGTCGAACAGCGCGTCGATGCCGTGCTGTCGGTCGCCGACCGCGTCTCATTCATCGAAAACGGCCGCAACCGCGAGACGGTCGATGTCGAGCAACTGCGCGCTGATCCATCGGCGGTCCGGCGCTACGTCGGCGTGGGCTGATCAGCCGAAAAACAGAAAGCCGGCAATCAAAAACGTCGGCACCAGCACCAGCCCCGACCACGCCATATAGCCGAAGAAGCCCGGCATTTTCACGCCGCGATGCCGGGCGATGGCGTAGACCATGAAGTTGGGCGCATTGCCGATATAGGTGTTGGCGCCCATGAACACCGCGCCAGCCGAGATCGCCGCAAGCGTCGTGGCTGCCTCGGTCATCAGATGCTTTGCATCGCCACCGGCGAGTTCGAAGAAAACCAGATAGGTCGGGGCGTTGTCGAGGAAGGACGACAGTGCGCCGGTCAGCCAGAAATAGGCGAGGTCGTTGGGCTGGCCGGTGGGCGAGGTCACCAGTGCGACCAAAGGCGCCAGCGCGCCATCATGGCCGGCGCGCAGGATGGCGATGACCGGTACGATGCAGACGAAGATGCCGGCAAACAGTTTTGCCACCTCCGTGATCGGCCCCCAGGTGAAGCCGTTGGCCTCGCGATGGCTTTTGTAGGAGACGACAAGCGACAGCCCGGCGAGCACCAGGATGATGGCGTCACGCACCAGGTTCTGCAGTTCGAGGCTGACGCCGAGGATGGAGAAACTCACGCCAGGCTTCCACGCCGCCGACAGCAGGATCGCGCCGATGACGCCGGCCAGCAGCGGCAGATTGGCGAGGCCGCGAATTCGCACCTTCGTATCCGGCGTCGAGTCCTTGATTTTCGGCGCGCCGCCTTCGCGGCGATGCAGCACGATGTCGATGGCCAGGAAGACAATCAGCACCAGGCCGCCGGTGAACAGCGTCTCGCGCCAGAGGTTTGCCGTCGTCCAGAAGAAGTCGACGCCACGCAGGAAGCCGACGAACAATGGCGGGTCGCCGAGCGGTGTCAGCGAGCCGCCGATGTTGGAGACGAGGAAAATGAAAAAGATGACGACATGGGCGTTGAACGGCCGGTTGTCATTGGCGCGCAGCACCGGCCGGATGAGGATCATCGAGGCGCCGGTGGTGCCGATCACCGAGGCCAGCATCGCGCCGACAAGCAGCAGCCCGGCATTGACCAGTGGCGTGCCGTGGATGTTGCCGGCAAGCAGGATGCCGCCCGAAATCGTGTAGAGCGCGAACAAAAGGATGATGAACGACATATATTCGGTGATCAGCGTGTGCAGCACGGCCTCGCTCGCCAAAGACATGCCGAAGGCGATCGCCAGCGGCACCACCACAAGTGCTGCCCAGGCGGCGGCGATCTTGCCGTAGTGATGCTCCCAGACATGGTGGAACAGCAGCGGTCCGGTGGCGATCGACAGCAGCAGCCCGGCAAACGGCAGCCCCCACCACAGGGACATCGCAGCACCAGGTAATTCGCTGCTGTCGGCTGCAAAGGCCAGTTGCGGGGACAGGACGGAGCAGACAACACCTGCCGCGAGAATCGCCCCTGACTGTGTACAGCTCCCTCCAAACCTCACGGCTCAGTCCGCAGTCGGGTCTTCGAGCCTCACCCCGGCGTCGCGCATCCGCTTCAGCATCGCCTCGACCGAACCGTTGAGGTCGATGCCGCGGCAGGCGTCGAGCCGCACCGTCGTCTTGAAGCCTTGCTTGACCGCGTCGAGCGCCGAGAAGGCGACACAGAAATCGGTCGCCAGGCCGACCAGGGTCACAGTGTCGATACCGCGCTCCTTGAGGTAGCCGGCGAGCCCGGTCGACGTCTTCTGGTCGTTTTCGAAGAAGGCGGAGTAGCTGTCGATCGCAGGGCGAAATCCCTTGCGGATCACCAGCTCGGCCTTGGTCCAGGCAAGGCCGGAGTGAAAGTCCGAACCAAGGCTGCCCTGGATGCAATGGTCGGGCCACAGGGTCTGCGGTCCATAGGGCATTTCGATGGCGCTGAAAGGCTGTGCCCCCGGATGGCTGGAGGCAAAGCTCGAATGTCCGGCCGGGTGCCAGTCCTGCGTCAGCACGACATGCCCGGCGTGCCGGATCAGATCGTTGACCAGCGGCACGATCTCGTCGCCGCCGGCCACCGCCAGCGCGCCGCCTGGGCAGAAGTCGTTCTGCAGGTCGATGACAACAAGCGCTTCGTCGGCCATGGCGCCTCTCCTCTTCTTCGTCTCGAGCGGGGATCGAGTGAAAAACGCCGCGGATGCGACCGGATGCAGAAACTTGACCAGATGGCGGCCTGCGTCAACCTCTGGGCACGTAACAAATCCGTGGCGACCAGCTTCCCGCAAACTCCGGCTTTGACAATTCCTGCCAGCTTGATATCATTTGCATACGAATGAATTTGGCCAGATTGAACACTGGCGGGGGTTTCGGGAAGACCCCACTTTTTGGGAAGGCCGATTTCTTTGGAAGGTAGGGCGTGATCCGTTACGCGAAACCCACCACGCTGGACGAGGCGCTCGCTTTGCTCGGCGAGGGCGCCTGGCGCGTGCTTGCCGGCGGCACCGACTTCTATCCGGCGCAAGGCGCCAAGCCGTTCCGCGACAATGTTCTCGACATCAATGGCCTGGCTTGCCTGCGCGGCATCGCCGAGACCGAAACCCACTGGGTGATCGGCGCCCGCACCACCTGGACAGATCTCGTCCGCCATCCCTTGCCGGCGGCGTTCGATGCGCTGAAGCAGGCTGCGCGCGAGGTCGGCTCCCTGCAGATCCAGAATGTCGCCTCCATCGCCGGCAATCTTTGCAACGCCTCGCCTGCCGCCGATGGCGTGCCTGGCCTGCTGGTGCTGGACGCCGAGGTCGAACTGCGCTCAGTGGCCGCAACACGTTATCTGCCCTTGCCGGATTTCATTCTCGGCAACCGCCGCACCGCGCTGCTGCTCGGCGAAATGGTCACCGCCATCCGCATCCCTAAGCGCGCGGCCTCCGGCACGTCGGCTTTCGTGAAACTTGGTGCGCGGCGCTATCTCGTCATTTCCATCGCAATGGTCGCAGCCCGCCTCGTTGTCGAAAACGGCACGGTCAGAGAAGCGGCCGTCTCCGTCGGCTCATGCTCGGCTGTCGCCAGGCGGCTAGCCGATGTCGAAGCCGCGCTGCGCGGCAAGCCTGCCGGCCCGGCACTTGCCGACGCGGTCCTGTCGGCGCCGATGACCGAGCTGTCGCCGATCGCCGATGTGCGCGGCAGCGCCGAATACCGGCTCGATGCGGCGCGCGAGCTTGTCGCCCGCGCCGTGCTGGGAGCCTGCGGGCTGACGAACGACAACAGCATGGTGGCGGCATGAGCCAGGTCCGGTCCGAGGTGATTGAAGCTCTGCCAGACCTCGTGTCCGGCTTCGGCGTCGAGCGTTCGGATATCGCTTTCGCAGTCAATGGCGCCGCCGTCTCGGTCAATGTGCCGCCGCTGCGCCGGCTGTCGCAGGTGTTGCGTGACGAATTGCAGCTGACCGGCACCAAGGTCGGCTGCGACGCCGGCGATTGCGGCGTCTGCACGGTGCTGGTCGACGGCGACGCCGTCTGCGCCTGCCTGATGCCGGCGGCCTCGGCAGCCGGGACATCGGTGACGACCGTTGAAGGCCTTGCCAATGGCCGCCTGTCGGCGCTGCAGGCGTCGTTCCTGGCGCATGGCGCGGCGCAATGCGGTATCTGCACGCCGGCGCTGCTGGTCGCGGCGACGGCGTTGCTCGACAGCAACCCCAATCCGACCGAGGTCGAGGTGCAGGATGCGCTGGGCGGCATCCTTTGCCGCTGCACCGGCTACAGAAAGATCATCGCGGCGGTGATGGATGCTTCCTTGCAGGCGGCCAGCCTCGATTTCCGCCTGCCGCAATCGGGCCATGCGATCGGCGCCTCCCCTGTCCGGCTCGATGGCGTGCCAAAGGTAACCGGCGGCGAAAAGTTCGGCGGCGATTCCTTCCCGGCCGATGCGCTGGCGGTGCTGGTGGTGCGCTCGCCGCACTATCACGCCGGCTTTGCTTTCGGTGATCTCGACAGCTGGGTGAAGACGCATCCCGGCATCGCCGGTGTCTTCACCGCCGCCGACATTCCGGGAAAGAACTGTTTCGGCGTCATCGGTCCGTTTGCCGACCAGCCGGCACTGGCCGAAGGCTTTGCCCGGCTGCGCGGCGAGGCCGTGGCGCTGGTCGCCGGCGAGCGCGAGGCGATGCTCGATCTCGACTTGTCGGATTTCCCGGTCCGCTGGACCGAGCTGCCGCATTTTCTGCTGCCTGGCGATGCGCAGGCCGATGGTGCGGCGCTGATCCATGCGAACCGCCCGGACAATCTTTTGACCAAGGGTTTTGTCGAGCGCGGCGACCCCGAGGCGGCGCTTGCGGGCTCGGCAGTCACTGCGTCCGGTGCCATCGACACCTCCTATGTCGAGCACGCCTATATCGAGCCGGAAGCCGGCCATGCCTATATGGATGGCGATACGCTGGTCGTCGTCGCCTGCACGCAGGCGCCTTACATGGACCGCGACGACACGGCCAAGGTGCTCGGCCTTGCCGTCGACAAGGTTCGCATCGTGCCGACCGCGACCGGAGGAGGCTTCGGTTCCAAGCTGGATGTCTCGCTGCAGCCGCTGATTGGCCTCGTGGCGCTGAAGACGGGACGGCCGGCAGCGCTCGCCTACACCCGCAACGAATCCATGATGTCGACCACCAAGCGCCATCCCTCCGAGATGAGGGCGACCATCGGTGCCGACGCCGACGGCCATGTCATGGGCATGGTCTTCACCGGCGATTTCAACACCGGCGCCTATGCCAGCTGGGGCCCGACCGTCGCCAACCGCGTACCCGTGCATGCTTCCGGCCCTTATGCGACGCCGAACTACCGCGCCGAAGGCCGCGCCATTCACACCCATGGGCCGATCTCCGGCGCCTTCCGCGGCTTTGGCGTGCCGCAGGCGACGATCATGCAGGAAACGCTCTATGATGAGCTCGCCGGCAAGCTCGGCATGGACCGGCTCGATTTTCGCTTGAAAAACTGCCTTCGGAACGGATCCGAAACGGTTACCGGGCAGAGGCTGGAGTCGGGCGTCGGTATTTTCGAATGCCTCGACGCCTTGCGGCCCCATTGGGCGCGCGCGACGGCCGACGCAGATACATTCAATTCCTCCAATACGAGCAAAAAGCGCGGCGTCGGTGTGGCGTCCTGCTGGTATGGCTGCGGCAACACTTCGCTGCCCAATCCATCGACCATCAGGGTCGGTATCTCACCCCTAGGCGAGGTCATCCTGCATCAGGGCGCCGTAGATATCGGCCAAGGCTCCAACACCGTCATCACCCAGATCTGCGCAGACGCCCTCGGCCTGCCGCTGGAAAAATTCAAGCTGAAGAGCGCCGATACGGCGATCAGCCCCGACGCCGGCAAAACATCGGCCTCGCGCCAGACTTTTGTAACCGGCAAGGCGGCCGAGAAGTCCGGGCGCGCCTTGCGCGAAAAAATCCTGCGTTTTGCCAATGTCTCGGAGAACGCGGCCCTGCAATTGGACGGTCCGGCGATCGTCATCCGCGAGGGTGAAGCGACCCGCCGCATCGATCTCGCCGCTCTCGATGTCGATGCTGACGGTTTCGTCTTCCGCGCCGAGGAAACCTACGATCCGCCGACGCTGCCGCTCGATGCCAAGGGCCAGGGCAAGCCCTACGCGCTCTATGGCTATGGCGCGCAGATCGCCGAACTCGAGGTCGATCTCAAGTTGGGTACGGTGAAGCTGATCAAGATCACCGCCGCGCACGATGTCGGCAAGGCGATCAACCCGCTGCTGGTCGAAGGCCAGATCGAAGGCGGCATCGCGCAAGGCATCGGCATGGCGCTGATGGAGGAATACATCCCCGGCCGCACCGAGAATCTGCACGACTATCTCATCCCGACCATCGGCGATGTGCCTGAGATCAAGCACATATTGATCGAGGTTCCCGATCCGGAGGGACCGTTCGGCGCCAAGGGCCTGGGCGAACACGTGCTGATCCCGACCGCTCCCGCGATCCTCAACGCCATCCGCCACGCCACCGGCGTTCTCATCACCAAGGTTCCGGCGACGCCGACGCGCATCCGCGCCGCGATCCGCGACAAGGAGGCACGCGCATGAGCGAGCTTGCCGAACGCTTCGAAACCCATGATCCCGGCGAAAAGCTGGTGGCGGAAAAGATCCGCTGCGATGCCTGTCCGGTCATGTGCTACATCGCCGATGGGCGCACCGGCGCCTGCGACCGCTACGGCAATTCGGGCGGCCGCATCGTGCGCATGGACCCGCTGACCATTCTCGATCATGCCGCCGAGAGCGGCGGCGCTGTCGTGCCGTTCACGGCCGAAGGCGAGCAATGGGACGGCGAACTGGTCAACACCGGCCGCCGCTTCGTCACCGCAATCGGCGCCGGCACCACCTATCCCGACTACAAGCCGGCGCCCTTCATCGTCAGCCAGGAAGTCGAAGGCGTCGATCTCGTCACCGTCGTCACCGAAGGGATCTTCTCTTACTGCGGCGTCAAGGTGAAGATCGACACCGATCGCCATCTCGGTCCCGAAACGGCAATCGTGCGCTCGCAAGGCGAGGCGATCGGCCATGTCACGACAGGTGAGTACGGCTCGCAGATGCTGTCGCTGGGCGGTGTGCATCATCTGACCGGCGGCTCCAAGTCGGAGGGACGCGCCACCTGCGACGCGATGCTCAATCTGTGCAACCGCAAGCCGGTCGAACTTACCATCGACGGCGGCGCCACCATCATCGTCGAAGCCGGCAAACCGCCTGTCATCGACGGCAAGCAGGAACACCGCATGCGGGTCGGCTGCGGCTCAGCCACCATCGGCATGTTCGCCACGCAATGGCGCGGCCTGGTCGACGAGGTGGTCGTGGTCGACGATCACATCACTGGCGTTGTCTCGGAGCATCAGGCCGGCAAGGTGCTGGGCTGGCAGGATACCGGCATCAAAATCATCGGCCGCCGCTCGACGCCGGGCCGTTACTTCAAGGTTTCCGAGCCTGGCCTCGGTTGGGGCGGAACCTCGATTTCAGACCCGCTGTCGATCCTCGGCGAATGGAACGCCAAGAAAGGCGCTCGCCCAGGCCTGTCGCTGCTGATGGTGTCGACCACGGGCGAGCAGTTCGCCTATTACGAACTCGACGACGAGCTGAAGCCGGTGGAAAAACCGTTCCCGGACCGGCTGCAGAAGTCGGTCGGCCTGATCGAGGACAATTGCGAGCCGGCGCTCTGCACCGTGCTGTTCATCGGCGGCGCCGGCGGTTCGTTGCGCGCCGGCGTCACCGAAAACCCGGTCAATCTTACCCGCTCGGTGCAAGGCCTGAAGACCTATGTGACCGTCGGCGGCGCGCCGGTCTATGTCTGGCCGGGCGGCGGCATCACCCTGATGGTCGACGTCACCCGCGTCCCGGAAGGCGCTTTCGGCTATGTGCCGACGCCGGCGCTGGTGGCGCCGATCGAGTTCACGCTGCGCCGCGACGACTATGTCAGGCTGGGCGGTTACGAGGCCGAGATCCGCAGTGTCGAGGACATTGTCGCCAAGGGTGGCGAATACCTCAATCCCCGCCGCAGCACCGGCGCCGAGGCCCAGAATCCGTGGCCGCCGCTGGCGCAGTTGCGCCGCTCCGGCTCGAACGGGGCCGGGTGATGCAAGGCCCGCAAGTCAACTGGCTGCAGGACGGCAAGCGGCTGCACCTCAACCACGGGCCGATCGACCTGATCGTCGAGGCCTTTGGCGAGGCGGAGGAGTGTCGTGCCGCCTACGACCAGGCCGTCGCGCGCTTCCAGACGATCCTGATCGAGTTGGTCGAGGAGCTTCCCGAATTGCGGCTCCCGGCATTTTTCCTGGCGCCACGCAGCTTCGCCGGCCCGACGGCGCGCCGCATGGAAGCAGCCGTCATCCCCCTGGCGGAATGCTTCATCACGCCGATGGCCGCCGTTGCAGGATCGGTAGCCGACGAAATGCTCGCCGCGCTGCTTGCCGGCCGCAAGCTCGACCGCGCCTATGTCAACAATGGCGGCGACAGCGCGCTTCATATCGGCAATGGCCAGGCGATGAACCTGGCGATCGCCGGCACCGGCAACGGTATGGCTGACTGCATCACCATTCGCTCAGCAGACGGTGTGGGCGGCGTCGCCACCAGCGGCTGGCGTGGCCGCTCGTTTTCGCTGGGCATCGCCGACGCCGTCACCGTGTTGGCGCGCACCGGCGCCGAGGCCGATGCGGCGGCGACGCTCATTGCCAACGCCGTCGACCTGCCCGGCAATCCTGCCATCAAGCGCGTTCCGGCACAGGATCTTGCGCCCGACAGCGATCTCGGCGCGCGGCTGGTGACACAAGCCGTCGGCACGCTTGCCCGTGGCGACGTGGAGCGGGCGCTGGACAATGGCCTTGCCGTCGCCGAAGATTTTCGCCGGCGCGGCCTGATCGCCGCATCGGCGTTGTTTCTTGGCGGGGAAGCCCGCATCAGTGGTTCCATGGCGCTTGCCGCGCCCAACAAAAGTCCAGGGAAGGAAATTGCGCATGCCTGAGTTTCCGATCCGCAAGATCGCGGTTCTGACCGAAGAGATCTTTCACGATGGCGGGCCGGCCCCGGCCGCGCCGCGCCGCCGCGCCGCCGCCGTGGCGCTGGTGAAGAACCCGTTCGCTGGCCGCTATGTTGAAGAACTGCAGAGCGCCATGGACGATCTGAAGCCGCTCGGGCTGCTGCTCACCGACAAGCTCATTGCCGCATTGGGCGGCGACATCAAGCAGATCGACGCCTACGGCAAGGGTACCATTGTCGGCTCTTCGGGTGAGCTCGAACATGGCGCGCTCTGGCATGTGCCGGGCGGCTACGCCATGCGCGAGCGGCTTGGCGACGCCAAGGCGATCGTGCCGTCGGCAACCAAGGTAGGCGCCTTCGGCTCGCGGCTCGACGTGCCGCTCGGCCACACCAACGCTGCCTATGTCCGCAGCCATTTCGACGCCATGGAGGTCGGCCTCAGCGACGGGCCGCGCCCCGACGAAATCCTGTTTTGCCTGGCGATGAGCTGCGGTCCGCGCGTGCATGACCGCATGGGTGGCCTGGCAGTCGGCGATATCAAGGCCTGGGACGGCTTGCGATGAGCGGCGGGGACAATCTTCTGAAGCTGGTCGAGGCCGAAGAGCCTGACGATAATGATTATCGCCTGCAGGAGCAGGTCGGCTTCATCCTGCGCAAGGCGCATCAGCGCCATGTCTCGATCTTTGCCTCGCAGATCGGCGACCTGACGCCGCCGCAATTTGCAGCGCTCGCCAAGCTGCACGATGTCGGCGAGACCTCGCAGAACCAATTGGGCACGCTGATCGCCATGGATGCGGCGACGGTCAAGGGCGTCATCGACCGGCTGAAAGCACGCGGCCTGGTCGATCTCACCAAGCACGAGGTCGACAAGCGCCGACTGCTGGTCAATCTGACGCCGGAGGGACGCGAGGCGATCGAGCGGCTGATCCCGTTGGCCCGCGCCATAACCCAGGAAACGCTGGCGCCGCTGACGGCCAAGGAGGCGGCGACCTTTATGAGGCTGTTGGCGAAGTTGGCCTGAGCAATTCCAGGAAAAGCGCGTAGCGCTTTCCCTTGGGAATTGCGTCAAACAAAGAAATTTCAGGCCCGCAGCCGAGCGCCTTCGGGATCGAAGAATGGCATCGGCGCCACCACCGCGCGGGTCAGCCTGCCGTCAATGTCGATGCTGAGTTCCGTGCCGATGGCGGTGAACGGCAGCCGCAAATGTGCCGTCGCCAGCACCTTGCCTAAGGAATAGCCGTGATCGCTGTAGGTGACGACGCCGGCATCCTCGCCATCGGCGAAAACCCTGGCATCCGTCGCGGCCGGTCTGTCGCCGTCGAGGATCAATCCGGCCCAGCGCTCGTCGAGCCCCTTGTCGCGCACCTTGAGCAGCGCCTCGCGGCCAATGAAATCGCCCTTGTCGAATTTGATCCAGCGGTCGAGGCCGACATGGAACGGCGTGCGGCTCTCGTCCATGTCGATGCCATGCGCCGGATAGGCCTTTTCCAGGCCGAGCGTGAACATCGCCAGCACGCCGTATGGCTTCAAGCCAAAATCGGCGCCGGTCCGCATCAGCGCATCCCAGACGGAAGTCGCCTCGTCGGCCGGCACGAACAGCTCGAAGCCGAGCTCGCCGGTCACGCCGGTGCGCGAGATCAGCACCTTGGTCTCGCCGATCCGCCCTGCGGTGAACGCCCAGCGCTTCAGCCCGTCCAGATCGGCGTCCGACACCAGCGCCTTGAGCAGCGCGCGCGAACGCGGCCCCTGTATGGTCGGGAAGGCGACGGCCGCGGTGATGTCGGTGACATAGGCCTTGCGACCCTGCGCATGCTGCTGCAGCCAGGGCAGCATCTTCAGCCGGTTGACCGAACCGGTCACCAGCATGAAATGCTCCGGCCCCAACCGGAACACGGTGAGATCATCCATGATGCCGCCATCCTCGCGGCAGACGGTGGAATAACGCACCTGTCCCGGCTTCATCGCAGCCGCATCATTCACGATGACGTGGTTGACCAGCGCCTCGGCTTCCGGCCCCTTGATGTCCATCTTGCCCATGGTGCTGAGGTCCTGCACGCCGACATTCTTGCGGGTGTTCAGGTGCTCGTCGGCAATGCCGGAATAATATTTGGCCGAAACGAAATTGCCGCCGACCCGGCCCATCGTGGCGCCGAGCCCAACGATGCTGTTGTAGAAAGGGGAGCGCCGCTCAACCAAGAAACTTCTCCGTCATCAAAGAAAAACGGCAGCGCCGGACGGCGCTGCCGAGGTCAGGCTTGGGAGGAAATTAACTTCCGTAGACGTCGAACGAGAAGTATTTGTCGTTGATTTCCTTGTACTTGCCATTGGCACGCAGGGCGTCGATGGCGGCATTGAACTTGTCGGCCAGTTCCTTGTTGCCTTTCTGCAGCGCGATGCCGACGCCGGGTCCGTGAATGGCCGGGTCTGCCGTCAGCGTGCCGAGCAATTTGCAGCAAGCGCCGTCGGGCTTCTTCAGCCACTCGGTCAGGATGATCGAGCCGTCCATCATCGCATCGAGGCGGCCATTGGCCATGTCGGTGCGGGCGTCGTCGCCGGTCGGATAGGCCTTCACGGTCGAGCCCGAATATTTCGTCTCGGCGAAATTCTGGTGGATGGTCGCGCTCTGCACGCCCAGCACCTTGCCCTTCAGATCGTCCGGCGACGTTCCGGCAATGGTCGAATCCTTCGGCACGGCGATGGCTGGCGGCGTCTGATAATATTTATGCGTGAACTCCACCTTTTCGGCGCGCTCGGGCGTGATGGTGATGTTGATGATGGCATCGAACTTGCCGGCCTGCAGCGCCGGTATCGAACCATCGAAATCCTGCACGGAGAATTCGCACTCGGCCTTCATCTCGGCGCACAGCGCTTTGCCGAGGTCGATGTCGAACCCGCCCAGCGTACCGTCCGAATTGGCATAGTTGAAGGGCGGATAGGCGCCCTCGGTGCCGATCCTGAGTTTCTCGGCAGAGGCAGCACCTGTGGCAAGCAGCAGAGCGGCGGAAGCGGCAAGCACGAAACGACCGAAAAGACGCATGTTCTGGTTCCCCGTTGATGCCAGAAGTCTATTGTCTTTGAGCGGCACGGCGGAGACGGAAACGACATGCTCTGCGGCGATCACGGCGCGGCTAATCTCAACGTGAGCTAAATTACAGATCGATCAGACGCATTGGCGGATGTTAAGCTCGTCGCAGACGGTTTCGGGAGGACCTTGATGGACGGCCAGCAGGAATTCGTGCAGGAAGCCGCGCAACGGCGCATCGACGACGACATCGCCAAGCGCATCAAGGCCCACCAGGCCAACATCGAGCGGCTGGAAACCGCAAGGGAAAGTGCGGGCAATCTTGAAGCGGCGGTCGCCAACCGTCCGCTGGTGATGCTGGCACAGGGCGATTCCTGGTTCGACTATCCGCTGACCGGCAACGGGTTTCCCTTCGTCGACACCGACGTGATCGCGCAGCTGCGCCGGATCGGCCCGATGCCGCCGACCATCCTCAACCTCGCCCATCATGGCGATGCGGCGACCGACGAGATGTCGCTGCCCAAGCAGCAACGCATGATTTCAGCCTTACGCAACAAGGCGAACTGGCTGGACGGCAAGCCCGACGCCATCCTGTTCTCGGCCGGCGGCAACGACATTGCCGGCGACCAGTTCTGCATCTTCCTCGACTTCAACGACGGCCATGCCGCCGGGCTGAACAAGGACCGCTTCACCAAGGCGCTCGGCATGGTCGAGGCCTGCTATCTCGACCTGTTCGCGCTGCGCGACCGGGTCGCACCCGGCGTGCCGATCTTCGGCCATTGCTATGATTTTCCGATCCCGAACGGCGCGCATCCGTCCTGCGTCGGCCCGTGGCTGAAACCGTCGCTCGATTTCTGCAACTGGTCGGTGGCCAAGGGCACGGTCATCGTTCACGACACGCTGGCGGCGTTCCGCGACGTGGTGAAGCGTCTGGCCGACGTGCCCGCCAACAATTTCCACCTGATCGACACGCAAGGCACGCTGAAACCGGCCGACTGGGCCAATGAGCTGCATCCCGACCCGGCCGGGTTCAAGAAGATCGCGCAGAAATTCGCCGACGCGTTGAAGGCCAAGCTGCAGACTTGATGATTGGATGCGCGAGCTCTCGACGGCGCCAGGCCGTGGAGCTCATTTGGCCTCGAACAGGTCCTTGGCTTGCTCTGCCGTGTAGTAGCCAAGCCTGACGTCCTCGGCGACCAGTTTTGGATCGCGCTGGGAGGGATCGCCATAGCCGCCGCCGCCCGGCGTGCCGACGCGCACACGGTCGCCGGCCTTGAGCGCGATGTCCTGTTCCTTGGAGAGGTGCGGCGGCACATGTTCCTCGCCGCCGCGGAACACGGTCACCGTGTTGGGGGCGCCGTCCTTGCCGCCGAGCGCACCTTGCGGGCCGAAGCGGCCATGGTCCATGACGAAGGACGCGCGCGCCTCGCCGCGCAGGATCTCGACCTCATAGGCGAGGCCAAAGCCGCCGCGCTGCTTGCCGGCGCCGCCGGAGCCTTCGCGCAAGGCGTAGTGGCGGTAGAGCACGGGAAAGGCCTGCTCCATGATCTCGACCGGCGGCGATTTCGAAATGCCGATGGTCGAGCAGCCATTGGTCAGCCCGTCATGGCCGGAATTGCCGCCATAGCCGCCGCCGGAGATCTGGTACATCACATAGTCGCGGCCGCGCGCCGGGTCGTTGCCGCCCAGCGCGAAATTGCCGCTCGAGCCTGCGGGCGCCGCCGTCACCTTCTCCGGCAGAGCCTGCACCATCGCCGCGAACACGGCTTCGGCGATACGCTGCGAGACTTCCGCCGCACAGCCTGACACCGGGCGTGGATATTTCGCGTCGAGGAAGGTGCCTTCCGGCCGCTTGACGATCAGTGGCTCGAAAGCCCCGGCGCTGATCGGCACATCAGGGAAAATATGGCGCATGGCGAGATAGACCGACGACAGCGTCGTCGCCAGCACGCTGTTCATCGGTCCGGCGCAGGGCTTTGATGAGCCGGCGAAATCGAAGGTCAGCGTGTCGCCCTTCTTCTCCACCGCAAGTGCGATGGTCAGCGGCTCGTTGACCACCCCGTCGGAATCGACAAAGGCCGTCGAGCGGTAGGTGCCGTCGGGAATGGCGGCAATGTTGGCGCGCATCTGTTCGGCGGCGCGGCGGCGCAGCTCGGCGATCGCCTCGACGACAGTTTCGTCGCCGTAACGATCGAGGATTCCGTTGAGTCGGTCCTGGCCGATCAGCAGTGCGGCCGCCTGTGCTCGGATATCGCCGATACGCTGGTCGGCGACGCGAATGTTGGAACAGATGATGGCGTAGATTTCGGTGTCGAGCACGCCCTTCTTGAACAGCTTGACCGGCGGCAGCCGCAGCCCTTCCTGTTCGACGGCGGTGGCGGACGCAGAGAACCCACCCGGCACCGAGCCACCGATGTCGGGCCAGTGCCCTGTGTTCGATAGCCAGCAAAATATCTTGCCGTCGCGATAGACCGGCATGGCAAAGCGGACATCCATCAGATGCGTGCCGCCGAGATAGGGATCGTTGACGATGTAGATGTCGCCCGGCTCCGGCGCCAGGCAGCGGCCGTCGGCAATCATCTCGATCACCGTTTTGGTTGAATACTGCATGACGCCGACAAACACCGGCAGACCCTGGCTGCCTTGCGCGATCAGCGATCCGTCGACGGCGGAATAGATGCCGTCGGAGCGGTCATTGGCCTCGGCAATGACAGGCGAGAAGGCGGCGCGCGAAAAGGTCAGGTCCATCTCGTCGCAGACCTGCTGTAGGGCTGCCTGGAGGACGGAAAGCGTGATGGCGTCGAGCTTTTGCATCTCAGGCCTCGCCGATGTCGATGATGATGTTGCCATCGGCGTCCGATCGTGCGCGGTCGCCGGGTTCAAGCACGGTGGTGGCGTCCATCTGTTCGAGGATCGCCGGTCCCTCGATGACGGCATCGAGCGGCAGCTTTTCGCGTGCGTAGATAGGCGTGTCGTGCCAGCGCCCGGCATACCAGACAGGCCTTGTCTCGCGCAGCGCCTCGCCAAGCGTCCTGGCGCGCCCCGCCGGGTCGATCAGGCGTGACAGATCGATTGCGGGCCGCACGCCCGTCACCGAGGTGTTGAGATTGACGAGATTGGCGCGGATCTCCGGCAGTTCAACCTTGAAGCGGGCGAAATAGGCCTTTTCGAACAGTGCCTGCAGCTCTTGCCGTGTCACCGACGACGACGGCAGCGCCACGTTGATGATGTGGGTCTGGCCGACGAACTGCATGTCGGCGGAATGGGTGACGCGGATCGTCTCCGGCTTCACTGCTTCCTTGCCGATCAGTTCCTCGCCTTCGCTGCGGTGCCGTTCCAGCACTTCGCGAAGCCTGGCTTCATCGAGCACGGCGACCGGCTGGTTGATGGTGTTGACGAAGTCGTGGCGCAGATCGGCGACGACGCAGCCGAGCGCGTTGGTGATGCCCGGACGCGCCGGCACCAGCACGCGGGGCAGACCGAGTTCGCGCGCCAGCGCGGAGGCGTGCAGCGGCCCGGCGCCGCCAAAGGCAAACAGCGCGAAATCGCGTGGATCGTGGCCGCGCGACACCGAAACCATGCGGATGGCGCCGGCCATCTTCATGTTGCCGAGCCGCAGGATTGCGCCCGCCGCCTCGACGCCGGAGAGCCCGGTGGCCTTGCCGATTTTTTCTTCGAAGATCCCGGTGACGCGCTCGACCGTGACCGGGTTTTCAACCGCCAGCAGTTTCTTCGGCGCCAGCCGTCCAAGCACCAGATTGGCATCGGTGATGGTCGGCTCCAGTCCGCCGCGGCCATAGCAGATCGGGCCGGGATTGGCACCGGCACTTTCCGGGCCGATCTGGATCAGCCCAGCCGCATCGACGCGGGCGATCGAGCCGCCGCCGGCGCCGACGGTGTGCACCGCCACCATCGGCACGTGAATCGGCATCGCATATTCGATCTCGATTTCGTTCGAGACGGCGGGCTCGGCGTTGCGGATCAGCGCCACGTCGGTCGAGGTGCCGCCCATGTCGTAGGTGACGAGGTTTTCGAAGCCGGCGCGCTTGCCGGTATAGGCGGCCGCGATGACCCCTGACGCAGGGCCCGACATCACGGTCTTGGCCGATTCGCGAGTGACGAAGCGGGCCGAGATCATGCCGCCATTGCCGTTCATGATCAGGAAGTCGCGGGCGTAACCTTTGGCCGCCAGTTCCTTGCGCAGCCGCTCGACATAGCGCTCGAGGATCGGCTGTACCGAGGCGTTGACCGCGGCGGTCACACCGCGCTCGAATTCACGCGCTTCCGACAACAGCGCGTGGCCAGTGGTGATGTAGCCGTTCGGCCAGAGATCGGCGGCAATCTCGGCGGCGCGCCGCTCATGCCCGGGGTTGGCGTAGGAGTGCAGGAAGTGGATAACCAGGGATTCGCAGCCTGCCGCGATCAGCGCCTTCACGGCGTCGCGCATCTCGGCCTCGTCGAGCGGCGTGCGTACAGCGCCCGAGGCCTCGACGCGCTCCGACACTTCGAGCCGGAGATCGCGCGGGATGATCGGCACGAACGTGCCGGTCATGCCGTAGGGCTGTGGCCGTGTGCGGCGGCCAAGCTCGATCACGTCGCGAAATCCCCTTGTGGTGATCATGCCGGTTTTCGCCAGCCGGCGTTCCAGCACCGCATTGGTGGTGGTGGTCGTGCCGTGCACGATAAGGTCGATGCCGTCGATGGCAAAGCCGGTGGCGCCAAGCGCTGAAACCACGCCGAAAGCCTGGTTGTCGACCGTGGTCGGCGTCTTGGCGATATGCACCTTTCCGCCGTCTTTTCCGTCGATCAAAATGAGGTCGGTAAACGTTCCGCCGACATCGATGCCGGCAACGACGTTACCCAGGGAATCCGGCTGTTGCACCGAAAAATTCTCTTTCATTGTCGAAACCCGAAATGACAGGACTACGAATGTGCCGCAGTTTGGAAAGCTGTTTTAGCGCGGTATCTTGACACAAATATCGTTTGTATACTAATAAATTTCGGACACAAGAGCTTACCGCTTTGGAGTGTGTGAACGGCACGCCGGGACCTGAATGGTCCGGGCGCGCAGGAAATGGTTTGGCGCCCGCATACGTGACGGGCAAGACAGAGTTGGATTTGATGAACACCACATCCGCATTCAACACCGCCGGCGCCCGTCCGCTGCAGTTCCCGATTCCGGCCAATGTCTATGCCGAAACCGTGGTGTCGGTGAAGCACTACACCGACCGCCTGTTCTCGTTTCGCATCACCCGTCCGCAGTCGCTGCGCTTCCGCTCCGGCGAGTTCGTCATGATCGGCCTGCCCAATGCCGAAAAGCCGGTCTACCGCGCCTATTCGGTGGCGAGTCCGGCCTGGGACGAAGAGCTGGAATTCTTCTCGATCAAGGTGCCGGAAGGCCCGCTGACCTCCGAACTGCAGAAGATCCAGGTCGGCGACACCGTCATCATGCGCCAGAAGTCGACCGGCACGCTGGTCGTCGATGCGCTGACCCCGGCCAAGCGCCTGTTCATGATCTCGACCGGCACCGGCATTGCTCCCTTCGCCAGCCTGCTGCGCGACCCCGACACCTATGAGAAGTTCGACCAGCTCATCCTGACCCACACCTGCCGCGACAATGCCGAACTGGTCTATGGCCAGGAGCTGGTGTCGGCGCTCGAAAGCGATCCGCTGATCGGCGAACTGACCACCGGTCGTGTCACCCTCTACAATTCGACCACCCGCGAAGAATCGGCCCGCATGGGCCGCATCACCGCGCTGATCGGCTCCGGCAAGTTCTACAGCGATCTCGGCATCGAGAAGCTCAATCCGGAGACGGACCGCATCATGATCTGCGGCTCGATGCATATGCTGAAGGACGTCAAGGAGCTGGCCGAAAGCCTCGGCTTCCACGAAGGTTCGCTCAGCCATCCCTCGACTTTCGTCGTCGAGCGCGCTTTCGTCGGCTGAGAACGGCCGGCGCCTCGGTGCCACTCTTTCGCATCGACTTTTGACCATGCGGTCAAAATTCAGCTGCTTTCGCCGGCTTTTTCCGCTATGACCGTTTGAAGGACTCGTGAAGCGATGCTTCACGGGCTATCTTCGGTGCGTGTTGCCCCGAACCCTAGGTTCGGAGGAACGACACGCACCACGGCGTAATATCGTCGAGCGAAAGGGCAGGAGATGAGCAGCACAATCCGCGAAGCCGATCTCGGCGCGTCCAAGGTTACGCCGCTACCCGCGCGCGCCGCCGCCAACACGCCCGTGCCGCAAACCCATGGCATTGCCCGCAACACCGGCATGCGGCTCGATCTCGGCTTCATGGAATCGGTGCGCAGTGTCAACCGCTCGGCGCTGGAGCGCCGCGTCGCCAGCCTGACCAAAAGGCGCTCGATCAAGGCCGACAACCAGGCGGCATGGCTGTTGCGCGCCGTCTCCTGCATGGACCTGACGACGCTGAACTCCAACGACACTGAAGAGCGCGTGCGCCGTCTGTGCGCCAAGGCGATCAACCCGTTCCGCCGCGATATCGTCGAGGGCCTCGGCATTGAAGGCGAAAAGATCCGCCCGGCGGCGGTCTGCGTCTACCACCCCTTTGTCGCGACGGCTGTTGACGCGGTGCGCGGCACCGGCATCCATGTCGCCGCCGTCTCCACCGCCTTCCCGCACGGCCTCGCACCGCTGTCGACGCGCCTGCAGGAGATCGAGGCTTCGGTGCGCGACGGCGCCGACGAGATCGACGTCGTCATCCCGCGCGGCCTGGTCTTCGGCGCCAAATGGCAGGAGCTTTACAACGAGATCGTCTCGATGCGCGAAGCCTGCGGCGATGCGCATTTGAAGGTCATTCTGGGCACCGGCGACCTTGCCACGCTGCGCAATGTCATGCTGGCTTCGATGGTGGCAATGATGGCGGGCGCCGATTTCATCAAGACCTCGACCGGCAAGGAAAGCGTCAACGCCACGCTGCCCGTTGGGCTGGCCATGGTGCGCGCCATCAGGGCCTATTTCGAAGAGACCGGCTTTCTCATCGGCTTCAAGCCGGCCGGCGGCATTTCCACCGCCAAGGCTTCGCTCGACTGGCTGGTGCTGATGAAGGAAGAGCTCGGACGGCCGTGGCTGGAGCCGGATCTGTTCCGCTTCGGCGCCTCGAGCCTGTTGACCGACATTGAGCGTCAGCTCGAGCATCATCTGACCGGGCATTATTCGGCCAATCACCGCCACGCCATGGCGTGAAGGCCGATCTCCCCCTCGTGGGGGAGATGTCCGGCAGGACAGAGGGGGGCGCGAAGGAATGCCTTCCGAGACAACTACCTGGAGCGCGCCATGAACATCCTCGAACGCTATCACGCCATGGAATACGGTCCGGCGCCGGAAGCCCGCAATGAGGCCGATGCATGGCTCGCGGTGCGCGATTTCGGCAAGGCGCTGTTCATCGACGGTGCCTGGAAGGCGGCTGCGAGCGGCAAGACTTTTGACACCAGCGAGCCGTCCTCCGGCAAGCTGCTGGCCAAGATCTCCGATGCCGGCGCCGCCGATATTGACGCGGCCGTTGCCGCAGCCACCAAGGCCTTGCCGAAATGGTCGGCTTCTTCCGGCTACCAGCGCGCTAAAGTGCTCTACGCCATCGGCCGCGCCATGCAGCGTCATCAGCGCCTGTTCGCGGTGCTTGAGACAATCGACAACGGCAAGCCGATCCGCGAAAGCCGCGACATCGACGTGCCGCTGGCCATCCGCCACTTCATTCACCACGCCGGCTGGGCGCAAGCTCTGGACAAGGATTTCCCCGGCCACAAGGGCGTCGGCGTCGTCGGCCAGATCATTCCTTGGAATTTTCCGCTCTTGATGCTGGCGTGGAAGATCGCGCCGGCGCTTGCCGCCGGCTGCACGGTGGTGCTGAAGCCGGCCGAATTCACCCCGCTCACCGCCATTCTGTTTGCTGAAATTTGCGAGCGCGCCGGCGTGCCGAAAGGCGTCGTCAATATCGTCCAGGGCGGACCGGAAGCCGGCGTCGCCATCGTCAACCATCCCGGCATCCAGAAGATCGCCTTCACCGGCTCCTCCGAAGTCGGCAAGATGATTCGCAAAGCCACGGCCGGCTCCGGGAAAAAAATATCACTGGAGCTTGGCGGCAAATCGGCCTTCATCGTCTTCGAGGACGCCGATCTCGACAGCGCGGTCGAAGGTCTGGTCGACGGCATCTGGTTCAACCAGGGCCAGGTCTGCTGCGCCGGGTCGCGACTTCTGGTGCAGGAAGGCATTGCCGAAGCTTTGATCGCCAAGGTCAAGGTCAGGATGAGCCGGCTGCGCGTCGGCAGCCCGCTCGACAAGAACACCGACATCGGCCCGCTGGTCGACGCCACGCAGCTCGACCGCGTCAAAGGCCTGGTCGCCGAGGGCGCCAACCAGGGCGCCGTCTGCTGGCAGCCGGATGCCGCGCTGCCGTCTTCCGGCTACTACCATCTGCCGACGCTCGCGACCGGTGTTGCGCCGGCTAATATATTGGCGCAGGAAGAGGTGTTCGGCCCGGTTCTGGCCACCATGACCTTCCGCAACACCGAGGAAGCGATCGAGCTTGCCAACAACACGCGTTATGGGCTCGCCGCCTCGGTGTGGAGCGAAAACATCAACCTCGCTCTGCATGTCGCGCCGCAGCTGAAGGCCGGCGTCGTCTGGGTCAACGGCACCAACATGTTCGACGCCGCTTGTGGCTTCGGAGGCTACCGTGAAAGCGGTTTTGGTCGCGAAGGCGGCCGCGAGGGCATGTTCGAATATCTCTCCGTCAAACTGCCGCTTGGTCCGGTGATCAACCCGGCGACATCTTCGGCGCAGCCGGTCGAGCAGGCGGATGGCGGCGCCATCGACCGCACGGCAAAGCTGTTCATCGGCGGCAAGCAGGTCCGGCCGGACGGCAATTATTCGCTCAGCGTTGCCACCGCCAAGGGCAAGCTTGCCGGCGAAGTCGGCCTCGGCAGCCGCAAGGATATCCGTGACGCCGTTGCCGCCGCCCGCGCCTGCAAGGCCTGGCCGGAGGCGACCGCCTACAACCGTTCCCAGGTGCTTTACTACCTGGCCGAAAATCTGTCCGGTCGTGCCGGCGAGTTCGCCGCGCGCCTGACCGAACTCACCGGCGCCAATGCCAAGGCCGCCCGGGAAGAAGTGGAACAGGCCATCGAGCGGCTGTTCCTCTATGCCGGCCTTGCCGACAAGTTCGAGGGCAGGGTGCATCAGCCGCCGGCCCGCGCCGTCACGCTCGCTCTGCACGAGCCGGTCGGCGTCCTCGGCATCGTCGCACCCGACAGCGCGCCGCTGCTCGGCCTGATCTCGCTGGTGGCGCCGGCGCTGGCCATGGGCAACACCGTGGTCGCCGTGCCGTCCGAGCGCTATCCGTTGCTTGCCACCGATCTCTACCAGGTGATCGAATATTCCGACGTTCCGGCCGGGGCCATCAACATCGTCACCGGCCGCACGGCCGAGCTGGCCGGCGTTCTGGCCAAGCATGACGATGTCGACGGGCTCTGGCTGTTCGCCGATGCCGAGACCTGCGCCAAGGCGGAGGCCGATTCCATCGGCAACCTCAAGCGCGTCTGGACCGGCAATGGCCGCAGCCTTGACTGGACGTCCGACGAAACCGCCGGCGACGCCTTGCTGCGTCGTGCCGTCGAGGTCAAGAACGTCTGGGTGCCTTACGGCGACTAGGCTGTGAACTCGTAGCCTCGGTATCCTCCAGAGTGAGAGGGATAGGTGAAGAGCTATTTTCTTGAGGGGCTTGGCGACGTGTCGCTTGTTCGAAGCGAGCTGTCGAAGCTGCTTCCGGATCGGATCGACCCGTGGTTGCTGAATGCAGGCGACCAAGACCCAGTCGCCTACTTCAGTGTCGCAGCCAGCTGCGATGGATCCTCCTGTATCCAGGCGGATATGAGCGGCCGCCACTTTCATCAGGACGAGATGGTTGTGCGAGTGCTGAGGCAATTGCAGGGTCAGCTAGGCGGCGTCATCCGGGACGACAATGACGACGAACTGTAAGGACCCAAATAGCCGCGGGCTGTTTTGCACCACACTGCCGCGAAGGTGATCACGTTCGGGCTTGACGCCCGGACGCATGTTCTTTAACCAGAAAAAACATATATTATTCGTTAACTGATGGATCGTGCAGGCCGCATAGTCGCGCCTGTCTGGCACAGGACGCCTTGGTCGGCCGTCAGTAAATCGGGCTGAACCCTGGGAAAGCGGCACAAGGGCCGAGGAGAAAAGCATGGCGGATCTGGCAGGCAAGGTCGTTGTCGTCACGGCGGCGGCGCAAGGCATCGGCAAGGCGAGCGCGCTGGCCTTCGCCAAGGCAGGCGCCGTCGTCCATGCCACCGACATCAACGAGGCGATGCTGGCCGAACTCGCCAAGTCATCCGGCATCAAGACCCGCAAGCTCGATGTGCTCAATGATGATGCCGTGACATCGGGCTTTGCCGAAATCGGCCGCGTCGACGTGCTGTTCAACTGCGCCGGCTTCGTCCATTCCGGCTCGATCCTCGAGATGAAGGATGCCGATCTCGATTTCGCCTTCAACCTCAACGTCCGCGCCATGATCCGTACCATTCGCGCTGTGCTGCCCGGCATGCTGGAGCGCGGCGACGGCTCGATCATCAACATGTCCTCCGTCGCCGGCGCCGGCAAGGGCGTGCCCAACCGCTTCGCCTATGGCGTCACCAAGGCGGCCGTGATCGGCCTGACCAAGGCGATCGCCGCCGACTATGTCGCCAAGGGCATTCGCTGCAACGCCATCTGCCCCGGCACCGTCGAAAGCCCGTCGCTGCAGGATCGCATGCACGCGCAGGGCGATTATGAGGCCGCCCGCGCCGCCTTCATCGCCCGTCAGCCAATGGGCCGTCTCGGCACGCCCGAGGAAATCGCCGACCTGGCCGTCTATCTCGCCGGCGCCACCTACACGTCGGGGCAGGCCTACAATATCGACGGTGGCTGGTCGATCTGAGCAATTCTCGATCCGACGATCCGGGATAGAGCAGTCCTAAAGTCCGGCTTGCCCTAGGTCGGATCCGATAGCCAGAGTCCGCCCCGATCCCTCGTCGCTTTGGCTGAGTGAGTTTGAAAACGGCCTTGGGCCGCAATTTGGAGAGCAAGATGAAACTGCTGCGCTATGGCGAGACAGGGAACGAACGCCCCGGTCTGCTCGATGCGGATGGAACGATCCGCGATCTTTCAGGTCATGTCTCCGACATTGCCGGCAAGGCGCTCGATCCGGCGTCGCTCGAGACGTTGTCGAAGCTCGATCCGAAGTCGCTGCCGGCGGTGTCCGGCAAGCCGCGGCTCGGCGCCTGCGTTGCCGGCACGGGTAAATTCATCTGCATCGGGCTGAACTATTCCGACCACGCCGCCGAAACCGGCGCCACCGTGCCGCCGGAGCCGATCATCTTCATGAAGGCCAGCTCGGCCATTGTCGGCCCGGACGACGACGTGCTGATCCCGCGCGGCTCGGAAAAGACCGACTGGGAGGTCGAGCTCGCCGTGATCATCGGCAAAACGGCGAAATATGTCAGCGAGGCCGAGGCGCTGGATTATGTCGCCGGCTATGCCGTTGCCCATGACGTGTCCGAGCGCGCTTTCCAGGCCGAGCGCCAGGGCCAGTGGACCAAGGGCAAGAGCTGCGACACGTTCGGCCCGACCGGCCCGTGGCTGGTCACCAAGGACGAGGTGCCGGATCCGCAGAACCTGAAGATGTGGCTGACCGTCAACGGCAAGACCATGCAGAACGGCTCGACCAAGACCATGGTCTACGGCGTCGCCTATCTCGTCTCCTATCTCAGCCAGTTCATGTCGCTGCACCCCGGCGACATCATCTCCACCGGCACGCCCCCCGGCGTTGGCCTCGGCATGAAGCCGCCGGTGTTCCTGAAGGCCGGCGATGTGGTGGAACTCGGCATCGAAGGGCTCGGCCAGCAGAAGCAGACCTTCAAGGCGGATATCTAGCCGCCTCTTTTCCTAAATCTGCTTGCCCGACGGCTACGGCTTGACCGAGCCGGCGGGCGAGGGGCCACCCATTCCACCGGGCGCTCCAGGGCCACCCGGTGGCCCGGCGGGTGTGCCGACACCACCCGTCCCGCCAGGCCCACCGACGCCATCCTGTGGCCCGGTGGCTGCGTTGGCCGGGACATCACCGCTGGCGCGTTGAGCGGGTACGCCGGGTTGGTCCGGCGACTGGCCGCTTCCGGCCTGCCGAGATGCCGAGACAACATGCCCCTCCCTGTCGAAGCGGACGTCGACGAATGCCCGGACAAGACCTGCCGGTTTCGGTTCGTCAGTCCGGTCGTCCAGAGCAACGCCCAGGCCTGATTTGAGCCGTCGCCCCTGACGTTGCAGGAAGGTCTCGTAAAGGACGCCGCCGACGCGGCTGTGGGGGATCGGCGTTTCCGCCGCCAGATGCAGCACCTTGTATCCGTCCGGTGCCTTGGCCAGGGTCACTTCGACGCGCCGGTTTGCAAATTTCGACGATTGCGATCCGACCTTGAGCCGCCCGACCAGCAGCGCGCCTGACTTTGCGATCGCCAGGCCGCGCACCAGATACTGCGTTTCGTCAGGCCTGGCCTCAATCAGGCTGGCGACGATCTTCCCGTCGGGCCGGCGGATGCCGAAGACGGCGACGACATCGCCGGGCCTGATCCTGGACCGCCTGGGGAGGTGAGCAATGTCGACCTGTTGTCCCAGGATCGACAAGGAGCCGGCAGTCACGCGATCAACAGGTCCGACCACCTCGCTGGTCACGTGGATCGCGCGGGTGACCGTGCGACCGCCCACCACCATCACCGCGACCCGCACGACATGCCCTATCTTCAGCCTGCTTGCCGTGACGCGGGTGCCGTCGATCCATACCGGCACGTCAGGGGAATAGCCGACGCGAACGTCGTTGACGAAAATACTGCCGAAACGCTGGATGGTTCCAACGATCCCGGTGCCGCCAATACCCTGATCGCTGTCGGTCCCCGCCGTCCAACCGGTGCCGCCGATGCCCTGGTCCTTCGAAGCTTCCCCCGCGCCGGCAGCCATGCCGCGCAACAGCGCCGGCAAGGCGGCTCCCAACATGAGAAGGCCGCGCCTTGTCAGGCTCCGGCTCATGCGGCGTCTCCGTCGTCATCCTTGCGCTGCGGCGCGTCTTCGGCAACCAGCGACGTCCCATCCGCGGTGAGGATATAGACGCCGCAATTCCACCGGCTGTTGCCGCCGGCATCGGTCTGGACAGCCTGGTTTGCATGCTTGTTCAGGTGCAGCAGCATGTCGATCGCGAGTTTGCGGCTGTAGGCCTCCAGCGATCCGGCCAGCTCTTCGGACAGCCCATCATAATGGACGGCGCGCTCGAGGAACGGCGGATTGTCGGCGAGGACGTTTTCGACAGCCGCAGCGGCGTGATCGCCGAGATTGCGGGCAAAATAATAGAGCCGGACCTCGCCGTCCTCGCGCGGCACCATTGCACTTTCCAGGAGGACGATACGGTCCTTCTCATCGATCTCGACGAGTTTGCGGTCGAGCCAGTCGTCGAGGACGGCCCTTGGCCGCAAGTCGCGCGTCACCGACTCCACCAGGCCGGCAAAGGAAGCCTCTCCGGCCTCGCTCGCGCGCGGCAAAGGCAACGGCACCCCTTTGGCATCGACAAAGGCCGGATCGGCAAGCCAGCGCGCGACGATGGCGCTGGTCCTCGACACGGACTCGGGCACCACTCGAACAGGCGCGCCCGCTCCTCTTAGCCGGCTGACTTCCTTTCGGTGAACGCCTGTCAGCAGGCTGACCCTGCTGTCCGTCTGCTGCTTGTCGGGCAGTGCGAATTCATGCTCGGCGACATTGACGTAGAGCTGGCGCAGCAGATCGACGAAGGTCGGAAACGTCACCCCGCAGCGGATCGCCAGCCGCACCAACGGACGAAGCAGCCGGTTCAACGCACCCTGGACCCCGGCGCCATCCAGATTTTGCCCCCCTGATCTGTCCATCGCCCTGTCCTTCACTAGCTGATCACGAAATCGACCGTCCCTCCCTCAAAAGACGCTCGCCGAACCTACCGCGTGGGAAATGTCTCCACAAGGGCGACCCGAGTCCGGCGTCTCAGTTGACACGTGTGAATTTTTCCCACATGTTCGATTTCATCGTGGAATCATGGCAAGGGGCGCTCTGCAACCACGGCACAGGAGAGGTTTTTGAAGAAGACTTATGTAAAGCCTGTTCTAGGCAGGCTTGGCGGCAAACCACAAAGAACCTCTGCCGATTCCATTCCTGAAAAAATCCCCCATACGAACCTTGCTGTTGCCGGAGAGATTGTTGCCATGGTGCAAACGACTGAACTCGACCCGATTGTGTCCGTTACCGCCGGCGTTGTGTCGGCCTATATTGCCAACAACTCTCTCCCTGCCGCCGACCTGCCTGGTTTCATTGGCCAGGTTTACAGCTCGCTCAAGCATCTCGCGGATGGGTCGCCCGCCCCCCGGGCCAGCGAACTCAAGGCCGCTGTTCCGGTCAAGAAATCCATCACGCCCGATTTCATCTTCTGCCTTGAGGACGGTAAGCCGTTCAAATCGTTGAAGCGGCATCTCAGCGTGCACTATGGCCTGACGCCGGATCAATATCGAACGAAGTGGAGCCTGCCTCCCGAGTACCCGATGACGGCGCCGAACTATTCCTCAAAGCGCTCGACGCTGGCCAAGTCCATGGGTCTCGGCCAGAAGCCGAGATAGATCGGCAAGATAGATCGCGCTGCGGGGCTCGTCAGCGCCAGCCGAGAGCCGGCGCGACGTGCTTCAGGATCGCCTCGATGACGTGGGCATTGTACTCCACGCCGAGCTGGTTTGGGACGGTCAGAAGCAGCGTGTCGGCCTCGGCGATCGCTTCGTCCTCTTTCAGCTGCTTGACCAGCACATCCGGCTCGGCGGCGTAGGTGCGACCGAAAACGGCGCGCTTCTCGGGTTCGATGTAACCAAAGTGGTCCTCGCTGTCATTGCCGCCGAAATAGGCGCGGTCACGGTCATCGACCAGCGCGAAGATGCTGCGGCTGACCGACACGCGCGGCTCGCGCGCATGACCGGCTTCCTTCCACGCAGCGCGGAAGGCGCGGATCTGTTCGGCCTGCTGGATGTGAAGCGGCTGGCCGCTCTCGTCGAACTTCAGCGTCGAGCTTTGCAGGTTCATGCCGAGCTTGGCCGCCCATTCGGCGGTGGCGTTGGTGGCGGCGCCCCACCAGATCCGGTCGCGCAGGCCGGCCGAGAACGGTTCGAGGCGCAGCATTCCCGGCGGATTGGGAAACATCGGCCGCGGATTGGGCTGCGCAAAGCCTTCGCCGCGCAGCACGTTCAGGAAAACCTCGGCATGGTTGCGCGCCATGTCGGCGTCGCTCTGGCCTTCCTGCGGCACGTAGCCGAAGTAGCGCCAGCCGTCGATCACCTGCTCTGGCGAGCCGCGGCTGATGCCGAGCTGCAGCCGGCCGCCGGCGATCAGGTCGGCAGCACCCGCATCCTCGGCCATATACAGCGGATTCTCATAGCGCATGTCGATGACGGCGGTGCCGATCTCGATGCGGCTGGTGCGGGCGCCGACCGCGGCCAGTAGCGGATAGGGCGAAGCAAGCTGGCGGGCAAAATGATGCACGCGGAAATAGGCGCCGTCAGCACCCAGTTCTTCGGCGGCGACCGCCAGGTCGATCGACTGCAAAAGCGCATCCGACGCCGAGCGGGTCTGCGATTGCGACGAGGGCGACCAATGGCCGAAGGAAAGAAAGCCGATCTTTTTCATGCGCGCATCCTGTTCTTTGCAGGTCCCTACTTCGTCGCCCGTGCGATTGGGTTCAATCGTATCTGACGCAACGCAGTGTCAATGGCGCCGACCCTTGACGGTTTCGCGACGATACCCATCAAAGCAATCAGGATTGTTTGTTTGGCGGAGCCCGCGGACATCGAACCGGATCTGCCGCGTTCGCTTTTGGGCCAAATGAACCAAGGAAAGGCGATGTGCCGCAAACTCCATTCGCTTGACGGGCTGGTTTTGAAATCTTCTCGCTCATTTAATTCTACAAAATCGGTAGCCTTAATGCACATACCATTGTGCAAGGAGCCGCAAGAATGTCGAGAAAGCTGGTGGTGGGGTTGTCTGGCAACCTGACCCGTCCGTCCAAGACCAAGGCTTTTGTCAGCCACATCGCCGGTGAAGTGGCGAGCCGTGCCGGCGCTGCTTTGGGCGTTTTCGACATCGAGGATCTCGGCCCGTCCTTTCCGCTCGCAAAGAAACTTGACGACCTCGACCCGGCGGCCCGCGCCATTGTCGACCAGCTGTTGGCCGCCGACGTGCTGGTGGTTGGTTCACCGACCTTCAAGGGCAGCTATACCGGGCTGTTCAAGCATTTCTTTGACCTGCTCGACCCGTCATCGCTGCGCGGCAAGCCGGTCATCCTCGCGGCGACCGGTGGCGGCGAGCGCCATTCGCTTGTCGTCGAACATCAGTTGCGGCCGCTGTTCGGTTTCTTCGAGGCGCAGACCTTGCCGACCGCGATCTACGCCTCGGACAAGGATTTCGCCAATGGCGTGCTGGTCTCCGAAGCCGTCCAGGCGCGAGCCCGGCAGGCCGTGGCCGAGGCATGCCGCGTGGCCGGCGTGCCCTACAGCGTCGTCCGTGCCGCCTGAAGATCAGCAACGCAACATTCCTTCCCGCATAGACCAGAAGGACGCCTGCAATGACCCGAGCCAGCAAGTCCGATAGCAAGCCGCGGCAGATCAAGCTCGGCGCCTTCCTGCCCGGCGGCGGACAACACATCGCCGCCTGGCGCCATCCCGATGCGCCGGCCGACGGCGCCACCAATTTCGAATTCCACAAGCAGCTGGCCCTGACCGCCGAGCGCGGCCTGTTCGACGCCTACTTCCTGGCTGACAATCTGACCGTCGGTCTCGGCGCCCGCGAAGGCGGCAATGCCAAGATCGCCGGCTTCGAGCCGGTGACGCTGTTTGCGGCGCTGGCGCCATTGACGACGCATCTCGGCTTCATCGCCACGGCCTCCACTACCTATGAGGAGCCCTATACGCTGGCGCGCAAATTCGCGTCACTCGACCTGTTGTCGAACGGCCGCGCCGGCTGGAACGTGGTGACCTCGGCCGGCGACGAGACCGCACGCAATTTCAACCGCGATGTCCAGCCCAACCACGCCGAGCGCTATGCGCGGGCGCATGAGCATGTCGAAACGGTCAAGGCGCTGTGGGACAGCTGGGAGGATGACGCCTTCATCCGCGACAAGCAGTCGGGCCGGTTCTACGACAAGGACAGACTGCACGACATCGACCACAAGGGCGAGCATTTCAGCGTCAAGGGTCCGCTCAACGTGCCGCGCCCGGTGCAGGGACATCCGGTTGTCGTACAAGCCGGGCAGTCGGAAGATGGCCGCGGACTTGCCGCGCACTCGGCCGAGGTCATCTTCACCGCCCATCAGAAGCTCGAGACGGCGCAGGAATTCTACCGCGACATCAAGGCTCGCGTGGCGCAAGTCGGCCGCGATCCCGACCAGGTGCTGATCATGCCGGGCGTCGCGCCCTTCGTCGGCCGCACCGAGGAAGAAGCCCGTGCCAAATACCAACAGCTCAACGACCTCATCCTGCCCGAAGATGGCGTCGCTTTGCTCAACGGACTCGCCGGCCAGACGCTCGACATCCGGGGTTATCCGCTCGACGGCCCGCTGCCGCCGAGCAAGGAAACTGAAGGCATGAAGAGCCGCCAGGCGCTGATCCGGCAGATCGCCGACGAGCACAACTTCACCATCCGCCAGCTCTACCAATGGGTGGCGACGGCGCGCGGCCACTACACCATCGTCGGCAGCGTCACGCAGGTCGCCGACCAGCTGGAGGAATGGTTCACCAACGAGGCTGCCGACGGCTTCAACATCTTGCCGCCCTGGCTGCCCGGCGCGCTCGACGATTTCGTCGACCTGGTCATTCCCGAACTGCAGCGGCGCGGCCTGTTCCGCACCGCCTATGAGGGCCGCACGCTGCGCGAGAATCTCGGCCTCAGGCGCCCGGAAAATCCATGGACCGTCGCCCGCTCGACCGTCCTTGCCGCCGAATGATCCTCCTAGCTGAAGGGATGACGCGATGACATTGCAGCACATCGATCAGCCGATCACAATCCGCGCCAGTCGCAGCGAAAGCGGGCTCGGCGACGACTTTCTGCGCCTCGGCGGCAGGGCGGCTGTCCGCTTCCTGTCGCGCTACGGCGTGCTTGTCGGTTTCCTGGCGCTCTGGCAGGTGGCGAGCAGCGTCGGATGGGTCAACGCGGCGGTGCTGCCGCCGATCGATATGATCGTAGCTGCGCTCTGGAAGGGGCTTGCTGGCGGCAGCCTGCTCGGCGACATCGCCATCAGCCTGCAGCGCGCCGGCATTGCCTTTGCGGCGGCTGTCGCGGTCGCCATCCCGCTCGGCCTGTTCATGGGTCAGGTGCGACCGGTCGAAACAGCGCTCGATCCGATCCTGCAGGTGTTCCGGCAGACCTCGGCTTTGGCGCTCTACCCGGTGTTCATCCTGCTGCTCGGGCTGGGCGAAACCTCGAAGATCTTCGTCATCTTCTGGGCAACGCTGTTTCCGCTGCTGCTCAATACCACCAGCGGCGTCAAGGAAGTCGATCCCAAGCTGCTCGAGATGGCGCGCGTCTATGGCGCGAGCCGGCTCACCGTGTTTCGCCGCGTCGTGCTGCCAGGCGCCGTGCCGTCGATCTTCGTCGGCCTGAGGCTGAGCGCCACCACCGCGCTGCTGCTCCTGATCGCTTCCGAGATGATCGGCGCCAACAAGGGCATCGGCTTCCAGGTGATGAACGCGCAGTACAATTTCCAGATCCCGCTGATGTTTGCGGCAATCGTCATCCTCGCTGGCCTCGGCTTGATCGCCAACCAGGCGCTGGTTGCGCTCCAGCGGCGGCTCTGCCGTTGGAGCAATCCAGTCAATTAGCAGTCCGTCTATCACCCTCTACTCAGGCCAGCTCTTACTCAGGAAAGACCGGATCATGAAAATCACCCGCCGTTCCCTGCTTGCCGGCGCACCGCTTGCCGCCGGCCTCATCGCCGCCGGCTTGCCACGCCTCGCCTTTGCCGAAGCGGCACCGGTAAAATTTCGCTATCTCGCCAGCCGTGGCAGCATCTCGCCGCACGAGCTGGCCGCCGAGCTCGGCTACTACAAGGGGCTCGGCGTCGAGCTGGAGAATGTCGGCTATGCCTCCGGCGGGCCGGAATCGCTGTTTGCATTGTCCTCCGGCAGCGTCGACATCGGCTCGGCCGCCACCGCGGCGGTAATCAACTCGATCTCGGGCGGCAACGACTTCGTCGCCGCCTATCCGAGCAACGGCATCAACAAGGACGTCAAAAGCGTCTTCTACGTGCTCGAAGACAGCCCGATCAAATCGATCGCCGACATCGCCGGCAAGACCATCTCGGTCAACACGCTCGGCGCCCATCTCGACTATACGGTGCGCGAGGCCCTGCACAGCGTCGGCCTGCCGCCGGACGCCGCCAACCTCGTCGTCGTGCCCGGCCCGCAGCTGGAGCAGACCTTGCGCTCGCGCCAGGTCGATATAGCCGGGCTCGGCTACTGGCAGGCAACGTTCGCCGGCGCGCTGGTCGCCAATGGCGGCGTGCGCGGCGTGTTCGACGATACGCAAGTGCTCGGCGAACTCGCCGGCGGCTTCGTCGTGCTCAGGCGCGACTTCATTGCCGCCAATCCGGATGCGGCGCGCAACTTCGTCGAACAGTCGGCGCGCGCTTCTGACTGGTCGCGCCAGAACCCGGACGAAGCCCGCAAGGTGCTGGCCAATATCCTCAACAAGCGCGGCGAAAACGGCGATCTCGCCAAATACTGGACCGGCTTCGGACTTCGCGAAGGCGCGCAGGCGACCGACCGCGACATCGATTTCTGGGTCGCCGTGCTGGAGCGCGACGGCCGTCTGGCCAAGGGCAAGTTGAAAGCCGCCGACATCCTGTACCGGCCCGGCGAAACCAAGACGAACTGAGCCCTGAAATAGCTGAGAGATGAGATGACCGGTTCCAACCGTGGCGGAGAGGTCTCGATCCGCGACCTCTCCAAATCCTTCAGCCTCGGCGGGCGTCGGCTTGCCGTGCTGCGGACGCTCAACCTCGACATCCGTTCGGGGGAATGCCTGGTCATCGTCGGCGCCAGCGGCTCCGGCAAGACCACATTGCTGCGCATTCTTGCCGGACTGGAGGCTGCCGACAGCGGTGCCGTCGCGATCGACGGCCAGCCGGTGCATGGCGTCGGCGCCGAGCGCGCCGTGATCTTCCAGGAGCCGCGCCTGCTGCCGTGGCTCAGCGTGCTCGGCAATGTCGCCTTTGGCCTCGAAGTGCGCGGCGTGCCCAAGAAGCAAGCCGAGGAACGCGCACGCTTCTACGTCGCGCTGGTTGGCCTTGCCGAATTCGCCGATGCCTTTCCGAGCCAGCTTTCCGGCGGCATGGCGCAGCGCGTCGGCATCGCCCGGGCGCTTACCGTCCAGCCCGAGATTCTGCTGCTCGACGAGCCGCTGGGGGCGCTGGACGCCATGACCAAGATCGGCATGCAGGAGGAACTGGCGCGCATCTGGAGCGAGGAGAACGTCACCATGGTGATGGTCACCCACGATCTGGAAGAGGCGATCTATCTGGCCGACCGGGTGCTCATCCTGCCCAAGGAAAAAGGCGGGGCGGCGCGATTGATCGACATCGACCTGCCACGCCCGCGCGAGCGCAGCGAAACCCGCTTCGTGCGCTATCGCGAAGAACTGCTGCGCGAATTCGGATTGCACTGATCGAGGCCAGGGGCTCAACCAAGCCACGGCTGACCGCCAGAGCTTCGCCATTTCGGCTATTGCTTGGTGAACGTGCCCGTATAGGTGCGGTCGGCAAGCCCGTAGGTGACGGCCAGCGTTCCGTCCGCCTTCATGACCGCACTGACGTCCGCGCCATTGGGAAGGCGCCGCAGTTTCAACGTATTGCCGAAAATCTTGCCTTCGCCGTCGGCCACGCCCGGTTTGTTGTCGGCGACATCGCCCCAGGCGTAGGTGGCGGTGACATTGCCGCCGCGCGAAATCGTCAGCACGGCGAGCTTGCCGTCATACATCCCGTCCAGCTGTCCGCCCCATATGCCGGAAAATGCGACATATTTGGCCGGGATACCTTCGCCGGGGGGCATGACCCGTACTGACGGATCGAGGACGGCAGCACCGTCCGGAGCAGAGATCGCAGCAGGCGCCATGGGCTGAGGTGCGGGCGCCGGCGGCGGCGGGGATGATGGTTCAGGCGCCGACTGGCAGGCGACAAGCATGAATGCCGCGAAACCGAGCGTCGGAAAGAGACTGTTTGGTGGAGCCAATCGGAATCGAACCGACGACCTCTTGAATGCCATTCAAGCGCTCTCCCAACTGAGCTATGGCCCCACTCCGGCAGTCAGCCGGCGCCGTTGCCGGCGTAGAGGTCCGGAGCGATTCAACACCGCGCCGTTTAGTGCAGGCGGCTTCTAACCCCGCCTTCCCTGAATATCAAGCCTGCAAGAACCGCTTTTTCGTCACAGCTCAAGAAAGCCTGCGGGCGCTAGGCCCGCGGCCGATCAGACCTCGTCGTCGTCGTCGCCGACGCCGATCATGTCGGCGACGTCATCGTCTTCTTCTTCTTCGTCGGCAAGGAACGTGTCGTCCTCGTCGTCGCCGAGATCCACATCGTCTTCGTCGTCGCCCAGATCGGGAAGGTCGTCGCCGGCCTTGACGTCTTCGTCGGCCTCTTCAAGCGAGACGACTTCAACGCCTTCTTCTTCCTCGGCGTCTACTTCCTTCTCGGCCACTTCCTCTTCCTCTTCGATGGCGGCAATCTTGCCTTCCTCGAAATAGGAACGCGGATATGTCTTGCCGGTATAGGGCGAGACGATCGGGTCCTTGTTCAGGTCGTAGAATTTTCGACCCGTCTCAGGGTCGACACGCTTTGTGCCAAGTTCATTTTTTGCCACGGCAAGCCTCGTCAATAAAAGAGTGGTCCCCATAACCACAGTTTACCGCGCTGTCAAAGCGAAAAGCCGGCGTCACAAAACCAAGTACTGAAAGGCCTCGCGCCAAGTGACGGCCATGGGGATGACCATTTCCCCCCGCCGTGATACGAGACCGCCGCAACAAATGAAAAGCGCCGGTGCGCCGGCATTCCGTCCAGGGAAATTCCATGTCTCACGCCGCCGCTGCCAAGCCGGCCACCGCCCGCAAATCCTCAGCCCTTTCCGGCACCGCCCGCGTGCCGGGCGACAAGTCGATTTCACACCGTTCCATGATGTTCGGCGGCCTCGCCTCCGGCGAAACCCGTGTCACCGGCCTGCTCGAAGGCGAGGACGTGATGCGCACGGCTGCGGCCATGAAGGCGATGGGCGCGCATATCAAGAAGCGCGGCGCCGAATGGGTGATCCGCGGCACCGGCAATGGCGCGCTGCTGCAGCCCGAAGGTCCGCTCGATTTCGGCAATGCCGGCACCGGTTCGCGCCTCACCATGGGTCTTGTCGGCACTTACGATATGGAAACGACCTTCATCGGCGACGCTTCGCTATCGGGACGGCCGATGGGCCGCGTGCTAGAACCCTTGCGCCAGATGGGCGTGCAGGTGCTGAAGGCAACGCCGGGTGACCGCATGCCGATTACGCTGCACGGGCCGAAGCACGCAGCCCCCATCACCTACCGCGTGCCGATGGCCTCGGCGCAGGTGAAGTCGGCCGTGCTGCTCGCCGGGCTGAACACGCCGGGCATCACCACGGTGATCGAACCGGTGATGACGCGCGACCATACCGAAAAGATGCTCAAGGGTTTTGGCGCCAATCTCTCGGTCGAGACCGACGAGCGCGGCGTGCGCCATATCTTCATCGAAGGCCAGGGCAAGCTGACGGGACAGATCATCGCCGTACCGGGCGACCCGTCCTCGGCCGGCTTCCCGCTGGTCGCGGCACTCATCGTGCCGGGTTCCGACATTGTCATCGAAAACGTGCTGATGAACCCGACCCGCACCGGCTTGCTTCTGACGTTGCAGGAAATGGGCGGCCAGATCGACATCCTGAACCCGCGCAATGCCGGCGGCGAGGACGTCGCCGACCTGCGCGTACGCTACTCCGAGCTCAAGGGCGTCACCGTGCCGCCCGAGCGGGCGCCGTCGATGATCGACGAGTATCCGGTGCTCGCCGTTGCTGCCAGCTTCGCTGAGGGCGAGACGCTGATGCAGGGACTGGAAGAGCTGCGGGTGAAGGAATCTGACCGGCTCGCGGCTGTCGCCAACGGGTTGAAGATAAATGGCGTCGACTGCACCGAGGGCGAGGCTTCGCTCGCGGTGCGCGGCAAGCCCGGCGGCAAGGGCCTGGGTGGCCATCCCAACGGCCAGGATACGACCGTACAGACCCATCTCGACCACCGCATCGCCATGAGCTTTCTGGTCATGGGGCTGGCGACGGAAAAGCCGGTGACCATCGATGACGCCGCGATGATCGCGACCAGCTTTCCGGAATTCATGGATTTGATGACGGGGCTGGGCGCGGAGATCGCTTGATGGAGCGGGACTTGTTAGCTGTCGCGACTTACCTCGGATTTGCGCTGGTCCCGTATTTGATTGAACGCATCGCCTTCAAGAAGAGATTCGGTATCTTTGCGATCCTTTTTTGGCTGTTTTCTCTGCAGTTCCTTGTCACGTTCGCTTCCGTTCATGCCGGCGAGTTCCTGGAAAGAAACGGCTGGAGCATCCTTGCAGGATTCTCGCGTGCAATCGGCGCCATGGCTTTTGTAACAATTGGCGTCATACCTTTTATCTTGTTGCCACTGTCGATTTTGATCGCTCTGGTCGTGCTGGGGCTCCGTCAATTCAGGCAAGTCAGATGACCCCGACCTTCACCATCGCCATCGACGGACCCGCCGGCGCCGGCAAGGGCACACTGGCCCGCCGTCTTGCCGATCACTACCGCCTCAACCTGCTCGACACCGGCCTCACCTACCGCGCGGTTGCCCATGCGCTGATCCGGCATGCGCTTCCCCTCGACAATGTCTCGGCGGCCGAAACCGCCGCCCGCCAGGTCGATCTGGCGAAGCTTGACCGCGCGGTGCTCTCGGCGCATGCGGTCGGCGAGGCGGCTTCGAAGGTCGCGGTTTACCCGACCGTGCGGCGCATCCTGGTCGAAAAGCAGCGCGACTTCGCCAAGACGCCGCCGGGTGCGGTGCTCGACGGCCGCGACATCGGCACCGTCGTGTGCCCCGATGCCGACATAAAACTCTATGTGACGGCGAGTGCGCAGGTGCGGGCACAACGTCGGCTGGCGGAGATCGAAAGCATCGGCGGCACCGCCAATTTCACCGAAATCCTCGCCGATATCGTGCGCCGCGACGAGCGCGACATGGGCCGCGCCGACTCGCCGCTGAAGCCGGCCGCCGACGCGCACTTGCTTGATACCTCCGAAATGGCTATAGAGGCCGCGTTTCTGGCGGCCAAAGCGATCATCGACGACGCCCTGGCCAAGAGAGATAAAGCCTGATTGAAGGTTTTCCTCGAGTTTCCGTTGCCGGAAGCGAAGAAAATACCCATATCGGGCACGAACCAGCCTGCCAGCATTCTTCATGCGCCGGAATTGCCGCTTAGGCGGCCCAGGGCTTTTGTAGCCCGGAACGCCGGCAGGCCAACGCAACGCTAACCCACGGCGCCCGTCCCGCTTCAGATGCGGGGCACTCCAGGAGAAAATATGTCAGCTGCAAATCCCACTCGCGACGATTTCGCGAGCCTGCTCGAAGAATCATTTACCACCGGTCACTCCGGCGAAGGTCAGGTCGTCAAGGGCACGATCCTGGCGATCGAAAAAGACATGGCCATCATCGATGTCGGCCTGAAAGTCGAAGGCCGCGTGCCGCTGAAGGAATTCGGCGTCAAGGGCAAGGACTCGACGCTCAAGGTCGGCGACACCGTCGAGGTCATGGTCGAGCGCATCGAAAACGCGCTTGGCGAAGCCGTCCTGTCGCGCGACAAGGCCCGCCGCGAAGAGAGCTGGGTCAAGCTCGAAGAGAAGTTCACCAAGGGTGAGCGCGTCGAAGGCGTCATCTTCAACCAGGTCAAGGGCGGCTTCACCGTCGACCTCGACGGCGCCGTGGCCTTCCTGCCGCGCAGCCAGGTCGATATCCGCCCGATCCGCGATGTCTCCCCGCTGATGCACAACCCGCAGCCCTTCGAGATCCTCAAGATGGATCGCCGCCGCGGCAACATCGTGGTGTCGCGCCGCACCGTGCTCGAGGAAAGCCGCGCCGAACAGCGTTCGGAAATCGTGCAGAACCTCGAAGAAGGCCAGGTTGTCGAAGGCGTCGTCAAGAACATCACCGATTACGGTGCGTTCGTCGACCTCGGCGGCATCGACGGCCTGCTGCATGTCACCGACATGGCATGGCGCCGCGTCAACCATCCGACCGAAATCCTCAACATCGGTCAGACGGTCAAGGTGCAGATCATCCGCATCAACCAGGAAACCCACCGTATCTCGCTCGGCATGAAGCAGCTCGAGTCGGATCCGTGGTCCGAGATCGGCACCAAGTTCCCGATCGGCAAGAAGATCAAGGGTACCGTCACCAACATCACCGACTACGGCGCGTTCGTCGAGCTGGAGCCGGGCATCGAAGGCCTCATCCACGTTTCGGAAATGTCGTGGACCAAGAAGAACGTGCACCCCGGCAAGATCCTGTCGACGACGCAGGAAGTCGACGTGGTGGTGCTCGAAGTCGATCCGGCCAAGCGCCGCATCTCGCTCGGCCTCAAGCAGACGCTTGAGAATCCGTGGCAGGCTTTTGCCTCGAGCCATCCGGTCGGCAGCCAGGTCGAAGGCGAGGTCAAGAACAAGACCGAGTTCGGCCTGTTCATCGGCCTCGAAGGCGACGTGGACGGCATGGTGCACCTTTCCGACCTCGACTGGACCCGTCCGGGCGAGCAGGTCATCGAAGAGTACAATCGCGGCGACATGGTCAAGGCGCAGGTGCTCGACGTCGACATTGACAAGGAGCGCATCTCGCTCGGCATCAAGCAGCTGGCCAAGGATACGGTCGGCGAAGCGGCGACTTCAGGCGAACTGCGCAAGAACGCGGTCGTCACCTGCGAAGTCATCGGCGTCAAGGATGGCGGTCTGGAAGTGCGGCTGGTCGACAGCGGCATCGAGACCTTCATCAAGCGCTCCGACTTGAGCCGTGACCGCGACGAGCAGCGCCCCGAGCGCTTCACCGTCGGCCAGAAGGTTGACGCCCGCGTCATCGCCTTCGACAAGAAGACCCGCAAGCTGCAGGTCTCGATCAAGGCGCTGGAAATCGCCGAAGAGAAGGAAGCAGTCGCACAGTACGGCTCGACCGACTCCGGCGCTTCGCTGGGCGACATCCTCGGCGCCGCGCTGAAGAAGCAGGGCAGCTAAGTCGCTTCGCGCGTAAGGTGCTGCCGCGCCTCGCGCGCGGCCTGAACAAGAAAACCCGCGGGCTGCAAGGCTCGCGGGTTTTTTCATGCTCGGTGAGAGCTGGGTGGCACAAGACAAATACGGTGCAACCCCTTCACCTCCGCACTTGCGGCTGTAGGGTCGGGCGCAGTCATCATGGCCGATGACATGGCAAGTCACGCCCTTCGGGCAACGGAGAAGCAGTACGCATGAAGGTCGTCGAACTCTATCGCTATCCGGTCAAGAGCCTGCGCGGCCATGCCGTGCCTAGCGCCGACATCGAGACCATGGGCATGGCCGGGGACCGTCGCTGGATGGTCGTCGACAAGGACGGGCAGTTCCTCACCATTCGCCAGATACCGGCAATGACGACGATCGACGTCGAGCATCGCGGCACCGGCATCCTGTTGAAGCATGACAGGCATGGCTCGCACGCCGTAGAGGCTCCCGGCCCAGGCGCCGCACTCCGTCAGGTCAAGATCTGGAAGGATGTGGTTGTTGTGCGGTCGGGCGATCCTGCCGCTGGCGCCTATCTCTCGGCGATTCTTGGCCGGCCCGTCGATCTCGTTTATTTCGACGATCCGCAAAACCGCCCGGTCGATCCTGAATTCGGCCAGCCCGGCGACTATGTCGGCTTTGCCGACGGTTATCCGTTGCTGATCGCCACGACGGGCTCGCTGGACCATCTGAACAGCCATCTTGCCAGGCCCATCGAGATGGCGCGTTTTCGGCCGAACATCGTCCTCGAGGCCGAAGGCGCATGGCCTGAAGACAACTGGAAGACGATCCGCATCGGCGCTGTCGAGTTGCGCATCGCAAAGCCCTGCTCGCGCTGTGTCATCACCACCCGCGATCCGCACAGCGGCGAGCAGCCGGACCCGCGCGAGCCGTTGCAGACGCTTGGCAAACTCCACCGCTCCGCCAAGGGCGGCATCATCTTCGGCCAGAACGCGATTCCGAACAACGCCGGCACGATCTCGATCGGTGACGTAGTCGAGGTCGTGGAGGCGGGCGTCTCGAACCTGACATAGTCGCGGGGTTCTTCTATGCCGTGGCAGCGTCGGCGGCCGCCATACTCGCCAGGTCGGCAAAGGCCGCTGGTGGAAGCCAGACGATCGGAGGCCCCATGACCCGTATCGGTTTTGTCGCAGCATTCCTTTTGATCGGCACTGCGGCGGCGTCGGCTGCATTACCTCCCTACTGGCAGCGCAAGGCCGAGATCGACGCCATCACCGACAGCGGCGATGTTGCGCGCAGGCTGGAAAATCACGGCCCGATCGACGTGATCGAGCATATCGGAAACGACCACTACCGGGTGGGCGGCGGCTGCACGCTCGGTGTGTTTATCGTCAACGATACGAGCGCGGAACCGATGCCGGGCCCACGCAAGTTCAAGCTGCAGATAGGCAAGCTCGTCTGCAAATGAGACGCCCTGCGCGGCGCCCCTTCAGGCGCGGCCGTAAAGCGGCACCAGCGTGCCGCTCATCGCCAGATTGGCCGGCGATGCCAGATAGGCGACGGCTTCGGCGGCGGCTTCCAGGCTGACCCATTTGGTGACATCGGCATCCGGCATGTCGGCACGGTTGGCGGGCGTGTCGAGCGTCGAGGGCGCGACCGCGTTGACCAAAATGCCCTTGTGCTTCAGCTCCTCCGCCATTGCCACCGTCATCGCGGCCACAGCGGCTTTACTCGCGGCATAAGCGACCATGCCGGCACCGCGGCGCGGGTCGAGCCCGGCGCGCGCCGTGACATTGACGATGCGCCCTGCAATGGCCGAGCCAAGCATGGAGCGCACCGCTGCGCGGCAGCACAGGAAGGCAGTGCGGGCGTTGGTGTCCATCATTTCGGCAAAGGATGCCGATTCGATCTTCTCGACAGGTGCTGCGGCAAAGCCGCCGGCCAGATGGATGGAGGCCCACAATTCGGGAACGCCGGCATAGAAGGCATCGACCTTGGCGGGATCGGCGAGGTCGACATTGTGCGCCAGCTTGACGCGCTCATGCGCGGAAAAGGGAAAATGCGAGGGGGCCGAGGCATGGGCATTGGGCACGTGGCATATGGCGCCGTCGGCCAGCAGTTTGCCGACAACCGCCGCCCCCAGCGCACCTGTGCCGCCGGTGACCACGATATGCCTGCCCTGAAGTGTTTCCGTCATCCTATGACCGCTCCTGTCGTTTCTTATGATTATGTCGCTTGTTATGCCGCGCCGACGCAGAGCGTCGCGCCTTTCGCGCGATCACTCAACCGCCATCTCGACATGGCAGTGTTGCGTCTTTGCATCGCTCGAAGCAGCCGACCGCCCCTCTGACGGGCGCATGGGTGTATGGCGCGCGGTCAAGCGTCAGTCGATGGTGATTTCGATGACATGGGGCAGGCCGGTTGCGCGTGCGCGTTTGAGCGCCTCGGCAAGATCCGCAGTGCCGGCAAGCCGTTCGGCGGCAATGCCGTAAGCCTCGGCCAGCTTGCAGAAATCCGGCGGCGCCGGCGACACGCCCACGGGCACGACGCCGACATCGAGCATCGAGGTCTCGATCTCGCGATAGCCCCTGTTGTTCCAGACGACGAAGATGACCGGCGCCGGCGCATCGAGCGCTGCGCCCAGTTCCGGCAGGGTGAACTGGAAGCCGCCATCGCCGGTCAGGCAGACCACCGGCACGCCGGGCATGGCAAGTGCGGCGCCGATCGCCGCCGGCGGCCCATAGCCGAGCGCGCCGAAGCCGGTGGCGGCATTGAACCAGCCGCCCGGCCGGTCGTGGTCGTAGTAGAGATTGGCGGCGTAGATAGGCTGCGTGGAATCGCCGACGATGATGGCGCCCGGCAAGGCGTCGCGGATGGTTTCCACTGCATGCACCTGTGCCGCATAGGCCGGGCTCAGTTCGGCAAAAGCCGCCTTTCGCGCAGCGGCTGCACGGCTCTCGCCCTCTTTCGCGGGTGTGTAAGAGGAGCCGATCGCCCCGAGCAGCGCCTCGATCGCCTCCGCGCAATCGGCCTGGATGGCGACGCTCACCGGGCGGCGGGCGAGCTGGTCGGCGCCGATATCGATGCGGATCAGATTGGCCGGCAAGACAAAACCGCCATCGCTGTAGCCGTCGTAATCGGTCGGGCCGAATTCGGTGCCGGCGGCGATGACCAGATCGGCGTCGGCCATCAGCGCCCGCACTGCCTTCAGGCTGGGGCTGGCAGGCACGCAAAGCGGATGCGCATGCAGCAGGCCCCGTGCATTGGCGGTCTGGACGACTGGCGCACCCAGCCGCTCGGCCAGGCGCTGCAAGGGCTCACCGGCGCGCTTGGCGCCGCCGCCGGCCAGGATCAGCGGCCGCCGAGCCGCGGCGATCAGCCTGGCAGCTGCGGCAATGGCCGCGCCATCCGGCGCCGGCGGCGCTGCATTGCTTAGCAAGGCAGCAATACCGTCGGCCGGTTTGACCATGACGTCGGTCGGGATTTCGATATGCACGGGCCCCGGTCGCGAGGACGAAAACAGCGCGAAGGCCCGCGCCAGCGCGCCGGGCAATTCGCTGGCCTCGGTGACGCGCTGCGAAAACAGCGCCACCTTCTCCATCATGCCACGCTGGTCCGGCAGCTCGTGCAGGAAGCCCAGCCCCTTGCCCAATGTCGGCATCGCGTTGACGCCCGAGATCACCAGCATCGGCACCGAATCGGCGCGCGCCTGGCCCATGGCGGTGATGGTGTTGGTCAGCCCCGGTCCGGTGATGACGAAGGCCACGCCAGGCCTGCCGCTGGCACGCGCATAGCCGTCGGCCATGAAGCCGGCGCCCTGTTCGTGGCGCGGCGTGACATGACGGATTTTCGAGCGCGCCAGCCCACGGTAAAGCTCGACCGTGTGGACACCAGGAATGCCGAAGACGGTGTCGACGCCATGCGCTTCGAGCAGCGTGATGAGGGCTTCGCCGATGGTGGTCATTGGTTTCCTCCCGTTAGCACCGATCACTGTTCAGCGGAAACAGTGATCGGCTCTACCTCTTTGTTTTTAACGCAATTCCGGATGGAAAACCGCTTCTCACTTTTCCTGGAATTGCTTGTCCGGCGCGAGGCCGAGCTCGGCCTCTATGGCTTTGACACCGATCGCCGCCAATTCGCCAGGCGAGAACATCTCTGCGGCCAGACAGCCTTCGATCCAGAGCCCGTCGATGATCGCGTTGATCGCGATGGCATGGCGGCGCAGCTCGCTTGCCCCCGGCTTGCGCTGTTCGGCGGCAAGCACTTCGGCCACGACCGCTTCCACCTCGTTGCGAAAGCCGAGATAGCCTTCGCGGTGCGCTCGGGCGAGCGCCGGATCAGCACCTGCGCGGCCGATGAAGGTTGCCCAGAGCGAAAACACCCGCGCGTCGATGATCGGCGCGTTGAGGTTGGCAGTGACGAAGGCCGCAAGGCGTTGGCGCGGCGCGGCGTTTTCCATGAGCAATGCCGCCTTCGCCTGCTCGGTCATGCGGCCCATCAGCGCCGCGTAGGCTTCCTGCAGCAATTCTTCCTTGCCGGGGAAATAGTGACGGATCAGCCCGGCAGTGACGCCGGCGCGCAAGGCGATGGTGCGCAGGCTGGCGCCCTCCAGGCCATGTTCCGCCACGCTGTCCAGGGTTGCGTCGATCAAATCCTGCCGCCGCCGCTCCTCGCCCTCGCGGCGGAACTTGCGGCGCTCATTCATTGCCGCAGGATGGGCCGTGTCAGGCATGTCGGCCCACCTTCGCAGGCGATGCAGAGCGCATCCGCCTCGAAGATTTCAACCGTGCAGCCGGCGGCTTCCATCGCGGCCCTGGTCTTGGGAAAGCCTGCAACGGCTATGACCTTGTGCGGGCTGGTTGGCAGCACGTTCAGGCTGAGACCATTGGACGCGGCGAACTCTTCGGCGTCGCCCTCGACCAGCCGGATGCCGCGCGCCTTCAGCAACTGATAGAACGGGGCCGGCAGAAGCGGCGAATAGACCAAAGCGAGGTCGTCGGACAGCGGGCTGATCACCGACATCAGATGCAGGCATGCCTCTTCGCCCTGCCACAGCGGCAGATCGAAGCCGTAGACCGAAATGTCGAGTGGCGACAGCAGGTTGGAAACCTGCTGGATGCCGTCCTGGTTGGAGCGCACACCGCGCCCGATCACCAGCGTGCTGTTATCCAGCCATACGCAGTCACCGCCTTCGACCTGGCCGGGAGCCTCGACGCGGCCGAGGATCGGAATGCCCAGGCGTCGATAGGTTTCCTCATGCAGCGATGGCTCGCTGGCGCGCAATGGCTTGCCCATGGACAGAATCAGCGCGCCGCGATCGGTCATCAGCGACGGGTCGTGGGTGAATACCGAATCCGACAGTCCGTCGGCCTTGTCGTCGATCCATTCGATTTCGGCGCCGGAAGCCGCCACCAGTTCGGCGAGGGCCGCATGCTGCGACGCCGCTTTCGCCGGGTCGAAACTGGGGCCATAGTGCCAGGTAGCCCTGTCGGCGCCGCGCATGGCATTGGCTGCCGACCGCATCAGCACACGCCGCAACGGCGCCGCCATGGACTGTGATCCGAAAGCGCTCATCGATGCCCTTTTCAAGGTGAAAAAAATGGAAGAAATTTCATCGAAAGCTATTTATACACTTGCACAATAAGGCCGCAAGTGCCGTAATGAGCGGGATTGACGGGCTCGCGCTGTTGGGTCCATGCTGAAGTCTGGAGTGGGCATTACAGCGTATGTTGATTAGCCGGATAGACGTTCGACGATCTGCGGTCGACCCTGTGGTGGAGGTCGCCCGGTGAGCGCGGTGGGAGCCACCGCAGTCCAATCCGGCAAGGCGCAAGACGGCGCTGCCGAAGCCATCCATGTCGAGAACCTGCACAAGAAATTCGGCCAGCTGCATGTGCTGAAGGGCGTTTCGCTGTCGGCGCGCGACGGCGAGGTGATCGCCATCATCGGCGGCTCCGGCTCCGGCAAGTCGACGCTGCTGCGCTGCATCAACTGCCTGGAAAATCCGACCAGCGGCATCATCCGCGTCAATGGCGAAGAGATCAAACTCAAGGCCGACAGCCACGGTCACACCATTCCCGCCGATCGCCGGCAGATCGAGCGCATCCGTTCCAAGCTCGGCATGGTGTTCCAGAACTTCAATCTGTGGAGCCACATGACGCTGATCGAGAACGTCATCGAGGTTCCGCTGCACGTTCTGGGCGTCAGGCGCGACGTGGCGATCAGGGAAGCAGAAAAGCTTTTGGCGCGCGTCGGCCTCGCCGAAAAGCGCGACGTCTATCCGGCCTACCTCTCAGGCGGCCAGCAGCAGCGCGCGGCGATCGCGCGGGCGCTCGCCATCAACCCGCGCGTCATGCTGTTCGACGAGCCGACCTCGGCGCTCGACCCGGAACTGGTCGGCGAGGTGCTGAAGGTGATCGGCGACCTGGCGCGCGAGGGGCGCACCATGGTGCTGGTCACGCATGAAATGAAATTCGCCCGCGAGGTCGCGACGCATGTCGTCTACCTCTACAACGGGCTGGTCGAGGAAGAGGGGCCGCCGGAGCAGATCTTCGGCGCACCGAAATCCGAAAGGCTGAAGCAGTTCATCCGCAACATCGGCTAGGAAGGCCGGGACGGAAGAAAACCGGGAACCAACAACAAACTGGGAGTCGTGACTATGAAGACTGTTCTGAAAACATTCGCCGCAGCGCTGCTGCTCGGCGTCGCCGCCATGGGCGTGGCCAAGGCCGATCCGGTCAAGATCGGCGTTGCCGCTGAGCCTTATCCGCCCTTCACCTCGCCGGACGCCTCCGGCAAATGGGTCGGCTGGGAAATCGAGTTCATCGACGCCGTCTGCGCCGAAGAAAAGCTCGACTGCGTCATCACGCCTGTCGCCTGGGACGGCATCATCCCGGCGCTGACGACCAAGAAGATCGACCTCATCGTCTCCTCGATGTCGATCACCGCCGAACGCGAGAAGACCATCGACTTCTCCGACAAGTATTATAACACGCCGACCGCCATCATCGGCCCGAAGGACCAGAAATTCGGCGCCACGCCGGACGATCTCAAAGGCAAGGTCGTCGGCGTTCAGGTGTCGACGGTGCATGCCGTCTACGCCAAGAAGCACTTCACCGGGGCTTCCGAGATCAAGGAATACCAGACCCAGGACGAAGCCAACAACGATCTTGCCGCCGGCCGCCTCGATGCGGTCCAGGCCGACTCCATCGCGCTCGGCGAATTCCTGAAGTCGGACCAGGGCAAGGCCTGCTGCGACCTGAAGGGCATGGTGGCTCCGGACGACGAGGTGCTTGGACCGGGCGTGGGCGCTGGCGTGCGCAAGGAAGACACCGAGCTGAAGGGCAAGATCAACGCCGGCATCAAGGCGATCCGCTCGAACGGCAAATATGACGAGATCTCGAAGAAGTACTTCGATTTCGACATCTACGGCGGCGGCGGCGCGCAGTCGAACTGACGATCCTCGCATGAGCTAGGGGGCATGGCGTCAGGCCATGCCCCCTCTGCCCGATCTTTCCCAGACATGCTTGCCGCCGGCGCTGCCGTCGGCGGTGAGAGGCAGCAATCCGGGGGCGACGCTGATCGACGCACTTCTTTCGGCCTCGGCGGCCGGCATCATCGAGCTTCTTTCGCCCAATCCGCCGGGCTGGGGTGGCACGCTGCTGCTTGGACTGCTCCATTCGATCGAGATCGCGCTCGGCGCCACGGTCCTCGGTCTCCTGATCGGCACCGGCGGCGCCTTCGGCAAGCTCTATGGCGGCCCGGTCGTGCGAGACCTGCTCGCCGTCTACACGACGGTGGTGCGTGCCGTGCCCGAACTGGTGCTGATCCTGCTGCTCTATTATGCCGGGACGGATCTGATCAACCAGGCGCTGACCGCAATGGGCTATCAGCGGGTCGACATCAGTGGTCTTGCCGCGGGCATCGCCGTGCTCGGCTTTGTTCAGGGCGCCTATTCCACAGAAGTGATCCGCGGTGCGATCCTGGCCATTCCTCAAGGCCAGATCGAAGCGGCCCGTTCCTACGGTATGTCGCCCGGCCTGATGCTGCGGCGCATAACGCTGCCGGCGATGCTGCCCTTCGCCATACCGGGCCTCGCCAATCTCTGGCTCATCGCCACCAAGGACACAGCGCTTCTGGCGGTCGTCGGCTTCTACGAACTGGCGCTGGCGACGCGGCAGGCCGCGGGCGTCACCAAAGCCTACTTCACCTTCTTTTTCGCCGCGGGCGTGCTCTATCTCATCTTGTCGCTGGTCTCCAACCTGCTCATCGGCCGCCTTGAGGCCTGGTCGCGGCGCGGCATGCCATCGCTCAAGGAATCGCGCTGATGGCCGGAGAAGCGACCATCATCAATGTTGCGGCGCGGACGTCGCTGTGGCTGCAGCCGCATCGCATCGTGCTGATCCTGGTCGCGATCGCGCTGGTTCTCGGTGCGGCCTTCTTCATGCGCTGGGACTGGCTGCCGCAATATTATGAAATGGGACTGCTCGGCATCTGGCGCTCGCTATGGATCCTGGCCGTCACCTGCTTTCTCGGCTTCCTGCTTGCCGTGCCGCTCGGGCTGGCGCAGGCCGCCGGTCCGTTCTGGTTTTCTGCACCGGCCAAGACATTCTGCACCGTCATCCGTGGCACGCCGCTGCTGATCCAGCTGTGGCTGCTGTATTACGGGCTGGGTTCGCTGTTTCCGCAATATCCGTGGATCCGGGAATCCTGGATGTGGCCGTATCTGCGCCAGGCCTGGCCCTATGGCGTGCTGGCGCTGACCTTGTCCTTCGCCGGCTACGAGGGCGAAGTGATGCGCGGCGCCTTTGCCGGCGTGCCCAAGGGGCAGCTCGAGGCCGCCCGCGCTTTCGGCATGAGCCGCTGGAAGATTTTCCGCCGCATCTGGCTGCCGCAGGCCATCTACCGGGCGCTGCCGACGCTGACCGGCGAAACCGTGCTGCAGCTGAAGTCGACGCCGCTGGTGGCGACGATCAGCGTCATCGACATCTTCGCCGTCTCGTCCAAGGTGCGGCAGGACACCTACCTCACCTACGAGCCGCTTCTGCTGCTGGCGCTGATCTACATGACCATCACCGGCATACTGGTGTTTGCCTTCAGCAAGATCGAGGCGCGGATTCCAAACAAGGTTGGATAGCGAATAGGCAGTGATGAGTAGTAGGTAGTAAGTAGCGAGGATATGGCCGCGAACCCGCTTGCTTTCCCTATTCCCTACTGACTACTCCCTACTCACTCATCACCAATCCAAGGTCCCCACCATGCAACTCTCTCTCGACCAGGCAACAGGGCTTTGCCGGATGGCGGCGCTTGGCGCCGGCGCCAATGAAGAAGCGGCGGAGTCGCTCACCGCCTCGATCATCGCCGCTGAGGCGGAAGGGCTTTCGACCGTCGGGCTGACGCATTTCATCGATTATCTCGAGGCGCTGGAAGCCGGCCGTATCGACGGCAATGCCGATCCGGTGATCACAAGGCCGGCGCTCGCCGTCTACCTCTCCGATGCGCGCGGCGGCCTGGCGCATACCGGCTTCGACCGCACCATCGACGACCTCGCCAAGGCGGCAAAGCTGTTCGGCGTCGCCATCTTCTCGCAGAAGAACGCCTATACGTGCGGAGCGCTCGGCTACTTCACCGGCCGTCTCGCGCAGCTGGGACTGGTCTCCTTCGCCGCCACCAACGGGCCGGCGGTGCTGGCCGGCTCGGGCTCCGTCAAGCCGGTCTATTGCACCAACCCGATGTCGTTTGCCGCACCCGCTGCCGGTGGCGCACCGCTGGTCATCGACCAGTCGTCGAGCGCTACCGCCTACGTCAACATCCGCAAGGCTGCAGAGGACGGCAAGAAGATCCCCGAAGGCTGGGCGCTGGACGCCAGCGGCAACCCGACCACCGATCCGGCCGCGGCCATGAAAGGCGCCATGCTTGCCTTCGGCGGCCAGCGCGGCGCCAACATCGCGCTGATGGTCGAAGTGCTGGCGGCCGGCCTGTCGGGCGCCAACTGGTCGCTCGACGCGCCATGGTTCTCCGGCGGACCGGACAGCCCGGGAACCGGCCTGTTCGTGCTTGCCGTCGAGCCCAAACTGCTCGATCCGGATTTCGAGCAGCGCATGAAGGACCAGCTCGACCGGCTGCGCCGCCGCTTCGGCGTGCACGTGCCGGGCCGAGCCCGCGCGGAAGCCGCGGAAAAGGCGCAGGCGCGCGGCATCAACGCCCCCAAGGCGGTGGTGCAGCGCATTTCCGAATTCGCCGAGCGCTATTCGGGCTGAAGCAGTCCCAACCAGGAGCTCGACTTGGATATTCCGGAAATGACCTGGACGAGGCTGGATCGTCTGAAGGAAGACCCGCCTCTTTTTCGCGGAACGCTGTTTCGCTACCGGACGATGGCGCCCATAAAGGAAATCATCGACTACATGCTTTTTGAAACGCATGAGGTGTCAGGTCTCGGTCTTGTTCGAGATTCCGGATACGGCGCGGGCAACGTACTCGTATTTCTTCCGGCGGAGGCGAGGGTCTCGCGCGACAAGGTGGCCATTTCGCCCGAATGGCTAAGGCGCAACTGGCAAAACTGGGTGGACAGTGATTCCAGCGCCGACCAGGTCTGGGTTTGCCTTGGTGGCCGCCCGGCACCGGACAGACTACCCGAAGAATAGTTGCTCGCAGCGTTGAACCTTTTCCGGTGCGGCGACGACCAATAGCTGCCGGGTTGGGTTTGCCCGGTCGGTGTCTTCTGTCGGATGCGTTTAGGGCCGGGGCGGGCGTTCGCCATCTCAGGTCAGCCGCCTCGAGCCCTGTCTCGACCGTTGCGTCACCCGGAAAACCCCGCTTCGGCGGGGTTTTCTGCGCCTCATACCATCCGCACTAAACATGATGACGAAAGTTAACTTTTGTTAACTTGACTTGCTGGGAGCCATGGGGCGTTTTCGAGCGATCATCACAACGACAGGAGCTACGATGTCCGTGACCACCGACGCTTCCCGCGGCAGATTGATCATCCCGGCGTTTGGCCGCCTGTATTCGTCGTTGCATGACGGCGCCGAAACCCTTCTGCGCGTCATCGCCGGCGGGTTTCTCACCATCCACGGCTCGCAAAAGATCACCAACCCTTTCGGCGCCGCCGAAATGGTCGAGGGTCTCGGTTTCTATCCCGGCGCGTTCTGGTCCCTGCTTTTGTCCTGCACCGAATTCTTCGGCGGCATTTTGATCGCCATCGGCCTGTTGACCCGCCCGGCCGCCTTCGCCGGCATGTTTGTGTTGCTGGTAACCGTCTGGTTCCACTGGATCACGGTTGGCCAAGGTTTTTCCGGCGCTGAAAAGTCGCTGCTGTGGGCGGCGATCCTCTTGTTCTTCGTCATCCGCGGCGGCAACCGCCAGTCGGTCGACGCACGCATCGGCAAGGCGTTCTGAAAGGGGCGGAACTAGGGTGACAGCGACGACGCGTCACCCTTTGCCTTTAGCCCAAAACGGACTATGAAACGGCTTCAGCCAAGCTTTCGAGCGCCGGAGCCAGCCATGACCGAAATCCTGCAAATCCCAAAGCTCGTGGTCGTCTTCGGCGGCTCCGGTTTTGTCGGCCGCCACATTGTGCGGGCGCTGGCCAAGCGCGGCTACCGCATCAGGGTTCCGGTTCGCCGGCCCGATCTTGCGGGACATCTGCAGCCGCTCGGCAATGTCGGCCAGATCCAGCCGGTGCAGGCCAATGTGCGCGTGCGCTGGTCGATCGACCGCGCCGTGCAGGGCGCCGACCACGTGATCAACCTGGTCGCCATCCTGCATGAGACCGGCCGGCAGAAATTCAACACCGTGCACGAATTCGGCGCCCGCGCCGTGGCCGAGGCCGCGCGCTCGGTCGGCGCCGGCCTCACCCATATCTCGGCGCTGGGCGCCGACCTCAACGCCGAGTCCGACTATGCCCGCACCAAGGCGCTCGGTGAAAAGGCCGTGCTGGAGACCATCCCGGACGCCGTCATCTTCCGTCCTTCGATCAATTTCGGGCCGGAAGACAGCTTCTTCAACCGCTTCGCCGACATGGCGCGCTATTCGCCGGTGCTGCCGCTGATCGGCGGCGGCCAGACCAAATTCCAGCCGGTCTATGTCGGCGATGTCGCCGAGGCGGTGGCGCGCTCGGTCGAAGGCAAGATCAAGGGTGGCCAGATCTACGAGCTCGGCGGGCCGCAGGTGCTGACGTTCAAGCAATGCATGGAAGAGCTGCTGACTGTGGTCGAGCGCAAGCGGCTGCTGGTGCCGGTGCCGTGGTGGGTGGCCAATCTGCAGGCCTCGGTCCTCGGCCTGCTGCCGAACCCACTGCTGACCAAGGACCAGGTGCTGCAGCTGCGCGGGCACAACATCGTCTCGGAGGCGGCGACCAAGGACAACAGGACACTTGCCGGTCTCGACATCCAGCCGCAATCGATCGGCACGATCCTGCCGAGCTACCTCTGGCGCTTCCGCGCCGCCGGCCAGTTCCAGCGCAAGCCTGCCAGCATCGCGTAGCTAAGCTAGCTAGAGGCGCCGTGTCACCTGCATCGGCAGGCCGCCCTGCGGTTGCGTCGTCAGCTTCTGCACCGGCCATGGCTTGGTTTCGGACGTCACATCGAAGCGGAAGCGCGACAGCATGATGGCAAGCGCAATGATCGCCTCCTGCATGGCGAAACTGGCGCCGATGCAGATGCGCGGACCGGCGCCGAACGGCAGATACTGGAAGCGGTCGATCTTCTCGCGGTTTCCCGGATGGAAGCGCTCGGGCATGAAGGCGTCGGGCCTGTCCCACAATTTTCTGTGGCGGTGAACGACCCAAGGCATCACCAGCACGGCGGCGCGTTTGGGCAGCACCAGATCGTTCCAGGTCTCGGTCTCGATCGGTTCGCGGTTGATCGACGGCGCCGGCGGATAGAGCCGCAGCGCCTCTTCGAAGGCGGCGCGTGTGAACGGCATGGCATCCAGCCACTTCGTCGGGTCGGGTTCGCGTGCCAAGACGGCATCGATCTCGCGCTCAATCCTTTCGCGCTCCCATGGCGCCTCGGCAAGCAAGTAGAGCGTCCAGCCGAGCGCCCGCGCCGTGGTCTCGTGGCCGGCGCCGATGAAGGTGATGATGTTGTCCTCGACCTCGGCCCGCGTCAGCCCGTCCGGGCCTTCGGCGCGCAGCAGAAGCGTCAGGAAATCCTGCGGTGCGGTGTCGGGGTCGCGCTTCAGCCGCTCCTCGCGCATCTTGACCGTATCGGTGACGATCTTGCGGAAGTACGCCATGGTCTTGCGGCCGCGAATGCGGGTCAGCCGCGGCAGCCATTCGGGCGCGCGCAACAGATCGAGCGGATCTACCCGGCCCATGGTCTCGAACAGGCGGTCGATCTCCTGCGCGAAACTGCCCGGCTCGCCCGAAATCTCGCCGGAAAACAGTGTTTCGGCCAGGATGTCGTAGGTCAGCAGCGTCATGTCATGGGCGATATCGGACATGCCGCCATTCTCGTAGCGGGTAACGAACTGCATCGTGCGGCGCAGCATCGGCTCGGCGAAGCCGAAGATGTGGCGCGGCGTGAACACAGGCGCCATCGCCTTGCGCGAGCGCTTCCACACCTCGCCCTCGGCGGTCAGCAGGCCGTCGCGCAGGATCGGGCGCAGGATCATCTGGCGCACCGTCGCCATCTTGTAGTTCTTGGCGTTGTCGATCAGTACGTGGCGGATGAGGCCGGGATCGTTGGCGACGATCAGATGCCCGCCGACGCCATTCGCCGAAATCCAGGGTTCGTTGTAGGTGTGCTCGCCCCACAGTTCGAGCGGATTGCGGTAAACGATCCGCATCATCTCCAGCGTCGAAGGCGGCGTCGTGCGCGGCTTGGGCGCCGGCGGCACGAAGGGGACGGGCTGCGTGTCCATGAGGTACTCCGCTGATGTCCCAATGTAGTGGCTGGCAATCCAGGCGTCCATGTGACCGAAGGGCAAGCCGAAACGTGGCAGCGCAGGTATGCTTCGACAGTGTGTTCATCGGATCGTGACCGCCTGTGAAACGCTTGCGCCTTGTCCATCCGGGCAATTCTGCCGTAGTGACAGTCACCAACAGATACTGCCAACCGCCCAGGAGACCCCGCCTTGAAGCATCAGCTGAACATCATCATCGGCAGCACGCGGCCCGGCCGTGCCGGTCCGGTCTTTGCCCACTGGCTGGAGGGTTTTGCGCGCGAACACGGCAAATTCGAACCGGTGCTGACCGACATTGCCGCATTCCAGCTGCCGGTCCTGGACGAACCGCACCACCCCAGGCTCGGCAATTATCAGAACGACCACACCAAAGCCTGGTCGAAGGCCATCGATGCCGCCGACGCCTTTGTGTTCGTGGCGCCGGAGTACAATTATTTCGTCGCGCCGGCGATCGTCAACGCGATCGACTACCTCCTCCGCGAATGGAAATACAAGCCGGCTGCCATCTTCAGCTATGGCGGCGTCTCCGGCGGCCTGCGCGCCGCGCAGGCGCTGAAGCCGCTGCTGACCTCGGTCGGTATCATGCCGATCCCTGAAGGCGTCGCGCTGCCACTGTATCAAAAGCTGCTGGAGAGCGACGGCCCCTTCAAGGCCAGCGAGCAGGTGCAGGGCGGCACCAAAGCCATGCTGGATGAACTGTCGCGCTGGAGCGAAGCGCTGAAGCCGATGCGGGCGGCGTAAAGCAGCCGGTTTTCGGCCGGAAGCCCGGCTTGCTCATGCCATAAAGAGGTGGAATGGTTGGCAGGTGACTGAGCCGGGGGCGGTTCGACTTGCGGTTTTTGTTTGCCTTGCTGCTGATGCTTGCGACCACCGCAACCGCGGTGGCGGAGCGGCGCGTGGCGCTGGTCCTTGCCGATGACGACTATCGGCTGGTGCGGAAGCTCTCCAATCCGGTCAATGATGGCGAGGCGATGGAAGCGGCGCTGAAGAAGCTCGGCTTCGAAGTCGTGCTCGAAACCAATCGGGATCTGCGGCGCATGCGCCGTGCGTTGGACGATTTTCGCGAGGACGCCAAGGGCGCCGACGTGGCGCTGGTGTATTTCTCCGGCCATGGCGTCGAAATCTCCGGCGACAACCGGTTGTTGCCGGTCGACGCCGACGCCTCCTCGCTCGACCAACTCGAGAAGACCAGCCTGCCGCTGGAAGAGGTGCGCGATGCCGTTGCCGCCACCGCCAAGGTCGGGCTGATCGTGCTCGATGCCTGCCGCAGCGATCCGTTCACGGGTGGCGGTGGCGAAGGACGCGGCGCGGCATCGCTGATCAAGGATCTGGTCGATAAGGTCAAGCCTGGCCTCGGCCGCATCGGCAAGGCGGAAAACATCCTGTTCGCCTTTTCGGCCGCACCTGGCGAGACAGCCGCGGACGGAACCGGCGCGAATTCACCCTTCACGGCGGCGCTGACCAAATATCTCGGCACCGACGGGCTTGAGATACGCTCGGTGCTGACCCTGGTGCAGCAGGAGGTCTATGACCTCAGCCGCGGCAAGCAATTGCCCTATGTCGAAAACGGACTGCCAAAACTGTTCTTTGCCTCGGCGGCCAAGGAGCAATTGCCGGAGCGCGAACGCCTGCTGCTCGCCATGGCCGATGTGACGCCGGAAATGCGTGGCGCGGTCGAACGGATCGCCAGCGACGCCGACATGCCGCTGGCGCCGCTCTATGGCGCGCTGATCAGCACCGATACCAGCCACCTCTCCGGCGAGAGCCTGGACGCCAAGCTGCGCGAGGCGGCCGATGCCTTCGTCAAGGTGCAGGGCGAGATGAAGACGCTCGCCGCCGACGATCCGAAGGTGACCGAACTGCGCCGCCAGGCCGAGGAGCAACTGTCGCTTGGCGCTTTCGATGGCGCACGCGTGATCCTTGCCAAGGCCGCCGACATCGACAATGTCTCGCGCACCACATTGAAGTCCAAATTCGTCAGCCGCACCCTTTCCGAGGCCGCAACGCGCTTTCTGTCAGGCGGGGCGGCACGCGCCAGCCTGGATTACGCGACTGCCATCAGCGACTATGAATCGGTGCTGGCACTCTATGGCGAGGCCGGACAGACCTCGCTCAGCCTGGAACAGGCCGACCGCCAGAGCCGCACGCTGGAGGAACTCGGTATCCTCTATACGACGGTCGGCAATGTCGAAGCAGCCGGCCGCGCCTTCAGCGCGCTGCTGGCCAATCTCGAGCAGCGGTCGCGTCAGGAAACCGATCCAAGCGTCAAACGCGATCTCGCCATCAGCCATATCAAGCTCGCCAACATCAAGATGGCGCAAGGCGACCTGCCGGCCTCGCTGGAACATTATGTGGCGGCCAGGGACATGCTGCAGGGCCTGACCACAGACGCGCCGGACAAGAAGCACTGGCTCGGCGATCTGGCCATGGCCAATGACAAGATCGGCAATGTACTGGCGACACAAGGCGATGTGGGTGCGGCAGCCCAAGCCTATCAGCAGAGCCTGTCGCTCAAGCAGCAATTGGCCGACGCGGAGCCGAACAGCGTCTATCTGCTGCGCGACCTGACCATTACCTATGATGAGATTGGCGATCTTGCGCGTACCGCTGGCCAGCTGGATGGCGCCCAGACGGCATTTGAAGAGAGCCTTAGAATTCGGCTGGCGCTGGCTGACAACAAACCCGACGACCCTGAGCACCAGCGCGCCGTCTCCGTCAGCTACACCAGGATCGGCGACGTCATGCGCCAGCGTGGCGACCCTGCCGGCGCTTTGGCAGCCTACAACAAAAACCAGGCGATCGCCGAAGCGCTGGCGCGCCGCGACCCCAACGATACCGATTTGAAGCGCGACCTGTCGGTCGGCTACGCCAAGATCGGCAATGCGCTCAGCGACCAGAAGGATTGGCAGCCGGCACTGGAGTCCTATCAGCAGGCATTGGCCATAGCGCACGAGCTTGCCGCGAGCGACCCTGGAAACACCGATTGGCAGCGTGACCTGTCGGTCAGCCTGGAAAAGGTTGCCGGTGTGCTCAACGCCCAGGGTGATGTCAGCGGGGCATTGCAAAACTATCAGGATAGCCTTGCCATTGCAGACCGGTTGGCCAAGCTCGACCCTGCCAATTCCGACTGGCAACGCGATCTGTCGATCACGTTCGAGGAAATCGGCTTGCTGGAAACCAAGCAACGGCACTTCGAGGGCTCCAAGAACGCCTTCGAAGCCAGCCTCGGCATTCGCCAGAAGCTCGCTCAGTCCGATCCGGACAATGCGATCTGGCAATTCGATCTCGTGCAGGCCTACATCAACTACGCCTATGTGGCGAAGGATCCGAAGGCGGCGCTGACCAAGGCGTTGAACATCACATTGGAGCTCGATCGCACCGGGCGGCTGGCGCCGAGGGACAAACCCACGATCAAATATCTACGCGGCCTTCTGGCCAAACTCGGCGCTCGAAAAAAATAGCCGGCTGCCGGCTGGGGATTCGGCCTCGAAATCCCCGCAAACCTTGGAAAAACCGCCTTTAGCGCCTATATCTAACCAATATCAGAGGCGCGATTCGGGGCCGATTTTTCGCGCTGTACAAGCGGCATCTAGACAACAGGTTTTCATGAGCGATCAGAGCGACAACACCAACGGCGCCGAAGCCGAATACGGCGCCGATTCCATCAAGGTTTTGAAGGGGTTGGACGCCGTCCGCAAGCGGCCGGGCATGTATATCGGCGACACCGACGACGGCTCGGGCCTGCATCACATGGTCTATGAGGTGGTCGACAACGCCATCGACGAGGCGCTGGCCGGCCATGCCGACCTGGTGACGGTGACGCTTAATCCCGATGGTTCGGTCACAGTTATCGACAATGGGCGCGGAATTCCGACCGATATCCACACCGGCGAAGGCATTTCGGCGGCCGAAGTGATCATGACGCAGCTGCATGCCGGCGGCAAATTCGACCAGAATTCCTACAAGGTGTCCGGCGGCCTGCATGGCGTCGGCGTCTCGGTGGTCAACGCGCTGTCGGCCTGGCTGAAGCTGAAAATCCGCCGCAACGGCCAGATTTTCGAAATGAGCTTCACGCATGGCAATTCCGACGCGCCGCTCAAGGCCACCGGCAGCTATGAACAGGACAAGCAGCCCGGCACCTACGAAGGCCGCAGCGGCTCCGAAATCACCTTCTTTCCGTCGTCCGAGACCTTCACCATGGTCGAGTTCGATTTCGGTACGCTGGAACACCGGCTGCGCGAACTCGCCTTCCTGAATTCCGGCGTGCGCATCATTTTGACCGATGCCCGCCATGCCGACCTCGTGCGCCATGAGCTGCACTATGATGGCGGCCTGGAAGAGTTCGTCAAATATCTCGACCGGGTCAAGAAGCCGCTGATCGACAAGCCGATCGCCATCAAGGCCGAGCGCGACGGCATCACCGTCGAAGTGGCGATGTGGTGGAACGACAGCTACCACGAGAACGTGCTGGCCTTCACCAACAACATCCCGCAGCGCGATGGCGGCACCCATCTGGCCGGCTTCCGGGGCGCCTTGACGCGCCAGATCACCGGCTACGGCGAGTCCTCCGGCCTGACCAAGAAGGAAAAGGTGGCGCTGATCGGCGACGATTGCCGTGAAGGGCTGACGGCGGTGCTGTCGGTCAAGGTTCCCGACCCGAAATTCTCCTCGCAGACCAAGGACAAGCTGGTCTCGTCCGAGGTGCGCCCGGTGGTCGAAGGCCTGGTCAACGAGGCGCTCGGCACCTGGCTGGAAGAGCACCCGACCGAAGGCAAGGTGGTCATCGACAAGGTGATCCAGGCGGCCGCGGCGCGCGAAGCCGCACGCAAGGCGCGCGACATCACCCGCAAGAGTTCGCTCGGCGTCACCTCGCTGCCCGGCAAGCTGGCCGACTGCCAGGAACGCGACCCGGCGAAATCCGAAATCTTCATCGTCGAGGGTGATTCGGCCGGCGGCTCGGCCAAGGGCGGCCGTTCGCGGCAGAACCAGGCGATCCTGCCGTTGCGCGGCAAGATCCTCAATGTCGAGCGCGCCCGCTTCGACCGCATGCTCGGCTCCGAGATGATTGGCACGCTGATCACCGCGCTCGGCACCTCGATCGGCAAGGACGAGTTCAACGCCGACAAATTGCGCTACCACAAGATCATCCTGATGACCGACGCCGACGTCGACGGCGCCCATATCAGGACCTTGCTGTTGACCTTCTTCTTCCGGCAGATGCCGGAGCTGATCGAGCGCGGCCATCTCTACATCGCCCAGCCGCCGCTCTACAAGGTGACGCGCGGAAAAAGCTCGCAATACATCAAGGACGAGAGCGCCTTCGAGGAGTTCCTGATCGGCTCCGGGCTGGAAGAGGCGTCGCTGACGTTGGCCTCCGGCGAGGCGCGGGCCGGACAGGATCTGCGCGGCTCCATCGACGATGCACTGGCGGTGCGCCAGCTGATCAACGGGCTGCACACGCGCTACAACAGGGGCGTGGTCGAGCAGGCGGCGATTGCCGGCGCGCTCAATGCCGATGTGCTCAACGACCTCGGCCGCGCCAACGCCATGGCCGAACGCGTCGCCCAACGCCTCGACATCATTGCCGAGGACACCGAGCGCGGCTGGACCGGCCGGCTGTCGACCTCCAATGAAGGCGTCGGCGGTTATGTCTTCGAGCGCACGGTGCGCAGCGTCAAGGAATTTGCGCAGATCGACGCCGGGCTGATCAATTCGGCCGACGCACGCCAGCTCGATCGCTATGCGCCGCGCCTCACCGAGGTCTATGGCGAACCGCCGGTGCTGCGCCGCAAGGATGTCTCGGAAACCATTTCGGGGCCGCTAGCGCTGCTCAACGCGGTGTTTGCGACCGGCCGCAAGGGCCTGACCATGCAGCGCTACAAGGGCCTTGGCGAAATGAATGCCGAGCAGCTGTGGGAAACCACGCTCGACCCGAATGTGCGCTCGCTGCTGCAGGTCAAGGTCAATGACGCGACCGATGCTGACAGTTTGTTTTCGCGGCTGATGGGCGACGAGGTCGAACCACGGCGCGAATTCATCCAGGACAATGCGCTGTCGGTCGCCAATCTGGATATCTGAGGGCTTGTTAGGGCGCGTTGCGGCCGGACCTACGCTTCGGTGTTAGGCGCAGCCTTTGACTTGGCACCGGCACTTGGCTCCAGCCTGCGGCCGAGGTCGACAGCGTCGCGCAGCACTTGCAGATGCGAGCGCCGCGCTGCGCCCGCCTGCGGGGCGACCTCGTCTCCTTTTGCCGCCAATGACCAATAAAGCGTGTGGGTGAAGACACGGCCGAGCGCGCTGCGCAGCTCGACCTGGATGTTTTCGACGCCGGGGCCGAAATTTTCCGTCATTGGTCCGGAGATCGGATCGCCGGTCAGCCAGCCATTGCCGCGGTCGAAGACGTTGGTCCAGCGCGTTGCCGCAAACACCGCACCATGATGCACCGCGCGCAGCACCTGGCCAGCGGGGCTGTGTCCTTCCTGATAAAGCACGGTGCCGCCGGCCTGCCCGCCATCGGCAATCGGCGGGCAGGCCGAGAACAGCCGCTCGGCGAGGCCGCGCCGGAATTCGGCGAGATTGTAGGTCACCAGAAACTCGCTGTGCGAGAGCGGACTGCCAAGCGTGACGAAATCGCTGATCTTCCACGGCAACGGATGGTCGGCGTCCTTGGTCCGGAGCTGCCGGTACAGCTCCCACTGTCCCCGTCGAAAACCGGCGAGATCGTTGATCCCCGTGGGCCACGTTGAACCATCGGAACCGAGCGTTGCCTTGTCGATGGCCTCGACCGCTTCCAGTTTCGCCTTGTCGCGGACAGCTTCCAGTTTTCGCGGCCGGAACTCGGCCCACAATATCTGCAGCAGGTCATAGGCGATGATCGATCCCAGGCTGTGCGAGACCAGCACGATGCGATCGTAGCGCTTGTCTTCCATAAGTGTCTTGAGCAGCGTCAGGCCTCTATCACGGATCAAGGCGCGCTTTTCGACGGTTGCGGCCTCCGCCCGCACATAGGCCGCGACGTCGCCGAAATAGGGAAGAGCGAACTGGTCCACTGCCCAGATGACGACCGAGGCGAGAGCGGTGACCACGAGGCTGGTGGTCAAGGAGACTGACAGCGCCAGCACAAGCGCCGCGCCGAGAATGAGGATGACGATCAAAAGCGTGGCGACATAAAGCTTGCGGGCGTCGGGCGGGATGTCGGCGGGCTTGCGCCACAACAGGTTCGTCACCCAGGCGGCGAGCCGGCCGCGCGTCGTGCCCTGCGTGATGTCGGCCCAATAGAGTTCGTAGAAATCGGTGCGGCGTCCCTCGACATCGTAAGGCGTGGTGATGCGGCGCAGCTCGTGCGACTTGGTCCTGCTGTCGGGCGTAATCCAGCTCTGGTTGATCGTGGCGCCGGGACTGTCTGGATCAGGGATCTGGGCGTAAGGCGGAGCGCGGCTGGGGTCACCGCTCCAGACCGCTTGGACAAAGCCGCGCAGCGTATCCATCGGCCGCTGCTCGCCCATGCCATGCACGATCACCACCGCCTGGCTGGGCGGCGCTTCTTTGGAAGCCGGCGATGCGACAGCTTTGGGCACCAACGTCTCCGTTAACGGCAATCCCGTCGATACGGCTGGATTTCGTCATGCTAGCCCCGAACCCGCCTCTGGCCAACAGCCCGCTGCAGCCATGTCGGATCATCAAGGGCCAATCCACAGTTTTGGCACCTTGGCACGCGCTGACGTGGAAAATAGTTCCATCGTCGGCAAACAAAATCATTTCATTTCCCGCCGGAACGGAAGTCGCAGCAAGACATTGTGAAACCATCGATCACAATTTCTCTCGAAGGAGGCTTTCATGGGACGTGGTATTTTGCTCTGGTTGCTCGGTATACCGATCCCGATCATCATTCTCATCATGCTGTTCGTACGGTAGGGGGCGTCGATGCAGCCCACCGTATCGGCTATCGACCTATCCGCTTCAGAAGAATCCTCCGCCACGGCCGTCAGCTGGGGGCCGATCATCGCCGGCGCCTTCGCGGCGTCGACGCTGACCTTTATCCTCATGCTGCTCGGCTCGGGGCTGGGGCTCACCATGGTCTCGCCATGGTCGGGTTCCGGCGCCTCACTCACCACCTTCGCGGTGTCCGGCGCCATCTGGCTGGTCATCGTGCAGTGGCTGTCCTCCGGCGTCGGTGGCTATCTTGCCGGACGGCTCCGGACCAAATGGGTCGGCATCCACACTGACGAGGTCTATTTCCGCGACACCGCGCACGGCTTCCTCGCCTGGGCATTGGCAACCTTGCTGGTCGTAGGCGTGCTCGGTTCGGCGCTGTCTGCTGTGATCGGGTCGGGTGTGCAGGCGGCTTCGACTGTGGCGTCGGGCGCCGCCATGGGTGCATCGGCCGGCGCGTCTGCCAACGTCGGCGCCGACAATGCGACCTCCTATCTCGTGGATTCGCTGTTCCGGCCCGCCGATGCCACCAAGCTCGCGGCGGCCAATCCGGACAGCGACGCTGCGGCGGTCGGACAGGCCTCGCGCATCCTGATCGCCAGTGCCGCTGCAGGCGAGATTTCGGCTGACGACAGGACCTATCTGTCGCAGCTGGTCGCCGCCCGCACCGGTCTCTCGGAGGCCGACGCCAAGGCGCGTGTCGATGCGCTGGTGGCCAAGGTCGAGGACGCCAAGGTCAAGGCAAAGCAGGCCGCCGACACCGCCAGGAAAGGCAGCGCCACGTTCGCCCTGCTCGGCGCCCTGTCGCTGGTCATCGGCGCCTTTATCGCCAGTGCTGCGGCCGCACTTGGCGGCAGGCAGCGCGATGACGAGGAAGCGGTTTTCCTGACCAACCGCTGAACCGCCCGTTCAACATAAAAAGGCCCGGCACGAAGCCGGGCTTTTCGATTCCGATGCATGGACCGACAACCTTCCCGTGGAAGGTTGCGGCGGGATCAGTGATCCATCGCCTTGACGATTTCCTCGGTCATCTTCTTGGCGTCGCCGAGCAGCATCATGGTGCCGTCCTTGTAGAACAGCGTGTTGTCGATGCCGGCATAGCCGGAGCCGAGCGAGCGCTTGACGAACAGGCAGGTGCGCGCCTTGTCGACATCGAGGATCGGCATGCCGTAGATCGTCGACGACTTGTCGTCGCGGGCGGATGGATTGGTGACGTCATTGGCGCCGATGACATAGGCGACATCGGCCTGCGCGAACTCGGAATTGATGTCTTCCAGCTCGAACACCTCGTCATAGGGCACGTTGGCTTCGGCGAGCAGCACGTTCATGTGGCCGGGCATGCGGCCGGCGACCGGATGGATGGCGTATTTCACGTCGACGCCATTGGCCTTCAGCTTGTCGGCCATTTCGCGCAGCGCATGCTGCGCCTGGGCGACCGCCATGCCGTAACCCGGCACGATGATGACCTTCTGCGCGTTCATCATCAAATAGGCGGCATCGTCGGCCGAGCCCTGCTTGACCGTGCGCTCGATGCCGTCGTCGGCGGCTGCCGCGGTCTCGCCGCCGAAGCCGCCGAGAATGACCGAAATGAACGACCGGTTCATGCCCTTGCACATGATGTAGGACAGGATGGCGCCGGACGAGCCGACCAGCGCGCCGGTGATGATCAGCGCCAGATTGCCGAGCGTGAAGCCGAGGGCGGCTGCCGCCCAGCCGGAATAGGAATTCAGCATCGACACGACGACCGGCATGTCGGCGCCGCCGATCGGGATGATCAGCAGCACGCCGAGCAGCAGCGACGCGGCGACGATCAGCCAGAACACCAGCTTGGCCTCGGTGGTGACCAGAAGCACGATCAGCACGATCAGCGCGATGCCGAGGGCGGCGTTGATGATGTGGCGGCCGCCGATCATGATCGGCTTGCCCGACATGCGTCCGTCGAGCTTCAGGAAGGCGATGACCGAGCCGGTGAAGGTGATGGCGCCGATGGCGACGCCAAGGCTCATCTCGATCAGCGCCTGGGCGTGGATGTCGCCATTGGTGCCGATGCCAAAGCTTTCCGGTGCGTAGATGGCGGCGGCCGCCACCATCACCGCGGCAAGGCCGACCAGCGAGTGGAAGGCGGCGACCAGCTGCGGCATCGAGGTCATGGCGATGCGGCGCGCAGTGACGGCGCCGACGCCGCCACCGATGGCCAGACCAAGCACGATCAGCCCGAAGCGCCCGGCTGACGGGGTAGCCAGCGCCAGAGTGGTGGCAATGGCGATGCCCATGCCGATCATGCCGTAGAGATTGCCCTGGCGGCTGGTGGTCGGATGCGACAGGCCGCGCAGCGCCATGATGAACAGCACGCCGGAGACCAGATAAAGGAAGGACGCAAAGTTGGCGTTCATGGCGCTCTACTTGTCCTTCTTCTTGTACATCGCCAGCATGCGCTGGGTGACGAGAAAGCCGCCGAAAATGTTGACCGAGACCAGCATCAGCGCGACGAAGCCGAAGCCGGTCGCAATGCCCGACGCCGAGATGCCGACGGCCAGCAGCGCGCCGACGACAATGACCGAGGAGATGGCGTTGGTGACGGCCATCAGCGGCGTGTGCAACGCCGGCGTCACCGACCAGACGACGTAATAGCCGACGAAGATCGCCAGAATGAAAATGGCAAAGCGAAAGACGAAGGGATCGATGGCGCCGCCGGACAGTGCGTGCGCGGCATCGCCCGCCGCATCGGCGCCGCCAGGCGCGTTGGCCAGGTTCTGCACCGCCAGGCGGACGGCGGCACTTGCCTGATCAAGCTGGTCGAGGGCTTTCTGCAAGGTCTGATCCATCACGCGATCCCCTTCGGCTTGGCGGCTTTTTTCGGCGCGGCCTTCTTTGGCGCGGCATCGGCGACCATGGTCTTGGCCGGGATAGCCGCCGGTTCGACATGGGGCTCAACCGCCGCCTTGGCGAAGGCCGGATGCACAACCTTGCCGCCGTCCGTCAGCATCGTTGCCTTGACCAGGTCATCGTCGCGGTTGATGGCGAGCGTCTTGGTGGTCTTGTCGACCAGTGTTTCCACGAAAGCGAACAGGTTGCGGGCGTAAAGCAGCGAGGCCGATGCGGCGACGCGGCCGGGCACATTGAGGTGTCCGACGATTTTTACGCCGTTGGCCGTGGTCACCACCTGACCTGGGACCGCGCCTTCGACATTGCCGCCGCGCTCGACGGCAAGGTCGACGAGCACCGAGCCCGGCTTCATCAAGGCGACCATCGCTGCCGACACCAGCTTCGGCGCCGGCCGGCCGGGGATCAGCGCCGTGGTGATGACGATGTCCTGCTTGGCGATGTGCTCGGCGGTGAGCGCAGCCTGCTTGGCCTGATATTCCTTCGACATTTCCTTGGCGTAGCCGCCGGCGGTCTCGGCCGCCTTGAACTCCTCGTCCTCGACGGCGAGGAACTTTGCGCCGAGCGATGCCACCTGTTCCTTGGCGGCTGGTCGCACGTCGGTGGCGGTGACGACCGCACCCAGCCGGCGCGCGGTGGCGATCGCCTGCAGGCCGGCGACGCCGACGCCCATGATGAAGATCTTCGCCGCCGGCACCGTGCCTGCCGCCGTCATCATCATCGGCAGCGCCCGGTCATATTCCGATGCGCCGTCGATCACTGCCTGGTAGCCGGCAAGGTTCGCCTGGCTGGACAGGACGTCCATCGATTGGGCGCGGGTAATGCGCGGCATGAACTCCATCGAGAAGGCGGTGACGCCGGCCTTGGCAAGGGCAGCTATCGCCGCATCGTTGCCATAAGGATCCATGATGGCGATGACCGCCGCACCCGATTTGTAGCCCTTCAGCTCGGCATCCGTGGGACGGCGCACCTTCAGCACCACATCCGCCCGGCCCGCATCCGCAGCCTTGCCGATCGCGGCACCTGCCTTGGCAAATTCCTCGTCGGGAATGCGCGACCTAGTGCCGGCGCCGGTCTCGACGATCACGTCCAACCCCAACGCCGCAAGTCGCTTCACCGTATCGGGCGAAGCAGCAACACGCGGCTCGTTGGCGTCGAGCTCACGAGGGATGAAAACCGTCTGCCCCACCGCATGATCCTTTCGGCTGGAACCTGTTTGCGCAACATGGCGGCCGGAGTCCGGCGGCCTTCCGGCAAAGGGTCTGAAAGTCTATCGGAGAATGAAGGCGCCGACGGCCAGGATCAGCACGAACAAGATGACCGCCGAGAAGAAGCCGCCTGCAAAGAAGCCGAAAGCCATGGCCAGGAGCAGGGCGCCGCAAAACAGCGAACCGTATTTGGCCAGCGCCAGAAAGCCGTGATAGGTGCGGTCGTGCTCCGCATAATCCATCTTCGCGCCCAGTTCGACAGGACCGGTCGGCGTGTGATCAGCCATAGGAATACCCCTTCGAAGACATCTTTGAGGCACATAGCGAAAAGCCGGGCCAAGAGCAATGGCGCTATTGCCGCACGACCAGTGACAACAGCCTCAAAGGAATGTTGAAAGCCGGCGATCTAATGCATGTCGCCCAGAAGTGTGCAGCGGTTCTGGGATAGCGACATGCATCAAAACAAGGACCTAACGCGCGTCGCGTGAATCCGCTTCTGCGCGACGCGCTTTAGGCACGCCGCCGGCCTCCGTCGAAGGTTGAGGATTTCGCGGGGTTCAGCCGGCGAGATGCGGGAACAGGCCGAGCAGTCCGACAACGATCAGATAGAGCGCGACGATGTAGTTGAGGAGCCGCGGCATCACCAGGATTAGCACGCCGGCGATCAGCGAGATCAGCGGGGTGAGCGCGAGCTGGGAAATGTGCATGTCGGGTTCCTTTCGATGGGCGCGTCGGAGTCGCATCATCCAGAACGCCGAAGCGGCCGGAAAGCTCCTCACACCGCGCTAAATTGCGCAGGCTTGGCTGAATTACGCTGCTTCGCGGATATATTTGGCGGTGGGCAGAATGGTCAGCGGCGCGAGCTCGCCGGCCGGCGCCTTGGCAAACAGCATGCGCCGCTCCAGCGCCGTCGACTGGAAGAAGGGGAAGCGGTGCAGCGTCGGCGCCATGTTCTGCTCGCAGATCGATTCATAGAAGAAGATCGGCATGGTGAAAGGCGGATAGAGGCGCGGTTCGCCGACCTGCACCGAACCGAAGATGCGATGGTAGAACGCCGTGTGCTCTTCGCGGATCATCGAAATGCAGCTGGTGGCGTTGAAGAAGGTGTTGGCGATGACAGCCAGCCTCAGCGTGACATAGGGCAGGGCCCGGTGGGCCGACGACATTTGCGGATCGATCGCCAGCCGGCTCGGGTCGATGAAGGTTTCGCCGCGTGCCAGCCGCAGCAGCAGCCGGTCGCCGAAAACCGTCATGATCGGCGCCTCGGGGCTCTCGCGGGTCAGGTGGTGGAGCCTGACGGTGCTGACCAGCTCGCCGTCCATGAAGACGCCGAAGCAGTAGCAATTGCGCGCCTCGTCAAGATGATCGGCGAGCTTCTGTTCGACGATGGTGTCAAGCAGGCCGTGCGTGTGAAAAGCCTTGTAGCGCAGCCGGTAGACCGCTTCGAGGTCCTCGCCGCTTTCGCAGCGCCGGTATTCGATGCGCTCCAGAACGTCGAGCACATTGCGGGCGAACAGTGAAATCGGCTCGGATTTGACCGCCGTGCCCGAAGGCAGGCCTGACTGATGAGTGTCCATTACTTCCCCTCGTACCGCCGCAGGAGAACAATACCGGACGACCGAAGGAACAAGAAGATGAAACTTAAATCGTCTACGTTTACTGAATGTTAACCTTAACAATCGGTTAACGCCTAAACAATTCAACGCCTTTTAAACCGGCTTTTCAAGCGCAAATTAATCACGGAAAAGTCAGGGCGTGGCGAGTTTTGCCACTGGCCGCAGCTCCGCGGCGAAGGGCCAGGTCACATTAGACATGGTTTCGATGCCCGAGGCGCTCAGTGCTGCGCCAAACAGGAAGCCCTGAACAAGATCCGGCTTCACCGAATGCACCAGAATCTTCAGCTGCTCGAAGGTTTCCACGCCTTCGATGGTGACGGTCAGCCCGAGCACCCGGGTCAGGTCGACGATGCCTTTCAGCAGGTCGAGCGAGCGCTTGTTCTGGGTCACGTCCATCAGGAACGAACGATCGATCTTGATCTTGTCGAGCGGCAGCTTGTGCAGATAGCTCAGGCTTGAATAGCCGGTGCCGAAATCGTCGAGCGCGATGCGCACGCCAAGCTGCTTCATCTCCTCGATGTACTGGCGTGTCAGCGACTTGTCGTCGAGCAGGGCGGTTTCGGTGACTTCGATCTCCAGGCGGCCGGCGGCGAGCCCCGATTTAGCAAGCGCATCGGCAACCTTCTGGACGACGTCGCGATTGCGGAAATCCTTCGCCGAAAGGTTGACCGAGACGCTGGTCTGGCCGGGCCATTTGGCGCATTCGACGCAGGCCGCCTCGAGCACGAACGTGCTGATCTCGGAAATGATGCCCATCTCCTCGGCCAGCGGAATGAAGACGCTGGGCGAAACCGGCCCGAGATCGGGATGATCCCAGCGACACAGCGCCTCGCAACTGGCGATGCGCATGTTGCTCATCGCCACGATCGGCTGATAGACCACCCGCAGCGCCTTGCCTTCAACGGCGGTGCGCAGGTCCGCCTTCATCAGCTGGCGGTTGCGGAACGCCGCATCCATCGCGGCCTCGAACAGCCGCCAGTTGTTCTTGCCGAGTTCCTTGGCCTTGTAGAGCGCGAGATCCGCCTTGACGATCATGGCGTCGACATCCGTGTCCTCGACCCTGGACAGCACAGCACCGGCGCTGGCCTGGATGCGCAGGCCATGGCCGGCGACATCGACCTCGCCCTGCAGATCGGCGAAGACCTGGTCGAGCAGGCCGGTCAGATGGCTTTCATCCTCGACCCGGTCGAAGAAGATCATGAACTCGTCGCCGCCGAAGCGGCTGACATTGACACCTTGCCCGGCGACGGCCGCCAGGCGTTCGGCAACGGCGTAGATCAGCCCGTCGCCGACCGGATGGCCGAGCGTGTCGTTGACGCTCTTGAAATCGTCGAGATCGAGCACTGCCAGTGCGCACAGGCGGTCGCGGCTGCCCGACGCCATGGCTTCGCCGACCAGCTCATGGAAATAGGCGCGGTTCGGCAGGCCGGTGAGGCTGTCAAAGCGCGCCATGAAGCGGATCTTTTCTTCGGCCTCGACGCGGGCTGTGACGTCCTCGAAGGTGATGACGCCGAGGTCCTGATTGCCCTCGCGGGCAGAGAACTCGAAGTACTGGCCATTGGAGAAGGAGACCAGCACCTTACGGTCGCGGCCCTCGCGCAGCGCGCGCGTCAGCTGCGCCTCGACATAGCGGCAGTCCTTGGGCGCCAGCATGCCGCCGGCAACGCCCCGCAAAAGCAGGGAATGGATCGATCGCCCGAGCAGCTGGTCGGGCGAACGCAGCGACATCAGAAGCGCGGCTTCGGCATTGCCGACGACGACCTTGCCGTCGGGGCCGAGCATGACCAGGCCATGCGACATGGTGTTGAGCGCGCGGTTGAAGCGCTCGGCGAGCCTCGCCGCCGTCTTGCGCTCCGAAATGGCGTTGAACAGCACGGTGCGGACGTGGCTGGCCATGCGGGTGATGATGAAGATGAACGGTACGATGTAGAGGCCGAGGATGAAATCGCCGACATGGCCCTTGAGCATCAGCCCGACCGCGATCGGCATCACGACCGTGAAGGCCTGCACCGCGACCATGGTCTTGGAACCGTAATTGCGGCCGACGATGGTCACCGTCGAGCCCATTATGACGGCAATGGCAGCGCTTTCGCCGAAGACATCGGGAATGAGATAGATCGAGGTAAAGCAGAAAAACCCCATGAAGAAGGCCTGGATGGTGCCGCCAACCAGGTAGTAGCGCTCCCACTTCTTGGCTTGTTCATAAGTCTCGAAACTGCCGACGCGCAGGCCTTTGCGGATGCCGTAATAACGGTAGAGGCCGGCCGCAAGCATAAGCGCGGCCAGTGCAAGATAGGCCGGGTGTCCTGAGGTAAAATAAACGAGAATTCCGATAAGGCCGTGGCAAAACGCGCCAATCAGCAGGATCCCGGGATCGTTGAACAACGATCGCACGAACCCAGCATAGACGTCCTCACCTATCTCTGCGGCTTTGTTTTCTTGCATGGCCTGCGGTGTCGCACGAACCGCAGTGATGTCACATCTGCCTTAAGAAAGGTTTAGAGATGCCGTTTCGGCGTCTGCCGTCAAGTCGGCTATCCCGGCGTAAGCCGGGGAAATTCCTGTTCAGGTAAACAAGGCGTCACTCCGCGGCCTGAAGTTCAGGCCGCGCCGGCGTGTTGGCCAGCCGCTCGACAAGCCTTTTGCGCTCGCCATCGGCCTTTTCGGCGCTGGCCTGCCGGACATGGCCATAGCCGCGAATGAGCGCCGGCACCGAGGCCAGCGCCACGGCGGCCTCGATCCTGCCCGGTGCAAGTGCCGCCGCGATAAGCTCGAGATCGGCCTCATAGCGGGCCAGAAGCTGCCGCTCCATGCGCCGCTCGGCGCTATAGCCGAACACGTCGAAAGCCGTGCCGCGCAAGCCTTTCAGCGTCGCCAGCAGGCGAAAACCCTGCATCATCCACGGGCCGAAGCTCGATTTCCTCGGCTTGCCGTCATTGCCGCGCCTGCCCATGATCGGCGGCGCCAGATGAAATTCGAGTTTGTCGTAGCTCTGGAATTGCTTTGACAGTTCGGTGGCGAAGGAGCCGTCGGTGTAGAGCCGTGCCACCTCGTATTCGTCCTTGATCGCCATCAGCTTGAACAGGTTTTTGGCCGCAGCTTCGGTCACCGCAGTCGACCCGGACACGGCCTTTGCCTCGGCGGCACGCAAAACGGCCAGCTTTTCGGCATAGCGCCGGCCATAGGCGGCGTTCTGATAGGCGGTCAGGAAAGCAACGCGGCGGGCGATCACATCGTCCAGCGTCTCGGCGATCTCAGCGGCCTTGCCCGGCTGGGCGATGAGGCCGCGCACGAAATCCGGCTGATGCGCGGCGCGACGGCCCCAGCGGAAAGCGGCGATGTTCATCGCCACCGCTTCACCATTCAATTCGATAGCCTTTTCAACAGCTTGCGCCGACAGCGGCAGCCCGCCATGCTGGAAGGCGAAGCCAAGCATGAACATGTTGGCGCCGAGCGAATTGCCGAACAATTGCGTGGCGGTGCGCGTCGCGTCGAAGAAATGCGCCTTGTCGTCGCCGGCGGCGGCGCGGATCGCCTTCTTCAGCCGCTCGATCGGCAGCGAGAAATCGGCCGAGCGGGCGAATTCGCCGGGCATGATCTCGGCGGTGTTGGCGAGGAAGATGGTATGGCCTTCGCGCACCGCGCCAAGCACCTTCTTGGCGCCGGACACGACGAGGTCGCAGCCGAGCACCAGGTCGGCCTTGCCGGCCGAAACGCGGATGGCATGGATATCGTCCGGGGTGCGGGCAATGCGGACATGGGTGAACACCGAACCGCCCTTCTGGGCGAGGCCGGCCATGTCGATCATGCCGCAGCCCTTGTCCTCGAGATGGGCGGCCATGCCGAGCACCGCGCCGATGGTGACGACGCCGGTTCCGCCGACGCCGTCGATGATCGCCGCCCAGCCGTCGCTGCCAAGCGGGAATTCAGCCGGGACCGGCACGCCGTCGAGCGGGTCGGTCCGCCCGGCAATGCCTTCAGCCTTGCGGATCTTGGCGCCGTGCACGGTGACGAAGGAGGGGCAGAAGCCGTTGACGCAGGAGAAATCCTTGTTGCAGCTCGACTGGTCTATTCTGCGCTTGCGGCCGAACTCGGTCTCGACCGGCTGGATCGAGACGCAGTTCGACTGCACGCCGCAATCGCCGCAGCCCTCGCAGACCAGTTCGTTGATGAACACCCGCTTGTCGGGATCCGGGAAGGTGCCGCGCTTGCGGCGGCGGCGTTTTTCGGCCGCACAGGTCTGGTCGTAAAGCAGCACCGAGACGCCTTTGACGTCGCGCAGCTGGCGCTGGACGAGATCGAGGTCGTCGCGGTGATGGATGGTGGCGCCGGATGGAAATTCGGCCTTGCCGGCATATTTGTCCGGCTCGTCGGTGACGATGGCGATGCGCTCGACGCCTTCGGCGCGCACTTGCCTGGCGATCATGTCCACCGTCAGCCCGCCCTCATGCGGCTGGCCGCCAGTCATGGCGACGGCGTCGTTGTAGAGGATCTTGTAGGTGATGTTGGCGTCGGTCGACAGCGCGAAGCGGATCGCCAGCGCACCGGAGTGATTGTAGGTGCCGTCGCCGAGATTCTGGAAAATGTGGTCGCGCTTGGAGAACGGCGCCTGGCCCACCCATTGCGCCCCTTCGCCGCCCATGGCGGTGAAGCCGACCGTGTTGCGATCCATCCACAGCGCCATGAAATGGCAGCCGATGCCGGCGGCGGCGATCGAGCCGTCTGGCACCTTGGTCGAGGAATTGTGCGGGCAGCCGGAGCAGAAGAATGGCGTGCGCGAACCGATGTCGCTGGTGTCGGCAAGCATCGCCTGGAACTGGCGCAGCTTCGCCACCTTCGCGGCGATCTCTTCCGAAGGACCGATGGTGCGGAGGATCCGCTCGCCCAGCGCAATGGCGATCTCATTGGGGTCGAGTGCGCCCTTGGCCGGGAACAGCCAGTCGCCGCGCTCGTCCTTCTTACCGACGATGACCGGCTGGGTGGCGGTGCCGTAGAGGTTTTCGCGCAACTGCACCTCGATCAGCGAGCGCTTCTCCTCGACGACGACGATGGTGTCGAGGCCACGGGCGAATTCGGCGATATGCTGCAGGTCGAGCGGCCACGGGCAGCCGACCTTGAACAGGCGGATGCCGATGCGGTTGGCTGCGGCCTCGTCGATGCCGATGTCTTCCAGCGCCTGGCGGACATCGAGATAACTCTTGCCCAGCGTGATGATGCCGAGCTTCGGGCTGCGGCCGCCGGAATAGACGATGCGGTTCAGGCCATTGGCGTGGATGAAGGCCGAAGCGGCGGCGCGCTTGTGTTCATGTAGCCGCTCCTCCTGGCCGAGCATGTCGATCTCGTGGCGGATGTTGAGGCCGCCGGGCGGCATGTCGAACTCCGGAACCACGATGTTCAGCCGCTCGAGCGCGGCATCGACGGAAGCCGTCGATTCGATGTTGTCCTTGACGCATTTGATCGCCGCCCAGGTGCCGGCGAAACGCGACATGGCAAAGCCGTAGAGCCCGTAATCGATGATCTCCTGGACGCCGGCCGGATTGAGGATCGGCACCATGGTGTCGACGAACAGGAATTCGGTGGCGTGCGCATTGGTCGAGGATTCGGCCATGTGGTCGTCGCCCATCAAAGCGAGCACGCCGCCATGCTTCGACGATCCCGCAAGGTTGGCGTGACGGAAGACATCGCCCGAACGGTCGACGCCCGGCCCCTTGCCGTACCAGACCGAAAACACCCCGTCATGCGTGCCTTCGCCCAGCAACTCCGTCTGCTGCGAGCCCCAGCAGGCGGTGGCGGCAAGCTCCTCGTTGAGGCCGGGCTGGAAGACGATATCGGCCGCCGCGAGCTGTTTTTTCGCCCGCCACAGCTGCATGTCGAGGCCGCCGAGCGGCGAGCCACGATAGCCGGAAACGAAGCCTGCCGTGTTGAGGCCGGCGCGGCGGTCGCGCTCGCGCTGCATCAACAGCATGCGGATGACCGCCTGCGCGCCGGATAGGAAGATGCGCTCCTTGCCAAGATCGAACTTGTCGTCGAGCGCGACGTCATGCAGCGTCATCAGGCATTTCCTCTGCGGAGGCGGCGGCGGGGGGCGCAGCCAACGTAGGAGTGAGATGGCGCAGTCTTTCTCCGCTTGCAAGGCAGGTCAAACGAAATCGAAAGTGCCAGGCTGAGCGGCGCGTCAGGCCTTCGGGCAATCCGGCTTCGGCTCGTTCGGCAGCTTGCCGTCGGGATGGCCGGCGAGATCCGGGTTGGCGGTGTAGAGCTGGTCGACGACCAAGGGACGGTCGGGCAGGATCGACTGATCCTCGCTCGAGATCAGCGTGGTGTCGATCTTCTGAAGCTCCGTGCCGTCGGAACCCTTGATGCTGATCGAAATCGCATAAGGCTTGTCCTTGACGATGCAGGTAAGCGCCGGGCTTTCCAGGCTGACCTTGTCGAGCTTCGGCCAGACCTTCTGCTCGACCACCAAAGGCGCGCCGCCGGCGGGATTCTGGAAGCTGGCGACCGCAACCTGGCCTTCGCCCATCGGCTGCAGCGGCCGCAGCGTCACGACATAGGTCGCCCGGGCGAGACGGTAGTTGAAGACGACGACCTTGCCGGAAACTTCGAACAGCTTGCCATCGCCGCCGGTGTCGCGGCAGGCGCCGAGCGCAACAGCGGCAGTGAATGCCGCGCCGACAAGGATCGAACGAAAAACCCTAGGCATTCTTGACCTCATGAGCCGCCGTACGGCGGCGATAGTGGCGGCTTGCTTTCTGGCGGTTGCCGCACACCGCCATGTCGCACCAAAGACGGCTGGAATTGCGGCTTCTGTCGACGAACAGCCAGCTGCAGTTGGGACAGATTCTGAGCCTGGCGACCGTGTCGTCGCGCAGCAGCGACAAGGCTGAAACCGCCAGCGCCGTCTCGAAGGCAATCGGCGTCGCCGGATCGCCGAACGGCCTTCCCGGCGCGCCGATTTCAACCGGGCTGCGCTCTAGACCGCCGGCACAGGCCTTGAGAAAGGCGGCGAGATCGCTGGCGGCAAGCGCACCTTTCGACACCGCGCCGCGAAACAGCCGGTCGGTCGTCTCGCGGATCGACAGCACCACCGGGGCGATCCTGTCCGGCGAGGCCGCCTCCAGCCGCCTGCCGCCAAGCTCGGCGCCGCGAAAACCGCTGGCGGCATCGGCAAAGCGCGCGATCTCGGCCGAATCGGCAAACCGGTCGAAGGTTTTGTCGGGATCGTTGCGCAACACCACGGTGTTCGCCGTGTCGAGCGCAAGCATGCCGCCGGTGAAGCGATGCGGGGTCCAGGATACCGTCATATCGGAAATCTAACCGATAAATCGCGTTTGACAAGTTAGATTCTACGATGCAAACCTTGGTGCGGGCGCGGCCTCCGCAGGACTTTGTTGAGGCATGTCGTTGCCCCAAAACCGCTTTGCACTTTTGGGCGGCATGCCCGGAAGGTCACCCATGCTCTATTTCTTCCAGCAGGTGCTGAACGGGCTGCATTCGGGCGCGCTCTATGCGCTGCTCGCCTTTGGCTATGTGCTGACCAACGGCATCCTGCATCGGACCAACCTTGCCTATGGCGCGCTGTTCGCCTTCTGCGGCCAGACGATGATCCTGACCGTGGCCTTCGGCTATCAGGTATTGTGGCTGACCTTGCTGGCGGCGGTGGTGCTCGGCGTCGTCACGGCTTTCCTCTATGCCGCGCTGATCAGCCACGTGCTGTCGCGCAGCGTCTTCGAACCGCTGGCCGACCGCACGCCCAACGCAATCGTGGTGACAACGCTCGGCATCCTGCTGGTGCTGTCGGAAGCCAGCCGCATTGCCGCCGACACACATGACTGGTGGCTGCCGCCGATGCTGGCGCAACCCATTGTTTTCGCTCAGGACGCCAGCTTCAAGGCGACGCTGACGCTGATCCAGCTCATCGACTGCGCGATTGTTCTGGCGGCAATCATCCTCGCCGCATGGGCGTTTGCCCGTTCGGGCTTCGGCCGCCGCTGGCGCGCCGTCTCCGACGATCCCCATGCGGCAGCCTTGTGCGGTGTCGATGTGCGCAAGGTGTTCCGGCATGCTGTGCTGTCCGGCGGTTTCTGCGCCGCACTGGCCGGCGTCATGGCAGCCCTCTACTACGGCAATGTCAGCTTCGGCTCCGGCCTCGTCTACGGTCTGAAAATCCTCTTCGTCACCGCGGTGGGCGGCTATCTCTCGCCGCCGCGCGCGGCGCTCGGTGCGGCCGCCTTCGGCATGGCGGAGTCGTTATGGGCCGGCTACTTCCCCATCGAATGGCGCGATGGCTGGATGTATCTGTTCCTGGTCGCAGCACTCGTGCTGATCGGTCCCGGCCGCGACCAGCAGAAGATCGCCTGATCGCCGCATCCGGCATCAGACTTTGGTTGCATGACGCAGCCGCCAGGCGGCGCTTTATCCCCTGCCTCCCGTCACAACGCCGTTGATCGCGCCTATGCCATGTTGACCCGCCGAACCACGCGCGGCATACCGTTAGGCCACAGCGGCGCGACGGAAAATAAGGGGAGCCGGCGCGCCTTCGACATAAGGGAGGAATGCATGGCAGGGCTGCTCGCTCTATCCAGAACGATTGACCGTATGAACGAGTTCATCGGCAGATGGATATCGTGGCTGATCCTGCTGGCAATCCTGGTCAGCGCCGGCAATGCCGTCATCCGCAAAATCTTCGACATCTCGTCGAACGCATGGCTGGAATTGCAGTGGTACCTGTTCGGCGCCGCCTTCATGCTGGCCGCCGCCTACACACTGAAGCAGAACGACCACATCCGCATCGACATCGTCTACGGCATGTTCTCGCGCCGCGTTCAGCACTGGATCGACCTGCTCGGCCATCTGTTCTTCCTGATGCCGTTCGTGACGCTGATGGTGATCTATTTCGTGCCTTACGTGTCGCTGTCGTTCCGCAGCGGCGAAATGTCGAACAATTCCGGCGGGCTGATCATCTGGCCGGCCAAGGCGATCCTGCTCGTCGGCTTCTTCCTGCTGGCGCTGCAAGGCATCTCCGAGATCATCAAGAAGATCGCCATCATGCGTGGCGACATGGATGATCCCAACCCGTTCATATCGGCGCACGAGCAGGCCGAGCTCGACGCGAAGGCCCTCGCCGACGAAGCCAAGGCGCTCGCCCAGGAGACGCGCCCATGATCGAGTTCATCGCCCAGAACATGGCGCCGATCATGTTCGCCTCGCTGATCATCTTCCTGCTGATCGGCTACCCCGTCGCTTTCTCGCTCGCCGCCAACGGCCTGATGTTCTTCTTCATCGGTGTCGTTTTGTCGCCCTATTCGGGCGGCTCGATCAACCTCGCCTGGCCGCTGCTGCACGCTTTGCCCGACAATTTCTACGGCAGCCGAGTGATGTCCAACGACACGCTCCTGGCGATCCCGTTCTTCACCTTCATGGGCATCGTGCTTGAGCGATCCGGCATGGCCGAGGATCTGCTCGACACGATCGGCCAGCTGTTCGGGCCGATCCGCGGCGGTCTTGCCTATGCCGTGATCTTCGTCGGCGCGCTGCTGGCTGCCACCACCGGCGTGGTGGCCGCGTCGGTCATCGCCATGGGCCTGATCTCGCTGCCGATCATGCTGCGCTATGGCTATGACCGCCGGCTGGCGGCCGGTGTCATTGCCGCCTCGGGCACGCTGGCGCAGATCATCCCGCCATCGCTGGTTCTGATCGTGCTGGCCGACCAGCTCGGCCGCTCTGTTGGCGACATGTATGCCGGCGCGCTGATCCCGGGCCTGGTCCTGACCGGCCTTTACGCGCTCTACATCCTGATCATGTCGATCGTCCGGCCGAAATGGGTGCCGGCGCTGCCGCTGGAGGCGCGCACGCTGGGCCACGGCGTTCTGTCGCTTCTGGCGGCGCTGCTGGTGACAGTCGCGATTTCCTATGCGGCCTATCGCTATCTCGCACCGGCGCATGGCGACAATGCCGACATTCTCGGCGCCAGCGTCGGCGTGCTGTTCATCTACATCGTGGCGATTGCCGACAAGCGCCTGAACATCAACATGATGTCCCGGCTGGCACAGCAGGTGATCATCGTCTTGATCCCGCCGCTGGCGCTTATCTTCCTGGTGCTGGGCACCATCTTTCTCGGCATTGCCACGCCGACGGAAGGCGGCGCCATGGGTTCCGTCGGCGCCTTGATCATGGCGGCGGCCAAGGGGCGGCTGTCGCTCGACGTGATCAAGCAGGCGCTGACCTCGACAACGCGGCTGTCGTCTTTCGTGCTGTTCATCCTGATCGGCGCGCGGGTGTTCTCGCTCACCTTCTACGGCGTCAACGGCCATATCTGGGTGGAGCACCTTTTGACGTCGCTGCCGGGCGGCGAGGTCGGCTTCCTGATCGGCGTCAACATCCTGGTCTTTTTCCTGGCCTTCTTCCTCGATTTCTTCGAGCTCGCCTTCATCATCGTGCCGCTCTTGGCGCCCGCAGCCGACAAGCTCGGCATCGACCTGATCTGGTTCGGCGTGCTGCTTGGCGTCAACATGCAGACCTCGTTCATGCACCCACCCTTTGGCTTTGCGCTGTTCTACCTGCGCTCGGTCGCCGCGCGCGTGCCCTATCTCGACCGCCTCACCGGCAAGCAGATTGCGCCGGTAACCACCGGCCAGATCTACTGGGGCGCGGTGCCCTTCGTCTGCATCCAGGTGATCATGATCGGGCTGACCATCGCCTTCCCGCAGATGGTGATGCACTACAAGGGCGCGGCCGTCGATCCAGGTACGATCGAGATCAAGTTGCCGGACATGCCAGGTCTTGCGCCTCTCGGCACACCACCGCCTGCCGATGGCGGCGCATCTCCGGCGGCGCCACCCTCGAACGATCTGTCGCAGCCGCCGAATTTCGGCGACACGCCACCGGCCAGTCCGGCGCCGCCGGCGACGGATCTGTCCAAGCCGCCGAGTTTCAACTGATGCCGCATGGGATAAAGCGATGAGAGCTGTGCGCCTGGAAGCGGTGGGCAGCATCGCGCTGCGGGAAGTCGACAAGCCCGTTGCGGGACCGCAGGATGTTCTCGTGCGCGTGGAAGCCTGCGGCGTTTGCGGCACCGACCGCCACCTCCTCCACGGCGAATTCCCTTCGAGCCCGCCGGTGACACTTGGTCACGAATTCTGCGGCATCGTCGAGGCCGTCGGAGAAGCGGTTTCCGGCATCGCCGTCGGCGACCGCGTCACCGGCGATCCCAACATCTCCTGCGGGCGCTGCGGCCATTGCCGGGCCGGCCGTGTCAATTTGTGCAGCAATCTCAGGGCCATCGGCATCCATCGCGACGGCGGCTTCGCCGACTATGTCGTGATGCCGCAGAGCCAGGCCTTTCTACTGCCTGCGAACCTCAAGCCAACGCATGGCGCGTTCTGCGAGCCGCTGGCGTGCTGCCTGCATGCTGTCGATCTCGCCGGCATCAGGCCCGGCGCTTCGGTTGTCGTGCTCGGCGGCGGCGTCATCGGCCTGCTCACCGTGCAATTGGCCAGGCTCGCAGGAGCGGCGACAATCATCCTGTCGACGCGGCAAGCCTCCCGCCGGGCGCTCGCCGAAGAGCTCGGCGCAACGGCGACGGTCGATCCAGGCGCCGTTGACCCGATCGAGGCCATCGCCGGGCCAGGCGGGCTTGTGCCCGGTGGGGTCGACGTGGTGCTCGAATGCGCCGGTGTCCCCGACACCGTCGAACAATCGATGCGGCTGGCGAAGTCGGGCGGCACGGTGGTGATTGTCGGCGTCATGCCGCAAGGCGTGAAAGTGCCCTTCGAACCGTTCGACATCCTGTTTCGTGAATTGAAGGTTCTTGGCTCGTTCATCAACCCCTTCACCCACCGGCGGGCTGCGGACCTTGTCGCGTCCGGAGCAATCGAGATCGACAAGCTCATCTCAAGACAGGTCGGCCTCGAGGAAGCCCCCTCGGTGATCGCCAATCCGGCCGCCCCCGGCGAGGTCAAGGTGCTGGTGGTGCCGGGACGAAGCTGAGGCGCACCGGCGCACGTCAACCCTTGCCGCCGGTTTGGCTATCGGCTATTCAGGCCGCGCCGAAAAAGACATGGCCGGTTCGGTAGTCCGGCCTCTTCCGTTTCTTGTTTCTCGAGCATGATCTTGTCCGAAAACCGGACGCCACTTCTAGGGATCATGCTCGGCGGAGGCCTGTCCATCGCTCTTGTGCGAGAGGACCCGCGGCCGGCAAGCGAGGCGCACAGCCCGCGAGCCGGTTGGGTCTTGGCAAAATTCCGATGTCAATGCACCCGCCGGTTCGTGGTCTGCGGCCAAGCCTGTCCGCACCTCAACCGTGACAGGAAACGTATCATGAAACTGAACCATGCAAATCTGGTGACGGCCGACGTTGGCGGCCTCAGTGATTTCTTCACCGGCCATTTCGGCTTTGCGCTTCTCGACATGCGCGGCAAGGATGCCTTTGCTGTTCTGCAAGGCAGCGATGGCTTCGCGCTCAACCTGATGAAGCCCAGCAAGGGAGAGGAGGCCGCCTATCCCGACGGCTTTCATGTCGGCTTCTTCATTGGCAATGCGCAGATGGTGCATGCAAAGCATGCCGAACTTGCCGGTGCCGGCCGCGAGCCGGGCGACGTGCAGGAGCTGACGCGCGGCGGCGTCAAATCGACCACCTTCTATTGCCATGCGCCGGGCGGAATACTGGTCGAGGTCAGCGCCTACGCGGGCTGACAAAAAAAGACCCCGGGCTATCCAGCCCGGGGTCTTTTTAAATGAACAGCGGCCTACAGCTTGCCGTTGCGCTGCTGGACCATCATGAAGGTGTCGTAATTGTACTCGGCCACCTGCGCCCACAGATAGTGCTCCTTGCGGAAGCCCTTGATCGAGTCCCAGATCTTCTTGAACTGTGCGTTTGAGGCTTCCATTTCGGTGTAGACCTCGTTGGCCTTCTCGAAACAGGCAGCCATGATTTCCGGGGTGAACGGCCGCAATTTCGCGCCGCCGGCCACCAGCCGCTTCACCGCCGCAGGATTGAGATAGTCGTATTTCTGCAGCATGTTGGCGTCTGCCGCCTGCGCCGCTGTGTGTACCAGCGACTTGTAGGCAGGCGAAAGCTCTTCGTATTTCGCCTTGTTGAACATCAAATGGACGGTCGGCCCGCCTTCCCACCAGCCGGGATAGTAGTAATAGGGCGCGACCTTGTAGAAGCCGAGCTTCTCGTCGTCATAGGGGCCGACCCATTCGGCGGCGTCGATGGTGCCCTTTTCCAGCGCCGGATAGATGTCGCCACCGGCGATCTGCTGCGGAACGACGCCGAGCTTCGAGACAACTTTGCCGGCAAAGCCACCGATGCGCATCTTGAGGCCGGAAAGGTCGGCGACGGTGTTGATCTCCTTGCGGAACCAGCCGCCCATCTGCACGCCGGTGTTGCCGCCGGGCAGGCCGAAAAGACCTTGCGTGGCGAGAAACTCATTGAACAGGTCGATGCCGCCGCCATGGTAATGCCAGGCATTCATGCCGCGTGCATTGAGCGAGAACGGCACCGCCGCACCCAGCGCCCATGTAGGGTCCTTGCCCCAGTAATAGTATGACACCGTGTGGCAGGCCTCGACCGTACCGGCAGTGGTGGCGTCGGCGGCCTGCAGGCCGGGCACCAGTTCGCCGGACGCAAAGACCTGGACCTGGAAATTGCCGTCGGTCGCCTCCGACAGCATTTTCGAGAAGACTTCCGCGCCGCCATAGATCGTATCGAGCGATTTCGGGAAGGACGATGCCAGCCGCCACGTCACTTTCGGATTGGATTGGGCGATTGCCGGCGCGGCAAGCGTGGCCGCAGCCGCCGCGGCCCCCACGCCGGTGACCCCGGCCTTGCGGATGAATGAACGACGATCCATGCAGTTCCTCCCTATTGGACCAACAAACCGATATCAGGGACATCTCCTCACGCCCGGTATCGGTTTGCCCGAAACAATACACGGGCAAGGGGTCGAGTCCAGCATGGCAGCGGGATTTGACGGCGGCGCTGGCGACAAATCCGCAGGCTTGGCGCCCGGTCTGCAACTATAGTCTAACGTTTATTGCGTGGCCCATGCGAGGCGGTGAAACTTGCCATGGAAAAGCGCCTTCGGATCGCCTATTTTGCAGGCACAATAGCTTATTCGCTTCGCGTCAAAGGGAATCCGGACCCAAAATGCACCAACCGCTCGTCGCCATATCGACCGACGTCCGTCAGTTCGACAACTACACCTGGCATGCCGCCCCGCAGCAATATATCGAGGCGGCGCTTTCGGGCGCGGGCGTGTTCCCGCTGCTGGTGCCGTCCTTCGGTGACCGGCTCGACTTCGACGAATTGCTGTCGTCGGTCGATGGCGTCATGGTCACCGGCTCGAAGTCCAACGTGCATCCCTCACTTTATGGCGGCGATGCCAGCGAGGCCAACGGCCCTTACGATCCGGCGCGCGATTCCACCACGCTGCCACTGATCCGCAAGGCGATCGAGCGCGGCGTCCCGCTGCTCGCCATCTGCCGCGGCATCCAGGAACTGAACGTGGCGCTGGGCGGCACGCTCGGCACCGAAATCCAGGAGCGCGAGGGCTCGCTCGACCACCGCGCCCCGGTGAGCGACAACCAGGACGAGCGTTTCGCCATTCACCAGACCATTTCGATCAAGCCGGGCAGCTGTCTGGCCGGCGTGTTCGGCGCCGGCGACATCAAGGTCAATTCGCTGCATCGCCAGGCGATCGACCGGCTCGGCTCGAAGCTGCAGGTCGAGGCCGTCGCCGCTGACGGCACAGTCGAGGCGGTGTCGGTAAAGGACGCCCGCGCCTTTGCGGTGGGCGTGCAGTGGCACCCCGAATACTGGGTCAAGTCGGACAGCAACTCGGCCAAGATTTTCCGCGCCTTCGGTGATGCGGTGCGCCTGCATGCGGCGGCGAAAGCCGGCGCGCGGGCGGCGGCCGAGTAATCGCGCTATCAGTTGCCGGATTGATCTCGATCGCCGGTTGTCGCCAGCGATAGCAACGGCGTGGCTGGCGCGTAGGACTCGTAGCCATCGCCATCGGCAACCGAGAAGGTAACGATCGGGTCGATCCCGTCGGCGCTGAAAGCCACCGTGCCGTCCTGCTCTTCGCGCCAGAACTTCGCCCGCTCGATGCCGGGCAGCAGCCGGCGGCAATTAGGCGCCACCGTCAACAGTGACAGGCCGTCTTGAATCGCGGCCCCGCGGGTAACCGCGCAGTCGCCTTCATCGCCATTGGCGACCAGCCTGAAGCTGGTGGACGGAGTGATCTCGTCGGCAGCGCTTTGCCCGGCGCCGCCGTGAAACAGCTGAACGCCGCCGACCAGCGCCGCGGCGGCGATCAATGCGGAAAGTATCTTCATTCTGGTATTCATCCACGCATACGCCCCGGATGAATAATCATTTCGAAGGGTTAAGCTGACGTTAATAAATGTGGCCGTCGCGCCCCTGCGTTAACCGGCGGCCTTCACATTGACCGTCTCCGGCACCGGCGTCAGCGGCCGCCGCTCGCTGAACCAGGACACCAGATTGTCGACGCACAGATCCGCCATGGCGCGGCGCGTGTGGTGCGAGGCCGACCCGACATGCGGCAGCAGCGAGGTGTTCGGCGCTTCGAGCAAGGCCTTGGGCACATTCGGTTCGTCGGCAAAGACATCGAGCCCGGCGGCGGCGATGGTGCCGTTGGCAAGCGCTGCCGCAAGAGCCGGCTCATCGACCGTGCTGCCGCGGCCAATGTTGACAAAAACGCCATTGGCGCCAAGCGCCTTCAGGATTTCGGCATTGACCGCCTTCTCGGTGGAAGCACCGCCCGGCACTACGGAAATCAGCGTATCGACCGCCTCGGCAAGGCCCTTCAGCGTCGGGTGGTATTGGTAGGCGAGGCCTTCAACCTTGCGCCGATTGTGGTAGGCGACCGGCAGCCCGAACGCCTCCAGCCGGCGTGCAATGGCCAGGCCGATGCGGCCCATGCCGAAAATACCGACATGGCGGCCGCGCAAGGTCAGCCGGCTCAGCGGATAGTTGCCCTTCTTCACCCAGTTGCCGTCGCGCAGCCATTTCTCGGCGGTATAGAGTTCGCGCACGGTGTTGAGCAAAAGGCCGATCGTGGTGTCGGCAACCTCTTCGGTCAGCACATCGGGCGTGTTGGTGACCATGATGTTTTTCTTGGCCGCGTGTGCGGCATCCACGGAATCATAGCCGACGCCGAAAGACGCGATCAATTCGAGATTGGGCAAGGCATCCATCAATGCCGCGTTGACGCCGGCGAAGGACGCGATGGCGCGCACGTCGCGGCGCATTTCGTCGGTGACCAGCGCCGGATCGGCGCGCTCGATCTTGACCCTTCTGAAAGTGCGGTCGATGCGCTCGACCGCATGGTCGTTGAAATGCCCCGGCACCAGAACGGCGACGGAGTGCAGTTGCTCAGGCTTGGTCATGCACGCTCCACCGGCTTGCCGGTCGACTGGCGCACATGCAGTTCCGGCTTGATCAGTTCCTGCGACGGCCGTACCGCCTGTCCATTCAACTTGTCGAGCAGTGCGCTGGCGGCGCGGCGGCCGACCTCGCGCTGGCCATTCCAGACCGTGGTGAGCGCCGGTGTCGCGATGGCCGCCTCCTCGAGATCGTCATAGCCGGTGACCGAGATGTCGGCGCCCGGCACCAGGCCGGCGCGGGCAATGCCGTTCATCAGCCCTATGGCGACGAGATCATTCCAGCAGCAGGCCGCGGTTGGCTTGTCTTTCAGCGCCAAAAACTGTCCAGCCGCCTCGAATCCGCCCTGCTTGGTGCGCGGCCCGGCAATGCGCCAGGATGGCCTGACCTCAAGCCCGGCCGCATCCATGGCGTTGAGATAGCCCTGATAGCGGTCGCGCCCGGTCGAAGTCTGGTCGGTCCCGCCGATCATGGCGATGCGCTTGTGGCCGAGCGAGATCAAATGATTGGTGGCAAGTGCTGTGCCATAGGCATCGTCGCCACGGAACACCGGCACGTCCGCGCCTTCCACGGTGCGCGCGATCAACACCGCCGGCAGGCCGTTTTCCTCGGCCGTGACGATGTCGGAAGCCGGCGTGCCGATGGCCGGCGACATGATGACGCCGTCGGCGCCGAGCTGCAGCAGCGTGTCGATGAAGGTGCGCTGCTTTTCCAGCTGGTCGTAGTGGTTGGACAGGATGAAGGTCTGCCGGCTGCGATCGAGCTCGCTTTCGATCGAGCGCAGGATCTCGGCGAAGAACGGGTTCATGATGTCGTGGACGACGACGCCGACAATGCCCGAGCGCGAGGTGCGCAGTGAGGCGGCGCGGCGGTTGTAGATATAGCCGATGGCGCGGGCATGTTCCTTGATGCGGTCGCGCGTGGCGCCGGCGACCAGCGGGCTGTCGCGCAGCGCGAGGGAGACCGTGGCCGTGGACACGCCGAGCGCATCCGCGATCGTCGAAAGCTTGATCTTCTGTGCCAGCCCTTCGCTCCCCGAGTTTTTAAATTTTTTAAATGCGGCGTTATGCCATCGGATTCGGAGCAAATCAAAGTTTTTTCGCCAGCGCCTCCGCCTCGACGTCGACAGTCGTGCGATTGCGCAGCCGCAGACGGTGCTCGCGGTGGATGATGTAGAGGCCGCTGGCGACGATGATGACAGCACCGACCAGCGTCCAGCGATCGGGGAACTGGTGGAAGATGATCCAGCCGGACAGGATCATCCAGACCATTTGCGAATAGGGGTACGGTGCCAGCGCCGTGGTGGTCGCCAGGCGGTAGGCCTGCACCAGCAGCCAGTGGCCGCCGGCGCCGAACACGCCCAGCATCACCAGGATGAGCCAGTGCCAGCCGTCCTGCGGCAGCCCATGCGAGAACGGCAGCATCGGCAAGAGCAGCACGGCCGGCGCCAGCGCCGAAAACAGGATCAGGCTCTCCGAGCTTTCGCTGGCCGACATGCGCCGCGTCATGATGACGTAAAAGGAGTTCGACAGCATCGAGCCGAGCGCAAAGAGATGGCCGACGCCGAAAACGCCAACGCCCGGCCGTGTGATCACGAGCACGCCGACAAAGCCCGACAGGATCGCCAGCCAGCGCCGCCATCCCGCCCATTCGCCAAGCAGCGGGCCGGCAAGCGCGGTGATCACCATCGGGCCGAAGAAGTAGATCGACGTGGTCTCGGCCAGTTGCAGTGTCTTGAGCGCCATGACGTTGCACATGGTCGAGCCGAACAGCAGCGCGCCGCGCAGGATGTGGGCCGGCAGATTGTTGGCGCGGAAACGCGATGGCTCCCGCCAGCCGCGCAGGAAGACACCGACGAGCACGACATGGACGGTGAAGCGGGCCCAGGCGACGATCAGCGCCGAGACGCCGGCCAGCACCAGATATTTGCTCGACGTGTCGAGAAAGGTGAAAAATACATAGGTCGAAAGCATGAACAGCATCGCCGCGGGCGGCGTTGCGCTTTCGTCTGATTTTGCGGGAACGTTCAATGTCAGGCCGGGCAGAGAGGATAGAAGCCTACCTTTGCGGCAATCGCCTGCGCCCGGCAAGCCAAAAGCGACTGGCACAACGGGCGACGCGCACAGGCTCAGCGCAACGCAACCAACTGCCTACGAATTAGGCCTGCATGCGGGCGCCCTTGGTGATCTTGTCGACGAGTTTCTTGTCGGCGCGCAACGCTATGCCGACGATCTTGGCGTCTTCAGGCGCGAACTCGGCGAAGACAGCGCGGTTGGCCGCATCGAAGCCGGTGGCGAACATCTCTTCGACATAGGCTGACGTCGTCACGCCGCGCTCGAGCGCCCTCCGGTGGATGGCATTGAGCGTGGGTCCATCGGCCGACAGCACGATGACCGGCTGGATCGACAGCGGATTGTAGAGGTTGCCGGCGCGGTCGCGATAGGGTTCGCCGATGATGTCGGGGAATTGCGCGACGATGCCGCTGGTCAGGAACGCCGTGACGTTGAGCTTTTGCCAGACGGCGAGATCGTCCCGCAGCACGATTGCAAATTTCGTATCGAACACCAAGATTAGGACTCCGGGAGCAGGCCCATAAGGGCAGGGATAGGCGATGGCGCACGGTCTAGACGGTCAGGCGGCACAGGGTCTTGAACGTTCGTGCGCGGACGATCGCATCGTGTCGGCGCCTGTTACCACTGGCATCGAGCGCATCGAGGCGCATTTCCATGGCAATGCCTTCGACCTGCACCGCCACGATACGCTTGCCGTCGGCGTGACGCTGTCGGGCGTGCAGCGTTTCCACTACCGGGGCGCCGTGAACCACAGCCTGCCCGGCCAGGTGATCGTGCTGCATCCCGACGAAGTGCACGATGGCGGCGCCGGCACCGAGGATGGGTTGCGCTACCGGATCCTCTATCTGGAGCCGTCGCTGCTCCTCGATTGCCTCAACGGCGCGCCGCTGCCTTTCGTCAGGGATGCCGTGGTCAGCGATCCTGCCTTGCGCGGCACGCTGCTTGCGGCCTTGGCGCCGCTCGACGAGGAACTGGGTGAGCTGTTCGTTGCCGATTTCATTGCCGAGCTGGCGCAGCATCTCAGGCGCCATGCCGGCCAGCCGGCAAAGCCGATGGGAAAGACGGCCTGGCGCGCAGCGGCGCTGGCACGGGACTATCTCGAGGAGAATGCCGAGCGGCCCGTCCGTTCCGATGAGCTGGAAGCGATCACCGGGCTCGACCGCTATGCGCTGTCACGCCATTTCCGCGCGACCTATTCCACCAGCCCGCATCGTTTCCTGCTGATGCGCCGGCTGCAAAAGGCAAGGCGGATGATCGAGATGGGTGAGCCGCTAGCCGAAATCGCCGTTGGCGCCGGCTTCAGCGACCAGAGTCATTTCAACAGACATTTCAAGAAAGCATTCGGCCTGACCCCCGGCCGCTGGTCGGCGCTGGTGCGCCGACCTTCGGTGGCGGCCTAGCTCAAAACGTGCCGATCAGTCGTCGATGTCGGTGTCCTCGTCGACGAGCACCAGCTCCTCGTTCGACAGATTGGCTTCGATGCGGGCGAGCAGCTTGAACAGCGTCTTCTGCTCCTTCTTGTCGAGGCCCTTCAAGGCCTGTTTTTCCGTCTTCTTCACCGATTTCTCGATGGCGTGGATGATTTCACGACCGGTGTCGGTGAGGAAAATATGCGCCTGGCGGGCGTCCGCCGAGGAGGCGCGCTTTTCAAGAAAGCCCTGCGCCTGCAGCCGGTTGATGGTCTTGGTGATGGTCGGCGGGCGCACGCCGAGCCGGCCGGCGAGATTGCCCGGCGTCTGGCCATCCTCGCGGTCGAGCGTCAGCATGATCTGGTCCTGGCCGGCATAGAAGCCATGCGCCAGAAGCCGCGCCGCCAGCGCGGTCCTTGCCAGCCTTGCCGCCGAATGCAGCCGGCTCATCGTTGCAGTCTTGTCCGCCTTGGCCATGGTGATCCCTCTTCGGCCGTACCGGTGCGTGCAGCATAGACGCAGCCGGCCGGTTGGCAATCGACGATCAAAAAGATTCCGGCTTTCGAAACAGCTTTGCCGGCAAGCATTTGTGGTGCCCACCGTGGTGATGCCAGATGTTTATTTCAGTTAGATGACAAACGAGTTTCCGCCAAGGCGATTGCAGTGGTTTGAGACGGCGCGGCTCCGCACAGCTCAACGAAGAGTGTTTCAGGCGACGTGTTGGACGGTCGGCATCCCCCGCACACGACCTGCTCGGGCGGTGTTTCGGTCCAACCCACCCGCTCCATCACCCCTGGGTCAAACGCCCAGGCGGTTTGCCCCGTGCAAAAACCCGGCACACATCCTATATCAGGCCAACAATCCCTTCTTGCGGCCCGGAATTTCGCGGCCCAGTCATTCGAGGCAAGACATGAGCGATGCACAGACGACGCAGATCCCCGTGACCGTTCTCACCGGCTATCTCGGTGCCGGCAAGACGACGCTGCTCAACCGCATCCTGTCGGAAAACCATGGCAAACGTTACGCCGTCATCGTCAATGAGTTCGGCGAGATCGGCATCGACAACGAGCTGATCGTGGAATCCGACGAGGAAATCTACGAAATGAACAATGGCTGCGTCTGCTGCACGGTGCGCGGCGACCTGATCCGCGTCGTCGAAGGCCTGATGCGCCGTCCCGGCCGTTTCGACGCCATCGTCGTCGAGACTACGGGTCTGGCCGACCCGGTGCCGGTGGCGCAGACCTTCTTCATGGACGACGACGTGCGCTCCAAGACCAAGCTCGACGCTGTCGTGGCGCTGGTCGACGCCAAGCATCTGCCGCTCAGGCTGAAGGATTCCAGGGAGGCCGAGGACCAGATCGCCTTCGCCGATGTCGTGGTGCTCAACAAGACCGATCTGGTGACGCCGGAAGAGCTGGCCAAGGTAGAAGCGACCATCCGCGCCATCAACCCGGCGGCCAGGATCCACCGCACCACCCGCGCCGGTGTGGCGCTGTCCGAAGTGCTCGACCGCGGCGCCTTCGACCTGTCGCGTGCATTGGAGAATGACCCCCATTTCCTCGAAGCGCACGATCATGACCACGACCATCATGATCACGACCACGACCATGATCATCACCACGATCATGACGGGCACGACCATCATCACCACGATCATGCGCACCCCTCCGACATTCACGATGTGACGGTGCAGTCGGTGTCGCTGCGCGGCGGCGAGATGGATTCGAAGAAATTCTTCCCCTGGATCGAGAAGATCACCCAGATGGAAGGCCCCAATATCCTGCGGCTGAAAGGCATCATCGCGCTCAAGGGCGACGACGAGCGCTATGTCATCCAGGGCGTGCACATGATCATCGAAGGCGACCACCAGCGCGCGTGGAAAGACGGCGAAAAGCATGAGAGCCGGCTGGTGTTCATCGGCCGCGACCTCGACGCCGAGCGGCTGAAGAAGAGCTTTGACGCCTGCCAGGCCGCTTGATTTCCGAACTTTATGGCGCTAGCGCTGCGCCCTTCTTCCTTCTCCCACAAGGGGAGAAGGTCGGCGCCACGCCTGGCCGCCCCAGTGGCTTCCCGGGGATGACGACAAAATTCATTGGAATGGTTCTGATGCCCACGGTTGCCCCGCTTGATCTCGACGGCCATTGCGTCGCCGCCGTCTTCCTCGACAATGTGCCGCATTTTGCGCAGGCCGATGGGACCGTCCATCGGCTCGACAACGGCCACAAGACGGCGCAGGTCAATGACGGGTTGCTCTCCACCTTTCACGACGCAGCCCACGATCGGCTGATCACGGGCGGAGAGGACGGCAAGATTTTTGCCGTTGCCGCGGGTGGCAATGTCAGCGAGCTGGCGGGCGCCGGCAGGAAGTGGATCACCAGCGTTGCCGCCGGGCCGCAAGGCGCGATTGCCTATGCGACGGGCAAAACCGCTTTCGTGCGCTTCGCCGACGGCAAAACCAAAGAATTTGCTCATCCGCGTTCGGTGGAGGGGCTGGCTTTCTCGCCCAAGGGCATGCGCTTCGGCGTCGCCCGCTACAATGGCGCGACGCTGCATTTCCCGGCCGCCGAAGGCAAACCTGTGGAGCTGGAATGGGCGGGCGCCCACACCGGCATCACCTTTTCGCCGGACGGCGCCTTCCTAGTCACTACCATGCAGGAAAACGCGCTGCATGGCTGGAAGCTTGCCGACGGCAAGCACATGCGCATGACCGGCTATCCCGGCAAGGTCAAAAGCCTGTCGTGGAGCGTGAAGGGCAAGTGGCTGGCGAGTTCCGGCGCGCCGGCGGCGATCGTCTGGCCGTTTTCGGGCAAGGACGGCCCGATGGGCAAGGCGCCGCTGGAGCTCGGCACGCGCGGCAATGCGATGGTGACGTCAGTCGCCTGCCATCCGAGCCAGGATGTCGTCGCTGTCGGCTATGATGACGGCATGGTGATGGCGGTACGCTTTGCCGACGCCAAGGAGGTGCTGTTGCGCCGTCCCGGCAAGGGCGCCATCACCGCGATGATGTGGGACAAGGAAGAACGCCGGATCGCCTTCGGAAGTGCGACCGGCGATTGCGGCGTCATCGACATCTCGGCCTAACCGGAACGCTCTTACTCAGCCCCGCAAGACACTTTGCCTGTGACTTCGACCGGCTTGCCGTCCTGGTCCGTGTCCGCGGCGGCATCATAGATGGAGAGCGTATAGTTCCCGTCATAGACGCCTTCGTCCGTGGTCTTGGTCAGGATTGTCAGCTCGACCGAGTTGATGTGCTGCGCGACTTCATGCTCGTGGTAGATGTTCAGCCGCAATTCCTTGTCGTCGAGCCAGTACTGCGTCAGGTTGGAATCCTCGAACACTGTCTTGCGCAGGCTGTCGCCGTCGGGCCGGCCGAGAATTTCAAGATTGCCACGAAAGTTGAAGGTCGGTCCGCCCATGCCCCGGGTGACGCCGGCTTCGACCTCGAAATTTGCCGCCTTGTCATCGGCGGAACACCAGATGCCACCCGATGCGAAGGCCGCGCCAGCCGACAAAAGCAACATCGCCGTACAGATGATCGCCCGCATTTTTCCCCCAAAATCACAAGCCAGCCCGTATTGGCACCGGGCTCTGCCTCCAGGTCAAGCGCTAGTCCGGTAACGCTGAACCAATGCAGGGCAGCCCGGCGGCCAATTGCGGTTTAAGTGAGCGATTGGCTAGAGTGACGGCCGAGAGGGATTTTCATGCATTCAAACGACCATTCCAGCCCATCGATCGGCGGCATTAGCCGTGACCGCATCGCGCAATTGCGCGATAGCGAGGCGGAGGCCTTCCGCAAGGCGCGGCCGAAATCGGCGGCCAAGGTGGGCAACGGCCTGCCCGGCTTCTTCGGCGGTGTGCCGATGCACTGGATGAACGACTGGCCGACGCCGTTCCCGATCCTGGTCGACAGCGCCAAAGGCGCCACCATCACAGACATTGACGGCAACAGGCTCGACGATTTCTGCCTTGGCGACACCGGCTCGATGTTCGGCCACTCGCCGCCGCCGGTGGCGCGCGCCATCCGCCGCCAGGCCGGGCGCGGTCTGACCTACATGCTGCCTTCGGAGGACGCGCTCGCCATCGGGCCGCTGCTGCAAGAGCGCTTCGGCCTGCCGTTCTGGCAGATCGCCACCACCGCCACCGACGCCAACCGCTTCGCGCTGCGCGTTGCTCGCGCCGTCACCGGTCGCGAAAAAATCCTGGTCTTCAATGGCTGTTACCACGGCTCGGTCGACGAGACGATGGTGCGGCTGGTCGATGGTATCGCAGTCAACCGGCCGGGACTGGCGGGCGAATTCCGCGACCTGACCAGGACGGCGAAGGTCATCGAATTCAACGATGTCGCCGCGCTGGAAGCGGCGCTCAAGGACAAAGACGTGGCCTGCGTCATCGCCGAGCCGGTGCTGACCAATTCCTGCATGGTGCTGCCCGATCGCGGTTTCCACGATGTGCTGCGCAAACTGACGCGCGCGGCCGGCACGCTGCTTCTGATCGACGAGACCCACACCATCTCCACCGGCCCGGGCGGCTACACCAAAAAATTCGGGCTGCAACCCGACCTGTTCGTGCTGGGCAAGCCGATCGCCGGCGGCGTGCCGGCGAGCGTGTGGGGGATGAGCGACGAGGTCGCCAGCCGCTATGCCGACTACAACAGAACCAAGGAACCGGGCTATTCCGGCATGGGCACGACGCTGTCGGCCAACCCGCTGCAGTTCGCGGCGATGCGCGCCACGCTCGAAGAGGTGATGACGCAGGAGAATTATACCCGGATGGACCGCCTCGCCCTGCGGCTCGACGCCGGGCTGACCGGGGTCATCGATCGCTACAATCTCCCTTGGCATGTCGCGCGTGTCGGCGCGCGCGTCGAGTTCATCTGCGCGCCCGGCCCGTTGCGCAATGGCGCCGAGGCCGAGACTGCCCATGCACCGGAGCTCGAAGCCGCTGTCCATGTCGCGCTGATCAACCAGGGCGTGCTGATCGCGCCCTTCCACAACATGATGCTGATCTCGCCGGCCACCACCGGCGCCCAGGTCAACCGGCTGATCACCGCCTTCGCCACGGTTGCGGCAAGGCTGACGGCATGAGACAAGCGACTGAACGGGCGGTCAACGAACGGGCCGCCAAGCCAACCTTGAGTACAGTAATCATGACTTCACCTTCGGACTCGACGCCCGCCGAGGCGCAAGCCTTTCTCGACGCCCATCCCGAAATCGAAGCTTTCGATATCGTCTTGACCGACGCCAACGGCGTCGGCCGCGGCAAGATCGTGCGCAGGCATGAGCTGAAAAGCATTTTCGAGGGCGGCCGCCACATGCCGATCTCGATCCTCGGCCTCGACATCACCGGCGAGGACGTACACGAGACCGGACTGATCTGGACGACCGGCGACGGCGACCTCAGGGCTTGGCCGATCCCCGGCACGCTGGTACCGCTCTACGGCACCAGCCCGCCGCGCGGCCAGTTGCTGATGGCGATGTACCATCTCGACGGACAGCCAATGTCGTCGGACCCGCGGTTGGCGCTGGCCCGGCAGGTCGACATATTGGCCGCCAAGGGTCTCTACCCCGCCGGCGCCTTCGAGCTCGAATTCTTCCTGCTTGCCAATGAGCGCGACGCCGACGGCAAGGTGAAGCCGGCCGACGCCGTGCTCGACGGCCGCCGCTCGGCCAAGACCGAGGTCTATTCGGTCGACCACCTACACGGCATGGAGCCGCTGTTTTCAGACATCTATGCCGCAGCCAAGGCGCAAGGCATTCCGGCCGAGACGGTGATTTCCGAATATGCGCCCGGCCAGTACGAACTGACGCTGAACTACCGCAAGGACGTGATGCGGGCGGCCGACGATCTGGTCATGCTGAAGCGGCTGGTGCGGGCGCAGGCGCGCCGGCACGGCGTCACCGCCTGCTTCATGGCCAAGCCGATCGAAAAATATGCCGGCTCGGGCATGCATTTCCATGTCTCGCTGCAAGACAAGGCTGGCCGGAACGTCTTTGCCGAGGCTGGCGGCGAAAGCTGGTCGCTGCCTTTGCTGCAAGGGCTCGGCGGGCTGATCCAGACCATGGCGGAATCGATGCTGGTGTTTGCGCCGCACGCCAATTCCTGGCGCCGCTTCGTCTCGCAATCCTATGCGCCGGTGGCGCCGACCTGGGGCGTCAACAACCGCTCGGTGGCGCTGCGCGTGCCGGCGGGCGATGCAAAAAACCGACGCATCGAGCACCGGCCGTCGGGCGTCGACGCCAATCCGTATCTGATCGCGGCAACCGTGCTGGCCGGCATTGTCAAAGGTCTGGACGAAGGCCTCGACCCCGGTCCGGAGACGACCGGCAATGGCTATGAAGCAGCCGTCACGCGCACGACAATGCCAGTCGACTGGCGCGCCGCGATCGAGGCGGCGCGGGCGTCGAGCTTCCTGAAAGAGGCGCTGGGCGAGGATCTGCACCGCACCTTCGTGGCGATCAAGCAGTCCGAATATCTACGCGTCGCCCGTACCGTGAGCGAACTGGATTACCACCTTTATCTGCACGAGGTGTGACGACCTGATGCTGGGCGGCGTTCACTTTTTTGCCGCCTGCATCAAATGAGGTAGCATCAGGGCCGTTAAGAACATATCATGAACGGATGAGCGCACTCACCGTCCGTGAAAAGCTGGCGATCCTGTCCGACGCCGCCAAATACGACGCTTCCTGCGCCTCGTCGGGCTCGGCGAAGAAGGATTCGCTCAGATCCGGCGGCATCGGCTCCACCGAAGGCATGGGCATCTGCCATTCCTACGCGCCGGACGGCCGCTGCATTTCGCTCTTGAAAATCCTGCTTACCAATTTCTGCATCTACGATTGCAGCTATTGCATCAACCGTTCGTCGTCCAACGTGCGGCGCGCCCGCTTCGGCATCGATGAGGTGGTGAAGCTGACCATGGATTTCTACCGCCGCAACTACATTGAGGGCCTGTTCCTGTCCTCAGGCGTCATCCGCTCGCCCGACGAGACCATGGCCGAGATGGTTGAGGTTGCGCGGCGGTTGCGGCTCGGCGAGAAATTCTCCGGCTATATCCATCTGAAGACCATCCCGGAAAGCTCGGCCGAACTGGTCGAGCAGGCCGGGCTTTATGCCGACCGGCTGTCAATCAATGTCGAGCTGCCGACCGATGAAGGCGTGAAAAAACTGGCGCCGGAGAAGAAACCGGAAACGATCCGCCTGTCCATGGCCAGGCTGCGCAGCAAGATGGAGGAAAAGGCCGAGCCGACGCTACGGACCAAGAAGCGCGAACGCTTTGCGCCGGGCGGGCAATCGACGCAGATGATCGTTGGCGCCGACAAGACATCCGACGATGGCATATTGCACACCAGCGCCCGGCTCTATGGCAGCTATCATTTGCGGCGCGTCTATTATTCCGCCTTCAGCCCGATCCCGGATTCGTCGTCGTCGCTCCCCCTGCAGAAGCCGCCGCTGATGCGCGAGCACCGGCTTTACCAGGCTGACTGGCTGATGCGCTTCTACGGTTTTTCGCAACCGGAAATCCTCGCCGGCAGCAGCGACGGGATGCTCGATCTCACCATCGACCCGAAGCTCGCTTGGGCTTTGCGCAACCGGGGGCGGTTTCCGGTCGACATTAACCGCGCCGATCGCGAGGCGCTGCTGCGCGTACCAGGCCTCGGCACCAAGGTGATCGCAAAAATCCTGGAGACGCGCCGCCACCGGCGGCTGCGGCTGGAAGATGTCGGACGCATCTGCCAGTCGATCGCCAAGCTGCGGCCGTTCATCATCGCCGAAGGCTGGTCGCCGGGCGGGCTCACCGACAAGGTTGGCCTGCGCGACACGATCGTGCGCTCCTGCGAACAACTGTCGCTGTTTTGATCATGCAGCCGGTTCAACTCAATCTTGCCCGATACAGCGTGCGGCTAGCCAGCCAGACCGATTTCGCCGACTGGCGCGATGCGGCTCGGCGGCTGGCGCTGAACGAGGTGCGGCCCGAGGATGTGAGCTGGCATGTTTCGGCTGGTTCCGATGCGCCGCAAAACGATCTGCCGGACGTGCCGGAGCGCGCGCAACTCGTCGTGCCGCGCGAGTTTATTGCACATGCCGAGACCGCCTTTTGCCATTCCGATCCCGGCCGGTTTGCTTTTCTCTACCGGATGCTGTGGCGCCTCCGCAGCGAGCCGAAGCTGCTGGCCATCGCAACGGATCCCGACACCAGGCGGCTGGAAGCCATGGAAAAGGCGGTGCGGCGCGACAGCCACAAGATGCATGCCTTCGTTCGCTTCCGGAAGATCAGCGAGGGCAGCGACGAGCGCTACGTCGCCTGGTTCGAGCCGGACCATTTCATCGTCGAGCGCAATGCGGAATTCTTCGTCAGGCGTTTCACCGGCATGCGCTGGACCATCCTGACGCCCTATGCTTCGGCCGACTGGGACGGCGAAAGGCTGGCCATTGGCCCGGGTGCGGCCAAGGGCGACGCGCCGGCCGAGGATGATACCGAGGCTTTGTGGCTCACCTACTTCGAGAACATCTTCAACCCGGCACGGCTGAAGGTGAAAGCGATGCAGAAGGAGATGCCGAAGAAATATTGGCGGAACCTTCCGGAGGCCTCGCTCATTCCAGATCTGATCGCAGGCGCGGACGAGGCCGCCAGGGATATGATTGCCAGAATGCCAACGACGCCGGCGCCGCATCATGCCAAGGCGCAGGCGCGGCATTGGCCGAAGGTTGAGCCGGCCGAGGCGTCGGATGATGACGCCAGCACCATTTCCGAACTACGCGAAGCCGCAAAAGGCTGCCGCCGCTGCCCGCTCTGGCGCGATGCGACCCAGACCGTGTTCGGCGAAGGACCAGATACTGCCAAAGTGGTTTTCGTCGGCGAACAGCCTGGCGATCAGGAGGACCTCGCCGGCAAACCTTTTGTCGGCCCGGCGGGAAAGGTGTTCGATGCGATACTGGACGATGCCGGTGTCGACCGGCAAAAGGTCTACGTCACCAATGCCGTAAAACACTTCAAATTCGAACCGCGCGGCAAGCGCCGCATCCATTCCAAGCCGAACGCCGGCGAGGTTCAGGCCTGCCGCTGGTGGATCGGCAAGGAACTCGAACTGATCAAACCAGACTTTGCCGTGGCGCTCGGCGCAACGGCGGCCTTGTCGCTGCTGGGCAAGGCGATCCCGGTGACAAAGATGCGCGGCCAGATGGTTGAGCGGGAGGACGGCTTGCGGGTGTTCATCACCATCCACCCGTCCTTCATCCTGCGCATCCAGGAGCCTGCCGAGAAGGAGGCTGAGCGGGAGCGGTTTTTGCGGGATATGAAAGAGGTGAAGCGGTTGATGGTGGCGTGAGATGAGCGAAAGCCTCCGCGCCTTCGTCATCCACGGACGAAGCAAGGAGCGTAGCGACGCAGCGCAGACCCGAGGATCCATGCCGCGACCTCAATGCTCCGCCACGGTGCAGAACAAGCCCTGGTGAACGCGACCTTCATTCTGTGCCGCTGCGCTCTTCGGCCGCTGTCACGGCATGGATCCTAGGGTTTCCGCGACGTCGCTTCGCGACCGCTCCACCCCTAGGATGACGAAGCTGAGAGGCTTCGGCCATTCACCATCGGTTTCGCGACTGAGCGCCAGCCGCGACGACGCGCTCTACCGAATCAGGATCGCCCTCAAATCATTCACATTCGTGCCTGTAGGTCCCGGCACAAACAGATCTCCTACCGCATTGAACGCCGTCCAGGCATTGTTCCCCGCAAGCATCGCCTTTGCGTCCACACTGGCCGCTCGCATACGCGAGACGGTCGAGCCGTCGGCGAAGGCGCCCGCATTGTCTTCCGAACCGTCAATGCCGTCTGTGTCGGCAGCCAGCGCATGGATGCCGTCAGCACCGCTGATGCCGATGGCGAAAGCGAGCAGGAATTCCGAATTGCGGCCGCCCTTGCCCTTGGCCCGCAAGGTGACCGTGGTTTCGCCGCCCGACAGGATCAGAACCGGCTTCGAAAATGGCCGGTTACGCGTCGCCACTTCGCGCGCGATGGCGGCATGCACGCCGCCGACCTCGCGCGCTTCGCCCTCAATGGAATCGGAGAGGATGACGGCTTCGATGCCTTGCCGCCTTGCCTCCGCCGCTGCCGCTTCCAGCGATACGCCGGCCGAAGCGATCAGATGCACTTCATTGCCGGTGAAGCGCGGATCGTCGGGACTAGGCGCATCAGCCTCCGGCGAATTGATGTGCGCCATGACGGTGTCCGGCAATTTCATGCCATAGGCCGCAATCGAGGCCAACGCATCGGCGCGGCTGCCTGTGTCGGGCACGGTCGGGCCGGAAGCCACCAGTGCCGGATTGTCGCCGGGAATGTCCGACACGACCAGCGACACGACCTTGGCCGGGTTTGCAGCCGCGGCCAGCCTGCCGCCCTTGATGGTCGAGACATGCTTGCGGATGGTGTTCATGGCCGCAATCGGCGCGCCGGAGGCGAGCAGCGCCTCGTTGACGGCGATCTCGTCGGCCAGCGTCAGGCCGGCGGCAGGCGACGGCAGCAGGGCCGAGCCGCCACCGGATATCAGCGCCACCACCAGATCGTCAGCCGTCAGCCCCTGCACCGTTTCGAGCAGGCGTCGCGAGGCTTCGAGGCCGGCGGCATCCGGCACCGGATGTGCCGCCTCGATGATCTCGATGCGCTCGCATTTGGCGCCATAGCCGTAGCGGGTGACGACCAGCCCTTCGATCGGGCCGTCCCAGACCTTCTCGAAGGCGGCAGCCATTTGCGCCGAGCCTTTACCGGCGCCGATGACGATGGTGCGACCTTTGGGCCTGGCCGGCAGATGATCCCGGATCGTGCGTTCGGGATCGGCGGCAGCAACGGCGGCGTCGAAGATGGAGATGAGGAAGGACTTGGGTTCGAGCACGGTCATTCCGCAGCCAGCACCAGTCCACGCTTGTCGACGCCGAGATGGTCGCACAGCGCATCGACGACGACACCGTGATCCTCACGTTCGGGCAAACCAGAGACCGTAATCGCGCCAATAACACCAGCGCCCTTGACCGTTATGGGAAAGCCGCCGCCGGCCAGCACATAGTCGGCGATGTCCAGCCCCTCGCCGACCTTGAAGGTGCGGTCCGGCCGCTGCTGCTCCAGCACCAGGCGGTAGGTGCTTTTGAGGTAACGCTTTACGACATTGATCTTGCGCCGCGCCCAGTCGGGGTTGGAGGCGTTGGAGCCCGGCATCGCGGCATAGAACAGCGGCCGATCCCACAGCCTGATGTCGACGATGATGGGCATGGCCTCGGCCAGCGCGCGCTCACGGATCGCCGCGCCGATCTTGAAGGCGACGGCCTCGTCGAAGGTCGGGAAGACCAGCGTCTCTTCCTGTTTCTGGATCAGAGCGATGTCGTCCGCAGCGGCCATTTTCTTTCTCCGAAATCGTCACACGTCGTGTGTACGACAAGCTCCGCCCGGTCAAGCTCCCGTCTTGCCGCGCCAGGATCGACCCCCACTCCGTCGAGCTTCGCTCGACACCTCTCCCCCGATCGACGGGGGAGAGGAAGGGCGCCAAGCTGTCCGAACCAGCGCCCGTCCCGCGAAGCAGTTGGCTCCCTTCCTCTCCCTCCGGAGGGGGGAGAGGTGGCGCCGCGAAGCGGCGACGGAGTGGGGGAACCACTCGGCAACCGGGCGCAATCGTCATCTTGTCCCGCGCAAAGATCGACCCCACTCCGTCGAGCTGCGGGTCTCTCCCCTCGGGGGCCGGGCCTTATCCCGCAATCATATCGCTCTTCGCCGGCCGCCCCGCGACATAGACCTCGCGCACGGCGCGGTCGTCGCCCAGCGTCTGCAGCAGGAAGAGTTCTTCGGCCAGCGTCTCCACTGTTTCCATCCGTAGCCGCATCGCCGGCGTGGCGCGGGCGTCGAGCACGGTGATGTCGGCGTCGGTGCCTTCATCCAGCGTGCCGACCTTGCCTGCTACCGACAGTGCCTCGGCATTGCCACGCGTGACCTGCCAGAAGGACTGGAACGGGTTCAGCTTCTCGCCGTTCAGCGCGATCACCTTGTAGCCTTCGTCCATGGTGCGCAGCATCGAATAGTTGGTACCGCCACCAACGTCGGTCGCAGCGGCGATGCGCAACGGCTTCTGACGACGACGAAAGCGCTGGTAGTCGAACAGGCCGGAGCCGAGGAACAGGTTCGAAGTCGGGCAGAACACTGCCACCGAGCCTGATTCCGACAGCGCATCCGCCTCGCGCTCCGACAAATGAATGCAGTGGCCGAACAGGCTCTTTTTTCCCAACAGCCCGTACATCTCGTAGACATCGGTGTAGTCGCGCGCCTGCGGATAGAGCTTTTGCGTGAAGGCGATCTCGGCGTGGTTTTCCGACAGATGCGTCTGCATGTGCAAATCGGGGTGCTCGCGGCAGAGCGCGCCCGACATCTCCAGCTGCTCGGGCGAGGACGTTATGGCGAAGCGCGGCGTGATCGCATAAAGCTGGCGCCCCTTGCCGTGCCATTCGGCAATCAGCGCCTTGGTGTCGTCATAGCCGGATTGCGGTGTGTCGAGCACGCCTGCCGGCGCATTGCGGTCCATCATCACCTTGCCGGCGATGTTGAGCATGCCGCGCGCATGCGATTCGGCGAAGAACGCTTCGGCGGAGGCCTTGTGCACCGAGCAGTAGGCAGCGACCGTCGTCGTGCCATGGCGCACCATCTCGTCCAGGAACAGCCGGGCGATGCGGCGGCCGTGCTGGGCGTTCTGGAATTTCGTTTCCTCGGGGAAGGTGTATTTGTTCAGCCAGTCGAGCAGTTCGGCGCCGTAGGAAGCAATCACCTGCATCTGCGGAAAATGCACATGCGCGTCAATGAAGCCTGGCAAAAGCAGATGCGGCCGGTGGTCGATTTTCCTAACGCCCTCGCCGGCCAGCTTCTCGACCTGCGCATAGGCGCCGGCAGCGACGATCAGGCCATCGCTAATCAGCAGGCCGCCATCCTCCTCATAGCGCCAGGCGGCATGGTCGTCGATTGCTTCGGGCCAGCGCAAAAAGCTCAGCGTGCGACCGCGCAGAAGTGTGGAGGTCATGCTTATTTCCCTGCGCCTTCGAACCAGGCGACCAGCAGCGCCCGCTCCTTGTCGCTGATCTGGGTGATGTTGGCCGGTGGCATGGCGTGGCTGCGCCCGGCCTGCAGATAGATCTCGCGGGCATGCTCGGCAATGCCGGCATCGGTGTCGAGCATCACGCCCTTGGGCGCGTGGTAGATGCCTTCGTAGACCGGCTCGGCGGCATGGCACATCGAGCAGCGGCCAAGCACCGTGTCGCGCACCGCCGGGAAATGCGACGAGGCGATATAGACCTCCGCCGCGGCGGATGCCTTGGGCTCGCCGGTCAGTATCTTCGGCGCCGTCGACAGCCAGATGATGATGAGGAATAGCACGGCAGCCGCCATCCAGGTCCAGTGCGGATTGCCGGCACGTTTATGCACAGTGTTGAAATAGTGCCGGATCAGCACGCCGATGATGAACACCAGCGAGGCGATGACCCAGTTGAACTCAGTGCCAAACGCCAGCGGATAGTGGTTCGACAGCATCAGGAACAGCACGGGCAGCGTCAGGTAGTTGTTGTGCAGCGAGCGCTGCTTGGCGATCTTGCCGTATTTGGGGTCGGGCTTGCGGCCGGCGATCAGGTCGGCGACGACGATCTTCTGGTTGGGAATGATCACCATGAAGACGTTGGCCGACATGATCGTGGCGGTGATGGCGCCAAGATGCAGGAAGGCGGCGCGGCCGGTGAACAGATGCGTCAGCCCCCAGGCGATGAACACCAGCACGCCGTAGAGCACCAGCATCAGGCCGGTGTCGCTTTTGCCGAGCGGCGAGCGGCAGAGCAGATCATAGACCACCCAGCCGACGCCGATCGTGGCCATCGACAACAGGATGCCGACGGGCACCGACATGGGCAGAACGTTGGGATCGATCAGGAACAGGTCCGCGCCGGCATAGTAGACCACGCACAGCATGGCGAAGCCGGACAGCCAGGTGGCGTAGGATTCCCATTTGAACCAGGTCAGGTGCTCCGGCATTTCGGCCGGCGCCACCAGATATTTCTGGATGTGGTAGAAGCCGCCGCCATGCACCTGCCATTCCTCGCCAAAGGCGCCGACCGGCATGCCGGGGCGCTGGCGCAGGCCAAGATCGAGCGCGACGAAATAGAACGACGAGCCGATCCAGGCGATGCCGGTGATGACGTGCAGCCAGCGCACGGCAAAGCTCAGCCAGTCCCAGAAAATCGCGAAATCCATCATTTGAAATCGTCCCTGCCGATCGGGTGACTTTACGGTGTGGTACGCAAACGAAAAGAGGCGAGGTGTACGATGACTTTCAAAAAAAAATGGAAAATACTAAGCTTACCCTACGCAGCCACATAAAGAGCCACGAACCAGCATGGCCTATCTCGACAACATCGCCGTCTTCGTTCGCGTCGTCGAGCTTGGCAATCTGTCGGCGGCGGGCCGCGACATGCGCATTTCGCCGGCGGTCGCCTCCAATCGCATCAAGGAGCTGGAAAAGCACCTTGGCGTGCGGCTGTTCAACCGCACCACACGGCAGTTGATGCCGACCGAGCATGGCAATGTGTTCTATTCGGGCGCAAAGCAGGTGCTGGAGGCGATCACCGAAGCGGAAGCCGCGGTCTCCGCACTTTCCGGTCAGCCGCGCGGCACCATCCGGGTCACCGCGCCGCTCGGCCTCGGCCGCCGGCTGGTGGCCTCGGGCATTCCGGACTTCCACGACAAATACCCCGATATCGAGGTGCGGCTGAGGCTCTCCGACCACAATATCGACATCATGAAGGAAGGCATCGACGTCGCCTTCAAGCTTGGCATCATCGAAGATTCCAGCTTGCGCATGCGCGGCATCATGGAATGCGAGCGGGTGCTGGTGGCGGCGCCGAAATATCTCGAGGCGCGCGGCGAACCGGTGGAGCCGCAGGAATTGATCGGCAAGAAGCACGACTGCCTGATGCTGCGTTATTCCGGCGCGCGCGAATATGTCTGGACGCTGCAGACGCCGAACGGCCCGCAGAAATTCGAGGTGCACGGCCCCTACGACACCGACGATGGCGACGTGCTGACCGGCTGGGCGCTGTCGGGACGCGGCATCATCAACAAGCCGCGCTTCGAGGTCGAACCGTTTATCCGCGACCAGCGGCTGAAGGTCATCCTGGCCAGCACGCCGCCGACGCCGGTGCAGTTCGCCGCCGTCTATCCGCACAAGAAGCTGCAGGACCCGAAGGTGCGGCTGCTGCTCGACTTCATGGCCGAGCGCTGCCAGCGGCTGATCAAGGACCTTCTGGCCGGCAAATAGGCTGGCCGGCACGTGATGGGCTGTTGGCCCAGTCGCAAGGGTTGCCTTACACGCAGGCGACCTTAGGTTTGCATACTCCGCCTCGATGGCCCCGCGCCGACTGACGAGCAAACCACAATGCATCTCGCCGTTTCGCTCAACATTGCTTCCGGGCAGCCGCTCGCGTTCAGCGACCTCGCCAGCTTTGCCAAGCAGGCGGAGGCTGTCGGGCTGGACGTGATTATCCTCGATGATACCGTGCGGGACAGCGGCGGATCGGAGAGCCCTTTCGAAGCGACGACCTTGCTGGCGGCGCTGGCGACGGTGACGAGCAGGATCGGTCTTGTCGCAACCGCCTCGACCGTGGCCCACCAGCCCTATAATCTGGCGCGCCGTTTTGCTTCGCTTGATGTCATCAGCCACGGCCGCGCCGGCTGGCGCGCGACCATGGCGCAGGCGCCCGGCGAAGCTGGCAATCTCAGCCGTCCCGAGGGGTTTTCCGCCGCCGATTTTCGTCGCCGCACCGAAGAGTATATCGGCATCGTCCAGGGCCTGTGGCAGGGCTGGGATGCGGATGCGCTGCTGTTCGACAAGGTCGGCGGCCACTTCCACGATCCCAGCAAGATGCATCTGCTCGACCACAAGGGCGAGTTCTTCTCGGTGCGCGGACCGCTGAACGTCGCGCGCTCGCCGCAGGATACGCCAGTGCTGGTGCTGTCGGATGTGTCGGAGGGCGATCTTGATCTTGCTTCCCGCACCGCCGATGTCGTCTTGCTGGACGAGGCTGAAGACACCAAGGCGCACTACGACGACCTCAAGCGCCGCGTCGCCGCATGCGGGCGCGATCCTGATGCAGTGAAGGCGCTTGTGAACGTCAGCGCCAATGGACCGGATATCAGTCCCGATAGGTTGGAAGAGCTGTTCCGCTCGAAAAGCTGCGACGGGTTTAACATCGCGACGCCGCCTTCCGCGCTCGACGGTTTCGTCGGCCGCGTGCTGCCCGAATTGCAGCGGCGCGGCCTTGTCCGGCGGGATTATCCCGGAACGACATTGCGCTCGCATCTCGGACTTGCTGGAGCAGCGCAATGAACCGCAAGATGAAGCTCGGCGCCTTCCTGTGGGCGACGGGCCATCACATCGCCGCCTGGCGCCATCCCAAGGCGCATGTCACGGCCGGCATCGACATCGACCACTACATCCAGCTGGCGCGCACGGCGGAAGCGGCAAAATTCGACATGATCTTCTGCGAGGACGCCGCCGGTCTGCGCGAAGCCAATGTCGGCATCGCCAGCCAGACCTCGCGCTCGATCGGCTTCGAACCGATCAGCCTGCTGTCGGCGCTCGCCGTCCAGACCAGCCGCATCGGCCTCGTCTCCACGGCCTCGACCAGCTACAACGAACCCTATGGCCTGTCGCGCACCTTCCTGTCGCTCGATCACTTAAGCGGCGGCCGGGCCGGCTGGAACCTGGTCACATCGGCCAGCCCCATCGAAGCCGCCAATTTCGGCGCGACGGGCCTCAAACCCCACGCCGACCGCTATGAGCGGGCGCGTGAGTTTGCCGAGGTGGTGACCGGACTTTGGCAAGGCGGCAGCTTTCCCGGCCATGACGGCCAGAGTTTCTCGGTACGCGACCCGCTCGACCTGCCGCGCTCGCCGCAGGGCGCACCGGTGATGGTACAGGCCGGCGCCTCGGATGTCGGCCGCGACCTGGCTGCCCGCACCGCCGATGTGGTGTTCACGGCGGCGCAGACCCTCGAAGAGGCGAAGGCCTTCTACGACGACCTCAAGGGCCGCATGGCGGCCTATGGCCGCGAGCCCGACGACATCAAGATCATGCCTGGCGTGTCGCCCGTGGTGGCGGAAACCGAGGCTGAGGCGCGGGAGAAACATGAGGAATTGCAGGCGCTGATTCCCGACGATGTCGGCGTCGCACTGCTGTCCAGCTATCTCAGCATTTCGGACCTGCATCGCTACCCGATCGATGGACCTATGCCGGAACTGCCGGAGACCGAGGGCATGAAAAGCCGCCAGGCGCTGGTTGTCGAGCAATCGCGCCGCGACGGCCTTTCCATCCGCCAGCTTGCCCGTCATTTCGCCGGCGCGCGCGGCCATTGGCGTATCGTCGGTACCCCGGCGCAGATCGCCGACGAGTTGCAGGCGCGGTTTGAAGGCGGCGGGGCCGACGGCTTCAATGTCATGCCGTCATATTTCCCCGGCGAGCTCGATGCGTTCGCCACGCTGGTGGTGCCGGAACTGCAGCGGCGTGGCCTGTTCCGCCGGGAGTACGAGGGTAGCACTCTACGCGAGCATCTGGGGTTGAAGCGGCCGGCGTAGCTGTGGCGAAAAGTTAGCCGACTATTTCTTTGTCTCGTTGGACCGGATGGTCGATATTTGACGTCGCGTTGTGAACGACCAGCGCCGTCATGATCTCGGCCGCCGCCAGCGCTGCGATCACCGGTGGGCGCTTGTCCTTGACCCCGTCGCCGCCGATCGGCGAGACGAGGCGGGCGAACTCAGCCTCCGTGCCCTCCGCCGATTTCAGGAACCAGTTCCTGAACGTCGCCTTCTTGGTCTTGGAGCCGATCATGCCGACATAGGCCGCATCGTCGCGCTTGAGCGCCTCAGCAACGATGAGGAAATCGAGCGCGTGGTCGTGGGTGAGGATGGCGAAGGCGGCGCCGGCAGGCGCTTTGCGTATCTCGGCCTCCGGCATCGGCGTCAGTCGCGTCTCGACGTTTTCAGGCATGCCTTCCAGCGCTTCGGCCCGCGTCTCGATGACGGCGCCGTGCACAGGAAGAAGTGCGATGGTCGAGGCCAGCGCCTGGCCGACATGGCCACCGCCGAAAATATAGACATGCGGCAGGTGGGCTTCCTCGGCTTCCGCCGCTGCAACCAGTTCTTGCGCCAGCGTCGCATCGACCAGCCTGATCAACACCTCGACGCGGCCGCCGCAGCACTGGCCGATTTCGGGGCCTAGCGGCACGTCGAGCGTGGCGCAGACTTCATCGACCTCGATGCGGGCTTCTTCACCCTCCCCCTCGTGGGGAGGGTCGGACGCAGTCGTCCGGGGCGGGGGTCCTTCGAGCGCCGCACCCCCACCCCGGCCGGCTTTGCCGGCCGACCCTCCCCACAAGGGGGAGGGTGAAGACCCAACCATCTGCCTGGCCTTGTCGATGGCCATATACTCAAGCTGACCGCCGCCGATCGTGCCGAAAATCGCCGCCTGCGAGACGAGCATGAAGGCGCCCTTCTCGCGCGGCGTCGAGCCTTTGGTGCCGGCCACTTCGACCAGAGCAAGCCGGCCGGCGCTGCCGAGAAAGGCTTTCAAGCTTTGCACTTTCGAGTTCATCGTCTGCATTCCCACCTGGGAAACATAGCATTTCCGGGCCGGATTTGCACGTTCTGGCTCGATCAGGCCGATTTGGCGGCTCTCAGCCGCTCGATCGCCATCAGCACGCGTTCGGGCGTTGCCGGCGCGTCGAGGCGCGGACAAATCTTGTGGTCGGCCACACTTGCCACCGCATCCGACAATGCGTGCAACACCGACATGCCGAGCGGGAAGGGCGGTTCGCCAACCGCCTTGGAGCGGTGCACCGTCGGCTCGTTGGCCTCCGGCCAGTCGGCCAGCGTGACGTTGAAGATTTTCGGCCGGTCGGATGCCAGCGGGATCTTGTAAGTCGACGGCGCGTGGGTGCGCAGCCGGCCCTTGTCATCCCACCACAGCTCCTCCGTCGTCAGCCACCCCATGCCCTGGATGAAGCCGCCCTCGATCTGGCCAATGTCGATGGCGCGGTTCAACGAGCGGCCGGTGTCGTGCAAGATGTCGGTGCGCTCGACGACATATTCGCCGGTCAGCGTGTCGACCGAGACTTCCGAGCACGAGGCGCCATAGGCGAAATAATAGAAGGGACGGCCCTCGCCCTTGTCGCGATTCCAGTGGATTTTCGGCGTCTTGTAAAAACCTGCCGCCGACAGCTGGATACGGGCCATATAGGCCTGCTTGACGAGGTCGGCGAAAGCGATCTCCTGGTTGCCGATGCGCACGCGGTTGGGCAGGAACAGCACCTGGTCGCGCGGCACCTGGTATTTTTCGGCGGCGAAATCGGTCAGCCGGTTCTTGATCTGGCGGGCGCCGTTCTGCGCCGCCATGCCGTTGAGGTCGGTGCCGGACGACGCCGCGGTGGCTGAGGTGTTGGGCACCTTACCGGTGGTCGTGGCAGTGATCTTGACCTGGTCGAGGTCGATCTGGAACTCCTCCGCCACCACCTGCGCCACCTTGACGTAGAGGCCTTGCCCCATCTCGGTGCCGCCATGGTTCAGGTGCACCGAACCGTCGGTGTAGACATGGACCAGTGCGCCGGCCTGGTTGTAGTGCGTGGCCGTGAACGAGATGCCGAATTTCACCGGCGTCAGTGCCAGGCCGCGCTTGACGAAGCGGCTGTTGGCGTTGAAGGCCTGAATGATGCGGCGGCGGCTTGCATAGTCCGCGCTCGCCTCCAGTTCGGCGACGATGCGATGGACGATGTTGTCCTCGACCGTCTGGTGATAGGGCGTGACGTTTCGATCCGACGTGCCATAGAAATTCTGCTTGCGGATCTCGAGCGGGTCCTTGCCGACGGCAAAGGCGACCTCATCGATGACCCGTTCGGCGCCGACCATGCCTTGCGGGCCGCCGAAGCCGCGAAACGCGGTGTTCGACACGGTGTTGGTGTAGAGCGGCGCCGACTGCGCATGCACGGCCGGCCAGAAATAGGTGTTGTCGCAGTGGAACAGCGCGCGGTCGGTAACCGGGCCGGACAGGTCCGACGAAAAACCGCAGCGCGCCGCAAACATGAAATCGACGCCCAAAATGTTGCCAGCTTCATCGAAGCCGACCTCGTAGTCGACGAGGAAATCATGGCGCTTGCCGGTGGCGGTCATGTCGTCGTCGCGGTCTGGCCGGATTTTGACCGCGCGATGGTGTTTCTTCGCGGCGATCGCCGCCAATGCCGCAAACTGGTTGCCTTGCGTTTCCTTGCCGCCGAAGCCGCCGCCCATCCGGCGGATTTCCACCGTGATGGCGTTGCTCGGCACGCCCAGCGCGTGGCTCACCATATGCTGCACTTCGCTCGGATGCTGGGTCGAGGAATAGATGGTGACGTCCTGGTCTTCGCCCGGAATGGCCACCGCGATATGGCCTTCGAGATAGAAATGCTCCTGGCCGCCAATGCGCATCTTGCCCTTCAGCCGGCGCGGCGCCGCCTTGATCGCGGCAGCGGCATCGCCGCGCTTCAACGTCAGCGGCGGGGTAACCAATTTGTCCTTGCGCGGATCGAGATCGCCAATGTCGGTGACGAAGGGCAGTTGGCTGTATTCGACCTTGGCCAGCCGGGTGGCGCGGCGCGCCTCCTCGCGCGTCCTGGCAATGACGCAGAAAATCGGCTGGCCGTAAAACTGCACCTTGTCGTCGGCCAGCACCGGCTCGTCGTGACGGCCGGTCGGCGAGATATCATTTTCGCCCGGAACGTCTTTTGCTGTCAGCACATCGACAACCCCTGGCGCTGCGCGTACGGCGGACAAGTCCATTTTGGTGATCGTCGCATGCGTTGCCGAGGACAGGCCGAGGCAGCCATGCAGCATGCCGGCCGGTTCCGGCATGTCGTCGATATAGACGGCGCTGCCGCTGACATGCTTGTGCGCGGAATCATGGCGCTGATCGGTGGCGACGCCGCCGGCAATCTTCTGCGCCTTGAGGTTGGGAGAAGCGTGCTTGTTCATCAGGCCGCCTCGTTCCGCGCTACTTGGATCGGCGCCTTTGTGCCGCTGGTCTCGGCAAAGAAGCGCAGCAAAAGGTTCTTCGCCGCCAGCGCCCGGTATTCGGCCGATGCGCGCATGTCGGTCAGCGGGGTGAAATCGCCGGCATATTTGGCCATCGCGGCTTCCACCGTCGCTTCCGTCCACGGCTTGCCGAGCAGCGCCTTTTCGACACCGAAAGCCCGCTTCGGCGTTGCCGCCATGCCGCCATAGGCGATGCAGATATCGGCCACCGTACCGTCCTTGGCGAGGTCGAGGAAAAAGGCACCGAGGACCGCGGTGATGTCCTCGTCGCGGCGCTTGGTGATTTTGTAGACGGCAAACTTTGTCCCTTTGGCCGGCACAGGAACATGCACGGCCTCGACGAATTCGCCCAGCTGCCGGTCCTGCTTGCCATAGGCGATGAAGAAATCCTCAAGTGCGATGGTGCGCCGCTTCTTGCCCCGGCGCAGCGTCAGCTGGGCGCCAAGCGCGATCAAGGGCGGCGGCGTGTCGCCGATCGGCGAACCATTGGCGATGTTGCCGCCGATCGTGCCCATGTTGCGCACCTGCTCGCCGCCGATGCGGTCGAACAATGGCCCCAGAGCCGGGATGCGCTTGGCCAGTGTCGCGAAGGCGTCGGTGTAGGTGACGCCGGCGCCGACGGTGATGACGTCATTGTCTTCCGAGATGTCGCACAGCCCGTCAAGATTGCCGATAAAAACCACCGGCGAAATATCGCGCATGTGCTTGGTGACCCAGAGGCCGACATCGGTCGAGCCGGCGACAACCGTGGCGCCGGGCTCCTTGTCCAGCACGGCAGCGAAATCGTCGGCATTGGCCGGCACCACCAGCCGCTGCTTGCCGGAGCCGATTTCGACACGCGAGCCGTCATGCATGGCCTCGAGCCTTGCCGTGATGGCCTTGCGCTCGGCCGCCAATGGATCCTTTGCCGCCTTGCCGTAGCTGGAGATGGCGTGCGCGGCGCGCATGATCGCCTCATAGCCGGTGCAGCGGCAGAGATTGCCTTGCAGCGCCTTTTCGATCGCCGCGTTCGACGGGTCCGGCGACCTCATCCACAGACCGTAGAGCGACATGACGAAGCCCGGCGTGCAGAAGCCGCATTGCGAGCCATGGAAATCGACCATCGCTTGCTGCACCGGATGCAACTGGCCGGGCGCACCACGCAGATGCTCGACCGTCACCACATGGGTGCCGTCGAGCGAGCCGAGGAAGCGGATGCAGGCATTGACGCTTTCATAAACCAGCTTGCCGGCGGACAGTTTTCCGACCAGCACTGTGCAGGCGCCGCAATCGCCTTCGGCGCAGCCTTCCTTGGTGCCGCGCAGTGAACGCTCGAGCCGCAGCCAGTCGAGCAAGGTCGCATCGGGCGCCACCGACGACAGAGCAACGTCGCTGCCATTCAGGATGAAGCGGATGTCGTTGCGGATAGTGATCTTGGCCATGCGTCAGCTCCCCCTGTAGGTCGAATAGCCATAGGGAGAGATAAGCAATGGCACGTGATAATGCACGGTTGCGGCCATGCCGAAGCGGATCGGCACGCTGTCGAGGAAGGCCGGTTCGGGCAGTTTCGTGCCTTGGCCGCGCAGATAGTCGCCGGCGGCGAAGACCAGTTCGTATTCGCCGAGGCGGAATTCCGGTCCTGCCAGCAGCGGCGCATCGCAGCGGCCGTCGGCATTTGTGACAACGGTCTTCAGATGTGTCCGCGCCTCGCCCTCAAGGTGATACAGCGCGATCGACAGGCCCGCCGCCGGTTTGCCGGTCGCGGTGTCGAGCACATGCGTCGTCAGACGTCCGCCATCGGCTTTCGACGTTTCTGCCACTGGCGCCTCCCATTTCGGTACAGTCGAACAAAGCAATGAATTGTGCGCCAATTAAAGGCGATGCATAAGTCCCGGTCGAGCGGAGCGGCACAAAAACACTTTCAAAAATTTCGGGGGAATGCGCAGGCAGCCCTTTCGACTATCCTGATCACAACTTCTGGCGGTGTCCGGCAGGGAGGGGCAATGCGTTACTCTAGAGACATGCGCGGCTATGGAGCCAATCCGCCGGATCCGAAATGGCCCGGCGGCGCGCATGTCGCGGTGCAGTTCGTCGTCAATTACGAGGAAGGCGGCGAGAATTGCGTGCTGCACGGCGACAAGGCCTCGGAAGCCTTCCTGTCGGAAATCGTCGGTGCCGCCCCCTGGGTCGGCCAGCGCCACTGGAACATGGAATCGATCTACGAATATGGCGCGCGGGCCGGTTTCTGGCGGCTGTTGCGCCTATTCAGTGAGGCGCAAGTGCCGGTGACCTGCTACGGCGTCGCCTCGGCCCTCGCCCGCTCGCCGGACCAGGTGGCGGCGATGCAGGAGGCCGGCTGGGAAATGGCCTCGCACGGGCTGAAATGGATCGACTATCGCGACCACAGCGCCGAGGACGAGCGCCGCGACCTCGAAGCGGCGATCAAGCTGCACTACGAGGTGACGGGCCAGCGCCCGACCGGCTGGTACACCGGCCGCACCTCGGTCAACACGGTGCGGTTGGTCGCCGAAGAGGGCGGCTTCGACTATGTCTCGGATACTTATGACGACGAATTGCCCTACTGGTTCGAGCACGCCGGCGGCGCGCAGCTCGTCATACCCTACACGCTCGACGCCAACGACATGCGCTTCGCCACGCCGCAGGGCTTCAATTCCGGCGACCAGTTCTTTGCCTATCTCAAGGATAGTTTCGACACGCTCTATGCCGAGGGCAAAGCCGGGCGGCCGCGCATGATGAACATCGGCCTGCATTGTCGGCTTGTCGGCCGCCCCGGCCGCGTGGCCGCGCTGAAGCGCTTCGTCGACTATGTAAAGTCGCACGACAAGGTCTGGCTGGCGCGGCGCATCGACATCGCCCGGCACTGGCAGGAGCACCATCCTTACCAGCCGGCGGCGCTGAAACCCTCGAAGATGGAATTCGAAACCTTCGTCCACACATTCGGCGGCGTATTCGAACATTCGCCATGGATCGCCGAGCGCGCCTTTGAACTGGAGCTCGGACCTGCGCATGACAGCGCCGGCGGCCTGCATAATGCGCTCTGCCGAGTCTTCCGCGCCGCCAGCGAGGCCGAACGGCTCGGCGTGCTCAACGCCCATCCAGATCTCGCCGGCAAACTGGCCAAGGCCAAACGCCTGACGGCGGAATCGACGCGGGAACAGGCCTCCGCCGGCCTCGATGCGCTGACCGACAAGGAGCGCGAGCTTTTTTCCAAGCTCAACGCCGCTTACGTCACCACCTTTGGTTTCCCCTTCATCATCGCGGTGCGGGGCAAGACCAAGGAGGAAATCCTCGCCGACTTCGAGGCGCGCATCGGCAACAGCCGTGGCGTCGAACTCGATACCGCCTGCAAACAGGTTGAGCGCATCGCGCTGCTCCGCCTGAAAGACATGCTCCCGCTTTAATGACTGAGGGTCAGGACCCCATGGATATGATCAAGACTGACCAGAAAACCTATTATGCGCCGCATGGCGGCCATCCTGGCCAAAATGAGCTTTTGACAGGTCGCGCTGTCTTCACCGAGGCCTATGCCGTCATCCCCAAAGGGGTGATGCAGGACATCGTCACCAGCCCGCTGCCTTTCTGGGACAAGACCAGGGCCTGGATCATCGCGAGGCCGCTGTCGGGTTTCGCCGAGACATTTTCGCAGTACATCGTCGAGGTTCTGCCTGGCGGCGGCAGCGACCGGCCGGAACTGGACGCCGGCGCCGAGGGCGTGCTGTTCGTGGTCGAGGGCGAGTTGACCGTTTCGCTCGACGGCAAGAAGCACATGCTTCAAGCTGGCGGCTTTGCCTTCCTGCCGCCGGCCAGCGGCTGGACGGTGCGCAACGAAGGTCGCGACGCCGTGCGTTTCCACTGGATCAGGAAGGCCTATGAGGCCGTCGACGGCATCGACGTGCCGGAGGCCTTTTTCAGCAGCGACCAGCAAGTGGCGCCGACGCCGATGCCTGGCACCGAGGGCCGCTGGGCCACGACCCGTTTCGTCGACCCGGCCGACATGCGCCACGACATGCATGTCACCATCGTCACGCTCGAGCCGGGCGCCGTCATTCCGTTCGCCGAGACCCATGTCATGGAGCACGGGCTCTATGTCTTGGAAGGCAAGGCCGTCTACCGCCTCAACCAGGACTGGGTCGAGGTCGAGGCCGGCGACTTCATGTGGCTGCGCGCCTTCTGCCCGCAGGCCTGCTATGCCGGCGGCCCAGGCAAATTCCGCTATCTGCTCTACAAGGATGTCAACCGGCACGCCAAGCTCGGCGGGGCGGGCATTGGCGGTCGCGCGCGGTGACCCGTATCGTCGCGCGGCCGCTGACCCGCGAAAGCTTTGCCGGCTTTGGTGACGTGCTCGACATGGGCGGGGACAACCACTACCCGATCAATGGCGGCAGGACCGAGCGCTACCATGATCTCGCCACCGCTGAAGCCGCGGGACCGAATGCCCGCGTGCTGATCTCGATGGCGCGCGGCACGCCCTACGAACTGCCGCTGAAGCTGACTATGGTCGAGCGCCACCCGTTCGGCAGCCAGGCCTTCATCCCGCTGTCATCGCGGCCTTTCCTGGTCGTCGTCTGCCATGACGGCAAGGATGGTCCCGGCGAGCCGCACGCCTTCATCACCGCGCCCGGGCAAGGCATCAACTATCCGCGTAATCTCTGGCATGGCGTGCTGACGCCGCTTGGTGAAGCCCAGGATTTCGTCATTGTCGACCGTGGCGGCGACGGCTCCAACCTCGAAGAGTTCCACTTCTCGCACCCCTACGAGATCCATCTCCCCGACGAGAACCATCAATGACCGACATATCGCTGATCGACCGCCTGCTCGATGTCATCGAGCACGACATCGTACCCAAGACGGCCGACGGCGTTGCCCATGGCAACAAGCTGTTCGGCGCCGCGATCCTGCGGAAAAGGGATCGCTCGCTGGTGCTGGCCGAGACCAACAACGAGATGGAAAACCCGCTCTGGCATGGCGAAGTGCACTGCCTGAAGCGTTTTTATGAAATGCCCAGGGCGGAGCGGGTCGACACCAAGGACGCCATCTTCATCGCAACGCACGAGCCCTGTTCGCTCTGCCTGTCGGCGATCACCTGGACCGGCTTCGACAATTTCTACTATTTGTTCAGCCACGAGGATTCGCGGGACAGCTTTGCCATCCCGCATGACCTGAAGATCCTGAAAGAGGTCTTCACCCTCGATCCCGGCGGCTACAACGCCGAGAACGCCTATTGGAAGAGCTTTTCGATCCGCCGTCTGGTGCGGGCGCTGCCCGAGGACGAGCGCAGCCGGCTGGAGGCGCGGATCGACAACATTTCCGCCCGCTACGACGAGCTTTCCGGTGTCTATCAGGAGAGCAAGGCCGAGAACGACATTCCGCTGAACTGAGGTCGTGAAGCCGGCTGCGGCCAGGTCGCAATTTTCGCTGCTCCAGTCGCGAATGGCAATTGAAAGTCTTGAGCTGGCGGGGCGTTATGCCAGCCCATGAAAACCGTTACTGAATTTCCCCGCAAGGTCGTCGAATTCCCGGATATGGGCATCGTCATGCCGGATGGCTGCCGGCTGTCGGCGCGGGTGTGGATGCCGCAGGATGCGGGCGATGATCCGGTGCCGGCGATCCTCGAACATTTGCCTTACCGCAAGCGCGACGGCACCATCTTTCGCGATCAGCTGACGCATCCCTATTTCGCCGGCCACGGCTATGCCTCGATCCGCGTCGACATGCGCGGCAATGGCGATTCCGAAGGGCTGATGGACGACGAATATTCCGAGCAGGAATTGCAGGACGCCTGCGATGTCATCGCCTGGGCGGCAGCACAGCCCTGGTGCAACGGCAATGTCGGCATGATGGGTATTTCCTGGGGTGGCTTCAACTGCCTGCAGGTGGCCGCAAAACAGCCGCCGGCGCTGAAGGCTGTTGTCAGCCTGTGCTCGACCGTCGACCGCTATGCCGACGACATTCACTACAAGGGCGGCTGCCTGCTGACGGAAAATTTCGGCTGGGCCTCGACCATGCTGTCCTATTCGTCGCGGCCACCGGATCCGTTGATTGCGGGCGACAACCGGTGGCGCGATCTGTGGCTGACGCGGCTGGAGAACCAGGAGTTCCTTTTACCGCTATGGCTCAGCCACCAGCACCGCGACGCCTATTGGAAACGCGGTTCGATCTGCGAGGATTATTCCGCTGTCAAAGCGGCCGTGCTGTCGATCGGCGGCTGGCATGACGGCTACCGCAACACGATTTCGCACCTCGTCACCAACATCCATGCGCCGGTGAAGGGCATTGTCGGGCCTTGGATCCACAAATACCCGCACTACGCCGGACCAAAACCCGCCATCGGTTTCCTGCAGGAGGCGTTGCGCTGGTGGGATCGCTGGCTGAAGGGCGTCGACACCGGCGTCGAGGCCGACCCGGCCTACCGCGCCTATGTGATGGACAGCGTCCGCCCCGCGCGCTGGCATCCCGAGCGGCCGGGCCGCTGGGTTGCCGAACAGGAATGGCCGTCGCCCGGTATCAAGGTCGAGGCGATCGAACTCATCGCTGCGGGCGCCAGGCCGGCGATCGTGGCGACGCCGCAAAGCTGCGGGCTTGCCGGTGGCGAATATTTTCCCTTCACCTTCGGCCCGGAACTGCCGGGCGACCAGCGCCCCGACGATGCGCTGTCGGTTTGCCTTGACCAGCCTGTGCTCGCGGAGGCCATCGACATTGTCGGCGCGCCCGAGCTTTTGGTCAAAGTCTCGTCAGATCGGCCACAGGCCAACATCGCGGTGCGGCTGTGCGACGTGCACCCCGACGGCGCCTCGGAGCTGATCTCCTACGGCGTGCTCAACCTGACGCATCGCAAGTCGCATGAATTCCCGGAAGCGCTGGTGCAAGGTGAAACTGTTTCGGCACGTGTCGTGCTCGACCAGTGCGCCTACCGCGTGCCGGCTGGACACCGCCTGCGTATCGCCATTTCGAACGCTTACTGGCCGATGATCTGGCCGTCGCCGGAGCCGGTGCGGCTTGACCTTTCGGCGGCGACGCTGAAGCTGCCGCTGCGCCCGCTTGCGAAAGGCGACGAGGCATCATTCCTGGCCTCCGAAGGCGCAACGCCCTGGGCGACCGAGACGGTCCGGGCGGCGAATTCCGAGCGTCATGTCGATCGCGACGAAAAGACCGGCATCGTCACGCTGTCGATCACGGACGATTTCGGCGCGGTGCGCGATCTCTCGCATGGGCTGGCCAATGGCAGCATCGCCCGCGAGACGTGGGCCATTCATCCCGACGACCCGCTGTTGGCCTCGGGAAAAACCCACTGGACGCAGACCCTGTCGCGAAATGAATGGTCGGTGCGCACCGAGACATCGGCCGAAATGCGCTGCGACGCGCAAAACTTCATCGTCAGTGCCAGAATCGAAGCCTATGAGGGCGAAACGCTGGTTTTCGAGCGAGATTTCGAAGAGACGATTCCACGCGACCTGCTCTGAGCGCAGATCCGACTGGTCCAGTTGCGACGTGCGATTTACGCCACGGCATGTCGCATTCGGTCTTGCTTATGGCTTTGCCCTTCGGTCAATATCTCTTTGGTAACAACAAACAAAAAACGACCACAAGGTCGAACCAACAGAGTGAGGAACTCAAATGTCTAACGAACTCGAATATCTGAGCCGGCGCGTTGCGTCTGGCAAGCTGAGCCGTCGTGATTTTCTCGGCCGCGCGGCCGCGCTCGGCGTCACCGCACCCTTCGCCAACATGCTGCTTTCCAGCGCGGCTCGCGCGGAAGGCCCGGTCAAGGGCGGCACGCTGAAAGCCGGCCTGGTCGGCGGTGAATCCACCAACAGCCTCGATCCGGCGCTGATGATGACGCAGGTGCCGTTCGCCTTCGGCAAGTGCTGGGGCGAAATGATCGTCGAGCTGTCGCCCGAGGGCAAGCTCGAGAACCGCATCGCCGAAGAGATTGGCTCGTCGGACGACGCCAAGGTGTGGACGCTGAAGATCCGCGACGGCGTCGAGTTCCACAACGGCAAGACCGTGACGGCCGAGGACGTGGCTGCCACACTCGAGCGCCATTCGGACGAAAAGTCGAAGTCGGGCGCGCTCGGCTACATGAAGGGCATCGAAAGCATCAAGGCCAGCGGCAAGGAAGTGGTGCTGACGCTGAAGGAGGCCAACGCCGACCTTCCCTATCTGCTCAGCGACTATCACCTGATCGTCCAGCCCAATGGCGGTAAGGACAAACCCGATGCCGGCATCTCGGCCGGCCCGTACGTGGTCAAGACCAACGAGCCCGGCGTGCGCCATGTCGGCGAGCGCTTCGCCAATTACTGGCAGGGCGACAAGATGGGCCATGCCGACCAGATCGAAGTCGTCGTCATCAACGACGCGACGGCGCGCACGGCGGCCCTGCAGGGCGGCCAGGTCAACATGATCAACCGCGTCGAGCCGAAGATCGTCGACCTGATCAAGCGCGTGCCCGGCGTCACCATCCGCAATCACGCCGGCCCCGGCCACTACGTCTTCATCATGCATTGCAACACAGCGCCGTTCGACAACAACGACCTGCGCATGGCGCTGAAGCTGGCCATCGACCGCGAGGAGATGCTGAACAAGGTGCTGCGCGGCTACGGCTCGCTCGGCAACGACTTCCCGATCAATTCGTCCTATCCGCTGTTCACCGAGATCGAGCAGCGCAAGTACGATCCCGACAAGGCCAAGTTCCACTACAAGAAGTCGGGCCATGACGGCACCGTGCTTCTGCGGACCTCGGATGTCGCCTTCCCGGGCGCGGTCGACGCCTCGCAGCTCTTCCAGCAGAGCGCAGCCAAGGCCGGCATCAAGATCGAGCTCAAGCGCGAGCCCGGCGACGGCTACTGGAACGAGGTCTGGAACAAGCAGCCCTTCTGCGCCTCCTACTGGGGCGGCCGCTCGACCCAGGACCAGATGTACTCGACGGCCTATCTGTCGAGCGCCGACTGGAACGATACCCGTTTCAAGCGTCCGGATTTCGACAAGATGGTGCTTGCCGCACGCGCCGAACTCGACGAGACCAAGCGCAAGCAGATGTACCACGACATGGCTGTCCTGGTACGCGACGAGGGTGGCCTGATCCTGCCGATGTTCAACCAGTTCATCGATGCCACCGGCGCCAAGGTCGGCGGCTGGGTCGACGATCCGCATCAGGAGCTGATGAACGGCTACGCACTGGCTAAGTGCTGGCTCGAAGCCTGAGCTCGGCTTTGCGGATATGTCCTCACCCATCTTGAAACTGATTGCCCAGCGCGTTGCGCTGGGCATCGTCCTCCTGTTGGCCGTTTCGGTCCTGATCTTCGCCGGTACACAGATTCTGCCCGGCGACGTCGCGCAAGCCATTCTCGGACAGTCGGCGACGCCGGAGTCGCTCGCCAATCTGCGCGAGCAGCTCGGCCTCAATCAGCCGGCTTACATCAGGTATTTCCACTGGCTCGGCGGTGCGCTCACCGGCGATCTCGGCACGGCAATGTCGAGCGGCCAGGATATTGCGACCTCGATCAAGGGACGGCTGTGGAACACGCTGTTCCTGGCCTTCTGGGCAGCGGTCGTAGCCGTGCCGCTGGCCATCATTCTCGGCCTGATCGCGGTGCGTTACCGCAATGGCTGGGTCGACAAGCTGATCTCCGGACTGGCGCTCGCTTCGACGTCCTTCCCCGAGTTCTTCATCGGCTACGTGCTGGTCTTCTTCTTTGCCGTCAAATATCAATGGTTTCCGGCAATTTCCACGGTCTATGACGGCATGCCGTTCGGCGAGCGCATGCAGGCGATCGCCCTGCCGGCCGCCGCGCTGACGCTGGTTGTTCTTGCCCACATGATGCGAATGACCCGTGCCGCCATCCTCAACGTCATGCAGTCGGCCTATGTCGAGACGGCGGAACTGAAAGGCCTGTCGGCCTTCAACGTCATCCGCAAGCATGCCTTCCCCAACGCCATCGCACCGATCATCAACGTCGTCATGCTCAACCTCGCCTACCTCATCGTCGGCGTCGTCGTGGTCGAGGTGATCTTCGTCTATCCCGGCATGGGACAATATCTGGTCGATCATGTCACCAAGCGCGACGTGCCGGTGGTGCAAGCGGTCGGCCTGATCTTCGCCGCCGTCTATATCACCTTGAATATCATTGCGGACATCGGGGCGATCGTCGCCAATCCGCGCCTCAGACATCCGAAATAGGGGGCGGGCATGCTCGATATCAGACGCATCCCCATCCCCGCACTGATCGGCATCGTGCTGACGACAATGTTCGTCGTGGCAGCCGTGTTTGCGCCATGGATCGCGCCGCACGGCAATGCCGAGATCGTCAGCGACGTTCCTTGGGAACCGATGTCTTCGGCGCATTTGCTGGGCACCGACAATCTTGGCCGTGATCTGTTGTCGCGCATGATCTACGGCGCCCGCATCACACTGTTCATCGCAGTGCTGGCCACCGCGCTGTCGTTCTCGCTCGGCGCCATTCTCGGCTTTTCGGCGGCGGTGTTCGGCGGCTGGTTCGACACGCTTTTGTCGCGCCTCGTCGATCTCCTGATGTCGATCCCGACGCTGATCATGGCGCTCGTCGTGCTCTCGGTGCTGCCGACCAATCTGGTGACGCTGATCCTGGTGATGGGCGTTCTCGACTCGACCCGCGTCTACCGCCTCTCGCGCGCTGTCGCCGTCGACATCAACGTCATGGACTATGTCGAAGCCGCCAAATTGCGCGGTGAAGGCAGCGGCTGGATCATCTTCCGTGAGATCCTGCCCAACGCGCTGTCGCCGCTGGTGTCCGAACTCGGCCTGCGCTTCATCTACGCCGTGCTGTTCCTGTCGACGCTGTCCTTCCTCGGCCTTGGCGTGCAACCGCCGGATGCCGACTGGGGCGGCATGGTCAAGGAAAACAAGGACGGCATCGTCTTCGGCATCGGCGCCGCGCTCATTCCGGCGGCGGCGATCGCCGCACTGGCAATCTCGGTCAACCTTGTCGCCGACTGGATCCTCAACCGCACGACAAGCCTGAAGGGAGGACGCGGGTGATGGCCGACACAAAAGCAAAGCCCGGCCTGTTGCTCGATATCCGCAACCTGCGCATCGAAGCGACAGTGTTTCCGCCTGGCGAAGCGCCGAAGAACATCGTGCTGGTGCACGATGTCTCGCTGACGCTGGAAAAGGGCAAGGTGCTCGGCCTGATCGGCGAGTCCGGCGCCGGCAAGTCGACCATCGGCCTGTCGTCGATGGGCTATGGCCGCGGCGGCGTGCGCATCACCGGTGGCGAGGTGCTCCTCAACGGCCGCGACATCCTCAAGGGCGGCAAGGAAGGTTTCCGCAAATTGCGCGGCCGCGAGGTCTGCTATGTCGCGCAGTCGGCGGCCGCCGCCTTCAACCCGGCGCACAAGCTGATGGACCAGGTGGTGGAAGCCACGCTGCTGCACGGCACGGCGACACGGGCCGAGGCCGAGAAACGCGCCGTGGCACTGTTCAAGAAGCTCAGTCTGCCGAACCCCGAAACCATCGGCGAACGCTTCCCGCACCAGGTCTCCGGCGGCCAGCTGCAGCGGGTGATGACGGCGATGGCGCTGTGCTCGGAACCCGATTTGATCGTCTTCGACGAGCCGACCACCGCGCTCGATGTGACGACGCAGATCGACGTGCTGGCGGCAATCAAGGACGCCATTCGCGACACCCATGTCGCGGCGCTCTACATCACCCACGACCTTGCCGTCGTCGCCCAGGTCTCTGACGAGATCATGGTGCTGCGCCACGGCAGGCTGGTCGAATGGGGCGGCACCCGCCAGATCATCAAGGAGCCGCGCCAAGAGTACACCAATGCGCTGGTGTCGGTACACGAGATCGAGCACGCCGAGCAGAAGCCCGGAGCGACACCGTTCCTGTCGGTCAAGAACGTCACCGCCGCCTATGGCGGCGGCAACGTCAAGGTGCTGAAGAACGTCTCGGTCGACATCTATCCGGGCCAGACGCTGGCCGTCGTCGGCGAGTCCGGCTCCGGCAAGTCGACGCTGGCGCGCGCCATCACCGGGCTTTTGCCGCCCGAGGAAGGCACTGTCACCTTCGACGGCAGGCCGCTCGCCAACCGGCTTGCCGACCGGCCAAAGGAGGATCTGCGTCAGTTGCAGATGATCTACCAGATGGCCGACGTGGCGATGAACCCGCGCCAGACCGTCGGCACCATCATAGGCCGGCCACTGGAGTTCTATTTCGGCATACGCGGCCGCGAGCGCGACAAGCGCGTCGCCGAACTGCTCGACGAGATCGAGATGGGCAAGGGCTTCCTAGACCGCTATCCGGCCGAACTCTCCGGCGGCCAGAAGCAGCGCGTCTGCATCGCCCGTTCGCTTGCCGCCAAGCCGAAGCTGATCATCTGCGACGAGGTGACATCGGCGCTCGACCCGTTGGTGGCCAACGGCATCCTCAAGCTGCTCTTGAACCTGCAGCAGCACGAGAAGGTCGCCTACCTCTTCATCACCCACGATCTGGCGACGGTGAAGTCGATCGCCGATTCGATCGCGGTGATGTATCGCGGCGAGGTGGTGCGCTATGGCGCCAAGAGCAAGGTGCTGACGCCGCCCTTCGACGCCTATACCGACCTGCTCCTGTCCTCCGTTCCCGAGATGGAGATCGGCTGGCTGGAGAAGGCGATCAAGGGACGCCGCATGGCGAGCGCGGGCAACTAGGCGGCCGGCTTCCGCCTCTCTCAAGACATCTGGGGCTTGGCCTGGCCGGCCGCCCCGGATGCTGACCTCTCCCGCAAGACCGCATGGAGCCGCCGATGGCGCTCAAGACCAAGCTTCTCCTCATTGTCCTCGATGGCGTGCCCTACCGGAACTGGCGCCGGCTGATGGGCAATCTCGAAGGCTGGGTGCAGTCGGGCGAGGCGCAAGTGTGGAAGATGCGCTCGGTGCTGCCGTCGACCTCGGCCTGCTGCTACGCCTCGATCCACACCGGGGTGTCGCCACAGGAGCATGGCATCCTGTCCAACGAGAACCGTTTCTTGGTCAACAAGCCGGACATCTTCTCCGAGGTCAGCAAGGCCGGCGGAAAGACGGGCGCGGTGACGCATTCCTACTGGTCGGAATTCTTCCGCTCCTATCCGTTCGACCTCGTCGAGGACATGGAGTATGACGAGCCGGAGGGGCCGATCACGCATGGCCGCTTCCACACCATGACCGGCTACAATCTGAAGAACCAGATGACGCCGAGCGACGTCGATCTGTTTGCGACGCTGACCATGCTGACCCGGCGCCATGGCATCGATTACGGCATCCTGCACACCTGCACGCTGGATTCGATGGGCCATCGCTTTGGCCATGATTGCCACGAAATGGACCATGCCTGCTATGCGATGGACGGCATGCTGGCGGCGTTCCTGCCCCTCTGGCGGCAAGCCGGCTACGAGGTGATCGTCACCGCCGACCACGGCCAGACCGACCGCGGCCACCACGGCGGCCATGACGACGAAATGCAGGATTTCGCGCTGTATTATTTCGGGCAAGGCATGGGGCCGCAGGCGGACACGCTGCTTGATCAGCTGCAGCTGGCGCCGACGGTGCTGAAGCGGCTGGGTGTGCCGGTGCCGGAGACGATGAAGGCGAAGCCGTTTTTGGGGTGAGCGGGCGAGGCGCATGCGCTTACCTTCTCCCCTTGTGGGAGAAGGTGGATCGGCGCGCAGCGCCGAGACGGATGAGGGGTGCGCGACAGAGCGCGGTGTGAAAGATCGAAGAATCTGAAGCGCTTACTTCTGCAAAGCAGCGATCCGTCCAGCACCCCTCATCCGACCTCGCTTCGCGAGGCCACCTTCTCCCACAAGGGGAGAAGGTAAGAACCTCACCCTACTGGCAACACTCCCTCTCTTCGGTTAGCTTCGCCAAAATTCCTTGGCGGAAGGATGAACCTTTTTGGACCGATCGGCGACAGAGCAGACAGGAGCCAGGCGGCTCGACCGGCCATGACGGCAGCGACAGAGACTGATCGCGCGCTTGTCGACCGGGTCGCGAAGGGCGACCGTGCCGCTGTTCGGCTGCTGTTCATGCGTCACCACGCGCGGATCTACCGCTTCGTGGCGCGCCAGACGGGATCGGAAATGATGGCCGACGATATCGCAAACGAGGTGTTTCTTGAGCTGTGGCGCCAGGCGCCCGGCTTCGAAGGACGCTCGGAAGTCTCGACATGGCTGCTCGGTATCGCCCGCTTCAAGGCGCTGTCGATGCTGCGCAAGAAAAAGGAAGACTGGATCGACGACGACGATGCGGCGCAGGTCCCCGATAGCGCCGACACGCCCGAAGTCGCCACCATGAAGGAAGACAAGGGCGCGGCCTTGCGGCGCTTCGTCGATGCCTTGCCGGAAGAACACCGCTCGGTGATCGACCTTGCCTATTACCACGGACAGTCGGTGACAGAGATCGGCGAGGTGCTCAACATCCCGGTCGCCACCGTCAAGACCCGAATGTTCTACGCCCGCAAGAAACTCGGCGAAGCCCTCAAGGCCGCCGGTTACGACAGGGGGTGGCCATGAGTAATCCTGAAGATATGAGTGCCGCTGAAAAGATGTCGCGCCGCGACGAAATGGAAACGCTCCTGCCGTTCTACCTGAACGGCTCACTGGAAGGCTCCGACCTCCAAGCCGTCGAGGAATGGCTGGCGTCCGATCCGGCGGCAATGGCCGCACTTGGCGAGGCCGAGGTCGAATTCTCCGGCACCACCGCCGCCAACGAGGCGATCCGGCCGCCGGCCGATGCGCTCAGCCGCTTTGCCAAGGCGCTCGACGCCGAGGTCGGGCCGGTGCGTGCGCCGGCGGGCCGTTCCTGGCTGGCGCAGGCGCTCGACCGTTTCATGGCGGTGCCGGTCGGCGTCGCCTGGGCGGCAGCCGCAGTGTTGCTGGCGCTGATCGTGGTGCAGTCCTATGTGCACACCGGCGGCAAGGGCAATGATTTCGAGATTGCCGGCACTGAGGATGATCTGGCGAAACTGCCGTTCGCGCTGGTCAAGTTCAAGCCGGAGGCCAAGATGTCCGACATCGCCGTCTTCCTCGACCAGAACGGATTGAAGATCGCCGGCGGGCCGACGGCCTCGGGCGTCTTCCGCATTGCCATCCCGGCCAAGACCGGAGCAGACTATACCAAGTTGCTCGGCCTTATTGCCGCCCAGCCTTTTGCGGAGACTGTGATCGAGGGAAGGAAACCGGTTGATGGCAGCTAAGGCGGTCATTCGATTTGCAATCCTGGCGGCGGCGATGACAATCGCCGCCGTGCCCGCTTTAGCACAGACCAGCGACCCCAATGCCGGCCGCACAAAAGTGGACTGCACCGACACGACAGGTGCTGCGGTAGCCGACTGCCCCAAGGACGACAAGAGTGGCGAAGCGGGCAGCGGCCAGGGCGCTGTTGTCCTTCCGGCCCTGATCGTCGACCTGTTTCCCAATCCGCCTGCTGCCGCGGCGCCGGTGCCGACGCCACGGCCGTCAGCACCGCCAGCCGACACCCAGGCTGGCCCGCCAGCCAGCGGCCCGATCGTTTCGCCGACCGATCTTGTCGCGACCGCGCCGCGGCGTGCCATCGCCGGCGATTTCGTGCCCGACGAGGTGCTGGTGACCGTCGATGGTGACGCCGGCGCCGTTCAGCAGATCGCCGCCTCGTTTGGCCTGCAAGTGCGCTCGCAACGCCAGTCGCGGCTGCTCGGCACCACGCTGGTGCGCTTCGGCATTCCCGACGGTCGCCCGGTCGGCACCGTGCTGGCGCAGCTGGCCGCCGATGGCCGCACCCAGCGGCGCGAGCCGAACCATGTCTATTCGCTGCAGCAGGCGGCTGGCATCGTCAACTATGCCTTCGAGCGCATCCAGCTCGACAACAAGCAGGCAAGCGGCGAGAACGTGCGCGTCGCCGTCATCGACACCGGCATCGACGACACCAATCCGGCGCTGGCGGGCGTCATTGCCGACCAGTTCGACGCCATGCCCGAAGTGCCGGTCGAAAAGCGCGACCATGGCACCTCGGTCGACGGGCTGATCGCCGGCGTCGGCGCGCTCGAAGGCATGGCGCCAGGGGCCAGGATCTATCATGCGCGGGCCTTCGAGGACGGCAGGTCGACCATGGATGTCATCCTGTCGGCGCTCGACTGGGCGGCCGAGCAGAATGTCAGCATCATCAACATGAGCTTCGTCGGCCCCAAGAACGATTTGCTCGCCACCGCCTGCCGCAATGCGCGCGGGCTCGGCATCATCCTGGTTGCCGCCGCAGGCAACAATGGCCCGAAAGCGCCGTACGGCTATCCGGCAGCCTATCCCGGCGTGATCGCGGTGACCGCCACCGACGCCAAGGACGGGCTGATGCCGCAGGCCAATCGCGGCGCCTACGTCTTCATCTCGGCGCCCGGCGTCGAGATGGTGGCGCCGAGCGGCGCCGGCTCGGACGTGGTCACCGGCACCTCGTTCGCCGCCGCGATCGTCTCCGGCGCCATCGCCAATTTGATCCACGCCGCACCGGAGCGCTCGGCCGACGACATCGAAAAGGCGCTGGCCGCTACCGCGAGGGATCTCGGCCCGAAAGGCCGCGACAAGGATTTCGGCTATGGGCTGCTGGACATCAAAGCGGCCGGAGCGGCGAAGAAGTGAATTTGCGGCACGGCCCCTTCAAGTGGCAACAGCGCGCAGTGGCATCTCACGCTTGATCGTCCTGTCGACGTAGTCGGTCAGATGCGCGGTTAGTTCCCGCGCGTCGTCCTCGGCGCCGTGAATGAAGCTCGATTTCCGGCGACGCAAATATGGCAGTCCCATCACATAGAGCCCGGGAACCTCAGCAACGCCTCGATCGTGCTTAAGGTCGCCCTTGCGATCGAAGATCGGCAAGTCCAGCCAGGAAAAGTCCGGCCGAAAACCGGTGGCCCATAGCACCGTGCGAATGTCTTCGCCGAGTTTAAGATTCATTTGCGGCGGCGCGTCGATTGCAGTGGGGACAAAGCGCTCTACGGGACCGACGCCGGACGGTGCATTCGCCTCTGCCCATTCGTCGATCGCCGTGAGCAGCCGATTCATCTTCAGGTCGGCGAGCGCGCAGACGTTGCGAAGCGATCCGGAAAGCTGGGCGATGGAGTCGCGAATGCCCATCAGGCGTCCGATGATTTTAACGCCTTGCCCCTGCAGGACATTGAGGTCGAGCGTGGCGCGGTCTGATCTGCCGACAAGCTGCGGCGACGGTACTCTTCGGGCGCGATCGGGGTCGTAAACGTCTTCGATGCGCTGGTCGAGCACGCCCGTCGCAAGCATCCACCATTGGATATCGCGACCTCTATAGACGCGCGGCAGCCGGACGTGTTCGCCCACCGCGAGCGTGACGGGCCGGCCGCTGAGCTGGATCTCTTGCGCCAATTGCAGGCCTGTCGCCGATGCTCCAACCACGAGCACCCCGCCAGGGGCAAGTTGCCCCGGATGGCGGTAGGAGTGCGCCGATAGCTGTTCGACGGTGGCTGGCATGGAATCGGCCAGTCGCGGTATTACCGGCTTGTTGAAGGCGCCAGTCGCGAGCACGACGGCACGGCACAGCCAGTCCCCATTTTGGGTTTCCACCCGAAAGCCGTGGCTGATCTGTGCAACTCTGTTGACTGTGGTGTGCGTCAGAACCGGTGCTGAGGTGTATGTGGCGTAATCGGAAATGAAATCGGCGACCTGTCCGGCGCTCATGTAGCCATCCGGGTCGTCGCCTCGGTACGGGTAGTCGGGGAGCCGCGCCATCCAGTTGGGAGTGAGCAAGCGCAGCGAATCCCAGCGCTCCGTGCGCCAGCTATTCGCCACCTCGCCTCGCTCGAGAATCACATGCCTGAGCGAGTGCTGGCCTAGCAGATAGCTCATCGCCAGGCCCGAGTGACCGGCGCCGATGACGACGACGTCAACGGCGCCGGCGATCCCGCGTGATGCGCTTTCGCTCATCAGGACTTGCTCGAAGTGACCGTGACATCGGTTGGGTTGGCGATCACGTCAAAGACGGCCGAGCGCTTCTGCGACTGCGCGACAAGAGCGGCTATATCGTCCGCGCTGGCGTCCGCGTCGATGTCGTAGTGCACCTTGATGCCGTCGAAGCCGTTGCGCACGTCCGGGTCGATGCCGAGGATGCCCTGGATATTCATGCCGGCTTCGAGCGTTGCCCTGACAGAGTGGAGCTGGATGTTGCGATTTTGCGCGACAGCCGCGATGCCCGCGGTCAGACAGCCTGCCAGGCCGACCAGCACAAACTCGACCGGTGTCGCACCCTTGTCCTCGGATGCAAAGATTTCCGGGTGATCGGACTCGAACTTGTAGGTCTGGCGATGCTGCTGTTCTGCGCCGAGGCCGAAGAAGCCGTCGACGGTCGCTCTGTTGTGGGTCCCCTTGACCCATTCGCTCGTCGCGCGCCACTTGAAGCGGGCTGCCTCGGGGGCATCCTTCAGCGCGTCACGGGCGCCAAGCAGGGCGGCTACGTTGACACCATTTGTGGCGGCTTCCGTGTGTTTGGTCATATGTCGTACTCCTGTTGACAGGTGAGAGTCCGGCTTACGGCGGACGGAATGTTCTTCCCACGGGCGTGTTGTGCGCAGCATGGGAGTGAGCGTGGAATCGCCTGGCGAAGCGTTGTGCTGGCGTAACTCCGGCAAAGCCGAACGCCAGCTATCGCCGAGGTTGGGGTGGTGCCTCGTTCAGAGGATCCTGCCCCAGCTGTTGGATGAGAGCCTTTTCTGGCGCGGTGTAACCGGCCAGCCAATGTCCTTTTGAATTTCCAACGGCAGACTATTCAGAACGCGTTCGGATTTTCTTGCTTCACGGGCGTTTTTGATGGCCGCCCCATAGCGCGCGACCGTTTCAAACATTGACATCTTCATCTCCTGTAGAGCTTTGGGTGCCTCGGGTTATGCCCATGCAACCGCTCAGCAGTATGTTAAATGCTCCACATTTGTATCTGCAAGGTTGCACCAAAACAGGCGGTCGGTAACAAACTCGCAGATGATGTACGCGAGGGATTTCGGCTACGGGTTGCTGGACACGAAGGCGGCGACGAAGAAGAAGTGACGGATTCATGCGCCCAATTCAGAGGGCCGGACCTAACCGGACAGGGCTTCCATCATGGAAGCGCGACAGGCGGAAACGGCTGAGGTCGTGCCCTATCTCGTTTCCCTGAATCATGTCGGCAACGACACGGCCTATGCCGGGCCCGATGCCGAAGCCGTGACCACTCATTCCCGTCGCGACGAAAAGACCACCGACTGCCGCCACGCGGTCCACGACGGGGACGACATCAGGCATGGCGTCGATCATGCCGCCCCAGCCGGCCTTCAGGCGAACGGTTTCGAAGTTTGGAAAAAGCTGTTTGAAATTGCGTTCAATCGAACGCAGACGGGCCGGTTCAGGGGCGGGGTTGAGTACCCGCATTCTCTCGAAAGGACTTATGGAATCCGGCGTCCAATCGCGCGGCGTCGACCAGGCATCAGGATAGCCTGACGGCGCGGACGGAAAGTAGCGTGTTCCCAACGGGTTGGCCCTGAGCGCAGGAAGATATTTGGTGGCGTGCCGGAAGGCGTCAGGCCCCAGGTAAAGTAAGCTACTGCCGCCCGGGGCGAGCGTGTATCCGCCATCCTGCCGACGCCTGAAAGCGATGTGATCGTCGGCTGCCGCACCTGCATAGATTTCAGGCAGGGGTTCCGTTGCGGCTACGGTTACCCTGACGCTGAGCTGAGGGATGGAGACGCCGTGTCTGCGCAAGAACAGGGATGACCAGGCGCCGCCCGCCACCAGTACGCTGGAGGTCTCGATGTATCCCGCCTCGGTCCACACGCCCTTGATTTTGCCACCTGAGATTTCGAGGCTTCGCGCTGCGCAACTCTCTACGATTCTGGCGCCTTTTCGCACGGCAAGCCGGGCAAGTGCCGGCACCGCCAGCCAAGGCTCTGCACGCATGTCGGAGGGCGTCGTCATCGCGCCCTTGAATTTGCGCGACATGCCTTTGATGAGCTTCGCGGTTTCGTCGCCGTCCAGGAGGCGGGTGTCGAGATCATGGATCGCGGCGATCTTCATGAACTCCTCGAAGCCGGCCATGTCCTTGTCGGAGTTCGCCAGATAGGTCACGCCTGTCTGGTTCAGCCCGATGTCTTCGCCGCACTCCTCAGCCAGTTGCCGCCACAGGCGAATAGCCTCGATGACGATGGGCAGTTCGTCGGCGTCCCGTCCCTGCTTTCTGATCCAGCCCCAGTTGCGGGACGACTGCTCTGCCGCAACGCGTCCTTTTTCCAGCAGCGTCACCGGGATGTTCCGCGCCGCAAGGAAGAGCGCTGTCGTCACGCCGATAACACCGCCACCAATGACCACCACCTCCGAACTCTTCGGCGGTGGACCTGGATGCTGGATTGGATCCGTTTCGGAGAACGGGAATGTGGGCAAGTGGCGCACCTGTAGGCTGGCTCTGGCTTACTGGTTGACACCCTGTAGAAGCCAAATCAAGGACAGACCCAGGCAGACCGTTGTCCCACGACACTTCAATCTATCTGCAGTCAACGTCCGCAAGGGGTCGAATTCGGCCCAACGGACTGACCGGATTGACCTCACCTCGGCGCCCCAGCCACCGAGCCCCTGACCACCAGGTCGACCGGCCAGACCTCGCCGCGCGCCCCTTCTTCCAGACCGGAAATGCGCGCCGCCAGCCGCTCGGCGACGCGGGCGCCGGCGAGGCGGATCGACGAGCGTGTCGTCGACAGCGGCACGGAGAAATTTTCCGGCTTCAGCCACGGAAAAACGTCGTCATGGGCGATCAGCGACAGGTCGCCGGGAATGGAGAGGCCAAGATCGCGCACCGCGCGCACGACGCCGAGCGACATGATCAGGCTGGAGCAGGCGATCGCTGTCGGCGGTTCGCTCTGTTCGAGCAGGCGCCGGGCGGCGCGATAGCCGTTCTCCTCGGTCATCGTCACCGAGCAGACATGGCGCTCGCCGAGCGCCAGGCCGCTGGCGGCCAGCGCGCGGCGCATGCCGCGCTCACGGTGGATGGCGAAGGTTTCGCGGTCGTCGCCATTGATCAGCGCCAGCCGACGATGGCCGAGCTGCACCAGCAGCCGGGCCGCCTCATGGAAGGCCCCCTCATTGTCGATATCGGTGAACGGATAGTCGAAGTCGAAGCCGTCGCTGCGGCCATGGACGATGAAGGGGATGCCCAGCGTGTTGACCAGCGCCACCCGCCGGTCGGCCGGCCGTGGCGAAGAGATGTAGACGGCGTCGACCTGACGGTTGGCGACGATACGGCGATAGGTGGTCTCCTGGTCGTCGGCATCGGCCGGCGACAGAACGAGGTCGAGTTCGTGCGAGCGGGCATAATCGCCCAGGCCGGACAGGAATTCGACGAAATGCGGATCGATATCGACCGAGGCGCCGGTCGGCAGGACATAGCCGATCATGCCGGTCTTGCCGGTGGCCAGCCGGCGCGCGCTGGGGTTGGGCCGGTAGCCGTGGCGCTTGGCGGCATCCACCACGCGCCGGCGGGTTTCCTCGTTGACCTCCGGATAGCCGTTCAGCGCACGGCTGACCGTTGTCTGCGACAGCGCCAGCATATGGGAGAGCTGTTTCAGGTTCACTGGGAGGCCTCCAGCCTCAAAGCGCTTTTAATTTCGGATCCGCGCGGGCGCCATGGCGGGCGCTTCCGAACCATGGGACCATACGCACTGGTCCGGCCAGTTTGAAGCATAATACGCTGCTGCACCGCCAAAAAACTATGCTGCAGTGCACTTTATCAAGTGTTGCAGCCCGAAATCAAATCGATTAGACCGCTACCCTCTTGACTTCCGTTGGATTCAATGGCGAGATCAAAAAGACCAAAGCGCTTTGGAAGACTCTTTCGAAAGGTTGCGGTTCCTTTCCGAGTGAGTCACAGTCCTGCAGCGTCGGCGGACGGAATGGAGGTTCCGTCCGGGTGTATGTGACCACTGGGAGGAATACCGATGAAGAAGATGCTTCTGCTTGGCGCCGCGTTTGCAACGCTCGCCCTGAGCCTGCCGGCGCAAGCCGAACTGAAATTCAAGCCGGGTGAAGACAAGCGCTTCAACTGGGCCAACTACGAAGAGCTGAAAAAGGTCGATCTCAAGGGCGAGACGCTGACGATCTTCGGACCCTGGCGCGGCGAGGACGAAGGCCTCATCCGCACGGTTCTCGAGTATTTCCAGGAAGCCACCGGCGCCGAGATCAAATACTCCTCGTCAGAGAACTACGAACAGCAGATCGTCATCGACACCCAGGCCGGCAGCCCGCCCAACATCGCCGTGCTGCCGCAGCCGGGGCTGATCCAGGACCTGGCCTCCAAGGGCCTGTTGACGCCACTGGGCGACGAGACCGCCAATTGGGTCAAGGACAATTACGGCGCCGGCCAGTCATGGGTCGATCTCGGCACCTTCAAGGACAAGGACGGCAAGCCGGGCTTCTTCGCGTTTCCCTACAAGGCCGACGTGAAATCGCTGGTCTGGTACTCGCCGGACAATTTCGAGGAAGCCGGCTACAAGGTTCCCAAGACCCAGGAAGAGCTCGCCGATCTCGAAAAGAAGATCATCGCCGACGGCGGCACGCCGTGGTGCATCGGCCTCGGCTCTGGCGGCGCCACCGGCTGGCCGGCGACCGACTGGGTCGAAGACATCATGCTGCGCACCCAGCCGCCAGAAACCTACGACAAGTGGGTAAAGAACGAGATCCCGTTCAACGACCCGGCGGTGGTCAACGCCATCGATATCTTCGGCAAGATCGCCACCGACGACAAGATGGTCGATGGCGGCGCCAAGGCGGTTGCCGCGACCGACTTCCGCGACAGCCCGAAGGGCCTCTTCTCGGTGCCGCCGAAATGCTACTTGCATCATCAGGCCTCGTTCATCCCGACCTTCTTCCCGGAAGGCACCAAGGTGGGGCAGGACGCCGACTTCTTCTACTTCCCGCCCTATGCCTCGAAGCCCGAGCTTGGCACGCCCGTGCTTGGCGCCGGTACGCTCGCCATGATCACCAAGGATTCGAAGGGCGCCCGCGCGTTCATCGAATTCCTGAAGATGCCGCTGGCGCATGAAATCTGGATGGCCCAGGGCGGCTTCGTGACGCCGCTCAAGTCGGTCAACAAGGATGCCTATGCCAGCGACGCGCTGAAGAAGCAGGGCGAAATCCTCGCCAATGCCTCGACCTTCCGCTTCGACGGCTCGGACCTGATGCCGGGCAAGATCGGCGCCGGCGCCTTCTGGACCGGCATGATCGACCTGGTCGGCGGCAAGTCGGCCCAGGATGTCGCCACCGACATCCAGAAGAGCTGGGACGCGATCAAGTAATCAGCGGCAATCAGCAGCCGCTCAGGCTGCAGTTTTAGAACGTCCTCCACAGACTGGATCCGGGCCTTTTTGGCCCGGATCCGACCGGCGGCTTTAATCTTCAATTTTGATGCATGTCGTTCCCTCAAAACCGTGACCACTTTTGAGCGACATGCACTACGCCGGACCGATTTGCGTTCGTTCGTTCCGAATAACTTAAATCGGCGCATTGCCACATCGCCAGGGCTGTTCAAAGCCCGGCCGATCATGCGCAGGGAGAGGGACCCATGGCTGCTCAGATATTATCGGCCATTTTTGTCATCATCATCGGCGTCGGCGGCTGCGTCGCCTATTTCTGGGGCGCCAACAAGCTGGTCGACCTGATATTCCCGTCGCGCGGCGTCGCCGGGGCTGCGGCCATCGACAATCTGCGCCGGCAAGGGCTGGTCCGTCCGTGGCTGTTCGTCGGCCCGGCGATGATCATCCTTACCGTCTATCTGATCTATCCGGTGGTGGCGACGCTCTGGCTGTCCTTCCTCGACCGCGGCGGCCAGCATTTTGTCGGCTTCGCCAACTATGAATGGGCGTTCGGCGACCGCGAGTTCCGCAACTCGATCCTGAACAATATCATCTGGCTGGCAGTGGTGCCGGCGGCGTGCACCTTCCTTGGGCTGATCATCGCCGTGCTCACCGACAAGATCTGGTGGGGCACGATCGCCAAGAGCCTGATCTTCCTGCCGTTGGCGATCTCCTTCGTAGGTGCCAGCGTCATCTGGAAATTCATCTACGAATATCGCGGCGAGGGCCAGACGCAGATCGGCTTGCTCAACGCCATCATCCAGTATTTCGGCGGCCAGCCGCAGGTCTGGATATCGCTGCCGTTCTGGAACAATTTCTTCCTGATGATCATCCTGATCTGGATCCAGACCGGCTTTGCCATGGTCATCCTGTCTTCGGCGCTGCGCGGCATCCCCGAGGAGACACTCGAAGCCGCAGTCATCGACGGCGCCAACCCGTTCCAGATTTTCTGGAAGATCATGGTGCCGCAGATCTGGGGCACCATTGCCGTGGTCTGGACGACTATCACCATTCTGGTGCTGAAAGTGTTCGACATTGTGCTGACCATGACCAACGGCCAATGGAACAGCCAGGTGCTGGCCAATCTGATGTTCGACTGGATGTTCCGCGGCGGCGGCGATTTCGGTCGCGGCGCCACCATCGCCATCATCATCATGATCGCTGTCATTCCGATCATGGTCTGGAACATCCGCCAGGCGAACAAAGAGACGGGAGGACATTGAGATGGCCGTCGCAACCGGAAAATCCTTTGCCAGCCGTTTCGGCGTCCACATCGCCGTCCTCATCTTCGTTGCCATCTGGACCGTGCCGACGCTCGGCATCCTCGTCTCTTCGCTGCGCGACAAGGACCAGATCATCGCCTCGGGCTGGTGGAACTCGTTCTCCAGCTCCACCCAGACTGAAGCCGGCCGGTTGCCGCCGGCCTCGGCGCAGGTTGAGAAGGACGGGAAATTCGTGCTTGCCGGCAACATCTTCGGCGATGCTGTGGCGCGCAACATCAGCGCCTTCGGCGTCAAGTCGGCCGCGCCGACGCAATATCCGGCCGGCACGACTGCCGATCTCGGCGACGGCGTCACCTTGCAGCTCAATGCCGACGGGACTTTCGTTATGTCGTCGCCAAAAGCCTTTGAAGGCGACCGGGGCCAGCGCGTCTATTATGCCTCGTCGGCGCCGCCGAAATTCACCACCGACAATTACAACACGGTGCTGTTTTCGGAAGGCATCGGCCGCTCCTTCATGAACTCGCTGACCGTCACCATTCCGGCGACCGTCATCCCGATCCTGATCGCCGCCTTCGCCGCCTATGCGCTGGCCTGGATGCGTTTTCCCGGCCGCGCGCTGCTCATCGCCGTCATCATCGGCCTGCTGGTCGTGCCGCTGCAGATGTCGCTGATCCCGTTGCTCAAACTCTACAACGGCGTCGGCACTTTCTTCGGCGTGCCGTCGAAAACCTATCTCGGGATCTGGCTGGCGCATACCGGCTTCGGCCTGCCCTTCGCCATCTATCTCCTGCGCAGCTACATTGCCGGCCTGCCGCGAGAGATCATGGAATCGGCGCGTATCGACGGCGCCAGCGATTTCGAGATCTTTGTCAAGATCGTGCTACCGCTGTCGTTCCCGGTGCTGGCCTCTTTCGCCATCTTCCAGTTCCTGTGGGTGTGGAACGATCTGTTGGTGGCGATGGTTTTCCTCGGTACCGAGGGCGATCAGATCGTGCTGACCGCCAAGCTCAATGCGCTGCTCGGTTCGCGCGGCGGCGACTGGGAGATCCTGACGACATCGGCCTTCGTGACCATCATCGTGCCGCTGATCGTGTTCTTCTCGCTGCAGCGCTATTTCGTCCGCGGGCTGCTGGCCGGCTCGGTCAAAGGAGGTTGAGACTGATGCAATCCGCTTTGAAGGCGACTTCGAAACCCGATCTCGCCGTCGATCGCGACTGGTGGCGAGGCGCGGTGATCTACCAGATCTATCCGCGCTCCTACCAGGACTCCAATGGCGACGGCATCGGCGATCTCAAGGGCATCATCCAGAGGCTGCCCTATATCGCTTCGCTGGGTGTGGACGCCATCTGGATTTCGCCCTTCTTCAAGTCGCCGATGAAGGATTTCGGCTACGACGTCTCGGACTATTGCGACGTCGACCCGATGTTCGGAACGCTCGCCGATTTCGACGTGCTGGTTGCGGAAGCCCATCACCTCGGCCTCAAGGTGATGATCGACGAAGTGTTGTCGCACACCGCCGACATCCATCCATGGTTCAAGGAAAGCCGCGCCAACCGAAGCAACCCGAAGGCCGACTGGTATGTCTGGGCCGACGCCCGGCCGGACGGCACGCCGCCCAACAACTGGTTGTCGATCTTCGGCGGCTCAGCCTGGCAGTGGGACACCAGCCGCCAGCAATATTATCTGCACAATTTCCTGTCCGAGCAGCCGGACCTCAACTTCCACAACAGGCAAGTCCAGGACGCGCTGCTCGACGTCACCCGGTTCTGGCTGGAGCGTGGCGTCGACGGCTTCCGCCTCGACACCATCAATTTCTATTTCCACAGCCAGGGCCTGGAGAACAATCCGCCGCTGCCGCCGGAAGAGCGCAACGACCAGACCGCACCGGCGGTCAATCCCTACAACTACCAGGACCACATCTACGACAAGAGCCGGCCGGAGAACCTTGCCTTTCTCGAACGGTTCCGGGCGCTGCTCGATGAATATCCGGCGACCGCCGCCGTCGGCGAAGTCGGCGATTCGCAGCGCGGGCTGGAAGTGGTCGCCGCCTACACGGCCGGCGGCAAGCGCGTCCACATGTGCTATTCCTTCGATTTCCTGGCGCCGGAAAAGATCAGCGCCGGCAAGGTGCGCCAAGTGCTGGAAGCCTTCGGCAAGGTCGCCAGCGACGGCTGGTCATGCTGGGCCTTCTCCAATCATGACGTGATGCGTCCGGCTTCGCGCTGGGCCGCCGATGAGGCCGATCCGGCCGCCTATCTCAAGGTGATCTCGGCGCTGCTGATGTCGCTGCGCGGCTCGGTCTGCCTCTATCAGGGCGAGGAGCTTGGGCTGGGCGAAGCCGAGCTTAAGTTCGAGGATCTGCAGGACCCCTACGGAATCCGCTTCTGGCCCGAATTCAAGGGCCGCGACGGCTGCCGCACGCCGATGGTGTGGGACGCGACCGCCAGCAATGCCGGCTTCTCGACGGCCAAGCCCTGGCTGCCGGTGCCGGGCAAGCATTTGTCGCAAGCGGTCAACGTGCAGCAGGGCGACGCCGCCTCGCTGCTCGAGCACTACCGGCGCTTTCTCGGCTTCCGCCGCCAGCATCCGGCGCTGGCCAAAGGCGACATCGAGTTCATCGAAAGCGAGGGCAACACCGTCGCCTTCACCCGCCGCGAGGGCAATGAGCAGATCGTCTGCGTCTTCAATCTGGGCAGCAGGCCGGCCGAAGTCGATCTCGGCGGCCAGGCGCTAAAACCCTTGGCCGGACACGGTTTTTCGGCACAATCCGGCACAGGCTCCATCCGCCTCGGCGGCTACGGCGCCTGGTTCGGGCGTATCGACTGAGTTTTGACGAAACGGAATTTCTTGAGGAAATCTGGGTTCTCTAGGGAAATCACTGGGAGGAAATCATGGCCGATGTCACGCTGAGACAGGTGAAGAAATCATACGGCAATCTGCACATTCTCCATGGCATCGACCTCGACATAAAGTCGGGCGAGTTCATCGTCTTCGTCGGTCCGTCGGGCTGCGGCAAGTCGACCTTGCTGCGGTCCATCGCCGGGCTTGAGGAGATCACCTCCGGCGAGCTGAAGATCGCCGGCGAGGTGGTGAACGATGTGCCGCCTTCGAAGCGCGGCATCGCCATGGTGTTCCAGTCCTACGCGCTCTATCCGCACATGACCGTCTACGACAACATGGCGTTCTCGATGAAGATCGGCAAGGAAAGCAAGGCCGAGATCGACAAAAGGGTGCGGCAGGCCGCGGAAATCCTGCAGCTGACCAAATATCTCGACCGTCTGCCCAAGGCGATGTCGGGCGGCCAGCGCCAGCGCGTCGCCATCGGCCGCGCCATCGTGCGCAACCCGAAAGTGTTCCTGTTCGACGAGCCGCTGTCGAACCTCGACGCCGCACTGCGCGTCGCCACCCGCATCGAGATCGCCAAACTCAAGGAATCGATGCCCAACACGACGATGATCTACGTCACCCACGACCAGGTCGAAGCGATGACGCTGGCCGACCGCATCGTGGTGCTGAAGGACGGCCATATCGAGCAGGTCGGCACACCGATGGACCTCTACAAGAAGCCGGGCAACCTGTTCGTCGCCCAGTTCATCGGCTCGCCGGCCATGAACATCCTGCCGGCGACCATCGACAAGACCGGCGATCCGACCATCGTCAGCCATGTCGGCGGCCGCAAGGCGACGGTGCCGATCGCGACGCCGGCGTCCGCCAAGGGCGCGGCTGTCAGCTTCGGTGTGCGGCCGGAGGATTTGTCGGTCGCCACCGGCACGGAGTATCTTTTCGAAGGTGTGGTGGACTATGTCGAGCAGCTGGGCGAGGTCCAGCTGGTCTATGTCGACATCGGCCGCGCTGACCTGCCGCTGGTGACCAAGCTACCCGGCAATGTCGAGGTCAAGCGCGGGGCAAAGCTGCGGCTGACGGCGGACGCCGGCGACCTCCACATCTTCGATGCCGAGGGGCATTCCTTCTCGCTCAAGCCATTGGAAGTGAAGGCGGCCTGAGGGCCGGCGCGTCCTATCGGGCATGAAAAAAGAGCGGCGGGCCAGGCCCGCCGCTCTTTCTTTGGAAACTTCGGCTGTTAGCGGTTGCCGAAGAGGTTCCGGTCGCTGCCCTGCGGGGCGGACTTCTGTACGTCGCCCGACGAGTTCAACAGCTGGTAGACCGGCGAACCGGTGTTCGGTACCGACGACGTCCGGGTATTGTCGACGTTGACGGTCGCCTGGTTGTCGACGGCGCTAGAGCCGACATTGTCATTGCCGGCATAGGCACTGCCGGCGGCAACCAAAAGCGCAGCGGCAGCAAGAGCGATCTTCTTCATATCAAGTCTCCTGAATTTTCATCACGTGGCAGAGCGGCTGGTGATCCCGCCGCTCTGCGGCTTGTTCGATGTTCGACTGGTATCGTTTTTCCGAAAACCTCTGAGGTCAGACCCCGATCGATCGGCTGTTAGCGGCCGAAGAGGTTACGGTCGGCGCCCTGTGCAGGGGCCTGAGAAGCCGAATCCGACTTCGCAACCGAAGCCGTCTGGCCACTGTCGGTCGACGTAACCGCAGGCTGGTTGGCGCCGTTCGAACCATAGTGGTCACTGGCGGCGAAAGCGCTGCCGGAAACGGCCAGAACGGCGGCGGCACCAAGAATGATCTTTTTCATTTTAAATACTCCTGAATATCTTCGAGATCCCAACAGCGACGGACAGGCCGCCACGCTTTTGTTTGGATCGGGATCAGCTGTTAACGGCCGAAGAGGTTGCGGTCGCTGCCCTGAACGACGGGCTGCTTGTCAGCGGGCGCCGACTTCTGAATGGAAGCCGTATACGAGCTGTCAACCGCGGCAGCGGGCTGGTTCGCACCATTGGAACCATAATTGTCGCTGCCAGCGAAGGCGCTGCCGGTGATGGCCAAAACGGCGGCGGCAGTAAGGATGATCTTTTTCATTTTTAGTACTCCAGTTTTGCTGTCCGTCTAGCGGCGTGTGGTGGGAGCAATTCGCGTCGTTCGGACAGCCCCGATGTGGGAAAGCCATAGGCTGGTTTCCAATCACGAAGTTGTTCCGGCTGGGCCATGATTTCACCTCTTGTAATTTTCATAAGCATGCCCACCATCTCACCTTGTGTAAGTAATACAAAGGCTTATGCGACCATGTCCTCCGGCTCACCGAGTGTGTCCGGGCGTCAGCGTTCACACCGTCCTGCACGCATTGTCAACAGAAACGAACCGTTCGGTTCGATTTTAGAAACTGCTAATAGTCACTTTTCGATACTGTTGACGTGTTTTTCCTTAGTCGGCAGTCTGATTCGAGGTGATGTGCGATGGCCGCGATCCGTCCCGAAACAACGCCGTCAGCGCCACGATCGTCGGCCGCCCGCGTTTGTCGCGCGTGTCGCGCCGCATGGAGACGATGTCGCTTTCATGCCGATGTCGCGATCATTGCCGTGATTAGATGATCCCATCTCAGGTGCCGCTTCGTGACGACGGAGCGGAGAATTGGGAAGCCGGTCAGAATCCGGCGCTGCCCCCGCAACGGTGGTGGAGTTCAAGTCGCAACGGGAGACCACTGGGCAAGAAGCCTGGGAAGGTGTCGCGATGGTCCGCAAGGACAACTCCAGAGCCCGGAAACCAGCCCGAGATGCTTGAACTCGACTGATCGCGGTGGGCGGTCAAGAGGTGGATAGCGCATGCCGGCGTGTTGCCGGCCTGCGACCGATCCTTCCTCCATCACCACCAAGTTCAGTCCTTAAACCACGAGGACAGAACTATGGATGCGCGCAACGATATGCTGAGGCTCTTGAACGGCCGCAAGCAAGGCTTTTCGCTCGAACAGCCCTTCTACACCGACCCGGACTATTTCAAGCTCGACATGGAGCTGATCTGGTATCGCGACTGGCTGTTCATCGGCCATGATTGCGAGCTGCCGAAGCCCGGCAGTTATATCACCGTGCAGATCGGCGACTATCCGGTGGTGCTGGTCCGCGACCAGAAGGGCAACATCAACGCCTTTCACAATTCCTGCCGCCATCGCGGCAGCCGCGTCTGCAACACCGAGAAAGGCACGGCGGCAAAGCTCGTCTGCCCCTATCACCAGTGGACCTACGAACTCGATGGCCGACTGCTGTTTGCCCGCCAGATGGCCGAGGGTTTCGACAAGAGCCAGTTCGGCCTGAAGCCGGTCGCCTGCGAAAGTGTGGCCGGCTACATCTTCATCTGCTTGGCGAAAGAACCTGCAGACTTCGCGCCGATGCGCGCCATGATCGAGCCCTACCTCAAGCCGCACCGGCTGAATGAAGCTAAGGTCGCCTTCGAGTCGACGATCATCGAGAAGGGCAACTGGAAGCTGGTCTGGGAAAACAACCGCGAGTGCTATCACTGCGCCGGCAACCATCCGGAGCTGTGCAAGACATTTCCGGAAGCGCCGACCGTGACCGGCGTGCAGGGCGCCGACAGCGACCCGGAGATGCTGGCGCACTGGGCGAAATGCGAGGCGGCGGGCCTGCCGAGCAAGTTCCGCATCGATCCGGCCGGCCAGTACCGTGCCACCCGGGCGCCGCTGCTGCGCGACGCGGTCAGCTACACGATGACCGGCAAGCGGGCGGTGAAGAAGAACCTGTCCGACAGCGTCTCGACCGACCGCATCGGCTCCTTGCTGCTTTACCACTATCCGACGACCTGGAACCACATCCTCGGCGACCACGCCGTCACCTTCCGCGTGCTGCCGATCAGCGCCACGGAAACCGCGGTGACGACCAAATGGCTGGTGCACAAGGATGCGGTCGAGGGTGTCGACTACAACCTTGAAGAGCTCACGCATGTCTGGACCGAGACAAACGACCAGGACCGTCGCATCGTCGAGGAAAATGCCTTCGGCATCCTGTCGCCGGCCTATGAGCCAGGCCCCTATTCGGAGCTGCATGAGGGCGGCGTGATCCAGTTCGTCGAATGGTACGCAGCCTTCATCGGTCCGCGCCTTGCCGAAGGCGGCCGGCCGGCGCTGCGCAGCGTCGCCTAAGAGAGGTTGAAGGATGAATGCGATGACGGATCTTGGTCTCTATCGACATCTCGACCAGATGGCGCCATGGAACGACAGGCTGCAGGTGCTGGAAGTGATCGGCGTCAGCGACGAGGCGCCTGGCGTCAAGACCTTCACCTTCCGCTCCGACAACCAGACCTGGTTCCGCTACAAGCCGGGCCAGTTCGTGACGCTGGAGCTGCCGACACCGGACGGGCCGCTGATGCGCACCTATACGCTGTCGTCCTCGCCGTCGCGGCCGTTTTCGATCGCGGTGACGGTGAAGGCACAGGCCGGCAGCATCGGCACACGCTGGATGTTCGACCATCTGGTGCCCGGTTCGCACGTCAAGGCCTATGGGCCGGCCGGCGACTTTTCACTGCACGGCCATCCGGCGGCCAAATACCTGTTCATTTCTGCCGGCTCCGGCGTCACGCCGATGATGTCGATGCTGCGCTGGCTGAACGACTGCGCGCCGTGGACAGATGTCGGCTTCGTCAATTGCGCGCGGCGGGCGGAAGAGATCATCTTCCGCAAGGAACTCGAACTGCTTGGCGGCCATATGCCCGGCCTGTCGCTCGGCTTCATGATCGAGGAACGCTCGAGCCGTGAAGGCTGGTACGGCCATATGGGCCGCATCGACGCGATCCGGCTTCCGCTGCTGGCACCCGACTTCCGCGAACGCGAGATCTTCTGCTGCGGCCCCGATCCGTTCATGCGCGCCGTGCGCGGCATGCTGGATGCGGCCGGCTTCGATATGACGAAATATCATCAGGAGAGCTTTGCCGCGCCTGCGGTGGAGGAAGTCCCGGCGCCGTTTGCCTCACCCACCGAAGACGGCACTGCTGCTCCTGTCGAGGCCGTGACGCCGATCCGCTTCTCGCTTTCGGAGGTTGACGCCGACTGCGTCGCCGGCCAGACCGTGCTGCAGACGGCGCGCAGCTCGGGCGTGCGGATTCCAGCTGCTTGCGAGTTCGGCCTGTGCGGCACCTGCAAGGTGAAGAAGGTCTCCGGCGCTGTCGAAATGAGTCACAATGGCGGCATTCTCGACCACGAGATCGATGACGGCTTCATTCTTGCCTGCTGCTCGAAACCGCTGTCGGCGCTCGAAATCGAGGCCTGAGCGGCGGCGCCTACTCAGACGCCGTAACGCTCGGTGCGGATGATGTCGGCTGACATGCCGGCGTCGATCAGCGCCTGGGCGGCGGCCGAGACGAAGGCGTTCGAGCCGCAGACAAAGGCGAGCGCCGGCGGCTGCGGCAGCCGCGCCAGCGCCTGCATGACCATTGCCGTGTCGATGCGCCTTGAATAGTCGGACGGGCGCCGTGCGGCCTCGCGCGTCAGCGTCAGCACCAGGTCGAAACCGTCGCGGCGGTCGTCGAGGCCGATCAACTCGTCGCGAAAGATCACCTCGTCCCAGACCCGCACCGAAAACATCAGTGCGACCGGCACCGCCGATTTGCGCAAGGTCCGGTGACGCACCATCGCCATCAGCGGCACCACGCCGGAGCCGCCGCCGACCAGAAGCAGCGGCCCACCATCGCTGTCGGACCAGACGAAATGGCCGCCGAGCGGCCCGCGCAGCTCGATCTCGTCGCCGACCGCCGCCACCTCGTGGAAGAAGGGCGAGACCTCGCCATCGTCGAGCCTCTCGATCGCCAACTCGATCGTGGCGCCGCTCTCCGGCGCCGAGGCGATGGAATAGGAGCGGCGCGCCTGATAGCCGTCAGGCGCCGTCAGCCGGACGTCGACATGCTGTCCGGCGCGATAAGCGAAAGGCCGCGACAGCGCGAAGAAGAAACTGGTGACGCGCGGCGTGCGCTTTTCGATCCGGGTGATTTTCGCCGTCTGCCAGGGAGATTGCGGCGCTTCGCTCATGGATCGCCGCTATAGCGCTGTTCGCGCCACGGGTCGCCATAGATGTGATAGCCGCGCAATTCCCAGAAGCCCGGCTCGTCGCGTTCGGTGAATTGCAGCCCGTTCAGCCATTTGGCCGATTTCCAGAAATAGAGATGCGGCACCAGGAGCCGCGCCGGGCCGCCATGGTCAGCCGTGATCGGCTTGCCTTCATAAAGCAACGCCACCATCGCCTTGCCTGTGGTGAGGTCCTTGGCCGGCACGTTGGTGGTGTAGCCGTCATAGCCATGCGCCAGCAGGAAGCCGGTCGGCGCTTCTATGCCGGCATCGGCAAGAATGTCGTCGACCAGCACGCCTTGCCAGGCGGTGTCGAACTTGGTCCAGGCGGTGACGCAGTGGATGTCGCGCGTCATCTTGGTCAAAGGCAGCGCGTTGAACTCGGCCCAGTTCCATTTCTTGATCGGGCGTGGGCCGTGCTTGAGCGTGAACGACCAGTCCTCGGTGCGCACCCGCGGCGTCGGTCCCGCCGACAGGACCGGAAAACCCTGTTCGAGATATTGCCCGGGCGGGATGCGCGCATCCGTCTCTGTCGGAGGCTTTCGGCCGGAGGAAAAACCGCGAGTGACCATCGGGACGTGTCCGTCTGCTGGGGATGCAGCCGCAGTCTTCTCGAAGATCTGCCGGCGGGCAACAGGAATTTTGGCGGCGGCAAACCTACCGGCGGTTCCGGCGAGCCTGCCGCCTCGTGCCTCAGCCGGCGGCGAAGGGCACCGCGACGAAGATCTGTGCGTCGCCGCGGTCGACCAGAAGCAGCACCGACTTGCGGCCCGACTTGCCGGCCTCGGCGATCGCCTGGTTGGCCTGCCTTGCGTTGCGCACCGGCGACTGGTCGACAGCGACGATGACATCGCCCGGCTGCAGGCCGGCATTGGCGGCCGCCTTGTCCGGATTGACGCGCTCAACCACGGCGCCGCGTTGGTTGGCCGCCAGGTTCAGCTCCTCGCGGATATCGGGCGTGAGGTCGGTCAGGCCAAGGCCGAGCGAAGGCACGCGAAGCGCTTGGCCGGCCGAGGGCTTTTGGTTGTCGCCCTCGGTCGAGGCGGTCTTCACATCGTCGTTGTTGCGGCCGACATCGGCGGAGATCTGCACGCTCTTGCCGCCGCGCCAGACTTCGAGCGTTTCCTTCGCGCCCGGCGAGACATCGGCGACAGCGCGCGACAGGTCCTTGGGATCCTTGATCGTCTCGCCGGCAAAGCTGGTGATGACGTCACCGGTCTTGATGCCGGCCTTCGCCGCCGGCGATCCCTCGGTGACCTCGGAAACCAGCGCGCCGCCGGGATGGTCGAGGCCGACGGCCCCGGCCACATCCGGCGTCACCGGCTGGATCTGGACGCCGAGATAGCCGTACTGGATGTTGCCGCCCTTCATCAGCTTGGCGACGACCTTTTGTGCCTGGTCCGAAGGAATGGCGAAGCCGACGCCGACACTGCCGCCATTGGGCGAATAGATCGCCGTGTTGATGCCGACGACATTGCCAGCGACATCGACCAGCGGGCCGCCGGAATTGCCATGGTTGATCGGCGCGTCGATCTGGATGAAATCGTCGAACGGCCCGCTGTTGAGGTCGCGGCCGCGCGCCGAAACGATGCCGGCGGTGACCGTGGTGCCGATGCCGAACGGATTGCCAATGGCCAGCACCTGATCGCCCGGCATGAGCTTATCGGAATCGCCCCATTTGACCGTCGGCAGCGGCTTGTCCGCCTTGATCTTGAGCACCGCAAGGTCGTTCTTGGCGTCGTGGCCGACCAGTTTGGCGGGGAGCTCGGTGCCGTCGTCCAGCGTGACCTTGATCGACGTGGCGCCGTCGACGACATGGTTGTTGGTGACGATGGTGCCGTCGGCGTCGACAATGAAGCCGGAGCCCAATGCCTCGGCGCGCTGCGCCTGCTGTGGCGGGGTCTTCGGCATCGGGATGCCCTGGTCGCCGAAGAACTGCCGGAAATAGTCGTCGAAGGGCGAGTTGCCGCTGAAGGGCTGCTCATCGCTCATGTCTTGCGGCTGCGCCTTCATGACGGTGGTGACGGTCACCACCGCCGGCTTGGCGACGGCCACGACCGGGGCAAAGGAGCCGTTGGGCGCGGTTATCCCGGCGACGGGAGTCTGGGTCGTTGCGACGGAGTTGCTTGCGCTTTGAGCAAAAGACACGACGAAGGGGCTGACGATCAGCGCAGCGCCCAGCAAGGCCGCGACGCGATGTCTGCGAAGTATGTCTGACATGGTCGTTTGTCCGGGCGAGAAATGATCCGGCGCCGTGGCTCATTCCCGGGGCGGAATAGTCATCAGCGTGTCGGCGGTCGCGGTTGCCCGTCTCGCCTGGCATGGCAGCCGGCCGGATCGACGCCCTGCATCTAGGGTGCGGATCGGCCCGATTTAGGGTTTTTGCGTCATCTTACGAAGATTTAATGTCCGATCACGTTTCCGTTAGACGGCAGCTGGGCCAAGAGCATGATCCCGAAAAGTGGAATCCGGTTTTCGGAAAAGATCATGCTCAAAACAAAATGTCATCGGCCCTCTGTGCGCCTGAGATAGGCGCTGGCGATCTCGCGCATCCGGTTGCCGTCGAAGCTCGGCCCATGGCCGCCATGGCCGAGGCGGACAGGCAACTCGAGCAGCCGCTGCATGGTTCGGCGATAATCGGGTTTGGAGGAGTCCGGCAGGTCGTCGATCAGCATGGAATCGTAGATGGCGTCGCCGGCAAAGAACAGGCCGTCGGCCTCATCGAACAGCGCGATCGAATCCGGAGAATGTCCGGGCAAATGCAGGACACGGAACTGCCTGTCACCGAGGTCAACGATATCGCCTTCGTCAAGCGTACGCGTCAGCGGCGCCGAAGGGATCTTGTAGTCGGCCGCCGTCCAACCCGGCGCCGGCAGCTTCGAGACGGCGCCGTCGAGGTTGGTGAACATGTAGGCGTAGGTGACGGCCTCATCCATGGTGCTGAAGGTCGAGGCACTTTGGATCGGTCCGAGCCGCAGCGGAAACTCATGCAGCGAGCCGACATGGTCGAGATGGATGTGGGTGGCCACGACGATCAGCGGCTTGCCCTCCGGCGTATCGATCTCGGGCGCCAGCGGACAGATGCCCATGCCGGTATCGACCAGCAGGTCGGCGTCGCGTCCCCTGAAATGCCAGATGTTGGCGCGCACAAAATCATGCACGAACGGTTCGGTCAGCATTGTTGTGCTGGCATCGATGATGGTCTTGCCAAACCAGTCGCCGATCACGCGTTCCCCGCCAAATCGGGCCCCGCCAAAACGGTCGGCCATCAGACGAAGGGCTTCCCGACCTTGTATTTTTCCGGCACCAGCCGCTTCAGATAGGCCATGCCGGCTTCCGACAGCTGGTTGATTTCGGGCTTCATGAAATCGTCCGGCATATGGCGCGTCTTGCCGGCGACGTTCTTCAGCGGCACCTTCTTCAGCACGGTCTTGCTGCCGTCATACTGCAACGCCACCGAGCCGCCGCCTTCGCCGGCAACGGCAACCGCGAAGGCCCCGGCATCGAAGGCCTCCTGCGCGTCGACGGCGCTGATCGCGCCGATATAGCCGCGCGGCATGTAGCCCAGAGCATCGACACGCGCGCGCTTGCCCGGCAGGCCCTCGGCGAGCGCCCGTTCGAGCGCGGCCGGCAGGTCGCTGCCCGACAGTTTGACGTTGCCATGGGCATCGCGCTCGAGCTTGTCCGGCGGCACCAGGCTCTCGACCAGCGCCTTGCCGTCGGCGGTGCTGACGCCTTCGGAAACGGCGACGATGCAGCGCTTGTGGCGGTCGAGCGAGGCGCGGACATCGTCGATGAAGCCGGCGGCCGAGAACGGCCGCTCCGGCACGTAGACGAGATGCGGACCGCTGTCGGGATCGAGCTGCCAGGCGGCGGCGGCCGCGGTGAGGAAGCCGGCGTGCCGGCCCATGACTATGCCGACATAGATGCCGGGCAGGGCGCGGAAATCGAGATCGACCGACAGGAAGGCGCCGGCGACGAACTCGGCTGCCGAGATGAAGCCCGGCGTGTGGTCGTTTTCCTCGAGATCGTTGTCGATGGTTTTTGGCGCATGCACGAAGGCGATGCTGCCGCCGGCGGCGTCGGTCAGGATCTGCTGGGTGCCCGACGTGTCGTTGCCGCCGATGTAGATGAAGGCGTCGGCGCCGGCCTTCTTCAGGCCGTTGAGAATGACCTCGCAATAGGCCGTGTCCGGCTTGTCGCGCGTCGAGCCGAGGGCGGCACTCGGCGTTCCGGCGATCAGCCGCAGACGATCCTCAGGGATGGCGGAGAGGTCGACGTAGTTGCCGTCACGAATGCCGCGCACGCCATGGATCGAGCCCAGCACCTTGGCGCCGGGATGACGCTTGCGGATTTCCAGCGTGGCGCCGACGACCGTCTGGTTGATGACGGCAGTCGGGCCGCCGCCCTGTGGATCCGAAATTCGCTCACTGCGCTGCTCCGAGGTGCTGCGAATTTCGGATCCGCCACACGGGTGATGGTTTTCAAGGCACCTTGGCCTGTCTTGCCGCATCGCGCAACGGGAGTTTCGAGCGGTGCCAAACCGCCGCAGAAGGATCAGACGACGACGACCGGGTTCTTCTTGGAAACGCGGCTGTAGAGGTCGATGATGTCCTGGTTGATCAGGCGCACGCAGCCCGACGACATCGCCTGGCCGATGCTCGCCCATTCGGGCGAACCATGGATGCGATAGCCGGTGTCCTTGCCATCCTGGTAGATGTAGAGGGCACGCGCGCCGAGCGGATTGGTCAGGCCGCCAGGCTGGCCGTTCTGCCACTTCACCAGTTCCGGCTTGCGCTGGATCATTTCCGGCGGTGGCGTCCACACCGGCCATTCCTTGCCGTATTGGATGTTGGCGCGGCCGGACCAGCGGAAGCCGTCCTTGCCGATGCCGACGCCGTAGCGGATGGCGTCGCCGCCCTCCTGCACGAGGTAGAGTTTGCGCTCGTTGAGATGGACGACAATGGTGCCAGGCGCCTCGCCGGTCTCGTTGACGACGATCTGGCGGCGGAACTCCGGCTTGACCTTCTGGTAGGGCACCGCCGGCACTTCGAAGCCGCCATCGTTGAGCGCGGCGTACATGACGTCTGGACCGGTGATGTTCTTGTCGACGCTGATCGCCGGGCGGATCGGCCGCACCGAGCCGGTGACCGTGTCATCCAGCTGCAATTGCGGCAGTTCGAGCGTCGCGGTGCTGCAGCCGGTCATGCCGATCAGCGCCATGGCGCCGGCCCCTGTCAGGACGAAGCGGCGGGAATAAAGATGTTCGGTTTCGATTGCGTCGCCATTCGGCGGCGTCAGATTCTGCGGCAACTCACGCATGCACCCAAACCCTACGCTGTCGGCGGGAAACACGGTCCGGCCGGATAGCGGGCAGTTTCGCTAAACATGGTTGAAAAAGCATGAAGGGCTGCTGGCCGACCTTAACCCTGTCTCGGGATTGGCTGCGAAGACAGGGGCAAAACGGTCCGCCGCGAATTTTTCGGGATGGCTCTTTACATTCCGGCGCGCCCAAGGATTTATCCTTTTCTTTGCGCTCAAGGAGACAAAGATGTCGTTCGAAAACTGGGCTGCCTTCGCCGCTGCCTCCACCGTCCTGCTCATCATTCCAGGCCCGACCATCCTGCTGGTCGTGTCCTATGCGCTGGGTCAGGGATGGCGCACCGCCTTGCCGATGGCGGTCGGCGTGGCGCTGGGCGACTTCACCGCTATGACGCTTTCGATGCTGGGGATCGGCGCGCTGCTGGCGACGTCGGCGACCGTGTTCACCATCCTGAAGCTGATCGGCGCGGGCTATCTGATCTATCTCGGCATAAAACTGTTTCGCGCCGGCGGTGCGCTGAAAGCCGAACCGCGCACCGATGCGGTCTCCGCCGCCAAGATGATGGCGCATGCCTGGCTGGTCACCGCGCTCAACCCGAAAAGCATCACCTTCTTCGTCGCCTTCCTGCCGCAGTTCCTCAACCGCGAGGCCGATTTCTGGCCGCAGATGCTGATCTTCGAGACGACCTTCCTGGCGCTCGCCTTCGCCAATGCCTTCGGCTACGCGCTGATCGCGGCACGCGCCCGCAACGTCGTGCGCAACCCCAAGGCAATCCGCATCTTCAACCGCACCGGCGGCACCCTGCTGGTCGGCGCCGGCATCGCCACGGTGGCGATGCGCTCGGGGAATTGAGGTCGAGGCTTTCTGAGCCAAGGCCGACGATCAGAGTTAGCATATTTGACGTCGGCGCCGCCCCTCATCTGGCTGCCGTCATCTTCTCCCCGTGAACGGGGAGAAGGACGCTCGCATTTGATGATTTCGCCAATCATCAGCGTTGCAGAAAATGGCGCCGAGGTTGCGGTCAGCCTCTTTCTCCCCGTTTACGGGGAGAAATGCCCGGCAGGGCAATGAGGGGCAGCGCAGACTTCTGCAGTTGTTTGCAGGCCGGCAGCACTGCAAGGCCGGCAGGCCTCACCACTTCACGCTGAAGCCCAGATTGCCCTCCAGCACGCGCCGCTTGTCGCCGCCGAGATTGGTGGTGTAGTCGCCGGTAGCGAAGAGGCTGACCTTGTCGGTCACCTTGGCGACCACGCCGCCGCCGAATTCCAGCGATGTCGACTTGCCTTCGGTCGAGATATCGGTGGCGCCGAAATTGACGTGGTCGGTGCCGCCGAAATCATGCCAGATGTTGGCCTTGAGGTAAGGCTGCAGCGCGATGCCGTTCAGCACCGCCTCGCCCTGCAGCCGCAACCCCAGCCTGCCGCTCACTTGATCGTCGAGGTCGAAGGAGACCGACGAAAAACGGTCCGTGGCGTCGTCGAGCGACAGGTGTTGCCAGACCAGTTGCGCCTGCGGCTCCAGCGTCCAGCCTTGTGCCAGGGCAATGGGATAGCCGCCTTCCAGCGATGCGGTGATGCCGGTGCCATCGATATCGATGCCGATGTCGCGCGACGACGTCGCCGAGCCGCTGAAGAAAGTCGCCATCAGCACGCCGTCGAGATACCAGCCGCCCTGGCCGATACGCGTCCAGTAAGCGCCGACGCTGGTGCCGCCGAGATCGATGCCGCCGACGGAGAGGCCGTCCTGACCCAGCGCCTGGCCGCGCACATCGCCATTCATGCTGCCATAGCCGATGAACAGACCGGCGCGGTCGACATTGCCTGATGCGGTCTCGCGTCCGAACACATCGAACCCTGCCTGCAAGCCGAACAGCGTGCCATCGAAGGACGGTGACAGCGTTCCCGACCAGGCCATTTTGGTGTCCTGGCCGAAGATGCGGCCCCAGACCGGCGATATCTCGGCGTTCGACAGCAGGCTCTGTTCGCCGCGCCGTTCGTGGAAGGTGCCGAGCATGCTCATCGTCAGGTGCTCGGCCACCGGAGGCAAGGCCGAATAGACCGGAACTTCGATGCGGTAAAGCAGGATTTCCTCACCCGGCGCCGGGGTCGGCAGATCAGGGGAATCGGTCGGCACGGGCGGTGGCGGTGGCGGCGGGTCGGCCGGCGGCGCCGGCGGTGGCGGTGGCGGCGGCTCAGGCTCCGGATCGGCGGGCTGCACCGGCGGCGTCGGGTCGACCGGCGGATTGTTGATGTCGCCATCGCTCGGCGGCGGCGTCGGCGGCAATTCGGATGGCGGCGGTGGCGGTGGCTCGGCAGCCGGGGGCTCGGGCTCCGGCGTCGGCGTCGGTTCGAGCGGCGGTGGCGCGGGAGCCGGCTCAGCCGGCGTGGTCAGTGTCGAGCGCAGGTACCAGTTTTCCTCGGTGCCGGCGGTGACGCCGCCCTTGAACAGATAATATTCGAAAGCGCCGGCGGCGACGGGCGCAGCCAGCGCGAACGTCGAGGCGCCCGATGTAGCGCCGTTTTCCGCCTGGATGACCATGATGCCGTTGGCGGTGGTCTCGGCGCCGGCGCCGCCGACATTGACCACCGCAATGCCTGTCGTGCCGGAAGCGGTGCCGCCGGACAGCACCAGTCTGTCCGAATCCGAGGAGTCGTCGCCGAGCTCGGTCTGGATCAGCAGCAGGCCGCCAAGGCCGACATAGTTGCCTCTGATCGTCAGCCGGTCGGTAACGCTCGAGCCGCCATTGGTCAGGTCGATGCGGCCGGCATTGCTGACCGACGCCATCTGGCCGGCGGTGAACGCCTGGATCGAGCTGCTGAAGCCGCCGCCGAACAGCGTGCTGGAAGCGTCGACGTTAAGTGCGCCGGTTCCGGTGCCGCTGTCGCCGAGCACCAGATTGCCGTCCAGCGTCAATTCGGTGTCGTCGGTGGCGTTGATGGTTTCCCAGTTTTGAACCCGACTGATGCCGTCGAGCTTGACGTTGTCGAAGGTCAGTTCGTCGGTGCCTAGACCGCCCGATATGGCGTCGGTGCCGCCGAGATTGGCGTTGGTGAGGTTGCTGAGCTTTGCGGTGTCGTTATCGCCACCGAGATCGATCATGCCGTAGATGATGCCGCCGCCGTTCCAGACAAAGCTGTCGGCGCCGAAACTCATCAGCACGTCGCCGCCGACCGTACCGCCGGTCACCGTTACGCTGTCGGTGCCGCCACTGACGCTGATATTGCCGCCGATGGTGCCACCCGAGACAATGATCGTGTCGTTGCCGAAGCCGGTGACGAGGTTGCGGTCGATGGTGCCGCCGGACATATCGAAGGTGTTGTCGTCGAGCTTCATGTTGACGCGGCCGATGCGGCCGCCGGTCATCACCGCACGGTCGCCATCGTCGAAGAAGTCGACGATGCGCCCGCCGCTCATGAAGAAGGTGTCGAGTGCGTCGCCCTGGTTCAGCGACCCCACCTGGCCGCCGCTCATGTTGAAATCGTCGATGCCCGCGCCCTGCTGGACATTGCCGGCGACAGTGCCGCCGCCGATAGTGAAGAAATCCGTGCCGCCGCCCTGGTCGACGCCGCCGGTTATGGTGCCGGACTGCATGTCGATGCGGTCGATGCCGGTGCCGAAGGTGACGTTGCCGCTGATCTGTCCGGTGCCGGCGGTGGGGAAGGTCAACGTGTTGTCGCCGCTGGTGTCGGTGAGGCTGCCGCCCGAATCGCCGCTGTCGCAGATGTAGGCGGTATTTCCGGCCGGCGGGACCAGCGTGCACGCGGCGAAGGCCGTAGAATTGGGCAGCAACGCCAGCGCCGTAGTTGAGAGAGCGCTAATTAACCATGGGTATGGTTGACGCAGCTTTCGCGGCGATAAAGCAACTGTTCCCTCCGTAGCCTGCGAACAACTGTCCGCAGGCTTGTTCTTCAGGTGCCGCATCGCGTCCCTCTCGATTCGCGATTTCAAGCTCCCCGCCCGGCGCCGCAATGAAGACACAATCCGCCAGATTTTACAAAGCCTATTCTGTGCCTCATGGTTGATGAACTGCGAAACTAGTTGGACTGGACTCCGGTATTGATTGGTCCAGACTTCGCTTGGCGCACCCGCTTCCGATGCTCTAGGATCGGCCGCGCAGCTGGAATTTTATGATCACCGGAGGGCCGGGCATGGCAGTCAGGGATGCATTCGGCCTGACCTTATCGGGCGCGACGGAGGCCGGCTTCACGCCCTACAGCCAGGCTGTCCGTGAATTGCAATGCTTCATCGGCGATCCCGTCGCTTCCGTCGATCGCGCCATTGCGGCCGACCCGGGCTTCGTCATGGCGCATGTGTTCAAGGGCTATCTGTTCGGCCTCGCCACCGAGCGCGAGGCAACAGCGGTGGCCAAGGCATGCCACGAAACGGCACTACCGCTTGCCGCCACAGCCCGCGAGCAGGCGCATGTCGCGGCCCTTGGCCATCTCGCCGCCGGCCGTTGGCACGAGGCCTCGCGCTTGCTTGAAGATATCGCCATCGACTTCCCGCTCGACGCGGTGGCACTGCAGACCGGGCACCAGGTCGACTTCTTCACCGGCAACGCCCGCATGCTGCGCGATCGCATCGGCCGAGCGCTGCCGTCGTGGAAAAGCGGCATGTCCGGCTACCACGCCATTCTCGGCATGCAGGCTTTCGGACTGGAGGAAATGGGCGATTATACGCGCGCCGAGCGACTGGGCCGGCAGGCGGTCGACATCGAGCCGCGCGACGGCTGGGCGCAGCATGCTGTCGCCCATGTCATGGAAATGCAAAGCCGGCAAAAGGACGGCATTGCCTGGATGCGGACCAATCCCGAGGCGTGGACAAGGGACAGCTTCCTGCAGGTGCACAATTGGTGGCATTTGGCGCTGTTCCACTACGATCTCGGCGAGGCCGAAGAGGTGTTGGCCCTGTATGACGGGCCGATCTACGGCACGCCCTCGACGATGGCGCTCAATATGGTCGATGCCTCGGCGATCCTGTGGCGGCTTCATCTCGGCGGCGTCGATGTCGGCGACCGCTGGGTAGCGCTCGCCGCCAACTGGCCCAAGGTCGGTGCCGGCAATTACGCCTTCAACGACGCCCATGCGATGATGGCCTTTGTCGGAGCGGGGCTCGAAGCGCCAGCCAAGACTTTGCTGGAGGCGCAGCGCGAGGCGATGCGCGGCAGCGACGACAACGCTGCCTTCACCAGGGATGTCGGCCATCCGTTGACGCTGGCGATCAAGGCCTTTGGCGACGGCAACTACAACGAGGCGGTGCGCCTGATCCGGCCAATTCGTTCGATTGCTCATCGCTTCGGCGGCAGCCATGCACAGCGCGACGTGATCGACCTGACGCTGGTCGAGGCGGCGCTGCGGGCGGGCGACACAGGGCTTGCACGCGCCTTGACGGCAGAGCGCCAGCTGGCCCGTCCGGACAGTCCGCTGTCAGCGCTGTTTTCGCGGCGCGCCGCCAATTTGTCAGAGAATTGACCCGCAGCTGATCTTGTTTTAAAAACTGGCCAAGCCAGATTTTTTCGAGACCCGAAAAAATTAATGGCAATGGGAGGAATGCATGTATCTCGGCCTCGATCTAGGCACGTCGGGCGTCAAGGCGCTGTTGATCGATGCCGGGCAAACCGTCATCGGCTCCGGCCATGCTTCGCTTGACGTCTCGCGGCCGCACCCCGGCTGGTCCGAGCAGAACCCAGCCGACTGGATCCGCGCCTGCGAGACCGCCATTGCAGAGCTGAAAGCCTCGCACCCGAAAGAGCTTGCCGCGGTAAAAGGCATCGGCCTCTCCGGCCACATGCACGGCGCCACCTTGCTCGACGCCGGCGACCAGGTGCTGCGCCCTTGCATATTGTGGAACGATACGCGCAGCCATGCCGAGGCGGCCGCGCTCGATGCCGACCCGCGCTTCCGCAAGCTGACCGGCAACATCGTCTTCCCCGGCTTCACCGCGCCGAAGCTGGCATGGGTGAAGAACAACGAGCCGGCTGTCTTCGCCAAGGTGGCGAAGGTGCTGCTGCCCAAGGATTTCCTACGGTTCTGGCTGACCGGCGAGCATATCTCCGAAATGTCCGACTCGGCCGGCACCTCCTGGCTCGATGTCGGCAAGCGGCGCTGGTCGCCGGAACTGCTCGCCGCGACCTCGCTCGACGAGACGCAGATGCCGTCGCTGGTCGAAGGCACGGAAAAGGCCGGGGCCTTGCGCACCGATCTCGCCTCGAAATGGGGCGTGCAGGCGGGCATTCCGATCGCTGGCGGCGCTGGCGACAATGCGGCGTCCGCCTGCGGCATGGGCACGGTCGGCGCCGGTCATGCCTTCGTTTCGCTTGGCACGTCTGGCGTCCTGTTCGCCGCCAACGCGTCCTATCTGCCCAATCCGGCCAGCGCGGTGCACACCTTCTGCCACGCTCTGCCCAACACCTGGCACCAGATGGGCGTCATCCTGTCGGCGACCGATTCGTTGAACTGGCTGTCGGAGATATCAGGCAAGAAGGCCGGCGAATTGACCGCCGAGCTCGGCGAGACGCTGAAAGCGCCGAGCGGGGTGTCGTTCCTGCCCTACCTCTCGGGCGAGCGCACGCCGCACAATGATTCCGCCATCCGCGGCTCCTTCACTGGCCTGGCGCATGAATCGAGCCGCGCGGTGCTGACGCAGGCGGTGCTTGAAGGTGTCGCCTTCGCCTTCCGTGACAGTCTTGAAGCCTTGAAGACAGCGGGAACGACCTTGACGCGGGTAACCGCGATCGGCGGCGGCTCGCGCTCGCGTTATTGGCTGAAGGCAATTGCCACGGCGCTGCAGGTGCCGGTGGATATTCCGGCAGATGGTGATTTCGGTGCTGCATTTGGTGCGGCGAGGCTTGGGCTGATTGCTGCAACCGGAGCCAATCCGCTCAGCGTGTGCACGGCGCCGAAGACGGATGCCACGATCGAACCGGAAGCAGCCTTGAGCGGTGCCTATGCGGATGCCTATAGGCGCTACCGGGCACTGTATCCCGCCATCAAGGCCGTAACCGCGTGAGTATGCGCGAGGCACCCCCCTCTGCCCTACCGAGCATCTCCCCCACAAGGGGGGAGATTAGCAACTTGGGCGCCTCGCTCACTATTGCAGCGTTGGAGATTGGCGAAGGCATAGATGACAGCCAATCTCCCCCCTTGAGGGGGAGATGGCCGGCAGGCCAGAGGGGGGTGCCTCACACCACCCTTGCCAAGTTGACCTCACTGCGCCGGCACCTTGTCGAGAAACCCGGTGACGCTCTTCAGCCGCCCATTCTCGATAACGCCGAAATCGGTGCCTTCGATAACCGACGGAATACCCTCCGGCCCAAGATTCCACGAGAAGCGGATTGTGTCGCCAAATCCGTCCGGCTGACCCTTCAGCGAGAACCGGAAGCCGGCGAAGCGCTGCTGCACGCCATCGATGAGGGCGGCCACGCCCGCATGGCCGTCGCCCTGCATGAGCGGATCGCGGTAGCTGACGTCTTCGGTGAAGGTTGCCTTGATCAGGTCGGCGCGGCGACCCGCATCGGCCTCGTTCCAGGCGGTGATGTAGCCTTCGGCGATTTTGTTGAGGTCGGTCATGGTCTGTCTCCTTCGTTGAGTGGCTTTGACACGAGCCTTTTCACCCCGAGCGAGAGCGAAACCAATTACGCCTGAGGTAATCAGGGCGAACTATTCGAGAGAGGACAGAAATCATGAGCAGCGGATTTTTCGGCGACATCAAAGCAATCAAGTATGAGGGGCCGGATTCGACCAATCCGCTGGCCTACCGCTTCTACAACCCGGATGAGGTCGTCGCCGGCAAGCGGCTGGAAGACCATCTGCGCTTTGCCGTCGCCTATTGGCATTCCTTCGCCTGGCCGGGCGGCGATCCCTTTGGTGGCCAGACTTTCGACCGTCCCTGGTTTCCCAAGGCGGGCGGCGTCGACACGATGGAACTGGCGAAGCTCAAGGCCGACGTCGCCTTCGAGATGTTCTCGCTGCTTGGCGCGCCCTATTTCTGCTTCCACGACGCGGATGTGCGCCCGGAAGGCAAGGATTTCTCCGAAAGTGCCGCGCGGCTCGACGAGATCGCCGACTATTTCGCGGCCAAGATGAAGAAGACCGGCGTCAAGCTGCTCTGGGGCACGGCGAACCTGTTCTCCAACCGCCGCTTCATGTCGGGCGCCGCCACCAATCCAGATCCCGATGTGTTTGCCTATGCGGCGGCGACGGTGAAGAGCTGCATCGACGTCACCAAGCGGCTGAAGGGCGAGAACTATGTGCTGTGGGGCGGGCGCGAGGGCTATGAGACGTTGCTCAACACCGACCTTGCCCGCGAGCAGGAGCAGGCCGGCCGCTTCCTCAGCCTGGTCGTCGACTACAAGCACAAGATCGGCTTCAAGGGCACGATCCTGATCGAGCCGAAGCCGCAGGAGCCGACCAAGCATCAGTACGACTACGATGTCGCGACCGTCTACGGCTTCCTCAAGCGCTTCGGGCTGGAGAAGGAGGTAAAACTCAACATCGAGCAGGGCCACGCCATCCTGGCCGGCCATTCCTTCGAGCATGAACTGGCGCTGGCCAATGCGCTTGGCGTCTTCGGTTCGATCGACATGAACCGCAACGACTACCAATCGGGCTGGGACACCGACCAGTTCCCCAACAACGTGCCGGAAATGGCGCTGGCCTATTACCAGGTCCTGCAGGCCGGTGGCTTCAAGACCGGCGGCACCAATTTCGACGCCAAGCTGCGCCGCCAGTCGCTCGACCCGCAGGACCTGCTGATCGGCCATATCGGTGGCATGGATTCTTGTGCGCGCGGTCTCAAGGCTGCGGCGAAGATGGTCGAGGACAAGGCGCTGTCGGGCCCGCTTGCCGAACGCTACGCCGGCTGGAACTCGGCCGAAGCCAAGGCGATGCTGTCGGGCAAGCGCACGCTGGAAGACATCGCCGAGCGCGTTGTCAAGAAGAAGATCGAGCCGCAGCCGAAATCCGGTCGCCAGGAACTGCTGGAAAACATCGTCAACCGCTACGTCTGAAGCCTGACCTCTGGACCGACATCCGCCGCGCATGGCTGAAAGCCGCCGCGGCGGATGTCCCCCGAAGCAGGTCCTGCAGGAAACGTTTGAAGGCACCTCGGGGGCGCCCGGCGATCATGATCGACTGGATGAATGGGACGCTGCAGAACGGCTGCGCAATCGGCATTCTGGCATCAGAGCGGACACCCCTGAGCGGCCGGCTTCGGATTTCGAGAACGCCAAGCGGCGCGGAATGTTGCAGAGCAAATCTTCGCAGCACGGTCGCCAAAGAGCGTGGTAGACCGCGACGGCGCAACCAGCGGAGTCTGATTTGACCATGCCTTCTACCACCAAGCGTGCGCTGATCACCGGGGCGGGTGCTGCTGACGGCATCGGCTTTGCCATTGCGTGGCAGCTCGGCCTTGCCGGTCATGCCGTTTTCCTGAACGGTGCCAGCGCGCGCGTACTCGATCGTGCCGCTGAGCTTTGCGCCGAAGGCATCGATGCCAAAGCCGCGGTCGCGGATCTCACCATCGCGGCCGAAGTCGCGCGGCTGCGGGCCGATGTCGGCGCTGTCGACATCCTGGTCAACAATGCCGGCATGGGTTCGCTGGCATCGCCCTCGGCCGATAAGGCGTTTCTCGCCATGACCGAGGCCGACTGGGACCAAGGGATCGACGTCAGCCTGAAGACCGCATTCCTGGTCACCGGCGCGTTTTTGCCGGCGATGGTAGAGGCAGGCTATGGGCGCATCGTCAATGTGGCGTCGGTTACCGGGCCCCTGGTGTCTTTCGAAGGCACAGCAGCCTATTCCGCCGCCAAGGCCGGCATGGTCGGCCTGACGCGCACGCTGGCGCTCGAAGTGGCAAAAAGCGGCGTGACAGTCAATGCCGTGGCCCCCGGCTGGATCGAAACGGGCTCGTCGAGCGCAATGGAGCGGCAAGCTGCCCTGCACACGCCACCGGCGCGGGCCGGGCGACCGGACGAGGTTGCCGCAGCGGTGGTGTTCCTGGCATCGGAAGGTGCGAGCTACGTCAACGGCGCCCTGCTGGTGGTCGATGGCGGCAACAGCCTTCAGGAACGCAAGGGCTGAATCCGAAACGACCGGCAGAACTCGTCAACCGCTACGTCTGAGGCGGAAGCCGATTCGTATTGCTTGAGGGGCGACGGGATAATATCCCGGCCGCCCCCGGAATTGGTTTGCGCAGGACCCTGTCCGACGACAAGGTTTCGCCCTTGGCCGCCCCTCAATGACCTCGCTCTTGCCTTCAAACTGCCGTCACGAAGCTCGTATAAGGATGGCGTTGTGGCGGGTGAAAAGGAAGGAGGCGAACCGATGATGCAACACGAACGCGAAATCGACGCCCTACTCTCATCCGGCGAGACCGGATCGATCATCGACCGGCTGATGGCGCTGCCGCGGCCGACCGACAAGGTGAAAAACGAATGGGATCGTGCTGTCAGCAGCCGATTTGAAGTCCGTCTGGCGAGGCACATGCGCTCGCAGATGGACGCCGGCAGCGATCGACAGAACGCAGCCTGACCTCTCTTTGTCTGCGCATGTCGTTGTCCCAAAACCGCGACACACTTTTGGGCGACATGCATCAACCTCGGCGGAGCCGCACCGGCGCTTCGCCGAACGCTCTTGAAAACGCTCTGGAAAATGCCGCGGCGGACGAGAACCCCGTCCGCCCGGCAATATCCGCCATGGCGATCCTTGTGTCGACCACCAGCCGCCGCGCCGCGCCCAGCCGCAGCCTGAGATAGTAGGCGCCGGGCGTCTCGCCGATCGATTTGCGGAAAATGCTTTCCAATGTCCGTGCCGTCACCCCGGCGCGTTTTGCCACCGCGTCTATGGTCAGCGGCTGGTCGACATGCGATTCCATCAGCCTGATGGCCTGCGCCAGCCGGGGGTCGTAGCCGTCGAGCCGGCCGAGCGAGACCAGCGGCTGCGCGTCGGTGGCGGCGCGCGCCTGATCGTAGATGAAGACGCTGGCGACATCGAGCGCCACGGCCATGCCGAGCCGGGTGCGGATCAGATGCAGCATCAGGTCGAAGGTCGGCGACGCCCCACCGGAGGTGAAGACCGGCCCGTCGATGACATAGCGGTCCGGGCGGACATCGACGCCCGGGAAAGCCGAGGAAAAATCCTCCATGTCTTCCCAATGCGTCGTGGCGCTGCGCCCTTCCAGCAGGCCGGCGCGTGCCACCAGCCAGGTGCCGGCCTCGACGCCGCCACAGGCGCGGGCCGCGCGGGCCGCCCGCCGCAAGCCTGACAGCAGCGCCGATGTCGTATAGTTCTGGGTGCCGAAGCCGGCGACGACAACAAGGACGTCGGTCGGCTCGGCCGCATCGAAGCGGCCGCTGACCGCCACCGGCAGGCCGCATGTCGTGACCGGCGCTTCCCCCGTGACCGAGACCAGTTTGAAATCGAACAGCGTCTCGCCCGAGATGCGGTTGGCGGCCCGCAGCGGGTCGACGGCCGAGGCGACACACATGATCGACGAGCCGGAAAACACCAGCAGCGTCACCTTGAGCGGCGAGCGTTCCGAGCGAAAGATGGTTGGTTTTTCGCTTTTGATCATGGAAGCTTCGTAAATCGCAAAACAGTTCGCCGCAAGTCGGATCATTGTTAGGGCTTCTGACGATTGGGAGGAAATTGCCATGCCGCTCGCGATGAACCGTGAGGTCTTCATTACCTGTGCCGTTACCGGCTCCGGCGGCACGCAGGACCGCTCGCCGCATGTGCCGCGCTCGCCCAAGCAGATCGCCGATTCGGCCATTGATGCTGCCAAGGCGGGTGCTGCCATCGTCCACTGCCATGTCCGCGACCCCGAAACCGGCAAGCCGCGCCGCGACGTCCATCTCTACCGCGAAGTGACCGAGCGTATCCGCGACGCCAATGTCGATGTGATCCTGAACCTCACCGCCGGCATGGGCGGCGACATGGTGTTCGGCTCGCCGGAAGCTCCGTTGCCGCTCAATGGAAAAGGCACCGACATGGGCGGCGCCACCAACCGCATGGAACATGTGCGCCAGTGCCTGCCGGAAATCTGCACGCTCGATTGCGGCACCATGAACTTCGCCGAGGCCGACTATGTCATGACCAACACGCCGGGCATGCTGCGCGCCATGGGCGGCATGATGACGGCGCTGGGCGTCAAGCCGGAGATCGAGGCCTTCGACACCGGCCATCTGTGGTTCGCCAAGCAACTGGTCGAGGAAAAAGTGCTCAACGCCGACGCGCTGGTGCAGCTCTGCATGGGCGTGCCGTGGGGCGCGCCGGACGACCTCAACACCTTTATGGCGATGGTCAACAACGTGCCGTCGAGCTGGAACTGGTCGGCTTTCGCCATCGGCCGCAACCAGATGGCCTATGCCGCAGCAGCGGTTCTGGCCGGCGGCAATGTCCGCGTCGGGCTTGAAGACAATCTGTGGCTCGACAAGGGTGTGCTGGCGACCAATGCGCAGCTGGTCGAGCGCGCTGCCAGCATCGTCACCAATCTCGGCGCCCGGATCCTCGGGCCGGAGGAAGTGCGCAAGAAGCTCAACCTGACCAAACGGGCGCCGATCGCAGCCGCGGCCTAAGGCGGGAGTTGGCGATGCCTGACACCGTCAAATTCACCGCGATGAAGGATGGCGACAGGGACGATTACGAGTTCCTGACCGCCCATGAAATCGACTATGCCGCCAAGACCGGCGAGCGGTTGCTCGACGCGCTGGTGCAGCTCGACGAGGGCCTGTCCGGCTACAAGATCACAAGGCTCGGCCATTCGCTGCAGGCGGCGACACGGGCCTGGCGTGACGGCGCCGATACCGACTGGATCGCTTGCGCGTTGCTGCACGACATCGGCGACATCTATGCGCCCTACAATCACGACGAATACGCCGCCTCGATTCTGAAGCCCTTCGTGCGCGAGCAATGCACCTGGGTGGTGGAAAAGCACGGCGACTTCCAGCGCCTCTATTATGCCCATCATCTCGGCGGCAATCGTCATGCCCGCGACCGCTTCGCCGGCCATGCCTATTTCGACGATTGCGACCAGTTCTGCGAACGCTGGGATCAGTCGAGCTTCGATCCCGACTACGACACGCTGCCGATCGACTTCTTCCGGCCTTTCGTGCTCGAGGTCTTTGCCCGCAAGGCCTATGACCCCTCCGTGATCCGCACCGGCGAGCGCGTGCCTCTCATCGACCCTGAAACAGCCAAGACAAGAACCGGAGCCTGACCATGAGCATCATCAACAAGGCGGCCGCCATCGGCGGCGGTGTCATCGGCGCCGGCTGGGTGGCGCGGCTTTTGCTCAACGGCATCGACGTGTCGATCTTCGATCCCGATCCGGAAGCCTCGCGCAAGGTCTCTGAAGTGATGAAGGGCGCGCGCCGCGCCTACAAGCAGATGGTTCCCGGCGGCCTGCCCAAGGAAGGCAAGCTGACCTTCGCCAAGACCATTGCCGAGGCGGTGGCCGATGCCGACTTTATCCAGGAAAGCGTGCCGGAACGGCTCGACCTCAAACACCGCGTGCTGGCCGAAATCGACCTCTATGCGCCGGCCAACGCCATTGTCGGCTCCTCGACCTCCGGCATCAAGCCGACCGACATGCAGGTGGCGATGAAAAAGCACCCGGAGCGGCTGGTTGTCGGACATCCCTTCAACCCGGTCTATCTGCTGCCTCTGGTCGAGATCGTCGGCGGCGAACAGACGTTCCCCGAAGCCATCGAGGTCGCCAAGGAAATCTATGCCTCGATCGGCATGAAACCTGTCGTCATCCGCAAGGAGATCGAGGCCTTTGTCGGCGACCGCCTGCTGGAAGCGGCGTGGCGCGAGGCACTGTGGCTGATCAAGGACGGCATCTGCACGGTCGAGGAACTCGACGACATCATGCGCTACGGCTTCGGCCTGCGCTGGGCGCAGATGGGCATGTTCCAGGTCTATCGCGTCGCCGGCGGCGAAGCCGGCATGCGCCACTTCATGGCGCAGTTCGGACCGTGCCTGAAATGGCCGTGGACCAAGCTGATGGACGTGCCGGAGTTCAACGACGAGCTGGTCGATCTGATCGCCACCCAGTCGGACGACCAGGCGCATGGTCTGTCGATCCGCGAACTGGAAAAGATCCGCGACGACAATCTGGTCGCGATCATGGACGCGCTGTCGAAGCAGAACAAAGGCAAGGGCTGGGGCGCCGGCGCGCTGCACAAGGACTACACCAAGCAATTGGCCAAGCTGGCGGCGAAGAAGCCGGCCGCTTCCAAGGCCGCCGAAAAGGCCAAGGCTTCGAAGCCGGTGAAGAAGGCGGAGAAGCCGAAGAAAAAGAAGAAGGGCTAAGACCATGGATTTCGGGCTGTCGGAGGAACAGAAGCTCATTGTCGAGACGACGCGTGCGTTCGTCGAGAACGAGCTTTACCCGCATGAGCGTGAGGTCGAGCGCACCGGCGTGCTGCGCCGCGAGCTGATCGAGGAGATCAAGGCCAAGGCGATCGAAGCCGGGCTCTATGCCGCCAACATGCCGGCGGATGTCGGCGGCGCCGGCCTCGATACGGTGACCTGGCTGCTCTACGAAAAGGAACTCGGTCGCGCCAATTACGCGCTGCACTGGACCTGCGTGGCGCGCCCTTCCAACATCCTTCTGGCCGGTACGCCGGAGCAGCGCGAAAAATACTTGTTCCCTTGCATCCGTGGCGAGAAATGGGACTGCCTGGCGATGACCGAGCCGGGCGCCGGCTCCGATTTGCGTGGCATGAAGGCGACCGCGGTGCAGGATGGTGACGACTGGGTGCTCAACGGCACCAAGCACTTCATCTCCCATGCCGATCTCGCCGATTTCGCGATCTGCTTCATGGCTTCGGGCGAGGAGGAAACGCCGCGTGGCAAGCGCAAGAAGATCACCGCCTTCTTCGTCGACAAGGGCACCAAGGGTTTCACGGTGCGCGACGGTTACCGCAACGTCTCGCATCGGGGCTACACCAACGCCATCCTTGAATTCGACGATTGCCGGCTGCCGGCAAGCCAGGTTCTGGGCGAAGTGCACAAGGGCTTCGAGGTCGCCAATTCCTGGCTCGGCGCCACCCGCCTGCAGGTCGGCGCCACCTGTCTCGGCCGGGCCGAGCGGGCGCTCAGCCATGCCATCGAATATTCCGCGCAGCGCCAGCAGTTCGGCCAGCAGATCGGCAAGTTCCAGGGCGTTTCGTTCAAGCTTGCCGACATGGCGACCGAATTGAAGGCCGCCGACCTGATGGTGTTCGAAGCTGGCTGGAAGTACGATCAGGGCACCGTCACCGATCAGGACATGGCGATGGCCAAGCTGAAGGCGACCGAAATGCTGGCTTACGTGGCCGACGAAGCCATCCAGATCCATGGCGGCATGGGGCTGATGGACGACCTGCCGCTGGAGCGCATCTGGCGCGACGCCCGCGTCGAGCGCATCTGGGAAGGCACTTCGGAGATTCAGCGACATATTATTTCGCGGGCGCTGCTGCGTCCGTTCGGAGCTTAGAGCAGTATGGCCCCCAAACCGGGGTCCGGTTTTTGGGGAGAAGATCATGCTCAAACGAAAAGATGGCCATGCATAAACTCGAACGTCTCCTGCGCCCGAAGTCGATTGCTGTGTTCGGCGGGGCGCAGGCCGCTGCCGTCGTTGCCCAATCGATCAAGATGGGCTTTGCCGGCGAAATCTGGCCGGTGCATCCGACCAAGGACGAGGTCGCCGGCCGCAAGGCCTATCGTTCTGTTGCAGACCTTCCCGCTGCGCCCGACGCTGCCTTTGTCGGCGTCAACCGCCATCTGACCATCGAGGTCGTCAAGGCGCTGGCCGAGCGTGGCGCCGGCGGCGCCGTCTGCTTTGCCGCAGGCTTTCTTGAGACTGAGGCGTATGACGACGACGGCGAGCGGCTGCAGGCCGAACTGGTGGCGGCAGCCGGCCAGATGCCGATCATCGGCCCGAATTGCTATGGTCTGATCAACTATGCCGATGGCGCGTTGCTGTGGCCCGACCAGCATGGCGGCATCAGGCTGCCAGAAGGCGCCAAGGGCGTCGCCATCATCACCCAGTCCTCCAACATCGCCATCAACATGACGATGCAGAAGCGCGGCCTGCCGATCGCCTTCCTGATGACCGCAGGCAACCAAGCGCAAACCGGCCTCTCCGAAATGGCGCTCGGCCTGATCGAGGACGATCGTGTCACCTCGCTCGGCCTGCACATCGAAGCCTTCGATTCGGTAGCCGGCTTCGAGAAGCTGGCGGCACGGGCGCGCGAGCTGAAGAAGCCGATCATCGCCATGAAGGTCGGACGCTCCGAACAGGCGAGGCAGGCGACGGTCTCGCACACCGCTTCGCTCGCCGGTTCGGATGCTGCCTCGGGCGCGTTCCTGCGGCGACTCGGCATTGCCCGCGTCGACTCCATACCCGCCTTCATCGAGGCGCTGAAGCTGCTGCACGTCACCGGTCCGCTGCCCGGCTACCGGCTATCGTCGATGAGCTGTTCCGGCGGCGAAGCCTCGGTGATGGCCGACAGCGCTGAAGGGCGCTGGGTCAATTTCCCGGAGCTCACCAGCAAGCACCGCGCCCATGTCAAATCGACGCTCGGGCCGCTGGTCGCTGTCGCCAACCCATTGGACTACCACACCTTCATCTGGAACAACGAGCCGGCGATGACCGCCACCTTCACCGCCATGGTGTCGGGCGGCTTCGACCTCAACATGCTGGTGCTTGATTTTCCGCGTCCCGACCGCTGCTCGGTCACCGACTGGTGGGCGACGCTGCGCGCCTTCGAATCGGCGCTGAAGACCAACAAGGCGCATGGCGCGATCGTCTCGTCGCTGCCGGAGAACCTGCCGGAGGAATACACCGCCGAGCTGATGGCGCGCGGCATGGTGCCGTTGTTCGGCATTTCCGAGGCCATGGACGCAGCCGGCGCGGCAGCCTTCATCGGCTGGGCCTGGGCCGAGCCGCAGGCGCAGTCGATCGATACATCGGCTGCCGGCGCTGCCGAAGGCGGCCATGTGACGCCTGACGAGGCCGAAGCCAAGGAGCGGCTGATCAAGGCCGGCTTGCCGGTGCCGAAGGGCGAACGCGCCGCCAATGCGGTCGACGCCGTGATTTCGTCGATGGCGCTCGGTTTCCCGGTGGCGCTGAAGGCGCTCGGCGTCACCCACAAGTCGGAAGTCGGCGCTGTCAGGTTGAACCTCAAGGACGCCGAATCGGTCAGCACCGCAGCGCATGACCTTCTGCCGCTCGGCACCGGCCTCTATGTCGAGCGCATGGTGCGCGACGGCGTCGCCGAACTGATCGTCGGCTTCACCCGCGACGCGATGTTCGGCGCCGTGATGACACTGGGCACCGGCGGCGTGCTGGTCGAGTTGTTGCGCGACAGCGTCACCCTGATGCTGCCGGCGACGCGTGACGATATCGAGGCGGCGTTGCGCCGCCTGAAGCTGTTCCCGTTGCTCGAAGGCTATCGCGGCCGGCCCAAGTCCGATGTCGCGGCCGCCATCGAGGCGATCGCCGGCATTGCCGACTTCGTCCAGAAGAACGCCGGCGAGATCGAGGAACTCGACATCAACCCGCTTATCGTCTGCGCCGAGGGCAAGGGCGCCTGGATCGCCGACGCGCTGCTGGTGCTGGGAGAAAAGAAGAATGTCTGACGTCATTTCGACCCGCCGCGAGGGCACCATCTTCGAGGTCACGCTCGACCGGCCGAAGGCCAATGCTATCGACCTGAAGACGTCGCGGCTGATGGGCGAGACGTTCAAGGCGTTTCGTGACGATCCGGAGCTTCGCGTCGCCATCGTCAAGACCGCCGGCGACAAGTTCTTCTGCGCCGGCTGGGATTTGAAGGCCGCCGCCGGCGGCGACGCGGTCGACGGCGACTATGGCGTCGGCGGCTTTGCCGGCCTGCAGGAGCTGCGCGACCTCAACAAGCCAGTCATCGCCTGCGTCAACGGCATGGCGGTGGGCGGCGGCTTCGAGCTGGCGCTGTCCTGCGATCTCATCTACGCCTCTGACCATTCCTCCTTCGCGCTGCCCGAAATCCGCGCCGGCACATTGGCCGACGCAGCGACGATCAAACTGCCGAAGCGCATTCCCTACCACGTCGCCATGGACCTTTTGCTCACCGGCCGCTGGATGGATGTCGCGGAAGCGCATCGCTGGGGCCTGGTCAACGAGGTGCTGCCCAAGGACAAGCTCGAAGACCGCGTCTGGGAGATCGCAAGGCTGCTGGCCAGCGGCCCGCCGCTGGTGTTCGCCGCGATCAAGGAGACGGCGCGGGTGGCTGAGGCGCTGACCTTCCAGGATGCGATGAACCGCGTGACGCGCCGGCAATTGGCGACCGTCGATGCGCTTTATGGCTCGGAGGACAACATGGAAGGGTTCCGGGCGTTTGCTGAGAAGCGCGATCCGGTGTGGAAGGGCAGATAGCCGCGCAGACGATGGCGTTCCTTCACACCCCCCTCTGCCCTTCCGGGCATCTCCCCCTCAAGGGGGGAGATTGGCAACTCGGATATCAACGCTCATCTACGAACGTTGGCGATTGGCGAAAGCCTTCGCGACATCCGATCTCCCCCCTTGAGGGGGAGATGGCCGGCAGGCCAGAGGGGGGTGCCTGGGCTCGATCTTCGCAGTCGGCTTTCCCAGCATGACCGACTACAAAACCCTCATCGACGCCGAGACCTGGGCCTTCATCGAGCGCACCAATTCCTATTATCCGCCGGACACGATTGACTACAGCATTGCCCAGCAGCGCGCGATCTATGACCGGATGTGCCGCGAGTTCTTTGCCGGCTATCCCGATGGCGTGACGGCGGAAACGACCATCATTGCCGCGCACGATATCCCGATCCGCATCTATCGCAGCGGTTCCCCGAACGAGGCGGCGATGGTGCTCTACATCCATGGTGGCGGCTTCATCCTCGGTGGGCTCGACAGCCATGACGATGTCTGCGCCGAATTGTGCGCCCGTACGGGCTTCGAGGTGGTCTCCGTCGACTATCGGCTGGCGCCGGAGCATCTGCACCCGGCCGCCTTCGACGATGCACTGCATGCCTTCGAATGGGCGGCCAGAACCTATGACCGTCCTGTTCTGCTCTGCGGGGACAGCGCCGGCGGCAATCTCTGCGCCGCGGTCGCCAACGCAACGCGAGGTCATGCCAAAAAGCCGATCGGCCAGGTGCTGATCTATCCCGGCCTCGGCGGCGACCGCTCGAGGGGCTCCTACGTGACGCATGCGGAAGCGCCGATGCTGACGGTGCGCGACCTCGACTTCTACAAGGATATCCGCACCGGCGGCGCTGACGGCACCGATGACGTCACTTTGTCGCCGCTCGCCGATACCGATTTCACCAACCTGCCGCCAACCGTGCTGATCACCGCGCAATGCGACCCGCTGTCCTCCGACGGCGAGGCCTACCGCGACCGCGTCCTCGCCGCAGGCGGCCGCGCCACCTGGTTCGAGGAGCCGGGGCTGGTGCATGGTTACCTACGTGCCAGGCACACGGTCGGCCGGGCGCGCGCCTCCTTCAGCCGTATCGTCGAGGCGGTATCGGCGCTGGGCAAGGGCGACTGGGCCTGGTGATCCGGCTCAACCGCGGACAAAGGCGATCAGCGCCTCAGCCATGCGATCGTTGAATTCTTGGCGAAAGCGGTTCTTCTTCAGCCATTCAGGGTTTGAGCCGACGGTTTTGTTGGCATCCACGACAACGCCTTTGCCATCGACAATGAAATAGTCGATGGCGCCGAAATCCAGGTTGAGCCGCTGCCGCACTGCCAGCACCTCCGGCGGGACGGCGCCGCCCACCTCGTTGCTCAGGATCTTTGAGCCGGCGCACAGCACGTCGTCATAGACCTGCCGCATGTTGATCTCGGCGCCGAGCAGGAACATGTAGCGGTGCTTGACGATCGGCAGATCGAGGGTTTCGAAAGCGAATTTCTCGACCATCAGCCGATCGTTGCGCCATACATCCTGCGGAACCTCGCCGATCGTCTGGTAGACGCGATAGGGCGGGCACAGTCGTTCCTTATAGCCGGGGTCGAAGAGTTTGCGGATGGCGTGCGCGCTCCGGGTCAGGCCGTTGCGGTGTTGCCACCAGCGCTGCTCTGGCCGACCCCTGGAGTTGAGGACGGTCTTGACGATGACCGGCCCCTTATGGCTGTCGCCGGCCTCTAGCCTCAGCGTCGAATAGAGGTACCTGTGGATGGACAGCGCGCGGCCGTTGATGCTGCGCTCGTAACGTTGGCCGATCTCGCGGTAGGGTGGCGGGACCACGGTCAGGTCGATATGCAGCAGGGCCGCGGGCGCCCTATCCTGGCGGGCCGGTCGGTCCAGCAGGCGGACTTTCAGCCCGGCCTGTTCCAGGTAGGGCAGCAACTGCGTAATGCTGTAGCTCCGCACCAGGCGGAAATTGCGCAGGCTCTCCACATAGACATCGAGATCGGCCGCCACGAGCCGCTATTCCTTGATATCGACGCCCGAGAAATCATGGTGATCGAACGGGTCCATGACATAGCCGGTCACCTGTTCGCGCATCGGCACCGAGACCACGGAGTGGGCGATGACGACCCACGGCATCTGCTCCCGGAAGATTGTCTGCGCCTGCGCATAGAGTTTCGCGCGGGCTGCAACGTCGGCGATCCCGGCTGCCTGCTTGAGCAGATCGTCGAAGGCCGGGAAACACCAGTTGGCGCGATTGGTGGTGCCGACGCCGGCGCAACCGAGCGGCACCGACAGGAAATTGTCGGGGTCGCCATTGTCGCCGGTAAAGCCGAACAGCATGGCGCCGTCGCGGTCGCGTGCCTTTGAGCGGGCAAGGTATTCTGTCCACTCATAGGTGACGATGTCGACGCTGACGCCGATCTTTGCCAGGTCGGACTGCATCATTTCAGCCATGCGCTGCGCGTTGGGGTTGTACGGGCGCTGCACCGGCATGGCCCAGATCTTCATATGCAGGTCCTTGATGCCGGCATCGGCGAGCGCCTGCCTGGCGGCAGCCGGGTCAAAGACATGATCGGGGCTTGTCTTGTCATAGGCCCAGGAGGTCGGCGGCAGCGGATTGCGTGCGACTTCGCCGGTGCCGCGGAACACGACGTCGACCAGCGCCTGGGTGTCGATGGCCATGGCGATCGCCTTTCTCACCCGCGGATCGTCGAAAGGCTTCTGCAAGGTGTTGAAGGCGAGGTATCCGGTGTTGAGCCCCTCCTGCCGCATGACCTTGATGCCGGGCGTCGCCTTGATCGCCTCGAGGTCGGCCGGATTTGGATAGGGCATGAGATCGCATTCGCCGGCCCGCAGCTTTTCCATGCGAATGCTGGCATCGGCGGTGATGGCGAAGACGAGATCGTCGATCTTCGGCCGGCCGCGCCAGTAGTCCGGATTGGCCTTGTAGCGGATGACCGCATCCTGCTGATAGTCGACAAGCTGGAACGGACCCGTCCCAGCCGGCTTCAGCGCCAGATCGAGCAGCCGCTTCTCGGCGACGAGCTTGTCGGCATATTCCTTCGAGACGACCGAAGCGAAATCCATCGCCAGGTCGGCAAGCATCGGCGCATGCGGTGCCTTCAGCGTCAGCACCACCGTATAGTCGTCAAGCCTGCGCCAACCGGCGACGAGACCTGCCATGCCAATGCCGTCGAAATAGATGTACTGGCGTTTGGCATAATTGTTGAACGGGTTCTGCGCGTTGGCCTGACGGTCGAAGGTAAACAGCACATCGTCGGCGTTGAAGTCGCGACCAGGCGTAAAGCCCTCGATGCTGTGAAATTTCACCCCATGCCGCAGGTGGAATGTGTAGGTGAGACCGTCGTCGGAAATCTCCCAGCGCTCGGCAAGGCCTGGACGCACCTTGGTGGTGCCGGGCTCGAACTCGACCATGCGGTTGTAGAGAGCGGTGGCCGAGGCGTCGCGGGCGCCCGAGGCTAGCGCTGGATCGAACGTGTCCGGACTGACCTCGGTGCAGTAGACCAAGGTCTTGGCCAGGGATTGACGGACCGGCAACGCACATAAAAAAAGCACCGCCAGTGACAGAACGAAGTGCCTGCGTGTCATGATACCCCCCAGGGTTGGGATAACGCTAGCAGAACCAGGCACCGACAGTAAGTAAGCCGGCCGGTCTTTCGCGCCGGGTTGTTTTCCATCCTGAGCTGCCTGACACAAGAATTAGTCGCCGCTTCTGTGAAATGGCAAACAGTCCCGGCCGCTGTTTTGAATGAACCTTTCCACTTCCGCCTGCGACTGACGCTCAGGCGCCGCATGGTGCGGGGCCGGAAAGGATGCCCCCAATGACCAGGACCCCAGAGACTCGCAGGTCTCCGGGAACAACGGGAGCTCAGCGCGACCACCGCCTTCGGGACGGGGTCGATGCGCTGGGCTTTCGGCTGATTCCGTTGACCCTGCGCAGGAGCAGGCGTATCGTGAGGATGAGGAAAGCAGACAATTCGATCAGGGACGAACGTGCCGGAACGACGCGCCTTGCCCTGATTCGCACGGCCGGACCGGACGTTCCTCCCGAAAACTTCGGGGGGAGTTTTATGTCCTGCGATCACGGCACGTCCATGCCATCTCCAAGCGGCGGTTTGCGTCGTTCGCTCCATCTGGCCGGCGGTTTGCTTGCGCTGGTGCTGAGCGCCATGCTCTGGCTGGGCACAGCTGCGCGGGCGCAGGAAACCCGGATCATCTATCCCGGCTCGATGGCGGTGACCGGATTTTCCGGCACCGTCATTCCCAATTTTGAAGAAGGGTTGCCACCCGGCGTCGACCCGGTCGACGAAACCTTCATCGACACGACGCGCGCCACCTTGCGCGTTTTCGACGTTTCGGCGCTGGGCGGACCGGCCTCCGGCCAGCTCGTCTATACGCCGCCGCCTTTCGAGGTGACGGCCGAGCAGATCGGCCAGGTGTTCGCCGTCACCTATGATGACGGGGTGCGCGACGGCGTCCCGTCCGGCATCCCCAACCTCTATGCCGGCGCCACTTCGCTGCATGGCATTCGCATCGTCACCCCCGACGAAGATTCCGACGGCCGGCCCGAGCGGCAACGCCGCGGCACGGCCGGCGCCGTCTTCATGGACGGCCAGTTCGGCACCGAAAACGGCGGCGGTCCCGGCACGATCTGGAAGATCGACGGCATCACCGGTGCCGTCTCCAAATTCGCCGACATCGACACCAACAGCGGTCCCGGCATCGGCGACGTCACTTTCGACAGCAATCATCGCGAGTTCTTCGCCAGCGACCTCGACACCGGCCTCATCCACCGCATTGACGCCAACGCCACGCTCATCGACACCTTCGACCATGGCGTTGCCGGCCGGCCGGCGCATGGGCTGGCACCCGTCGCCGACGACGGCGCGGTGATGGACATTCAGGGTGCCGCCTTCGACAGCGAAGACCCCGACACCTGGGGCTACACGCAGGATGAACGCCGCGTCTGGGCGGTCGCCTATCATGGCGGCCGGGTCTACTATTCGGTCGGCGAAAAGTCTGAAATCTGGTCGGTGGGTATTGCCCGCGACGGCACATTCGCCGGCGATCCGCGCTGGGAGCTGACGGTCAAGGCCGACAAGGACTACGCCGTCACCGACATCGCTTTCGACAATCAAGGCTTCATGTACCTGGCGCAGCGCGGCCCGGTGGAAAACCGCTATGATTACAGCCAGTTCGCCGATTCCGGCAAAGGCGAGGTCATTCGCTACTGGCGCGAAAACCCCGACGATCCGGCGACGGAATCCGAATGGGTGGAAGAGCCGCAGGAATATGCGGTCGGCTTCCCGCAAGGCAACCGGCAGTCGGCCGGCGGCCTCGACCTGCAATATGGCTACGACGCCGAAGGCAATCTCAACACCGGCGTGTGCACCGATACGCTGGTCAACACCGGCGACAAACTGCGCGACAACCCGACACTGGCCGACCAGCTCGTCGCTGGCGGGCCGCTTGCCGTGCACGGCGTGCAGATAACGCCGACGCCGCTGGTGAAGCCGGCCAACGTGCCGCCCTTCGGCTCATGGTTCGTCGATTTTGACGGCTATTTCGAAGACCCCGAAGTGGAGGGCCATGTCGGCGACGTCGAGGTCTGGCACCCCTGCGAAGGCCGTGCCGGCTACTATGAAGAGATCCCCGGCGGTTACCTGCCGCCCTTCTATCCGCCGGACTTCCCACCGCCCGGCGATCTGCCTCCATGCATCGATGTCGAGGATGTTCAGTTCTACTGCACGCCTCGCGGCCTCCAGGCCGACCTCTATCTCCATGACCACGCCGGCTTCGGCGGCGATTCGATCAAGGCCCAGTCCAGGACGCCAGGCGTCGGGGTGACATCACTCCAGTCGCACGCGCCCGGCAAGCCTTACACGATCGACATCACCGGCCACTATCCGGGCGACAGAGTCGATGTCGGGCTTTGCTTCTACAGGCAATCCGACAAGGACAAGGGTGGCTACTACCCTTGCTGCAAGATGACTTTGCCGCTCAGAACCCCAGCCGTCAGCTGCGAACGTTGAGGAGGGAAAGATGAAAAATCTTGCACTTTCCCCAACCGCAACACGCAACCAGAAAACCGTCATGGAGACCATTATGAGACCCCTGTCATACGCCAGGCGCGGCGCGCGCTGGCTGATGGCGGCCGGTATCGCGGTCGCCATGTACACCCCTGTGGCAAGCCACGCGGAAGATGCCGTTCCGATCACGCCGGAACTGCGGCTCGACCTCGACAACTCGAAAATCATCACTCCGAGGCCGGAACGGGTCGTGCCGTTCTTCACCAAGAAAGGCACCCAGCGGAGCTGCGACTACGTCGTCTACTCCCTGAGCTTCGGCCTGCGCGGGGGTGCGCAAAGCTTTGCCGACCCGGGCATGATTGCCCTGTTGAAGAAGCTCAAGATCGACTTCAAGGACCAGCTTCCGCACGGCCTGTCGATCGTCAGCGCGCATGTCTCGGGCGACGGCACGGACGCTGCGGGCGGCCCGCTGCCCGGCGTTTCGATCAGCACCTCGGCCGATCCGAACGACACGGCAACCGTGTCCGATTTCCGGCTCTCCGCCGCCGATCTCGACGGCGCAGGCGCCGCCAATGAACGCGTCATCAACTTCCAGATCACGGCCAAGATCGACCATGCGGCGTTTCCCTCGCCGACGGTCATCGACAATCAGGGCCTGATCAAGATTACAAATGGAGCCGGCACCGGGACCATCATCCCGTCGCAGGATCCGGGCAAGCCCGACGATGGCGACTACAAGACCGGTGTGAAGACCTCGATCAAGATCGACCTCACCAACTGCGACAAGCGGCCTCCGCCTCCCGACCGGGAATGCTTCAAGGTGGAGCGCGGCACGGTCGATTGCGTGCCCGGCGGCGGCGCCTTCATCTATCACATGCCTGTCGGCCCGGAGATGGGCGGCAAGTGGGTGCAGGTGTCGACGACCACTCCCGGCATCACCATCATCCCCGACACACAGTTGGTGCCGGCGGGCGGCGGCGTGCTCAACTGGAAGATCATTGGCGCATCGCCCGGCGACGTCATCCACCTCATCGTCACCGGCATCGAGACCTATGCCGGCCCGAAGGAGGGTTGGGGCCTGTGCTGCACGCAGACCATCGACATCGTCATTCCGCGTGACCTCAGATGTCCGCCCGACAAGGAGCCGGACCTCAAGGTCGAAAAGCGCGCCGATGTCACACGTTGCACGATGGGCGGCGGCTGCGACTTCACCATCCGGGTCACCAATGTCGGCGGAGCGCCTTATCACGGCAAGATCGTGCTCGACGAGGTGACGCTGCCGGCCGGCTCGACGCTGGATTCAGGGCCCAATCCGCCCTGGGTCTGCGTGCCCGGCGTGACCCCGATGACGTGCACCTATCCGGTGACCACGCTCAATCCGGGCGCCTCCGTTGACCTCAAGCTCGGCTTCAAGCCGGACGGAGGCTGGCAAGGCAGCGTGCTGCGCAACTGCGCCACCTACAATTACGGCGCCAGCGGCAAGCCCCTGTTCGGCAGCCAGCAGAACGATCGCGGCTGCGCCTCGATCCCGATCTGCCGGCGTGGCGATCGCAACCCGGACTGCCGGCCGCCGGTCGACAAGAAGGTCGACCTGATCCTGAAGAAGCGTGCCCGCATTCCGGTCTGTACGCCCGACGGGATCTGCTACTTCGTGATCGACATCATCAACAACGGCAGCGTCCCCTATAATGGGCCGCTGACGGTCATCGACAATTACCCGGGCGGCGCGCCGGCCTCTTCGACCTTCGGCCCGTCTCCGCCCTGGACATGCGGACCGAACGGCCCCGGCCAGTTCCGCTGCGACAATGCCGGCATCATGCTGATGCCGGGCGCCTCGACGCCGATCGTCGTCAAGGCGGTGATGCCGGCCGGCTACCAGTCGGATACGGTTGAAAACTGCGCGGCGCTGAAGCCTGTCCCCGGTGAGGTCGACCTCACCAACAACAAGGCCTGCGCCAAGGAACGCTTCCGGCATCCCAATGGCGGCAAGCCAACCTTGCGCATAACCAAGGTGTGCAACGGCTCGCTGGCCGGCGCAGCGGTGGTTTCCTGCCGCATCACCATCATCAGCCTTGGCACCGCTGCCCCCACCGGTCCGGTGCGGGTCAACGATGCCGCCACGCTGATAGCAGGCGGCGCGCCAGTCCAGATCCAGACCGTCACACCCGACGGCCCGGAATGGGCCTGCGGAGCGGTTCCGGCCAACGCGCTGTCGTGCCAGATTCCCGGCGCCGTTATGACGCCAGGAACGTCCAGGCACTTCGACGTGACGGTCTCGGCCAATGGCGCCTTCGAGAACTGCGCACGCGGCTCGTATGGTCCGGCTCCGGGGGACGACGTCGTCTACCCGTTCGGCCAGGACTGCGCCAAGGGCGGAGGCGCTCCCACGATCAGCGTCAAGAAGACGGGCGATGCCGAGTGCCATCCCGGACAGCCCTGCTCGTTCGAGATCACCATCACCAATGACGGCCAGACCCCATTCTCGGGTCCGGTCCGCATCGGCGATGCGGTCGGCGTGGACGGGCTCGGCCGGCTGGAAGGCGTTGAGATCACCTCGATCGAACCGCCCTTCGGCTGCTCGCCGGAACCGGCGACGCTGCCTCTGTCCTGCATTGCCAACCTGACGATCGGCGCCGGGGAAAGCCACGTGCACACTGTCACTGTGGTCCTTCCCGACGACGGCCGCCTGGCCAATCTGCAGGGCAATGTCAGCGGCCAGAACTGCGTCGGTGTCTTGTCGCCTGATACCAGGGTGCAAGGCGGCGACATGCTGTCCGGCGATCAGACCAACATCCAGGGCGATCGCGGTAAGGCCTATGCCTGCCATCCCTTCACCATCAAGCGCGAGGTGAAGAAGGAGTGCTCGCCGGGCTTTGTGATGAACGACGCCGGCCGGTGCGTGTGCCCGGAAGGCACCACGTTCCGCAACGGCCAGTGCTCGCCCGACGGTGGCGTCATCGTCGAGCCAAAGCCAAGGCCTTGTGTGCTGCTCAAGGGCCAGATCCGCACCGAGGACGGACGCTGTGTCTGCCCGCGCGGAACCGAGCTCGAGAACGGCGCTTGCGTCAAGATCGACAAGCCGGGCTGCACCATCCCCGGTTCGGTCCCGACGTCGGACGGCAATGGCTGCTACTGCCCGGACGGCACGCATCTCGACCGACAGGCAAATGCCTGCGTGCGCGACAAGCAGAAGCCCGAGCAGTGCACCATACGCGGCCAGGTTCATGACGCCGACGGCGATTGTGTCTGCCCGCGTGGTACCGAGGTGCGCAATGGAGCCTGCCGGCCGATCCGGCCGAAGCCTGAACAGTGCTCGATCCGTGGTCAGATACACAACGCCAATGGCGATTGCGTCTGCCCGGACGGCACCGAGGTCAGGGGCAAGGTCTGCCGGCCGATCCGGCCCAAGCCTGAGCAGTGCTCCATCCGTGGACAGGTTCACGAGGCCAATGGCAATTGCGTCTGCCCACGGGGTACCGAGGTGCGGGACGGTGCCTGCCGGAAGAAGCGGCCTGTGCTGGAACAGTGCGACATACGCGGCCAGGTCCACAACGGAAATGGCGATTGCGTGTGCCCGCGCGGCACCCAGGTGATCGATGGTGCATGCCGCAAGCCGAGGCCGAAGCCGGAAGAATGTGCCCCGGGCTCGGTGATGATCAACGGCCAGTGCCAACCGATCAGGCGGCGCTGCCCGGAAGGCACGGTCGGGCGGTTCCCGAACTGCCGGGCGGTCCGTCCACAGCCATCGCTTGATCCGAGCCTGTTGCTCAATCCGGGGATCCTCCAGCAGTTGGTGCCGAAGCGCACGCAGCCGCAGCAGGTACAGCCGCAGAGGGATCCGACGGCCAACTTCAAACCGTAGGTTCTGGATACAAGCCAAAAGCAGACCCCGCCGGAGCGATCCGGCGGGGTTTTTCTTTCGGGCGGCAGTGTTGTCGACCCTCACTTGTTCCGGGCCCAATCTCAGCTGGCGGGTGCGTAGCGCAGCAGCGTTACGCCCTGGGCAAGGCTTTGCGTACCGAGCGGCAGCAAGGTCAGCGACAGACCGGACTGGAAGTACGGCGTGCCGCCGCCCAGCACGACCGGCTGCATATAGAGCCGGTATTCGTCGATCAGGCCCGCACGCGCGAATTGTGCGGCAAGATAGGCGCCGCTGACGGAGATTTCGCCCTTCGTCTGCGATTTGAGCTGGTTGGCAACGGTTTCGACGTCGCCGCCCGCCAACCGGGCATTGGGTCCGACGTCGCGAAGCGTCGTCGAAAACACGATCTTCGGGGTCTTTTGCCAGGCATCGGCAAAATCCCGCTCGACCTCTCCTCCGGTCTCCCGCTCGGGGCTGTCCCAAAAGCGCATCGCCTCATACATCCGGCGTCCGCAGAGCGCGATCGTGGTCCGCCGCATCTCGTCGTTGAAATGCCGGTGCAGTTCTTCCTCGGGCACCGGCAAGCCGATGTCGCCGGACGGCCCTTCGATATAGCCGTCCAGCGACGTCAGCATCGAGTAGACGATCTTTCCCATGCTGACCTCCGTCGATGCCCGCAGATTATATAGCTGATTGCATTTTGCAATCAGCTATCAAAGAGCGACTGGACTCGAGATGGATCACCAGGCAGGCCGACACCCGGGCCAGCAATTATGTTTGCCTCTCGGTGAACCTTAGCTCCGGCCGGGATGACCCACTCCTGAAAGGAACACTTTCAGGAGAGAGAAAATGTCTTCACCCCGTTATATCTTTCGCAACACGGCGACCGCTGTTGCCTTGATCGCAGCCGCGCTCGCCAGCACGTCAGCCCTTGCCGAACAGGCCAACATCAAGTCGATGTCTTTCGACACGCAGAGCGCCAACACCACGCTCCACGTCGTTTCGAGCGACAAGCAGAAATGGGACACGCTGAAGAGCGGCACCGTCCAGTTCTGGGGCCACATGAAGATCGATACGCGCTGGCCCGGCTACGTTCAGGATGTCGGTGTCGCACTCGGCATCTGCGGACCCAGCCAATGCGGTCCGTTTCCGCCGATCTGGAGCGCGGCGCCTGTCAGCCGTGACTACGACCACCAGGAAAACTTCGCCTTTGATCCGGCCACTTTACCCCTGTCGTCGGACACCGGCATTGCCATCGTGCCCTATGGCGACCAGATCATCGCCAAGTGCAACCAGCACCTGCAGGCTGACGGTCCAACGAAATCCTATTCGTTCAGCCACACGTTCGATGCCAGCTTCACAGCGCTTACCGACAAGGCGCTCGACATGGGCAATGCCGTCGCCGAAACCCAGCAGGGCAGCTGGCCCTATCCGCTTTTCGACTCGAACTACGCCGCGCATGGCACCTTCCAGGTGCAGGTCGTCTGCGACCCGGTGATCAAGCCCAATGTCCATGACATCACTGCCGATTTCGGCGAGTTCGAGGTCGAGAACGTCAAGCTGTTCCTGACCACCTACCAGTCGAACCAACAGGGCTCGACACCTGGCACGGTCTGTCCCTCGCTGAAGGTCACCAGCCGGGCGCAGGCCAACCAGGCCGGACCGGTCTCGATGCGCATCTGGCGACAGAAGGACGGCGGACCGATCACCTCCGAGTTCAAGCAGGCGTGGGCATCGTACGACGCGAGCAAGAACGGCTATTTCGCCAGCTATGAGAAATGGGAGAACGTCGGCGCCACGGCCTATTTCCAGTACAAGACCGAGATCGTCGGCAATGGACCGTTCGAACCCTTCGACGGCTGGAAGGATATCACCGTGCATTGCACCGGTGCCGGCGGCGGTGGCTTCACCGACACACCGCAGGCCGATCCCGACAACCCGCCGGCAAAGGCCGACTGGCAAGGCGAAGTGGTCGTTTCCGACAGCGCAGGAGCGAGAAAACTCTGCCCTCGCAAAGGTCAGGTCGCATTCGAAGTGAGCCGCGACGAGCCCGGCGCGTTTCACTATCGGATCGGCTGTTCGAACGGCGCCTTCTTCACCGGCACGACGGTCGCCTTCAATGATGGCGGCGTCTTCAAGGCAAGTGCTGCACATGATCTCAGCATCGTCAGGACCCGCTCGATCCAGTGCACCCTGCAGGAGATCAAGCAGAACGGCTCCATCGCCAGCGTCGATACCGACAAGGAGGATTTCACCTGCATAAAGCGCACCTCCGAACCGGAGGCCGACGATCTCGTCTCGAGCACGCGGCCGGACTTCGGCAAACCGAGACTGCCGCCGGTCATTGTCGATCCCGGCCGCAAATGCCTGCCCAGCCAGACATTGCTGCGCGGCAGATGCATCGACAAGCCGATCGTTGCCGCCTGCAAGAGCACCGAAAAGCTTGTCAACGGCAGGTGCATCGGTATCAGCATCCACTGTCTGCCAGGCTATCGTCAGGTCGGCTTGAAATGCGTGAGGAACCCTGTGGTCGCCGACCAGTGCAGGCGCGACGAATTGCGCATCAACGGCAAATGCGTGCGCAAGCCTCCCGTCGTCATCGACTGCAAACGCGGCTACCACCTCGTTGGCAAGGCATGCGTGAAGGACGCCGTCATCACCACTGGCTGCCGGACGACCGAAAAGCTGGTGCGTGGACATTGCGTGCCGAAGCCGCCCGTCAAGACGTTCAATCTGCAGAGATTGAAGCAAGGCAGCGGCAAGCTGTTTGCGCCGGGATTGGCCAAACCGCGCCGTCACGTGAACTGAAATCTGACGCTACAGACCTGGAGAGGCGGCCCACTGCCGCCTCTCTACATTGTGTGGACCAGCCACTCACACCGAATTCCTGTCGACAAGCGGCGTCGAGACGATTAGGGCGGAAGCAAGCTCAACAACGGGAAGCGGACATGGCCAGGAAGACCCTGATTGCGCCATCGGTGCTGGCGTCGGACTTTTCGAAGCTCGGCGATGAGGTCGAGGCGGTGGCCGCGGCCGGCGCCGACTGGATCCATCTCGACGTCATGGACGGCCATTTCGTGCCCAACATCACCTTCGGCCCGCCGGTGATCAAGGCCATCCGCAACCGCACCAAGGCCTTCTTCGACTGCCATCTGATGATTGCGCCGGCCGATCCCTATCTGGCCGCCTTTGCCGATGCCGGCTGCGACGGCCTGACCGTGCATGCCGAGGCCGGACCGCATCTCGACCGTTCGCTGCAGACCATCAAAGGTCTCGGCAAGAAGGCTGGTGTGTCGCTCAATCCGGCGACCCCGGAAAGCGCGATCGAATATGTGCTCGACCGGCTCGACCTGATCCTGATCATGACCGTCAATCCAGGCTTTGGCGGCCAGGCCTTCATCCCGGCCATGGTCGACAAGGTAAAGCGGGTCAAGGCGCTGATTGGCCACCGGCCGATCCGCATCGAGATTGACGGCGGCGTGTCGCCGGAGACAGCTCCCCTGGTCACATCGGCCGGCGCCGATGTGCTGGTGGCGGGCGCCGCTGTCTTCAAGGGCGGCAGCGTCGAAGCCTACCGGGCCAATATCGAAGCCATCCGAACCGCGGCCGACCGGGCTGCCGGCTGACATCAGTTTCAGGAAAAATCCCGACAGCTCTGCTTTCTCGGCCTGATCTTTCCAGCCAGCGAAATGTCCCAGAAAGCGGTCAACTGGCGGCAGTCGCCACGGCTGACCGTCGCGCCGGGCGAGGCGATCATGGCATCTGGCACTACATCTGGAGGCCAAAAATCTAGTGGACGAATGCCGAAGGTACCTACAGGAGGGGCCAGTTCGGCAATCTGACGCGCGTTAAGAAAAAATTACCCGTATTCCGGGCCTCGCAGCCGGGTCGCGAAGACGCGAGCCGCATCGCGGGACAAAGTTTCTTCACAAGAACAAGTTTTTCACGATATTCGTTACTTCCCCCGAGCAAGATGTGCAAACCTTCCTCTTTAAGTCGAATATCGTGATCTGTCCCTTGAGCCAGGGATGCCTTAAGGCATATAGTAAAAGTACAGGGGATTCGTTTGCTTCGCGAACGGGCAGGCGGAGCATGGGAGAGCGATAGGAGTCATTTTGACCTACGGATCTGCCGATATGAGCGAAGGCGCGGGGGCCAAGAGCACACTCGCCAGCACGGTCTATCAACAGCTTCGCGACGATCTCCTGCGCGGCGTGTTTGAAAGTGAAAGCAAGCTTCGTGTCGAATGGGTGGTTTCCCGTTACGGCGCCGGCGCTTCGCCGGTTCGCGAGGCTCTCAACCGGCTTGCTTCGGAAGGCCTGCTCGGCCGCCACGACCAGCGCGGTTTCTTCATCATGCCGGTCAGTGCACCGGAACTGGAGGAATTGACACGCACCCGCTGCTGGCTGGAAGAGCGGGCGCTGCGTGAATCCATTGCCAACCGCACCGGCGAATGGGAAGAGCAGTTGGTGCTGGCCTTGCATCGGCTGGCGCGCTCGCAGCGCCGTTTGCCGGAGGATCCGTCCTCGAACAATCCGGAGTGGGAAAAGCTGCATCGCGCCTTCCATCGGGCACTGATCGCGGGCTGCCGTTCGCATTGGCTGACCGGTTTTTGCGACCAGCTTTCCGATCAGGCCTCCCGCTACCGGCTGATCTCCCAGGATGGCAGTGAGCGCGACGAGATCGGCGAGCATCGCCTGATAGCCGAGCGCGCTGTGGATGGCGATGCCGATGGCGCCGTCGAAGCGCTGCTCAACCACTATCGCCTGACAGCAGCCATGTGCATGGAGCGCTTCAACGAGAGCGGCGATGCCCGGGCAAGCGCCAGCAAGTTGCTGCGCGGCCGCAGATAGCAACAACTTCCGTTTCGATCCGAAATCTGCTTGCTGCGGTTTTACCAAAAGCGGTTGTTTTTTTTCGGGGCCATGCGCTAGGGAAGACGCATGAGCAATCACCTGTTCGACGCCTTCCGCGACCGCATATCAGCGCCTGAGCGCGCCCTGATGGAAACCGATGACGGGCGCTCGATCCGCTATGGCGATATGCTCGTGCAATCGGCGCAGCTGGCGCATGCGCTGGTGCATTTCGCCGTCGAACCGGGCGACCGCGTCGCGGTGCAGGTCGAGAAAAGTCCCGAATGCATTTTCCTTTACCTCGCCTGTCTGCGCGCCGGCGCGGTCTTCCTGCCGCTCAACACCGCCTACACGCTGGCCGAACTCGGCTATTTCTTCGGCGATGCTGAACCGCGTCTGGTTGTCTGTGACCCAGCGCGGGCAGGTGATATCGCATCGCTGGCGCAGGCGTCGGGTGCCGTCACCGCCACGCTTGGCAGCAAGGGCGAGGGCTCGCTGACCGAACTGGCCGCGCAGCAGCCTGAGGATTTCGACGATGTGGGACGCAGGCCGGACGATCTGGCGGCGATCCTCTACACATCGGGCACGACAGGCCGCTCGAAGGGCGCCATGCTCAGCCACGAAAACCTGGCCTCCAATGCGCGCGTGCTGGTCGAGCAATGGCGCTTCACTGGGCAAGACGTGCTGATTCATGCGCTGCCGATCTTCCACACGCACGGCCTATTCGTCGCCACCAATGTCGTCCTGATGGCCGGCGCCTCCATGCTGTTCGAGCAGAAGTTCGACGCGGGCCGCATCGTCTCGCTTCTGCCGCGCGCGACCGTGCTGATGGGCGTGCCGACCTTCTATACCAGGCTGTTGCAGCAGGAAGGGGTCGACGCACAGGCGGCGAAGACCATCCGACTGTTCATTTCCGGCTCGGCGCCACTTCTCTCAGAAACGCACACGGCCTGGCGCGAGCGCACCGGCCACGCCATCCTTGAGCGCTACGGCATGACCGAGACCAACATGAATACCTCGAACCCGTATGAAGGCGAGCGCCGCGCCGGCACGGTCGGCTTCCCGCTGCCCGGCGTTTCGCTGCGCATCGCCGATCCCGACACCGGTGCTGCCCTTGGCCGGGGCGAGGTCGGCATGATCGAGGTCAAGGGGCCGAATGTCTTTTCCGGCTATTGGCGCATGCCGGAGAAAACCAAGGCGGAATTCCGCGCCGACGGCTTTTTCATCACCGGCGACCTCGGCATCGTCGATTCCGATGGCTACGTGCACATCGTTGGGCGCGGCAAGGACCTGATCATCTCCGGCGGCTACAACATCTATCCCAAGGAGATCGAGAGCGAGATCGACGCGCTTGCCGGCGTCTCGGAAAGTGCGGTCATCGGTCTTGCCCATCCCGATTTTGGCGAAGGTGTCACCGCCATCGTGGTGCGTGCGCCTGGCTCGCAGATTACCGGGGCCGAGATCGTTGGCGCCATCGCCGGCCAACTGGCGAAATACAAGCACCCGAAGCAGGTCATTTTCGTCGATGAATTGCCCCGCAACACGATGGGCAAGGTGCAAAAGAACCTGCTGCGCGAGACCTACAAGAGTCTCTACAGCCAATAGAAAGCCGGCTAACCACATGAACGTCAGACACTTCGCCTGACCACCTGTTCGCAGTTCGGCAGGGCCCTCCCTATCGGGGCGGCTTTGCAGTGCCGGAGCCCCACAAAGCGCGGTTCAGCAGGCTGCGTTTGCGCTTGCGCGGGACGAGGTCGACATCGCTGACAAGCTTGGCGCCGCCCTCACGCCTTTCCAGGGTGATCTTGCGGCTGTGGAAGGCCTCGAGCTCCGCGCGGTGCGCCACGCTGATGACGGTGACATCAGGCAGTTCGCGGATCACCGTCACCATCATCGTGTCCTGGCTCTTCTCGTCGAGCGCCGAAGTCGCTTCATCCAGCACCACGATGTCGGGGCGATGCAGCAGGAGGCGCGCGAAGGCGAGGCGCTGCTTCTCGCCGCCCGACAGCGTCTGGTCCCATGGCGCGTCTTCCCTGATCTTGTCGGTGAGATAGCCAAGCCCCACCTTGTCGAGGGCAGCCTTGATCTGCTTGATCGTCCACTTGTCCGCCGCCGCGGGATAGGCGACCGCGCGGCGAAGCGTACCGGTGGGGATGTAGGGGCGTTGTGGCAGCATGAACAGGCGCCTGTCGGTATGGAAATTGACGCTGCCACCGCCCCATGGCCACAGGCCCGCGACGGCCCGCACTAGCGTCGACTTGCCTGAACCAGATTCGCCAGCCACCAGCACCCGCTCGCCCGGCTCGATCACGACCTTGGTTTCCTTGACCACGGAGGTGCCGTCGTCGAGTGTCACGGAAAGATTGTCGAGGCTGAGGATGGCGCCGTCTTCGGTTTCGCCCCGGTTGATGCGTCCGAGCGCATCGCTCTGCTCGGCGCGCTCGAGCCCGTCGAGCGACATCATCAGCGAGGCAATGCGCCGCGCGGAGGCGTTCCAGTCGGCGAGACGCGGATAGTTGTCGACCAGCCAGCCGAACGCGCCTTGCACAATGCCAAAGGCAGACGCTGCCTGCATCACCTCGCCAAGCGTCATCGAGCCTTCGAGGAATTTTGGCGCGCACAGCAGGATCGGCACGACCGGCGCAAACAGGCTCGATCCCTGCGACACCGCCGCCGTGCGCATGTGCTGTCCGGTCAGCAGCGCCCATTGCCTCAGCACATGGCCGAAATTCCTGTCGATGCCGCCGCGCTCCTCCTCCTCGCCGCCCAGCAAGGCGATGCTCTCGCCGTTTTCGCGCACGCGCGTCAGCGTGTAGCGCAGTTCGGCCTCCGCCTGGTTCTTCCGCTCGGAGAGCTGGACGAAATTGCGGCCGATGACCACCATCGAGGTCGAGGTGATGGCGGCATAGATGATCGCGGTGATGACCAGGAAGCCGGGAATGGTGATGCTCTCGCCGCCGATCGGCAGGGTGAGCGCGCCGCCGATGGTCCACAGCACGACAATGAAGGTCGAGGCCGACAGGAACGCGTTGAGGACGCCGGCGATGAAGTCGACCGGCGACTCGGTGGCGATGCGCAGATCGTCGGTCATGCGGGCCTCGGGGTTCTGGTGGTCGCCGCCCACGAGGTTCAGCTGGTAGTAGCGGCCGTTTGCCAGCCAGCGCGCGACGACCCCGGTGGTCAGCCAGGAACGCCAGCGGCGCTGGATCGTCATGCGCAGGTAAACCTGCGCGACGACAAGGCTGCCGCTGCAGATCACCAGCGGCACGAATACGGCGCTGAGGAAATAGACTGTGCGGGCGTTGCGCTGCTCGAGGGCATCGAACATCGAGCGGTTCCAGACATTGATGCCATACTGGAAACCGATGTTGATGCAGATCAGCAGCAGCACTCCGATCGTGAATGGCCAGGCGAGCCGATCGCCGCGCCGGCTCCAGTAGCCGCGCGCGCTGATCCAGAAACGCCGCAGCAGGTATTTCTTGCGCGCCTGCTCGGCCTCTTCGGGCGTCAGCTGCGGATCGGGCTCGATAGCTTCCGGCGGCGGCGCGGCCTCGCCGACGAGCTCGGACGCTGCCTCGACGGTCGATGCCTTCTGGTCGCGCGACCTACCTTCGCGCGTTTGCCGGGGCGGCTTTTCCCGGCGAGGCTTCGCGGCATCGCGCGGTCTGATGCCGTCGGTCGGTTTCGATTTGGGTTTCGCCTCGGACATACGCTCCGACAACGGCCTCAAAATCAAAAGGTTTCATGGGAGATGGCACCAGCCCCGTCATTCCAGACCGAGCAGCTCCACGACATGGTCGGCGATCGCCAGGCTTGCCGTCAGACCAGGGCTCTCGATGCCGAACAGATTGACGATTTGCCCGGCGCCATGGTCGGCAGGCCCTTGGACGATGAAGTCGGCTGCCGGCTGGCCTGGACCGGATAGTTTTGGCCGGACGCCGGCATAGGCGGGCTGCAACGCACCATCAGTAAGGCTGGGCCAGTAGCGCCTGATCTCCTCATAAAAGGCAGTGCTTCGGCCCGGATCGACGGTATAGTCGACGCTGTCGATCCATTCGACATCAGGGCCAAAGCGCCCGCTCCCCGACATGTCGAGGGTCAGATGCACGCCGAGACCGCCTTGGACAGGCACCGGATAGATCAGCCGCGAAAAGGGCGACCGGCCGGACAGCGCGAAATAGTTGCCGCGCGCCAGCCATAGCGGCGGAACGAGGTCTTGCGGAAAACCCGCGATGCGGCCGGCCAATGCCTGGGCGTCGAGGCCGGCGGCGTTGACGAAGGCGCCGGCTTTGAGGCGGAACTTCTCACCATTGGCGTCGCGCGTGTCGATACGGATCCCATCGGTTTCGACGGCTGCGCTGACGATCGTGGTGAGCAAGGCTATGGAGGCGCCGGCGGCCTCGGCGCCGCCGCGCAACGACAGCATCAGCGCCTGGCTGTCGACAATGCCGGTCGACGGCGACAGCAGCGCAGCGGCGCATGTCAGCGCCGGTTCGAGATTTTCGGCCTCGCCGCGCGTCAAAAGGGTGAGGTCGCCCACTCCGCATTGCGCCGCGTTGGTCTGGATCGCCTGCAGCCTTTCCAACTGGTCGGGTTCGACGGCGACGATCAGCTTGCCGGTGCGCCGGTGGGCGACGTCGTGCTCGCGGCAGTAGGCATAGAGCAACTCGCGACCCGCGACGCAGAGGCGGGCTTTAAGGCTGCCCGGCGCATAGTGGAGCCCGGCATGGATGACTTCCGAGTTACGCGAACTGGTGCCTGTGCCGATGGCTGCGGCCTTCTCGACCACCAGCACTTCGCGGCCCGCCAGCGCCAGCGCACGGGCGATGGCGAGGCCGACAACACCTGCCCCGGCGACGACACAATCGACATCATGCATGGGTGGACTTTAGTGTGAACCGTTACTGCCTGCAAAAACCCTGTCGCCGCCGATCCACACGCCCTGGATGTCGAGATCGTCCGACAGAGCGACGATATCGGCCGCGGTGCCGTTGGCGAAGCGGCCGAGCCGGTGCGCCTGGCCGACTGCGTGCGCCGGATAGAGCGAGGCCATGCGCAAGGCTTCCGACAGGTCCAGTCCGACAATTCGGTGCACGTAGCGAACGGCCGAGATCATATCGAGATCGGCCCCGGCCAGCGTGCCGTCGGCCAGCCGCAGGCTGCCGTCCTTGCGATAGATGATGCGGCCGTTGAGCGTGAACGAGGTCATGTCGGTGCCGATCGTCGCCATGGCGTCGGTGACCAGCACGATCCTGCCGGGTCCCTGCTTGGCACGCAGCGCGATTGCCATGGTGGCCGGGTCGACATGGATGCCGTCGGCGATGATGCCTGCCGAGAGACCGCCTATGTCGATGGCGGCACCCGCCAGCCCCGGCTCGCGGTTGCCGATCTGGCTCATGGCGTTGAACAGATGCGTGACCACACTGGCGCCGGCATCGGCAAAGGCTTTTGCCGTGGCGTAGCCGGTGTCGGAGTGGCCGAGGCTGACGATGATGCCGGCCTTGGCAAGTGCGGCGACGCGGGCAGGCTCGACGGATTCGGGCGCGATCGTCGTCAGCAACACAGGCAGGTTTTTGCGCGCCGCGATCAGGGCCGCCTGATCAGCATCCGTCATCGGCCGGATCAGCGCCGGGTCATGCGCGCCCTTGCGGGCGACGGAGAGATGCGGGCCTTCGAGATGCAGGCCGAGAAAGCCCGGCAGCTTATGCCGTGCCGCCTCGGTGCCGGCGGCAATGGCAGCGGCGGTGATTGCGGGCGTGTCGGTAATCAGCGTCGCCAGCAGCGCCGTGGTGCCGAACGGCGCGTGCGCCCGGCAGATGGTTGCCAGCGAAGCGACATCGGGATGGTCGTTGAGCATGACGCCGCCGCCGCCATTAACCTGCAGGTCGACGAAGCCCGGCGCCAGCATGCCGCCGCCGGTGTCGATCCGGGCAACGCCGGACGGAATGGCGCCGACAGGATGGATGCCTTCGACCACGTCGCCGTGCACGAGCAGGGCGGCGTCATCATGCCAGTCGTCGCCATCGAAAATCCGGGCGCCAGTCAGGGCAAAATGGTCGCTCATACGGTTTCCGTCACCTTGCGCAGATTGCGCGGTACATCCGGATCGAGGCCGCGATGGCGGGCGAAGGCCTCAACGAAGCCATAGAAGGACACGATCAGCGTCAGCGGATCGGTCAAGGGATGACCGGTGGCGACATGCGGCAGCCGTGCGGCGCTCTTGGCTTTGTCCGAGGTTACAAAGACGGCCGCACCCTTGCCGGCGAGGTTGTCGGCGGCTTCGGCCACGGATGGCTCCGAGGCGTCGCGGGCGGCCAGTGCCAGCACCGGAAAGCCCGGCCCGACCAGCGCCAGCGGGCCGTGCATGACTTCGGCCGCGCTATAGGCCTCGGCATGCATGCCGCAGGTCTCCTTGAACTTCAGCGCCGCCTCGTTGGCCATCGCCGCGGACGGGCCACGGCCGAGAATGAACAGCGACTGCGGCGTCTCCAATGCGCCGGCCAGCGCCATCCAGTCGCAGGCGATCGCCTTGCTGAAATGCTCGGGCAGGCGGGCAAGCGCGGCCAGCAGCTTGTCGTCGCCGGTGCAATGCGCCATCAGGGCCAGCCCGGCCACCGCCGAATTGACGAAGGTCTTCGTCGCCGCAACGCTGCGCTCGGGCCCGGCCAGGATGTCGATGGCAAAATCCGAGGCCCGCGCCAACGGCGAATCCGCGGTGTTGGTGATGGCGACGGTGAGCGATCCGCCGGCCCGCGCCGTTTCGGCCATGGCGACAATGTCGGGGCTCTTGCCCGATTGCGAGATGGCGAGGCAGGCCGAGCCGGCGAGCTTGAGCTTGGCGCCGTAGATCGAGGCGATCGACGGGCCGACCGATGCCACGGCCAGACCGGCGGTCAGTTCGACGGCATATTTCATGAAGGTGGCGGCGTGGTCGGACGAGCCGCGCGCGACGGTAACGATGAAGCTCGGATCGCGCTCGCGAATGCCGCGCCCAGCTTCGGTCAGCACTGCCGCCGAGCCGTCGAGCAGGCGCGCCACGGCTTCCGGAATCTCGTCGATCTCGCGCCGCATATGGGTGGTGTTGGGGATCATGGTCGGCCCTCTTCGCTCGGCCCTGTCAGGCGCAGTTCGGCGACGAAATCATAGGCGTCGCCCCGGTAGATGGAGCGGGTGAATTCGATCACCTTGCCGCTCGCCAGATAGGAAATGCGTTCGATGTGCAGTCCGGCAATACCCGGCGGCACTTCGAGCAGACGCGCATCGGCGTCGCCGAGATTGGCGGCCGAGATGCGCTGCACCGCCCGCACCGGCCGGTTGCCGGTCAGTTCCAGAGCCGCATAGAGCGAGGAGCCGATGCCTGCCGGGTCGGGCAGCACGCTGGCCGACAGCGAGGCGCGCTCGATGGCCAGCGGCGTGTCGTTGGCGATGCGCAGACGCGACACGCGCGCTACCAGTTCGTTCGACGAAAGGCCGAGCACCATCATCTCGTCGGGCGAGGGCGCATAGAGGCCGCGGTCGAGCCAGACCGAACGCACCGCCATGCCGCGCCGCGCCATGTCTTCGGTGAAAGAGGTGAGCCGCGACAGCGACTGCTCGACGCGCTCCATGCGCGGCGCGACGAAAGTACCGGAGCCGTGGCGCTGCACCAGGATGCCGCCCTTGACCAGATCCTGCACCGCCTTGCGCACGGTGACGCGCGAAATGTCGGCCTTGGTCGCGATGTCGCGCTCGGAAGGCAGCGCGTCGCCCGGTCCGATCAGACCTCGATTGACGGCATCCTCGATGCTTTTCCGCAGCTGCAGATAGAGCGGCGCCCCGCTCTGCGACGATTGCTTCAGCGTGGCGAAGATCTGGTCGGCGGCCTCGCTCATCGAGCCGCCTCCGCTTTGGCGAAGATGCGGGCCGCCATCTGCACGGCGCCGCCAAGCGCATCGTCGAGCGGCGCCTTGAGCAACACCTGATAGCGCTGCGAAAGGCGCGGCGCATAGAGCGGCGCCAGCCCGCCGAGCAGGCAGAGCGGCGCGTTTTGCGAGAGGTCGAGCGCGCCAAGCGATGCCTCGACATCGGCGACCGCCTTGTCGACGATCCAGTTGGCGACGGCGTCGCCCTTCTCGGCATGCTCGAACACCTTGGGCGCGAAGCCGCCGAAATCGCCTGGCTTGGCATTGGTGGTGAATTCGACCACGTCTTCGGGATTGTTGCGGAAGGTGGCCATCATGCTGTCGGTCAGGGCTGAGCGCGGGCGGACACCGTCATGGGCAAGCAGCGTCTGTTCGAGCAGATCGCGGCCAATGCGGGCGCCGCTGCCCTGGTCGCCGACCTGGAACCCCCAGCCGCCAATGGCGCGGGATACCCCGCTCTTGCGCGCCATATAGGCGGTGCCGGTGCCGAGAATGGCCATGGCGCCGTCACCGGAGCCGACTGCGCCTTCCAGCGCGATCTCGGCGTCGGTCTCGACGCGGCTGATGCTGAACGGCAGGATCGCTTCGAGCTGCTGCCGGTAGGTGCCGACATTGGCGCCGGCGAGGCCGAGAATGGCTGGTGTCTGCGGGATCAGGTCCGGATTCTGGCCTGCAGCGATGAAGGCTTGGCGCGCCGACTCGACAATATGAGTGCGGGCGCCGGTGAGATCGGTGCGAATGTTGGCGGCGCCGCTTTTGGCGCGGCCAATGACAGCGCCATCGCCTGTCGCAAGGGCTGCCCTGCAGCTGGTGCCGCCGCCATCGATACCGAGCACGAAATTCACGCGATTTCTCCTCGGGGCGGATAATACCAATAAAATACCAATAGCCAAGGATTAATTTCCGTTTCAAAAAGATTAAGATGTATTTTATTGAAAAACCTAGGAAATTCGTCGGCTCAGCGATTTCTGGCACTCAAATCCGTTAATGCGTGTGGACAAGTGGTATTTTTTTGGTATTGTTCGTTCATCGGAGGGACAGGGATGGCCGAACCGCGCACCGAAGCGCTTCACAGGAATGCCGAGGGACTGGACATCCAGGCCCCGGACACCATCCTTTCTTCGCTCGCCAATGCACAGATCGAGGCCGCCAAGGCCGTCCGCGACGCCATTCCCGCCATCGCTGCCGCGGCCGAGATCATCGCCGGCCGGCTGAACGGCGGCGGCAAGCTCGCCTATGCGGCGGCCGGCAGCTCCGGCCTGATGGCGCTGGCCGACGCGCTGGAATTGCCCGGCACGTTCGGCATCAAGCGCGAGCGCATCGTCATCCTGATCGCCGGTGGCGACGAGGCCTTCAAGACATTGGCCGGCGGACCCGAGGACGACACAGATGAGGCCTCGGCGGCTGTTGCCGGCGCGGGCATCGGCAAGGGCGACTGCCTGATCGCGATTTCGGCCAGCGGCTCGACACCCTATGCGGTCCAGGCGCTGAAGGATGCGCGCGACCGGGGCGCAGCGACCATCGCCATTGCCAACAACAAGGACACGCCGCTTCTGAAGCTGGCCGACGTTGCCATCCTGCTGGAGACACCGCCGGAGGTGATTGCCGGCTCGACGCGCATGGGCGCCGGCACCGCGCAGAAGATCGCGCTCAACATGCTGTCGACGCTGACCGCCATCCATCTCGGCCATGTCCATGACGGCTACATGGTCAATCTCACTGCCGACAACATCAAGCTGCGCGACCGCGCGGCCCGCATCGTCGCCGCCATCAGCGGCCACGACAGGCAAGATGCCGCGCGCCTGCTCGAAGCGAGCGGCGGCGTTGTCAAAACCGCCATTCTGCTCGCCGCCGGCGCCGCCAACGCCGATGTGGCCGAGAAGATACTGGAAAGGACCGGCCAGAAGCTCAGGCCAGCCCTTTCCGCGATCGAGGGGAACAAGGGCGCGAAGGCCCCTGTTCTCAAAACCGAACCTGAAAAAGGTCAACAGGGAGACTAGCATGACAACGAAACTACTGACGGCACTGCTTCTCGGCACCAGCATTCTCGGCACCGCCGGGTTGGCTCACGCCGCTGACGTTACCCTCAACATCGAAAGCTGGCGCGGCGACGACCTCACCATCTGGAAGGACAAGCTGATCCCCGCCTTCGAAGCCAAGAACCCGGGCATCAAGGTGGTGTTCGCTCCTTCGGCGCCGACCGAATATGACGCCGCTCTCGGCGCCAAGCTCGCCGCCGGCTCGGCTGGCGACCTGATCACCTGCCGCCCGTTCGACAAGTCGCTCGAACTGTTCAAGAAGGGCAACCTCGCCGATCTGTCGGCGCTGCCCGGCATGGAAAACTTCTCGCCTGTCGCCAAGGCCGCGTGGCAGACCGACGACGGCAAGGCGAGCTTCTGCGTGCCGATGGCCTCGGTCATCCACGGTTTCATCTACAACAAGGACGCCTTCGACAAGCTCGGCATCAAGGTGCCGACGACGCGTGACGAATTCTTCGCCGCGCTCGACAAGATCAAGGCCGACGGCACCTACATCCCGATGGCGATGGGCACCAAGGATCTCTGGGAAGCCGCGACCATGGGCTACCAGAACATCGGCCCGAACTACTGGAAGGGCGAGGACGGCCGCGCAGCCCTCATCAAGGGCGAGCAGAAGCTGACCGACGCCGACTGGGTCGCGCCCTATGCCGAACTGGCCAAGTGGAAGCCCTACCTCGGCGACGGCTTCGAAGCCCAGACCTACCCGGACAGCCAGAACCTGTTCACGCTCGGCCGCGCCGCCATCTACCCGGCCGGCTCGTGGGAGATCGGCCTGTTCAACACCCAGGCGCAGTTCAAGATGGGCGCCTTCCCGCCGCCGGTCGAGAAGGCCGGCGACACCTGCTACATCTCCGACCATACCGATATCGGCATGGGCCTGAATGCAGCGTCGAAGAATGCCGATGCGGCCAAGACCTTCCTGTCCTGGGTCGCCTCGCCGGACTTCGCCACCATCTACGCCAACGCACTGCCGGGCTTCTTCAGCCTGAATTCCAACCCGGTGAAGATGGAAGACCCGCTGGCGCAGGAATTCGTCTCGTGGCGCGACAAGTGCAAGTCGACGATCCGTTCGACCTACCAGATCCTGTCGCGCGGCACACCGAACCTGGAAAACGAGACGTGGGTTGAGTCGGCCAACGTCATCAACGGCACCGACACGCCGGAAGCTGCGGCCAAGAAGCTGCAGGACGGCCTCGACAGCTGGTACAAGCCGGGCAAGTAAGAGCTCAGAGACAGACCGGCCGGGCGCACGCCCGGCCGGCCTTCACTTTACAGATTGCGATTGTCGGCACTGCCTCTCGGCCTTACCCTCTTGTCTTGTGGGGAAAGGCTAGCTGACCAGTCGCAGGCCTTCGTCCTGCCCATGCCGGGGCAAGGACATCGGGGCCGTGCATCAAGGCATCATCTGGCATTGACACCCTTTTGGAACCGAGAGACGGCGGGGACCGAACTCATGGCCGCAGAAACACGACCGAAACGACCGTTCCGCTGGCATATCGGCGTCTTCCTGGCGCCGGCGCTGCTGGTCTATACGGCGATCATGATCCTGCCGCTGGCCGGCACGCTGCAACTGTCGCTGTTCCGCAACATCGAGCAGCATCAGGTGTTCGTCGGCTTTGCCAATTTCCGCACCCTGTTCGGCGACCCCAACTGGTCGGTCAATTTCTGGAACGCGCTGCGCAACAATGTCTGGTTCTTCATCATCCACATGCTGGTGCAGAACCCGATTGGCGTCATGCTGGCGGCATTGCTGTCCAGCCCGCGGCTGAGGTTCGCCGCCTTCTACCGCACGGCGATCTTCGTGCCGACCATCCTGTCCTTCGTCATCGTCGGCTTCGCCTGGAAGCTGATCCTGTCGCCGCTGTGGGGCGTGGCGCCGCATCTGATGGACCTGGTCGGCCTGAAAAGCCTGTTCACGCCATGGTTGGGCAAAGAACAATATGCGCTGACCGCGCTCAGCCTGATCTCGGTGTGGCAGTTCATCGGCATCCCGATGATGCTGATCTATGCAGCGTTGCTGTCGATCCCCGAGGAGGTGATCGAGGCGGCCGAATGCGATGGCATCACCGGCATGTCGCAGTTCTGGAAGATCAAGCTGCCGCTCATCCTGCCGTCGATCGGCATCATCTCGATCCTCACCTTCGTCGGCAATTTCAACGCCTTCGACCTGATCTACACCGCGCAAGGGGCGCTGGCCGGGCCGAACTATTCGACCGATATTCTGGGCACCTTCCTCTACCGCGCCTTCTTCGGCTTCCAGCTGCAGGTCGGCGATCCCAACATGGGCGCTGCGATCGCCACGATGATGTTCCTGATCATCCTCGGCGGCGTCTGCGTCTACCTCTTCCTCGTGCAGACGCGCCTGCGTCGCTACCAGTTCTGAGAGGGCGAGATGTCGAGTTTGAACACCCCCCTCTGCCTTGCCAGGCATCTCCCCCTCAAGGGGGGAGATCAGATGTCATCACTGCTTTCGCCAATCACCAACGTTGCAAGGTGGACGGCAGGGTCAATGCTGCCAATCTCCCCCCTTGAGGGGGAGATGTCCGGCAGGACAGAGGGGGGTGCCCTGGCGCCGACCCGTCAGGAGACCGTCCAATGAGCACTGCAACCCGTTCGCTACCTCGCACCATCGGCGCCCACGCGATCTTGCTGACCTACACAGTGATCGCGCTGTTCCCGGTGATCCTGGTCATCATGAATTCGTTCAAATCCCGCGCCGGCATCTTCAGCGAGCCGCTGACGCCGCCGACGCCGAAAACTTTCGACCTGATCGGCTACAACACGGTGATCGGCCAGGGCGACTTCATCCACTATTTCCAGAACAGTCTCGTCGTCACCGTCGCCTCGCTGTTCTTCGTGCTTCTGTTCGGCGCCATGGCGGCGTTTGCGCTGTCGGAATACCGCTTCCGCGGCAACACGCTGATGGGGCTTTATCTCGCGCTCGGCATCATGATCCCGATCCGGCTCGGCACCGTCGCCATCCTGCAATTGATGGTGGCAAGCGGGCTGGTCAACACGCTGACGGCGCTGATCCTGGTCTACACCGCGCAAGGCCTGCCGCTGGCCGTGTTCATCCTGTCGGAATTCATGAAGCAGGTGTCCGACGATCTGAAGAATGCCGGCCGTATCGACGGCCTGTCGGAATACACCATATTCTTCCGGCTGGTGCTGCCGCTGGTCAGGCCCTCGATGGCGACCGTCGCCGTCTTCACCATGATCCCGATCTGGAACGATCTGTGGTTTCCGCTGATCCTGGCCCCGTCGGAAGAGACCAAGACGGTGACGCTCGGCGCGCAGCTGTTCCTCGGCCAGTTCGTCACCAACTGGAACGCCATCCTGGCAGCGCTCTCGCTGGCGATCATGCCGGTGCTGATCCTCTACGTCATCTTCTCGCGGCAGCTGATCCGCGGCATCACTTCCGGAGCCGTCAAGTGAGTTTAGAAAAGCGTCTTCGCGTCGTTGTCGCCGGCCTCGGCAATATGGGCCGCAGCCATGCATTGGCCTATCACACCAATCCGGGATTTGAGATCGCGGCGCTGATCAACCGTTCCGACGTGCCGCTTCCGGATGGACTGTCGGGCTATGGCATAAGGCGCTCTTTCGACGACGCCTTGCGCGACGAAAAACCCGATGTCGCCTGCATCGCCACCTATTCCGACAGCCATGCCGACTATGCGGTGAAGGCATTCGAGGCAGGTTGCCACGTCTTTGTCGAAAAGCCGCTGGCAACGACGGTGGCCGACGCCAAGCGCGTCGTCGCGGCGGCCAAGGCGAACGGCAAAAAGCTGGTGATCGGCTACATCCTGCGCCATCACCCGTCCTGGGTCAGGCTGATCGCCGAAGCGCGCAAGCTCGGCGGCCCTTACGTTTTTCGCATGAACCTCAACCAGCAGTCGTCGGGCCCGACCTGGCAGACGCACAAGCAGCTGATGCAGACGACGTCGCCGATCGTCGACTGCGGCGTGCACTATCTCGACGTGATGCTGCAGATCACCGACGCCAAACCGGTCGAGGTGCGCGGCATGGGGCTGCGGCTGACCGAGGAAATAGCGCCGACCATGTACAATTACGGCCATCTGCAGGTGCTGTTCGATGACGGCTCGGTCGGCTGGTACGAGGCTGCCTGGGGGCCGATGATCTCGGAAACGGCGTTCTTCGTGAAGGACGTGATTTCGCCCAACGGCTGCGTATCGATCGTCATGAAGGAAGGCGTGAAGTCCGACGACATCGACACCCACACCAAGACCTCGACCATTCGCCTGCACAGTGCCGCGACCGGCGCCGACGGCAAATTCGCCAGGCCGGACGAAATGCTGTCGATGGAAGGCGAACCCGGCCACCAGGACCTCTGCGACCTCGAACAGGCCTTTGTGCTGAAGGCGATCCGGGAAGACATCGATCTGACCCGCCACATGGACGACGCGGTGAAATCGCTCGCCGTCTGCCTTGCCGCCGATGAGAGCGTGCGCAGCGGCGCCCCAATTAAACTCTAGGTAGAGTCAAACTCTAGAACAAGGACGAAGCCGTGGGCTCGCTGGTAATCGAGAATGTGAAGAAGGCCTTCGGGCCGGTCGAGGTGCTGAAAGGCATCAACCTCGAAGTGACCGACGGCGAATTCGTCGTCTTCGTCGGCCCGTCGGGCTGCGGCAAGTCGACTTTGCTGCGGGTCATTGCCGGGCTGGAGGATTCGACCTCGGGCCGGGTGGTGATCGACGGCGCCGATGTTTCGGCGACACCGCCCGCCAAACGCGGCATCGCCATGGTGTTCCAGACCTATGCGCTCTACCCGCATCTGACGGTGAAGAACAATATGGGCCTTGGCCTGAAACAGGCCGGCACGCCCGCCCCAGAGATCGATCGCCGCATCGGCATCGCCTCGTCGATGCTGTCGCTGGAGCCTTATCTGGAGCGGAGGCCGGCGGAACTGTCGGGCGGCCAGCGCCAGCGCGTCGCCATCGGCCGCGCCGTGGTGCGCGAGCCGAAACTGTTTCTGTTCGACGAGCCGCTGTCGAACCTCGATGCCGCGCTGCGCGTCAACACGCGGCTGGAGATCGCGCAGCTGCACCGGCGGCTGAAGGCGACGATGATCTACGTCACCCACGACCAGGTCGAGGCTATGACGCTGGCCGACAAGATCGTCGTGCTCAATGCCGGCAAGATCGAGCAGATCGGCGGACCGATGGAGCTCTACAATTCGCCGGCAAATGAATTCGTCGCCGGCTTCATCGGCTCGCCGAAGATGAACTTCATCGACGGTGCGCGGCTGGGCGAAACAGCCAAGACCATTGGCGTGCGTCCGGAGCATCTGACCGTCGATGCGAAGTCCGGCGCCTGGAAGGGCACTGTCGTGCACGCCGAACATCTCGGCGCCGACACCAACCTCTATCTCGACTGCGAGAAGGCCGGGCTGATCACGGTGCGCATTTTCGGTGTGTACGATGCCGAGCCCGGTGCAACGCTTTACGCGACGCCGGAACCGGGGAAGACGTATCGGTTCGGGGCGGACGGGAAAACGATCAAGTAATCCGCTGCGGACAGCAAGACGGCGATCAGACCGCGCCGAGCAGCACCGCGCCGTGAATGGCCGCCTGCCAGCCCAGGGCCGCCCAGCGTATGTCCAGGGGCTGGACAAGAAGCGAGTGCGGCAGGCTGTCCGCGACGCGCTGCTTGAGCGTCTGGCGGGGATAGGACTTCATGTCGACGATCCCGCCGCCGATCAGGATCGTCTGCGGGGAAAACAAAGCGGCCGCCGTTGCGATGGTCACCGCTTGCTGCCAGACGATCTCGTCGAGCCATTCGCGCAGTGACGGCGGCTGCCCGGTCGCCGAAAACAGATCGGCCACCGGGATATCGTAATCCGCTGCAAGGTCGACGAGCGTTGCCCCCGAAGCATAGGTCTCGACCCGGTTTGGCGGTCCGCTTTCGTCGGGCCGGTAGACGGGTATGTGGCCGATCTCGAGCGCCCAGCCGCCGCCCCTGAAAATGCCTTCCTTGCCGAGATAGGCCGCACCGATGCCGGTGCCGAGATAGACCGCCAGCACTTCCTTTTGCTGCTTCACCGCGCCGGCAACGCTTTCGCCCAGCAATTGCAGCACAACGTCGCGTTCGAGCCGAACCGGAATACCAAGCCTGGATGCCAGTTCCGAGCCCAGCCGGATGCCATTCAGCTCGGGAATGTTGGCCGTGTGCAGCACCGTGTCGAAATCGCGGTCGATGAAACCCGGCACAGTCGCAACGACGCGTGCTGGCTTGAGACCGGAATCGCGGCAGGCTGCGGTGACGGCGTCGGCCAGTTCCGCCATCGGCGCGCCTTGGCGCAATTGTGCGGTCGGATAGGTGCGGGCGAAATCCACCGGATTGCCGTGGTCGGCGAAGCCAACCTTGACCGACGTGCCGCCGATCTCGACCACGGCAATCGTGTCATCAGTCGCTTTGTCGGTCATGCGAGCGTTTCCAGAAATTCCGAAAGACAGGCGCGGAATTCCCGCTGGTAGGCTACGCGATCCTGCGATTTGGCGGTGATGGTGCAAAGCCGGGCCGACGGAATGAGCCCGGCCAGCACCTGCGCATCGGCCAGACGATGGACAAGGTCATGGTCATGGCCGATGACCAGGGTCGGCACCGCGATGGCGCGGATGTCGGCCTCGCTCACGCCCGGACCATCGCCGGCGATTGCCACCAGAAGCGTGCCGAACAGAAGCGGGTCCGGGCGAGTGAAGAAGCCTTGCAGGCTGCTGAGATTGTCCGGCGCCAGCCTGGCCAGCTCTGCAGCAACTGCGCTGTCATCGAACAGCCGTCTGGCATCGTCGGGCGAATGGCGCATCAAGAGCTCGCCGACCACGGCATAGGGCCTCATATTGGCCGGCGCCGGCTGGGACACCCAGGCAGGGCGTGCGAGTACCAGCGCGCGCACGCGCGCCGGCCTGTGCACTGCCAGGCGCAGGGCCAGCGCTGCGCCCATCGAGATGCCGCCGACAACAGCCGATCCGATGCCGAGATCGTCGGCCAGTGCTTCGACGTCCTCGGCGAACGTTGCAATCGATAGCCGCTCGACCGGCCCGTAGCCGGAGCCACCCTGGCCCCGGCATTCCAGCGTCAGGCGCCGTGCCTGAGGCAGATCGGGAAACACGTCGGCGACCTGCGCCTCATCGCCGCCAAGGCCATGCTGAAATATGACGGGAAGGCCGGCGCCGGCATCCCGGTAGGCAAGGTCGACGCCATCGCGGCTGAAGGTCTGTTTCACGCGTTTCCGCTTTCTTCGAGGACGCTGCGAAGGAAGGCGCCGACGCCAGGCGTCTCGGCCTCGGTCAGGCCATGCGTGATCAGAGGACCATCAAACCCGGCGGCTTTCAGGCGGCCGATGAAATGCGGGAAATCGACCACACCCTGTCCGGCGGCGGCAAAGCTGCCATCGGCATGGCGGTCCTTGGCATGGGCCATGCCGATCTCCGCGGCCAGCAGATCGACAGCCTCGTCGATCAGGCGATGACGCTCGGCTTTGTCGGCCACTTCGAACAGATTGGCCGGGTCGAGCACGATCCGCAGGCGCTTGCTCTTCATCTCGTCGAGCAGTCGGCGAGCCGCCTTCGCACTCGAGACGACATTGGCGAGTTCCGGTTCGATGCCAAGCTCGATGTCGAAGCGCTCGGCAATCGCGATCGCCGCTTCCATCTCCGTCCGAAGGTCGCTCCACGCCGCCTCTGTGGCATTGTCTGGGTGCCAGCGCCATTGGTCCTCGGCATCCCTGGTGCCGGTGCACAATGTGATCAACCTTGTGCCCATATCGGCGCATGACCCGGCGAGCACCTCAAGCCGGGCAAGACCTGACACGCGAACCGAGCGATCCGGGTGGATCATGTTGTAGGTTCCAGACACGGCCGCAATCGCAACACCGGTCTGGCTGCTCGCCTCAGCGACGGATCGAGCCACATCGGGCTCGATGCTGTCCGGCATCGACGGCAAGCCAAGGCACGCCATGTTGAACTGCGCCGCCGCGTAGCCGGCATCCGCCACCGCGCGCAGCACCGGCAAGGCGCCGGCGGCGGCGAAGGTCTTGGCGAAGATACCAAGCTGCATCACACCACCCCGTCGACATCGGCGAGATTGACGGCGCGGCCGCCGGCAGCGGCGGAGCGGGCGATTGCCGCCATTCCCCGGACCGAGGCGATGCCGTCCTCGATGCCGGCGCCAACCATGGGCGCGCCGTGGAGCACGACATCGGCAAAACCTTCGATCTGGCGGCGATAGAAATGACCGTCCGCGCCAAGCGTGCGATGCCAGCTGCCATCGGCCTCGCGGAAAATGTCGACCTCGCTGCTCTTGTAGTACCAGGGGTTATAGGTCTTCGCGAGAACGCTGCCGTTCTGGCCGTAGATCTGGAACCCTTCATGCCAGTCCATGCGAACGGCGACCGTCAGGTCGAGGTGGCCGACCGAACCGTCGGCGAAGATGGCGGTGACGAACCAGCAATAGGCGCCATAGCGCTCGGTGAGCCGGGCCTCGACGGCCTCGATCGGCCCATGCAGATGGCGCGCTGTGTCGAGGAGATGGCTGCCATGCGCCAGCATGTAGTACTGGCGCAGATCCGCCTTGGGGTTGACCGACGGCTTGCGCGCCTTGGCGCTGGTGATGATGAGCGGCTGCACCGCGTCAGTCATCGGGTAGCGGTGGGTGCTGTCGCAATACCAGCCCTTGAAGGCCAGCCGCTCGCCCATCTCATCGTCGACGAAGGCCTTTGCCGCCTGGATGCCCGGATCGAAGCGCTTCATGTGGCCGACCTGAAGCACCTTGCCGCTCCTGTCGAGCGCAGCCCGCAAGCCTTCGACTTCCTCGACGGAGACGCCCAGCGGCTTTTCGCACAGCACATGCTTGCCGCCATCGAGCGCCAGTTCCGCTGCCTTGACGTGAAACGTGTCCGAGGTCGCGATGATGACGGCGTCGAGGTCGGGATCGGCCAGCATCTGGCCGTAGTCGGCATAGGATTTTTCAGGCGCGTAGGTCGCCGCCATCCTGTCGCGCAGATCGTCGGCGACATCGCAGATGGCATAGAGATCGGCATTGCGCGCCTTGGTGCAGGATTCGAAATGCGCGGCCTGCGCAATCGGACCGCAGCCGAGCACGCCGACACGCAGCCGCTTTTCGTCTTTGCGATGCATGGAATCTCTCCTGATTAGCGCGCGGCGAGGCCGCGAAGTTGAAATTGCGGATCGCCCGACAGAGCTGCCTGGTGCAGCAGACAGGCAGCGCCCAGGGCCGGACCGTCGGCGCCGACGCGCGACAGTTCGACCGTGGGAACGGGATAGCCTTCGGCGAGGAAGTCCAGCAGGAAAGCTTCCACCTGTTCGGCGACGAAGGGATAGACGGCATTGACCGAGCCGGAGACAATGATGCGCTCCGGCTGCAAGGTGCAGGCGAGCGTCGCCAGACCGCGGCCGAACCAGAGCGCCCAGTCGCGCGCGGTGGCGACAGCCGCCGGATCGCCGCCAGCGAGTGCGGCGACAAACTCATCCACACCGGCGCGCCGCCCGCTTATGTGGAGGTAGCGGGCGAGCAGCGCATCCTTGCCGACATAGGATTCCAGCCGGCCCGGGCGCTTGGCGTCGAAGACAAAACCTTCGTCGCCAATGCGCAGATGGCCGATTTCGCCGGCGCCGCCGAGCCGGCCGCGATGCAGCCTGCCGGCATTGATGATGCCACCGCCGACGCCGTTCTCGATCAGGATGACCAGGGCGTCCTCATCATCCTTTCCCGGCTGTGCCCGGTATGTCTCGGCCACCGCGACGGCATTGGCATCGTTTTCCAGGAGGATCGGAAAATCGTCGCCAAAGGCGTTGCCCAAAAGCTCCGCCAGATTGACCCCGTGCCAGCCAAGGATGGTGGCATGGTATGAAACGCCGTCGGCGGCGGGGAAGCCGGGCACGGCGACGTTGAGCCCGTAGAGGCGCGCACCCGCGGGCAGTTGCGAGCGGATCTCTCCGACAAGCTCCTTAATGATGGCGACCGCCGTTTCAGGCGTGCTGCCCGGGCCGGCAAAGGTCCGCGAGGCGCTGGCACGCTGCGCGCCGGCAAGGTCGACGGCCACCGCCGCGATCCAGTTCACGCCGATATAGGCGCCAAGGAAAAAGCCGCCATTGCCGTCGATCTCGACCAGGATACCGGGGCGGCCGACCCGGCCCTCGCCATCCTGCTCGTCATCCGCTCCATCCGACCGCTCACGCGTCAGGCCGGCTTCGGTCAGGCCGAGCACCAGCGCGCCGGTGGTCGAACGGGTCAGGCCGAGGTCGCGTGCAAGCGCAGCCCGGCTCAACGCGCCGGCACGAAACAGCGCCGCAAGGGCCCGCGTTTCATTCGGCCGAAGATCGGTCGACACCAGCACATTTTCCTCCTCAGTTTGTTTGATAGACATACTAATTGACTTTCCTATCCGTTTGAAAGAGCCAAAATGATGTGCGAAGCAACAAAATACTTGGCGCCCGAAGCCTGCAGCCTCAAGTTTCAAACGATGGTTTGCATCGAAAACTTACAAATTTGCCGCTGCTCACCGCTGGTCTCAGCCACTACAATATCGGCCAGCGCCCCTATGACATGGGCTTCGAGACCATCATGGCGCTGGACAAACTGAGCAAGGGCGGCAAACCGTTCATCAAGACCGGCACCGAAATCTGCACACCGGAAGACGCGTTGACGACCTGCGGCAAGGTCGCCAACTGATCAGGTCTCCCAAGCCCTTCCTTCGGCCGCATCGGCCGGGGGGCATCTCTTCGAAGGGCAGGCCTGTCAATGGCCCGGCCCGCTTCACAATCAATCAGAGACTGCTTGCGTCTCTCCAGCAGGCGATCAGATGACCGTCGCCGGCCTGCCTGACGGGCGGTTGCGTCTTTCGGCAGTCGGGCAGGGCCACCGGACAGCGGCCGGCGAAGGCGCACCCGGAGGTTTCGGGCGCTTGTGCCGCGAGATCGAGCTGAGCCGGAGCCTTCGGCACCGTCTCATCCGAGGCTGCGGCCAGCAGCAGTTTGGTATAGGGATGATTGGGACCGCGAAAAATCTGATCGGATGAACCGGTCTCCACCAGCCGGCCGCGATAGAGCACGCCGATCCTGTCGGCCATGTAGCGCACGACCCTCAGGTCGTGGCTGATGAACAGATAGGTTGTGTCCTTGTCGCGCTGCAGGTCGTTGAGCACATTGAGCACCGTCGCCTGCACGGAGACGTCGAGCGCCGAGGTTGGCTCATCCAGCACGACAAGCTTCGGCACGCCGGCAAAGGCGCGCGCAATGGCCGCCCGTTGCCGCTGGCCGCCGGACAGCGACCGCGGCTTCTGGTCGACGGTGGTGGCGGCAAGACGGACCGAGGCCAGCAGATCGCCGACGCGCTGCTTCACCTCGCTGCGGCCGAGGCCGGCCAGTCGCCGCAGCGGACGGCCAAGAATCCTGCCGATCCGCTGGCGCGGATTGAGCGTGCGGTCGGGTGATTGGAAGACCATCTGCACGTCGCGCCGTTCGCTCAGGCTTCTTTTCTCGACACGTGGCGCGACAGCGCTGCCGAACAGTTCGACCGATCCGGCATCCGGCACCTGCAGGCCGGTGACGATCCTGGCCAGTGTCGACTTGCCGGAACCGGATTCGCCGATCAGGCCGAACGTCTCGCCCTGGCCGATCTGCAGGTCGATATCGTGCAGCACGGCTTGCGCGCCGAAGGCATGGCTGATCCCTTTGCAGGCGACGGCGATCGGACGCGCGACTTCAGGCTGATCGTTATGGACAGGCAGGCGAGCAAGCGGGCCGGTTGTGTGCGTCTCGGCCAGCCTGCCGTCGCGCTTGGTTAAGTTGAGGGCCGGGATCGAGGCGATCAGCGCCTTGGTGTAGGCGTGCGCCGGGTTCTCGAAGACATCGTTCGCGATGCCGCTTTCGACCACCGTTCCGGATTGCATCACGGCCACCCGGTCGCAGGCGCGGCGGACCATGTTGATGTCGTGGCTGATCAGGAGAACGCTGGTTTTGTGGTCTCGCCGCAAATCCTGCAGGATGGCGATGATCTCGGACTGGACGCTGGCGTCGAGCGCCGTCGTCGGCTCGTCCAACACCAGCAGCGATGGGTCGAGCGCAATGGCAATGGCGATGTTGGCGCGCTGCTGCATGCCGCCGGAGAGCTCGTGCGGGTAGAGGTCGAGCACCCGTTCCGGATTACTCACCCTGACACGGCCGAGCAGTTCGGCGGCGCGCCCGCGCGCCTCGTCCGGCCGGACCGGCCGATGCCGAATGATCGTCTCGGTGATCTGCCGGCCGATCGTCATGGCTGGGTTGAGTGCGGCGCCCGGATGCTGGTAGACGGCCGCGATGCGGTCGCCCCTTAGCCGGCGCAACTGCTCGGGCGAGAGATCGCGGATCTCGCGGCCCTGGAACTCCAACGCCGACGCCGCGAGGCGGGCGTTGCGCGGCAAATACCGCAATATGGCGAGCGCCACCGAGCTCTTTCCCGATCCGGACTCGCCGACAAGGCCGAGCGCTTCGCCTTCGCCGATGGTGAGCGACACGCCGTTGACAGCCGGATGCGATCCCCGTCGCCCGTCATAGGCGACAGTGAGCTGTTCTACCTTCAGAACCGATGCCGACATGGGGTCCTTGAAACCACTTTCTTCCAGCGCCGCCATCGAGGGCAATCGCTTCCACTTTCACAATGCACAATCTCTATAAAATTACTCGAATTAAGCTGGAGCGCAATCTACCTTTCATCGCTCAGGTGAGATTGTCGCAGCCGCTCAACGCATCGCGACGGTCCGCTGGAGCAGTTCTGGAAGGACACCGGCATGGCACGCGACCACATGATCCTCAGCGCCTTTTTCTTCAATCCGCAGGGCGATCATCGCATGTCGTGGCGCCATCCGCGCGCACCGGGCCGCGAAGTGCTGGACTTCGAATTCTACCGGGATCTCGTGCAGGCGGCCGAGCGCGCCAGGATCGATACGATCTTCGTCGCCGACCATGTCGCGATCTGGGACTCGGTGCAAAGCGGTGTCGCCCACTACGCCAATGCCCGCCTGGAACCGCTGACGCTGCTGTCGGCCCTTGCAGGCGCCACCAGGCACATCGGCCTGATCACCACGGCGTCGAGCTCCTACAGCGAGCCCTACAATGTCGCCCGCATGTTCGCCTCGCTCGACCATATCAGCAAGGGCAGGGCGTCGTGGAATGTCGTGACGTCGGCCATGGACGAGGAGGCCCGCAATTTCGGCCGCGACGGCAATATCGAACACGCATTCCGCTATGAACGCGCCACCGAATTCCTCGATATCGTCAAGGCGCTGTGGGACAGCTGGGAAGACGAAGCGCTGCTGATCGACAAGGGGTCAGGCTATTTCGCTGACCCTGACAAGGTCCATCCCATCGACCACAAGGGCAAGCATTTCAAGGTGCGCGGCCCGCTCAACGTCTCGCGTCCGCCGCAAGGTCACCCGCTGATCGTCCAGGCCGGCTCGTCCGAAGACGGCAAGAATTTCGCCACCGCGCACGCCGATGCGCATTTCGCCATCTACAGCAGCAAGGAAGACGGCATCAAGTATCGACAGGACATCGACGAGCGCCTCGCCCGCTATGGCCGCAAGCCCGGGAGTTTCAAGATCCTGCCGGGCATTTTGCCGATTGTCGCTTCTTCAGAAGCGGAAGGCCGCGAGCGGCAGGAATATTTGCAGAGCTTGCTGCCCGATCGCGTCGGCATCGATCTCCTCTCGAGCTGGAGCGGCGTCGATCTCTCGGTCTTCCCGCCGGACGGCCCGCTGCCGCCGCTGCCGGACGAGAGCACCTTCAATGGCGGCCGCACCTCGCTCAACCGGGTCAAGGAGTGGTCCAAGCAGAACCTCACTTTGCGCGAGATCGCCCGCAAACTCGCCAACAGCGGCTCGGTGCCGACCGTCGTCGGCACGCCGACACAGATCGCAGACCAGTTGCAGGACTGGTTCGAAGCGGGTGCCGCCGACGGCTTCAACCTGATGTTCCCGCTGCTGCCGGAAGACTGGGTGAACTTCGCCGAACAGGTCGTGCCGGAACTGCAGCGCCGCGGCGTATTCCCCACCGAATATGCGCCCGGAACGCTGCGCGACCGCTTCGGCCTGGCGCGGCCGGCCAACCGCTTTGCCGAACAGCGCGACAATGCGCGCGCCGTATCCTGATCAGGAGCAACTGATATGACAGCAGCGCCCAAACTCCAGCCCCGCGAAGCCACCGCTCCGCAGCTCATCAATGTCCTGCACAGCCCCAAGCGTATCCGGGTCAAATTCGCCGGCCGCACCATCGCCGACAGCCGCAACGTGCTGGTGCTGCGCTCCAACCATTTCCTGCCGATCTATTTCTTCCCGGCCTCGTCGGTGGATCGCTCGTTGCTGAAGCCCTCCGAGCACCGCCAGCCACATCCCGTCGGTGGCGAAACCACCTATTGGGACCTGGAGGCGGGCGAAAAGGCCTCGCCCAATGCCGCCTGGTCTTTCGTCGCGCCGCCGGATGAAAACCTGGCGCCGCTGGCAGGCCGCATCGCCTTCACCTGGAAGGCGGTCGACCAATGGTTCGAGGAGGAGGAAGAGGTCTTCGTCCACGCTCGCGACCCATACGCGCGCATCGACGTGCTGCAGAGTTCGAGCCATGTCCAGATCTGGTTCGACGGCGAACTGATCGCCGACAGCCATCGCCCGGTGCTGCTGTTCGAGACGCATCTGCCGACGCGCTTCTACCTGCATCCCGACGATGTCAGGCTCGACCGTCTGGTCGCCTCGGACTCAACGACGCGCTGTCCCTACAAGGGCATCGCCTCCTACTGGTCGGGCCGGCGTGCCGACGGGTCCGTGAGCCCTGATATCGCCTGGAGCTACCGCGATCCCATTGCCGAAATGCCCAAGATCAAGGGCCTCATCGCCTTCTACCCGCAAGCCGTCGACCGCATCCATCTCGACGGCGAACCAGTCGCCTAAGCAATTCAACCGTCATTTCAGACAGGGGTTTCAAAATGACCAAACGCAACGATATCGATACGCTTCGCAATCTGTCCGGCGACATCTGGAATGTCGCCGTCGACGAACACCAGGCCGGCTTCCTCAAGCGCCGCGATCTGCTGAAATATGCCGCCCTGATCGGCCTCACCGGCTTTGCCACCTCGCAAGGACTGGTTGGTCTTGGCTCGGCGCGCGCTGCCGGCGCCGGCGGCACGGTCCGCGTGGGCCTCGGCCAGCCAACCAAGGCCATCGATCCCGTCTCGATCACCGATCCGGCCAGCATCGGCGTGATCAGCCAGGTCGGCGAGTATCTCATCCTCGACGATCCCAAGGACGGTTTGCAGCCCAAGCTCGCTTTGTCCTGGGAGGCCGACGAGACGGCCCGCCGGTGGACCTTCAAATTGCGGCCGGGCGTGAAATTCCATGATGGCCGCACGGTCACCGCCAAGGACGTTGTGGCGAGCTTTGAGCGCCTGGTCGATCCGGCCAGCGGTTCGTCGGCTTTGTCGGCTTACAAAGGCATCCTGTCCAAGGGCGGCGCCAAGGTTGTCGACGATGAAACCGTCGCCTTCGATCTTGACGGCCCGAACAGCAACTTCCCCTTCTATGTCTCCTCCGACGTCTACAATGCCGTCATCCTGCCGGCCGACTATGCCGGCGATTTCGAGAAGAATTTCAACGGCACCGGCCCGTTCAAGCTTGAATCCTTCCGTCCCAAGCAGGGCGCCAGCTTCGTGCGCAACCCCGACTATTGGGGCGACAAGGCGCTGCCCGACCGCGTCGAGATCAAGTTCTTCGACGATGAGCAGGCGCAGGTGCTGGCGCTGCAGGCCGGCCAGCTCGACGTCATCCCGAGCACGACGCGGCTGGAACTGGCGATCGAGGGCAATCCCAACTTCAAGCTGTTGAGCGTGCAGGCGAGCTCGCATGACGAGGTGCATCTGCGCACCGACCAGGCGCCGTTCACCGACAAGCGCATCCGCCGCGCGCTGGCGCTCACCATCGACCGCGAGGCGGTGGTCAAGGGCTTGCTGAAGGGCCGCGCCATTGTCGGCAACGACACCCCGTTTGCGCCGATCTTCCCGTCAGCCGATCCGTCGGTGCCGCAGCGCAAGCAGGACATCGCCGAGGCCAAGCGCTTGCTTGGCGAGGCCGGCGTGCCGAACGGTTTCCCGGTGACGCTGACCACCGAACGCGCCTATGACATTCCCGACTATGCGGTGCTGATCCAGAACTTCGCCAAGAAGGCCGGCATCGACATCAAGCTCAACGTCCTGCCGCAGGACGCCTATTACGGTTCGGCGAAGTTCGGCAGCTCGCCATGGCTCGATTCCAATCTCGGCATCACCGATTTCGGCCATCGCGGCACGCCCGACATCTTCCTCAACGCCACGCTGAAGAGTTCGGGCGCCTGGAACGCGGCGCATTTCAACAACCCGGCCTATGACGGGCTGCTACTCGAATACGGCAAGGCCCGTGACCTTCAGGCGCAACGCCTGGCCGCCGGCAAGATTCAGAACCTGCTGCTCGACGAGACGCCGCTGATCATCAGCTACTTCTCGCAGTATAGCCGCATCGTCTCGTCGAAGGTCGAGGGCGTTCGCTTCACGGCGATCTCGCATCTGCTGCTCGACCGCGTCACCTTCGCGCAGGCGTGACCCGTGAAACGTCCAGCCATGCAGGGAGCTTTGACGCGATGCTGACCGGCCGCACTTTGTCGGTGCGGGCAGCCACGCTTCTGCTCACGCTGTGGCTGGTCAGCATGCTGGTGTTCTTCGCCGGGCAGGTTCTGCCCGGCGATGTCGGCCGCCTCATGCTGGGGCCGTTCGCCGACGCCGAGGCGGTTGCGGCGCTGAATAAGCAGCTCGGCGCCGACCAGCCGGTGCTCGTGCAGTACTGGCATTGGTTCAGCAGCGCGCTGACGGGCGATTTCGGCACCTCGCTGTCGCTGCGCCTGCCGGTGGCGCCGTTCGTGCTGGAAAGCCTCAAGCGCTCGGCAGCCCTTGCCGGCGTCATCCTCGTCTTTCTGCTGCCGCTCGGCATCGGCGCCGGCATCATTGCCGGGCTCAACCAGGGTCGCTTTATCGACCGGCTGATCGTGCTTGCCGGCGTCTCCCTCGGCATCGTGCCGGACTTCGTCTCCGGCCTGCTGCTGCTCATCGTCTTCGGTCTGTGGCTGAACTGGTTCCCGATCACCGGCGCCGCGCCCGATGGCGCCGGCCTCTGGGTCAGTGGCTACTACCTGATCCTGCCGGCGCTGCCGCTGGTGCTGAATCTCGCCGGCTACATCGCCCGCATGACGCGGGCCGGCGTGATCGAGGCGCTGGCCGCCGACTATACGCGCACCGCCGTCCTCAAAGGCCTCGAGCGGCGCGAAATCCTCGTCCGGCACGTGCTGCGCAATGCGCTGACGCCTACCATTGCGGTGCTGGCGACCCAGACCGGCTACATGCTGGGCGGTCTGGTGGTGATCGAGGCGCTCTTCGGCATACAGGGCCTCGGCAATCTTGTCCTCAATGCCGCCAAGTCGCGAGATTTCCCCATGCTCGAAGCCGGCGTGCTGGTGATGGCAACGATCTTCGTGCTGTCGGCCGCGGCGGGCGATCTCGTCAACGCCTTGCTCGATCCGCGGCAGCGCCGCCGTGTGTCGTCATGATGGAGCTTATGGAATTTCCCGTGCCGCGCCGCGGCGCGCTGGGTTGGCGAACAGCGAGCCGGGTCCGCGAGGCCGCCTCAAAGCTGCCGCCCTCGGTGATCTTCGGCACGCTGATCCTGCTGTTCTGGGTCGGCTGCGCCGTCTTCGGCCACCTGTTTGTACCTTACGATCCCTATGCCGAGGATTTTCTCGTCATGCTGGCGCCGCCGGACGCCGCGCACTGGCTCGGCACCGACCAGCTCGGCCGCGACGTGCTGTCGCGCATCGTCGTCGGCTCGCGCGACATCCTGCTGGTCGCGCCGGCTGCAACCCTGCTCGGCGTTGCCGTCGGCAGCGTGCTTGGCCTCGTGCTCGGCTATTTCGACGGGCTGGTCGACGCCATCGGCGCCAGGCTGCTCGACACGCTGATGGCCTTTCCCTTCATCGTCCTCGTCACCATGACGCTGGTCGCGCTGGGACCGTCGAACCTCACCGTCATCCTGGTCATCGGCATTGCCTACGCGCCGCTGGTGGCAAGGACAGTGCGCGCCGCCGTGCGCGAGCAGCGCGAACGCGACTATGTCAGCGCCGCCCGGCTCGGCGGCGAGAGTTCGCTTGCCATCATGTTCCTGGAAATTTTGCCCAATGTCCGCGAGGCCATCCTCATCGAGCTGGTCACCCGCCTCGGTTACGCCTTCTTTTCGATCGCCACGCTGAGCTTCCTCGGCCTCGGCATCCAGCCGCCTTCCGCCGATTGGGGACTGGCGGTTGCCGACGGCTATGGCTTCTTGACCGGCGGCAAATGGTGGGTGGTGATCTTCAACTCGGCGGCCATCGTTTCGCTGGTCATGGCCACCAATCTGATCGCGCAAGGCATGGGCGCCTTCGAAAACAGCGATCGGTGAAGAGCAGAATGCGCAGCAAAGCTGACGCGCAATTTTTGACCGTGCGCTAAAATCGTCCCTTGTGATTCGGCCCCGATAGGGCCTCAAGACAAGGACCGGCATGAGCAAGGCTCTCTCCACATTCGCATTGGTCGCATTGTTCACCGCATTGCTCATGGCGCTCAGCCTGGCGGTCGCCAGGCACGGCTATCCCTATGGCGCGATCGGGGTGCGGCGGCTCGACGGCATTGCCGATGCCGGTTCGTTCCTGCCGCTCGCCGCCGTCTACTTCTTCAGCGCCATGCTGATGATGATCCTGCCGATCCGCGCCGCCGGCATCGTGCTCACCCATGCGGCGGATGCGCTGTTCTGGGCAGTGATCGCCCTGTTCGCGACCATTGTTGGCTGCCTCGTCGCCCGCTGGGCTTTCGGCCAGAGCAGCGTGCTGTGGGCGCTGGTGAACTGGCGTTTCCTGTTCGCCGCGGCAATCGTGGGCTGCCATTTCACCATGAATGAGCTGCGCCGTAACATCCTGCTCAGAAGCCTGTTCTTCGTCATCTTCGCCGCGGCGACGCTGGCCTGCCTGTTCTGGACTTTTCCGACCTGACAAAGGCCGCTTCAGTTTATCCGGCGCAGTCGCGGCTTTCGCAGTCGCGCGTCATCGGCTATCCAGTCCGCAGCCAATCTCTGCCCTCACAGTGTCGTCATTTGTCTGATAAATGATTCAGGCATACGGCACCGCCAGTGAACAATTACAAGGAAACCGCGACATGACCCTTTTCCGCAAGAACCTGATCGATGGCGAGTGGGTCGGCGAAGCCGGCTCGCGCAACATCAACCCGTCCGATACCGCCGATGTCGTCGGCGAATATGCCTCGGCCGGCGCCGAACAGGCAAAGCAGGCGATTGCAGCGGCTAAGGCCGCCTTCCCGGCCTGGTCGCGCTCGGCGCCGCTCGCCCGTCACAGCGTGCTTAAGAAGGCCTCGGACGAGATCATGGCGCGCAAGGACGAAATCGGCCGCTCGCTGTCGCGCGAAGAGGGCAAGACGCTGGCCGAAGGCATTGGTGAGACCATCCGCGCCGCCCAGATCTTCGACTTCTTCGCCGGCGAGACGCTGCGCCTGTCGGGCGAACTGGTGCCCAGCGTGCGTCCGGGCGTCGGTGTCGAGATCACCCGCGAAGCCGTCGGCGTGGTCGGCATCATCACGCCGTGGAATTTCCCGATCGCCATTCCCACCTGGAAGATCGCCCCGGCGCTCGCCCACGGCAACACCATCGTCTTCAAGCCGGCCGAACTGGTGCCGGAGAGCGCCTGGACCATTGTCGACATCCTGCACCGCGCCGGCCTGCCGAAGGGCGTGCTCAACCTCGTTATGGGCAAAGGCTCGGTGGTCGGCCAGGCCATGCTCGACAGCCCCGACCTCAACGCCATCACCTTCACCGGTTCGGTCGGCACCGGAAAGCGCGTCGCCGCCGCAAGTGTCGAACACATGCGCAAGTTCCAGCTCGAAATGGGCGGCAAGAACCCGCTCGTCGTGCTCGACGACGCCGACCTCGCCATAGCCGTCGATTGCGCCATCAACGGCGCCTATTTCTCCACCGGCCAGCGCTGCACGGCGTCTTCCCGCTTGGTGGTGACCGAAGGCATTCATGACCGCTTCGTCTCAGCGCTCAAGGAGCGCCTGGAAAAACTCGTCATTGGCGATGCGCTAGACGCCAAGACCCAGATCGGACCTGTGGTCGATGCGAGCCAGCTGAAGCAGGATGAGGACTACATCGCCATCGGCAGCCAGGAGGGCGCCAACCTTGCTTTCGGCGGCGAGCGGCTCGATCGCGAAACATCAGGCTTTTACCTCCGGCCGGCGCTGTTCACCGAGAGCACCAACGCCATGCGCATTTCGCGCGAGGAAATCTTTGGGCCGGTCGCCAACGTCATCCGCGTCAAGGACTATGACGAGGCGCTGGCGGTGGCCAACGACACGCCTTTCGGCCTGACCTCCGGCATCTGCACCTCGAGCCTCAAGCACGCCACGCATTTCCGGCGCAATTCCGAGGCCGGCATGGTGATGGTCAATCTGCCGACCGCCGGTGTCGATTTCCACGTTCCGTTCGGCGGCCGCAAGGGCTCCAGCTACGGCCCGCGCGAACAGGGCCGCTACGCCGCGGAATTCTACACCACGGTTAAGACGGCCTATACATTCGCCGGCTAATCGGTGGATGAACCGATGACATCGGTAAAAGAGGAAATGGCCTGGCTCAACCCGCCGCCGCACCATGTGTTCGGCGACGGTACGGTGCATGTGCGGACCGGCAAGGAAACCGACTTCTGGCGCGAGACCTTCTACGGTTTCTGGCGTGACAATGGCCATTTCCTCTACCGGCCGGTCGAGGGCGACTTCAGCGCCGAAGTCACCGTCAAGGGCGATTACAAGGTGCTCTATGACCAGGCCGGGCTGATGCTGCGGCTGAGCGAAACGCACTGGATCAAGGCCGGTATCGAATACACCGACGGGCTGGCCTACTTTTCCGTCGTCGTCACCAACGATACGTCCGACTGGTCGCTGGTCACCATCCCCAACGACCCCAATGGCGTCCGCATACGCTTGACCCGCCACGCCGAGGCCATCCGCATCCAGTATCTGGATGCCACCGATGGCCACTGGAAGCCGGTGCGGCTCGCCTATTTCCCGGTCTCGAAATCCGTCGATGTCGGCATGATGTGCTGTTCGCCGCAGCGCGAAGGGTTCGAGGTCACCTTTTCCGGCTTTTCGGTCGGCCCGCCAATCTCCCGGCAATTGCACGACTGACGGCGATTTCGATCGAATCGATCAGCGAAGTGGTTCGGCATTGAACACCTTCTGGACGATCAGCCAGCGGCCATCGAGGAAGAAGCACGACAGCAGGTCAGTCACTTCGCGTGGCGGGATTCGCAGGCTGAGCTTGAGGAGCGCCATGTCGCGCACCAGGTTGATGGAGAGAATCTGGTCCTTGCGCTCGACTCCGGTTTCTCGCGGCGACTTCAGCGTGCGAACGATGTCCAGCCAGGCGGCAACAGGGGTAACGACGACAGTGTCGTTTTCGCCTTTCCGTGTAACGAAGGCCGCCTCGTGCAGGATGGAAGCGAATTTGTCGGCGTCCATGTCATGGGCCGCGTCGAAATAGGTTTGAGCCAGGGCGGCCAGCCCCTCGGTTCCCGGCAATTGGATGTCTGACGTGGTCATGATGGCTTCCCTTCAGGTCTGGCAATGCGCTTGCTATAAGGGTTTCCCCGGCCGCGTTTAACTGGCGCGCCCTTATCAGCCTTGTTAGCTGAACTACACAATCACGGGTGACCATGGACCCTCTCCTTCCGTCCGCGGGCGATTTCAACCAGCTTCGCGCATTCGTCGCCGTGGCTGGCTCGCTCAATTTCAGTCGCGCCGCGGAGAAGCTCGGTGTGTCGTCCTCGGCGCTGAGCCAGATGGTCCGCGGGCTCGAGGAGCGCGTCGGTGTCAGCCTGTTCAATCGGACGACCCGAAGCGTCTCTCTGACCGAGGCGGGCGCCAACCTTTTCGCGCGCGTGAAGCCCGCCGTCGATCAGCTCGGCGAGGCGTTGGGAGAAACAAGCGAACGGCGGGCCCACCCCGCCGGGACAGTGCGGATGCATTGCTTTCACAGTGCCGCCAGCCTCTATTTGACGCCGATCTTGCGGGCGTTCAGCGACGCCTATCCTGAGGTGGTCCTGGACGTCGCGCTCGACGATACCGTGGTGAACATCGTCGCCGAGGGCTATGACGTTGCCATCCGGCTGGGAGAGGTCATCGACAAGGATCTGATCGCGGTGAAACTCGGTCGCGAGCTGCGGCAGACCGCGGTCGCCTCCCCCAACTATCTCGCGCGACGCGGCACGCCTGCTCACCCACGCGACCTGCTCGCCCACAGCTGCATCGGCTGGCGATGGCCTGGCCAGGCGACCCCGTACAAATGGGAGTTCATGGCGGACGGCAAGTGGTTCGAGGTCGCCGTGGAAGGGCCCGTCATTGCGAGCCAGAAGGATTTTGGCGTGCAGGCGGCGGTCGACGGGCTCGGCATCGCCTTCGCCAGCGAACATCTGATCGAAGCGCATATCGCGGAAGGACGTCTCGTCCCGCTGCTCGAGGCCTGGTCGGCGCCCTTTCCTGGCTACTACCTTTGTTATCCGGCGCAGCGGCAGATGGCGCCGGCGCTCCGCGCCCTCATCGATACCATCCGTCGGGGGACGCGGGGTCAGCCAGAGGTGACCAGTTCCTAGCCGTCGGCGCGATGCTGGAAGAACTGCAAGAACAGTTCCCGCTCAGTGGTGATGTCGAGCTTTTCGTAGATGCGGCGGCGGTGGTTCTTTACCGTTCCGACGGTGATGCCGAGCCGCCCGGCGATGTTGGCGGTCGGATGACCCGCCAGGATCAGTTGCACCAGTTCGCGCTCGCGCAGCGAAAGCTCCGGCCACAGGCTTGCAGGGATGGTCGGCTCTTGCCGGGGCGAGGCGCCGGGGCCGGTCGGTGCCGAGGTGCGGGAGAATTCGGCTCCGCGCGCCTTGGTGTCCAGCGCATGCAAGGCTTCGAACACCGGCAACCGCTCATCCAGCAGCGCAATCTCGCTGTCCTTGAAGGAGGCCGTCGAACGGTCGAGGAAAATGCCGAGGCACCAGTCGCCGCCATCGGCCAGCATGATGCCGACCTCGTCGCAGATTTCCGACTGCGCCAGGAAGCCGGCTATGTACTGGCCACGCTTGGCTTCCTCGTCGGCCAGGCCCTTGAGCGGCAGGATGCCCAGCCTGCGCTTGCGTCGCCACGAGGCGTAGAAAGGGTCGAAGACGTAGTAGCTGGCGAGATAGCGCTGCACCATCTCGTCGGAGAAGCGCCGGTGTTTGATGAACTCCGGCGTCTGCGTGGCCGAATAGCGTGTCACCGTCACCAGATCATGGTCGATGTCCGCGCCGATCAGGTCGATCAGGCAGTCGACATGCCTGTCCGTACCGGTGGCGGCGATCGCCTTTGCCAGCGGCCCCCAGATAGTGCTCATGCGCATGCCCTTTTCTCGGCGATGTCAGCCGCACGGTCATTGTGTCTTTAGGCATATGGCGCGATCCGGCACCGAGCCTCTAGCCTGCGGTCATTCTCGAAGAGGGAAGGCGACCCGTGGACCAGATCACTACCAACCCCATCGTTATCGGCATCGACGCCGGTGGCACCATGACCGACACCATCCTTGTCGATCAGGACGGCCACTTCAAGATCGGCAAATCGGCGACCACGCCGAAGGACGAGGCCGAAGGCTTCCTTGCCTCCGCCGAAGACGCGGCCGATGCCTGGGGCATCTCGCTGGAGACGCTCTTTTCCGGCGTCAACGTCGTGCTCTATTCCGGCACCGGCATGCTCAACACGCTCTTGTCGCGCACCGGCCGCAAGCTTGGCCTGATCACCACCAAGGGCCTCGAGGACATGATCCTGATGGGCCGCGGCCTGCAGGCCTGGGCCGACTATTCCTATGCCGACCGCCTGCATGCGGTGACCCACCAGCATCCCGATCCATTGGTGCCGCGCCGCCGCACTCATGGCGTCACCGAGCGCATCGACCAGTTCGGCGACATCATCCTGCCGCTCTACGAGCACGAGGTGCACCTCGCCGCCAAAAAGCTCATCGCCGACAAGGTCGAGGGCATCTGCATCATGACGATCTTCTCGCACGTCAATCCGACGCATGAGAAGCGCATCGCCGAGATCTGCCGCGAGGAGGTCACTGCTGCCGGCGCCGATATCCGCGTCTACACCAGCCATGAGGTCCGCCCGGTCATCCGCGAGCAGTCGCGCCTGAACTCGGTGCTGATCGAGGCTTATGCCACCTCGCGCGGCCGCAAGCAGCTCAAGGGCATCGAGGACGTCGCCAAGAAATACGGCTTCAAATATGGCGTGCAGACGCTGCTCTCCTTCGGCGGCCTGACCTCGATCAACCATCCGCGCCTGCATGAAACCATGATCTCCGGCCCGATCGGCGGCATCCTCGGTGCGGCCTATGTCGGCAAGCTGATCGGCAACGACTCGCTGATCTGCTCGGATATGGGCGGCACTTCCTTCGACATGGGTGTCATCACCCGCGGCCAGACGCGGATCGAGAATGAGCCGCTGATGGACCGCTTCAAGCTCAACGTGCCGACGCTGCATCTCGACACGATCGGCGCCGGCGCCGGCATGATCCTGAAGGTCGACCCGCTGACCAAGAAAGTCTCGCTCGGGCCGGAAAGCGCGGGCTCCGATCCCGGCCCGATCTGCTTCGCCAAAGGCGGCACCGAACCCACCATTGCCGATTGCGACGCAATCCTCGGCCGCCTCAACCCGCACTATTTCCTCGGCGGCAAGGTCGTGCTGCAGGTCGAGAAGGCCCGCAAGGCCTTCCAGGAGAAATGCTCCGACATTTTGGGCGTCGGGTTGGAGGAAGCCGCCGAAGGCATGATCGACATGCTGGAGGCCGACGCCAACAATGCGTTGCGCCGCGTCATCTCCGGCCAGGGCATCCACCCCTCGGAGTTCACGCTGCTCTCCTATGGCGGCTCGGGTCCGTTGCATCTCGCCGGATGCTCCAGGGGCATCGGCTTCAAGGATATCATCACCTTTCAGTTCGCCGCCGCCTTCTCGGCATTCGGCTGCACCACCGCCGATTTCATGCGCCGCCACTCCGTGTCGACGCAGCACGACATCGGCGCGCGGGCCAGCGATGACGAGCTCACCGCCTTCGGCAAGAAGGTCACCACTGTCTGGGACGATCTGACCAAGGCGGCGGTCGACGAAATGATCGAGGACGGCCACGCACGCGAGAAGATCAAGACCGTGCCGTTCCTGATGATGCGCTACACCGGCCAGCTCGAGGACGTCGAAGTGATGGCGCCGCTGTCGGCCATCAATTCCGCCGACGATATGCGCAAGGTGATCGACGAGTTCGAAGCGGTCTATGCCAAGGTCAACCATCGCGTCTCGCGCTATGGCGAAGCCGGCTTCTCGATCACCGAGCTCGGCCTCATCGCCACCGCCGACAAGGTCAAGCCGGTGCTCTTGAAGCGCCCGCTCGGCAAGTCGGATCCGGCATCGGCGCACAAGGGCGTGCGCGAGGCCTATATTGGCGGGCGCTGGCACAAGGCCAATCTCTACGAGATGGACCTTTTGCAGCCCGGCCATGAGGTCATCGGCCCGGCCATCATCGAACACCCGGCGACAACGCTCGTCGTTCACCCGCAAGACCGTGTCCATGTCGATGAATGGACGCTGCTGCACTACACCCACGCTTGAGAAGGGCGAACGCCATGCTGGACAAACCCGCCTCCGCCCTGCGCATCCGCGAACGGCTGATCGAATCCGAACGGCTCATGGAAGAGACCGGCTGCTATGACGGCATCACCGAACTCCATCTGCGCAACCAGGATCCACTGAAGTTCGAGACGCTGCACACCAAGCTGCGCGCCTATTGCGTGTCGGCACGCGAAATGGCCCGCCGCATCTCGGCTTCGCCCGGCGTGCGCGAAGTCGGCGAAATGGTCGTCGCCATCTACACGCCGGAAGGCGATGCGATTGCGCTCTCCAACGGCATCATGGTGCACGTGCACACGATGAGCAGGTTCATCAAGTGGATGATCCGCAACGGCTACGAGGAAAACCCCTGCATTCGCGAGGGCGACATCTTCGCCAACAACGACGCCTTCATTGGCACCGTCCAGGTGCCTGACGTGATGGACGTGGTGCCGATCTTCCATTCCGGCAAACTGGTCGGCTGGGCGGGCGCCGTCTGCCACGAGCTCGAGGCCGGCGGCATCACGCCCGGCGGCGACGTGGCGCTGGCACAGGAACGCTTCACCGAAGGCCTGTTCGTCTGCGCCGAAAAGGTCGGCGAGAATGACGAGATCCGCCGCGACTATGTCATTCGCTGCGAGCGCAATCTGCGCATGCCGATCTACTGGGTGCTCGACGAAAAGGCCAAGGTCGCCTCCTGCATCGACATGCGCGAAAGCGTCAAGGCGCTGATCGACGAGATCGGCCTCGACTACTGGATGCAGGTGTCGAAGGAATTCATCGAGGAGGGCCGTCGCGCCCAGCTCGCCCGCACGCGCCAGCTCACCGTCCCCGGCATCTATCGCGGCCACACTTTCTACGGCCACGTCACCGCCGGCAAGCCGGGCTACCAGCCGCTCGGCGATCCCGACTGGCTCTACAACATCCCGATCGAGATGGAGATCACCACCGACGGCAAGATCATCATGGATTTCGAGGGCACGCAGCCCTGGGGCTACCATTCGATGAACTGCACGCCGGCCGGCATGGATGGCGGCATGTTCGTGACGCTGACCCAGCACATGAATTTCGAAGGCCTGGTCAATGACGGCGCCTGGATGGCGACCGAGCTGAAACTGCCACACGGCACCTGGACCAACCCCGACAATGAAATGGTGGCGACCGCCACCTCATGGGCCTTGCTGCTGCCAGCCTATGGCGTCTTCCAGCGGCTTCTGTCGCGCTCCTTCATCGGACGCGGCTTCGTCGAGGAAGCTTTCGTCGGCCAGGTCAACAGCCCGATGATCGAAATGGGCGGCACCAGCCAGTACGGCAAGCTGTTCGGCATGGCGCATTTCGAATGCGCGGCCGCAGGCTCCGGTGCACTGGCCATCAAGGACGGGCTCGACACCGCCTATGTCGGCTGGAACCCCGAATCCGACATGGGCAACATCGAGATCTGGGAACAGAACATGCCGATGCTCTATATCGGCCGCTCGATCGTTCCCAATTCCGGCGGCGCCGGCAAATATCGCGGTGGCTGCTCCTTCATCTCGACCTGGCTGGTCAGCAAGACTGATCATTTGCGGCTGGTGACCTCGGAGCATTCGTCTCGCGTCTTGGACAATGGCGGCATGTGCGGCGGCTATCCGGCGCCGACCTGCCAGAAGCATCGCGCGGTGCGCAACTCCAACATCTTCGAGCTCGCCGCAAAGGGCGCGCCGCTGGCGCATCACACCGGCACCAACCCGCACCGTTCGGAACTCGAACTGCGGTTTCAGGGCGAGCATGTGACGATGGAGGGGCCCTACATCACCGCCCCGCACAAGACCGGCGACGTCTTCACCCATTCCTACAATGGCGGTGGCGGCTACGGCGACGTGCTGGAGCGCGATCCGCTCAAGACGGCCATGGATGTCGAGAATGGCTATCTCACCAAGGAAGCGGCCGAGGGCATTTTCGGCATCATGCTGGACGAGGATGAGGAGGGTTATCCCGTCGCCAATCTCGAAGCCACCAAGCGCCACCGCGCCGAAATGCGCGCCAAACGGCTCGCCCAGGCAAAGCCGGTGTCGGAGTGGATCGCCACCGAGCGCAGCCGTGTCGAAAAGGCCGACTTCGCGCCCGAGGTGAAGAAAATGTACGCCAGTGCGATAAAACTGTCGTCGCGCTTCACCAAGGATTTCAGCGATTTCTGGAACGTCGACGCCAAATCGATGTTCATGCCGGGAGCAAAGCCATGACCTCATACAGCAAGGAAGTCATTGCCGATCTGGTCGCGGGCACGCTGCCCTGGCCGCAGACGCGCCGCGTCATGAGCGCCTACAAGGACGACGACCGCTTCTTCAAATATGTCGCGGTGCTGCAGGACCGCGTCGGCTGGAAAGACCCCATCCTGCTGCCGGTCTCGGACCATCTGTTCATCTGCCAGAGCGGCGATGAGCGCGTGACGCGCTGCGAATGCGGCCACTCCTTCGGCGACTATCGCAAGAACTGGAAGCTCAAGGCTGCGATCATCGTGCGCAACACCGAGGAGGCCCTGCGCGAAATCTATCCCAACAGCGATATTCCCGATCCGCAGTGGATGGAGATCCGCGAATTCATCTGCCCGCAATGCGGCACCATGCACGAGGTCGAGGCTGCGGCGCCCGGCTATCCGATCGTCCACGATTTCCAACCGGACCTCGAAGGGTTTTATCGCGAGTGGCTGGGAAAGCCGCTTTAAGGAAACTGATTTTGTGACCATGTCGCCGGCAAGGTAGCGCTCCTTGCCGGCGCCAGCCTATGAATAGCGCATCGGATTTCGGCATCGGAGACCGGCCACCCATGACAGACCTTTCCGGCCGCAGCGCGATCGTCACCGGCGGGTTCTCCGGCATGGGCTTCGCCATTGCCACGGCGCTGGCGCAAGCTGGCGCCAATGTCGCTGTCGGCTCCTACATTGCGCCCGCCGACGCCGATAGATCGGACGCCGCCTACTACCCGGGCGCCGACGAAATCGAGCGCGTGCGCGCGGCCCTGTCGGCCCACGGCACCAGGGTCCATGCCGCGCATCTGGATGTCCGCGACAGCGAGGTGACCAACCGGTTTGCAGCCGATGTGCAAGCCGCAATCGGACAGGCTGACATCCTGGTCAACGCCGCCGGAACCACCGCCGAGCAGCCGGTCTGCGGCCATTCCGACGCGCTCTGGGACAAGATCGTCGACACCAACCTCACCGGTGCCTTCCGCGTCACCCGAGCCGTGTTGCCAGGCATGATCGAGCGCGGCTGGGGTCGCATCGTCAACATAGGCTCGACCGCCGCCACCGTCGGCTGGAAGGACAATCCAGCCTACTGCGCCTCCAAGGCCGGCCTGCTCGGCCTCACCCGTTGCGTGGCGCTGGAGGGCGCGGCGCACGGCGTCACCTGCGTCATGATCAGCCCGACCTGGGTCGAGACCGAACTGATGCGCCGCAATGTGGCGCAGGTCGTCGAGCGCGAGGGCAAGGGCCGTACGGCGGAAGAAGCCATGGCCGAGATCGCCAAAGGCAATCCGCAGCAGCGCCTGCTGCAGCCGCAGGAGATTGCGGCGCTCGCCGTGTTCCTGTGCTCGGATCTGGCCAAGGGCATCACCATGGAAAACATTCAGGTCACCGGCGGAGCGCTGTGGTAGCCGCCACCCCCTGGATTTTGAGGGAGCAGGCCGTATTCACGCCACTTGGCTGTTGCATGGTCGTTTTGGCTGGCGCGCCTTTTGCCCGTGACAACATTTCCGGTTGAGCCGCCGGCGATAGGGCGCTAGATTATGCTGCAGTGCACAATCGGTGCCGGAAAGCCGCTGTGGGCGTTTGCGCCTGCTTCCGAGACCAACGGATGAAAGATCCGGCATGAAGATCCCGAAATCCATTCTGATCGATCCGGACAACAACAAGGCCTATGCCGCCTTTGCCGTTGCCGTGTCGGTCTTTGCCTTCGCCTATTCCACCAATTTCGGCCAGATCCTGATCCTCGCCTACTATCTGGTGTGGCTGCCGCTGCTGTTCGTCGATTACCGGCGCTTCGCGCGCGATCTTTCCAGCGCTTGGTTGCCGCTGCTCTTTGTCACCTATGTCTGCCTGTCGCTGTTCTGGTCGCAAGCGGCCGGCACCAGCGCGCGGGCGGGGCTGCAGTATTTCTCCCACATTCTGTGCGCCTACATCGCCGCGCGCACCATCAGCACACGCGCACTGGTGCTGGGCTCGCTGATCGGCATCTTCATCGTGCTGCTTTACTCGCTGAAAGTCGGCGCCTATGCGCTCGACACGATCGACGGCACCACCAATTTCGTCGGCGCCTTCGGCTCCAAGAACCAGATCGGCTTCTTCGCCTCGCTGGGCATCTTCTTCTGCCTTGCTTTTCTGGCCTTCTACCGGCGCAACTGGATGAGCTTCGTGTGGACCGCGCCGATCATGCTGTTGTCGGTCTATCTGCTGGCGATCGCCCATTCGGCGACGTCGGTTGCTTCGTTGCCGGCGGTGATCGGCGTCGTTGCCTTGCTCACCATGAGCAAGGTTCTGTCGCGCCGTTATCGCCGCGTGCTGTTCGTCGTCGGCGCCGGCGCGCTGGTGGCGGGTGTGGTGGCCGCGCTGAACCTCGGCCTGCTCGACGTCGTGCTCGGCATCTTCGGCAAGGATTCGACGCTGACCGGCCGCACCTATCTCTGGGAACAGGGTTGGGAAGCCGCACAGCAGCGTCCGCTGCTCGGCTATGGCTATGCCGCCTACTGGATACAGGGCTTTGCCGATCCGGAACGGCTGTGGGCGGAGTTCTACATCTCGACCCGCACCGGCTTCCATTTCCACAACACCTATATCGAGACGCTGGTCGAGCTCGGCTTCGTCGGCGTGGTCATGCTGGCGCTGATCATCCTGCGCTCCTTCTATGGCCATGTCTCGAAAGTGGTGTTCGGCGATTGGAGTGCCGATTCGGTGGTGCTTGCCGGCGCGGTCGGCATGATGCTGATCCGCTCCTTCTTCGAGGTCGAGATCCTCGGCCCCTATTTCATGGCCTCGTTCATCGTCTATTACGGCCTGTTCAAGCTGCGCCCGGTGCCGGTTGCCAGGGCAAGTCGGATCTATGCTCCGGTGCAGGACGAAAAGGCCACCAACGGCCGTATGCCGGCACGCGTCTGACAGCCGCAAAATAGATTCTTGCGAAGCGGGACCCCACCCTAACCCTCCCGCGCCTTTGCGGATCAGGCTCAGCTGAACATCAGTAATATGCCGAGGTAAGCACAAACGAAGTCTCCCTCCCCCTTGTGGGGAGGGATTAAGGGTGGGGGTACTGTAGGGCGAAAGTCCCCGCTATATGCGGCCATCCTCGGGGATCAGGCGACGGCCCGCTTGCGCAGCATCAGCCGTTGCAGGAAACGCCGCAACGGCTCGTCATAGATCCGCGTGGAAATGTCGGCGATGACGATGACCGCAGCCGCCATGACGATTCCGAACCAGGGATGGTGCGCGAACGGGTCGATCGCGGCGGCCTTGCCGGCGCCGGCGATGATCATCAGCATCGGCGTGTGGATGATGTAGATCGGGTAGGAAATCCGCCCGAGCCAGCCGTAGAGGCCTGACAGGCGTGGAGCCGTCGGCGCTACGGCGCCGACCACCACCAGGGCCGGGAAAACGAAGACGATGCAGGCGAGATCATAGGCGACGCGCGCGCCGCCGTCCGGTGCGATGGCGAAAACGACAAGCGTCAGCGCGATCGCGGCCTCGACCCACCAGCCATGCCGCAGGAACCCGAGCCCGCTTTGATAGCGCGCCATGGACCGGCAAAGCAGCACACCGAGAAAGAACGAGAAACAGACGCGCGGCAGCCCGCTGATGATGGTCGAGCCGGTCATGCCGAAGTCGAGCGTGCCGGCCACGATCGAGGCGACTACCAGCAGCACGAGGCTGACGGCGATGAGGACTGTCAGAACACGTTTCGTCAGCAGGACGAAGACGGCGACATAGGCGATGTTGACGATCAGCTCGAAGAACAGCGACCACGACGCCGGATTGAGCGGAAAGATGGTGTGATAGGCATCGCTGACCAGCGGGATGAAGAACATGCCTGTCGTCAGCATCGTGCCAATCTCGGAGATCGGCATGTATTCGGCCGGGATCAGCCGGTTCTTGACCATGAGATAGAAGAAGCCAAGCAGCGTGCCGGCAAGGTAAAGCGGGTAGAGACGGATCAGGCGGATCGCCACGAACGTGCCGAAACCCATGCCGTTCTCGATCTTGCGGTCATAGGCATGCGCGATGACGAAGCCGCTGAGCAGGAAGAACAGGTCGACCGCCAGATAGCTCGACGGCAGCACCTTGCCCTCGGCCAGGAACGGCGAGAAGTGGTAGAGCATCACGCTGATCGCCGCCACGCCGCGGATGGCGTCGAGATTGAGGTAGACGTGGCGCGGGGCGGCGGGTTGCATGGGATGCCTTCAAGCGGTCGAAACGGAATTGCTCGCCCGCGCCCTTGGCGCGAACGAGCCGAATGCATTCCTCCTGCCCCGTCGTGTCAGTCTCGTCGCGCGAGCCCGAGCGGCGAGAGCTACTGGCTGGCCGTCGGCGCCAGCTTCACCTTGATGACGTCGCCCGGCAGCACCGGCGTGTCTTCCTTGGCGTCGATCTCGCTGGTCTTGCCGTCGGCAACGCGCACCAGCGAATAGGTGAGCGTCGGCTCTTCACTGTTGTTTGTGATGGCGGCAGTCGTGGCGGGATCCGATGCCTGGGTGATCAGCCCCTTTTGCATGTTGACCCTGAGTGCCGCCTCGTTCAGGTCGGCCTCGACCTGCTGCCGGTCGGCGGCAAGGCTCGAGCTCAACGTGTTCTGGGCATCGATGGCGTCCTGCGTCGCTTTGCTGATCGACTGCTTGGCGGTGAGGATCGCCGTCTCATAGTCCAGGATCTTGCCTTGCAGGTCGGTGACCGATTGCTGCGAGGACAGCAGGCGCGCGTTGGCGACCAGGCCCTTTTGCGCCAGCGGACCGATGCTGTCCGCCTGCTGCTGCGCCAGGTCGACCTGCTTCTGCTGGTTGACGATCTTTTTCTGCAGCGCTTCGATTTCGGACTGCAGGACCCCTTTCAAATCGTCGAGCGCCTGCAGCTTCAGCTTCAACGCCTTCTGGTCGGAGGTCAGGATCTGCATTTCGTCGGCGACGATGGTCGGCAACCGCGGATCGCCCTCGACCTCTTTCGGCGCCTCGAAGCTCGCCTGTCCCGCGAGGTCGGCATCGATGCGTGCACGCCTGACGATCAGCCGCACGCGCTGGTCGTCGTAAATGTCGAAATTGCCCTTGGCGGTGACCAGGTCCTTGCCGAGCTGCGAGCCGTAGTCGGCGCTGCGCCTGATGCCGCCGGCTATGCTGATCGCCTTCAACACGGTCAGCTCGGGCACATAGGGGAACTGGCCAGGCGTCTGGATTTCGCCCGAGATATAGAACGGCCGGAACTGCACCATTTCCACCGAGGCTTCCGGCTTGTCCGACAAGGCAAGTTTGCGCTGCAAGGCGACGCTGACAGCCGCCGCAATCTCCGACGTGGTCTTGCCGGCAGCCGGCAATTCGCCGACGAACGGCACCGACAAATTGCCGGCCGGACCGACCGAATACTCGCCGTTCACCGCCGACCAGTCACGGAACGTGCCTTCGACGGTCTGCCATTCGGCGACGCGGATGTTGAGCTTGTCCTGCGAGCCGAGCCTGTACTCGTCGGCCATGGCCGGAACCGTGAGCGAAAGTGCGAGGCACGTGGCGACGAGCCGTGCCGGCCGCATCGGGCCGGCAAGGCGAAAATACGCTGATATGTCTGTTTTCAACTGAACGTTTCCGATCCGTTTTTGGCCCCATCCGCCCGATAGGCCTGCCGCAGCGGTTGACCACCGCGGCTGCAATGCAAGACCGGCCCGTCGCCGCATGGCTTGGGGCCGGATTGACTTCGGGCCGGACCGGCCCGATTGCTGACCCGTTGCGGTCGGTCAGTAGGAACCGCGCGACATCCATACCGCTGGCACGGTCTTGAGGATGATGCGAACGTCTTCGAACAGCGACCAGTTCTCGACATAGTGGCGATCGAACGCAACGCGGCTGTCATAGGAGACATCGTTGCGTCCGCTGACCTGCCAGAGCCCGGTCAGGCCCGGCCGCGACTTCAAATAATAGACCGCGGCGCTGCCATAGATCTCGAGCTCGTCGCGCACCACGGGACGAGGCCCGACAAGGCTCATGTCGCCCTGCAGGATGTTGATGATCTGCGGCAGTTCGTCGAGGCTGAGCTTGCGCAGAACTGCGCCGACGCGGGTGACGCGCGGGTCGTTCTTCAGCTTGCGGGTCGCGATCCACTCGGCGTTGGCTTCCGGATTGGCCGCCAGATAAGCGGTCAGCACGCGTTCGCCGTCTTCGACCATGGTGCGGAACTTGAGGCAGGGGAAAATCCGACCGCCGCGTCCGATTCGCTTGTGTCCGTAGAAGATCGAGCCACCGTCGGAAAGCTTGACCAGAAGGGCCACCATCAGGAACAGTGGGCTGAGCGCCACCAGGCCGATAAGTGAACCGAAAATATCGAAACTGCGCTTTAGCAGCCCGCCGATTGGTGGCGGAAAATCTACGCCGACCTGCGAAAATGCCGCATTGGCCGACTTGGCAACATCCCTCATGCAAAAGCTCCATACGTTGAACGGATGGTTTATGTCACGATACCAAAAAAATGCTGCAGCGCAACACACAATTTCCCATACGAGTGAAATAGTCACGTCATGAATTGACTAAATAATAAACGTCTCCTGCCCAAATTTTGCCCTTTATGGCACGTTTGTGACGAACAACGAGCAACACAAGAAAATGCAGTGCCGTTTTGGGGCCGATTTTGGGCGAATCGTCCTTTGCCGCAGAGAGAATGGCTTTAACTGATTTTTGAATCCATCGTTTTGCTAATGTAATCAAATAAAATACTAATCAACATCATACATTCTACTGCAGCATAAATTGCGTGGCGAGTTAGGCCACCACCCCTGCGTGTGCATCGCAGCATGGCAGAGTCCAGCGCCCTTGCGGACTGAAAATTATCCCCGGTTGCCCTTGCTGTCAGTTTCGCGCCTTAATAGAGTCGCAAATTATTTCTGTTAGAGTCTGGATGGGTTGGGAGGGCCGGAAGCAACCGGCCGAAAAAGAGCAGCTGAATAAGCTCGCATGGCGAATGGGGAGATACTCGGGTGGGTAAGTCATCGCTTTTGCATGCTCGGGCCGGTTGACGGGCCGCCGATCATGTCATTACCAAAATTCGTCATTGGAATGGTTTTCGCCCTCGCGATTGTAGTCGCGTGGTCCTATGCCGACGGCGCGACGGTCACCACAACGGTGCTTCGCGTCATTGGTTGCGCTGTCCTCATCCAGATCGGTTATTTCCTGCTGGTCTATGTGATGATCGCCAGGACCGCGCCGACATCGGCCGACAGGGCTCGCGACGCCGAACGAAGCGTGGGCGCGGAAAAGGCGGCCGAAGGCAAGAAGCTCTCGGCCAGGCGCAGCGTGCATTGAACACAGGCTGAGGGCGGCGCAGTGCCGGCCTCGGATCTTCTTGCAGCCGGACTCAGCTTGCCTCGGCCGGCTCCGGTTCTGATTGCTCGCCTGAAAGCATTTTGGACAGGCGGCTGCCGGCCTTCGCCTTCAACCTCTGATATTGCCCGACTTCGACGATCCGGCCGGTTTCGATCGCAACCACCCAGTCGGCGAAGGCTATCATCGATGGCCTGTGCGCGATGGTCAGGATCGTCATCGAACCGCGCAACCCATCGATCGATTTGGCGATCAGGGATTGGTTCTGCCAGTCGAGCGCGCTGGTCGCCTCATCGAGAATGAGCAGCAAGGGCTTGCGCAGCAGCGCGCGCGCCAGCGCAATGCGCTGGCGTTCGCCGCCCGAAAGCCGCACGCCGCGATCGCCGACCACCGTGTCGAGCTTCAGTTCCAGCCGTTCGACGAAGTCGGCGCCATGCGCGGAGCGCAGCGCGGCCCACAGTTCCTCGTCACTGGCTTGCGGCGCGGCGAGGCGCAGGTTGGAGGCGATGGTGTCGTGCAGCAGGAACACGTCCTGCGGTACATAGGCCACCTGATCGCGCCAGCGCCGCCGGTTGGCAGCACTGATCTCGACCCCGTCGGCGAGGATCTTGCCCGCGCTCGGCTCAAGCAGGCCGAGCAGCATGTCGGCAAGCGTGCTCTTGCCCGAACCTGACGGCCCGATCAGCGCCGTCACCTTGCCGGCAGGCAGGCCGAAGGTGACGTCGCTCACCACCGGCTTGCCGCCGGCCTCATAGGCAAAGGAAACATTGCGGATGTTGAGCCCGATATCGAGCGACAGCTTGGCGTCGGATTCCGCGCTCGCCGGTTCGCGCTCGGCATCGAAACGCGCCTGCATGTCGCGCATCGAAGCGTAGGCGGGCAGATTGATCAGCACCTGCTGCGCCTGCATCTGCATATCCATGAAGCGCGGCGCAATGCGCATGAATACCAAAAGCAGCACGACGATCTCCGCCAGCGAGAGATTGAAGCGGACCAAAGCGACATAGATGAACAGGCTGAGGCCGATGACGCTGGCGACCTGGAACAAAGCCGTGCCGATAGTGCTGTTGCGGACATAATTGATGTTGTCCGTCTTCATCTTCTCTAGCGTCGCGCGAAGCTGCGCGTAATAGGTCGCCTCGACATTCAGGCTCTTGGCCACCTTGATGCCGCCGAGAAACTCCGAGACCGTGCGGTATTGCTCCTGGCGATTGGTGGTCAAAACCCGACCGAAGGCGCTGGCCCGCGCCCGAAATGGTTGCAGCGCCAGGAACATGATTATGCCGATGACGATGGCGAACGCGGTCATGACAGGCGAAATGAACAGCGACACCACGAGATAGCCTGCCGACAGCACTGCGATCTGCACCAGCATCAGCAGCGAGAACGCCGCCGACTGCACGCGGTCGATGTCGCCGGTCAGCGCATGGTCGAGATCGGAGCTGCGCATGCGGGCAAAAATGCCCCAGCGCGCCCTGCCGATGCTCTCGAACAAATTCATCCGCAGGCGGTTGATGAAGTCGAGCAGCAGCCGCGCCATGTAGACGGATTTGTAGCGGTTGAACGCCGCTTGCAGCGCGACAAGCCCGACCAGCAGGCAAAGCACCGTCGTCAATTGCAGCGTCCCGTCCGGCGCCAGCCAGCGCACGAACTCGTTGTTCGGCAGCTTGACCGCAAAATTCTGCTCGGGCCGTCCGACCAGATGCAGCAGCGGCACCAGAAGCAGGATCGAGATGCCTTCGGTCAGGCTTCCGAGGATCAGGAACAGCAGCGCCGTTAGCGTTCTGCGCCCGCCGATCCTGGCCATGACGGCGCCTAAGCCGGCAACGTCACGGTAGAACGACAGCTCAAAAATCTTCGATGCCGACATGTCTCGTCACCGCGGCCGGTTGCCGGCCGTCAGATCGTTTTCGATCAGGGCGATGGCTTCGTCGATGCGCTCAAGCCCGGTCGGCACTTCGAGGCGGCAGACTCCGATCTGGCTGGCCAGCGCCGCGCATTGGCGAAGATGCGTCGTGGCAAAATCGCCGACGAGCGCCGGACGGCCGAACCGCGTCACATAGGAGAATTTGATGATTGCCGGCAGGGCACCGATGCTCGGCAGCGGCGTGATCGCGGCCTTGTCGCCGCGCTCGAGGATGTAGATCCGCGTCGCAGGCACCGCATCTGCCGAAAATCCCCCATGCAGGCGATGCTGCATCTTGTCGATGGCCGCATGCACCTGCGGACGTATCTCTGCTTGGCCGAGCGGTATGGCGGCGGCGGCATCGGCGGCGAGTTTTAGTTGCGGAAAGCCCGGAACGATCATCGGCTGTTCGGTGAGATCGAGCGCCACGACATCGTCGGTCAGCAAGCGATGTCCGGCGCGGATCATCGCGCTCGCCGTCGTCGATTTGCCGGCGCCCTTGTCGCCCATGAAAACAGCGCTCTTGCTGCCGACGGCAATGGCGCTGGCATGCAGGATGAGCAGGCCGCGCTGGTGCAAGAGCAGCGCCATGACCGGGCCGAGCAGCGGAAACGCCAGCAGCGCATCGTCGACATCAGGCGCCGGCTCGACCTCGATGCGGCAGGCGTCGGTGATCAGGAAGGCGCCGACCGTCTGCCACGCGAGATATTGCTGCCGCGGCTCGAAGCGGAAAGCGGTTCCGGTCTCGGGCGAGGGTTTTGGCCGGTCGATCGGGCCGACCGTGATCAGGACATCGACAGAGGCCGGCGCGCTCGGCTCGAGTTCGGGCAATTCTATCTGCGAAGCGATAGTCAGGCCATAAGCCCTGTAGAAGTGCTGCGCGCGGGCAGCGCTTGGATGCCGGTCATCGGCGGCGAGCGACATGTTGGCCGGCATCATGCATGGCTCCCGCGCAGTTGCACCTGCCGCAGCCACAGCGACAGCGCGATTGAGCGCCAGACATACTGGACATCGGGCAAGGTGGCTTCGTCCGGTTGCCGCGAGATCCGGCCATAAGCGGCGGTCACTTCGGGCAGGTTGACGTAAGGGGCAATCAGCGCCGCATCCGCCACCAGCACCTTGTCGAGAAGATCGCGGTGGTTGCCGAGCATGCCTTTGACCAGATTGGAGGTGAAATCGATCTTGTCACGCCGCCACTGCACCGCCGGCGGCAGAATCCCTTCCATGGCGCGCCGCAGCACCGAACGGCCAAAGCCCTGGTTCAGCTTTTCCGCGCCGGGCAGCGCCAGGCAGAACTCGACCAGCAGCTTGTCCCAGAAGGGATAGCGTGGCTCGACGCCGAAATTGGCGGCGGCCTTGTCGAGAACCTCGAATGCGTGCGGCACCATGCCGTTCGACAGCAGCCAGCGATGGGTCAAGGTCTCGCTGGCGCTGACCGCGGGCGGCATGTAGCCGGCCCGACGAAACCGCTCGACGAGGTCCGTCCGCCTCGCCAGATCCGGATTAATCAGGCCGCGCCAGCTTGTCGCCGGCCGTCCAGCGGGATGGCGCCGCAATTTGCTGAGCGCACGGTTCGCGAACCGCCTGATTTTCGCGATGCGCCAGGCCGGCCCATAAAGGGTGAGAAACTGGTAGTAGAGGCCGAGCATGCCGTCGCCATAGGTGTTGGAGGCGCTGCGCAGCTCGCGCCACAGCTCCATCCATCTGCCGGCGTCGGCGAGTTCGTGCAGATGGCCGTGGCCCTGCGAAACCACCTCGTCGCCGCCATGGCCGTCCAGCAGCACTTTCATGCCCTTGGCGCCCGCGGTCCGGTAGATGTCGCGGGTCAGCGACAGGCCAGGCGCCAGGAATGTTTCTTCCTGCTCTTCCAGGATGCGTTCGAACTCGGCGAAAGGGGCGTAATTGCCGACTGAAATCAAGGTGCCGTCGACCTTCTGCTGCCCAAGCACCGCTTCGATGAAAGGCCGCTCGTCCATCGGCGAACCCTTTTCGAACACCAGCGAGAAGGTCGGCAGCCTCGGCTTTCGCTGCGCGGCATTCTGCAGGCCTGCCACGCAGGCGATCGAGGAGGAATCGAGCCCGCCGCTCAGCATCGCCCCGACCGCCGGCGTGCCACGCATGCGGTTGCGGACCGATTGCGAAAACAGATGGCGGAATTCTTCGGCCGCGTCCGCGCGCATCGGCCTCCGCGACGGCTCGATCTGCCAGTAGCGGCGCAACACCACCTGGTTGCCGGTCACCGTCAGGCTGTGGCGCGCCGGCAGGCGGAAGATGTCGGCGTAGGCGGTCGATCGCGGATCGTCGGGCAGCCCGGCCAGAAATCCCGAAATCTGGTGCTCGCTGATGCGCATGTCGACGCCGCCGACATCGAGGATCGGCCCGATCTCCGAGGCAAAGACGAAGCGCCGGTCGCTCGAATGGTAGTAGAAGGGTTTGACGCCAAAATGGTCGCGCACGCAAAACAGCTGCTGGCGCTCGCCGTCCCAGATGGCAAATGCAAAATCGCCTTGCAGATGTTCGGGGCAGGCTTCGCCCCAGCGCAGATAGGCGCGCATCAACAGCAGGGCGTCGGCAACAGAGCTGTCCCTGACGCCGAGCCTGGCCAGCAATTCTTCGCGATTGTCCAGGCGGCAGTCCGCCGTGATCGCGAGCTTGCCGCCGGCCATCGTCTGCGGGCCGGGGCCGGCTTCATCTGTGGTGTTGAGCCAGGCGTGGCCAAGAACGACGCCCTGGTCCATCCACCACGAACTGCCGTCAGGCGCGCGATGCTGCATGCGGGCAAGCATGCGCTGGATATCGGCCGCGGCCGCCGGCTTGCCTTCCTGCCTGAGCAGAATTCCGGCGACGCCGCTCATCGGTCACTGGCCGTGGTCGACGAGATGGGTAAACCTGCCAAGCGAGCCGCCAAGCACGATATGGTCGCCGCTGACCAGCCAGGCATGCGCCTTCAATTCAGTGCCGGTATCGCGCTCGATGCCGATGCGGATCTTCGAAGCGTTGCCCTGGCGGGCAAGCAAATACTGGCCGGAAAGCGCCTGGGTGAGGCAGCTTGCGCCCGGCACCAGCCGCGCCGCGGCCGCAACGCCCCAGGCGACGCGCCTGAGGTCCCCGATGCCGGCCGGCTCGCTCGCGTCGAGCCGCGTCACCACACGGCGCACCCGGTTGTAGGAAAGCATCGTCAGCCCCAGCCGCACCACGACGACCACCGCGAGGCAGTGGGCGAGAAAGAGCATCTCCGGCCCGCTCAGCGAGAGAACTCTAGACAAGTTCCTCATCATGGAGCCTCGCAAGTCCGGCATCCGCTAGGCCTTTCAACAATCCGTCGACATCGGCTTTGCAGCGTTCGGGCTCGACATTGTAGCGCTCGAGCACGGCGCCGCGGATCTCGGAGATGGGCTTCGGCTCCTGGATCAGTTCCCAGATATAGGCGCCGACGCTGTTCAGGCTGTAATAGATGTTGGATCGCATATCGAGCAGCGCCAGGCCGTTGCCGAATTCGCAGGCCACGGCATCCTTGCTCGCGCTCACCCGATCATGATCCGAGGGTTTCCAGTCCATCCTAAACCTCGCTCACACGACACTGCTTACAACACCAACGCTTCGGCAATTCCGGACAAGACGCGAGAGCCGGGACCTGAGCCCCGACTCTCCTTAATGCGCTCTGTTTCAGAGTCCGGACTTTGTCACCCCAACGAGAAGAGTCTCAGGAGAAGGTGAGTTCGCCGACCGGCGTATGTGCCGGAAACGAGGCGTCGAGAGCCGTCGAGCCGCTACCGCCTTGCGTGATGGTCTCGATCGAGCCGTGGACCGTCAGGCTTGGGGTTTCGTACTCATGCTTTTCAACATTCTGTTCCATTTTACTCTCCAATTATGGACTGGAAGCGGCCTGTCGATTGCCGACAGCGAGACATTGCTGCACCGCAATAGCTGCATGGCAGCATTTATGAGTCAAGCCTGATTTACCTGCCGTTAATCAATTCTCGGTTGCGGCTGCCTTCAAGGGTGATCAAAACGCTTGCATCTGCACTCTAGCCGCGCAGCCCAGGGGGATTCAACGACCTATCCGTGACGCTTAATTAAGCATCTGATTTAATTGCATTAAAATTTTCGCCTAGGATGCCTGTCTTTTGGGCTCGGCCGAATTCGGACAGAATTGTTGCGGGGCGTGCCGCAGCATGGCCGGATTCGGCCGACGATCGCGTCCGCTTGTGCAGTTGTGTCGCTAAACGCTCAGGTTGCAAGGAAAATTGGCCCTGAAGGAAAAACTGGACGCGGCACATGATTTTGGCGATGCTTTGCTTCGCACTTGCAATATAACTCGCCTCACAAAATCTTTTGCGGAGATGCTGCAGCATATGGCCTTGCAGGAAGGGACCTTCGAAAGGTTGCGCGCCGCCGGCTGCGCCGACGAAGTGGCCTATGTGCAGGCGTGCCTGCGGCTGTTCTTCAACGCGGAGGCGAGCGCCAGCACCGCGCCTGCACCGGCCATCTCCGTTGCCGATGTTTGCGACATCGCACGGCTGAACAAGGTCGCGACCTTTGTGCTGAAGGCTCTGTCGCGCCCACCTGTGGGCCAGACCCCGCCTGGGCTACTCGCGTGGCTCGACACCTACCGCCGGCGAACGATCGCGATGAACTCGTCCGGCATCATGGATTCGATGGCCATCGACAAGGCGCTGCGCGACCGCAAGATCGATTTCGTCTTCCTGAAGGGACCATTCCAGCAGCAGCTGCTTTATGGCGACCATTTCATGAAGCCGTCCGGCGATGTCGACATACTGGTGTCGCCGGCCGGCTTCTTCAAAGCCCGCGATGCGCTGCGCTCGATCGGCTACGAGGTCGCCGGCAAGTCCCGCTCCGTCTGGTGGGTGCGGTTTTTGGGCGAACAGCACATGGTTCGCATTGAGGGCCAGAAACCGTCCACCGTCGATCTCCATTACCGGCTGCAGCAGCCCGGATCGCCGAGCCCACGCGACACGGACGGCTTCCTGCGCCGCAAGCGGGCGCTTGCGATCGCCGGCTCCAGCGTGCCTTTCATCTCGGCCTCCGACACTTTGCTCTTGTCCTGTATCAGTGTCGCCAAGGCACTGTTCAACCGCGAGCCATGCGCAGGCTATGTCTGCGATATCAGGGCTGCCGCCAGCCGCCTGAGCGAGGCCGAACAGCAGACTGTGCTCGACCACGCGGCCGAGCAGGGGCTGGCCGACACATTGCTGCTGGGCTTGCGCGCCGCCGACGTGCTGCTTGGCGGCGCCGGCACACTGCTGTCGGATCGGGCGACGCGGATCCTGTCACGCATCGGCAATGAAGATCTGTTCCACATGGTCATCGCGCCGTGGCTGTCGTCGCTGAGATGGCCGCAGCGGCGCACGGTTTTGTGGGAACTGTGCGGCCGCGAACCGGTCCGCTACCTGACCGAGGCCGGCTGGGCTGCGTCCGCCGACCTCAGCCGGCGGATTTTCGAACGACCGGAAGGCCGGTGATGATGGCTATCGCAGAACGGCAGCAGGCAGAGACGATTCCGTCCCGGTTGGGTGGCGACGGATCATGGGAGGATGGGTTGGGGCACCCTGCGGTGGACAAGGCGCAGGGCAAAGTCAGCAACCATCCATGGAATTGAAAGGCGTCCCCATGTCCGTATCAGAATCCCAGGTCTGCGTGATCATCGCGGCCCGCAACGCGGCCCGGACCATTCCCGCAGCCATTGGGTCTGCACTGCGTGAGCCGGAGGTGGCGGAAGTCGTCGTCGTCGACGATGCCTCCACCGACGACACCGCAAAAGTCGCCGCTGCCGCCGACGATGGCACCGGCCGGCTGTCGGTCATCCGCCTCGACGTCAACCGCGGGCCGTCCTTTGCCCGCAATGCCGCCATTGCCGGCTCGAAATCGCCTTTCATCAGCATTCTCGACGCCGACGATTTCTTCCTTGAGGGCCGGTTCCGCCAGTTGTTTGCCAGTACCGACTGGGATTTCGCCGCCGACAACATCATGCTGATCCGCGACGATACGGCGACCGATGTCTCGAAGATTGTCGCCCCCGCCTTTTCGGCCGAGCCGGAGTTCCTCGATTTCGAGCGCTTCATCGAAGGCAACATCTCCAGGCGGCGCGTGCAGCGCGGCGAACTCGGCTTTCTCAAGCCGGTCATATCGAGGGCTTTCCTCGACCGGCATGGGCTGCGCTACGACGAGAACCTGCGTCTGGGTGAAGACTATGAACTCTATGCCCGCGCCTTTGCGCTTGGCGCGCGATTCAAGGTCATCCGCTCCTGCGGCTATGGCGCGATCGTGCGCGCCGATTCGCTCAGCGGCCGCCACAAGACGCAGGATCTGAAGCGCCTTGCCGATGCCGATCTGGCGCTGCTCGAGATCGACAGTCTGCCGGAAGGCTCCAAGGCGGTGCTGCGCAAGCACGAGCGGCATGTGCGCGACAAATACCGGCTGCGCAATTTCCTCGATGTGAAGGCCGAGCGCGGCATGGCGTCTGCCGCCGCCTATGCGCTGGCCAGCCAGTCGAACCTCATTCCCATCGTTCGCGGCGTGGCCTCGGACAAGCTCGATGCGTTGTTTCGTCACGTCGGTTTGTCACCGAGACAACAACCAGTGCCGCCCTTGCGGTACCTGATGGCGGGAACCAGCACGTCCGTGGACAAGTAGGCCTCTCCAGTCCGCGGCGACGAGCACGGAAGCTGAAAAAATTGCCTTGCTGAAACTCGGAGGTTGCCTACGTGCTCCGACGATGGCACTGTATGTTGCGGTGCAGCAATTTTGGAAGGCCAAGCGGATGGCTTCAATTTTCGGCTTCAGGTCCAGGGACCCGGCCCGGGACAAGCAGACCGATCTGGCGCGTTTCGACCGTCTGGCAAAGCTGCTGGATCAGATCACGGCCGAGATCGCGGCCGAGAAAACCGGACTGGAGAATCGCTACCGGTCGAAGTCCACCAACGCGGCCTTCCTGGTCGAATCGATGGAGAACGGTTCAGCGTCGGCAAGCAAGCGGTCGGAAGTCGGCAATTTGACGAAGTCGATCCTGAACTGCGAACAGCGCATTGCCGAATTGGTGCGCCAGACCAGCCGGATGAAGGAACTGCGTCATTCACTCGACGCGATCGTCGAGGAAAATGGGCAGGGTTCCGAGCAGCAAGGCGAATACGTCAAATCCGCGGGCCGCTGAAGCCGGTCATACGAGGCACAGAAGAGAAAGTTCGGGGGACGGAGGATCGGGATCGGCCCGTTAGCAATGTGGGCCAGTCGGTGACTTTGGGTTGGGGCGGAACAGCACAAAGGTGAATTGATATGAACGCAGACCCGAAGACGACCTCCATCGTGGCAATCGATGCCATGGCGTCGGCGCAGCCAAATCGGCAATTGCGTCTTCTATCCGTCGGTGCGCTTCTGCTGGCGGCAGCCGCAGCATTCTTCGGCGCCGCGCAGCCGTCCCGCGCCCAGGATGCCTCCCCGGAGATGCAAAGCGCGCCATCCTTTGTCGACGATTTCAAGAGTTTCGATCGCTCGCGCTGGTATGTCTCCGACGGTTGGTCGAACGGCAACCACCAGAATTGCACCTGGTCGAAAGGCTTGGTCAAACTTTCCGACAACATGCTGACGCTCGGTTTCGAAAAGCGCAAACTGAAGGACCGCGAGTTCGCCTGCGCCGAAATCCAGACCAAGCAGCGCTTTGGCTACGGAACCTATGAGGCGCGGATGAAGACCGACACCGGTTCCGGTCTCAACGCCGCTTTCTTCACCTATATCGGCCCTGCCGACAAACAGCCCTGGTATGAGATCGACTTCGAGGTCCTGACCAAGGATACCTCCAAGGTGCAGGTCAACAGCTACATCGCCGGCAAGCCCAAGAACGAGAAGCTGGCCGAGGTCGAAGGCGGCGCCGACAAGGGCTTCAACGACTATGCCTTCATCTGGGAAAAGGACCGGCTGCGCTGGTACGTCAACGGCAAGCTGGTCCAGGAAGTGACTGACCCGCAAGAATTGCCGACCCATTCGCAGAAGATATTCTTCAGCCTGTGGGGCAGCGACACGCTGAAAAACTGGATGGGCGCCTTTTCGGATCCCGGCCGCCAGGTGTCGATGCAGGTGCAACGCGTCGCCTTCACCGCGCTCGGCCAGCCGTGCCAGTTTCCAGAATCGCTGGCATGTAGTGTAAGCAGCATAAAGTAGATCTGAACCGGCTCGGCCATATCAGGCCAAAGGGCGTGAACAGGAATTAACCCGAATGAATTTGACGGTCTTTGGAATTGGCTATGTCGGTCTCGTGCAGGCCGCGGTGCTGGCGGAAGTCGGGCACCAGGTGGTGTGCGTCGATGTCGATGCCAAAAAGGTCGAGCGGCTCAACCAGGGCTTCGTGCCGATTTTCGAGCCCGGACTGGAGGCCCTGGTCAAGGAGAACCACGCCGCCGGACGCATCCAGTTCACCACAGACGCCGCAGCCGCGGTCAAGCATGGCGAAATCCAGATGATCGCGGTCGGCACGCCGCCCGGCGAGGACGGCTCGGCCGACCTCAAATACGTGCTGGCGGTGGCCGAGACCATCGGCCGCGAGATGGACAGCCCCAAGATCGTGGTTGGCAAGTCGACCGTCCCGGTCGGCACCTGCGAAAAGGTCAAGGCCAAGATTGCCGAGACGCTGAAGGCGCGCGGCCGCCAGGATCTGGCTTTCGACGTCGCCTCCAACCCGGAATTCCTCAAGGAAGGCTCCGCCGTTTCCGACTGCATGAAGCCCGACCGCATCATTGTCGGGACCAACAGCGAGGACACCGAGGCGGTGATGCGCGAGCTCTACGCGCCATTCAACCGCAACCACGAGAAGATGATCGTGATGGACGTGCGCAGCGCCGAATTCACGAAGTACGCCGCCAACTGCATGCTGGCGACGAAGATCTCCTTCATGAACGAGATGGCCAATCTGGCAGAGCAGCTGGGCGCCGACATCGAGGAGGTGCGCAAGGGCATCGGCTCGGATCCGCGCATCGGCTACCACTTCATCTATCCCGGCCTCGGCTATGGCGGCTCGTGCTTCCCCAAGGATGTGCGCGCCCTGATCAAGACCGCCGAAGGCGTCAAGTTCGACGCCAGGTTGCTGCGCGCCGTCGAGGAGCGCAACAACGAGCAGAAGACGGTGCTGTTCGACAAGGTGCACCGCTATTTCAAGGGCAACCTCAAGGGCAAGACCTTCGCGCTCTGGGGCCTCGCCTTCAAGCCCAACACCGACGACATGCGCGAGGCGCCGGCGCGCGTCCTGATGGAGGCGCTGTGGCAGGCCGGCGCCAATGTGCAGGCCTATGATCCCGAGGCGATGCAGGAATGCCAGGCCATTTACGGCCTGCGCGACGATCTGCTCTTGTGCGGTACCAAGGAGGCGGCACTGCGCGGCGCCGATGCGCTTTTGATCGCCACCGAGTGGAAGAGTTTCCGCGCCCCGTCCTTCGACGCGGTGAAGGATGCGCTGACCACGCCGGTCATTTTCGACGGCCGCAACCTCTACGATCCCAAGGTCATCGCCCGCCACGGCATCGAGTATTTCTCGATCGGCAGGATGGCGGCGTAGTCTAAACGCCGCAGAGAAAATCGGCTGACCGGGGGGTGGGCCTGGACGAACGACAAAGACGCCATGGGGTGGGGCGTGTCGCAAGAAAGGCAATATCTGATGGTGCTTGACGTCAAACCCGAGCAAATCGCCAAGGAACATTTCGATCTCGTCGTCATCGGTTCCGGTTTCGGATCGTCCTTCTTCCTGCATGCCTTCGCGCAGCGCCGCAAGGCGCGCGTCCTGGTGCTGGAGTGGGGCCGCCACAACACGCATGAATGGCAGCTCGAGCAGAATGCCAACACCGACATCGATGACGAGACGACCTACAAGACCGACAATGCCGACAAGCCCTGGAATTATACGATCGGGCTTGGCGGCGGCACCAATTGCTGGTTTGCGCAGACGCCCAGGTTCCATCCGAGTGACTTCCGCCTGAAGAGCCTCTATGGCATCGGCAATGACTGGCCGATCTCCTATGACGAGCTCGAGCCTTTCTATTGCGAGGCCGAAGAGGTCATGTCGATTTCGGGCGATCCCGACATGGCGACGATGCTGCCACGCTCAAAACCGTTTCCGCAGCCGCCGCATCGCATGTCGACGCCGGACCGGATGATGAAGGCGGCGCAGCCGGGCCAGCATTTCGTCATGCCGACCGCACGCGCCCGGTTGCCGACCGCACAGCGCACATCGTGCTGCGCCAATCTGCGCTGCTGGCTCTGCCCAGCCGATGCGAAATTCACCGTCAACAATGGCCTCATGCACGTCTTCGAGCATCCCGACGTTTCGGTCTGTCTCGGTGCGGAAGTGCGGCGGCTCGATCATGTCGGCGGTTCCGTGCGCTCGGTGACGTTCATGCATGACGGCAAGGAGTACACCGTCAGCGGCGACCTGTTCGTGCTCGGCGCCAATGCCATACAGAGCCCGGCGATCATGCTGCGCTCCGGACTGGGCAGCGAGTTCGTCGGCCTCGGCCTGCACGAATCCTATGGCTGGAATTTCGAGGTCTATCTCGACGGTGTCGACAATTTCGACGGCTCCACCATCACCACCGGGTTGAATTTCGGCCTCTATGACGGCCCGCACCGGGCCGAACATGCGGCAGCCCTGGTCTATTTCGAAAACCGCTGGCAGCACGGCATGCGGGCGGAGAAGGGACGGCTGCGGCAGACGCTGCCGATCGTCATGGTGACGGAAAACCTGCTCGACCCGGACAATCACGTTGTCCTCGACGAGGACGAGAACGCCTTCGTCTCCTTCAAGGGGGCTTCCGACTACGCCGTCCAGGGCATGGCGAAAGCGCTGGACAAGCTGCCGGCACTGCTCGCCCCGCTGCCGGTGGAACGGATTTTCGACCGCGGCATAAGACCGACGGAATCGCATGTCCAGGGGACGCTGCGGATGGGCACGGGCCCGGCCGATTCGGTGGTCGACCGCGACTTGATCCACCACCAGTTGAGGAACCTCGTCGTCGTCGGCACAAGCACCTATCCGACCTGTTCCTGCGTCAATCCGAGTCTGACGGCGGCAGCGCTCTCGATGCGGGCGGCAAGCCGGATAGCGGCATGAAGGGAGCTGCCGGAATGATGAAGATATCGCGCCGTGCAGCACTCGCCTTCGTCGCCGGCGGGGTCGCCTCGACCGGCATCGCCTATGCCGCCGTGTCCTCCTTCTCGGACGAGGACCTGGTCCTGGTCACGCTCGAAAAATACCTCGGCAAGTTGAATATGCGGGTCGAGCATCTGCAGCAGTTCGTTGTGGAATTTCAAAACCGCAATCCCTGGATATCCCCGAGCGGAAACCTGGGCGACGCCGTCACCTTGCTCGAGACGGCAAAACTGGGTCAGGCGCGCCAGCTTCTGCCGCGGGAGAAGCGCCGCTATCTCCATCACTTCGACCGCGTCGTGCTCGCCGAATTCCACATGCTGACCGACTACGCCTGGCGCAGCTCGCCGAACGATCCCATCCGCTTCACCGGGTGGCAGTCATGCACCAATCCATTCGCCAATCTGGAGCCGCCCAAGGTCGCTTGAGCAACGGCAACGGCGTCGTCTGCGGCCGTCCAGAATAACGACAAGGAACACAGTCCGATGAAAGTGCTTTTTGCAGGAGGCAGCGGCTACCCACCCGAGTTCAGCGGCGGTGTCCAGTCCAGCACCCACCATCTGGCCGAGCAGTTGCTCGAACATGGCCACGAAGCCTCGGTGCTGGCCGCTTTGTTCGGCGACGGCATGTTCGGCCTCAAGGCGCGCGCCAAGATGAAGCTCTTGCGACAGCGCGGCGCCATCGATTCCCACCTTGGCTACCCCGTGGTACGGGCCTGGTTTCCGTGGGAGGCGGCTGGCTTTGCCGTCAAGAAGCTCAAGCCGGATGTCGCCGTGGTCCAGTGCCACAACTCGGTTCCGATCGGCAAAGCCCTGCAGGCCGAGGGCGTGCCGCTGGTTGTCTATCTCAGGAATGTCGAGTTCCACGAACTCTCCGGCGACCTGCGCGACCTGAAGTCTGCGCTGTACATCGCCAATTCCGAATTCACGGCGCGCACCTACAAGGAAAAATTCGGCATCGAGGCGACGGTCATTCCGCCGACCATCAACCCGGCGCATTACGCGACGCCAACGACCGGGCAATTCGTCACGCTGATCAATCCCTATGAGGAAAAAGGCTTCGATCTTGCGGTGCGCATTGCCGGCGCATGCCCCGAAATCCCGTTCCTGTTCGTCGAGAGCTGGAAGTTGGAGGACGACCATCGCGCCCGCATCGAAGCGACCATCGCACCGCTCGGCAACGTCACGCTGGAAAACCGCACCAGCGACATGAAGACCGTCTATGGCCGCACGAAGATTCTGCTGGCGCCCTCAAAGTGGGAAGAGGCCTGGGGCCGTGTGGCGTCGGAGGCCCATTGCAGCGGCATTCCCGTCGTCGGCTCGCGCCGCGGCGGCCTGCCCGAAGCGATCGGCTCCGGCGGCGTGGTGCTGGACTATGACGCGCCGCTCACCGACTGGGCAGCAGCGGTCAGTCGGCTGTGGAACGACAGCGAGGAATACAAGCGGGTATCAGCGGCGGCACGCGCCTTCTCCGAGCGGCCGGCGCTCAACCCGGAAGCGCAGTTCGCGACCTTCTTCTCGCTGATCGATCGGGCGGCGCAACAGCGCTCGCGCAAGGCCGCGTAGCGCCAGCGATATCTAGGCCGGCCGCTTGACCCGGTTCTTCAAGCTCTCGTAGCCGCGTTCGCCGAGCAGTGTGCGCGCTGCCTTCTTGACCACGGATTTGCGCCCCTCGGGCGAATTGATCTGGCGCAGTCTGGCCGGCAGGTTGCGCGCCGCCTGCTCCAGCGCCGGCAGCGACAGCGTGTCGGGGAAGGAGACGATGTTGGTTTCGACGCACAGCACCGGCTTGCCCGACAGTTTGGCTATTCTGAGCGCCTGCTCGTGTTCGCTCTCGATGAACAGGATGGCGTCCGACTTGCGGTAGAACTCGGCCTTGAAGCTGCCATGCGCGCCGAGCCTTTGCCGCTCCGCCTTGCTCGGCAGGTCGAGCATGATCAGGTGGTCGTATTTGATCTCGTGTTTGGCGAGCCAGGCTTCGGTCAGCTTGCGGTATTTCTCCAGCCGGCTGGTGACCAGCCAGCCGATCTTGCGGGTCGGTCCGAGCAGGGTCCGCGCCTCGGCCAGGAACTTCTCGTAGATCGGCCCGTCGTCGTTTTCTTCCTCGGTCGGATCGAGACAGAGCACGCCGTCAATGTCGACGCAGCATTGCTCGAGGAAGATGTGGTGCATGAAATTCCACTGGAACATCCGGGGATGCGGCACGACCTCGAGCACGACATCCGTCTCCTGGTGCTGCGGCTGCAGCCCGAACACCGCGGCGTAGATGAAATCGCCCTGGATGCCGGCGGCAGCGATCTTGTTGCGGGCATCGCGTATGGCGTTGCCGCCGGCGATGCTGTCGTCGATCACCAGGATCTTGCGCATGTCGGCATGCTGCCGGTCGAGCGCTGCGCGCCGCTTGGTGATGCCCGACGTGTAGATCCTGCCGGCGAGAAAGCTGTCGAGATCGGTCATTGGAATGTTGGCCGTCAGGCTGACAAGCGTCGCCGCGAGAATGCCGCTGCGCGGCACGCCCACCACCAGGTCGATGTCGCGCGGCAACCGGTGCAGATTGCGCAGGATGGCGTCGTTCATGTCTGAGATCGATCGGTAATTCATGGTGCTAGCCCTCAAATAGACGCGCGACAAAACATGGTCACTTCGCCTCGCTGGGTGCCGGGGCAAAGCCCCGTGCGGGTATCAATTTTATGGCCTCCCGGAGTGCCTCGCGGCCGGCGCTGAACACAAGCGAGACGGCAATGGTGATGACGTAGGCGAGCACGGCTCCTCCAGCCAGCGCGATGACCGGCTGTGCCGGCAGCAGCGGCTTGGCGAACCACACGGCGGCCAGCGCCAGATGCGCGCCGAGCACGAAAGGCGCTGCCCCGTAGAGCACATGGCGGGCCTGCAACGGTCCGCTCTTGCCGACATAGAGCCACAGGAATGGTGTGCGCATATATTCGCTGACCGCATAGGCGACCGCGACGCCGAACGCGCCATATGGCAGGCCGATTACGAAGGCGATCACCGATGTCACCGCGGTGACGATGCCCCAGCGCATGAAATCGCCGGAGCGGCCCTGGCTGACGAACAGCCAGCCCGCGGGATTGTTGAGCGGCTGCAACAGCCCGGCAAAGCCGAGCGCCAGGAAGATCGAGGCGCTTGCACGCCATTGTTCGCCAAGCACGAAAGGAATGAGCACGTCGGACATGGCAGTGGCGAAGGCAACGCCCGGCAACGCCACCAGCAGGATCAGCGGCATGACGCGCAGATAGGCGCTGCGGTAGCGGTCCGGCTCGTCCTTCAGCCTGGACAGCGCCGGCACCATCACCTTCGACAGCGGATTGGTGATCTGGCTCAGCGGAAACAACAGCAGCTTGTAGGCACGGTCATAGAGACCGAGCTGCGCCTCGCCCCAATATTTGCCGATCAACACATTGTCGAGATTGCGGGCAAAGAAGTTGGCAAAGTTGAAACCGGTAATGCCGGCGCCGAAATTGATCAGCGCCCTGATGCCGTCGACCTTGCGCGGCAGGCCGGGGCGCCATTGCGAGCTTGCCCAGTAGCAAAGCGTCGGCAGCACGGCACCCGTCAGCGTGCCGGCGAAGAGCGCCCAGTAGGAGCGGTCGATGAAGGTCCAGGCGATCGAGACGGCCAGCCCGAAGACCGCGCTTGCCACCTCGATTGCCGCCAGCCGGGCGAAATGCATGCGACGCGTCAAAAGCGCCAGATGCTGCGCGCCGAGCCCATAGGCCATGATCTGCAGCCCGAACGCGGCCACCAGGCCCGTCACCCGCGGTTCGCCATAGAAGGCTGCGACCAGGGGTGCCGCGCCAGCAAGCACGCAAGCCAGCACGGCGCTGACCGCGACATTGACCCAGAAGAGGTAGTTGACCTCCTCGTGCCGGATCCCGGTCTTCTGGATGGTCGCCTGGGTCAGGCCGAAATCCTGGAACAGCGCGATGAAGGCGAGCACCGGCGCACACATCGCCACCACGCCGAAATCCTGCGGCGACAAAAGCCGCGACAGCACGATGACTGAGACGATCTGCGTTGCGACCCGGACGCTTTGCGCCATGGCGGTAACGACAGCGCCGCGTCCGACCGATTTGCGCAGTGAGCCCTCGGGCGGATCGAATGCACTGGTTTCCAAATTCAGGATTCCTGATTTTACGCCGGTCCGACAATCGTCACGACCGGCGCCCGCCGCCATCAACAAACTACAGCAATACGTTTTTGCAGTGCAACAAAAAACGTGCACTTATTGCTACGGCGCACCAAAAATGTTGCGATGCAGCAAAAGCTGGGTTAGCATTCCCTTGGGTGGGCCAACAGCGGTCGAGTTTTCATGCTGCATGTCTTGTACCTTGTGCACGACGTTTCCGACCCGGCCGTGCGCCGGCGGATCATAATGCTCAGGGCAGGCGGCGCGCGGGTCACATTGGCCGGCTTCCGTCGGACCACAAATGCTGTTCCCGACGTCGAGGGTCTGCAGCCGATCGACCTTGGCGCGACGCGTGACGGCCGATTCGGCCAGCGCATGGCGGCGGTCGCCAAGGCGGCGCTGTCGATAGGCTCGAAGCTTGCGGCGATGCCCAAGCCCGGCCTCATCATCGCGCGCAATCTGGAAATGCTGGCGCTGGCCAGGCGTGCGAAGGCAGTCTTCAGCGGCGTGCCGATTGTTTACGAATGCCTCGACATCCACCGCCTGGTGTTGCGCAACGACATGCTGGGCAAGGCGCTGCGCACCGCGGAGCGTTATCTCGCCCGCGACGTGAAGCTTCTGGTGACCAGTTCGCCGGCCTTCATCGCCAACTATTTCAAGCCGTTCGGGCAAGTCGCCGCACCGGTGGAACTGGTCGAAAACAAATATTTCGAAACCGCGCCGATCGCCACGGACGATCGCCTGAAGGCGGAAAACCCTGTCGCGCCGCCCTGGCGCATTGGCTGGTTCGGCGCGCTGCGCTGCCGCCGCTCACTGGAGCTGCTCGCCGATTTCACCCGCCGCCAAAGCGGGTGCTTCGAGGTCGTCCTGCGGGGCCGTCCGGCACTTTCTGAATTTCCGGATTTCCACGCTTTTGTCGAAGCCGAGCCCTACCTCTCCTTCCGTGGCCCCTACCGCAACCCGGAAGACATGGCGGCGATCTACGGCGAAGTGCATTTCTCCTGGGCCATCGACTTCTTCGAGGAAGGGCAGAACTCGGAATGGCTGTTGCCCAACCGTCTTTATGAAGGCTGCCGCTTCGGCGCCGTGCCGATCTCGATGGGCAACACCGAGACCGGGCGCTTCCTCAACCAGCAGGACATCGGCATTCTGCTCTCCGAAGCCACACCCGAGACGCTGGAAACCGCGCTCGGCCGGATGGACCAGGAGCGCTTTGGCAAGGCCAAAGCGCGCGTGCTGGCCCGCAATCCGAGAACCTGGAGCTACGACCGCAGCGACTGCCGCGCCTTTGTCGACAAGCTGCGTGGTCTGGCGGCGGCACCCGGCGGCCCCTTCGTCACCGAGGCATTGGCTTAGGGATGATTGGCGATGGGAAAAGAGCAGAGCATGGGAAGACGCCGATGACGCAAACCGGAGCGCTTCCGCCAAGCCTGATCGTCATTCCGTGCCTCAACGAGGCGGCGCATATCGGTGCGCTGCTCGAACAGCTAAGGCCGGCCTCGCTAAGGCTCGGCGCCCGCATCGTCGTTGCCGATGGCGGCAGCACCGACGGCACTTTGGCCATTGTCGAGGCGGTTGCGGCCAAGGACCCTCAGGTCATCCTCCTGCACAACCCGAAGCGCATCCAGAGCGCTGCGATCAACCTTGCCGTCGCCAGCTACGGCGCCGGCGCCGAATATCTCATCCGCATCGACGCGCATGGCGGCTATCCCGCCGACTATTGCGACCGGCTGGTCGAGGAGGCGCTGGCCACATCGGCGGATTCGGTTGTCGTGTCGATGCTGACCAGCGGCAGCGGCGCGGTGCAGAAAGCGGTCGCGGCGGCTCAGAATTCCAAGCTCGGCACCGGCGGCTCCAAGCACCGGCACCTCTCGGCCGGCGAATGGGTCGACCATGGCCATCACGCGCTGATCCGCATTTCAGCCTTCACTGCGGTTGGCGGCTATGACGAGACCTTCAGCCACAATGAGGACGCCGAGCTCGATTACCGGCTGCGCCAGGCCGGCTACCGCATCTGGATGAGCGGCAAGACGCAGATGGTCTACTATCCGCGTTCGTCGCTGAAAGGCCTGTATTTCCAGTATCTCGGCTATGGCCGCGGCCGCGCCAAGAACGTGCTCAAGCACCGCATGATCCCGAAGGTCCGGCAGATGATTCCGCTGCTGGTGGCGCCGGTCGTTCTTCTCGCGGCATTTTCCTTCATCCATTGGCTGGCGGCGGTGCCGCTGCTGGTCTGGGCCTCGGTCTGTCTCGGCTATGGCATCGTGACCGCGATTACCCAGCGCAATCCCAACAATGTGCTGGCCGGTATTTCGGCCATGGTCATGCATTTCGGCTGGTCGGTCGGCTTTTGGCTGCAACTGCTCGGGGCGCGATCGCAGCGCAAGGTGGCGTGATGAGCATGGCCTCCAGGGATCGTCGCATCGACATCTGCGTCTGCACGTTTCGCCGGCCGGAACTGGCCGACACGCTGCGCTCGCTCGCTGCTCTTGCCATGCCCGCCGGCTTCGGCATCGGCGTCATCGTCGCCGACAATGACGACGAGCCGACCGCCGAGCCGCTGGTGACCGCCCTAGCGAGCGAATTGCAGCTGCTGGTCCGCTACCGGCATGCACCGGCGCGCAACATCTCGGTCGCCCGCAACGCCTGTCTTGACACCAGCACGGCGGATTTTGTCGCCTTCATCGACGACGACGAAACCGCCTCCTCGCAATGGCTGGCCGAATTGGTCGCTGCGGCGGAGACAAGCGGCGCCGAGGCCGTGCTCGGTCCGGTGCGGGCGCTCTACCGCCCGGATGCGCCGGACTGGATGCGCAAGGGCGATTTCCATTCGACCTTGCCGGTCTGGGTGCAGGGCGAAATCCGCACCGGCTACACCTGCAACGTGCTTCTGAGGATGAGCGCCGACAGCTTGCGCGACCGGCGTTTCAGCCTGGCGCGCGGCCAGAGCGGTGGCGAGGATACCGAGTTCTTCGATCGCATGGTCAGGGACGGCGGCCGCATCGCTTTTGCGCCGCAGGCCTGGGTCGAGGAAGTAGTGCCGCGTTCGCGCGCCGCATTCGACTGGCTGCGCCGCCGCCGCTTCCGCTTCGGCCAGACGCATGGCCACCTCATCGGCCAAAATGCCGGTGCTGTCAGACGCGCGAAGAATATCGGCCTTGCCTCGGCCAAGGCCGCCTACTGCTTCGGCATGGCGGCACTCACCGCGATCAGCCCCGTCCGCCGCAACCGCAGCGTCTTGCGTGGCATCATGCATGTCGGTGTCGTCAGCGGCCTGGTCGGTATCAGCGAGATCCGCCAATACGGCCTGCCATCCCCACAGCAAGGAGGCAAGCGTGCAGCCTGACGTCTCCTTTGTCATCGCCGCCTACAATGCCGCGGCCACGCTTGACCGGGCGATCGCCAGCGCCATCGCCCAGCGCGATGTCAGTGTTGAAATCATCGTCGTCGACGACCAGTCGCGCGACAACACGCTCGACGTCGCGAGAGCCTACCCGCAGGACATCGTCCGCGTCGTCGCACTGCCCGCAAATCGCGGACCGGGTGGCGCCAGGAATGCCGGGCTCGAGCTGGCCTGCGGCCGCTGGGTCGCGGTGCTCGATTCCGACGATGCCGTCCTTCCCGGGCGGCTTGCCGCCATGATCGCGCGGGCGGAAAAGGCAGGCGCTGTGATCGCCGTCGACAACCTCCAGGTGGTGCGCGAGGACGGCGTCGCCGAAGCGACGATGTTTCCCGCCGAATATCTGGAAGGCCTGCGTGAAATCACGCTCGCCGACTACATCGCCGGCAACATCGTTTTCGAGTCCACGTTCAATCTCGGCTATCTCAAGCCGATCTTCCAGCGCCGCTTCCTGACCGAAAACGGACTTCGCTATGATGAAAATCTGAGCATCGGCGAGGACTACATCCTGCTCGCCAACGCGCTGGCCAAGGGTGGCAAATGCGTGGTCGAGCCGACGACCGGCTATATCTACCACATCCGCACAGGTTCGATATCGCGCGTGCTCGAGCTTCACCATGTCGAGGCGATGCGCAAGGCCGATGCGGTCTTCGCCGAGGCGAATTCCATGGACGCGGCTGCTGCGGCCGCCTTCGCCAGGCGCGCCCGCAGCCTGCGCAAGGCGGCATCGTTCCTGTCGCTGGTCCAGCACATCAAGGCGCGCTCGCCGTTGAAGGCGTTACGCACCGCGCTAAGTGATCCGGCGGCTGTCAGGCATATGTCGATGCCGATCGCCGTCCGGCTACGGAGGGTGGCGGCACAGTTTGCCGTGGGGACGGGGAGATGAGGCATGCGGGCCAGAGCATGATCCCGAAAAGTGGAAACCGGTTTTCGGAAAAGATCATGCTCCAACAATGAATCAGCCGGCGATAGGTAGAAATCTTTTTCTCTCAGAAGGAATACCAGATGCAGAAAGTCAGGAAGGCAGTCATCCCGGTGGCGGGGCTCGGAACACGGTTCCTGCCGGCGACCAAATCGATGCCCAAGGAAATGCTGCCCGTGGTCGACCGGCCCGTCGTCCAATATGCGGTGGACGAGGCTTTCGAAGCCGGTATCGAGCACATTGTGTTCGTCACCGGCCGCAATAAGGCGGTCATCGAGGACTATTTCGACCTGCATCCTGAACTGATCGGAACGCTTGAGCAGACCGGCAAGAAGACCCAGCTGGAGGCACTTGAAAGCATGCTGCCGGTGGCCGGCGCCACCAGCTTCATCCGCCAGCAGTCGCCGCAGGGCCTCGGCCATGCGGTGTGGTGCGCGCGCGAAGTCATCGGCGACGAGCCGTTTGCGCTGCTGCTTCCCGACATGGTGTCGTTCGGCGGCCGCGGATGCCTGGCCGAAACCGTCGACCTCTATCGGCAGACCGGCGGCAACGTCATCGCCGTCGAGCGCTGCGAGCCGTCTGAGACCAGCAAATATGGCATTGTCGGCCGTGGCGCCGAGGTCGGCGGCGGCTTCGAGGTGACGGCCATGGTCGAAAAGCCTGCGCCGGCCAATGCGCCGTCGAATTACTACATCAACGGCCGCTACATCCTGCAGCCTGAGATTTTCTCGTTGCTGGGTAACCAGCAGCGCGGCGCCGGCAACGAAATCCAGCTCACCGACGCCATGGTCCGCCTGGCGAAAAGCCAGTCTTTCTATGCCCAGCCGTTCCACGGCCGGATGTTCGACTGCGGTTCCAAGGAAGGCTTCATCGAGGCCACCATCGCCTTCGCGCTGGCGCGCGACGACATGAAGGGGCCGGTCTTCAAAATGCTTCAGGAGTTCGTGCGGTCGCATGAGCGTCAGGAAGTGGCCGCATAATGCCCATCTTTCGAGGGCATATGCGTTTGGACGATGGCGCAGCTCATGCTTGCGCGCCTGGCCGTTCAGGTCCGGCACCAGATGGCATGAAGCTTGCGTTGCATATCTTGCCCCCGATCTCCGCAGCTTCGGATGAGACGGGGACTGACCCCGTCTCGCTCCGGCGCCTGTAAAAAAGAATTGGACCGAAGATGAACTATGCCAGCTTTCCTCTCGACAAGAGGATGCCATTGCCCAACACCGATCAGGAAAAGGGTGAAGACTTCATCGACGTCGAGCGCCTGCTTGGCATGGCGGCGCGCCAGGTCAAGGTGGTGGCGGTCTGCGCCATCATCGGCCTGTTCCTGGGCGTGCTTTATCTGCAGACCACGCCCAAGCAATACATGTCGGTCGCCAGCGTGCTGATCGACGAAGGCCTGAACAAGGTCGTCGACGACATCTCGGCTGCCTCCGTCACCATGCAGACCGACGCCGCCCTGCTCAGCCAGATCGAAATCATTACCTCGGCGCGGTTGGCTTCGGTGGTGGTCGACAAGCTGAAGCTCGACGAGAACGCAGAGTTCATGAACCCGCCGCAATCGGCGCTGGTCAAGGGCATCGGCTTCGTGCGCGGCGTGATCGGCTATTTCCGCTCCAGTTCCGCCGACCAGATCCCAGGCATGGAAAACGTCGACGAGGCGACACGCCAGGCCATGATGCAGACGGCGCGCCACGACTACGCCGTGCTGAAGTTGCAGAGCGAGGTGCTGGCGCAGCGCAACGGCCGCTCCTATGTGCTGGCCATCGGCTACCAGTCGACGAATCCGGCGCTGGCCACCGCCATTACCAAGGCCTATGCCGATGCTTATCTGGCCGACCAGCTCAACGCCAGCTTCGACGCCACCGAGCGCGCGGCGGTCTGGCTGCAGGGCCGGTTGACCGAGCTTCGGCAAAACTCGCAGGCAGCGGCGCTCGCGGTCGAGAAGTTCAGGTCCGAGCACGGCCTGGCCGCCAACAGCGACGGCCAGCTGATCAGCGACAAGCAGATCGCCGACCTCACCGCCCAGCTCATTGTCGCGCAGGCCGATACGGCGCGCGCCAGCGCCCGCTACCAGCAATACAAGGCGATCGTCGAAAGCGGTTCCGACAACGCCTTCAACGATTCCGCCATATCGAGCGACCAGCCGGCGAGTTCCGTCATTGCAACGCTCAAGACCCGCTATCTCACCGTCGCCAAGCGGCTTCAGGACGTGACGGCCAATTTCGGCGCCGACCATCCGCAAGCCGTGGCGTTGGCCAAGGAGAAGGCCGATCTGTCGACACAGATTTTCGGCGAGTTGAAGCAGCTGACCGAAAGCTATCGCAACGAATATGAAGTCGCGCTTTCGCGCGAGACGTCGCTGAGGCAGAAGATCGCCGACGCTGCCGGCAAGAGCTCCATCGACAACCAAAGCCAGGTCAAGCTGCGCGAACTCGACCAGCAGGCGCAGGCGCTGACCACGCTCTACCAGACCTTCCTTGGCCGCTACGAGGAAGCCTCGCAGCAGCAGTCTTTCCCGGTCGGCAAGGTGCGCATCATCTCGGATGCTTCGCAGCCGCTTTCCGCCTCGAGCCCGCGCTCCTCCAGGGTGCTGGCGCTGTCATTGGTGCTTGGCGTGCTGCTTGGCGCCGGCTTTGGTGGCCTGAACGAGTTCAACGAACGCTTCTTCAGGACCGGCGAGGACATCCGCGATCGCGTCGGCCTCAAATTTCTCGGCTATCTGCCGACAATCGGCGGCAGGCTGGGCAAGGATACTGACGACGGTGCGGCGGATGCCAAAGGCACCAACACCTTGTCGGCGGCCGAAAAGCGGGCGCGCATGCGGGTCAGCGTCGACGCGCCGGCATCGATGTTCTCCGAAACGCTGCGCAACGCCAAGATCGCCTTCGATGTCGTCATGGAAGGGCAAGGCAGCCGGGTCATCGGCGTGGTCTCGGTCCTGCCCGGCGAGGGCAAGTCGACGGTCGCCGCCAATCTCGCCGGATTGCTTGCCGCCAACGGCTCGAAGACCCTTCTGATCGATGCCGATCTGCGCAATCCGGGCCTCAGCCGCAACCTCGGCATGGAGGCCGAGCAAGGGCTGATGGAAGCCGTGGTCAACGGCCAGACCTGGCAGTCGGTCGGCAAGGTCGACCGCCAGACCAAACTGGCGATCATCCCGGCCGTGCTGCGTGGGCAGTTCTCGCACACCAGCGAGCTGCTGTCGTCGGCCGGCATGCGGCGCTTCATCGACAACGCCAAGGAGACGTTCGAGTACATCGTCGTCGACCTGCCGCCGCTCGGGCCTGTGGTCGACGCCAAGGCCTTCGCGCCGCTGGTCGACGGCTTCGTGCTGGTCGCCGAATGGGGCCGCACGCCGCGCGCCATGGTGCGCTCGCTGCTGGAGCAGGAGCCTTACGTCGCCAACAAGGTCGTCGGCGCCGTGCTCAACAAGGTCGATCTGAAGAAGCTGGCGAAATACGGTTCGCTCGGCGGCTCGGAGAAATTCTTCGACCGCTATTCGAGCTATTATCTCGAAAAGTCAGACCTGCGTGCCAAGACGGCCGCGTAAAGCCAGCGCAGAACGAGTTCAAGCAGGCCAGTGTTAGACGCTGGCCTGCTTTGGTCCCTTGGCTTGCGGAATGGGGCAAGACGCCGGCGCCGGCGGTATGGCGCTGCTGACGGGTGGCGAGGGATAGTACTGCGTCGTTTGCTGAACCTGCTGTGCGGCAACCGTCCCTTTCAGCAGCTGGATCAACATCAGCGCTTCGTCCAGTCCCGACGAAATCCCGCCGCCGGTCAGGCGGTTGCGGTCGAGCACGAAACGCGGGTGGCCTTCGGCGACGATGACTTTGGGAAAGCGCTCGGCGAAGCAGGGAATGAACGCCCAGTGCGTGGTCGCATTGTATCCGTCAAGCAGCCCCGCGGTGGCGAGCAGCATGGCGCCTTCGCACACCGAGCATACCATCGGCGTGCGCTTCGCCTGCTTGATCAGAAAATCGAGATATCTGCGCTTGGGGTCGTCAATGATCTTGGCAAAGCCTTCGGGTCGCCGCCTGGTACCCAGAGCGCATCGTATTTGCGCGCTTCGGCAAAGCCTTTGGTGACTTCAAAGGCGAATCCGTTGCCGCGGAACCGTTTCATGCCCGGCTTTTCGGCAAGCAGATCGATGTCGAATCCGGCCCAGCCGAACATTTCGAACGGACCTGTCACGTCGAGCATATCGACATGATCGTAAACCGGAATGCCGATCCTCATCGTCGCGCTCCTGGCAAAGCCTCATTCAACTGTCGAATGAGAGTATTATTGCCATGGTTACCTCGAATTCGAAGCATGGGATAGAGAATCGCCCGGCCTTTTTCTGGACAGGCTCTGCCTCAGGAAAAGATCAGCTTGCCGAATTTGTCGGCGATCCTGACGGCCGTCAGCCGGCCGCTGTGAAAGGCGCCGGTGTCGATATCGAGCCTGCGTCCGTCGAGCCGGGGGATGTCGACAGGCGTGTGTCCGTGCACCACAAAGCGGTCGAGCAGATGGGCGGCGTCGAAGAACTCGTCGCGGATGTTGAGCAGGTCCTGCTCATCCTGCGCCACAAGGTCGATGCCCGGCCTGATGCCGGCATGGACGAAGACGAATTTGTCCGAACAGAGCAACACCGGCAGGCTGCGCAGGAAGTCGATATGGCTGGCCGGGATGACCTCCCTTACGCGCCGGTCGACCTCGTCGCTGGATGCATAGAGGCTGGCAAGCCGCGCCGGATCGACGCCATAGGAGAACAGCGTCTCGCGACCGCCGACCGCCAGCCAGCGATCGCGCGAGAGATAACCGTCGAGATAGTGCAGCATCGCCACTTCATGGTTTCCCGCCAGGCAGACGCGCAGGAAGCCTTGTGGCGGCGGCGCCAGAAGATGGTCGAGCACGCGCGCCGATTGCGGCCCGCGGTCGATATAGTCGCCGAGCATGACGATGATCTTGCGCCCGCGAAATTGCAGGCCGTCGAGCGCGATCTTCTCTTCCAGCGACAGCAATTCCTTGTAGCAGCCATGCACGTCGCCGATCGCGTAGACGACGGTGTCCTCCATATCCATTTCCAGGCGCTCGCGCGGCGCCTGCCTTGGGGGTCTGGATCGCTGAAACAAGGCCACTGGGGCTCGATGCCTGCCGAAAGTCGGGTTTCGTTTCCGCGGATGCGCCCTCGTGGCGCACCGCAAACCCGTGGATACAGGGCAGGCGTTGGAAATTCCATAACGTTGGCAGGCAGCTTTCGCCGGCCGGCCTCAAGGCTTGGTGATCAGGCGGCCTTGAGGCGGTAGCGGAACACGGTGTGGTCGAGCAGAAGCCGGATGCGCGGCTCGGCCTCGATCGCCACCAGCCAGCTGGCGGCAATCATCGTCGCCCCGGCAACGGCGATCGAAAGCGGATAGGGCACGCCGGCGCGCATCATGGCGCCGATCATCGCCGCGCCGACGACGTCATGCAGGAGATAGAGCGGATAGGTCATCAGGCCGATGCGGCGCCAGCCGGACCAGGACAAATCGAGCCGCAACGACCATGCCATCGATGCCACGGCGGCGAGGAAGATTACGATTGGCGGCGCATAGGGCATCGCCGCTTCGACCTTGATGGCATGCACGTCGACGGAACTCATGATCTCCAGCACGCCGCCGGCCAGAAACACCGCGGCAAAGCCGAGCCGAGCCGGGGTCACCGCCTTGAACCGCATCAGCCACAACAGGACGCCGAGCGCAAAGAAACAGCCATGATGCACCAGCGTCAGCAGCAGCCAGCGCGTCTCGGCGAGGTTGGAAAGATCGAGGGGATAATACAGGCACCAGAACAGCGTGCTGACCAGCCCGATGACGATGGCGACCGTTTCCATCAGGTCGAAGCGGCCGAGCCTGAGCAATGTCCAGACAATGGCGTAGAAGGCGATCTCGATGCCGAGCGTCCAGTAGACGCTGTCGACCCACGGATCGAAGGGAACGAACAGCCCGGTGCGCAGCAATCGGATTACCGCATCTGTCGGCCAGCTGAGGCCGAGATAGAGCAGCACGACAGCGGTGATCGGGGCGCAGACCCAGACGGCCGGCGCCAGCCGCTTCACCCTTGCCTCGAAGAACCGCAAGGGCGTCGAGCGCTCGGCGCTGAAGGCGATGACGAAGCCGCTGATGACGAAGAAGATTTGAACACCGACCCAGCCGGAGCCGACAAAGGCCATTTCCGGATGCGGCGGGATACCGCCGGTGGCGCGGGCCGAAATACCGTCGGGAAACGCCCATACCCAAAAGCCGTAGTGGTAGAACATCACCATGACGGCGGCCAAAAAACGCAATATGTCGACGCCGCCGAATGTCGTCTTGTGCTGAGCCATGCCGTACCTTCGGGATGGCCCCCCGCGCAAACTTTAAAGTCTGTTGCTGCATTGCACAACAGACGATTGCAGTGCGGGATGATTTTGCCGCCACGCTTCTGTGCGGCTCCGCCCCCGCAGCGCCGGTGGTCAGATCCCGATGCCGCGGTCTTTGAGCGCCGCGGTGATCTCGTCGAAGATGACGGGGTCGTCGATGGTCGCCGGCATCGTCCACGCTTCCTTGTCGGCGATCTTCTGCATGGTGCCGCGCAGGATCTTGCCGGAGCGCGTCTTGGGCAGGCGCTTGATCGTCACCACCGTCTTGAAGGCGGCGACCGGGCCGATCCGTTCGCGCACCAGCGAGACCACCTCGCTTTCGATGGCAGCGGCATCGCGGGCGACCCCGGCATTGAGCACGACGAAGCCGAGCGGTATCTGGCCCTTCATTTGATCGGCGATGCCGATGACGGCGCATTCGGCGACATCGGGATGCGCCGAAAGCACCTCCTCCATGGCACCGGTCGACAGCCGGTGGCCGGCGACATTGATGATGTCGTCGGTGCGGGACATGACATAGAGGTAGCCGTCCTCGTCCATCATGCCGGCGTCGGCGGTCTTGTAGTAGCCGGGGAACTCCTCGAGATAGGCCTGCCTGAAGCGGGCGTCGGCGTTCCACAGCGTCGGCAGGCAGCCCGCCGGCAGCGGCAGTTTCACCACCACATTGCCCAGAGTGCCGCGAGGCACCTCATGGCCGGCATCGTCGAGGATGCGGATGTCGTAGCCCGGCATCGGCACGCCGGGCGAGCCGTATTTGACCGGCAGCAGGCCAAGGCCTGCCGGGTTGATGGTCATCGGCGAGCCGGTCTCGGTCTGCCACCAATGGTCGACCACCGGCACGTTGAGTTTCTGCTCCGCCCATTTGATGGTTTCGGGGTCGGCGCGTTCACCGGCGAGGAACAAGGTGCGGAACTTGGACAGATCGTATTTCGGCACGAATTCGCCCTTGGGGTCCTGCCCCTTGATGGCGCGAAAGGCGGTCGGCGCCGTAAACAGGGCCACCACGCCGTGTTCGGCGATCACCCGCCAGTAAGTGCCGGCGTCGGGCGTGCCAATCGGCTTGCCCTCGAACAGCACGCTAGTCGCGCCATGCAGCAGCGGCCCGTAGACGATGTAGGAATGGCCGACCACCCAGCCGACATCGGATGCCGCCCAGAACACCTCGCCCGGCTTGACGCCGAACTCGTTTTCCATCGTCCATTTGAGCGCGACCATATGGCCGCCATTGTCGCGCACGATGCCTTTCGGCTGGCCGGTCGTGCCGGAGGTGTAGATGATGTAGAGCGGGTCGGTGGCGAGCACCGGCACGCAGTCGACATTGGCGCCTGCAGCGCGTTCGCGGGCGACCGCGTCGGCGAAATCGATGTCGTAATGGTCCTTCAGATCGCAGCGCAGCTGGTCGCGCTGCAGGATCAGGCAGGCGTCCGGTTTGTGCTTCGACATCTCGATCGCCTTGTCGAGCAGCGGCTTGTAGGCAACGACGCGTCCCGGCTCCAGGCCGCAGGACGCCGAGATGATCAGCTTCGGCTTGGCGTCGTCGATGCGCGTCGCGAGCTCGTGCGAGGCAAAGCCGCCGAACACCACCGAATGCACCGCGCCAATGCGGGAGCAGGCCAGCATGGCGATCGCTGCTTCCGCCACCATCGGCATGTAGATGATCACGCGGTCGCCCTTGCCGATACCGCGGTTCTTCAGCACCGACGTCAGCGCCACCACTTCGCGCTTGAGCTCGGCATAGGTGAATGTCTTGACCGTGCCGGTGATGGCGCTGTCATGGATCAGCGCGATCTGGTCGGCGCGGCCGCCGGCGACATGGCGGTCGAGAGCGTTGTAGCAGGTGTTGCAGGTGGCGCCGTTGAACCAGCGTCCGTAAACGCCCGCACTGGCATCGAACACGCTGGTCCAGGGCGAATACCAGTCGATCGCCTCGGCGGCATCGGCCCAGAATTTTTCCGGGTCGCGTTTCCAGCCGTCGTAGACCTCATGGTAGCGTGACGCCATTCACCCCTCCTCGGGAAAATTCCCTACCTGCAATAGCCTATGCGGGTTTTTTCGGCCATGTCTTCCCTCAAATGCCATGTGGCTCCCGAAATTCGGCGGATAGTCGATCTCGCCTTGGCCACAAATTGCAGGCACGATTGCCTGGGTTTGAAATCGGGGCAGGGCGCGCAATGATGGTGCGATACGGGGTTGGATCTGCCGTTGCAGCAGCGTTGCTGTTGACAATCGTTTCCGCCGCCCAGGCTGGCGATGCCGCGGCCAGGCGCATCATCGGCTTTTCGCCCGACGGCAATTATTTCGCGTTCGAGCAATATGGCGAGATCGACGCCGCCGTTTCCGGCTGGTCGCAGATCGATATCATCGACACGAGAACCGACGAATTCGTCGGCGGCAAGCTGATCCTCATCGTCGACGAATCGGAAGAGGCGACAACGACGGTGGAGCAGGCACGCGCACAGGCGGCAAAGCAGGCCGCGCCCATCCTGGCCAAATATGCCATCGCCGCACGCGGTGAGCGCACGGCCTTTGACAGGTTCACCTTCCCGGACGACACGGTCGAGTACAACGACATCTTCCGCCTCGAGCAAGCTGGACAGAAATGGCTGTCGCCGTTCTACGACGAAACGGGGATTTCGACCTTTCAGCTCGATGAGATCCTGGCCGACTCGAAGACGCATTGCTCGGCAAGCTTCGACGATGCAAAGCCGGACGACCAGCAAGGCGACAAGACACTCCAGGGTGACAAGGCACTTCAAGGTGACAAGACGGGCAAGGCGCTCGGCTTCCGCCTGTCGCTGCAGGGCCAGGACGGCAACCCGTTCAAGGTGCTGCACGAGGACAAGGCGGTGCCCGGTTCGCGCAATTGCCCGACCTCCTACAGCCTGTCGGAATCCTACAAATACACCCCACCCGGCAAACCGGCCGTGCTGGCGGTGCTGGTGCAGCGTTTCAGCCAGGGCTTTGAGGGGCGCGACCGCCGCTTCATTGCGGTGACCGGGCAGGCACGCTGAGCCGCATCCTGCCTTGCGGCAGGCAGCAACCGCTTATGAGCCCTGAAACAGGGCATCGTGTCAGACATCAGTTCTTAAAGCGGCAAAGCCGCCAGCATCAGACCGACGCCACCGGCAATCAATATGGCGGCTGCCAGTGCCTTCCGATGGCGTTCGAACGCCGTCGGAGCACGCTCCCAATTGTAACGCATACCCAATGCTCTCCCAAAACCCGGCGACTCCATAGCTTACTTAAGGTAAGAAAAGCAAGACTTTGACACCGTCCGATAGCCGGCTTGACGGTTTGCGGCAGTGATTATCGCGACTATTTCTGGGGTGCTTTCCTGCCTTCAGACCTTGAACGATGTGGAAGCTACCACAACCCAGGATTGGATGTCCCCACCATGTTTTGGTTGCGTGTGTCGTAGAGGCGTTGCCGTTGCCGGATTGCCACAGGTCGGTCAGACTGACCTGTTCTCCTTCCCGCCCGCACAATGGACAGCGCCGCATCGCCGCGCTATCTGCTCTCCAGCAAAATGGTCTGGAGGGCGCCATGGCCCAAATCGCTTCTGAAATGGTCCTGCGGCTGGCGGACGACGCCTCGGTCCAGCATGTCGGCGACGGCGCTGTTGTGCTTTTGGCGCGCAGCGGCCAGCTTTACACCTGCAACGGCACCACCGAAGCCTTTCTCGACAAGGTCGACGGCGCCCGCAGCCTCGACCAGATCGTCGTCCTGCTTTCCGATGAGTTCGAGATCGACAAGGATACGCTCGACCAGGACATGGCGGCGTTGGCCGCCGAGCTGGTGAGCGAAGGCATTCTGGCCGACCCGGCTCTCTGATGGCGGACGGCGTTCTCCTGCGCACCCTGTTTCGCGTCCATTTGTGGACAAGCGCGCGACTGATGCCGGTCCTGATAGGCCACCGCAGCTTCGAATCGGTGTTGAAATGGGCGCCGCTCAGCGCGCCTACCCCCTATCGCGGCCTGTCGTCCGCCTACATCGTGGCTGCCGTCAACCGCACCGTCAGACACCCCTGGCTGATGCGCGATCGCAGATGCCTCAGGGAAGGCCTGCTCGCCCACCGCTTCCTGCGCTTTGCCGGCTTCGATCCGGACCTGCGCTTCGGCGTCGATCCGAAGTCGATGCAGGAACCGCGCATGTCGGCCCATTGCTGGGTCTGCCTCGACGGCCGGCCGGTGGTCAGCGACAGCCTCCCCGGCATGGTGCAGATCTATCGCCATCACGCCGATGCCGGAAAGGCGCATGCCGCTTGACCGGTTCGGCGGCCACGTTCTGTTTTGACCTCAAGGGTCAGGTCATCAGCATATCGGCCTCGCGGGCCGATCTCTGGCCGAGCTTCGACCTTTTGCTTGGCACGTTGCGTGTGGCTGACCCCGTCGAGCCCGCTTTCCGCGTCAACATCGTCGAGACATCGGAGTTACAGGAATCGCCTGCCGGCAAACTCGCTTTCGACGGCGAGGTGCCGGAGGACGGCCATTGCCGGCTGATCGATAGCGGCGGCATCGTTCACCTGATCTTTCCCGGCCTGCAGACCGCCTCGATCAATGCCGATGAGGGCTGGGCCGAGATCCGCGTTCATCCCGACGCCAAGGTCAAATGGACGTTGCTGATGATGGTGCTGGATGCTGCGCTCGATGCCGGCGGTCAGCACATGCTCCACACCGCCGGCCTGACATTGCCCGGCCGCGAGGCACTCGTGCTGATCCACGCGCCGAGCGGCACCGGCAAGTCGACGACGTCGCTGGCGCTGGCCTCGCAAGGCTTCGGCCTGTGCTCGGACGACGCCATGATCCTCAAGGTGTTGGCCGACGGCGGTATCACCGCCTGGGGCTTGCCGCGCAAGGTGAAGGTCCACCGCAACACCGCGGCAATGCTGCCTTTCGTAGTCCCCTGCCTTGGCGACAAATGGGACGCCAATGGCGAGCAGGCCGTTTCGCTGGAACGTCTCGCCGAGATCATCCGCGTCGAGGAGACAGTTGACAGGCCGGTTGCGGCGCTGCTTCATCTCGCCCGCTCGGCGGATGCGCAAACCAGGCTCGTACCCATGACTAGGACTGACGCCATGGTGGCGCTCGCCACCGACAATGTCAGGACCGGCATGACCGGCCTTTTGCCGGCGCAGAAGCGCCGCATGGCAACGATCGCAACGCTGGTCAAAGCGGTTCCGACCTTTACGCTGGAAGTCGGCGCGAACCCGGCCGAGGCGTCAACATTGATCCGCGCCGCACTGGCAGACTAAGGCGCACTCAATCTTCAGATCCAAATCTTCGTATCGGAAGCGCCGGCCTTCGTTGGCCCACGGGCCGGAGCTTTGGTCGCAGTCGCATAAGCAGTCGGGTTAGCCGGTTGTAGGTCAAGTGAACAACGCGGCCGTCTGCGCAATCAAATGCCACAACGCCCCATCGGTGCATCGACGCCTTGCCGGTCACGGGTCGGGGCCGCAGGATAGGCTGCGCCAGTCGAACCGGTTTTCCGTTTACCAGCACGTTGACCGCAACGCTCGGTCCTACGATGCGGCATAGTCGTGCGACATGGGCGGTCGACCATTCGCGGCCAACGATCAGCGGGTTTCGCCCCAGCTGCGCCCAAACATACTCGCCGCTGGGCTGGGGCATGCCGGTCAGCCTGCCACGGCAATGCTCGGGTGCGGCGTCCGCCACCAGCCTGGCCATTGCGATGGCTGTAGCGGCTGAGACCGTCGCTGCCGAATGCCAATCCTCTCGGGATAACGCGACCTGCGCCAGAATATCACCCTGGTCGAATGCCGCTGTCATCTTGTGAAGCGTCACTCCGCCGTGGATTTCGTGGTTGCCGTCGATGACCAGCCTGTGAATCGGATGCGGTCCGCGATAGTGCGGCAGCAGCGCCGGATGCAGGTTCACCCCGCCCTTTGGAAACAGTGCCAGCACCGTCTGCGGGATCAGCCCGCGAAAACCGAAGCAGATCAGGAGATCGGCCTTGAGCGCAGCCAGCCGATGCCCCAGCTTTGCCCAATCATAGGGCGGACTAAACTCGATCGGCGGTGGGTGTCTGTGACCGAGATAGCGCCTTAAGATCGGCCAGCGGCGCCGGCGCCGCCGCCATGTGCTGAAGCTCGACTGCTTGCCCGGCAGCGGGCCGGGAACGACAATGGCTGCAATGCGATGACCTTTCTCAACCCAGGCAGCCAGCATCGGTGCGGTGATTGAGGAGATTTCGCAGACAAACACCGCCGAGAGCGGCGCTTCCGGATCCACGGCCTGCTCAGGCTGCATGGGGTTTGGATCGGGTAAGCCGCTGGACCCAGCGGAAGGCGTCACGGCGCAGACGCGAATGCATCCTGTCCCTGGAATTGACGCCCAGCAGCGTATCGCCGGTGATCAGCCATTTGGCCAAACGTATCGACAGGTCGGGCTTGATGCGCTCAGCCAGCTCGATCGCGCGCGGTGCATTGAACAGCCGGCCCGTCACATTGAGGACCGTCGCCAGTTCCAGCTCGATGCCGCTCATCCGCGCCGCCTCGAACAGCCGGTCCTCATCCGCGGGTGACCGCAGTGCGCGTACGCCCTGCAGCACGTCGACACAGAGCTGCAGCCGGTGGAACTTGTGCCCGCCCGCGGCGTGCACGATGGCGATGGTCAGCAAAGCAGCCGGCGTGTCGCCCTCGTCACTGTCGATGATCTTCAATTCGCGAAAGCCGAGCGACAGCCGCCGCCGCATGCCGGAATCATGCACCAGATTGCCGTGCAGTTCGATCAGCAGGCTGGAATTCTCCTTCTCCAGCCATTTGAACTCCTGCAAATCCTGCGACTGCGCCTCACCGCTCCAAAGATCGAAGCCGCATCCGGCAATCACCGCGTTGGCCTCGGCGATGCTGGCCGGCTCGACCAGGATGTCGATGTCGGTGAAGGGCCGGTCGGCGGCGTGGCGGTAAAGTTTGAGCGCGAACACCGGCCCCTTGACGATCCGGGCCGGAACGCCTTTCGCCGCCAAAGCCTTCATGATGCGGTCGCCATGATACTGCAGCAGCATCGACTGGCCGGTCGCCAGCGTCGACTGGTCGCGCAGGTCCGACAATTTCTGCTGCAACGCGGCTTCCGCCGGCAGCTGGGCGTCGCCGATTTCCCTGAGCTTGCGCAGCATGATCGGCAGCACGCCGTGGAACTCGGCATTGGCGAGCAGCGCCAGCAAGGTTTTGGCAGCAACGTCATTGCCAACAGCAGCCGGCGCCTCCGGATCGGCGAAGGTCAGCAGCAGTTTTTCATCGGCAGGCGCAAGAGATGGCAGCATCAAACCCGGATGACGTTCGACCAATCGAGCAATTCCAGGAAAGTGTGAAGCGGTTTTCCGTCCGGAATTGCGTCAAGACAAGAAGCCAGAGCAGTTCGCCTTTTCGGTGAGCTGCCCTAGGAGGGCGTATGTTGCAGAAAAGCATGCATGAAGCCAGCGTGTGGTGGCAAAACCCGGCTCATGAATTGACTTTCCGCGGTTTCCGTCCATTCTTTTGCATTGGAATCTGGAGGGCATTGGAATGACCAAGAAAAAGTATGAGGCGCCTGTGCTGCGCAAGGCGGGAAAATTGTCCAGCCAGGTGGCCGGCGGGGTGTCAAAGGCGCCGCCGCCCTAAGACTTCTGCGACTTTCAGTTTGCTGAAGCCGGAGCCAGTGGCCTTGTCGGGGCCACTATGGACTTGCCGGCAAAGGGGGAAATGCGATGACCAGGAAGCCATACGAAGCGCCGGTGCTGCGCAAGGCGGGCAAGCTCTCCAGCGTGACCGCGGGCAACGGTCCGTCCGGTCCCGCGGGCTGACGGTCAAGGCAGCCATGGAGCAGGGGGACTGAGATGACCAAGAAACAATATGAGACGCCGATGCTGCGCAAGGCCGGCAAACTGTCCAGCGTCACGGCGGACACGGTTCCGTCGGCCCGATAGGCTGACGGCTAAATCGCCCGTCAGCATCTCCGCACGCAAAGCTTTCCTGCTAGAGCCCCCAGCGCAGTGCCGCCGTATGCACCGGCGCATCCCATAAGGACGTCGTTTCGCCATCCAGCATGGTCAGCGTGATCGAGCAGCCGGCCATGTCGAGTGACGTCACATAGGAGCCGACCAGCGAGCGGGTCACTGTCACGCCCTGCCTTTCAAACATCGGTCGGGCGCTGTTGTACATCAGATAAAGCTCCATCAGCGGCGTGCCGCCGAAGCCGTTGACGAACAGCAGGGCGGGGCCTTTGGCCTTGCCGCCGAGATCGCCCAGGATCGCCGCGCAGATTTCCGCAGCGATGACATCGGCGCTCTTCAGCGTGTCGCGACGCCGGCCGGGCTCGCCATGGATGCCGACGCCGAATTCCATCTCGCCATCGCCGATGTCGAAGGTTGGCCGGCCGGCCGCCGGCACGGTGCAACTGGTCAGCGCCACGCCCATCGAACGCGTCGCAGCGTTGACGCGATCTCCGAGCGCCTTGAGATCCGCCAGCGCCATGCCTTGCTCGGCGGCAGCGCCGATGATCTTTTCGACCACCAGCGTGCCGGCAACGCCGCGCCGGCCGGTGGTGTAGGACGAGTTCTCGACCGCGACATCGTCATTGGTCACCACTTGCAGGACGCCGTCGGCCATCTCGGCCGCCATGTCGAAATTCATCACATCGCCCTCATAGTTCTTGACGATGAACAGGCAGCCGGTGCCGGTGTCGACGGCTGCAGCCGCAGCCAGCATCTGGTCCGGCGTCGGCGAGGTAAACACCTGGCCGGGGCAGGCGGCGTCCAGCATGCCGTGGCCGACAAAGCCGGCATGCAGCGGCTCGTGACCGGAGCCGCCGCCCGAGATCAGCGCCACCTTCCCCGGCTTCAGCACCTTGCGGCGGATGAATTTGTGCTCGTCACCCAGCACCAGGATGTCGGCATGGGCGGAAACGAAGCCATCGAGGCTTTCGCTCAGCACCGTGTCGACTGAATTCATAAATTTCTTCATGTATCCTCCCGAACGCCAGGAAACGCTCAGCCCCCGCTTTTACCGGTGATGCTGGTGATCTTCTGGATGAAATCATTAACCGCCCTGTCGAGCGCCGCGTTCTGCTTGTCGTCGCCAAAATCCGGCACGATCAGCGACACATGCCGGGTTTTGCGCATGCCTGCGGCTACCGACAGTTTCCCCGGATGCGCCAGATGGTAGGCAGCCAGAAAATGATCGCGCTCGGCCGGACTGAAATGGCAGACGGAAAAAATAGCCGGCAAATGTTTTGACGGTATCGGGATCGAATAGGCCGGGCTGGAGATCTGCGTCACGAAGCTGCGATGCTTGCCCAGCGCGTCGGCAAGGCGCTGGCGCATGCCCGAGGGGCGCTGGTCGATGACCTGCGACAGGATCATCTTGTAGGCGCGGATCGCCTCTTCGGAGCCGGGTTCTGGTGTCTTGTCGACCATCTCAGCCACGCCTAGACCGCAACATCGGCGATGGCCGCCTTGGCCATGGCGAGTTGTGCAGGAGCGACGGAAAGATCGCGCAGGCCGGCTTCAATCAGCGCCGGTATCGCCGCGGGGTCTCCGCCGCCATCGCCGCACAGGCTGACCGGAATTTTTGCGCGCAAGCCGAACGCGGTCACTTCCGCAACGAGCCGCAGCACGGCCGGATGGCGGACCGAATTGAGGTGCGCTACCGCAGCATTGTCGCGGGCGGCGGCCATCACATATTGGGTCAGATCGTTGGAGCCGATCGAGAAGAAGGCGACATCGGCAAACGCCTCCGGTGCGATTGCCACCGACGGCACCTCGACCATGATGCCGAGCGGCGGCATTTTGTGCGCGACACCGCGTGCGACGAGCCCTGCCTGTTCTTCTGCGAACAGAGCGGTGGCGCGCTGGTACTCATCGACGACGGCAATCATTGGAAACATCACCTTCAGATTGCCGTGCATAGCGGCGCGCAGCAACGCCCGGATCTGCACACGAAACACGTCCGGCCTTGCCAGCGACAGCCTGATGCCGCGCAGGCCGAGGAACGGGTTGCCTTCCTCGACCGTAAAGCCCGGCACCGGCTTGTCGCCACCGGCATCGACGGTGCGGATGGTCACCGGCTTGTCGCCGGCCCATGCCAGCACTTTGCGGTAGGCGCGGTATTGCGTCTCCTCGTCCGGCGGCGCCTTGCCGAACAGGAATTCGGTGCGCATCAACCCGACGCCATCGCAGGTCGAAATGTCGATGCTGTCGACTTCGGATGGATCGGCGATGTTGACCTGCACGCGCACAGCCGTTCCGGCCTTGGTTACCGCCGGCTTCGCCAGATAGGCTTCGGCCTTGTCGCGGCGCGCCGCGAAGGACGATGACGAACGGTGGAACGCCTCGATCTCGGCCGTCGATGGCGCCAATACAATGCCGCCATGTTCGGCATCGAGCAGGGCTGTGCCATTGGGATTGGCCGGCGAAGAGCCAAGCCCCACCACCATGGGTACGCCACGCGAGCGCGCCAGCATGGCGACGTGGCTGGCAGTGCTGCCGGCCCTTAGCGCGATGCCGCCGCCGGCGCTCCAATCGGTTTCGAGAAAGCGTGTCGGCGCGATGTCCTCGCCATAGAGGATGGCGCCCGCGGGCGGAGTGCTCTCATCCTCCTCGGTCAGCGCGCGCAGCACGCGGTCCCTGATGTCGCGGATGTCAGCGGCGCGGGCGCGGAAATAGTCCTGGTCCGATGTTTCATAGCCTGCGATCTCGGTGTCCAGTGCCTGCCGCCAGGCCATGTCAGCGGGTATGCCTGATGCGATCGCGGCAAAGGCCGGGCCGGTCAGGGCATCGTCCTCAATCATGGCGATCTGGAATTCGAGAATGCCGGCGGCCTCGTCATCGGCGGTTTCGATCAGGGTCGCGAGCCGGTCCGTCGCGCTGGCGAGTGCTGCTTCCAGTGCAGCCTTCTCCTCGCCGGCTGTCACCTTGCCTATGTAGCGCGCAGGGCCGCGGTCGAGATTGAACAGCGGCCCCTCGGCATAGCCGGCCGAGGCCGAAATGCCTTGCAGCCTAAGCGGTTCGGGCATGGCCCGCGCCCTCGTCGAAATCGCGCCGCACCAGCTCGGCCAGCGCACCGACCGCCTCGGTGGCGGCTTCGCCACTGGCCCGGATATGCAGCATGGTGCCTTTCGGCGCCCTGGTTGCCATCACCTTGACGATGCTCTTGGCGTCGAACCACGGGCCATTGGCGGCAAGCGCTATTTCCACCTCGGCGGCAAAGCTCTTGGCAAGCTTGGTGAACTTCACCGAAGGGCGCGCATGCAGACCCACCTCGTGGGTGATCAAGACGGTGGCCTCGGCAAATGCGGACATGCGCTCAAACTTCCCGTTCACTCACGACGGCGACAATTCATGCGCCGTCGCCACCACTTCCTTCAGTGAGGCGCCACCGGACGCCTCGGTTGCCGCCATCACCGCGCCTTCGACGATCGGCGCGTTGCAGACGATGATCTTCTGCGCCCGCGGCTCGCCGATCATTTCCACCGCCATCTCCGAGTTGGTCTCGGCGCCGCCGAGATCGACGAGGATGGCGACGCCGGCCTCCGACCAGGCCTTGTCGATGGCGCCCATGATCGCCTCGACGCTGGTGCCGAGCCCGCCATGGCCGTTTCCGCCGCACCATGCAAGCGGCACTTCGTCGCCCACCATCTGGCGCACCATGTCGGCCGTGCCTTCGGCAACCAGCGGCGAATGCGAGACGATGACGATGCCGACATTGCTCATGGCTGACCTTCCAGCGTTTCGCCGACAGCCCGCACCAGCAACGCGACCGAGCGTCCGCCGGCATCCATGTGACCGATAGAACGGTCGCCAAGGAACGAAGCGCGGCCGCGCAAAGCCTTCATCGGGATGGTCGCCTCGGCCGCCCGGTCAGCGATGTCAGCGATCTCGGAACCTGTCTTTCCCTTCGCCAGCGCGTCATGCACCGGCTGCAGCACATCGAGCATCGTCTTCTGGCCGACCTGCGACTTGCCTCGGGCGGCCACCGCCTCGATAGCCTTGCCGAAGGCTGCCGTCAGATTGGCGCGATCGGGCGCTGCCGAAATCTCTTTGCCGAGCGCCAGGAACAGCGTGCCGAACAGCGGTCCGGAAGCACCACCCACCGTCATCACCAGCTTGGTGCCGACGCCCTTCAGGGCTTCGGGCAGTGGCTTTGCCGAAAATCCCGCGGCTTCGGCCCGCACCGCATCGAAGCCACGCTTCATATTCAGCCCATGGTCGCCGTCGCCGATCGCCTGGTCGAGCGCGGTCAATTCGTCGGCGTGCGCGGCAATCCTGTCCGCTGCGGCTGTGATCAGCCTGGCAAGGTCCAACGCCGCCATATCCAAATTCCCGGTTTCGGTCCTGCCGGCAGTATCGAAAGAAATTTCATTCGACAACTGAAGCATACCGTCAGGCCGCTGCATACAGCGCGGCGGCGGCCGCAAACACTTCGGCCACGGCATGCGCACCGGGGTCGACCACGCCTTGCAATTTGGTGCCGACATAGGCGGAGCGTCCGGCTTTCGCCTTCTCCATGGCGGCAGTGGCCTCGGCACCGTACCGTGCCGCTGTCGCCGCAGTGTCCAGGCCCTTGGCGTCGAGGGCTTTCAGCGCTGGTTCCAGGGCATCGACCATGGTGCGGTCGCCGACCTTGGCACCGCCGTAGAAGGTCATCCGGTCAAGCCCGGCAAGCAGCGCCTTGGAAAGGGTCGCACCGGTATTCGAAGCCTGCGCCGCCGCGGTGAAGAAGATCGACAGCAGCACGCCTGAGGAGCCGCCCATGGCGACACCCAGGAGGTCGCCCACCGCCGCCAGCGTGGCGGCTGGGTCGGCCAGCGGCAGGGCATCGAGCTTTTCCAGCATGCTGCGCGCGCCGGTCGCCACCGTCGAGCCGGTATCGCCATCGCCCGCCTTGGCATCCAGCCCGTTCAGTGTCTCTTCGAGCGCAATCAGCCGTTCGCAGATCGTGACGACAAGCCGCCTGGTGCCGGCGTCCTGGCTGGCCTTTAGGGCTGCGCTCTTTCCGGCCGCTTTCGCCATCGGCACGATAGCCGGCGCTGCAACCGGCTTTGCCGGCATCCAGGCGTGCGGGCCGACCGGCGCCAGCAGGGCGGCTTCGCGCGCGGCATCGAGCTTGATCAGCGACAGCGAGAAGCCGTTCATGTTGAGCGCCGTCATCAGCGGGCCGGGGCCGATCGCAAGTTTGACGGTCTTGGCCAAGGGCGAGGCCAGCACAGCATTGGCGACCAGCGACATCTCGAGCGGCGGCACCGAGCCGAGATTGTTGATCAGCAGCGCATGCTTGGCCGTCGGGTCGAGCCGTGCCGCAAGCCGCTCGGCCATGATCGCGACGAGCTTGTCGGCGCTTTGTACCGCGATCCGCTCGACGCCGGGCTCGCCATGGATGCCGAGGCCGAGTTCGCCGTCGTTTTCGCCGAACCGCTCTTCATGAGGCTGGCCAGGGATGGAGCAGGATGACAGCGACATGCCGAGCGAGATGATGTCCTTCGCCGCCGCGCGAGCCGCTGTTGCAATGGACGTCAGATCGCTTCCCGTCTCAGACAGATGGCCTGATATCTTGTGCACGAACAAGGTTCCGGCGACGCCGCGTGGCTGATTGATGTCAGGCAAGGCGATGTCGTCGGCGACGATCGCCATCTCGACGCGAAAGCCTTCGGCGCGTGCCTTCTCGGCCGCCAGGCCGAAATTGAGGCGGTCGCCGGTGTAGTTCTTGACGATCAGCAGGCAGCCGGCCGGGCCGGTCACCGCGCGGATCGCCGCCAGCACGGCCTCGACGCTTGGCGAGGCAAAAATCTCGCCCGAAACGGCCGCCGTCAGCATGCCCCTGCCGACAAAGCCGGCATGCGACGGTTCGTGCCCGGCGCCGCCGCCGGAGATGACGGCAACTTTTGCCTTGTCCCAGTCGGCGCGCAGCACGACCTTGATCTCTGGATAGCCGTCGAGGCGCGCCAGGTCGCCCGAACCGATGGTCCGCAGCAGGCCGTCCAGCGCCTCGGTGACGATCGTTTCCCTGCGGTTGAAAAAGTGCTTCATCGAATTCGTCCTGTATTCGTCAATCAGAAGCCGGTGCCACACCTTTGGCGAGACACCGAAAACCTCACATCAGCCTTTGCCCATCGGCGCCGAAATAGAGCGGCGAGCGGTAGCGGATCACCACCTTGTCGCCTTGCGCCAGATCCGTATCGGGGTCGGTCAGCGTCACCAGCTTCTTCGGGCCGACCGTCACATGCAGATGGTTCTGGTCGCCGAGATGCTCGACCCAGTCGACGACACCGTCGGCATGGCCATTCTTCGCCTTCTCGATCGACAGGTGCTCGGTGCGTGCGCCGATCGTGCTGGTGCCCGCAGGTGCGCCACCATCGGGCAACAGTCCGGCCGGCAGAAGATTGATCGCCGGCTGGCCGAGCCGTGCCGCGACATGAAGGTTTGCCGGCTCCGAATAGATCGTGCGCGGCGTACCGATCTGCACCAGCACGCCATCGGCAAGGATGCCGATGCGGTCGGCCATGGTCATCGCCTCGATCTGGTCATGGGTGACATAGAGCATGGTGGCGCCGAGTTCGGCCTGGATGCGTTTCAGCTCGAGCCTGAGATCGGCGCGTAATTTGGCGTCCAGCGACGACAGCGGTTCGTCCATCAGATAGATCGACGGCTTGCGCACCAACGCCCGGCCGATGGCGACGCGCTGCATTTCACCGCCCGACAGCTTGGTCGAGCGGTTGTTCAGCTTGTGATGGATGCGCACCATTTTCGCCACCTCTTCGACGCGGCGGCGGATCTGGTCTTCCGGAATCTTCCGCGCCGGCGAGCGCAGCGGGAAGGCGAGGTTGTCGTAGACCGACAAATGCGGATAGAGCGAATATTGCTGGAACACGAAAGCAGTGTCCCGCTCGGCCGGCGACAGCATCGTCGCATTGTGCCCGCCAATATGGATCGTGCCGCTGTCGGGCTGCTCCAACCCGGCGATCAGGCGCAGCGTCGTCGTCTTGCCGGCGCCTGTGGGACCAAGCAGCACGACGAACTCGCCATCCTTGATCTGGAGGTCGAGATTGCTGACGGCGGCATGGTCGCCAAAGCTCTTGGTCACGCCCTTGATGTGTATGTCAGCCATGCTGCGCTCTCCCTTGAGAGGCCGTATCGTGGATCGCGGTGCGTACGGCGCGGCCCGATCCCTTGTCGAAGAGTGACAGCCGTGCGCTGTTCAGGGTCAGGCCGACATGATCGCCGGCGGCGAGCCGGATTTCGGCCGGCACCCGTGCCTTGATGATGCCGTCCGCGGTCTCCACCGCCACGATCTGCGTGGTGCCGAGATACTCGGTGCCGTAGATCGCGCCGCGCAGCTTTGAGGCATCGTCGAAGCGGATGTATTCCGGCCTGATGCCGAGCGCCATGTCGGCTGGTGCGATGTCCTCGCGCACCTCCGGCACCGCCACCTTTGCACCCTGGACGACGATTTCCTTTGCCCCCTTGGCCAGTCCGCCGCCAAACCCCAAAAAGTTCATCGGCGGCGAGCCGATGAAATCGGCGACGAACATGGTTGCCGGGCGGTCGTAGATTTCGCGTGGGCTGCCGAACTGTTCGATGACGCCATGGTTCATGACAGCGATCTTGTCGGCCATCGACATCGCTTCCATCTGGTCGTGCGTGACATAGACGGTGGTGGCGTGGATGCGGTTATGCAGCTCGCGCAGCTCATGCACCATAAGGTCACGGAATTCGGTATCGAGCGTCCCCAGGGGCTCATCCATCAAAAAGCATTTAGGCCGCCGCACGATGGCGCGGCCGAGCGCCACGCGCTGGCGGTCGCCGCCGGCAAGGCCGGAGACCGATTTGTTCAGCAGATGGTCGATGCGCAAAAGCTTCGCCGTCTCTTCGACGCGTTGGCGGATCTCGGCCGAGGACATGCCTTGCGCCAGGAGCGGGAAGCCGATGTTCTTGCGCACATTCATGTGCGGGTAGAGCGCGAACAGCTGGAAGACGAAGGCGATGTCGCGTTCCCGCGCCCGCCGCATGGTGACATCCTCGCCGCCGAGCAGGATCTGGCCGCCTGTCGGCAGTTCGAGTCCGGCGATCATGCGCAATGTGGTCGTCTTGCCGCAGCCCGACGGCCCGAGCATGACGAAGAACTCGCCGTCCTCGACGACGAAGCTGGAATCCTGCACGGCGACGAAATCGCCGAAGGCCTTTCTCAGGTTCTGGACGCGGATTTCGGCCATGACTATTCCGGAAATTTCGAGACGATGATGAACATCACCGTGCCGGCGAGCATGGTGATGAAGGAGTAGGTGTAGAGCGCCAGCGCGAAGGGCTGGAACAGCATCAGGAAACCAATGGCGATGATTGCCGTGGCGATGTTTTCCAACATGCCGCGACGAGCCCAGCGTGGCCAGCGCGACTTCCGTTTCGTGGGTTGGGTCAGGCTCATTTGCGCACCGCGCCGAAGGTGATGCCGCGCAGCAATTGCTTGCGAAGCAGGATGGTGAAAACCAGGATCGGCACCAGGAAGATCGTCGTGCCCGCCGCCACCGCCGGCCAGTCCTGGCCGCCTTCGCCGATAATGGTCGGGATGAAGGGCGGCGCGGTCTGTGCGGTGCCCGAGGTCAGGAGTGCCGCGAAGGCATATTCGTTCCAGGCGAAGATCAGGCAGAAGATGGCGGTCGCGGCTATGCCGGTGGTGGCCTGCGGCAGCACGGTGCGCCAGAAGGCCTGCAGCCTCGTGTAGCCGTCGATCATCGCCGCTTCCTCGTATTCGCGCGGGATCTCGTCGATGAAGCCCTTGAGCAGCCACACAGCCAGCGAGACGTTGACCGCGGTGTAGAGCAGGATCATGCCAAGCGCCGTGTCGGAGAGGCCGAGCTCGCGATACATCAGGTAGATGGGAATCGCGACTGCGATCGGCGGCATGAAGCGCGTCGACAGGATGAAGAACAAAAGGTCATCCGCCAGCGGCACCTTGAAGCGCGAGAAACCGTAGGCCGACAGCGTGCCGAGGAAGACCGCGCAGAAGGTCGAGCCGAAGGCGATGATCAGCGAGTTGACGAAGCGCGGCAGGAAGTTGGACGGGCCGGCAATCACCATGTTGCGCTTGCGCACCGTCTCGTCGCAGAAGCCGGTCGCCGGCCCCAGCGAGTTGATGTATTCCGGCGTCTGCCGGGTGCGGGTCGTGAACAGGTTGCAATAGCCCTCGATGCTCGGCTGGAAAACGATCTTCGGCGGATAGGCGATCGAATCCGGCGGCGTCTTGAAACTGGTGGCAAAAATCCACAGCAGCGGCACGATCGAGATCAGCGCGTAGGCGACGATGATCGTGCCGGCGATGCCTTTTGCCGTTCCCGAAGGAGCAACGACGGAGTGGGCGGTGGTCAGGCTCATCTCTGCTTCACCTTGTTGAGCGCCTTGACGTAAATGTTGGCCAGACCAAACACCGCGACGAACAGGATGATGGCGAAGGCCGAGGAATAGCCGGTGCGCCAGCTCTCGAAAGCCTGCCGTTTCAGCGTGATCGAGGCGACCTCGGTGGTCGAGCCTGGCCCGCCGCCGGTCAACAGATTGACCATGTCGAACATCTTGAAGTTCTCGATGCCGCGAAACAGCACCGCCAGCATGATGAACGGCAGCGCCATCGGCAGCGTGATCGACCAGAACTGCCGCCAGTTGGAGGCGCGGTCGACCTCGGCCGCCTCATAGATGTATTCGGGGATGGAGCGCAGCCCGGCGAGGCAGATCAGCATCACGTAGGGCGTCCACATCCAGGTGTCGACGATGATGATCGACCACGGCGCCAGCGACACGTTGGACAGCATCTGGATATCGGTCGGCGGGATGCGGGTGACGAACGAGATGGCGTAGGCGAACAGGCCGATCTGCGGCTCGTAGAGGAAGCGCCAGAAATTGCCGACCACCGCCGGCGACAGCATCATCGGCACCAGGATGATGGTCGTCCAGAAGGCGTGGCCGCGGAATTTGCGGTCGATCAGCCAGGCCAGCGTGAAGCCGATCAGCGTCTGCAACAGGATGGTCCAGAACACGAAATGCGCTGTCGTCTGCATGGCGATCCAGATGTCCTGGTCGCCGAGGATGCGCTGGTAATTGGCAAAGCCGAGGTTCTTCACCACCTCGTTCGGCCGATTGGCGCGGAAGTTGGTGAAGGACAGATAGATCGCCCAGAACAGCGGGAAGATGTTGATGGCGAGCAGCAAAAGGATCGTCGGCGAGATGAACAGCCAGGCGAGGCCCTTGTCGCTGATGCCCCGGACCTTGCGGGCCAACGGCTCCGGGGTCGCCCGGGCAACGTTCTCCGCAGTCCGATTGAGCATGGTAAGTCCTGCTTCGGTCACGTGGGTCGTCTCTGTCATGAATTTATCTGAACTGCGTCCCGTGCCAAGGGCGGCACGGGACGCGTCGGTCTGGCTCGGGAGGAGCCGTTGGTCCGGTTACATCTTGCCGTCGTCCTGGAACACCTGCGTCCAGTCCTTGACCAGGCCGTCAAGCGCATCCTTGGCCGAACCCTGGCCGGCAACGACATAGTCGTGGAAGCGCTTCTGCGAGGCCTGCAGCAGCGGTGCGTAGCTCGGCTCGGCCCAGAAGTCCTTCACGATCGCCATCGAGTCGAGGAAGGTCTGCGCATAGGGCTGGCTGGCCGGGAAGGCCGGGTCCTTCACCACCGCGTTCAGGCAGGAGTAGCCGCCGAGCGACCACCACTTGGCCTGCACGTCCTTGTTGGCGAACCACTTGATGTATTTCAGCGCCGATTCCTGCTTGTCGGAATAGGACACCACCGAAATACCCTGGCCGCCGAGCTGGGCGAACTGCTCGCCGTCCGGACCCTTGGGGTTGACGAAGTAGCCGATCTTGTCGCCGCCGACATTCTCGTCCTTCTGCAGGCCGGGCCAGGTGAAGGCGAAGTTCATATGCATGGCCACCTGGCCGGATTTGAAGGCGTCGACGCCTTCGCCCATGTAGCTGTTCGACGCGCCGGGCGGGGTGCAGCAATCATACAGCGCCTTGTAGAATTCCAGCCCCTTCACCGATTTCTCGGAGTTGACGAAGCCTTCCATTTCGTAGGGCTTCTTCGGGTTTTCGTACTGGAAGCCGAAGCTGTAGAGCACATCCATGGCGCCCATGGTGATGCCTTCCGAGCCGCGCTCGGTGTAGATCGAGGCGCCATAGACGGTCTTGCCGTCGATCTCGCGCTTCTGGAAGAATTCGGCGATCTGCTTCAGCTGGTCGAAGGTGGTCGGCGGGCCGAGGTCCCAGCCGTACTTTTCCTTGAACTCCTTCTGCAGTTCCGGCTTGGAGAACCAATCCTTGCGATAGGTCCAGCCGACGACGTCGCCCATGGCCGGCAGCGCCCAGTAGTTCGGGGTGTTCTTCGGCCATTCGGAATAGCCGACAACGGTTGCCGGCACGAAGTCGTCCATGCTGATCTTCTCCTTGTCGAAGAAGTCGTTCAGCTTGACGTAGTGGCCGTTCTCGGCCGAGCCGCCGATCCACTGGCTGTCGCCGATGATCAGGTCGCAGAGCTTGCCGTGCGAGTTGAGCTCGTTGAGGAAACGGTCGGCATAGTTGGTCCACGGCACGAACTCGAATTTCATGCCGATGCCGGTTTCCTTGGTAAAGTCCTTGGACAGTTCGACAAGTGCGTTGGCCGGGTCCCAGGCGGCCCAGCACAGCGTCAGGTCTTCAGCGTGCGCAACGTTCGAGACGGCTGTCGACGCGGTAATCGCCGAGGCCAGTCCCAACGCCAGTTTCAAGCTCGATTTCATGCCTTCCTCCCATTTGCGAAACGCGCCCGGATGGCGGTTTCAAGAGCCCCTCAACCCTCGCTCCTCCGAGGGCCTAAACATGGCGGCGCGGTGCGTCGCAGATGTTTAGTAATTTGTTTAGTGATGCAATTTTTACTAAACAAGGCAAGCGAAATCGTTGCTGCGCCGCAGCATGACGAAACGGGCATTGAAATCGTTGGGAAATGATTGCCGGGGCGGCTCGCCCGGGAGTTGCTTAGCCGGCGTCGATTACAACGTTGGTCTGTGGCGTCACCGGTCGGACAGGCGGCGCGGGCGGCAGCAATGCGCGAATATCGGCAAAGGGAAATGTCGGCTCGAAGCGGAAAGCCTCCGCCAGGGAGCCGGGGACGCTGTTGCATTGCCCGGCGCGAAATTCATTCTGCACGCGCGCCCTGTCGACATATTGTTCCGGCCGCTGCGAGCGATGCGCGCGGATCGCCTGTGTCTTGATATCTCGGTAGGCGGAGATGTCGACATAGTGCGTCGGCGAAAATCCGGTGCCGCCCATCGTATCGGCATGCAGCACCGGCACGGCGAAGGAGGCGGCGATGCGCACCCCGTCCGAGAGCGCGCGGTGGTCGGCGTGATAGTCGTTGGGCGCGTGCGTGATCACCAGATCCGCCGCGGTGTCGCGTATCAGCGCTTTCAGCGAAGCGATCAGCGCCGCATCGGCAGCCAACTCGCCGTCGGGAAAGTCGAGAAAATGAAGGGTTGCGCCGAGCAGTGCGGCCGCCGCCGCCGCTTCCTCCCGGCGGACACGCGCCAGAACGCTGGGGTCGCCCTTGCCGCCCTTGGCGCCATCCGTGGCTATGGCAAAACTGAGTTCTGCGCCTTGCGCCGCATAGGCGGCCAGCGTACCGAACATGAATATCTCGATGTCGTCCGGATGCGCGCCGAGCGCCAATACCTTCACTTAACTCTCCCCGGAAATGGAAACACGTGACGAACGGAATCCTGCTCGCTCTCATCGCCTATGCAAGCTATTCGTGCAGCGACGCCGTTATCAAGAGCCTTGGCGCACAGTTCACCGTCTTCGAGATCGCCTTCTTCGTGACGCTGTTTGCCGGCGGCTTCCTGTTTTTCAGCCGGCCGGCCGATGAGCGCTGGCGCGGTTTCTGGCGTACCAAGCGACCATGGGCGGTGCACGCCCGCGCCTGGGCCGGCATGGCATCGGGCTTGCTCAGCGTCTATGCCTTCACCACCATTCCGCTGGCTGAAGTCTACGCACTGGTCTTCCTGGCGCCGCTCTGCGTCACCATTCTCTCGACGCTGGTGCTCAAGGAAAAGGTCGGCCCATGGCGCTGGCTGGCCGTGGTTGCCGGTTTTGCCGGCGTCATGCTGGTGGTGCGGCCGGGTTTTCGCGAATTGCATCTCGGCCACCTTGCCGCCTTCGCTGTAGCCTTCCTGGCCGCCTCCAACATCATCCTGACCCGCTCGCTGGCGCAGCAGGAAAAGCGCACCACCATGCTGGGCGTGCTGGTTGGCTATGGCCTGGTGTTCAACGGCATAGGCGTCGCCGCTACATCGTTTACCCTTCCCAACGCGATGCAGCTGCTGTGGCTGGTGATGGCCGGCGCGTTCGCCGCTTGCGGACAGTTGCTGCAGCTGCTGGCCGCCAAATATGCGCCCGCCAACCGCATCGCGCCGACACACTATTCGCAGATCGTCTGGGCGGTGATCCTCGGCGCGCTGTTCTTCCAGGAATATCCCGACTGGCTGTCCCTGGTCGGCCTCGCCGTGGTTGGCGCTTCCGGCCTGCTCACCATGGTGCGCGAGGAAGTGCGGTTGGGCACGGTGCGCTGGAACCCGCTTGCGCGGACAAGACTGTGAGCGAGCGCTGGTTGCACGGTTATGGTGACCGCTGATATGCGGACGCGATGACGACAAGACCCTTGCCGGAGCTTCCGGTGTCCGCCGTACTGCCGGCGCTGAGCGAGGCGCTCGGTGGTGGCAACAGCGCCGTGCTGGTGGCGCCGCCCGGCGCCGGCAAGACGACGCTGGTGCCGCTGGCGCTGCTCGATGCGCCTTGGCTGGGCGCCGGCAAGATCATCCTGCTCGAACCGCGCCGGCTCGCCGCCCGCGCCGCCGCCCGCCGCATGGCCGAATTGCTCGGCGAAGAGCCCGGCGCCACAGTCGGTTATGCCATGCGCATGGAGAACCGCACGTCGGCGCGGACCAAAATCCTGGTCGTGACCGAAGGCGTGCTGGCGCGCATGATCCTCGACGACCCGGAACTGCCCGGCGTTTCGGCGGTGATCTTCGACGAATTTCACGAGCGCTCGCTGGACGGCGATTTCGGGCTCGCGCTGGCGCTCGATGTGCAAGGGGCCTTGCGGCCCGACCTGCGCTTGCTGGTTATGTCGGCGACGCTCGATGGCGCACGCGTCGCCAAACTTCTGTCCGGCGCGCCGGTGATCGAAAGCGAGGGCCGCGCCTTTCCGGTCGATGTCCGTTACGACGAACGGCCGGCTGGCGTTCCCGTCGAAGACGCGATGGCCAAGGCGATCCGTTCGGCGCTGGCCGAGGAGAGCGGAAGCGTGCTCGCCTTCTTGCCTGGCCAGCGCGAGATCGAGCGCACCGCCGAGCGGCTCGACGGCCGATTGGGCGCCGACACCGACATCGTGCCGCTCTACGGCCAGCTCGACAACAGGGCGCAGGACGCCGCCATCAAGCCGGCGCCGCCCGGCCGCCGCAAGGTGGTGCTGGCGACGTCGATAGCCGAGACTTCGATCACCATTGACGGCGTGCGCGTCGTCATCGACTCCGGCCTGTCGCGGCTGCCGCGCTATGAGCCGGCAAGCGGCCTGACGCGGCTGGAGACGGTGCGTGTTTCCAGGGCATCGGCCGACCAGCGCGCCGGCCGCGCCGGGCGTACGCAGCCGGGCGTCGCCATACGGCTGTGGCGGGCCGAGCAGACGGCGGCTTTGCCTGCCTTCACGCCGCCCGAGATCCTTGAGGCCGATCTGTCCGGGCTGCTGCTCGACTGCGCCGCCTTTGGTGTCGCCGATCCGGCGAGCCTGTCCTTTCTCGATCCGCCGCCTACGCCGGCGCTCAACGAGGCGCGGACGCTGCTCGGCGCGCTGCACGCCATTGATGACGCCGGCCGGCTGACGGAGCAGGGCGGCGCGATGCGCAAGCTGGTGCTGCCGGTGCGGCTGGCGAACATGGTCGCCGAAGCCTCTAACAGCGACCACGCGTTGGAGGCGGCGATGCTGGCCGTGCTGCTCACCGAGCGTGGTCTCGGCGGCGACGGCGCCGACCTCGAACGGCGGCTGATGCGCTTTCGCAGCGAAAAATCGCCGCGCGCCGTGGCGGCAAAGCAATTGGCCGAGCGGCTGGCGAAACAGGCGGGCGGTCGCAAAGGCGATGCGCCGGCGGGCGCGGGCGCTCTGCTCATCCACGCCTGGCCGGACCGCGTCGCCAAAGCGCGCGGCGAGCGTGGGCGTTTCGTGCTCGCCAACGGCTCCGGCGCCATGGTCGACGCCGCCGATCCGATGGCCGGCGAGAGCTGGCTGGTCGTCGCCGATCTGCAGGGCAAGGCGCAAAACGCCCGCATCACGGCGGCGGCTGCGGTCGACGAGGCTGACATCCGCGCCGCCCTATCCGACAGGATCGAGACCCGCCGCGAGACGAGCTTTGACCGCGAGCGGCGCGCCGTGCGTGTGCGCGAGACCGCAAGGCTCGGCGCCATCACTTTGTCGGAGCGCATGCTGCCGGCACCCTCCGGCACTGACGCCGACCGCGCCATCCTGGATGCCTTGCGTGAACACGGGCTCTCTCTGCTGGAGTGGGGCAAGGAGGGGGAGACGCTACGCCAGCGCCTTGGCTGGCTGCATCGCGGCCTTGGCGCTCCTTGGCCCGATGTTTCGGACGCGGCCCTCATCGAACGCCTCGACGACTGGCTGCTGCCGTTCCTCTCAGGCAAGGCATCCTTCGCCGCGATCGACCCGGGCGCACTGTCTTCGGGCCTGATGGCGCTGGTGCCGCATGAATTGCAGCGCAAGATCGGCGCACTGGCGCCGACTCATTTCGACGCGCCGTCCGGCAGCCATGTGCCGATCCGCTATGACGGCGAATGGCCGGTGCTGGCGATCCGCGTGCAGGAGCTGTTCGGCCTCGACCGCCATCCCGCTATCGCCAACGGCACCGTGCCGCTGACGCTGGAGCTGCTGTCGCCGGCGCATCGGCCGATTCAGACGACGCGCGACCTGCCCGGCTTCTGGCGCGGCTCCTGGGCCGATGTGCGCACCGACATGCGCGGCCGCTATCCCCGCCATGTCTGGCCGGAAAATCCGCTGCTCGCCGCCGCTACGGCGCGGGCAAAGCCGCGCGGGACCTAGCGCTCGTCCTTTCCCGGCTATAATCCTTGGCCATGATCAAAATTCTGCACGCGCCAGACTTCCAGCAAAGCCAGCGGCTGCGCCTCAACACGCTGATCCGGCTGCGCTGGCTGGCCATTGTCGGCCAGAGCCTGACCGTGCTGGTCGTCGCCTATGGGTTGAAATTCCCGCTGCCGGTCAGCCTCTGCTTCGCACTGATCGCCTGCTCGGCCTGGCTGAACCTGGTGCTGACCTTCCGCTATCCGGCAGCGCACCGGCTGACCCCGTTCCCGGCCTTCTTCATCCTGACCTTCGACAGCCTGCAGCTTGCCGGCCTGCTCTACATGACCGGCGGTCTCACCAATCCGTTTTCGCTGCTGATGACCGTGCCTGTGGTCGTCTCGGCGACATCGTTGCCACTGCGTCTCACAGCCATTCTTGGCGGGCTGGTGATCGTGGGGGCAAGCTTGCTGGTGTTCTTCCACCTGCCGCTGCCCTGGTATGAGGGCGCGCCGCTGCCCATGCCGTTTATCTATGTCGCCGGCATATGGATGGCGGTGTTTTCCTCGATCGCCTTCACCGCCATCTATGCCTTCCGCGTCGCGGAGGAAGCCCGCCTGCTCGCCAACGCGCTTGCCGCCACCGAACTGGTGCTGCAGCGCGAACAGCATCTGTCGGCGCTGGACGGTCTGGCTGCCGCCGCAGCACACGAGCTCGGCACGCCGCTCGCCACCATCGCCCTTGTCTCCAAGGAGATGGAAAAGGCGCTGGGCGACGACCCGAAATACGCAGAGGACGTCAAGCTGCTGCGGTCGCAGAGCGAGCGCTGCCGCGAGATCCTGAAGCGGCTGACCAGCCTGTCCTCCGAGGGTGAGGCGCATCTGTCGCGGCTGCCGCTGACCTCGCTGGTCGAGGAGGTGACGGCGCCGCACCGCGATTTCGGCATCTCGATCAAGCTGCGGCCGGGCGAGCGCATCGGCCCCGAACCCGTGGGACGGCGCAACCCCGGCGTCATCTACGGCCTCGGCAATCTGGTCGAGAACGCGGTCGACTTCGCCCGCAAGACCGTCACCGTACGCTGGAGCTGGGACGAGCTCGACGTCACATTCTCGATCATCGACGACGGGCCCGGCTTTCCGCCCGAAATCATCGATCGCATCGGCGAGCCCTATATGTCGACGCGCCAGGGCAACGAGGCCGGTGGCGGCCTGGGTCTCGGGCTCTTCATCGCCAAAACCTTGCTCGAACGCTCCGGCGCCACACTCGATTTCCGCAATTCGAGCGGGCTGGGCGAGGGCGCCATCGTACAGATATCGTGGCCGCGCACCGTCTTCCTAAACCCGGAATCGGTGGGAACCACGATGTTCGACACCGCCTGAGGCATTTTGATTTGGCGCATGATCCTTTCTGAAAATCGACTACGATTTTCGGGGTCATGCACTGGCTGAGACCGGCAAAATTGGACAATGGCGTTCAGGAACTATATCTGCGTAAAATTAAGGCAGCAGGATTTTTGAAAGACGATGACTGGCGAAGAAGCAATAGGCGCAATGGTTGAAGGCGAGGATACCTCGCTGCTGATCGTCGACGACGACAAGCCGTTCCTGACGCGGCTGGCTCGGGCCATGGAAACCAGGGGTTTCGTGGTCGAGACGGCCGAGAGCGTCGAGGAGGCGGTGGCCAAGGCGCGCGCCCATCCGCCGGCCTATGCGGTGGTCGACATGCGGCTTGGCGACGGCAACGGCCTCGACGTCGTCGCCGCCATCCGCGAGAAGCGCGACGATGCCCGCACGGTCATCCTCACCGGCTATGGCAACATCGCCACTGCGGTGACGGCGGTGAAGCTCGGCGCCATCGACTATCTGTCGAAACCCGCCGATGCCGATGATGTGTTTGCAGCACTTACCCGCACCGCCGGCGAGCGCGCCGCACCGCCCGAAAACCCGATGTCGGCCGACCGCGTGCGCTGGGAACACATCCAGCGCGTCTACGAAATGTGCGACCGCAACGTCTCCGAAACCGCGCGGAGGCTCAACATGCACCGCCGCACGCTGCAGCGGATCCTGGCCAAGCGCGCACCGCGTTAGATTCACCAAAGCGCGTAGACCGCCAATCGCAGGAAGTCAGCGCCGCCCCTCATCGCCCTGCCGGGCACTTCTCCCCGTATAGCGACGGGGCGAAGGAGGATGGCCGCGACGCCGGCATTTTTCATGCGAATGCTTTGTGATTGGCGAAACCGCCGATGACAGCGCCCCTCGCCCCGTTTACGGGGAGAGGATGCCGGCAGGCAGGCGAGGGGCAGCGCCGGCGCTTGGCAGGTGAGACGCTTGCCCTGCCATCGACCTTTGCGCATCATCGCAAACAACGCTGGAGGACCAGCCCGGTAACGGAGGAAGCATGCGCGACGAACGGCCGAAATCCATCCTTCGCGAATTCCTCGATGGCGAGGCGGCGGGCGGCATCATCCTGATGGTGGCGGCAGCGCTCGCGCTGATCGTCGCCAATTCGCCGCTGGCCGAAACCTATTTCGCCGCACTCCACGCCTATCTCGGCCCGCTCAGCCTCTCGCACTGGATCAATGACGGGCTGATGGCGGTGTTCTTCCTGCTGGTCGGCCTCGAGATCAAGCGCGAGATGCTCGACGGCCAGCTCTCGACCTGGCCGCGCCGCGTGCTGCCGGGCGTCGCCGCCGCCGGCGGCATGCTGGTGCCGGCGCTGGTCTATGTCGCCATCAACCGCAACAATCCGGCCGCGCTCTCCGGCTGGGCGATCCCGACCGCCACCGACATCGCCTTTGCGCTCGGCGTTCTGTCGCTGCTCGGCAGCCGCGTGCCGGCGTCGCTGAAGATCTTCCTCACCGCGCTTGCCATCATCGACGATCTCGGTGCCGTCATCATCATCGCCATCTTTTACACAAGCGGGCTGTCGCTCGCCTATCTCGGCGCCGCCTTTGCCGTCATTGCGGTCCTCATCGTGCTCAACCGCATGCGGGTGACGGCGCTGACGCCCTATCTCGTGCTTGGCGCCGTGCTGTGGGTGCTGGTGCTGAAATCCGGTGTGCATGCGACGCTGGCCGGCGTGGCGCTGGCGCTCACCATCCCGCTCAAAGTGTCTCCCGGCAGCGGGCATGATCTCGACCATTCGCCGCTGCACCGGCTCGAACACGGCCTGCACAAGATTGTGCCCTTCTTCGTCATCCCGATTTTCGGCTTTGCCAATGCCGGCGTGTCGCTGGCCGGTCTCAGCGCCGCTGCTTTGGTCGAGCCGCTGACGCTCGGCGTCGCCGCCGGCCTGGTGCTGGGCAAGTTGGTCGGCGTCTTCGGCTCGTCCGCTCTGGCGATTCGGCTCGGCTTTGCCGACCTGCCGGTCAATGCCGGCTGGCTGCACATGGTCGGCATTTCGCTGCTCTGCGGCATAGGCTTCACCATGAGCCTGTTCATCGGCCTGCTCGCCTTCGCCAGCGATGTGGCGCTGCAGGACGCGGTCAAGGTCGGAATCCTTGCGGGCTCGTTCATCGCTGCGCTGCTCGGCGCCGCCGTGCTGCTGATGGCGCCGGTCGCGGAGGAGATCGACGAAGACTAGAGCAATTCCAGGAAAAGTGTGATCGGTTTTCCCGGGAAAAGCGCGAAGCGCTTTCCCTTGGGAATTGCGTAAAAACAAAGAGATAGAGCGGTTCGCCGTTTCTGTGAAACGGTGAAACGCTCTAGATGGGCGGCAGGCCGAAAGCCGCGAACAGGTCGGGTCCGAGCGGCGGCACGTAGATCGTCAGCGAGGCGATTTTGCCGTCCGCAGCTTCGATGACATGCAGCGAATGCGGGCGCCATAATGCATCCTGATTGCTGCGTGCGTAGACGCCGACCGCTGGTTGGGCGTTGGCTCCGATGGCGACCGTGCGGTAGCCCGAAAAATTGCCCCAGACGGTCTCCAGGAAAGCGTGGATCGCTTCGCGTCCCCGGTACCATTCCCGCCATGGTGGCATGTGGTAGGTGGCGTCCTCCTTCAAGAGCTCGATAAGGCTGTCGAGCCTGGCCGCCTGCCAGGCCTGCATGTAGCGTTCGAGCAGCATGGCCTCTTGCCGGTTGGGCCGCGAGCGCTGCTGCGGCCGCCCCTGGGGATATCGCTCGCCCAGTGTTGCGCGCGCCCGCTGCAAGGCGCTGTTGATCGAAGCGGTCGAGCCGCCCAGCAATTGCGCCGTCTCGACAGCCGACCATCCCAGCACATCGCACAAAAGCAGAATGGCCCGCTGCCTGGGCGGCAGAAGCTGGATCGCCGCCACGAAGGCGAGTTGCACCGCCTCGCGGGCTTCGTAGCGCGCTTCCGGCCCGGGCTGGTCGTCAACGAAGTCCGGAAACTCCGTGTCCGGGTACGGCTCCAGCCAGGTTAACTCGGCGGCGGGCCCGCCAGTGGCCCGCCCGGCGCTCTCCGGTCGTCCGGGCTGCTGGAGAATGCGATGCGCCGTCGACCGCGCCTTGATGGCGTTGAGGCAGCTGTGGGTGGCGATCGTATAGAGCCAGCCGCGCACCGAGCCCCGGCCGTCGAATTGCGACCTGCCGCGCCACGCCCTCAGGAAAGTGTCCTGGACAAGGTCGTCCGCCTCATGCAGCGAGCCCATCATCCGATAGCAATGGAGTTTGAGTTCGCGGCGGTGGGCCGCCGTCAAACGCTCGAAGGCCAGCCGATCGAGGATCGGCCGGCTCAAAGGCTCAACAGGGCCGGGAGCGTCTGTCATGAGGAGCCTGCGGTGCTGAAGCTGCCTGCCACCGTGCGCGCCTCACGCCGCCGCCGCAAGTCCGCTGCCGCTAACGGTGAAGGAGCTGCCTTCCGATTTGCCGGTGGCGAGCGCGACCACCGCGCGGCCGACATCGGCCGGCGTCTGCAAGTCGGTCATGCTGGCAAGGACATCTGCAGGCCGGATGCCCAAATAGGCCGCAAAGCCATCGAGCCCGGCATCGCCTATGCCGGTCCCTGGCATGATGCGAGCCGGTGCGAGCGCCATAAAGCGCAGGTTCAGTCCAAGCCGATCCGATTCCTTTTGGCAATGACCGGCCAGGAACATCTGCATGCGTTTTGCGCCTGCATACCCGCCGGAGAACGGCGGTCCGCCGCTGAAGGCTGCGCCGCTGGAGATCAGCACAACCCGGCTCCCCGCCTTCAACCGGCCCTGGAGTGCGGCCTTGCAGAACAGGAACGACGCCTTGACGTCCATTTCCCAGTTCACCGAGAAGTCCTCCCAGCTCTGATCCTGGACGGGCGCGGACGGGGCAAGGGCGCCGGCGCAGATCACCAGCACGTCCGGCTCGAGCGCGGCGAAAACCGCATCGGGTGCGGTCTCGTCGGTGGCGTCGAGCGCAAGCGTCTTCACACCTGATGTCTCCCAGGAGAGATCCTTCAGCGCGGCTGCACCGCGAGCAACGGCGAGCACTGTCGCGCCCTCGCCAAGCGCGGCCTGCACGATCGAGCGGCCGACACCCCGGCTGCCTCCGATGACGACGACATTCTGACCTTGCAACGATCCCATGGACCACCTCTCTTTCCGGCCGCCGGACCATCCAACGCGCCTACTGATCAGGACAGCCGAGGTGAGCGGAAATCATCGGTGCAGGTCAAAAAATTCTCTCAATGGATCGGCGGCCCCCGCACGAAACAATGGTCGGGCACCAGCGGCGACGCGCCGTTGGCCCGGCGCACTGCTATTCGCTCTCCCCCTCCAGCGCCGGCACCGCCACCCCGGCAAGTTCCGCCGCCAGCAGCCGCGCCGCACCCGCCCGCGCAATGCGCAACATCAGCGCCTTGCGCGTTGCCGCCGCCATGCGGTGCTCCGGCGCATCGCGCAGGATCTCGGCGCCGTAGCCGTCGGAAAGGATGAAGCCGCATTCCTCGGGGAAGATTTCCGAGGGCACGCCCGGATGCGTGGCGAAGAAGAAGCGGTCCGAATGCAGCCGGTAATCAGGCCATTTGCGGTCGACGCGAAAATCCTCGATCGAGGATTTGATCTCGATGATCCAGATGTCGCCTTGCCGGGTCAGCGCCACCAGATCGGCGCGCCGGCCTGTGGCCAGCGACAGTTCAGGCAGCACATGCATGCCCATCTGCATCAACAGCCGCTGCACGCCCCGCCGCACCAGCATGGCGCGTTCCGACTGGCGGCCGTCGATCAGGGGATTGAGGGGAATCGGCGAAATGATCGGCATGGCAGCCACCATGCCAGATTTTGTTCACGGTTTGAACCTGTTTTTGGAAGGCGATTGTGTACTTTGCGAACACAAGCCACAGAGCGTCCCAGCGCTAGACCTTGTGGGTTAGCATCGCTGCGAACTCATCCGGGTTTTTCGGCGTGATCGCTGGGAACCGGGGCCACCACCGCTTTTCGACTAAGACCAACCTTCGAGGCCAGCGATTGACGATGCTGATGGTATTCCAAGGATGCGAGCCTAGATTCAAGATAGCGGCGAAATTGAAACGACCTTCGATGACGTGTGCAGCGACGATGTTCGTCGTTTTCAGCCGATAGAACGGCAGCAACCGAAAGAGTCGAATCTCAAAGCATTCGGGCGTCGCATAGAACTCCCAGAGCAGACCCCACATTCTAGTCCCTCTACGGCTGGGGAGCGCCTAGCCATACAATGCGCGAGAGTCCGCAGGCGCCTCTGTGCGGTTTTCCAAACTATAATCCCAAAGGACGCTGGTCGCCCGTATGTGATAGTCGCGGAGTATGCCGCCACGGCCCTTAGCCATAATCACGCGATGTTCTTCGAGATTGCGCCAGCGCGCCAACGCAGCTTCGTCGCGCCAGAGTGAGAAGGACAGGTACTTTCCTGGCTCTGTGGAACTCTCAAACCGCTCTGCCGATATGAAGCCATCAATAGCTTCAAGTAGCGGGCGTATTTCCTTCGCCAACGCCTCGTATTCCGCGCGCCGCTCTGGGTAAGGCCACAATTCCGAGACGACAGCTATCACCATGGGGATACCCGCTAGCATCGCCGGGGAATCGTACTCCTTGCCTAGAAATTTGCGAGTCAAATCAAATGCCGGCCCGTCGAGCACACCGCTGACGACGCTCATTGTGCCTTCGTCCCTTCGGCTTGTTTTTAGGGTCCGGCGGCGCTTTCGCCAGTTTGCTCACTAGCGTCGACGGCTGACTTTTCATTGTCGGCCTCAAGCTGCCGAGCCATCTCCAGAAACACCTCGTATTAGGGCTGGGTCACCCTGGAGTGACGGCTTGATCCCGGCCCCTTACGCGATCGCACCATATTCGTCTGGGTGCAGTCTGGTATTGATCCGCAGCGGCCCTATGTCGTGCCGGTCAACTTCCGTTCTTATCCAATAAGACGGCAGGACTAAGGTCTTGCGCCGTGAGGACGAAGGTCTGATGTAACCGCTTTGGTTCCGGTCTTGTCCATTGGACGTTCCGTATTTTAGCCAAATGAGATGTTAGACCTTTGGAGGATTTCGTGCGCGTCGGCGCCAGTCCATTCCGGCGCAGCCTTTCAAACCGTGGCCGAAGCCGGCCTGTCTCCCAACGCCGATCCCGCAATATCATCCAAAATCGGGCAGTCCGGCCGGTCATCACCATGGCAGGCGTGGATCAGCTTCTGCAGCGTCGCGCGCATCGACTGCAGCTCGCGCACCTTCTCCTCGATGGCGCTGACATGCGCGGCGGCGATCTCGCGCACGTCGTGGCTGGCGCGGCTGCGATCGCGGTAGAGCGCCATCAACTGGCGGCAATCGTCGATTGAAAAGCCGAGGTTGCGGGCACGCCGCAGAAAGGCCAGCCGGTGGATGTCGTCGCCGGAATAATCGCGATAGCCATTGCCGGCGCGCGCCGGTGCGATCAGGCCGATCTCTTCATAGTAGCGAATGGTCTTGGCCGGCAGGCCGGACCGCGCCGCGGCATCGCCAACATTCATAATGGTTCCTCGATGTGGTTCCCTGATTCTGGGCTATCCGACAGGACCGCCCATTGATTTTCCTTCACAATCCTGTGACCCCTGTTGCCGAATTGCCATAGTTGATGGCTTACCGGCATGTAAGCCCTTGCATATAGGCATCGCGTGCTTGGCAAGCAAAGCAAATGCCAGCAAGAATGATTTCAGGAAAAGCGGCCGCAACGTGCCGCTCGATTCTGGGCGGGGCATCGGACCATTTCATGCGCATGAAGTCATTTGCAATCGTCGCTGCACTTGCGTTGTCGACCGCGATCTCGGGTTGCAGCACGATCGGCTCGCAGCTCTTCAGCAACAACTACGGTTCGGTGAACGATGCAGGCTATCAGCTTCCGCGCATCCCGATCGAGAAAGTGCCGCTGAAGTACCACCGGCAAGAGGTGAACTACGACACCTCGGAAAGACCCGGCACCATTGTCGTCGATACCCAGAACAAGTTTCTCTACTTCGTCGAAGGCGACGGCCGGGCGATCCGCTACGGCATCGGCGTCGGCCGCGAAGGTTTTGAATGGCACGGCACCGCCCACATCGCGCTGAAGCGCGAATGGCCGACCTGGACCCCGCCGCGGCAGATGATCCAGCGCCAGCCCGAACTGGCCAAGTTTGCCGGCGGCATGGAGCCCGGCCTGAAGAATCCGCTCGGCGCGCGCGCCATGTACCTGTTCAACAAGGGCGGCGACATGGGCTATCGCCTGCATGGCAGCCCGGAATGGAATTCGATCGGCAAGGCGATGTCGTCGGGCTGCATCCGGCTGATGAACCAGGACATCATCGACCTCTACGACCGCACGTCGGTCGGCGCCAAGGTGATCGTGATGTGAGACCATGATCCCGAAAAGTGGATACCGGTTTTCGGGAAAGATCATGGTCAACTAAAGAGTTTTATGACGCGGACCGTCTAGGCAACAACGGACGTCCCAAACAGAAAACCGGGCAATTTGGCCCGGTTTTTTGTTTTAAGTCCGATGGGGAAGGTCCTACGAGACCTGCTCGACCTGCTGCACTTCCGGCACGAAATGCCGAAGCAGGTTCTGGATGCCGTGCTTCAGCGTCGCCGTCGACGACGGGCAGCCGGCGCAGGCGCCCTTCATGTGCAGGAACACTGTGCCGTTCTCGAAGCCGCGGAAGGTGATGTCGCCGCCATCCTGGGCAACCGCCGGACGCACCCTGGTGTCGAGCAGTTCCTTGATGGTGATGACCAGTTGCTCGTCGGCCTTGTCGTAGAATTCGCCGGTCTGGCTGGTCTCGGCGGCGGGGCCGGCGTTGACCATGACCGGCGCGCCCGACATGAAATGTTCCATGATGGCACCGAGGATCGCCGGCTTCAGATGCTGCCAGTCGGGGCCGTCCTTGGTCACGGTGATGAAGTCATAGCCGAAGAAGACGCCGGTGACGCCGGGGATCTCGAACAGCCGGCCGGCCAGCGGCGAGGCGCTGGCTGCACTGTCGGCATCGCGGAAATCGGCGGTGCCTTCAACAAGCACTTCCTTGCCGGGCAGGAATTTCAACGTTGCCGGGTTCGGCGTCGATTCGGTCTGGATGAACATGGCCGTCTCCGTGCCCCAGTCGGGCAGCTAGTTTGGAATAATTCTAAATAGGCTCAATCGGCTGGACATTCAAGCGAAACGCATCGCTCAAAGGGCTGGCTGGCGGAATGTTTTTGCTGGCCCTTACCGCAAACCGAGGTGCGTTGAGATTCAGGTCAGGCCGGCCTCACCTGAATATCAGCTCACCTCAGGCGAGGCTGTCGATCTCCTCGTCCGACAAATTCTGCGGCACCACTGTGACCGGAATAGGGAAGGCAGCGCCCTTGCCGGCCACGGCGCCGACCAGCGGTCCGGGCCCTTCCTTGCCGGCGCCTGCCGCCAGCACAAGGATGGCGATGTCCTGGTCTTCCTCGATCAGCTTGTGGATCTCCTCGGTCGGCTTGCCTTCGCGCACCACCATTTCGGGCTCTATGCCAAGCTTCTGGCGCACCTTGTTGGCATAGCCGTCGAGCGCAGCGCGCGCCGTGGCATTGGCCTCCTCGCGCATGATCTTCTCGACACCCAGCCAGTGCTGGAAATCGTCCGGTGTGATGATGTAGAGCAACACCAGCGTACCACTGGTGCTCTGCGCCCGCTTCGAGGCGTAGGCGACGGCGCGTTCGCACTCCGGCGTGTCGTCGATGATCGTCAGGAATTTCCTGCGATGGCCGGCTTCGCGACTGAGGCGTTTGGAGACCATGTCTATCTACTCGATGCCAATTCGGCCGCAATCTGCCACCCGCGCCGGCCGGCCGCAAGCGGCCGGCCTTGTGCCAGTATGGTGCGGTGCACAGGCGATGCAGATCAGCCTTGCAGCAGGCCGATAATGTCGCGCACCGTCTTCATGGTGGTCTCGGCCAGCACGCCGGCGCGTTCGCCGCCGTCCTTAAGCACCGCATCGACATAGGCGCGGTCGCCCTCGATGCGGCGCATCTCGCCGGCGATCGGCGCCAGTTTTTCCACGGCAAGGTCGGCCAGCGCCGGTTTGAACACCGAAAACTGCTGGCCGCCGAACTCCTTGAGTACGTCGGCCTTCGACATCTCGGCAAGCCCGGCATAGATGCCGACCAGGTTTTCCGCCTCGGGTCGGCTTTCCAAACCGTCGACCTCGCTCGGCAAGGCCTCGGGATCGGTCTTGGCCTTGCGAATCTTCTTCGAGATGGTGTCGGCATCGTCGGTCAAGTTGATGCGCGACAGGTCGGACGGGTCCGACTTCGACATTTTCTTCGAGCCGTCGCGCAGGCTCATGATGCGCGCCGCCGGGCCGCCGATCACCGGTTCGGTGATCGGGAAGAAGCCGTTCACCGTCTCTTCGCCAACCTGCATCTCGACGCCGACGCCAAGGCTGGCGATGCGGCTCGAAAAGTCGTTGTTGAACTTTTGCGCGATGTCGCGGGTCAGCTCCAGATGCTGCTTTTGGTCCTCGCCCACCGGCACATGGGTGGCGCGGTAGAGCAGGATGTCGGCCGCCATCAGCGAAGGGTAGGCGAGCAGGCCGAGCGAAGCATTCTCGCGGTCCTTGCCGGCCTTGTCCTTGAACTGCGTCATCTTGTTCATCCAGCCGATGCGCGCCACGCAGTTGAAGATCCAGGCAAGCTCGGCATGCTGCATCACCCGCGACTGGTTGAAGACGATGTGCTTCGTCGGGTCGATGCCGGAGGCGAGGAAGGCGGCGGTGATCGAACGGGTCTGGTCGGCGAGATCGTCATGGACGAGCTGTGCCGTCAGCGAATGCAGGTCGACGACGCAATAGATGCAGTCGGACGTGTCTTGCAGGGCGACGAATTTCTTGATGGCGCCGAGATAGTTGCCGAGATGCAGATTGCCGGTCGGCTGGACGCCGGAAAAGACGAGCTGTTTGAAGGCGGTCATGATGTCCTCATGGCTTGTGGAGGGCCGTTTCGCGCGCGGCGAAAGTCTTTCGACGGCACGCTTATGGACGAGAGCGGCCTTGCGATCAAGACCGGCGCCGTCGGGCTGCCCCGACTACTCGTCCAGTTCGGTGTTTGCGGCGGGTGGGGTTGCCTTGCCAGATCCGCGTTTCACATTCCGGCGGATCATGCCGAAATCGGCGCCGCCGGTGGCAAAGGCGGTGACGAAATAGAGCAGCGCCCCGCCGGCGACCAGCGCCAAAAGCGTCGTCGCCTTGATCACCAGTGGCGAGCCGGGGCCGAGCCTGACGGCCAGCCAGTGTTCGGCGAAATAGAGCGCTGCCGCCATCACCACCGCCGACAGCACCAGCCGGGGAATACGCTTCAACAGCGGCACATCGCGGCCCCAATGGCCGCGTCGGATCAGGACAGCAAGCAGCATCATTGCATTGACCCAACCTGCCACGGCCGAGGCCACCGCGATGCCGGGCGCGCCCATCCTGGGAAACAGCGTCAGCGCGGTCGCGACGTTCACGCCGACCGAAATGGCGGCGAACATCATCGGCGTGCGCGTGTCCTCGCGGGCGAAATAGCCGGGGGTGAAGGCCTTGATCAGTACGAAGGCGGGCAGGCCGAGGCCGAAGATCGCCAGGATCGCCGCCACCGTCGGTGTCGAGCCGTTGGCGGCAAAGGCGCCGCGCTCATAGACCAGCCGCACGATTGGCTCCGACATTACCCACAGGGCCGCCGCCGCCGGCAAGGTCATGAACAGCGTAAACTCGACCGAGCGGTTCTGCAGATTGGCCGCCTCGACCAGATTGCCCGACTTCAGCGCCCGCGACAGTTCCGGCAACAGCACGATCGCCACCGCGACGCCGACGACGCCGAGCGGCAGCTGGTAGATGCGGTCGGCGTAAGCCAGAGAGGACACTGCGCTATCCTGCGCCGAGGCGATCGCCGTGCCGATCAGCTGGTTGATCTGCGTGATGCCGCCAGTGATCGCCGCCGGCAGCGCCAGGATCAGCAGCCGCTTGACGTTGGGCGTCATCTTCGGCCGGCGAAAACCGATCGCGATGCCGGCATTGCGCACCGCGATCCAGACGATGGCGAGCTGCACCAGTCCGGCCGCCAGCACGCCCCAGGACAGGCTGAAGCCGACTTCGCGCGCATCCATGCCGTGGTACCAGGCATAACCGAGCACGCTGATCAGGATGATGTTGAGGAAGGCGGGTGCGACGGCTGCCGCGAAATAGCGGCGCAGCGAATTCAGCATGCCGGCCATCATCGCCGCCAGCGACATGCAGATGAGATACGGGAACATGATCGTCGCAAGCAGGACGGTGGTCTCGAACTTGCCCGGCGTGTCGGCAAACCCCGGCGCCACCAGATAGCGCACGATCAGCGGCATCGCCAGTTCCATGATGATGGTCAGCGCCAGCAGCGCCGAGAACAGCACGCCGAACACTTCCTCCGAAAAGCGCTTGGCGCCGTCGGTGCCGTGCGTCTCGATCTCCTTGGCAAACAGCGGCACGAAGGCGGCGTTGAAGGCGCCTTCGGCAAACAGCCGGCGAAACGTGTTGGGAAACTGAAAGGCGGCGTTGAAGGCGTCCGCCACCGGTCCGGTACCGAGTGCAGCCGCCATCAGCATCTCGCGGCCAAAGCCGAGCGCGCGGCTCATCAGCGTGCCGGACGCAACCGTGGCGAATTTCTTGACGAGGCTCATGCGCGGGGAGATTGCCTGGATGATTGGGAAAAAGGGGGTGATTGGGACAAAGTGATGGTCACTCAGCCGCCGCCTTGGCCTTGCCACCGCGCTCCGGGGCAATGCCCTCGAGTGCGGCGATCAGCCTGGTGCGGATGGCGGCGGTGCGCGCCGGGCTGTCGATCTTCTGTCCGGTCAGGTCGGTGACATAGAAAGTATCGATGACCTTCTCGCCGAAGGTGGTGATGTGGGCCGAGGCGATGTCGAGCGACAGGTCGGACAACGCACTGGTGATCTCCGACAACAGGCCGGGCCGGTCGAGCCCCTCGACCTCGATCACCGAAAACCGGTTCGACAGCGTGTTGCGGATTTCGGCGCGCGGCGGAATTTTGAACACCTTGGCGCCGCGCCGCGGCCGGGTGCGCTTCTCGATCATTTCCGGCAGCCAGCTCTTGCCCGACAGCACGTCCTCGATCAGCCGGCCGACGCGCTCGGCGCGGCGGCGCTCGTCCTCGTCGCGGTCGAACTCTCTGGAAATCAGGATGATGTCCAGGGCGCGGCCGTCGGACGTGGTGAAGATCTGCGCGTCGACAATGTTGCCGCCGGCTCCTGCACAGGCGCCGGCAATGACCGAAAGCAGGCGCGGATGATCCTGCGCCAGGACGGTGATCTCGGTCACTGCCTCGAACTGGTGGGTCCTGACCACTGTGGCGAGCTTCTTGCCCGCCACGTCCGCCTCGCGGATGAATTCGGCATGGCGCAGCTGGTCGGCGAGATCGACGGTCAACAGGTAATTCTCATAGTGCAGGCCGACATAGCGCTTGCGCGCCTTGTCCGGCCAGTCGGCCAGCGCCTCGGCCAGACGCTCGCGTGATGCCGCCGTGCGCTGGGCGCGCGACACTTCCGAAAAGCCGCCGGTCAACAACAGTTCGGTCTCGTAGTAGAGCGTGCGCAGGAGCTGGCCTTTCCAGCCATTCCAGACGCCCGGTCCGACGCCTCTGATGTCGCACACGGTGAGGATCAGCAGCATCTTCAACCGCTCGACCGACTGCACGATCGCGGCGAAATCCTCGATCGTCTTGCGGTCGTTGAGGTCGCGGGTCTGCGCCGTCATCGACATCACCAGATGGTTCTCGACCAGCCAGGCGACGGTCTCGGTGTCGGCGGCCGACAGCCCCATATGCGGGCAGATACGCCGCGCGATCCGGGCGCCGGCCTCGGAGTGATCCTCAGGCCGGCCCTTGGCGATGTCATGCAAGAGCACGGCGACGTAGAGTGCCTCGCGGCTCTTCTTCAGCCCCGGCATCAGCGTATGCGACAGCGGATGCACCTTCTCGCCGTCGCCACGCTCGATTTCGGCCAGCACGCCGATGCAGCGGATCAGGTGCTCGTCCACCGTGTAGTGGTGGTACATCGAGAACTGCATCATGGCGACGATCTTGCCGAAGTCGGGGATCAGCTTGCCGAGCAGGCCGGCCTCGTTCATGCGCCGCAGGTTGAGCTCGGCATTGCGGTCCGAGGTCAGGATGTCGAGGAACAGCCGGTTGGCCTCTTCGTCGCGCCGCAGCGACTTGTTGACGAGGCCGAGCGAACGGGTGAGCAGCTTCAGCGCATCGGGATGGAACTCCAGCCCGTGCTTGTCGGCGAACCAGAACAGCCTGAGCAGATTGACCGGGTCGCGCTCGAACACCGTGTCGTCGGCGACGTTGATGCGATGGTTGTCGACGATGAAATCAGAGGTGCCGGCCAGCTTGCGCTTGCGGCGCTGGAAGGTGAGGAAGATGCGGTTGAAGCCCGGAACGTGCTTGGCCTGCTCTTCCTCGAGCGCGGCGCAGAAGATGCGGGTGAGGTCGCCGACATCCTTGGCGACGAGAAAATAGTGCTTCATGAAGCGCTCGACCGCCGACAGGCCGGGATGGGTGGTGTAACCGAGACGCTCGGCGATTTCGCGCTGGATGTCGAAATGCAGCCGCTCCTCGGGCTTGCCGGTGAGGAAATGCATGTGGCAGCGCACTGCCCACAGAAAGTCCTCGGCCTTGAGGAATTCCCTGTATTCGGCTTCGGTGAAAACAGCCTTGTCGACCAATTCCTCGCCAGTGCGTACGCGATAAAAATATTTGGCGATCCAGAACAGCGTCTGCAAATCGCGCAGGCCGCCCTTGCCGTCCTTGACGTTGGGCTCGACCAGATAGCGGCTTTCGCCGGCCTTGGCGTGGCGCTCGTCGCGCTCGGCGAGCTTGGCCTGCACATATTCCGGTCCGGTGGTGCGCACCACTTCATGGTCGAAGCGGGTCAACAATTCGTCAAAGAGCTTTTGCTCGCCCCACAGGAACCGGGCCTCCAGGATCGAGGTGCGGATGGTGATGTCGCTGCGCGACAGCCTCAGGCACTCGTCGATGTTGCGGGTGGCGTGGCCGACCTTCAGCCCGAGGTCCCACAGCATATAGAGCATGTATTCGACGATCTGCTCGCCCCAAGGCGTCTGCTTGTAGGGCAGCAGGAACAACAGGTCGATGTCGGAACCCGGCGCCAGCGTGCCGCGGCCATAGCCGCCGACGGCAACGACGGCCATGCGCTCGGCGGTCGATGGGTTTTTCACCCGATAGACATGGGTCGCCGCGAAGTCGTAAAGGGCGCGGATGATCTCGTCCATGAGATGCGACAGCCGGGCGGCGCAAGCCGTACCGCTGCCATCGTCCATCAGCATGCGCTCGGCGACCTTGCGGCCCTCGGTCAGCCGACCCTTGAGCAGCCGGAGCGCGCCGACGCGCGCCCCGGGCTCGGCGCCGTTGCCGGCCGAGGTCAGCGCCGTCATCTCGCGGCGCAGGGCGTCGCCGTCGATCAGCTCGTCGAGTTTGAGGGAGATTTTTGCCATAAGTTACCGGTTGGCCTCGCCTTTCGGCGGCGTCTATAGCGCGTTTTCACGGCGCTGTGTATGGGGCCGACGGACGCGCCGGCCGCGATACTCGAACGGAATGACCTTCTCCTGCCGGAGCCGGAAGAGATCGATGATCTGCCGCGCCAGCCGCCTGGTCTCGATCTTGACCTTGGCGGTGATCGGCTTGTGGCGCCGTTCAGCCATCCCGCTTGCGGCCCATTCCTCTTCGCGCTCCTGCTTGAGCAGGCTCGGCAACTGCACTGGTCCGCCGCCAAGGAACTGAGCCTGCAGGCACAAAGCCGGCACAAGCTGATAAATGACGTCGCGGGACGAGGTCGCAAAACGCGGATTGAAGACGAGCTGATCGACGGGAATGGCAATGTCATTCGTTGCCTCGATGAGGTCTCGGGCGGCCTGTCTCGACAGGATGTAGCCGGCCGTGCCGATATGGACGGCGTACAGCCTGCTCGCAGAAAAACCGTGGCCACAGGCAATCTGCTTGCGTGAAATCACGGTTCGATTGAAGAATGTTTCCAGCTTGACGATGTCCGCGTCGGCGGGAATCCAGTCCACATCGGCAAGCAAAGCGCCGGCATTGTCAGCGAAGACGACATCGTCCTCGAAGATGGCGCCATAGGCGTCATCGCCTGCCGCAATGATCGACCAGCATTGTTTATGGCTGAGCAGGCAGGCGATCTCGCCGTCGGCCATACGCAACTGCTTCTTGCCCTGCGGCATTTCGGCCAGATCCGGCCGATCGCGCGCGTCGATGGCGACGACCCGTTCAAAGGCGATGCCAATGCGGGCGAACTCGGCCGACACGTGGGCGAGGCGGTCGCGGGACCGATCGAGATTGATAACCAGGCATTTCATTCAGGTGGGATCGATGCAGTGGATGCGGGTGGTCGGGTCCATAACATAGGAAAGAAATTGCGTAAGCGATTTTCCCTCGATGCCGTCAGGTGGCGGCCATGATCGAAAAGTCGAAATCGCCCCTTGACCTTCCAGTTACTGGAAGCACTACCTCCGCATCCAGACAGACATGAAGGCATTTGTTCGATGGCGCATTCCGAGCATCACCACCACGCGCATGCTGCCGATGGCAGCTGCTGTACGGCAAAGGCGGCTGCGCCGGCCGCCGAGGCGGTGGTGCGCGACCCGGTCTGCGGCATGAGCGTCGATCCGGCCGCAGGCAAGCCGACGGCCGAACATGGCGGCCGTCTCTTTCACTTCTGCAGCGAGGGCTGCCGCACGAAATTCGTCGCTGCGCCTGAAAAATACCTGACCGCCACCGACCCTGTCTGCGGCATGAGCGTCGACCGCGCCACTGGGAAGCATTTTTTCCGCCACGAAGGTCAGGGTTTCTATTTCTGCTCGGCCGGCTGCCAGGCGAAGTTCGAGGCTGAGCCGCAAAAATATCTCGGCGACAGGCCGGCGCCGTCGCCAATGCCGAAAGGCACGCAATACACCTGCCCGATGCATCCCGAGGTGATCAGGGACAAGCCCGGCTCTTGCCCGATCTGTGGCATGGCGCTGGAGCCGATGGGTGTCCCAACCGGCGACGAGGGCCCGAACCCCGAACTGGTCGACTTCACCAGGCGCCTCTGGGTCAGCGCGGTGCTGTCCGTGCCGCTGCTGATCGTCGCCATGGCGCCGATGCTCGGCCTGACCTTCCAGGCCTTTGTCGACGAGCGCACGATGGCCTGGCTGGAACTGGCGCTGGCCAGTCCGGTGGTGCTGTGGGCAGCCTTCCCGTTCTTCCATCGCGGATGGGATTCACTGGTCAACCGCAGCCCCAACATGTGGACGCTGATTTCGCTCGGCGTGGGTGCTGCCTATCTCTACAGCGTCTTCGCTACGCTGTTTCCGGACATCTTTCCGCATCAGTTCCGCGGGCATGGCGGCGCGGTGCCGGTCTATTTCGAGGCCGCTGCCGTCATCGTCGCGTTGGTGTTCCTCGGCCAGGTCCTCGAATTGCGGGCGCGCGAAAAGACCGGCTCGGCCATCCGCGCGCTTCTCGACTTGGCGCCGAAGACGGCGCGGCTGCTCGGCGCGGATGGTTCCGAGACCGACGTGCCGCTCGATGCGGTCAAGGCCGGCGACCGGCTGCGCATCCGTCCGGGCGATGCCGTGCCGGTCGACGGCATCGTGCTTGAGGGTCGCTCCTCGGTCGACGAATCGATGATCTCGGGCGAGCCGCTGCCGGTAGAAAAGACCGAGGGCGATGCCTTGACCGGCGGCACGCTCAACAAGAACGGTTCGCTGATCATGCGCGCCGAGAAGGTCGGCGCCGAGACCACGCTTTCGCGCATCGTCGAACTGGTGGCCAAGGCGCAGCGCTCGCGTGCGCCGATTCAAGGGTTGGCCGACCGCGTCTCCTTCTACTTCGTGCCTGCCGTCGTGCTGGTCGCGCTTGCCGCCTTTGCCGCCTGGGCGGTCTTTGGCCCCGAGCCCAGCCTGATCTTCGCCATCGTCTCGGCGGTCTCGGTGCTGATCATCGCCTGTCCCTGTGCACTCGGCCTGGCGACGCCGATGTCGATCATGACCGCGACCGGGCGCGGGGCGCACGCCGGCGTGCTGATCAAGGAAGCGGCAGCACTCGAGCGCTTTGCTTCGGTCGACACGCTGATCGTCGACAAGACCGGCACATTGACCGAAGGCCGGCCTCGGCTAACTGACGTGATCGCTTCGGAAGGCTTGTCGGAGAATGAATTGCTGACGCTCGCCGCCGGCCTGGAGAAAGGCTCGGAGCATCCGCTGGCCGAGGCCATTGTCGGCGGAGCCGGCGAACGCAGCCTGACGGCCGAAGAGGCCAGCGGCTTCGAAGCCGTCACCGGCAAGGGCGTCTCCGGCACGATTTCGGGCAGGAAGGTTGCGCTCGGCAACGCCGCCATGATGGCTGATCTCGCCATCGACATCGCGTCCCTGTCGGCCAAAGCCGAATCCCTGCAGGCCGAGGGCAAGACCGCGATGTTCGTTGCGGTGGACAAAAAGCTGGCCGGCATCGTCGCTGTCGCGGATCCGGTCAAGGCGACCACGGCAGAGGCGATCAGGGCGCTGCACGACAGAGGCTTGAGGATCATCATGGCGACCGGCGACAATGAGCGCACGGCACGCGCCATCGCCAAAAGCCTCGGCATCGACGAAGTGCGCGCCGGCCTGCTGCCAGAACAAAAGGCTGCCTTGGTCGAGGAATTGCGCGGCAAAGGTGCGGGCGTCGCCATGGCCGGCGACGGCGTCAACGATGCGCCGGCCTTGGCCGCCGCCGATGTCGGCATCGCCATGGGCACCGGCGCCGATGTCGCGGTCGAAAGCGCAGGCATTACGCTGGTCAAGGGCGATCTCAACGGCATCGTCAGGGCGCGAACGCTGGCCCAGGCGACGATCCGCAATATCCGCCAGAACCTGTTCTTCGCCTTCCTCTACAATGTGCTCGGCGTGCCGGTCGCCGCCGGCGTGCTCTATCCGCTCACCGGCACGTTGTTGTCGCCGATGCTGGCGGCGGCGGCGATGAGCCTGTCTTCGGTTTCGGTGATCGCCAACGCATTGCGGCTGAGGACATTGAAACTCTGAACTCAACCCCCAAATACGAAATCCAATCAACAGGAGATCATGGATGACCTTGGCTAAAAAGATCGTGCTTTTGCTGATGGCGGCGGGAATGCTGCTTGCCGTTTTCCTCGAAAGCGTTCCGGCGCAGTCCGAGGAGATGAAACATGACATGGGCGCGATGGCGACAGACGCGACCAGTCCGTCGACCGAAGGCTACAAGGCGGCGATGGACAAGATGCATGCCGACATGATGGCCTCCGAATATTCCGGCAATGCCGATGTCGATTTCGTGCGCGGCATGATCCCGCATCATCAGGGCGCGATCGACATGGCCAAGGTGGAACTCGCCAATGGCAAGGATCCGGAGATCCGCAAGCTGGCCGAAGGCGTCATCGCTGCCCAGGAAGCCGAGATCAAGCAGATGCAGGGCTGGCTCGCCGCCCATCCGGTGAAGTAGGGTATCGGCGGCCGCGGCGGAATATCCTTTCCGGATGTCTGTCGCTCGCTATAGTGCCGGCGACGACTCCGGCATGTCGTCAAGACGGTCGAGGCGTCGAAGAAATGTGGCAAGAGGGCCCGAATGATGGATAGTGCCAGGCAGTTGCCATCTTGCCCGTGATCCTGGCCTTTAAGCTTGCCACTGCGCCGGTTCTTATCCTTTGCCTTACGCTGCTGAGCCGCAAATACGGCCCCGCTGTAGGCGGAATGCTTATGGGCGTTCCGCTGATAACGGGACCGATCTCTGTCTTTACGGCGCTGGAGCATGGCGCTTCGTTTGCGCAGCACGCAGCGGTGGCAAATTTCGTCGGCCAGGTTTCGACCTGCATCTTCTGTTTTACCTATGCGCTGCTGGCAAAGCGGCTCAATGTGGCCATGACCGTTCTGTGCAGCGCAGGCGCGTTTTTTGCAGCGACATTGATCTGGAATGAATTCGAATGGACTGTCGCATCCGGATTGGGGTCGCTTCTGGCAGCGATCTTGCTTTTCATGGCCATATTGAAGCCTGTGAACATTGACGCCGCTGCAAAGGTTACGATCCGTTTTGATCTCACTCTGCGGATGCTGGTATCAGCTGCCTTCGTGCTTCTGATCACTTTCTTGACAGGGCATGTCGGCGCAAAGCTAAGCGGCCTGCTTGCGCCATTTCCGGTTTTCGTTCTGATCCTGAGCGTTTTTACTCACCATCAGATGGGACCGGGTGCCGCATCAAATCTTGTTCGAGGGGTGATCACTGGCTCGTTTTCGTTTGCCGCGTTCTTCGCCGTGGTGGCAGTCTGGCTGGACAACCTTGGCATTGCTGTCACCTATTCAGCGGCGGCACTCGCGAGTGCGATGGTAAGTGGAGTGGTCTATCTGATCCTCCACCGTTCAACCGCATCCGCCGCATAGCCGGCTTTGTCGAACAATCGCCCGGACGAAGACGAGGAGCTTCAGTCTGGATTTCCCGCCGCGGCTATGCCGCGATCTACCTTCACACGGAGCTGGCCATGTCATCTAAAATCAGAACCACCACGCTGCCCTCGGGAGAAGCCGTCCAGGTGCTGGGCCAGGGCACGTGGAAGATGGGCGAGGATTCCCGCCGCCGTGCCGGCGAGGTCAATGCCCTGAAGCTCGGGCTGGACCTCGGCATGACGCTGATCGACACCGCCGAAATGTATGCCAGCGGCGGCGCCGAGGAAGTGGTGGCCGAGGCCATAGCCGGACGCCGCGACGAGCTGTTTCTTGTCTCCAAGGTGCTGCCGTCCAATGCCTCGCGCGCCGGCGTGGCGCGGGCCTGCGAAAACAGCCTGAAGCGCCTGCGCACCGACCGCATCGATCTCTATCTCCTGCATTGGCCGGGCAGCGTGCCTTTGGCTGAAACGGTCAACGCTTTCGAGGCGTTGAAGAAGGCCGGCAAGATCCGCCATTGGGGCGTCAGCAATTTCGACACCGACGAGATGGAGGACCTGACCGGGCTGTCGTCCGGAGATCATGTCCAGACCAACCAGGTGCTCTACAATCTGTCGCGGCGCGGCCCGGAATTCGACCTTGCGCCATGGAGCAAGCAGCGCGGTATTCCGCTGATGGCTTATTCGCCGGTCGAGCAGGGCGCGCTGGCGCGCAATGCCAGGCTGGAAACCATTGCCGCACGCCACAACGCCACCGCAGCGCAGATCGCGCTGGCCTGGGTGATTGCACAACCAGGCGTCATCGCCATTCCGAAAGCCAGCAGCCAGGACCATGTCCGCCTCAATGTCGCCGCGCTCGACATCAAGCTGACAGCTGAGGATTTCACCGAGCTCGACCGCGCCTTCCCGCCGCCGACCCGCAAGCGCGGGCTGGAGATGATCTAGATTGGAACGGATTTCGACTGGGCCTCGTCACACGGCGTACAAGATCGGCGATATCACGGTCACGTCGCTGCGCGACGGTTATGTCGACATGCCAGTCAGGCGGTTGCGCCAGCCAGGAGACCGGCCGTTCGGCGATGACCTGCCCTCGCAGGTGCCTCTCGTCGGCGGCGCGCTCAGGCTATCGGTCAACGCCTTTGCCATCGACGACGGCAACGACATCACGCTGATCGACACCGGCTCCTCGAACGCCTGGCACCCGACAATGGGGCATCTGCCCGAGGCGCTGCGCGAGGCGAAGCTCGCCGTCGACCGGATACGGACCGTTGCCTTCACCCACACCCATCTCGACCACATCCACGGGCTGATCCTTGCCGATGGTAGCGACGGCTTCCCGCAGCTCGCTCACCTGCTGGTCCCGCGAGGAGAGCTCGGCATGTTTCGCGAGGTGGCGAGGCTGGAACGCTTCCACGGTCGCGCCCAGCCTTTCGACGCTGGACAGCGCCTCAGCACTGACATCGACACGCTCGCCACGCCTGGCCATGAAGTCGGCCACACCTGCTTTCGCGTTGTGAGCGGGGGCGAAACACTGTTGATCTGGGGCGACATCGTGCATGTGCCATCGCTTCAGTTCGATCGGCCTGACATCGCATGGGAGTTCGACGCCGACCAGGAACAGGCGAGGGTAAGCCGGCTGCAGATCCTTGCGCTTGCGGCCAACAACGACTGCTACGTCGCCGGCGCGCATCTCGATTCACCGGGCGTCGGCCGGGTTTTTCGAACTGAGACGGCCTTCCGCTTCGAACCTCTGTAGAACTGGATCAGCCGAGCGCCGCCCGCGCTCGTTGCAGCGCGCGCGAAAATACCGCCGCGTCATCGAAGGCGCGTGCTAGCGTGAGTGCACCCTGGATGGCGCCGACCGTCTCTTCGGCGAGTTCTCCCGCCTTGGCCGGGCTGTGGCCGGTGCGGGTCAGCGCCTCGGCAAGATGCGCCACCCAGCGGCCGAAATAGCTTTTGATTGCCTTGGCAAAAAGGTCGCGAGACTCGTCCAGCGCAAAGGCGCCGATCAGGCAGACACGTCGGCCGGAGCGGAAATAGCTGTCGGTTGCCTCCAGCATGCGCTCAATGCCGGCTTGCGGATCACCTTTGTCCTGCAGCGGCACGAAGACATTCTCCTCGAACCAGCCGTCTATGTGGGCAATCACAGCCGCTGCCATCTCCTCCTTCCCGCCGGGAAAGAAGTGATAGAGGCTGCCTTTGCCTAAGCCTGTCGCCGCGCCGATCAGCGCCAGGCTGGCGCCCTCATAGCCATGCTCGCGAAAGACCTCTCCGATGATGGAGAGCAAATCGCCACGATCGGGCGCAATCCTGCGCATAAGTGCCTTACAGTCCGAGTTCGGTAAGGCCCGGATGATCGTCGGGCCGACGGCCGAGCGGCCAGTGATATTTGCGCTCGGCCTCAGTGATCGGCAGGTCGTTGATGCTGGCGACCCGCCGGCGCATCAATCCGGCGGTGTCGAACTCCCAATTCTCATTGCCGTAGGAGCGGAACCAGTGGCCGCTGTCGTCACGCCATTCATAGGCAAAGCGCACGGCAATGCGGTTCTCGTTCCAGGTCCAGACCTCCTTGATCAGCCGGTACTCGAGCTCGCGCGCCCATTTGCGCGTGAGGAAGCCGACGATCTCACTTCTGCCTGAGACGAATTCGGCGCGATTGCGCCAGGTGCTGTCCTCGGTATAGGCGAGCGAAACCCGCTCCGGGTCACGGCTGTTCCAGGCGTCCTCGGCCATACGCGCCTTCTGTGCGGCGGTCTCGGCGGTGAAGGGCGGCAGCGGTGGACGGCTCATCGTATTTTCTCCCATCGTCAGGCGATGGCGAGTATTGTACCGTTTGGTACAGTCGGGTCAAGTCTGGAATTGGGCTACCGTTTTCCCGCCAGCCCCTTCAGCCGGTAGAGCGCTTCCAGTGCCTCGCGCGGCGTCATCTCATCCGGGTTGATCTCGCCGAGGGCTGCGCCCAATGCATCGCTCTTCACGGGCTTCGGCGCTTCCCGCTTCACCGCCACAGAAAACAGCGGCAGATCGTCTACCAGCCGGTTGGCCTTGCCTGAGACTTCGCCTTCCTCGAGCTGGTGCAGCACCTCTTTGGCGCGCCCGACCACCGCTTCCGGCAGGCCGGCAAGCCGGGCCACCTGGACGCCATAGGAGCGGTCGGCGGCACCCTTGCCGACCTCGTGCAGGAAGACCACGTCGCCCTCCCACTCCTTGACCCGCATGGTGACGTTGGAGAGGCGCAGCAGTTTGCCGGCGAGCGCCGTCATCTCGTGGAAGTGGGTGGCAAAGATCGCCCGGCAGCGGTTCTTCTCGTGCAGGTACTCGACCGCCGCCCAGGCGATCGACAGGCCGTCGAACGTGGCGGTGCCGCGGCCGATCTCGTCCAGGATCACCAGCGCGCGCTCGCCGGCCTGGTTGAGGATCGCCGCCGTCTCGACCATCTCGACCATGAAGGTCGAGCGGCCGCGCGCCAGATCGTCCGAGGCGCCGACGCGCGAGAACAGCCGGTCGACGACACCGATATGGGCCGATGTCGCCGGCACGAACGAGCCGGTCTGCGCCAGGATTGCGATCAGCGCGTTTTGCCGCAGGAACGTCGATTTACCGCCCATGTTTGGGCCGGTCAGCAGCCAGATGGCGCCGGCCCTGGCGCCGCCTTGCGGCGACAGATCGCAATCATTGGCGACGAACGGCCCTTCGCCAGAACGCCGCAGCGCCTGTTCCACCACCGGATGCCGCCCGCCCGAAATATCGAAGGCAAGGCTGGCATCGACCAGCGGCCGGCACCAGGCTTCGCTCTCCGAGAGGAGCGCAAGGGCGGCGGAGACGTCGAGCACGGCGAGCGCATCGGCGCCGGCGCGAATCGCCTGCGCCTCGCCCACCGCTTCAGCCGTCAGCGTGTCGAAAGCGGCAAGCTCGATGCTCAGCGCCCGGTCGGCGGCGTTGGCGATCTTGGTCTCGAGTTCGGCAAGCTCGGTCGTGGTGAAACGCATGGCGTTGGCCATAGTCTGGCGGTGGATGAAGCGCGCCTTGGCGCCGTCGCTGCCGGTCATGATCGAATGGTGGTTGGCGGTCACCTCGATGTAGTAACCCAGCACATTGTTGTGCCGGATTTTCAGCGAGCGGATTCCGGTCTCGTCGATCAGCGAGCGCTCCAGCCCGGCGATCACCTTGCGTGATTCATCGCGCAGCGCCCGCATTTCGTCGAGTTCGGCATGGTAGCCGCCGCGCACGAAGCCGCCATCGCGCCGGAGCAGGGGCAGTTCGTCGCCAAGCGCCTGCGACAGATGCTCAGCCAGCGCGCGCGGCAGCGCCTCCACCGCCGCCAGCGCTGCGGCCAGCTCTGTGGGCAGGGCCGTCGTCCCGAACAGGTCAGCGATGGTGGCCGCCGCCTCGAAACCGGCGCGCAGCGCGCCGAGGTCGCGCGGGCCGCCGCGGTTGAGCGCCAGCCGCGACAGCGCGCGCGGCATGTCGGCGACGCTCTTCAGGCTTGACCGCACCGCCTGGCAGAGCCGTGTCTCGGCGCGAAAAAATGACACCGAATCGAGCCTGGCCGCAATCGCCGCCGGATCGGTCAGCGGCGCCATCAACCGGTCGGCCAAGAGCCTTGCGCCGCCGCCGGTCACCGTGCGGTCGATCGCCTTGAACAGCGAGCCGTCGCGGCTGCCCGACAGCGTGCGCAACAGCTCCAGATTGCCGCGCGTCGCCGGATCGATGAACAGCGTCGATCCCTGCTCCTCGCGCTCGGGGCGCGACAAAGGCGGCCGCTCGGCCTTCTGCGTCTTCTCGACATAGGCGATGGCGCCGGAGATCGCCGACAGTTCGGCGCGCGAGAAGGCGCCGAAACTGTCGGGTGTCGCCACGTCGAAGAAACGGGCGATCCTGCCCGCCGCCGAGGCCGAATCGAACAGCGAAGGCGGCTGCGGACTGGCGACACGGCCGATGACGTCGAAGATAGGCTTCAGCTCGGGATCGTAAAACACCGGCTCGGCGACGATCAGCTCGCGCGGGTCGACGCGGAAGACATCCGCCAGCAGCCGGTCGGCCGTGGTTTCGGCGACACGGAAGACACCAGTCGAGATCTCGATCCAGGCCAATGCAAAGGCGTGATCGCTGCTGCCGCCCTTCACCCGTCCCAGCGCCATCAGGAAGCTTGATTCCGACGGCGCCAGCAATTTGTCCTCGGTGATGGTGCCCGGCGTCACCAGCCGCACCACGTCGCGGCGCACCACCGATTTGCCGCCGCGTTTCCTGGCTTCCGCCGGGTCCTCGATCTGTTCGCAGACGGCAACGCGGAAACCCTGGCCGATCAGCTTCTGCAGATAGTCGTCGGCCGCATGCACCGGCACGCCGCACATCGGAATGTCGTGGCCCTGATGCTTGCCGCGCTTGGTCAGCACGATGCCCAGCGCCCGGCTCGCCTTCTCGGCATCGTCGAAGAACAGCTCGTAGAAATCGCCCATGCGATAGAACAAGAGCGAATCCGGGTTCGCCGCCTTGATCTCGATATACTGCTCCATCATCGGCGTGACGCTGCCGGGGGCAGGCGCAGGCGGTGTCACCTCGGGGGCGTCGGTTTCTGCTGAAGTGTGCATGTTCATGCCGGCACGCTAGCAGATGTGGCCGGGCGGTTTAATGCCGGCTGCTTCGAAAACAGGGGACGACTTGGCATCAATGACGGCTTGCGGCGAGTCTGTGCCCCCGCCAACCTGACCTTGCCCGAGTTCGAGATTTAGCGCGGCCGGGTGTGAAGATCGCTTGGCGGTTTACAGCGCTGGCGTGTAGCCTTAATCCGGAAGGTCAAAAACACGCACCCGTCTCAAGGGTCCGGCACCGGCGAGGAAATCAAAAGCATCATGGCCAAGAAAACCGAAAACAGCGGCCCGTCCGTCAGCGCCCAGGAGGCGCTGGAGTTCCACGCCATGGGCCGCCCCGGCAAGCTGGAGGTCGTCGCCACCAAGCCGATGGCGACGCAGCGCGATTTGAGCCTCGCCTATTCGCCTGGCGTCGCGGTTCCGGTCCTGGCCATCGCCGAGGACCCCAGCCGCGCCTTCGATTACACGACGCGCGGCAACATGGTCGCCGTTATCTCCAACGGCACCGCAATTCTCGGCCTCGGCAATCTCGGCGCATTGGCCTCCAAGCCGGTCATGGAGGGCAAGGCGGTGCTGTTCAAGCGCTTCGCCGATGTCGATTCCATCGATCTCGAGGTCGACACCGAGGATGCCGACGAATTCATCAATTGCGTGCGTTTCCTCGGGCCGTCCTTCGGCGGCATCAACCTCGAAGACATCAAGGCGCCGGAATGCTTCATCATCGAGCAGCGGCTGCGCGAACTGATGGACATCCCGGTCTTCCACGACGACCAGCACGGCACCGCCATCATCTCCGCCGCCGGACTGATCAACGCGCTGGAGATCACCGGCCGCGACATGAAGACCACGAAAATGGTCTGCAACGGCGCGGGTGCCGCCGGCATCGCCTGCATCGAGCTGATGAAGGCGATGGGCTTTGCGCCGGAAAACATCATCCTGTGCGACACCAAGGGCGTGGTCTTCCAGGGCCGCACCGAGGGCATGAACCAGTGGAAATCGGCGCATGCGGTCAAGACCGACACGCGCAGCCTGGCCGAGGCGCTGGATGGCGCCGATGTCTTTCTCGGACTTTCGGCCAAGGGCGCACTGACCACCAAGATGGTGCAGTCGATGGCCAAGAACCCGATCATCTTCGCCATGGCCAATCCCGATCCGGAGATCACGCCGGAGGAAGTAGCCGAGATCCGCACCGACGCCATCATGGCCACCGGGCGTTCCGACTATCCGAACCAGGTCAACAATGTGCTGGGCTTCCCCTACATCTTCCGCGGCGCGCTGGATGTCAGGGCCACCACCATCAATGACGACATGAAGATCGCCGCAGCCCGGGCACTGGCCGAGCTGGCGCGCAAGGACGTGCCGGACGACGTCGCCGCCGCCTATCAGGGCAACCGGCCGAAATTCGGCCCCAACTACATCATCCCGGTGCCGTTCGATCCGCGCCTGATTTCGGCCATTCCGCTGGCGGTGGCGAAGGCGGCGATGGAGTCAGGCGTCGCCCGCAAGCCGATCCTGGATCTCGACCGCTACGCGCAGGAGCTTTCCGCTCGCCGAGACCCGATTGCGTCCACTTTGCAGCGCATCTACGACCGCGTCCGCCGCCAGCCCAAGCGCATCGTCTTCGCCGAGGGCGAGGAGGAACAGGTGATGCGCGCCGCCGTCTCCTATGTGAACCAGAAGCTTGGCACCGCAATCCTGCTCGGCCGCGACGACATCATCAAGGAGAACGCCAGGCACGCCGGCATCGACCTCAACAAGCAGGGCATCGAGATTATCAATGCCCGCCTGTCGCGCCGCAACGGCATCTACACCGACTTTCTCTATGAGCGCATGCAGCGCAAAGGCTTCCTGTTCCGCGACTGCCAGCGGCTGATCAACAACGACCGCAACCATTTTGCCGCCTGCATGGTGGCGCTGGGCGATGCCGACGGCATCGTCACCGGTGTCACCCGCAATTACTCGACCGCGCTCGACGACATCCGCCGCATCATCGACGCCAAGCCCGGTCACCGCGTCATCGGCGTGTCGATCGTGCTGGCGCGTGGCAAGACCGTGCTCGTCGCCGACACCGCCGTGCACGACATGCCCAATGCCGAGCAGATCGCCGACATCGCCGAGGAGGCGGCCGGCTTTGCCCGCCGCATGGGTTATGAGCCGCGGCTCGCCATGCTCGCCTATTCCACCTTCGGCCATCCGCAGGGCGAGCGCTCAGAGCGGGTCCAGGAGGCGGTGCGCATCCTCGACAAGCGCCGCGTCGATTTCGAATATGACGGCGAAATGGCCGCCGACGTCGCGCTCAACGCGCGCGCCATGGCGCAATATCCGTTCATCCGGCTGACCGGCCCGGCCAATGTGCTGATCATGCCGGCGTTCCACTCGGCCTCGATCTCGACCAAGATGCTGCAGGAACTCGGCGGCTCCACCGTCATCGGCCCACTGCTGGTCGGCCTCAACAAGCCGGTCCAGATCGTTTCGCTGAACGCCAAGGACTCAGACATCGTCAACATGGCGGCAATCGCGGCCTATACGGCGGGGGCTTGACGAGCGGTCCGCGCCGCAGACTGTCTTTTTCTTGCTTGGGCAGAGTCGCTGGCGTTTGCAGCGGCTCGTGTCGCCGAACGCTTGCACCGATGGCCTAGTCGCGCCGCCCCATAAGAGATTGATAATATTCAGCTGATATAGAACCCCTCTCGCCGACTTGCCGCTACGGCATCTACGGCGCGCTCAGACCGCCAAAACGGGGGTGCGGCCATGAAGCATGACGGGGTTTCTGCATCCGTGGTTGGCCAGGGGGTCTACCACGACGAGCGGCTGGACGCGCTGCTCAGCATCACCGGCCGCATGGACGGTTATCTCTACCGTTGCCGCAACGATGCGTCCTACACCATGCTCTATATCAGCGACGGCATCTTCACCGTCAGCGGTTATCGGCCGAGCGATTTCATCCACAACGCGGTGCGCGACTACGTCTCGGCCATCCATCCGGATGATCTTGCCGCCGTCTATGCCGCCGTCGACACCGCGCTCGAGGCGCGCTGCAACTGGAACGTCGACTACCGCATCGTGCCGCAGGTCGGCGAGCCGCTCTGGGTCCGCGAGATCGGCGGCGGCGTCTGGGACGAGGCCGGCGAACTGGAATTCCTGGAAGGCTTCGTCGTCGACATCAGCGACCGCAAGGTGGTCGAGGATCTCAACGCCGAGCTGCTTTTGGAGCTGAAGGCCGCCAATGAGGAACTCTCCGCGCAAAAGCGCGAGATCGAGCTGGCCAAGCAGCAGAGCGACCATTCGGCCAACCACGATGCGTTGACCGACCTACCCAACCGGCGCGCCTTCCACAACGAGCTGAAATCGGTGATCGACCGTTGCGCCGGCACCGGCGATGCAGCCGGTCTCCTGTTCATCGACCTCGACCGCTTCAAGCAGGTCAACGATACGCTCGGCCACGAGGCCGGCGATGCGCTGCTGCAGCGCGTGTCGGACAAGCTGCGCACGATCCTGCGCAGCGCCGATTTCGTCGCGCGGCTCGGCGGTGACGAGTTTGCCTTCCTGTTTTCGGGGAACGCGGAGCAGGCCAGGGAGAAGGCCGTGCGCGTGGCGGAGCGCGTGCTGGAGCGGCTGCGCATCAAGGTTCCCGCTCCGGGTGGCGACATCCATGTCGGCTGCACTGTCGGCGTTGCGATCTATCCGACGGAGGCCGCCGATCCGGACGCGCTGGTCGCGCTCGCCGACCGGCTCATGTACATCGGCAAGAAAAACGGTCGCGACCGGCTGGTCACCACCGACGCTTTGGGGTCCGAAGCCGGCGAGCTTCGCCAGTCCGCCTGAGCGAAGCTCGAATGAAAAGGCCCGCAGCGATGTGCTGCGGGCCTTTCTTTTTGGATCGTCGAACGATCAGAACGAGCGCTGGAAGCGGACGATGCCGCCTACGCTGTTCTTCTTGTCGGCCTTCGTCCAGTTGAAGTCGTCGGCGTCGCCGAACTTGCCGTCATGGACATAGTCAACTTCGGTCGTGACCGTGAAGCCGGGAACGACCGTATAGGCGATGTTTGCCGCAATGGCGAAGTTCTTGTCGTCGTCAGCCGAAACCTGAGTGTTGAATGAGGCCTTGTCGGTGAACTTGTAGGTGCCGCCGCCCCAGACAGCCCAGTTGCCGCCCCAAGGCTTGTAAAAGCCGCGACCACGACCCGGGATCGCGTAGGACGGATCCGACAGGTTGTCGTCGGTGCCATAGCCGCCCATGATGAACAGCGACAACTCCTTGCTGACATTGACGTCCAGGCGAACCTTGCCGGCCACTTCCTCGTAGTTGCTGTCATAGGCGACGACACCGGTGATCGCACCCCATTCACCCTTGTACTTCAAGCCGCCGACGACATGCGGGACATAGCTGTCGATTGTGCCGTGAATGGCCGTAGAGCCAGTCGAATCGGAACCCTCTTCGAGCGAGATAACGCCGGTGAAGCCGCTGCCAGCGTCGAAATAGTAGCTGACAACATTGGAGTCCTTCTGGCCGTAATGAATCAGCGTGTCCTGGATGACATTGCCGGCATAGCCGATGAACGCGTCATAAGGCGTTTCATCCTTGCCGACACGCAGTCCGCCGAGCTGGATCCAGGCGAAGCTCATCGAGACGCTCGTGGGGCCGCCATTCGGATAGTTGAACTTGGTCTCGGTATAGGTTTTCAACGTTCCGAGTTCGGTTTCCTGGCCGGTCCACGTCTTCAGGTTGAAGCGGGCGTTCTTCTTCCAGGTGTCTTGCGAGTCGCCGTCCTCGACGTCGGTGGCCGTGCGGCCGTCGAAGGAGCCGACATCACCAACGCCAGCGTCGTAACGGACATAGCCGCCGATGCGCAGGCAGGTCTCGGTGCCGGGGATGTAGAAATAGCCAGCGCCGTAGACATCGCAGATCTTGACGTATTCGGCCGGTTCCGGCTCGGCGACGACGACCGCGTCGGCGGCGCGCGCGCCCGAAACCGCGATCAGCGCCGCGGCGGAGCCGAGAAGAAGGCTCTTGATGTTCATTTTCTTGAATCTCCAGTCAAAGGTTCAAATTCAGGTCGGACACGGCGCTTGGGCCTGCCGCTTCACCCCATATTGAGAGCCGCGCATCGCGCCGTGCTCTCGCCTTCGACATGGCCTATGCCGTGGCGGCGATCAACAGAGATTGTGTCCCAAAAGCGGCTTTCTGACTCTTCGAAAAGTATTGTTGCGCAATTATCACGTCATATATTTGATAAAATGGCACAATTGGCACAATCGGTACATAAGAGACGGAGATTTATGGAGATATATGGCAAAGATCGCCGTTCGAGCCGATTATGACTGTTTTGTGAAATCTATTTACCTGGCTTAGCAGTGCCAAAGGCGCGAATAGCCGATCGTTCTCGATCGAGGTGGAAAATCAGGTCGGCGAGAAATCGCGCGCGGCCAGAACGACTTCCTGCACCATGTCTTGCTTGAGCATCTCTATCGGAACGCGGCCGCCGAGTTCCGGCACGGCGCGGTTCAGCCAGAACCAGGCAAGCCTCGGATTGGCGATCGCCGACAGCACCTCGCTGATTCCTGCAGCCGGCCTGCCGTCGACGAACTGCGCCAGCGGGAAGACATGCTTGCGGCCGCCCTTGCGCAGCGCAATGACCTCGCTGCGCCTTTGCCAGCGATGCAGTGTCGAGCGCGGGATGCGAAACTTCTCTTCCAGATAGGTCGACCCGGCGACCTCGCCGGCCCAGTCCTCGATCAGCATCGACTGAAGCATTCGCTCGCCCGAAAGCGAGCCCGACAGGGTGGATGCAGCATTGCCGGCATTGGCTGTCGACGACGATTCGTCGATTGCGGCAAATGCTGGATCTTCAAGCGCAGTCTCTCGGCGTGCAGCCTTGTCCGTCATCCATTGGACGAACTCGGTGGCAAGCGCTGTTGCCTTCACGGTCTCGATGGTCACCTGCTTCATCGGCGAAAGGAACGTAAGGGCGGCAGCGATGCTGCCCGCAACGGCGCCGGTTGAAGCCAGTGCCTGTGCGTCCAGGGCGATGCCGTGGTTGATCAGCGCCTGCTGCACCGCCTCGCCGACAAGGCCTGCCAGGGCTTCTTGCGAAATCCCGTCCGTCGGGTTGTGAAATCTGCTCATGCATCTGTCTTGCTGGCCACGCGCTCTCCTCCCAGGCTGCGGCCGGTTGTTGAACGGGCTACAGCGGAAAGCGGAAAACGCAGTAACGACAGGCGCAGCGACCTGACCGGTTGCTGTCTTGCATTTTGACACCCCAACTGTCTGTGGGGCGTCTCGAAATGTCAGTCGCGAGACGCCTCACTGTGCGTGTAGGTCTGCTCTGTGACAAGCGCACGACAGTGAGCGATCGGTTTCGCCGAAGGCGACATTCATCGGTGGCACGATGAAAGGACGCGAACGCTGGGGAGTTGCCGGAGGCAACAGGGCCCGGCAAGGCGGGTCCGGATTCGCCCTGCTCGCTACAGCAGCCCGGCCAGTTGGGCCGCGCTGCGCAGGTTCTGCCGCGGCCGCGGCCCGAGCTGCTGGATCACCAGACCTGCTGCCAGCGAGCCGAGATCGCCGCAATCCTTCAGGCTGCGCCCGGCCGTGTAGCCGTAGAGGAAGCCGGCGGCATAGAGGTCACCGGCGCCGGTGGTATCGACCAGTTCGCGAATCGTCGTCGCCTGGATGGTGACGGTCTCGTCGCCGCGCACGATCACCGAGCCTTTTTCGGAGCGGGTGACGGCGGCAATCTTGCAGTCCTTGCGGATCGCCTCCAGCGCCTCGTCGAAGGACTTGGTCTGGTAGAGCGACTTGATCTCGTGGCTGTTGGCAAAGACGATGTCGACGGTGCCTGAGCGCATCAGCTCGAGGAACTCGTCGCGGTAGCGGTCGACGCAGAATGAATCCGACAACGTCATCGACACTTCGCGCCCGGCGGCGTGCGCCAGCTTTGCCGTCTGCCGGATCGCCTCCTTGGCGCGCGGCGGATCCCACAGATAGCCTTCGAAATAGGTGACCTTGGCGCCGGATGCCTTGTCGGCCTCGACGTCCTCCGGGCCGAGTTCGACGCAGGCGCCGAGATAGGTGTTCATCGAACGCTCGCCGTCGGGGGTGACGAAGATCATCGAGCGCGCCGTCGGCGGCTGGCCCTCGAGCGGCCTGGTGTCGAAGGCAACGCCCTGGGCATGGATGTCGTGGGCATAGATTTCGCCGAGCGGATCGTTCGAAACCTTGCCGAAGAAGGCAGCACGGCCGCCGAAACTGGCGACGCCCGCCGCCGTGTTGCCGGCGCTGCCGCCCGAGGCCTCGATCGCCGGGCCCATGCGGCTGTACAGCAGCTCGGCGCGCCTGGTGTCGATGAGGTTCATCGCACCCTTGATGATGCCGTTGGTCTCGAGAAAACCGTCGTCGCACTGGGCGATGATGTCGACAATGGCATTGCCGATGCAAAGCACGTCATAATCCGGCATCAATGTCTCCGCCTTGGAACCTGCCGGCTTTCTGCCACGCCGGCCGGGCGCGGGTCTAGACCATGATCCCGAAAAGTGGAACCCGGTTTTCGGACAAGATCATGGTCAAACAGGAATAGAGCCCCGTCCCGATGCAATCGGGACGGATCAGGCTCTCGATTCGGAACCGCTTTGCCTAGCCGTCAAATCGAACTGGACCATGCGCGCCGTAGAGATGTGCGTCTACAGTTGCACCGCCATCGAAGCATCTCGTCCGATTCCGGACTAGAACGGCGTCGATCGCAACAGCTGAAGGCGCTCACAGGCATGCAAGCAAAGACCGACATGACCACCGAACTGGCGCTGCTTGGCGTGCTGGCCGCTCTGTGGGGCGCGTCGTATACGTTCATAAAAATCGGTGTCGAGACCATCCCGCCGATAACCTTCATCGCTGCCCGCACCTTGATCGCCGGCGGCATCCTGCTCGCGCTGATCCGCTGGCGCGGCCTCTCCATGCCGAAGGACAGCGCGACCTGGTGGCGGTTCATGGTCCAGGCCTGCCTCAACAGCGTCGTGCCGTTCACGCTGATCGCCGCCGCCGAACGCTCCATCGATGCCGGCCTCGCCACCATCCTCAACGCGACATCGCCAATCTTCACCTTCCTGCTGACCGCGCTCATCACCCGCCACGAGCAGGTCACCGCACGCAAGCTCTTCGGTGTCGGCGCCGGCATAGCCGGCATTTGCCTGATCGTCGGCACCCAGGCGCTTGGCGGTCTCGGCCATCAATTGTGGGCGCAGCTTGCCGTTGTCGCGGCCACGGTCTGCTATGCCGGCGCCGCCATTTTCGGCCGCGGCTTCAGGGGACTCGACCCGATGCTGCCAGCCGCCGGCTCGATGCTGTGCGGCGCGGTCATCCTCGTCCCCTTGAGCCTGGTGGTCGACCGCCCATGGACGCTTTCGCCGTCTACGGCCTCGATCCTGGCCTTGCTGGCACTGTCGGTGTTCTCGACGGCGCTGGCCTTCTGCATCTTCTTCCGCCTCATCCACACGCTGGGTTCGGTCGGCACGACATCGCAAGCCTATCTGCGTGTGCCGATCGGCGTCGGCATCGGTGTCCTGTTCCTCGGCGAAAGCCTGGGGCCGACGGCGTTCTGGGGCATGGGTTGCGTCGTCGTCGGCGTTGCGGCGATGACCATCCCCGCCCGCTCACGGGCGCTGGCGCGCTAGTTTCGGGAAAAAATTGCGTCCGCTCCAGCAGGCTTGCGGCTGACCGGGTCTCCGCCTATGTCGGAGATATCAGTTTGTTACCGGGAAACGCCGTGATCTCCAACGCTGCCCGCGCCGCCTTCAGCCGGCTGTTCTCTCCCGAATTCCGCGCCGTCTTCCTGAAGACATTGGGACTGACTGTACTGGCGCTCGTCGCCTTATGGTTCGCCTTGACCGGGCTTGTCGATTGGCTGGCCCTGCCGTGGGTTCACTCCCTGTTGCCTGGCCTGCCGTCCTGGGCCGGATGGCTGAGCGGCATCATCGCCGCAATCGCGCTCGCTTTCGGTATGGCGCTGCTGATCGCGCCGGTGACGGCAATCGTGGCCGGCCTGTTTCTCGACGACATCGCCGAAGTGGTCGAGCGCACCGACTTTCCTGGCGACCCGGCCGGCAGGGCCATGCCTGCGCTGCGCTCGCTGGTGCTGTCGATAAAATTCCTCGGCGTCGTTGTAGCGGGCAACATCATCGCCCTGCTGCTTCTTCTGGTGCCAGGCATCAACATCGCCGCCTTCTTCGTCGTCAACGGCTACCTGCTCGGCCGCGAATTCTTCGAATTTGCCGCCATGCGTTTTCGTCCTGAAGCAGAGGCGAGGGCGTTGCGCAGGAAATATGCCGGCACGGTGTTTCTGGCCGGGTTGCTCATCGCCGCCTTCCTCGCCGTGCCGCTGCTCAACCTTTTGACGCCGCTCTTTGCCGCCGTCATGATGGTGCATCTGCACAAGGCGGTTGGTGCGCGGGAAAACGCCAGGCGATAGGCGGCTTGCTCAACGCAATAGAAACCCGCGCCCCAATTCGTCATCCGGCTCGACAGTGAATTCGGCCCGCCCCGAATAATAGGCGCGGCCGCCGACGCGGGCGATGATCGCCTCATGCGGCCCGGCCTTGGTGGTACGCGCCGCCGCGCCGGAAAAGCGCGAGCCGGCGATGCTTTCGAAGGTCCGCTCCTGGCCAAGGTCGATCTCGCCCTTGGCATACATCGCCGCCAGCCGCGCGGTGACGCCGGAGCCGGTCGGCGAACGGTCGACCTCGGCATCGGCGAACACGCAGACATTTTTCGTCGCCTCGCCGGAAAACGCATCGTGCCCGTCAGTCAGGATGGTGCCGTAAAGAAAGGCGAGATCGGCATGGTCGGGATGTGACAGCGGGAACTCCGCCTTCAGCCGTTCGGTCAGCGCGGTTGCCGCGTCGACGAAATCGCGCACCCGGCTGCTGCCGAATTCCAGGCCGAATTGATGGCAGTCGGCCAGCGCATAGAAGGCGCCGCCATAGGCGACGTCGAAACCGATCTTGCCGTATCCTGCCAATTCGATTTTCTGGTCGCGGGCAAACAGGAAGGCCGGCACGCTCTCGAACGACACCGCACCGGTTTTGCCATCCCTGACCTCGATCGAAGCGACGACCAGGCCGCAAGGCGCCTCGATGTTGACGGTGGTGACGGGCTCCTGTTTTGCCACCAGGCCTTCATCGACGGCATAACGACCGAGCGCGATGATGGCGTGGCCGCACATCGTCGAATAGCCCTCATTGTGCATGAACAGCACGGCGAGGTCGGCGCCAGGCAGGTCGGGTTCGACCAGCAGCGCGCCATACATGTCGTAATGGCCGCGCGGCTCGAAGATCAGCAGCTTTCGCAGGTGATCCAGATTCTCGCGCACATAGGCGCGCTTTTCCAGGATCGTGCCCTTGGGGATATCGGGATAGCCGCCGGCGATGATCCTCAGCGGCTCGCCGCCGGTGTGCATGTCGACGACGGTGAGCGTCATTCGGGAGCCTTAGCCTGAGGATTTGGAAAACAGCGCCTGCAGCTTGCCGAACGGCATGGCGGCGCGGGTGAAGCCGAACGTGCCGTCCTGCTGGATCTCGCGTGCGGCCGTCTCCAGCATGCCGAAGGCGAAATTGGTCAGCCACGGCCCGAGCGAGATGCGCTTGACCCCGGCCATGGCGAGGTCGGCGATGGTGAAGCCCGGCAGCGCCATGACATTGACCGGCCGGCTCACCGCCGAGCAGACCTTCTGGATTGTTTCGACATCGTTGAGCCCAGGCGCATAAAGCACGTCGGCACCGGCCTTCTCGAAGGCCTGCAGCCGCTTGATCGTATCGTCGAGGTCCGGCCTGTCCCACAGGAAATTCTCGGCCCGCGCGGTGAAGACGAAATCGTGCTTGAGCGCCCGTGCGGCTTCGGCTGCGGCGGCGACGCGCTCGACGGCATGCGAAAACTCATAGATCGGCTTGTCCGGATCGCCAGTATGGTCCTCGATCGAGCAGCCGGCGAGGCCTGCCGCTGCGGCCGCGAAAATGGTTTCGCCCGCCTGTTCTGCGCTATCACCCTTGCCCTTCTCGAGGTCGGCCGACACCGGCAGGCTGGTTGCCGCCGTCAGCTCGCGGCAATGGTGGATCATCGCCTCGAACGTCACCGCGCCGTCGGGCAGGCCGCGCGAAAAGGCAAAGCCGGCGCTGGTCGTCGCCAGCGCCTTGAAGCCGAAGGAGGCCAGAAGCTTCGTCGTGCCGACATCCCAGGGATTGGGCATGACGAAGGTCGAGGCGTGCAGGTCGCGAAAGATCTTGCCCTTGTCCATGGTGCTTCCCTTCATGTGCGGAATTGTGGGTCGGATTCTAGCGTGCCGATTTGCACCGGGCAAACGAATGCGGTTGGCTCAGAAGCGTTTGGCGTTCTCTCCTGCCAATTTGTCCAGCGCGTCGGAATCCTTGATGTAATGCGATGCCGTCTTGTCCCAATGATAGGTGACGGAAATCGCGTGAGATTGAGCCTCGGGCGGTTGCTCGTCACAGCTTTCGTCGCTGGGCGCCGTGGCATCCGTCACCGTCACTTTGATCGCTGCATAAGGCTGTCCGTCGGCGATGGTTTGGAACGCTACATCCTGCGTGCGCCTGTAGGCACAGAGGTTCTCGTCGAACGTATAGATCATGTCGACCAGTTCGAACTTGTCGTCGCGCACCATGATCAGCGGCGTAATCACATAGCCCTGGCTTGAATTGAAATGCGTGCTCATGGTGATGAGGACATCGTCGCCGGCGCCGACGGAAAGCTTGCCGGGCTCGCGGAAATAGGTGCTGCGGTCGACGGCGACATTGACCGCATCGAGCAGTTTTGGCTTGGCCGTGACGTCGTAGAGCGCCAGAACCGCATAGCCTTCGGCGCTGTCGGGAGAGTCGCCGAGGTCGTACAGCATCGTCAGCCGGTCCTTGCCGCCGGCTTTGACCGGAAGCACGCCGGCATTGGAGAGGCCCGAGGTCTCAGGCGGCGAGCCACCGCTATCCGGACCCTCGATGTGGCGCATCTCGATTGGCGATCCGCCCTTGTAGAAGCCGCCACTGTCGCCTGTGAGGTTGGGAATGACCATTCTGGCGAGGTCGAGATAGGTGACATCCGTGTGGCCAGGGATGGCGCTGTCGAACTCCGGAAAACTGACGGCTTGCGCGCCCGCCGCGGTCCACAGCCATGGCAGCAGCACAAGCGTAAGAATGAAGCGAAGCAGGTTGGTTGGCATGGGCGCCCCGGGCTGGCTGCGCGGACCCTAGCACAGCTTCCGAAGGCGTCCAGCTTGCCAAACGGCCCGGATCAGTGGATCGGCACCAGCCCGGCCAGTGCGCGCATGTCATCGAACAGGACACCGCCGGCGTCGGCCAGGCCATCGCGGTCGGAATAGGGATCGCCATGATAGGAATAGACGCGCATGCCGGCAGCAATGCCGGCCTGTGTTCCTGCGACGCTGTCCTCGATGACGATGCAGTCGGCAGGCGCAAAACCCATGCTCTTTGCCGCATGCAGGAACAGGTCCGGGAACGGCTTGCCGCGGCCGACCATGGTCGAAGAGAACATGGCGTGCTCGAACAGCGGCAGCAGCCCGGTCTGGCCAAGTGTGATGTGCATCTTCGAAATACGCGCTGATGTGGCGACGCAATAGGGGATGCCGGCCGCCCGAATCGCCTCGATGAAGTCGCGCACATAGGGGATCGCCTCGACGCCATGCGCGAACAGATCGGGCAGGCCGGCATTCCAGCGGTCGACGAAATCGGCGCCGAGCCGGACAGCGGTCGTCTCTTCGATTTCTTTCTGCACCGAAGCCATGCTGCGGCCGGAAAAGTATTTGCGGCAATATTCGAATGTGGTGGTAAAGCCGGCCTCGCTCAGCCACTCGGCAAGCCGCCGGTTGGCAAGGTTCTCGGTGTCGACGAGGATCCCGTCGCAGTCGAAGATGACCAGTTTTGGTATGCTCATTCAGGCGGTGCCGGTCGATCCGAACCCGCCCGCGCCGCGTGTCGTGGCGCCGGCTAGGCTGCGCTCCTCGACCGTCGCTTGCGTCACCGTGGCAAACACGATCTGGGCAACGCGCATGCCGCGCGTCACCGCGAAATCCTCGTCGCCAAGATTGACGAGCAGCACCTTGACCTCGCCGCGATAGTCGCTGTCGACCGTGCCCGGTGAATTGAGCACGGTCAGCCCGTGCTTGAAGGCAAGGCCGGAACGCGGCCGCACCTGGCCTTCCATCCCCTCGGGTATCTCCAGGATCAGCCCGGTCGGCACCAGGGCGCGCTTGCCCGGCAGGATCAGCAGCGGCCGGTCATCCGGCACCGCGGCGCGCAAATCCATGCCGGCGGCGCCGGTGCTTTCATAGGCGGGGAGGGGAAGTCCTTCACCATGCGGCAACCGGACGAAGCCGACAGTGGGACCAATGACGGAGGAATTTTGGAGGGCTGCGCGCATAAAATCGATCCTATCGGCGCGAACCGCGATTCGGTCAACTCGCCCGCCACGCTATCAACGGCTTTCTTTGCGGCGTCACGATGACCTGGAGGTATGTTGAGATTCAGGTCAGGCCGCGTCGAAAACGGCGGGTTTCGAGAACCGGAGCGGAGCGTACTTAACGTACGTGAACACCGGAAGCGCAGAAACCCGTCGTTTGCAGGCCGGCATCACCTGAATATCAACGTGCCTCAACGCAGTTCGACCGGCACGACCGTGGTCTCCTTGATCTCTTCCATGACGAAGGAAGCCGAGACGTCCGACAGCGCCACCTTGGCGATCAGCCGCTGGTAGAGCCGGTCATAGGCCTTCACATCGGAGACGCGGGCGCGCAGCACATAGTCGAGATCGCCGGACATGCGGTAGACCCCGGTTATCTCTGAGAAACCGGTCACCGCGGCGCGGAATTTCTGCAGCCAGTCCGGATCGTGGTTGGAGGTGCGGATCAGGATGAACACCGAAAGCCCGAGCCCGAGCTTGTCGGCATCGACCAGCGCCACCCGGCCGGTGATGACGCCGTCCTCCTCCAGCCGCTTGACGCGGCGCCAGCAAGCGTTGCGCGACAGCGACACTTTTTCCGAGAGTTGGTCGACGGACAGCGTGCCGTCGCGTTGCAGCTCGGCCAGCAATCTTCGGTCTATTTCATCGAATTCAAGCGCCATGTTGGGATGAATGTCCCGAACTACGGCGTTAGGCAAGGACGAATTGAGACCGATGAACCTTTCCCCCGTGGCAAGATACCCAGCATCGGGGCTTATCCCGGCAGGAGGGATCACCATGACGACGCTGTTTTCGAAGCTGTTCACCTCGCACCCGGCCAAGGTCGGCGAAACCTATTTCAGCCACATGGCCTTCGCCGCCTGGTTCTCCTCGCGCCTCCTGATGGCTGCCGGAGCAGCACTCGTTCACGCTTTCTTGCCATTTCTCTTCGAGACTACGGCAAGCCGAATCGTTCGCGAACTCTACGAGCGGACGCACAACAGAGGCTCACACGCGGTCAAGGAGCCCCAGGCTCTCTTGGATCGCGCCTAGGAACGGTCGAAAGCGATGTGCCGATGGGCGGCCTATCTGGGTGAAGCGGTCTTCCTCGAAGACATCGTCACCGCGCCCTGTCATTCGCTGATTGCCCAGAGCCATTGCGCCCCAGGAAGCCAAATCGCCGACCAATGGCGACGGTTTCGGTCTTGCCTGGTATGGCGAGCGGCCCGAGCCCGGCCTCTACCGCGACATCCTGCCGGCCTGGTCGGACCCCAACCTGAAGAGCCTGTGCCGACAGATCAAATCCGGCCTGTTCCTCGCCCACGTCAGGGCATCGACCGGCGGCGCCACCAGCCGCATGAACTGCCATCCTTTTATCTCCGGCCGGTGGTCGTTCATGCACAACGGCCAGATCGGCGGCTTCGAGAAAATCCGCCGCGCGCTGGAAAATTCGCTGTCCGATGCCGTCTTCGACCAGCGCGAAGGTACCACCGATTCCGAACTGTTTTTCCTGCTGATGATCGACGAGGGCCTTGCTGAAGACCCGCAAGGTGCCGTGTCGCGCGCCACCGCCCGCGTCATCGAGGCTTCACGCCGCGCGGGTCTGGAACTGGCCTTGAAGCTCACCGCCGCCTTTTCCGATGGGCATGCGCTTTATGCCGTGCGCTACGCCAGCGACGCCCACGCACCGACGCTCTACACTTCGGTTCGCAATGGCGGCCGTTGCATCGTGTCCGAACCCTTCGACCGCGAAGGCGGCGACTGGCAAGCCATCCCGCCGGCGAGTTTCGTCACCATTACAGGTGATGGCATGGCGATTCGGCCGTTTGTTCCGGCGTCGGCAAGGTTGGCGCTGGTCGTCTAAGCCAATCTAGGCCGCATTCCTTCGCGCCCCCTCGACCGAACCGGCTAGCGCAATTCCGATCAAGCGCTACCTATCCTCGAATGCTGAACTTGGCTTCAAGCCGTCATAGCGGGACAGCAGCCGGAGCATTCGTCATGGACCTCGTCTTCTCCTCGACCACCGACCTTGCCGCCGCAATCGCTGCGCGAAAAATATCCGCCGTCGAAGCGCTTGACGCGCATTTGGCGCAGATCGACCGGCACAACGAAGCTGTCAACGCCGTCATAAATCTCGACCGTGAAGGGGCTCGTGAGCGCGCAAAAGAGGCCGACGCGGCATTGGCGCGCGGTGACGTGCTCGGCTCGCTGCATGGCGTGCCCTTCACCTTGAAGGACATGCATGAAACGGCCGATATGAAGACCACCGTCGGGTTTCCGTCATTCGCCAACTATGTCGCAAAAGCAGACAGCCCGGTCGTCGCCCGATTGAAGGCGGCAGGCGGCATCCTCATAGCCAAGACCAATGTCGCCATCATGCTGGGCGACTGGCAGTCGGACAATCCACTGTTCGGCCGTACCAGCAATCCTTGGAACCTCGCGCGCACATCGGGCGGCTCCAGCGGCGGCGCTGCGGCAGCGGTGGCGGCTGGGATGACGCCATTCGACATCGGCACCGACATGCAGGACTCGATCCGCCTGCCGGCAGCGTTCTGCGGCGTCTATGGCCTGAAGCCGACCGAACACCGTGTGTCGCTGGCTGGCGCCTTTCCCGATCCTGGCGCCGCCGCGCGCAGCGTGCGGCTGATGTCGTGCCTCGGCCCCTTGGCGCGTAGCGTGGACGATCTGGCGCTGATCTACAAAATCATCGCCGGCCCGGATGGAGCCGACACCGACCTTGCGCCCGTGCCGGTCGAGGCTATGCCGGAGGTCAACCTCAAATCGCTGCGCATCGCCGTCGCGCCGTCCTTCCCCGGTTTTCCGGTGGCCGGCGACATTGCTGCTGCCGTCGAGGCTCTGGCGAAGCAACTTCAGGCGGCAGGTGCGATCGTTGAGCCGGCAAAACTGCCGAAGCTCGATCTGCAGGATGATCTGGAGCAAGGCGGCGACCTGATCGGCATGATGCTGGAGGCCGCGCAACCCGAACCGCCTGAGCAGCCGACTTCGGTCGCGCGCTGGTTCGAGGCGCTCGCCCGCCGTGACCTCTCGATCCTGGCGTGGGACAGGTTCTTCGAAACCTGCGATGCCTTGCTGTGCCCGGTCGCTATGACCACGGCCTTTCCGCATTGCGAACCCGGAACACCGATCGAGGTCGACGGCAGGCAAGAAAGCTATTGGATGCTGCCTGCCTATGGCGCTGTGTTCAACTATTCTGGCCATCCCGCGCTGACGATGCCCTGCGGGCTGGACTGCAACGGTTTGCCCATCGGCCTGCAGCTGGTGGGCAAACGCTGGTCGGAAGCGCGTCTGCTCGGCATCGCCAAGGCGATCGAACCGCTTACCGGCGGCTTTCGTCGTCCGTCGGGCTACTGAGCAAACCGCTCCAGGCCATAGGGCGCCAGCAGGGGGTCGCGTTCGCCGTCGAGGATTTCGCGCGTGGCGAACAGGCCAACGGTTGGCGCCAGCGTGATGCCGGAATGCATGACGGCGATGTAGAGGCCGTCGGCGCCCTCCGCGCGGCCGATGATCGGAAAGCCGTCGATCGGATTGGGCCGATAGCCGATGGTATGGAAGTCGAGCTCCAGCCCTTCGGCGCCGTGCAGGGCTGCCTTCGCTACCGCAAACAGTTCGCGCGCCGTGGCGTCGGGGTTCTCGCCTGGATCCCCGCCGGCGAAGTCCGAGCCGGCGATGATGCGGCCCTCGGCCGTCTGGCGCATATGCAGTCTCTCGGCATGGACCAGCCCGTTGAGCAGCTTCTTGTATGGCCGCGAGTGGACAATCAGGCCGGGAGGCGTCTCGATCGGCAGTTTGATGCCGGCGGTAGCGGCAATATCGGGCGCCCCGACACCGGCTGCGATCACCACTTCGTCGGCTGCCATCAGCCCATGCGATGTATCGACACCGGTAATCCTGCCATCGGTCTGGACAAGTGCGGTTACAGAACTGGAGAGAATGCGCGCGCCGCGCCTTTCTGCGTCGGCCAGCAGCGCCTTGGCCGCCGCGACCGGCTCAGCCACTCCCTCTTCAGCGACAGAAACAGCGAATTCGGGAGGCTCGACGAGGTTGGGCTCGATCTGCGCCGCCCGCTTGGCGTCGACGCGTTCGATGCCGTAGCCCCATGCAGAATGCTCGGCCGCATAGGCTTCGAGCTTGTCCGCCGGCAAATCCCAGCACAGCCCGCCGCACCAGGCGAGCGGCAGGCCGGGCAGCTCGTTTGCCAGCCGTTTCCATTCGGCCATGGCGCGGATGCGCAGCCGGAAATAGGTCTCGGGATTGCCCCAGCTGGCGTTGATCCAGGCAAAGGAATTGGGCGTGGCGACGCCACCGGCGCCGCTCTCGGAAACAACGGTGACCCCTGCGCCCACCTTGGTCAGGTGCCAGGCGATCGATGCGCCGATGATGCCGGCGCCGATGACGATGATTTGCTTCGGATTGCTCATGCCGGTCCCCTTCAAACTGGCACCCGTGATGCCATTGCAGCGGCCCAAGCTCAAGGGCGGTCAAGGGTCCACTGGCCCGAAACGGTCGACAGGCCGGGAAAGCGCTGCTAGAAGCCCGCGCCACAGACAGGATTCCGAAAATTGGCTGAAGACATCGATCAGGCGGTATCGCGCCGCCGCACTTTCGCGATCATCGCCCACCCCGATGCCGGCAAGACGACGCTCACCGAAAAGCTGCTGCTGTTCGGCGGCGCCATCCAGCTTGCCGGCGAGGTCAAGGCCAAGAAGGACCGCATCCAGACCCGGTCCGACTGGATGAAGATCGAGCGCGAGCGCGGCATTTCGGTCGTCACCTCGGTGATGACCTTCGAGTACGAGGACAATGTCTTCAACCTGCTCGACACGCCCGGCCACGAGGATTTCGCCGACGACACCTATCGCACGCTCTCGGCGGTAGACTCCGCCGTCATGGTCATCGACGCCGCCAAGGGCATCGAGCCGCGCACGCTGAAACTGTTCGAAGTCTGCCGGCTGCGCGACATCCCGATCATCACCTTCATCAACAAGATGGACCGCGAAAGCCGCGACCCCTTCGAAATCCTCGACGAGATCGAGCAGAAGCTGGCGCTGGACACCGCCCCCATCACCTGGCCGATCGGCCGCGGCAAGACTTTTGCCGGCACCTATCACCTGGCGCTGAACGCGGTGCGCAAGGGCGACGCGGAGAAAGACCGCACGCCGGTCAACGGTCCCGATTCCAACCGCGTTGCCGGCCTTTTGCCGGAAAATGAGCGCGAAGCCTTCATCGAGGAGCTCGAGCTGGCGCGCGAGGCCTGCCGACCTCTTGATATTGACGCTTTTCGCGAAGGCCATCTGACGCCGGTCTATTTCGGCTCGGCGCTGCGCAATTACGGTGTGCGCGACCTGATCGAGGCGCTCGGCGCCTTCGGTCCGCCGCCGCGCGCACAGGAGGCAGACACCCGCAAGGTCGAGGCCACGGAGGACAAGATGACCTCCTTCGTCTTCAAGATTCAGGCCAATATGGACCCCAACCACCGCGACCGCATCGCTTTCGTGCGCGTCTGTTCGGGCAAGCTCGAGCGCGGCATGAAGGCCAAGCTGGTGCGCACCGGCAAGCCGATGTCGCTCTCGGCACCGCAGTTCTTCTTCGCCCGCACCCGTGTCACCGCCGATGAGGCGTTTGCCGGCGACGTCGTCGGCATTCCCAACCACGGCACGCTGCGCATCGGCGACACGCTGACCGAAGGCGAGGAAATTCTCTTCAGGGGTGTGCCGAACTTCGCCCCGGAAATCCTGCGCCGTGTCCGCCTCGGCGACGCCATGAAGGCCAAGAAACTCAAGGAAGCGCTGCACCAGATGGCCGAGGAAGGCGTCGTGCAGCTGTTTTCGCCCGAGGACGGCTCACCGGCAATCGTCGGTGTCGTCGGCGCCCTGCAGCTCGACGTTTTGAAGGAACGGCTGAACTTCGAATACACGCTGCCGGTCGAATTCGAGATGTCGCGCTTTTCCGTCTGCCGCTGGATTTCGGCCGACGACAAGGCCGAGACGCTTCGTTTCATCGAGGCGCATCGCGGCGACATCGCCCGCGACCTCGACAATGACCCGGTGTTTCTGGCCCAGCACGCCTTCTCGCTGAACTACGAAGCCGAACGCTGGAAGGCTATCCGCTTCGCCACCATCAAGGATTATCAGGTCCGCGATAGGGCGGCGTAGGTTCCCGATTTCGATCTTCTATGGCGAACCAACGCGGTTCCGACATATGCTTCCTCAGAAGCTAAACTGTGCGTCGCAGCGGACTTGGTCGGATGTTTGGGATTTTGAGCGGCATCAGGTCGGCCCGCAACGGCCTGCGCAACGCTTTGCGCGAGGATGTGTTGCGCAAACCGGAAGATGGTGCGGTGCCGGCAGCCGAACCGAATCCGGCGCCTGAGCTGGCAGGTGATGCCGGTGACGGCCGCGGCGACGCCGTAGGCATCCAGCTTCCACCGCCAGTTCTGCGCTACAAGGTTGCCGGTACCGAGGACGGCGACTGGTTTGTGGAATCGGGCCGAAGGTCTCTGGGCGATCTGGACCGGGCTCTGGCTTCCGTTCAGAAATCATATGATGATTTCGACGCCGTTCTCGATTGGGGCTGCGGTTGCGGCCGTATCTTGCGGCACCTGCCCGTGCCGGTATTGCCTCGCAAGCTCTACGGAAACGAAATCGACGCCGAGGCGATTGAATGGGTTTCGGCGAATATGCCATGGGTTGAAACGAGCCTTACCGAGGGCAAGCCGCCGCTGCCCTACAGCGATGGCTCATTCGACTTGATCTTCAATCACAGCGTGATGTCCCACTTGGATGAGGACTATCAGGATGCCTGGCTTGCTGAGCTGGCGCGTGTCCTTCGCCCCGGCGGCGTCGTTACGCTCACGGTCCACGGACAGAATGCCTTCGATCAGTACTTCAATGCGATCCCGGCCGAAGCCCCTCTCAAAAAGCAGGTCGCTGATAGTTTCTACGGCCGGGGGTTGTACTACACCAAGGACGATCAATGGGGTCCCGATTTTCCGGACTTCTACCACTCCGCCTTTCACAGCACCCGCTATGTCTTCGACCATTGGTCGAAATTCTTGCGAGTGGCCCAGTACATCCCGCGCGGCGCGCTCGACTATCAGGACATGGTCGTCCTAAGGAAGCTGGAATAACAATCGTCCTTGGAGAAGGGCTGGACGGCATGAATGAAGGGGAAGCCCTGCTGGCGGGCTATAGCGATTGGCGTCAGTCCAGGCTTGCCGAGAGGATGGGATCGTCTGGCGAGCGGCCCGTATGGCACCATCTGATCACGGTTCTGGTCTACGCTGGAGTGTCAACGAACGCCGATGCCATGGCCCGCACGCTCTCGACATTGCTTGGCCAGACCCATCGCAACATCGAGATCGTGGTTGCAGGCGTCAGTGAGACGGAATTGCCGGATTCGGGTGACTTTGTCACGCTGCGCGGCCTGTTTGCAGAGCCTGCGCTAGATCCTCTGCACGTGTTGTCCGATCCCACCGTTGATCGCCTATGGCGCGGCACCCACATCGTCTTCGCGCCTGCCGGCACCACTTTCGATCCCGACGCCTTTGCACTTCTAAATCGCATGCTTTCGCCTTCGCGCGGCGCGTCTGCGCCGGATCTGATCATCTGTGATCACGATCGCTCATCCGAAACCGGGACATCCGCGCAGCCCTGTTTCCTACCGGGTTGGGATCCCGACCTGATCGTCGCAATGGACTACGTCGGCACCGCCTTCATGGCGTCGCGAAAGCTTCTTCACGATCAGCGTTCGGGGCGGCGGCCGGACTCCCTGCATGGCTGGCTGTGCAACCTGGCTGAGACACCGTTTGCGGTGGGTCATCTCACCGAGACCGTCATGCACCTTCCCATCGGTCTGCCGCGTCCTTTGACAACAAGTGCTGCCGTCACTCAGTCCCCGCGATCGGTGGCCATCGTCATCCCCAATCGTGACCAGCCGCAACTTCTTGAACGTTGCGTGCGGTTGATGAATTTCCTCGACGATCCCGCGCCGGAGCTGGTGATCGTGGATCATGCCAGCACCGACCTCGCGACATTGGCGCTCTATGCGCAACTTGAGGAGCGACACGGCGCTCGCATCGTCAAGGTCGGCGGCCGGTTCAACTTCTCGCGTATGGTCAATCTGGGCGTGGCGGCCACGAGTGCGGAAGTTGTGGTGCTGGTCAACAATGACGTCGAGGTTACGGATCCCAGCCAAGTGAAAATGATGCTCGGACATGCGATTCGGCCGGAAGTTGGTGTCGTGGGAGCGCGCCTGTTGTATCCGGACGGCACGGTGCAGCATGCCGGAATCGTCTTGGGAGCCGGCACTCCAAGTGAGCATCCCGTGGTGGCGGCGCTGCACATGTTGCGAGGCGCTCCGGGAGATGAGAACGGCTATCTCCATGTGCAGCGTACCTTGCGCAACTATCAGGCTGTGACAGGTGCCATCATTGCCACGCGACGGGCCGTGTTTGAGCAGATCGGCGGTTTCGACGAGGTCAGCCTGCCTGTCGAATACAACGATATCGACTATTGTTTGCGCGCGCGCGCAATGGGCCTTCGGGTTATTGCAGTGCCGACCGATGGGATCATCCATCGCGAGTCTGCGACGCGAGGATTCGCGCAGACGCCGGAGGTGCAACGGATGCGCAGCGCAGCCATGCGCCTCATTGCCGAGCGTTGGGGCGAGGCGGTGAAACACGATCCCTTTCGCAATCCGCATGTCGATATGGGCGAGCAGCCGCAAGCTCTGTTTCCCTGGACAGATAGGGCAAGCATTCCGTGACGATAATGGGTTTGATTAGGCGGCTTGCTCGGCGCATTCGGCGGCTCATCCCGTGGCGCAAGCAATTGCGGGCCGTACTCGGCCTTGAACTCAAACAGAACAACCTTCGCACACTGGCTGAATCGGCCGGGATCTTCGATGCTCAATGGTACCTGAACACTCACAGGGACGTCGCCGCCAGCGGCATTGATCCCTTCGCCCACTATATGAGCGATGGCTGGCGAGAAAAGCGGAAGCCTGCGGACGGGATCGACATCGAAAGCTACGCCGCGATGGTTCCCGGTTTTCGGCCCGGCCACGACAATCCGATGTCCTGCCTGCTTCAAAGCGGCGTGCAGCTCAACGCCATACGGGTGAAGCTGTCCGGACACGACCCTGTTCCACGTCCTCGCAATCTGGAGGATGGTTTGTGCGTAAGCGGATACCTGTGTTCGGAGATCGGACTCGGCCAGGCGGCGCGCAACATCGTATATGCTTGCGACGCAGCGCGTCTGCCGGTTTCTTCCCGTTCCCTTGCTTTGCCCGGGCGTGAAAACGAGGCGGAGTTCACAAGCAAGTGCAATCAGCTGGTTGATCGCAAGGCCCAGCTGGTCGTTACCGGCCTGGCTGCCACCGATCATTATCGCCAGGATATTGCCCCGGGTCGGTTGAACGTCCTCTATCCCTTTTGGGAGCTTGGACGCGTCCCTCGGGAGTGGCATGGCGCAATCCGTGACTTCGACGAGGTCTGGGCTCCTTCGCGGTTTGTCGCCTCTGCCCTTGCGGACGTTTCCGGCGTAACCTTGCACCATGTGCCGCAGCCCGTGCGCCTTCCCCTCCAGCAGCCGGCGCCGCGCACGGACCGCACAACCCTGCGCTTCTTCACCTATCTGGATTTTGACTCCTACGTCGCGCGGAAGAATCCGCAGGCCGCCGTCAATGCCTTTCGGGCCGCCTTTCCCGCGGCGAAACGTGACGTCGAACTCATCGTCAAGACGCGTGGTGAGCGCGACGATGGGTTGCGGAACTGGCTTGGTGAGATCGCGGCGAAGGATGATCGTATCCAGATTGTCGACCGCACCGTGGATCGCATCGGCATAGATGCGCTGATGGCGGGATGTGACGCGTTCATCTCGCTGCATCGGTCCGAGGGGTTTGGGTTCGGCGCCGCCGAGGCTCTGGCGGCGGGCAAGGCCGTCGTCGCCACGGACTATGGGGGCACGACCGATTTCATCGATGAGCTGACTGGCTACCCCGTGGCCTACAGGCTGGAGCCGGTTCGCCGCGGCGAGTACGTTCAGACCAAAAATCAGGTCTGGGCGACCGCAAACGCGGACGCCGCAGTTGATGCCTTGCGCGCCATCCACGCTTCTCCCGGTGAAGCCGAGGCACGCGCCCGGCGCGGTTTTGCCTTGCTCCGGCAACAAAATGCGCTGGCCGTCGTAGGCCAGCGCATTGCGCATATCCTTGGCGAGCACGGCCTGATCCAGCGATAGAGCCGGCCGCAGCAGGCGAGAGCAGCCTATCCCTTCGCCGCCGCTTCGATCTTCGCGATATCGATCTTGCCCATCTGCATCATCGCATTCATCGCCCGGCTTGCCTTGGCCTGGTCCGGATCCTGCAGCAGGCGCGGCAGCTGTTCCGGCACGACCTGCCAGGAAACGCCGAACTTGTCCTTCAGCCAGCTGCAACGCCCGGGTTCGCCGCCTTCGGTTAGCCTGTCCCAGAAATGGTCGACCTCTTCCTGGTTCTTGCAGTCGATCGAAAGCGAGATCGCCTCGGTGAATTTGTATTGCGGGCCGCCGTTGAGCGCCAGGAACGGGACGCCGTCGAGCTCGAACGAGGCCACCAGCACTTTGCCTTCGAGAGCGTGGCCCTTGGGCCAGCGCGTCACGCTCAGCTGCTTGGAATTCTTGAAGATGGAAATGTAGTGGTTCATCGCTTCTTCAGCCTGGTCGTCGAACCACAGGAAGGTGGTGATCTTTTGCATAAGTCTGTCCTCGTTTTCTCTGGGGGATGATGGGAGGGTCAGGCCGCGCCCTTGGCGGCGTCCCGCACGGAAGCAAGATAGGCGTCGAGCTGGGCGTAGCTTTCGGCCATGCCGCTGGTCATGCCGGTGCCGAGCGCGCCGTCACGGGCTGCCTGCGAGGCGTAAAGCACCGTCTGCGTCAAAAGGGTCTTGCCGGTCTGCTCGGCAAAGGTCACCGTTCCGATCGTCTCGCCACCGGTCCAGTCCTTGTCGAACAGTTCGGTGGCGACGATCCGGCTTGGCCGCACGATCTCGCGATAGGCGCCGCTCATGCCCATGCTGCGACCGTCGCGATGCTGCCAGACATAGCGTGTCGCACCACCCACTCTGAGGTCGATTTCGCACACAGCCAGCCGCCAGCCGTCCGGCCCGTGCAGCCAGCCTTTCAAAAGCTCCGGTACGGTCCAGCAATCGAACACCATCGGCCGCGGCGCGTCGAAGATGCGGGTGATCTGGACTTCACGGTCGCTCGGCGTGGTCACGGTCAATGTCGCAACGGTCGAGCCGGGCAAGGTGGTGGTGCTCAAGATGGTCCTCCTGCGTTTGTCTGTTTGCCCAAGGACGTCCGGCCGACTGGCGATCCGACACGGGCTTCTGATCTTTTCGGCGAGCGTTCGAGCGCTCGCCCCACCCGCCTCCGGCTATTGGTCCGCCGCGTCGGGGTTCTTCTCGGCCTGCAGGGCACCCAGCAGCGCGTCGAGGCGCTGAAAATTGGCTTCCCAGATCTTTCGGTAGCGTTCCAGCCAGTCATTGGCTTCGGCCAGTGGCCGCGCTTCCAGCCGGCACGGCCGGCGCTGTGCGTCGCGGCCGCGCGAAATCAACCCGGCGGCTTCCAGCACTTTCAGATGCTTGGAGATCGACGGCTGGCTCATCGCGAACGGCTCGGCCAGTTCCATCACCGAGGCCTCCCCCTGGATGAGGCGGGCAAGGATGGCGCGCCGCGTCGGATCGGCAAGCGCGGCAAAGGTGGCGTCGAGCTGGTTCATTTCGCGTCCATAGCCAATAAGGTATATACCCATTTGGCTATATACAGCGGAGTGACGCTCGTCAACCCGCTTGCGCCTAGCGTTCTGGCGCATTGCAAAAATCTGGCCAGACCATACTTGCCGGTCTATAAACCCTGCGATCCAAATTCAGCGCCGCCACGCTCCGCACTGGGCGAAGCCAGCCACCTAAGGAAAGTTCATGCCCGCCTACCGTTCCCGCACCACCACCCATGGCCGTAATATGGCCGGCGCACGCGGCCTGTGGCGCGCCACCGGCATGAAGGACTCGGATTTCGGCAAGCCGATCATCGCGGTGGTCAACTCCTTCACCCAGTTCGTGCCCGGCCATGTGCATCTGAAGGACCTCGGCCAACTGGTGGCGCGCGAGATCGAGAAGGCCGGCGGCGTCGCCAAGGAGTTCAACACCATCGCCGTCGATGACGGCATCGCCATGGGCCATGACGGCATGCTCTATTCGCTGCCGTCGCGCGAGCTGATCGCCGATTCCGTCGAGTACATGGTCAATGCGCATTGCGCCGACGCCATGGTCTGCATCTCCAACTGCGACAAGATCACGCCTGGCATGCTGATGGCCTCGTTGCGTCTCAACATCCCGACCGTCTTCGTCTCCGGCGGCCCGATGGAAGCCGGCAAGGTGGTGCTTGCCGGCAAGACGCAGGCGCTCGACCTCGTCGACGCCATGGTTGCCGCCGCCGACGACAAGATCTCCGACGAGGACGTCAAGGTCATCGAACGCTCGGCCTGCCCGACCTGCGGTTCGTGCTCCGGCATGTTCACCGCCAATTCGATGAACTGCCTGACCGAGGCCCTCGGCCTGTCGCTGCCCGGCAACGGCTCGACGCTGGCCACGCATGCCGACCGCAAGCGGCTGTTCGTCGAGGCGGGCCATCTCATCGTCGATCTCGCCCAGCGCTATTACGAACAGGATGATGAGAGCGCGCTGCCGCGCAGCATCGCCTCGAAGGGCGCCTTCGAGAACGCCATGACGCTCGACATCGCCATGGGCGGCTCGACCAACACCGTGCTGCACATCCTGGCTGCCGCCCATGAAGGCGAGGTCGATTTCACTATGGAAGACATCGACCGGCTGTCGCGGCGGGTGCCGGTGCTCTGCAAGGTGGCGCCGGCCAAGTCGGACGTGCATATGGAAGACGTCCACCGCGCCGGCGGCATCATGGCCATCCTGGGCCAGCTCGACAATGCGGGGCTGCTCAACCGCGACCTGCCGACGGTGCACACGGCAAGCCTTGGCGAAGCGCTCGACCATTGGGACATTTCCCGCACCACGAGCCAGAACGTTCGCGATTTCTTCCTCGCCGCCCCCGGCGGCGTGCCGACGCAAGTGGCCTTCAGCCAGGACCGTCGCTGGGACGATCTCGATCTCGATCGTGAAAAGGGCGTCATCCGCTCGGCCGAGACGCCGTTCTCCAAGGATGGTGGCCTTGCCGTGCTGAAAGGCAATCTGGCGCTCGATGGCTGCATCGTGAAGACGGCGGGCGTCGATGAATCGATCCTGAAGTTCACCGGCCCGGCACGGGTGTTTGAAAGCCAGGACGCTTCGGTCAAGGCGATCCTGTCCAACGAAATCAAGGCCGGCGACGTCGTCGTCATCCGCTATGAAGGACCGCGCGGCGGCCCCGGCATGCAGGAGATGCTCTATCCCACGAGCTATCTGAAGTCGAAGGGGCTGGGCAAGGCCTGCGCGCTGGTCACCGACGGCCGCTTCTCCGGCGGCACATCCGGCCTGTCGATCGGCCATGCCTCGCCGGAGGCCGCGGAAGGCGGCATGATCGGACTGGTTCAGGAGGGCGACACGATCGAGATCGACATCCCCAACCGCACCATCCGCCTGGCGGTCAGCGATGCTGAACTCGACGCACGGCGTGCGGCGATGGAGGCCAAGGGCGCCTTGGCTTGGAAGCCCGAGGAAAAGCGCAAGCGCAAGGTGACGACGGCCCTGCGCGCCTACGCCGCCTTCGCCACCAGCGCCGACAAGGGCGCGGTGCGGCACGTGCCGGAGTAGCGCAGTTCTTCCCTTCTCCCCTTGTGGGAGAAGGTGTCGCCGCAGGCGACGGATGAGGGGTGTTCCAGCGGAGTGAGGCGTCGGTGTTTCCTGGAACACCCCTCATCCGTCTCGGCGCTGCGCGCCGATCCACCTTCTCCCACAAGGGGAGAAGGGAGGAGCGCTACGGCATCAACTGATATTCATAAAGCTTCTGATACAGCCCGCCCTGGTTGAGCAGCGTGTGATGCGCGCCGCTTTCAACCACCTTGCCGGCTTCCAGCACCACGATCGTGTCGGCCTGGTGCACGGTCGACAGGCGGTGGGCGATGACGATGGTGGTGCGTCCGACCGTTAGCTGCTGCAGCGCGTCGCGGAACAGCGCTTCCGACTCGGCGTCGAGCGCGCTGGTCGCCTCGTCGAGCAGCAGAATCTCGGCATTGCGCAGCATGGCGCGGGCGATCGAGATGCGCTGGCGCTGGCCGCCTGAAAGCAGCGCGCCGTTCTCGCCGACATCCGTGTCGTAGCCTTTCACCTGGGCGCTGATGAAGTCATGCGCATTGGCGGCCCTTGCGGCGGCCGTTACTTCCTCGTCGGTGGCGCCCTCGCGTCCGAGCCGGATGTTGTGCATGATAGTGCCGGCAAACAGGAACGTGTCCTGGCTGACATAGGCGATCTTTTCCCTCACCGAGGCGAGCGTGGCGTCGGAGATGTCCTGGCCATCGAACAGCACTTTGCCGCCCTGCGGGTCGTACATGCGCATGATCAGGTTCAGGATGGTCGACTTGCCGCTGCCCGAAGGGCCGACCAGCGCCGTCATCCGGCCGGCCGCGAGCGTCAGGTCCAGTCCCTGGAACACCGGCTGGCTGTCTGGATGATAGGCGAAAGTAACATTGTCGAAATGGATCTCGCCCGGCCCTGCCTGCAGCGGCTTGGCATCGGGCTTTTCGGCCAGCGTCAAGGGCCGGTCCGCGAGCTCAAACATCATCCGCACGCCGACAATGCCGCTTTCGAGCGAGATGCGTACGCGCGCAACACGCTTTGCCGGCTCATAGGCCAAAAGCAGCGCCCCGATGAAGGCCATGATGTTTCCCGGCATCTGGCCACCCTGCAGCACCAGGAAGCCGCTGATGAAGACGGCCCCGGCGATCGCCAGTCCGGCCAGCGTTTCCATCACCGGGCTGGTGGCGGCCTCCAGCGTGGCGATGTTGTTGGCGCGGCTCTCCACGTCCGACACGGCCTTGTACATACGCTTGCGCATCGCCCCTTCGAGACCGAAGGATTTGACGACGCGCACGCCAATTGCCGTTTCCTGCATCACGTGCACGATCTGGCCGAGCGAGCGGAATTCCTGCTTGGAGATCTGACGCACGCGCTTCAGGATGCGGTTGACACCGTAGATCGCCACCGGCCCGATGACGAAGCAGATGACGGACAGCGCCGGCTGCTTCCAAACCATGACCGCCAACAGGGCAATCAAGGTCACCAGATCACGCACATAGGATGTGACGATCTGGTCGAGCACGTTGCGTGCCGCCTGCGCATTGTTGGTCATGCGGGTGATCAGGTCGGACGACGAGGTGGCGTGGTAAAACTCGATGCCCTGCGCCAGGATGCGGTCATAGATTTTGCGCTGCCGGTCGGCGATGATGGCGTTGCCAACGCGGCTCATGAAATAGGCCTGGATGAAATTGGCGATACCCTTGGCGATGAAGATCCCGGCGACCGCCAAGGCAATCCAGTTGACGCGCTCGACCCTCTTGTAGATCACGAACTCATTGGTGATTACGCTCAGGATCCAGGCGCTGCCGGCTGTGGTGGCAGCCACCACGAGCATCGACAGGATCGCGGCGCCATAGCCGAATTTGTGCTGGTGAAAGGATTCCCTGAGTAGCCTTGCGATAAGGCGCTGGTTTTCCGTCGAACGGAAGAAGCGAAACAAATGGCCGATCCCATGCCTGACTGAGACGAATTTCGGATTCGCCACGGGGGCGAAAGGCGGCTTATAGAGCGAGTTGTGGTCGGATGGAACCTTTCGCTGTCGCGGCGACAAACCGCTGCGGCACGGTGTCTTTTGCGCCACGATTGTGACGATTGATCTGCAGGGAGATGACGACAGATGGATTTCGACCTTGTTGTGCGCGGCGGAACGCTGCCCGACGGCACCGTCGCCGATCTCGGCATTGTCGGCGAGACGATCATTGCCATCGAGCCCGAACTGCATGTCAGCGCCGGCTCGGCGATCGATGCCTACGGCAATTTGATCTCGCCGCCCTTCGTCGATCCGCATTTCCATATGGACGCCACGCTGTCCTACGGCATTCCGCGCATTAACGCCTCGGGCACGCTGCTCGAGGGCATTTCGTTGTGGGGCGAGCTGAAGCCGCTGCTGACGCATGAAGCGGTGCGGGAGCGCGCGCTCGCCTATTGCGACTGGGCGGTCTCAATGGGCCTGCTTGCCATCCGCACCCATGTCGATGTCTGCGACGACCGGCTGCTGGCGGTCGAGGCGCTGCTCGACGTCAAGAAGATTGTCGCGCCCTATATCGACCTGCAACTGGTCGCCTTCCCGCAGGACGGCTTCTACCGCTCGCCGACGGCGCGGCAGAACACGCTGCGCGCGCTCGACATGGGCGTCGACATCGTCGGCGGCATCCCGCATTTCGAACGCACCATGGCCGACGGCACGCGCTCGGTGACCGAACTGTGCGAAATCGCGGCGAAGCGCGGGCTGATGGTCGACCTGCATTGCGATGAGACCGACGATCCGCTGTCGCGCCATATCGAGCAGCTTGCCTATGAGACGCAGCGCCTTGGCCTGCAGGGCAAGGTGGTGGGGTCGCATCTCACCTCCATGCATTCCATGGACAATTACTACGTCTCCAAGCTCTTGCCGCTGATTGCCGAGGCCGGGGTGTCGGCCATCCCCAATCCGCTGATCAACATCATGCTGCAGGGCCGCCACGATACGTTTCCCAAGCGCCGCGGCCTGACGCGGGTGAAAGAGATGCTGGCGCTCGGCATCCGTGTCGGCTGGGGCCAAGATTGTGTGCTCGACCCCTGGTATTCGCTGGGCACCGCCGACATGCTCGACGTCGCCTTCATGGGGCTGCACGTCGCGCAGATGTCGAGCCCGGCCGACATGGCGCGCTGCTTCGACATGGTGACCAATGTCAACGCCGCCATCATGGGCCTCGATCATCTCGGCCTTGCCGTGGGCAAGCGGGCCAGCTTCGTCATCCTCGACGCCGGTAACCCGATTGAGGCCCTGAGGCTGCGCGCCGAACGGCTCTACGTTGTCGCCAGGGGCAAGGTGGTGGCCGAGCGCACGAAGCAGGAGACCCGGCTGTCGATTGCCGGGCGGCCGCGCGAGGTCAACCGGCGGCACAACGCGGCAAGTGCGTCGGCGTCCTAGGCAAGCCAGGCAGGCCCAACAGGCCATTGCATCTGCATCAAGTTTCCATGCTTCGTCCGGCGATGATTAAGTCTACAATAGGCCTCCACTTTTTGTTTGAGGAGGATGGCATGTGGCAAAAGACAGTGATGGCGCTGGGATTGGCGGCGGTTTGCGCGGGCTGCACGACCGTAGAAGACCGCCGTGCCGCCGATGAGGCGAAATGCCGGTCCTATGGCTTCACCAAGAAGAACGACGCCTTTGCCGAGTGCCTGCAGCGCATCGACCTCGATCGGCGCGCCGAACTTCGAAGGGTTTCTGCTTTCGATCCCTGGGACAGGCCGATCATCTATCGCCCGATCATCATCCGGCCGCGGCCCAAATAGTCCAAAGTCAGGCCAACACAGCCGAACTAGTGGTACCATATTACGTCAGTCCGGCAGCGCGGCTAATAGGCGCTCAAGATTAACCCCCTGGCCTCCTTGGGCTGTGTCTGCCGAAGTCGTCTTACTGCGCCCGACTTCCTTTTGAGCTAACGAAACAAATTGCCTGACGTTCTCGTAGGCGAGTCGCCTCAGCCGATCTCGCCTCTGGGCGTCAGATTTGAACCAATCTTTGGAGATTTCATGCGCGACCACCAGTGGGTCTAGAATCTTTGGGCGGTAACCTCTGTAGGCTGGTGGCTTTGCGGCCCCGTGTTCGTTAAGAATCTGATTCTTAAAGAAAATCCTTCCTTGTTCGGTCAAAATAGATGAATTAAAGCACAACTCAGTCAATCGCTCTCTTTTTTGTTTTTCGCTAATAATGTCGGTGGATGTAGAAATAACTAGATAGACCTCTTGAAGGTTTGCAATAACGTCATTGCTCCATGTCGTAACATGGTCGATCCTGTACTCGCCCTTTTTGAACTGACTCCAAGCAACGAATATCGCCAGCGCAGATAGAACTGCTGAGGCCACTGCAGCGTAGGCTTCCATCATTAATCCCCCCAAAATAGCAACGCACTGTTAGCATATTTCTTCACAAACGAGACCATGACGTTTTCAGACATGCCAACTTTGCGTGTTCGAATTCGATGAATCGCAGGTCGGTCGAATTCGCGGAGCTGGTCCTGTCGGGTCGTTTGATTCCGCTCGCCACGCTGCCGCTGCAGCTGTACCAACCGCCTTACCCGCCCACCATCGCCGAAGGGAACTGATATCGGTCATGGCAGTCACCGAGAAACTTACGATCAGGAACGTGCTTCTGGCCGGCATTCTCTTGATGCTGGCCGGCGACTTCATGTTCGCGCTGAACGACGCGATGGGCAAATGGCTGGTTGCCAGCTTCTCGGTGGGGCAGGTGGTGCTGATCCGCTCGATCGGCGCCTTCATCGTGCTCGGCCCGATGATCGCCAACCAGGGCACCGCAAAACTGTTCCAGATGGAGCGACCGGTCCTCCAGCTTCTGCGCGTTCTGGCGACGACGGTCGACACCGCTCTGTTCTACGCCGCCGTGGTCTACCTGCCGCTCGCCGATGTGATGAGTTTCTACATGGCCGGGCCGATCTATGTGGCCGCACTGTCGCATTTTCTGCTCGGCGAAAAGGTCGGCTGGCGCCGCTGGGCAGCCATCCTGGTCGGTTTCTGCGGCGTGCTGATCATACTGAAGCCGTCCTCGGCGGCGTTCTCGCAGTCCTCGCTATTCGCGCTGGTCGGCAGCATTGCCTTCGCCTTCGCCATCATCCTCAGCCGCCGCCTGCGCGGCACCAGCGACACCACATTGGTCACCTGGCAGACCATCGGCACGCTACTGGTCGGCGCCGTGATGACCATCGGCGCCTGGAAGACCCCCTCGGCGCTCGATTTCGGCGCCATGCTCCTGCTCGGCATCGTCTCCTGCAGCGCCCATCTGATGATCACAAGAGCGCTGAAGCTGGCGCCGGCCTCGACGCTGGCGCCGCTGCACTACTCCCTGCTTCTATGGGCCGTGATTTTCGGCCTGGCCTTCTTCGGCGACGTGCCGGGACCGCGCATCCTGATCGGCTCGGCCATCGTCGTGCTCGCCGGCCTGTTCATCTTCCACCGCCAGAAGGTGGTCGAGACAGTGGTGCCGCCGGAGAACGTGCCGAAAGGCGTGAACTGACCATCTTCTTGTTTTGACGCAATTCCGGACGGAAAACCGCTTCGCACTTTTCCTGGAATTGCTCTAACCCTTTCGCACAGCCGCCAGGTGCCGTGAAAACTCCGGTGTCTCCATCAGCGCCTTGCAGCGGGCGAAACGGCCGTCGGCATAGGCGCGGAAATCCTCGACCGGATTGTTGTTGGCAAGCTGGATCAACCCCCAGAGCGTCCACAACAGGTCGCACATTGCCTTGTAGATGACGATACGGCCGCGCTCGGCCGGTTTCGCCTCGCCGCCGAAATAGGCGCGCATCATCTCTTCCTCTTGCGCTGTGTCGAACCTGCCTTCGACCGAGAGGTCGCCGAGATCCCAGAGCGGATCGTTCATCCCCGAATATTCCCAGTCGACGATCCACATCCGCTCGCCCGTATCGAGAAAATTCTCGCACAGCGGATCGCAATGGCATGCGGCAATCGGCAAAGGGTGGGCGGCAAGCGCGGCCCGCACCGTCTCGGATTCGCGCACAACGTCGTGGTAGCCGGGCGGCAAGGCCACGTCCTTGGTCGATAAAACCTTGAGATAGTCGTCGATCATCGCAAACAGTTCGAAGTGGAACGGAAACACCGCGCCGGAGGAATGCAGCTTGCGGAAGGCTTCGCCGGCGCGGGCCGGGCTGCCGGCGCGCAGCTTGAACTTCTCCGGCGACATCGTCTCGGCGCCGGCAACGAAGCGGCTCGCCATCACGCCCGTCTTGGGGTCGACATACAGAACTTCTGGACTGACGCCGGCTTTGGCTGCCTCGCTCGCGGCGACGGCTTCGTTGGCGCGGTTGATGTACTCCTCGGTGCCTTTGCCGGGGATGCGCAGGCAGATATCGCCGGCCCGGAAAACGAGATTGGTCATCCCGCCCAATCGCTCTAGCGGTCCGCCATAGCCGGCCAGTGCCGGAATCGCCGCAAGTGTTGCGCGTGCCTCGTCCGTCCCCATGCCTGTTGCCCCTGGCGGTGTTATTTCTTGCGACAACGGTTCCACAGTTTTCGCCGTTTGGCTATCATCCGATCGACAGTGAGCAGCGAGCTGGCGGAGAAACAGCGATGGCGGGGAACAAGGATCATGGCGGGCTCGGCGCCGCCTATGCGGCGCAACGGCCCGAGGACGTGGCCGCGATCTATGACAACTGGTCGGAAACCTACGATGCGGACATGTCGGCCGCCGGCTACCGCCATCCGACGATCTGCCTGGCCCTGCTTGCCCGCCATCTGCCGCGTGGCGCTGCCCCGCTGCTCGATGCCGGCGCCGGCACCGGGCTGATCGGCGAATGGCTGGCCATTACCGGCTATCCCCAGGTTGAGGCGCTCGATATTTCGCAGGGCATGCTGGCCAAGGCGGCGGCAAAGGGCGTTTATTCGGCGCTGCATTGCCTGGCGCTTGGTGGGTCGCTGCCCTTTGCCGACAATGCCTATGCCGGCATCATCTCGGCCGGCGTCTTTACCTCCGGCCATGTCGGCGCCGAGGGGCTGGACGAACTGATCCGCATCTGCCGGCCGGACGGCGTCATCGTGCTGACGGTCAAGAACACGCTGTGGAACGCCGGCTTTGCCGAACGCATCGCAGCATTGGAGGCCGAGGGCAGGGTCGTTCGCGCCGAGGAGACTGTGCCCTATGTCTCGATGCCCGGCGAAGCCGACACGGTGCCCAGTCGCGGCCTTGTGTTGCGCGTGAGGTGATCCAGGGTTCGTCTAAGCTTTGATCGTGCTCATCGACGGATCATACATCGGCTCGAGATGGATCTTGGCCGGCGTCCGCTCCATCGCCACCACCAGCTCATAGTCGCCCGAGATGAGGAAGTCGTCGCTGACGCCATCGGCGTTGCGCACATAGCCATAGCCGATGTTCTTAGCCACCGTGTAGCCATAGCCGCCGCTGGTGAGGTAGCCGACCTGTTCGCCATTGCGCAAAATAGTCTCGCGTCCGACCAGCACGATATCGGGATCGTCGACGGTGAAGCCGGCAAAGCGTTTCTTCAGGTCGGCACCGCTGATCTTTTCAAGTGCCCTTCGGCCGACGAAATCGGTGTTCTTCCTGAGTTTCACGGCCCAACCGAGGCCTGCCTCCTGCGGCGTATCGTTGGGCGTGATGTCGGAACCCCAGGCGCGATAGCCTTTCTCCAGCCGCAACGATTCCAGGGCCCGGTAGCCGATCGGACGGATGTCGTGTTTCGCGCCCGCAGCCATCAGCGCATCGAAGATTTCGCCGGTGGCGGCGATCGGCACATGCAGTTCCCAGCCGAGCTCGCCGACATAGGTGACGCGCAACGCCCTTACCGTGTGACCGGCGATCTTGATCTCGCGCACATGGCCGAATGGGAAGGCGGCATTCGAGACATCTGCCTCGGTGACCGCTGCCAGCACATCCCGGGCCCGCGGGCCCATCAGCGACAGCGTGCCGAACTCCTCGGTGACATCTTTCAGCGTCACGTCGAGGTCCTCGCCGACATGGTCGCCGATCCAGGACAGATCATGCGTGCGGAAGCCGGTGCCGGTGACGATGTAGAATTTGTCTTCGGCGAGCTTGGCCACGGTCAGGTCGGCTTCGATGCCGCCGCGCGTGTTGAGAAGCTGCGTGTAGGTCAACCGTCCCACAGGCTTGGCGACATCGTTGGCGCAGATCCAGTCCAGCGCCTTCGCGGCATCGGCGCCCGTCATCTCGTATTTGGCAAAGGAGGATTGGTCGAAGATGCCGACCTTTTCGCGCACATGCCGGTGCTCGTCACCGACGGCTGAGAACCAGTTCTGCCGGCCCATCGAATAGATATCTTCAGGCTTGGTGCCCTCGGCCGCAAACCAGTTCGGCCGCTCCCAGCCGAGTTTCGAACCGAACACGGCGCGGTGAAGCTTCAACCGGTCATAGAGTGGCGAGACGATGCGCGGCCGGCCCGAGACGTACTCCTCATGCGGGAAGCCGATCGTGTAGTGCTTGCCATAGGCTTCCAGCGTGCGGTCGCTGACCCATTGCCGGTCGCGATGCAGTCCGGAAAAGCGCCTGATGTCGACCACCCAGAGGTCGAGCGGCGCCTCGCCATCGACCACCCATTGCGCCAGCACCCATCCGGCGCCGCCACCCGACGCAATGCCGAAGGCGTTGAAGCCGGCGCCGACGAACATGTTGGCGCATTCGGGCGCGACGCCGAGGATGAAATTGCCATCCGGGGTGAAGCTCTCGGGCCCGTTGATCATCTGCTTGACGCCGGCCCGCTCCAGCGCCGGCACGCGCGCGATCGCCTGGCTCATATGCTGTTCGAAATGATCGTAGTCGTCGTCGAACAGCCGGAACTCCCACTCGTCGGGGACATCGCCGCCGGGCAGGCCGGTCGCCCAGGCCTGCGGGTTCGGCTCATAGCCGCCCATCACCAGCCCGCCGACCTCCTCCTTGAAATAGGTGCGGCGGTCGGGATCGCGGATGGTCGGCGCGTCGGTCGCCAGCCCGTCGATCTTTTCGGTGATGATGTATTGGTGCTTGACCGGCTGCAACGGCACGGAAATGCCGGCCATCGCGCCGACCTGGCGCGCCCATTGCCCGGCGCAGTTCACTACCTTGTCGCAGGCGATGTCGCCCTTGTTGGTCTTCACCGCGGTGATGCGCCCGTCCTTCATGTCGAAGCCGCTGACGCGGACGTCCTCGAACAGTTTGGCGCCATGCATGCGCGCCCCCTTGGCCAGCGACTGCGTGATGTCGGAGGGGCTGGCCTGGCCGTCGGTCGGCAGCCAACTCGCGCCGACGAGATCGCTGGTTTCCAGCAGCGGCCACATTCTTTTCACCTCGTCCGGCGACAGCAACTGCATGTCCATGCCGAAGCTTTTTGCCGTCGTCGCCAGTCTTTTGTATTCGGTCCAGCGGTCGCCGTTGGTGGCAAGCCTGAGGCACCCGGTCATCTTCCAGCCGGTGGCGAGCCCGGTTTCGGCCTCCAGCCCCTTATAGAGCTCGACCGAATATTTGAGCACGCGGGTGATCGAGGCCGACGAGCGCAACTGGCCGACCAGCCCGGCCGCATGCCAGGTCGAACCGGAGGTCAGCTTGCCCTGCTCCAGCAGCACGACATCGGCCTTGTGGTCGCGCGCCAGATGATAGGCTGTCGAACAGCCGATAATGCCACCGCCGATGACGACGATGCCGGCATGGTTGGGCAAGGTCATGGCTGTGTCCCGTATTTCGTGCGGTAATTGTCGAGCGCCGCGTCGAGCCGCGTCAGATTCTCTGCGGTGTAAGCGACGTAATCGATGCCCGGCGCATCGAGATAAAGCTCGGAAACCATGCTCCACATCGCCTCGCGCAGCAGCGACGCGCATTGCATGGCGGCGTGCGAGCGGCGGATCGCCTCATCCGGCTCGCGCATGAAATAGGCGGTGAGGAAGGCGAAGGACTCGGCGTCGCTCATCTCGGCATTGGAGGCAACGCCGGCAAGATCGAACATCGCGGTGTTGAAGCCGGCATATTCGAAGTCGATCAGCCACAGCCTCTCACCGTCGTCAAGAATATTTGCCGGCAAAAGATCATTGTGGCCGAACACGATCGGCAGCAGTTTTTGCGCCCGCTCCAGCTCGTCGGCCAGCGCCAGCAACCGTGGCAGCTCGTCTCGCTTGCGGCTGCCGCCTTCGCTCAGTGTGCGCGCATAGTCGCGGATGACATGGAAGACCCAGAACATGAAGCCGGCGCCGGAGATGTGATTGGGCATCTCGCGATGGAACCCGCGCATAAGGGCGGCGACGCGGCCGATATTGGCGCGCACGTCTGCGGCGACATAGGTTTTTGCGCCGAGAAACTCGGTGACCATGATGCCGGGCTCGGAATATCGGACCGCCGGCGCGAAGCCCGCTTCATGCGCAGCCCGCGATGTCATCACCTCGCGGTCGCGAAAGACGTGGTGGAACGGATAATCCTGGCCGAACCGCACGACGTGCCGCCCGGCCGCGTCCTTGACCAGATAGTTGGCGTTGCTGAGGCCGCCCGGTAGCGGTGCAATGTCGACGCTGCCGTTCCAGCAGGGCAAGGCCCGGATGCGATCTTCAGCAGTCACGGGGCACCCCTGATTTGGCGGAGACACAACAAGACGGAGGGAACAGCGCAATCAGGGCGGAGGAAACACAAAAACCTCGTCGGTGCGGCTCGCCGGAATTTCTATCCAGCGCCGCACCGACGAGCCCCTTTGGCCAGGTTTTGATACCCGGTCTCCGCCCCCGCGGATTTGAAAAACCTTTGTGCCAGATCAATCCTAGACGGTCTGGCCAGACGGTCCGGTCCGTGAATTGCGGCTCTGCCATCACCCTCCCGTGGCAGTTCCGAAGCCTGTCACGCCATCAATGTCACGCCAGTGCCGCCCGGGTGTCAATCAAATGTTGTGACTTTTTTTGGGTGTTTTGCCCGAAACCACCTGCAATTCCTTTAAAAACGTCTGTATTGCCCTAAAACCGGGCAGATCGTAAAAATTCAGGAAGCCACATGATCCATTCGAAACGGCATGGCGAGATCCTCCGTCTCCTGAAGGAAGAGGGCACCGTCACCATTGCCAGCCTGGCGGACCGGCTGGGGGTCTCGCTTGAAACCGTGCGCCGTGATGTCAAGCCGCTCACCGGCAACGGCTCGGTACTGAAGATGCACGGCGCCATCGGCCTGCCGTCGATGACCGGTGAAGCGCCGTTCGAGCGGCGCATGCGCGACAATGCCGATGCCAAGCGGCTGATTGCCCGCATGGTCGCCGCCACCATCCGCGACGGCGAGTCAGTGATGCTGGATACCGGCACCACAACCTCGTTCCTGGCCCGCGAACTGCTCGGCCACCGGCGGCTGACGGTGGTCACCAACTCGTCCGACATCGCCCGCACGCTGGCCACCGTCAACGGCAACAAGGTCTATATGGCAGGGGGCGAACTGCGCAGCGATTCCGGTGCAGCCTTCGGCGCCTCGGCGATCGACTTCGTCAGCCGCTTCTCGGTCAGCCACGCTGTGATCTCCATCGGTGCTGTCGATGCCGCCGCGGGCCTTGCGGACTATGATCTGGACGAAGCGGAGTTCGCCCGCATGGTGCTGTCGCGCGGCCAGCGCTCGCTGGTCATAACCGACCACACAAAATTCGGCCGCCAGGGTCTGGTTCAGGTTTGCGGCTTCGACGGCTTTTCCGAACTCGCCACAGACCAGCCGCCGCCGCGCGACATTGCTGCTGCCCTGGCAGAGGCTGGTGCACGCCTCAGCATCGCAGCCGCTTAGCGAATTCTGATCCTCCGAGCACCGGTGCGCGGTTCCCGACAAATCTTTCGCTCAAGCCTGCGCCTCGCAATGTTCATGCAATCCGGTCGCCGCAAACAGCGCCTCATCGAAATGCGGGCCCAAGCGAATCGCCCGTATCAGCAGTGAGGTCACCATGCCTGCAAGCGACGCCTTGTCTTTCCTCATGGCCTGGACGCTGGCGCCGCTCCGGATCGGCTCGGTCACGTCCTCCAGTTCCAGCCTCGCGGCTCTGATCACGCGCGAGATCGGTGCCGAGACCGGTCCGGTGCCGGAACTTGGACCGGGCACCGGCCCGTTCACGCGGGCGCTGCTGGAACGCGGCGTCAGGGAGCAGGATCTGACCCTGATCGAGGCCGACCCCGACTTTGCCTCGCTGCTGACGCGCCGCTTTCCCGCCGCGCGCCTCGTCGAAATGGATGCGGTCGGTTTGCGTCATCCGCCGCTGTTCGACGGTCCGGTGGTGGGGGCCGCCATCAGCAGCTTGCCGTTTCGGTTGATGTCACCGCGCAAGGCTTTCGCTATACTGGAAGGCGTGTTCGACGCTCTGCGGCCGGGCGCGGCCCTCTATCAATACACATTGGGCGGCCGCTGCCCTTTCGGCCAGACATTGCTCGACAGGCTCGACCTGGAAGCGACCCGGCTTGGCCGTACCTTCCGCAACTTCCCGCCGGCGACGGTGTATAAGGTGTCCAGGATCAAGAACCTCAAGACCTACGACTGGCGCTTCTCATGACCGATCCGCTGTCGGCGATCCTTGGCCTCGGCCTGCTCGGCGTCGCCTGCCTCGCCTTTACCGAAAAGATCCTGCCGTTGCCGCCTTCGCATGTGCTGCTGCTCTTTCTCGGCATGACGGCAGCGCCGGATCTATCGCGGCTGGCGATCCTGCTTCTGGTGACGACGCTGTCCGCCATCACAGGCTGCCTTGTCTGGTATTCCGTGGGACGGCGGATTGGACCCGATCGCGCCGACAGGCTGGTCGAGCGTTTCGGCAAATATGTCTGCCTGCGCTATGCGACCTACAGCAGGCTTGCCGAGGCCTATCGCCGCCATCATGTCAGGGTGTCCTTGCTGGCGCAGTTCATCCCGACGGTGCGCAACTATCTGCCGATCGCCGCCGGTGCGCTGTGTCTGCCGCCCTTGCCCTTCGCGGCGGCGACGCTGCTCGGTGCCACGCTTTGGAACACGGGCTTTCTGGTCACCGGTTATCTCATGCGCGGCAGCGGCCGGGATTCCTATGCCATCGGCTTTCGCATCATCGTCATCGTCGTGGCGCTGGAAGCGACCTTCATGCTTGCCTTGCGTTATGGTCCGGAGTGGCGGCGGCGCATCAGGCTGTTGTTCGGCTGAGCGCGAGGCGCGCGCCAGCTATCGTGCCAGGGATAAGCCAGCCGCCTACTTTCCTTCCCTGCCGCGCCGGTGTTTAGTCCGGCCATGGCCTTCACCATCCGCCAGCTGCAGTTCTTCATTGCCGTCGCCGAGCAAGGCACGGTGTCGGGCGCGGCCCAGAACCTCTCCATCTCGCAATCCTCGGTCACTGAGGCGATCAAGGAACTGGAAAGCGATCTCGGCGTCGAATTGTTCGAACGCCATCCGCGCGGCCTTAACATCACCCACAAAGGCCACCAGTTCCTGCGCCATGCCACCAAGATCCTGGCCGACGTCTCCGATGCGCGTCGCGCTTTCTCCGATGATCAGGTGGTGGCCGGCGGACGCCTGCAACTCGGCGTCACCTCGCTGGTCGCCGGCTATGTGCTGTCCGATCTTCTGGCGCGCTACCGCCGCGCCTATCCCGGCGTCGATGTCTCGGCCATCGAGGACAATGGCGACTATCTCGAGCACCTGCTGATCGGCGGTAAGCTCGACATCGCCGTCATGGTCACCTCGAACCTGCGTGACCGCACAGCGCTGCAGTCGGAAATCCTCGAAGTCTCGGCCTACCGGCTGTGGGTGCCGCTCAGCCACAAGCTGGCCAGCGCCGACATTATCGGCATTGGCGACATCGCCGGCGAACCGCTCATCATGCTCACCGTCGACGAGATCGAGGAAAGCACCGGCAAGCTTCTGGCGGCGATCGGCGCCAAGCCCTATGTCGCCTTTCGCACACGTTCTGTGGAAGCGGTTCGCAGCCTGGTCGCCACCGGTGCGGGCGTGGCGCTGCTGCCCGACCTCGTCTACCGGCCATGGTCGCTGGAAGGCGACCGCATCGAATCGCGTGATATCTCAGGCACTTTGCCGGTGGTCCAGGTCGGCATGGTCTGGCGCCGCGGCTCCGGCCTGCCGCAAGCGGCGCGCGACTTCATCGGCCTCGCCCAGTCGCAGCGCACAGTGCGCCAGCAGCGCTGATAGTCTTTGCTTTTTTGCATGTCGTTCTCTCAAAACCGGGACCACTTTTGAGCGACATGCATTCGGTATCTATCTATCGGAAAAACCGATATCGTGTTTCTGATAAATGAATTTGCGAAACCGGAGTTTTCCAAGCACTTTTCGTTTCAGGGACGAAAGCCGCCATCAGAGCGGCGACATGTCCATCGGACGAACTGATGCTTTTCAGCCTGCGGCTGACCGCAGCGAAGACCGGCTTCGCAGTCAGGCGCCAAAATGGGAGATTGACGATGAATTCATTTCTGAAGACGTGCACGGCTTTGACGGTAGCGCTGACCTTTTCCGGTCAGGCCGTCGCCCAGGTCAAGGAGCTTGGCAAGGGCGAAGGCGAGGTCAGCATCGTCGCCTGGCCCGGCTATATCGAGCGCGGCGAAACCGACAAGGGCTATGACTGGGTGACCTCCTTCGAGAAGGAGAGCGGCTGCAAGGTCAACGTCAAGACCGCCAACACGTCCGACGAGATGGTCTCGCTGATGAATGAGGGCGGCTTCGACCTCGTCACCGCCTCGGGTGACGCCTCGCTGCGCCTCGTCGCCGGCAAGCGCGTGCAGCCGATCAACACCGATCTGATCCCGAGCTGGAAGAGCGTCGACGACCGCCTGAAGGACGCGCCCTGGTTCACCGTCGACAAGGTGCATTACGGCGTCCCCTATCAGTGGGGTCCGAACGTCCTGATGTACAACACCGATGTCTTCAAGGAAGCGCCCAAGAGCTGGAACATCGTCTTCGAGGAAATGAACCTGCCGGACGGCAAGTCCAACAAGGGCCGCGTCCAGGCCTATGACGGTCCGATCCACATTGCCGACGCCGCCAACTATCTGATGTTCCACAAGCCGGAACTCGGCATCAAGGATCCCTACGAGCTCAACGAAGACCAGTACAAGGCAGCGCTCGACCTGCTGCGCGTCCAGCGCACGCTGGTCGGCCGCTACTGGCATGACGCCGCCATCCAGGTCGACGACTTCCAGAACGAAGGCGTCGTCGCCTCGGGTTCATGGCCCTACCAGGTCAACACGCTGGTCGCCGCCAAGAAGCCGGTCGCCTCGACGGTGCCGGAAGAAGGCGTCACCGGCTGGGCCGACACCACAATGATGGAGGCCGACGCCGCGCACCCGAACTGCGCCTATATGTGGCTCGAACATTCGCTGTCGCCCAAGGTCCAGGGCGATGTCTCGGCCTGGTTTGGTTCGTTGCCGGTCGTGCCCGCCGCCTGCAAGGGCAACGAGCTTCTGACCGACGAAGGCTGCAAGACCAACGGCTACGACAATTTCGACAAGATCAAGTTCTGGAAGACGCCGGTCTCGAAGTGCGCCACCCAGAACGACCAGTGCGTGCCCTATTACCGCTGGGTGTCGGACTATATCGGCGTCATCGGGGGGCGGTAATCGCTCTCACCCTCCCCTTGTAGGGAGGGTCGACGCGCAGCGTCGGGGTGGGGGGCGCGGCGGTTCGTGCCAAGCACCCCCACCCGCGGCTTGGCCGCGACCTCCCCCATCTGGGGGGAGGGCGGGTTACGCACGACATCAGAAGATCAACCAGGCAACAGACTGACAGCCCATGACCTCGGCCGTTTCCTTCCAGAAAGTGTCTCGCCATTTCGGCAGCGTGCGCGCCGTCGATGCGGTTGACCTCGACATCGTGCCCGGCGAATTCTTCGCCATGCTCGGCCCCTCAGGCTCCGGCAAGACGACATGCCTGCGCCTCATTGCCGGCTTCGAGCAGCCGACCTCGGGTTCGATCTCGATCTTCGGCGAGCGCGCTGAAGGCGTGCCGCCCTATCGCCGCAACGTCAACACCGTGTTCCAGGACTACGCGCTGTTCCCGCATCTGAACGTGCTCGACAACGTCGGTTACGGGCTGATGGTCAAGGGCGTCGGCAAGGCCGAACGGCAGAAGGCGGCGGAAGAGGCGCTGTCGCTGGTGCGCCTGCCCGGCTATGGCGCCCGCCGTCCCGGCCAACTCTCCGGCGGCCAGCGCCAGCGCGTCGCGCTTGCCCGTGCGCTGGTCAACCAGCCCAAGGTGCTTCTGCTCGACGAGCCGCTCGGCGCGCTCGACCTCAAGCTGCGCGAAAACATGCAGGAAGAGCTGAAGTCGCTGCAGAAGGCGCTCGGCATCACCTTCGTCTTCGTCACCCACGACCAGGGCGAAGCGCTGTCGATGGCCGACCGCGTCGCCGTCTTCAATGACGGCAAGATCATGCAGATCGGCACGCCGGAAGACATCTACCAGCGGCCGAAGACCCGCTTCGTCGCCGATTTCGTCGGCTCGTCCAACGTGCTGCCGCCGGATTTCGTCCAGCGTTACTCTGGCCAGCACCGCTGGGGCAGCTTGCGCCCTGAATCCATTCGCATAGGCCGCGCTGCGAAAGGCGATGGCGTTGCCGCCCGCCTGGTCGGGACCAACTATCTCGGCGCCACCACGAGACTGGCGCTCGACGCCGATGGCTTGAGGCTGCACGCCATCGTGCCGGCCGGCACAAAACTGCCGGCGGAAGGCGAAGCGGTGGTGCTCACCTTCAACCGCGAGCATCTGCATCTGATGGACGAGCCGGCATGAGCCTCGACGCCGCCATGCCGCGCGCCACAGCCCCCGCCATCCTGCCCGGCAGCGGCGGCATGCGCGGTGCGCTCGCTGACCTGTTCTGGCGTCGGCCACAACTCCTGCTGTTCCTTATGCTGCTGCCGCCGGTTCTGTGGCTGGGCGTCGTCTATATCGGCTCGCTGTTCGCGCTGCTGGCGCAGAGCTTTTTCTCGATCGACGAATTCTCCGGCCTCATCAACCATGAGTTCACGCTGAAGACCTATGGCGACCTGTTCCAGGCCGCCAATCTCGACATCATCCTGCGCACCGTGACGATGGCGGCGCTGGTCACGCTGGCCTCGGCCGTCATCGCCTTCCCCATCGCCTACTACGCGGCGCGCTATGCCCGTGGCCGCTGGAAGGCGCTGTTCTATCTCGGCGTCATGCTGCCGCTGTGGTCGAGCTACCTGGTCAAGATCTACGCCTGGAAACTGATCCTTGCCAAGGAAGGCATCCTGACCTGGCTCCTCGCCAAACTGCATCTGCTCTGGATACTCGATGGCTGGCTGTCGCTGCCGGTCGTCGGCGGCAATTCGCTGTCGGTCTCCGCCACCGGCACCTTCATTGCCTTCGTCTATGTCTGGCTGCCCTTCATGATCCTGCCGGTGCAGGCAGCATTGGAGCGCGTGCCTGGCAATTTGGTCGAGGCGTCCTCCGACCTCGGCGCGTCGCCGGGCCAGACCTTCCGCAACGTGCTGTTCCCGCTGGCGCTGCCCGGCATCGTCGCCGGCTCGATCTTCACCTTCTCGCTGACGCTGGGCGACTACATCATCCCGCAGATCATCGGCACATCTAGGCTCTTCATCGGCCAGGCCGTCTATTCGCAGCAAGGTACCGCCGGCAACATCCCACTCGCCGCCGCTTTCACCGTGGTGCCCATCGTCATCATGGGCTTCTACCTCTGGGGCGCCAAGCGCATGGGGGCATTCGATGCGCTCTGACGGTTCGCAGTCCGCCCCGCTCGGCCTCAAGATAGCAGCCGCCTGCGGCCTGCTGTTCCTGCATCTGCCGATCCTGCTGATCTTCGTCTACGCCTTCACCACCGAGGAAAAGAGCTTCGTCTGGCCGCCGCCGGGGCTGACCACGCAATGGTTCGCCGTCACCTGGAACCGGCCGGATGTGTGGGAGGCGCTGTCGCTCTCGGTCCGCGTCGCCGCCATCTCGACGGCGATCGCACTGATCCTGGGCACGCTGTGCGCCGCCGCCGTATCGCGAACGAAATTCTTCGGCCGCGAGACCATCTCGCTGCTGGTCATCCTGCCGATCGCGCTGCCCGGCATCATCACCGGCATCGCGCTGCGCTCGGCCTTCTCGCTCGCCGATATCCCGTTCTCGTTCTGGACGATCGTGCTCGGCCACGCCACCTTCTGCGTGGTCGTCGTCTACAACAATGCGGTTGCCCGTTTCCGCCGCTCCTCGGGCTCGATGATCGAGGCCTCGATGGATCTCGGCGCCGACGGCTTTCAGACCTTCCGGCATGTCGTGCTGCCCAACATCGCGACCGCATTGCTGGCCGGCGGCATGCTGGCCTTCGCGCTGTCCTTCGACGAGGTAATCGTCACCACCTTCACCGCCGGCCAGCAGCAGACCGTTCCGATCTGGATGCTGGAGGAGCTGATCCGGCCGCGCCAGCGTCCGGTCACCAATGTCGTCGCCATGGTTGTGGTTCTGGTGACGCTGCTGCCCATCCTGTTTGCCTATTACCTGACCCGCGACGGCGACCAGATCGCCGGCTCGGGCAAATAACCGATAAGGGAGAGATGTCCATGGACACCCAGATGCTGATCGGCTCGACCTTCGACAAGGGCACCGAGACCGAGGAACCGATCCTCAATCCAAAGACCGGGGCGACCATTCTCAACCTGCCCGAAGCAAGCCCGGCGCAGATCGAGGCTGCTGTCGCGGCGGCGGAAAAGGCGTTCGTCACATGGTCGCGGACCACGCCGGCACAGCGCTCGGGCTACCTTCTCAAGATCGCCGACCGCATCGAAGCTCAGGCCAAGGAATTTGCAGCGCTCGAGGCGCTGAACTGCGGCAAGCCGATCAATGCCGTGCTCAATGACGAAATCCCGGCGATCGTCGACTGCTATCGCTTCTTTGCCGGCGCGGTGCGTTCCATGCCTGGCGTGGTCGCCGGCGAATATTTGCCCGGCCACACTTCGATGGTGCGGCGTGATCCGATCGGCATCGTCGCTTCGATCGCGCCCTGGAACTATCCGCTGATGATGATGGCCTGGAAGCTGGCGCCGGCGATTGCCGGCGGCAACACCGTCGTCTTCAAGCCGTCGGAACAGACGCCGCTTACGGCGCTGAAACTGGCGAAAATCCTGGCCGAGGTGCTGCCCGAAGGCGTCGTCAACGTCGTGCTCGGCCGCGGCGACAGCGTCGGCAACACGCTGATCAACAACGCCAAGGTCAATATGATCTCGATCACCGGCGACGTCGCCACCGGCAAGAAGGTGCTGCAGGCCGCTGCCAAGTCGGTCAAGCGCACGCATCTGGAGCTTGGCGGCAAGGCGCCGGTCATCGTCTTCGACGACGCCGACCTTGGCGCCGTGGTCAACGGCTTGCGCGCCTTCGGCTACTACAATGCCGGCCAGGACTGCACGGCTGCTTGCCGCATCTATGCCGGCAAGAAGATCTACGACAAGCTCGTCGCCGACCTGTCCTCGGCGGTCTCGACCATCAAGTACAACCAGCCCGACGACACCGAAAACGAGATCGGCCCGCTGATCTCGCGCCGCCAGCGCGACCGCGTCTCAAGCTTCGTCGAGCGCGCTTCGGAACTGAAGCACATCGAGATCACCACCGGCGGCAAGCCGGGCGAGGGCTCCGGCTTCTACTACCAGCCGACCGTGGTTGCCGGCGCGTTGCAGGAGGACGAGATCGTGCGCCGCGAAGTGTTCGGCCCGGTCGTGTCGATCACCCGCTTCTCCGAGGTCGACGAAGCCGTGACCTGGGCCAATGACAGCGACTATGGCCTGGCGTCCTCGGTGTGGACCAAGGACGTCTCGCGCGCCATGGCGACGGCCGCACGTCTTCAGTACGGTTGTACCTGGATCAACACCCATTTCATGCTGACCAACGAGATGCCGCATGGCGGACTGAAACAGTCCGGCTACGGCAAGGACATGTCGCTCTACGCGCTGGAGGACTATACGGCTGTAAGGCATGTGATGGTGGCCCACGGGTAGAGGTTGCCACTATCCATAAAATATTCGCCGTGCCGTTCTCTGTATATTAAGCGTAAGTTACTTTCGCCGCCCGACCAAAGTTCATGATTTACTGAATATTCAACCTGAACGAGCAGCCTCCTTGCCGAGAAACCGCGCGGCGAGGGGGTTTGCGCATGAATACGACCAAGATCAAGCTGGTCATGATTGGTGGGTTCTGCCTGGTGATGGCCTTCTTCGGCGGCAAGGACATGCTGAAGAAAGGCGGTTGGCCGGAAGTGCCGGCCGAGGTCATTGCGGTCAACGTCGAATGCGACATGGAATCGACTGCCCACAAGGTCGTCTACAAGACTGTCAGCACCGCCACGATCCCCTGCGAATTGGTTGAGGCGTTCAAGACGGTGCACGCGGACAAAGAGTGGAAGGTGAAACAGAAATTCACCGGCACCTTGCGCGTCGGCACCGGTTCCGATGCCGTCGAGACGACGATGGAGCTGAACAAGGACGGCGGCCGTGAGCCGCAGGTCGGCGACAAGCTCACCGTCGTCCAGAACCCCGCCAACCCGACCCAGATCGAGCGCACCGGCATGACCGGCGCGCGTCTGACGATCGTCATCGGCGGCGGATTGCTCGGCGCGCTGCTTCTCTATCTTGCTTTCAAACCCCGACGGCGGGCAGAGGCCTACGCTGCGGCCGGCAACCTTGGCGGTAATGCAGGCGCGGACCAGCGCGCCCGCCAGGCCGACGCCCTGATAGCGGCCGCCCTGGCCAAGCAAGCCACGCTGCCAAATCAGCCGGCACGTGTGGCGGCGGCCGGATTGGCCAGGGAAGGCCGCTTCGCCGGGCAGAAAACGAATTTCGGCCGCCGCAACTGACGGCCGAAACGCGCAGTTCCTACTCCACGATGCGGTAGATGTTCCAAAGGCTGGTGCCCGACACGACGAAGGGCTCAATCTCCTTGCCCCATTTGGCGTGGGCGTCGATCTTGCCGATCCTGGCAAAGAAACTCTCCAACTGGGCAAGGCTTTCGACCTGATGATGCGATTCCACCGTCGCTTCCCGGGCGCCGATCGAACCCGTCATGATCTGGAACTTGAGGTCGGCAATGCCGACCTGAGAGCCGATCTCGCGCTCCCATTTCTTGAGCAGTTCAAGCACGGTCTGCTTGTGCCCGAATTTGGCGTCGATCTGCCATCTGGCGCTGAACATGTCTCTCCTCCTCACTCGTCCCAGGCCTGCACGACGGTCTGTCGTGCAATCCGCCCATTCTTCAACTCCAGCATCGCCGCGCAGAACACTTTCGTTCCGTCCGGATAGGCGCAGGCCTGGGTGAAGGCGAGGTTGTCGCCATCGGCGATGGTGGTGTCGACCTTGTGGGTCATTGCCCGGCTGCAGATATCGTCCCAGAACGTGCTGATCGCCGCCCGGCCGCGGATCTCGCGCGGCTTGCTCGGCGGGTTGTTGCGATCGATCACCCGCACCAGCGCATCGTCGGCATAGAAGCTCGCCAGCATCCTGCCGTCCCGCCCTTCGATCGCTTTCTTGATCGCCGCGCCGTCCACGCTTTGCGTCTTGGTCAGCATTTTCTCCTCCATGGCCCGTCGGTCGGGCGGTTGATGATCACGAGCACTGCCCGGCGCCCATCGCCGGGCAGGGTTGTTCACTGCGACTTCGCTTTGACGGCCGCGAACACGCCGTCGGTCTGCTGCTTGAAGGTCGCGAAATCGACCTGGCTGCCGTTGAGCATCGTCGACCAGTGGCGCACGATGGCTGCCATCGCGATCGCCTCCTTGATCTCCTCATCGGTCGCGCCATTGAGCTTGGCGGCCTCGGTGTGGAAATAGATGCAGTACTGGCACGGGATCTGCGAGGCGACGGCGAGCCCCATCAGCTCCTTGGTCTTGCCGTCGAGCGCGGTCTTGGGGTTGAGCTGCACGCCCTTGATCTCGGCCCAGGCGCCGGCAACCGCAACGTCGGGCAGCGTCTTGAACATGTCCGGCACCGAGCCGAGCGTCGCCTCGATATCCTTGTAGGCGGCGGCCGCCGAGGCATCCTCGGCCTTGGCAGGGGCGATGGTGAACAGCGCGCCAACGCTTGCCGCTATCATCAGCGATTTGATCGATCTGTTTGACTTCAGCATTGCATCCTCCGTTCGCAGCGCCTTCCCGGCGACATCCGCCTGGGCTGCATGGAGAGAATTGGTAGCGCCGAGGCCACCTTGCCCGCTTCGCCCGAAAGCGCCATGGCTCCTATGGCCCGTCCGGGCCAGTGTGCCTGGCGGAAAATGCCGCTGCCGCTGCCCGCGACGGCAGGTCGAGCTTCAGCAATATGTTGGCGACATGACGCTTGACCGTATGCTCGCTCAGCCTCAGCTCGGCAGCGATTGCGGCATTGCTCTTGCCGTCGGCGATCAGGCCCACTACCTCGCTTTCGCGCGCCGTCAGTTGAGCCTGCTCGGCAGGCTTGGCCTTGGGACGGCAGGCCGGCTCGAGATGCTGTTCCGACGTCGCCTGGACCAGCGCCAGCGGCTCGTCCAGCTCATCCACCGTGACGCGCCCGGCATCGATGAAATGCAGGCCCGAACCGGCCGCCAGGTCAGCGACCAGCCGCGACGCCAGAATATCGCCGCGCCCGGCATGGGCGGCGATCTGCATCGTCACCCGTGCCATCAGCCCGACCGGCGGCCCGCGCATCTCGACCTCGCCGACATGCGCGCCCTGCGCGCATGCAATGCCCATATGTTGCGCCGCATCGCGCAGCGCCGCCGCGCAGCGTATGGCCCGCGCTGGCCCGTCGAAGCGCGAGATCATCAATTCGCCATGGATGCCGGCGACGCGTCCGCCATGACGGCCGACCAGCTGCCGCCAGCTCTCCTGGAAGCGCTGGCTGCGTTCGCTCCACATGCGGTCGCCCACCCGCGCCGTGTCGTAGATGCGTGTCGCCAGAAGAGCGGCAAGCACGCGATCCGCTTCGGCCACGGCACGCTCGCCGGTAAGGAATTCCTCGAGCAGGTCTGCTACCCGGTCGACGTCGCCGGTCCAGATCGGGTGATCGCGGCCGGGGATTTCGACCAGCCGCGCATTCGCGATCTTTTTCGCCAGGAAGCGGCTGGCGTCGGGGTCGACCCGCACATCGTTGCGGCGATGGAGGAGCAGCGTCGGTGCGCTGATCGCCGAGAGCACATCGCGCACGTCGATGTCGGCATTCATCCGGGCCAGCGCCGCCGCTGCCGTCGGGCTGGCCGACAGCCGTTCGAAGCGCGCCCACCACTGGGTGAAATGCGGGTCATCGACGCGGCCCGGCGCGAAGTTGGGCAAAGTTGCGCCGGTGCCCCATTCCGTGCCGACGGTCGCGATGAAGGCCTCGAGGCGGTCCGGCGGCATCACCCATTTGTGGAAATGCGCATAGCCGCCATAAAGCGCCAACGCCCGTGTCCTCTCCGGATAGGTGGCGGCAAACAGCATTGCCAGCGGCGCGCCTTCCGAGGCGCCGAGCAGGGCTGCGCGGCCGCTGCCGGTGGCATCCATCACCGCGCGCACATCGTCCATGCGGGTCTCTAGGCTGGGCAGATGGCGTGGGTCGACGCGGTCGGACAGGCCGGTGCCGCGCTTATCGAACAGGATTAGCCGCGAGAAGGCCGAGAGCCGTTTCAACAGCCTGGTATAGCCTTCGTCTTCCCAATGAAGGTCGAGATTGGAAATGAAGCCCGGCACGAAAACCAGGTCGAACGATCCCTGGCCGACCACCTGATAGGCGATCCGCACGTCGCCACTGAGGGCATATCGCGTCTCGATCGGCCTCACGACTGCATCCCGCCCGGCCAGACGACTTCTGATCGTCGACCATAGCAGACGCCTGCCGGATGCGGCAGTCAAACTTTAGAAGACGGGAATATAGCCTGGCGACCCGAACCGCGTTCGTCCGGCTATTCTTGGGGCTATTTCTGGGGAGCGGCGCTCTCTGCACCCGTGGGTTGGACGTAGCCGATGCTCACATCGGCCTGCTCCTCGGTCTTCGGCCGCTTGATCCGGGCCGAGGCCACGACGACGAGCTCGTCGAAATCTTCGCCGCCGCTGTCCAGCATCTCGAAGAACTGGCGACGCATCCTGGGCTCCCAGAACTTGTTGATGTGCTCGGCTACGCCAGCCACACCTTCCTCGCGCGGCCTCGAATGGAAGAAGGCGGCAATCTGGTTGGCCATCCGCACCAGCTTTTCCCTGGTGCTCGTGATGTGGTCTTCGTCATGCGACATGCTGGGCAACTCCCAAGACCACCCGTTCCGGGTGGGTGAAAACATCGAAATCGTCGCCGCGCACCAGCGCCACCAGTGTCATACCGGCTTCTTCGGCAGTGCGGATGGCAAGTGCTGTCGGCGCCGAGACGGCCATGATGAAGGCCGAGCCGATGGCCGCCGTCTTCTGCACCATCTCTACCGAGACGCGGCTGGTCACGACGACAGCACCTGTAGCGCCGTCGATCCCGGCCTTGGCCAGCGCGCCGGCCAGCTTGTCCAGCGCATTGTGGCGGCCGACATCCTCACGGGCCATGACAATGCCCTTGCCCGGTACATAGAAGCCCGCGGCGTGCACCGCGCCGGTTTCCGAATGCAGAGGCTGCACCTTCGAAAGAAGCTTCACCGAACGGGCGATGTCATCGGAATCAAGCGTAAGCTTGGACGCACCGACCTTGTCGACCGAGCGCATCGCTTCCTCGATGGATTCGATGCCGCACAGCCCGCAGCCGACCGGTCCGGCCAAGCGCCGCCGCCGCGCCTCGAAGCGTGTGTTGGCCTGGTCCTTCAGCCGGATCTGGATGTCGATCCCGGCGCCATGGTCCTCGACCTCGATCGCCTCGATTTCGTCGGGCAACCTGATGATGCCTTCGGTCAGCGAGAAGCCGAGCGCAAAATCCTCGAAATCGGCCGGGCTCGCCATCATCACCGCATGGGTGGTACCGGCAAACGAGAAGGCCACCGGCGTCTCCTCCGGCACCATGCGGTTGGCCGCCGCAGTGCCGCTGGCACGGTGCGCCAGCCGCGATATCTGCGTCGTTGCTTTGCGGCGCGCGGCCAAGACTACTCCGCCGCCTGCAGCGGAGCGATGCGGCGGCTGTTGCGCGCCTGCTCGTCATAGTCGCGCTGCCAGTCCGAAGGCCCGTTGGAGGCGCCGACCTGCACTGCAGTCACCTTGTACTCCGGACAATTGGTCGCCCAGTCGGAGAAGTCGGTGGTGATGACGTTGGCCTGCGTGTCCGGATGGTGGAACGTCGTGTAGACCACACCCGGCGACACCCGGTCGGTGATCAGCGCACGCAGCGTCGTCTCGCCCGAGCGGCTGGTCAGCCGCACCCAGTCGCCATCGCGCACGCCGCGGTTCTCGGCATCGTGCGGATGGATCTCCAGCCGGTCTTCCGAGTGCCACATGACGTTTTCGGTGCGCCTCGTCTGTGCACCGACATTGTACTGGCTGAGGATGCGGCCGGTGGTCAGCAGCAACGGGAAACGCGGCCCGGTCCGCTCGTCGGTTGCCACATATTCGGTGCGGATGAACTTGCCCTTGCCGCGCACGAATCCGTCGATATGCATGATCGGCGTGCCGAGCGGGGCCTTCTCGTTGCAGGGCCATTGCACCGATCCGACACGGTCGAGCAGATCGAAGGAGACGCCGGCGAAGCTTGGCGTCGTCTTGGCGATCTCGTCCATGATCTCGGAGGGATGCTGGTAGTTCCAGTCAAGCCCGATCGCACGGGCAAGCTCCTGCGTCGCCTCCCAGTCGGCGTAGCGCGCCTTCGGCTCCAGCACCTTGCGCACCATGTTGATGCGGCGCTCGGCATTGGTGAAGGTGCCGTCCTTCTCCAGGAAGGTCGAGCCCGGCAGGAAGACATGCGCGTAGTTAGCTGTCTCGTTGAGGAACAGGTCGTGCACGACCACGCATTCCATCGCCGCCAGGCCGGCCGCGACATGCTTGGTGTCAGGGTCGGACTGCAGGATGTCCTCGCCCTGGATGTAGATGCCTTTGAAGGAACCGTCGACAGCGGCATCCAGCATGTTGGGGATGCGCAGGCCGGGTTCGTCGTCGAGCTTCACGCCCCACAAAGTCTCATAGATGTCGCGCACCGCCTCGCCGGAGATGTGGCGGTAGCCCGGCAGTTCATGCGGGAACGAGCCCATGTCGCATGAGCCCTGCACATTGTTCTGGCCGCGCAGCGGATTCACGCCGACGCCTGGGCGGCCGATATTGCCGGTCGCCATGGCAAGGTTGGCGATAGCCATAACCGTGGTCGAACCCTGGCTGTGTTCGGTGACGCCGAGGCCGTAGTAAATCGCGCCGTTGCCGCCCTTGGCATAGAGCCGCGCAGCACCCCGGATCAGCTCCGGGTCGACGCCGGAAAGCTTGCCGACGGTCTCGGGGCTGTTCTCCGGCAAAGCGACGAAGGAGGCCCAGTCCTGGAACTCCGTCCAGTCGCAGCGTTCGCGGATGAAGGCTTCGTCGAAAAGTCCTTCGGTGACGATGACATGCGCGAGCGACGTCAGCACCGCCACGTTGGTGCCGGGCTTCAGCGGCAGGTGGTAGTCGGCCTCGACATGCGCCGACTTGACCATTTCGGTGCGGCGCGGATCGAGCACGATCAGCTTGGCGCCCTGGCGCAGCCGCTTCTTCAGCCGCGAAGCAAACACAGGATGGGCGGAAACCGGATTGGCGCCGATGATGACGGCGACATCGGTGAATTCGACGGAATCGAAATCCTGGGTGCCGGCCGAGGTGCCATAGGTCTGGCCGAGGCCGTAGCCGGTCGGCGAGTGGCAGACGCGGGCGCAGGTGTCGACATTGTTGTTGCGGAAGCCCTGGCGCACCAGCTTCTGCACCAGATAGGTCTCCTCATTCGTGCAGCGCGAGGAGGTGATACCGCCGATCGAGGTGCGTCCGTATTGATACTGGATACGGCGGAATTCCTTGGCCGTATGGGCGATCGCCTCTTCCCAGCTTACCTCGCGCCAGGGATCGCTGACCTTTTCCCTAATCATCGGCGACAGGATGCGGTCCTTGTGGGTCGCGTAGCCATAGGCGAAACGGCCCTTCACGCAGGAGTGGCCGTGGTTCGCCTTACCGTCCTTGTAGGGCATCATGCGAATGACTTCGTCGCCCTTCACCTCGGCCTTGAAAGAGCAGCCGACGCCGCAATAGGCACAGGTGGTGACCGCGGAGCGCTCGGGCAAGCCTTTCTCAAGCACGGTCTTTTCACGCAGCGCATCGGTCGGGCAGGCCTGCACGCAGGCGCCGCAGGACACGCATTCGGAGGCGATGAAATCCTCATGCATGCCGGCGACCATGCGCGATTCGAAACCGCGGCCCTCGATCGTCAGCGCGAATGTGCCTTGCACCTCTTCGCAGGCCCGCACGCAGCGCGAGCAGACGATGCATTGCGCCGGATCATAGGTGAAATAGGGGTTTGACTCATCGCGGGCGATGTAGTCGACCGCCAGCAAGCCATGGCCGGGCGCGACACCGTTCTCTTCCTTGACGTGGTTGCGGCCCTCGACGCCATAGCGGTTCTCGGTCAGGCCGACCGACTTCGCCACAACGTCGAACTCGCTTGCGCCGGTTCCGGCCTTCTCGTTCCAGCCGGTCGGATGGTCGGAGACGTAAAGCTCCATGACACCGCGGCGGATGGCGTCGAGCCGGTCGGATTGCGTGCGCACCACCATGCCTTCGCCGACCGGCGTCGTGCAGGATGCCGGCGTGCCGCCGCGCCCTTCGATCTCAACGAGGCAGACGCGGCAGGAGCCGAACGAGTCCAGCATGTCGGTGGCGCAGAGCTTTGGGATCTCGACCCCGCCTTCCATCGCCGCGCGCATGATCGACGTACCCTCCGGCACGCTGATGCTGCGGCCGTCGACGATCAGCGTGACCTGCTTTTGCGCCTTCGATTCCGGGGTTCCGTAGTCGAGTTCTTCGATGAGCGTCGGGAAGTCGGCCTTGATGTTCATCTGCCAGCTCCTATTCAGCAGCCACGCGCGCCGGCGCGGGCTTGAAATCTTCGGGGAAATGGGTGATCGAGCTCATCACCGGGTAGGGCGTGAAGCCGCCCAGCGCGCAGAGCGATCCGAACTTCATCGTGTTGCAGAGATCGGTGACCAGAGCCAGGTTCTTTTCCGGCTCGATGCCGGCGGCAAGCCTGTCGATGGTCTCCACCCCGCGTGTCGAGCCGATGCGGCAGGGCGTGCACTTGCCGCAGCTCTCGATGGCACAGAATTCCATGGCGAAGCGCGCCTGCTTCAGCATGTCGGCGGTATCGTCGAACACAGTGATGCCGGCATGGCCGATCAGGCCGTCACGCTTGGCAAACTCTTCGTAGTCGAACGGCGTGTCGAACAGGCCGCGCGGGAAATAGGCGCCGAGCGGCCCGCCGACCTGCACTGCCTTCACCGGCCGGCCAGTCGCTGTGCCGCCGCCGATGTCGTCGACGATTTCGCCGAGCGTCAGGCCGAAGGCCGTCTCGAACAGGCCGCCATGCTTGACGTTGCCGGCGATCTGGATCGGGATCGTGCCGCGCGAGCGGCCCATGCCGAAATCCTTGTAGAAGGCAGCACCCTTGTCCATGATGATCGGCACGGAAGCCAGCGAGATGACATTATTGATCACCGTCGGCTTGCCGAACAAGCCCTGGATCGCCGGCAGCGGTGGCTTGGCGCGCACCACACCGCGCTTGCCTTCAAGGCTGTTCAGCAGCGACGTTTCCTCACCGCAGACATAGGCGCCGGCGCCGACCCGGATTTCCATGTCGAAGGCGTTCGGCGAACCCAGCACGTTGAGGCCGAGCACGCCTGCCTTGCGGGCGACCTCGACAGCCTTGTTCATGACAGCCACCGCATGCGGATACTCCGAGCGGATATAGACGAAGCCCTTGGTCGCGCCGGTGGCGATGCCGGCGATCGCCATGCCCTCTATCAGCACGAAGGGGTCACCCTCCATGATCATGCGGTCGGCGAAGGTGGCGCTGTCGCCCTCATCGGCGTTGCAGACGATGTATTTGCGCTCGGACGTCGTATCAAGCACGGTCTTCCACTTGATGCCGGTCGGGAAGCCAGCGCCGCCACGACCGCGCAAGCCCGATTCCGTGACTTGCTTGACGATGTCGAGCGGCGCCATGGCCACCGCGTTCTGCAGGCCCTTCAGTCCGCCCAGTGACTTGTAGGCGTCGAGCGACAGCGGGTCGTTGATGCCGCAACGCGCGAAGGTCAGGCGAGTCTGCCTGGCCAGGAACGGGATTTTGTCAGGCGCGCCCAGCCAGCGCTTGTGATAGCCGCCGGTGAGGAAGCCGCCGTCGAACAGGCTCTTGACGTCGGATGACTTGACCGGCCCGTAGGCGACGCGCCCCTTTTCGGTCGCAACTTCGACCATGGGTTCGAGGAAATAGGCGCCGCGCGAGCCGTTGCGCACGATCTTGGCCTCAATGCCCCGTTCGGCCAGTTCTGCACGAATAGCCTTCGCGACCTTTTCGGCGCCGAGCGCCAGCGCGCCGGAATCGGCGGGAATGTAGATGCGCGGGATCATGAGCGTACCTCCGCGACGATCTCTTCGATCTTCTCGTCATCGAGCCGCCCGATCACCTCACCATCCAGCATCGCCGACGGTGAACAGGCGCAAAGCCCGAGGCAATAGACCGGCTCAAGTGTAACCGATCCGTCGCGGGTGGTCTCATGGAAATCGATGCCGAGCAACTGCTTGACCTTTGCGGCGACCGCATCCGAACCCATCGACTGGCAGGCTTCCGCCTGGCAGAGCTTGAGCACGTGCCGGCCGGCCGGGCGGGCACGGAAATCATGATAGAAGGTGACGACGCCGTGGACCTCGGCCCTCGACAGGTTCAGCCCATCGGCGATGACGGGCACCGCGTCCTGCGGTACGTGGCCAAATTCTTCCTGGATCTCGTGCAGGATGGGCAGCAGCGGGCCTTCGAGGCCCTTCAGCTCCTGGATGATCGCTGCCGTGCGCGACTGAATCTCGGTACTTGCAGGCTGCATTGGCATGCAGCGCCCTCCCTGGTCGAAGCGGTTTATCGCTAAGTGGTTACAAAAACAGAGGAAACCCGCGAAATCAATAAAGCTGATCCGTTGCTTGATAGAAATTTTCTATCAAGCACGTCCGGCACCCAGTCTCTAGCCTAGCGGTGGTTGCGGAAATCGTCTGCCAGCGCCATCGCCTCGTCCAGCAGCGCCTGCACCAGCGGCGTGTGCGGTTCGCGCGGTGCGGCCACCAGCCCAACGGTGTGGCTGGCATCGGGCTCGACGATCGGAATGGCCCGGATCGGCTCGGAAAAGCCGAATGTTTCCGCAAGGTTGAGCGGCATGATCGACGACCATTTTCCGGTCCTGATATGCGAAAACAGCACGATCATCGAATTCGATTCCAGCGTCGGCCGAACCTGTGTGCCGGCCTCGGCCAGGTGCTGGTCGATGATGCGGCGGTTCTGCATGTCCGGCGTCAACAGGCAGAGCGGTAACTGGCTGAGCTCGGCCCATGTCACTTTGTCGCGATCCGAATAGGGATTTCCGACCGCGGTGATCAGCTGGTAGCGCTCGTCATAGAGCGGCACGCTGGTCACTCGTCCCAACGGTTCGTTGTCGAGATAGGTGATGCCGGCATCGATGTCGAAATTGCCGAGCAGTGACAGCACCTCGATCGAGGTCCGCGACAGGATCGAAAAGGTGACACCGGGATGCTTGGCCCGAAAGGGCGTCGTCAGCCGCGCCACCATGGCCAGAGCGGTTGGAATGGCGGCGATGCGGATGCGTCCGGACAGGCCGTGGCGCGCCGCACGCATCTCCTCGCGCATGGTCCTGGAGTCGCCGACGATGCGGCGCGCCCACTCCAGCACCTGCTTGCCCTCCGGCGTCAGCCCCTGGAAGCGTGAGCCGCGATTGACCAGCATGACGCCGAGCTGGCCTTCCAGCTGCTTGATACCGGCCGACAGCGTCGGCTGCGTGACCCCGCATGCTTCCGCCGCCCGGCCGAAATGCTCCTCCTTGGCCAGCGCAATGAAGAATTCCAGCTTGTCGATCATTGGCGCAAGCTAACCGGCGCCGGGCGGCGGCGCCAGACGCAGTTGGGCACCTCAGCTATTCCGCCGATTTCCGGGCAGAGCACGCCGGCTGTTGCGCCACGACTTGGTTCCGCCGGGAAACTGCATTATCTCAGGCGCAAGCTTGCATAAGGAAGACCTGATGTCCGTCACCAAGGAAATCGTCACCGAGCGCCTGAAGACGGTCAACGGGCCGGACTTCACCGGCAACATCGTTGATCTCGGCATGGTTTCGGAGATTTTCATCGCCGATTCGAAAGTATTCTTCTCGATCACCGTTCCCGCTGTCCGCGCGCAGGAGATGGAACCGTTGCGCGCCGCCGCCGAGCGCGTCGTCAAGGCGATTCCCGGCGTCGCCGGCGCCGTCGTCGCGCTGACGGCGGAAAAGAAGGGCGGCGGCATGGAGGCGCCGGTTCCGGCGCGTCCTGCACCCAGGCCCGCACCACCGGCTCCGCCTGCCGCGCCGCGCGCGGCTCCGCACGCCCCCGCCTCGCAAAGCTCGGGCAAGCGTGGCGTGCCCGGCATCGAGGCGATCATCGCGGTTGCATCCGGCAAGGGCGGCGTCGGCAAGTCGACCACCGCCGTCAACATCGCGCTCGGGCTCGCCGCCAATGGGTTGCGCGTCGGCGTGCTCGATGCCGACATTTATGGCCCGTCAATGCCCAGGCTGCTCAACATCCATGGCCGGCCGCAGACGGTCGACGGCAAGATCCTGAAACCGATGGAGAATTACGGCCTCAAGGTGATGTCGATGGGCTTCCTCGTTGACGAGGAGACGCCGATGATCTGGCGCGGCCCGATGGTGATGTCGGCGCTGACGCAGATGCTGCGCGAGGTCGAATGGGGCCGGCTCGACGTGCTCGTCGTCGACATGCCGCCCGGCACCGGCGATGCGCAGCTGACCATGGCCCAGCAGGTGCCGCTGGCCGGTGCCGTCATCGTCTCGACGCCGCAGGATCTGGCCCTGATCGACGCCCGCAAGGGATTGAATATGTTCAAGAAGGTCGACGTGCCGCTGCTCGGTATCGTCGAGAACATGAGCTATTTCATCGCTCCCGACACTGGCAAGCGCTACGACATTTTCGGCCATGGCGGCGCACGGCGCGAGGCGGAGCGGCTCGGCGTGACCTTCCTCGGCGAAGTGCCACTGGAAATGGGCATTCGCGAAAGTTCTGATGAAGGCTCGCCCGTGGTGGCGTCGAAGCCCGATAGCGCCGAGGCCAAGATCTACCGCGACATTGCGTCGAAGGTCTGGGAGCGAGTCAACGAAGAGCGTGGCGCCGCAGCAGCGGCGGTGCCGAGCATCGTGTTCGAGTAGCGCTGATATCCCTCCCCCCTTGAGGGGAGGGTGCCGCGCGAAGCGCGGCGGGTGGGGTCGCCTCAGCTGCCTTGACCTGCGTCAAGCTGCCTCGGCCTTGCGAAGAAATAGCGCCATCGCGTCACCGCGGACCCCACCCGGCCCTTCGGGCCACCCTCCCCGCAAGGGGGAGGGAGCTAACCGCCCACTTTCTCGCCAAATGTCGAGAAAAACTGCCCGGCCAGTTTCTTCGAAGTCGATTCGATCAGCCGGCTGCCGAGTTGGGCGATCTTGCCGCCGACATCGGCCTTGGCCGCGTATTTGAGCACCGTCGCATCCGGCCCGTCGGCCGTCAGCGTGACATCGGCGCCGCCCTTGGCAAAACCGGCAATGCCGCCCTTGCCTTCGCCCTGGATGGTGTAGGAATGCGGCGGCTTGAGGTTTTTCAGCGTCACCTCGCCGTTGAAGGTCGCCTTGATCGGCCCGATCTTCACCACCACGGTCGCCGCCATTTCGGTCGGCGATTTCATATCGAGGTTCTGGCAGCCGGGGATGCTTTCCCGCAGCACGTCCGGGTCGTTCAGCGCTTCCCAGACTTTCTGCAAGGGAGCGGCAATGCGTTCCTCGCCTTCGATCACCAAAGCCATCGACACCTCCCGAGCGCTACTCCAGCAGGCCTAACGTACGGTCAGCTGCCTGTCTATCGCACCAAAGTCCGGATGCGACGGTGCGCCCTCTTGCCTGCTTCCACGCGTTGCCATATCGATTTGTCTTACAAATACGGAGACCACGATGGCAGGCGCCCCCACCAGGAAGAAGAAATTTCGCTCGCAGGAGTGGTTCGACAATCCCGACAACCCAGGCATGACCGCGCTCTATCTCGAGCGCTATCTGAACTACGGCCTGACGCGCGCCGAGCTGATGTCGGGCAAGCCACTGATCGGCATCGCGCAGACCGGCTCGGATCTGTCGCCCTGCAACCGCCACCATATCGAACTCGCCAAGCGCGTGCGCGAAGGCATCGTCTCGATGGGCGGCATCCCGTTCGAATTCCCGTGCCATCCGATCCAGGAAACCGGCAAGCGGCCGACCGCAGCACTCGACCGCAACCTTGCCTATCTCGGCCTGGTCGAGGTGCTTTACGGCTATCCGCTCGACGGCGTCGTGCTCACCATCGGTTGCGACAAGACCACGCCGGCGCTTTTGATGGCAGCGGCCACCGTCAACATTCCGGCCATCGCGCTGTCGGTCGGCCCGATGCTCAACGGTTGGCACAAGGGCAAGCGCACGGGGTCCGGCACCATCGTCTGGGAATCGCGCCAACGGCTGTCGGCCGGCGAGATCGACTATGACGAGTTCATGGACATCGTCGCCTCCTCGGCGCCGTCCACCGGCTATTGCAACACCATGGGCACCGCCACCACGATGAACTCGCTGGCCGAGGCGCTTGGCATGCAACTGCCGGGCTCGGCCGCGATCCCCGCACCCTACCGCGAGCGTGGCCAGATTTCCTACGAGACGGGCAAGCGCATCGTCGAGATGGTGCATGAAGACCTGAAGCCGTCGGACATCATGACCCGCAAGGCCTTCGAGAACGCCATTGTCGTCAATTCGGCCATTGGCGGCTCGACCAACGCTCCGATCCACCTCAATGCGATCGCCCGCCATCTCGGCGTGCCGCTGAGCAATGACGACTGGCAAGCGATCGGCCTCAATGTGCCGCTGCTCGTCAATCTGCAGCCGACGGGCGAATATCTCGGCGAGGACTATCACCATGCCGGTGGCGTGCCGGCGGTGGTGGCCGAGCTTTTGAAGGCCGGGCTTTTGCCGCATCCCGACGCCGTGACCGCCAACGGCAAGTCGATCGGCGACAATTGCCGCGGCGTGGCCAACGAGAACCAGGATGTCATCCGCAGCGTCGACAAGCCGCTGAAGACCAATGCCGGTTTCATCAACCTCAGCGGCAATCTCTTCGATTCGGCGATCATGAAGACCAGCGGCATTTCGCCGGAATTCCGCGAGCGCTACCTGTCTAACCCGAAGGATCCGGAAGCTTTCGAAGGCAATGCCATGGTCTTCGACGGGCCGGAGGATTACCACGCCCGCATCGACGATCCGGCGCAGGGCATTGACGAGCACACCATCCTGTTCATGCGCGGTGCCGGCCCGATCGGCTATCCCGGCGGCGCCGAAGTCGTCAACATGCAGCCACCGGCCTATCTCATCAAGAAGGGCATCCACGCGCTGGCCTGCATCGGCGATGGCCGCCAGTCAGGCACGTCGGGCTCGCCGTCGATCCTCAACGCCTCGCCGGAAGCGGCAATAGGCGGCGGCCTGGCGTTGCTCAAGACCGGCGACCGTGTGCGTATCGACTTACGCAAAGGCACCGCCAACATCCTCGTCAGCGACGACGAGATCGCCAAGCGGCGCGCCGCGATGCAAGGCAATGGCGGCTATCACTATCCCCAGCACCAGACGCCGTGGCAGGAGATCCAGCGCGGCATGGTCGACCAGTTCTCCGAAGGCATGGTGCTGAAGCCGGCGGTGAAGTATCAGGACGTCGCGCACACCAAAGGCGTGCCGAGGGACAATCACTGAGCGCGACATCGTTTGCCGAAATCGAAAGGGCGGTCTGCTGAGCGGACCGCCCTTTGTCATGACTGCGCCCTTGTTTTGGCCGGGCCGGACCTACAGATATGCGGGGTCTCGGCAGTGCTCTGATAAGGGAAGACCACCATGACAAAACGGCGCTCTTCCCTCGGCTTCCTCGGCTTCCTCGGCATGTTCGGTCGCTCGGGCGACCTGCGGGAACTCGACAATGCGCTGCGCGGCGCCGACCTTCATCCGGCGCTTGTTCCCGAGGGCGTCAAGCTCACCATCGTCAATCTGATGAAAGACCATTGGCCGGACGAGCCGCCGCCGGACGCCTATCAATCCGTGGCGCAGCTGTTCAGCTATTGCATCGCCGGGCCGCAGACGTTCGAGCAGGCGAACGGCCCGGAGCGGCGGCTGGAAGCGGAGCGCCGGATCGAGGCGGCGCTCGAGACCGGTGACAGTCTCGATGCACAAATCGTGCTGATGGCGCTGCACGGCAAGCTGATCAACGCCGAGGTCGTCGAGCATTTTGGGTTAAGTGCGGGCTGACCTTCGTAAGGATAAGCTTACCCGCCCATGCCGCTGCGCGGCAGCTTGATCATCTCGCCGAAGCGGGCGCGCAGTTTGTCGTCGAGCAGCTTCGGCACATGGCGGGGGAAGCGCTCGGCAAGCACGCGCTTCTTCTCGATGATCGCCCTCTGCAAGATGTCGGGCCGACCCTTCTCGTTCCATTCCTTGGGCGAGAACCGGTCGCCGACGGCCGGGTAGAAATATTCGGTCTGCATCAACCGCAGCGTCTGCTCATTGCCGAGATAGTGGCCCGGGCCATTCATGCAGACTTCAGTGATGGTGTCGATCGACAGCGCCTCGTCGGTCACCTCGATGCCGCGCACGCAGCGCAGGCAGTGGCCCAGCATGTCGTTGTCGATGATCAGGCTTTCAAGGCAAAAGCCGAGCAGCGAGGCATGCATGCCGGCCGATTCATAGACCAGGTTGAGGCCGGCAAGGCCGGCCATCACATCGGTGATGCCCTTTTCATAGCCGGACTGAATGTCGGGCAGTTTCGAATCCGTCATGCCGGCGGCCGAACCGCCCGGCAGGTCGTAGAATTGCGCCATCTGCGCGCAGGCCGACGTCAGCACCGCCTGCTCTGCCGAGCCACCCGACATGGCGCCCGTGCGCAAGTCGGACACGAATGGCCATGTGCCGAAGATCGCCGGATGTCCCGGCTTGATGGCGTTGACATAGATGAGGCCGACGAGCACTTCGGCCACGGCCTGGACCACTGCGCCGGCAATCGCCGCCGGGGCGGTGGCGCCGGCCTGGCCGGCCGACAAAAGCAGGATCGGAATTCCGCCTTCGACGCAGGCTTCAAGCACGCCGCAGGCGTCTTCGGCGAATTTCATTGGCGGCACGACGAAGCAATTGGAGTTCGAGACGAAAGGCCGCGCCCGGAAATTCTCCTCGCCGCCGGCGATCGCATAGAGCATTTCCAGCGCCGGCTGCACGTTCTCACGCACCGTGAACGAAGTGCCGACATGCTTCGACGTCCCCATCACGCAGGCGTAAAGCGTATTGAAGTCCATTTCGAGCGGATCGGGAATGTCGCGCGGCACCATCGGCCGCTGGAAGAAATGGATGTTGTCGAGCCCTTCGACGAGGCGGGCGGCGTCGTAAATGTCCTGCACCAGCGACTCGCGGTATTCGCGCTTTTCGACGTCGACCAGATGCACCGCGGCGCCTGCAGTGCCGTAATGCACGCGTTTGCCCTGGATCAGCATGTCATGCCTGGGGTCCTGGCCGTGCAGCGTGAAATTCCGCGCCGCTTTCTTGATCGTGTCCAGCACCAGGCCGCGCGGGAAGCGAATGCGGCCGTCGTCGCCATAGACGGCGCCGACCCCGGTCAGCGCCTCGATGCAGGAGGGAATGGCATTGGCGAAGCCGACGGTTTCCAGCAGCGTCAGCACCGCTTCATGGATGCGCTCCTGGTCGTTCCTGTTGAGCGGGCCGTAGCTGCCGCCTTCAAGACCGGCGCGCACCGGCCGGATATCGTCAGCCAAAGGCGCGGCCCGCATGGCGCGGCGCGCCTCGCGCCCGCCGGATCGTCGCGAGCGCTGGTCGGCCGACGCATCCTTAACAGCCGCATCCTGCTTAAGAGCCGCATCCTGCTTCTCGACAGCCACTGACATGGGGGCACTCCACCTTTTAGCTTTGCGAACCACGACGCGGTGATTGGTCCACCGTCGGCATGCTTCGTCCCTCTGTCAGCCGACTATGCCGCCGCCATTGGCCCAGCCTATGGGCCAGTGAGTGCAGCCGAGTATGCCAGAGAGCTAGTGCAGAATGCTGGAGATGATGCCAAAGGCCGGGGCCGTTTAGAGCCCCGGCAGCACGAAATCAGGCGGCTGCCGGCCTGCGGCCGGCCGCGGTCGCAAGCTCGCGGATGCCCGGCTCGATGTGCTGCAGCGCGATCGAGGAAATCCCCAAGCGCATGAAACGCGACGGCTTTTCGGTGCGGTCGAAGAAGCGGTCGCCGGGCTCGATAATGACGCTGCGCGACGCCGCGGCCTCGGCCAGTCCACGCGAATCGGTGCCGCGCGGCCCTTCCAGCCAGAGCGATGTGCCGCCGGCTGAATCGGTCGAACGCCATTCCGGCAGGAATGCGGAAATCGCATGGACCAGACGCTTGCGGCGTTCGTCGAAGGCCGACGACAGCCGCCGCACCAGGGCCTCGTGATGGCCAAGCGACAGGAACAGCGCGACGGCACGCTGGTTGTTGGCCGGCGGGTGCCGCAGCATGAAGCGGCGCAGCGCCCTGAGTTCCGAGATTAGTCCAGCCGAAGCCACGATGTAGCCAAGCCTGAGGCCCGGAGCCAGCGTCTTCGACATCGAGCCGACATAGACGACGCGCCCCGAGCGATCGAGGCTCTTCAACGCCTGCTGCGGCGCCTCGTCGAGAAGCTGGCTGTCATAGCCGTCCTCGATGATGATCTGGTTATGGCGGTTGGCGCGCGCCAGAAGGTCCTGCCGCCGCTCCGCCGACAGCGGCACCATGGTCGGGCAATGGTGGCTGGGCGTGACGAAGACAAAGCCGGAATCGTTGGGGATGGACGAGGTTACGATGCCGGACTGGTCGACCGGAACCGGCTGGATTTCGGCGCCGGCAAGCCTGAAGATCGAGCGCGCGTCGGGATAGCCCGGGTCTTCCATCGCCACCTTCGAGCCCTTGGCCATCAAGAGCGTCGCCAGCATATAGAGCGCGTTCTGGGCGCCCAGCGTGACGATGATCTCGTCCGGATTGGCGAAGATGCCGCGCCGCGGCAACAACCGCGCCTGGATCTGCTCGATCAAGAGCGGATCGTCGCGATCGACCATGTCGGATGCCCAGTTGCGGATCTCCAGCACGGCCAGCGCCATGCGGTTGCATTCGCGCCATTCGGCGGTCGGGAACAGCGCCGGGTCGAACTGGCCGTAGACGAAGGGGTAGGACGACTTGATCCAGTTGTCGTGCTTGGCCGGCGGCGGCATGTCGCTGGCGGCGATCTGCCTGCGTGCCTTCCAGTCGATCTCGTTCTGCTGGTCGGGCGCCTTCTGGTGCGGCTTGGCGGGGGTGGCCAGGACATCCGGATTGACGAAATGGCCGCGCCGTTCGCGCGCCACCAGGAAACCCTGGTCTACCAGTTGCTGGAACGCCAGCACCACGGTACCGCGCGCGACGCCGAGTTTTTCGGCCAGGATGCGGCAGGACGGAAGCGGCATCGAAGCGGCAATCTGCCGGTCGAGGATGGCGGCGACGATCGCCTGGCGGATCTGCGCCTGCAGGGTCTGGCCCGATTCCGCCGAAATCCGGAACAGGCCGGACCATATGGCCGTGTCGTTACGCTGTGGCATGGAAGATGTTCCTCGATGGCCAAACTTTTTTGCTTGGCTGGACCAGCGGAAGGTAACCGTGGCACAAGGGGTTGCGCCAATCAATTTTTCTGATCGCTGGGATTTATGCCAGTGATCTATGGCGCGACGCAAAGCGTCGTCGCCCGCGTCCGCGCGACGCAAAGCGTCGTCGCGCAGCATTGTCCCAGGCGTGATGCGCCAGCGTCATCCCCGCGCAACGCATCGCGTCGTCGCGACATGCTGCACTGCGTCATCCCCACGCATTGAAACAAATGGAATTCGGCTCAATAACATCGGCGCGACGACACGCGCCGGAAACATCCGGTCTGATAAGATGTCGTGAAAAAGTATCAGGAGCCGGCATTGGATCATTCGTCCTTCGACAAACAGCTTGTCGCCTTGCGTGCTGCGCGCGCGGCGGCATCGGGCACGATGCGCGAGGCTTTTGCCGCCGACCCCAAGCGTTTCGAGACATTCTCGGCCAGCGACGGCGACCTTCTGCTCGACTGGTCGAAATGCGCGGTTGATGCGCGCACCATGGAACTGCTCGAGAAGCTCGCCGGCGCCGCCGACCTCGAGGGACGCCGCGCCGCGCTGTTTTCCGGCAAGAAGATCAACATCACCGAGGACCGCGCCGTGCTGCACACGGCGCTGCGCAACCTCTCTGGCAAGGGCGTCACCGTCGATGGCCAGGACGTCAAGGCGGATGTGCTTTCCGTGCTCGACGCCATGGGCGCCTTCGCCGACGCCATTCGCTCCGGCAAGGCTGCCGGCGCCACCGGCAAGAAAATCACCGACATCGTCAACATCGGCATTGGCGGCTCCGATCTCGGCCCGGCCATGGCGACGCTGGCGCTGGCGCCTTATCACGACGGCCCGCGCGCGCATTACGTCTCCAACATCGACGGCGCCCATATCCACGACACGCTGAAGGACCTGTCCGCCGAAACCACGTTGTTCATCATCGCTTCGAAGACTTTCACCACGGTCGAGACGATGACCAATGCCGAGACGGCGCGCAAATGGGTGCAGAAGGCGCTCGGCAAGGAAGCTGTCGGCAAGCATTTCGCCGCCGTTTCGACCGCGCTCGACCTGGTGGCCAAGTTCGGCATCGAGGCCGATCGCGTCTTCGGCTTCTGGGACTGGGTCGGCGGCCGCTATTCGCTTTGGGGCGCCATCGGCCTGCCGCTGATGATCGCCATCGGCCCGCGCAATTTCCGCGCCTTCCTCGACGGCGCGCATGAGATGGACGAGCACTTCCGCACCGCACCCTTGCAGAAGAACCTGCCGGCGCTTCTCGGACTGGTAGGCTGGTGGCATCGCGTCATCTGCGGCTATCCCGCCCGCGCCGTCATTCCCTATGACCAGCGCCTGTCCAGGCTGCCGGCCTATCTGCAGCAGCTCGACATGGAATCGAACGGCAAGGGCGTCACCCTTGACGGTACGCCGGTGGCGACGCCGACCGGACCGCTGGTCTGGGGCGAGCCCGGCACCAACGGCCAGCACGCCTTCTTCCAGCTGCTGCACCAGGGTACCGATTTTATCCCGGTCGAGTTCCTAGCCGCCGCCGTTGGCCATGAGCCCGATCTGAAACACCAGCACGATCTCTTGCTTGCCAACTGCCTGGCGCAGTCGGAAGCCTTGATGAAGGGCCGCACGCTTGACGAGGCGCGGGCGCAGATGCTGGCCAAGGGCATGAAGCCGGCCGATGTCGACAAGATCGCGCCGCACCGCGTCTTCTCCGGCAACCGCCCCTCGGTGACCATCCTCTACCGCAAGCTCGACCCGCGCACCTTCGGCCGGCTGATCGCGCTATACGAGCACCGCGTCTTCGTCGAGGGTACCTTGTACAACATCAACTCCTTCGACCAGTGGGGTGTCGAGCTCGGCAAGGAGCTGGCGACCGGCCTGCTGCCTGTCGTCGAGGGAAAGGAGAGCGCCGCCAAGCGTGACGCTTCGACGGCCGGGCTGGTGGCGCGCATCCAGCAGCTGCGGGGTGCGAAATGAAAAACCCGGCCGACATCAAGGGCATCCTGTTCGACAAGGACGGCACGCTTGTCGACTTCAATGCGACATGGCTCAGCATTGCCGATTTCATGGCCATGGACGCAGCCGAGGGCGACCGCTGGAAGGCCGACAGGCTGCTTTCAGCCGCGGGCTTCGATTTCGTCAACAAGCGCTTCAAGCCCGACTCCATCTTTGCCTCCGGCACCAACATGGATGTCGTCGAACTGTGGTTCCCGCGACTGTCCGACGAGGACCAGATGCTCGCCGTCGCCCGCTTCAACGAGATCACCTCTGTGCAGGGTTCGTCGATGGCGGTGGCGCTGCCCGGCATCGTCGGGGCGCTGACGGCGCTACACAAACGCACCTACCGGCTCGGCGTCGCCACCAACGATTCAACCGCCGGCGCGGAGAAGACCATGGTGACACTTGGCGTCGCCCAGCTCTTCGACGCCGCCTATGGCTATGACGCGGTCGCCAATCCCAAACCGGCGCCGGACACCATTCTCGCCTTCTGCGACCTGACCGGGCTGAGGCCGGCCGAGATCGCCATGGTCGGCGACAACCGCCACGACCTGGAGATGGCACGCGCCGGCGGCTGCGGGCTGGCGATCGGCGTGCTCTCCGGCACCGGCACGCGTGAATCGCTATCGGCGATCGCCGATGTCGTCCTGGATTCCGTTGCCGACCTGCCGGACTTTCTGTCGGCGCGGGTCAAGGAGACGGTCTGACGGGGAAAGCTGGGGTAAGCGCAAATCAAGCTGAGCTTTTCCGTCACTGGGCGAAGTGGGTGGCTAGCCGACATCGGGAGACGAAGTGCCGAACGTCCGTTCTTAGGCCGAAAGCTGCCCGTCCGCAATCAGGATGAAGTTAGCGGCAAGCGGTCGTTCCCCTGGTGGGCCATTGGGGGTCGATGGCTGACTACCTCCATAACACCGTCAAACATCTCGAAGGGCTGGCGATAGAAGATCGGCTCCTTTGGCGACTTCAGGAAATGGTTGCCGAGCGGATTGAGGTGGCCACCAGCGCTCGCCAGTATCCGGCTCCGATGATCTAGGGCACATTCTTGACGTCCGCTGCTCCCCGAGGGGCTAGCAAAACTGCAAACTGTGATTGCGGGTTGAATACCCGACGGGGTTCGATGAGACGGTGCGCAATCAACGACTACAGGTTTCGACGCGGCGGCCGGTGCGGGCCTGATCGAAGCGCTGAAGGACGCACGCACGGCGTGACGGGGGCGGTGTGGCCGTAGCCCCCCTAAACAGCGGCCAGCGGCGAGACTAGCCCAGAAGAAGCCACCCGCACCCGCATCGGCGCCAACTGGAACGCCGTGGCTTCAATGTTCGGCCGCCGCCCGCAATTTGCGTACTATCCATTGCAGCCTCCAAGGAAGCCCACCTGAGAGCTGCGAGCGTCACCCGGGGCGTTCGATTTCCCGACCTTTATCTTGCGCCGAAAGCTACGCGTGGTCCAACCGATCTGAAAGGTGGTGCCGCCACGAGATTCGCGCTAGTTTGGATCGCGGTGCCGCTTGAGAAAGCTCGATGCAAACAATTGAGGATTGGCTGAGCCACCTCGGTCTCGGCAAGTACCTGCAGGCGTTCCTCGAAAACGACGTCGACCTTCGAGCGCTTCCCCATATCACGGACGCCGATCTCCAGCAGCTTGGTGTCTCGCTCGGGCACCGGAAGGTCATTCTGGCCGCGATCGATGGACATGGACAGCCCCACCCCAACGGAGTTCGTCCTGCCTCGGTTCCAGTCGGTAGGCCGGAAGCTCAGACCACCGAAGTGCCGCAGGAACCAACTGCCGACCGGCGGCTCCTCAGTGTGCTCTTCTGTGACCTGGTCGGCTCGACAGCGCTATCGGCACAGCTCGACCCGGAAGACATGCACGAGCTCACCCGCCGCTATCAGGACAGCGTCGCTGGCGCAATCACCCGCTTTGGCGGCTATGTCGCCAAATATCTCGGAGACGGCGTGCTTGCCTATTTCGGGTGGCCGATGGCTTACGAGGATCACGCAGAGCGTTCCATTCGGGCAGGCCTCCAGGCACTCGCCGCAGTCGAGGCCTTCCAATCGCCCGACGGCGAGCAACTGAAGGCGCGTATTGGCATCGCATCGGGCCACGTGGTCGTCGGCGACATTGCGGGCAGCAGCGTGAACGAGCGCGCCTCAATTGCAGGGGACACCCCTAATCTCGCGGCGCGCCTGCAAAGCGCTGCCGCTCCCGGTCAGATCGTCGTTGCCGACAGCACGCGTCGGCTCGCCGGGCAGTCCTTCGAGATCGAGAGCCTCGGTGAGCAGGAGTTGAAAGGCTTCAAATCGCCTATTGCCCTCTTCGCGGTTCGTGGCGAGCGGGAGGTGGAAAGCCGGTTCGACGCAGCGCACGACCGCGCTTTATCGAAGTTCGTCGGCCGAACCAGCGAAATCGGCATTCTGCTAGAGCGTTGGGAGTTGGCAAAGGCCTATCAGGGCCAGGCGGTTTTTGTGTCGGGAGAAGCGGGCATCGGGAAATCGCGCCTCGTGGATGCACTGGAGGAACGGTTGCATGGGAGTCAGTATGAGCTAATCCGGTTGCAGTGCTCCCCCTATCACGCCACTTCTGCCTTCTACCCCATCATCCAACGTCTAAGCCGGCTTGCGGGCTTTTCATCCGCCGACGACCAAGCCATGCGCGATGAAAAATTTCGCGCGATTGTTCAACGTTACGGGGAACATCCCTCGGAGGTCGGATCGATCTACGCCGAGCTGCTCTCGCTCGACCTCGGCGAGGCGTTCAAACCGCTCGACCTCTCCGCCCAACACCGGAAGGAACTCAGCGTCCACACATTGGCGAACCGCGTGCTACTCGCGGCGAAGATAGCGCCCGTGCTCTTTGTCGTCGAGGATGCGCACTGGATCGATCCGTCGACTAATGAATTTCTCACAGAGGTCGTGAACCGCACGCATGGTGCGGCCGTCCTTGTCGTTGTGACGCACCGACCGGAATGGACCGCCGGGTGGGCAACCGGACTGGCTCAGGTGTCGACGCTCGCCATTGGCCGGCTGACGAAGCAACAGATGCGAGAGCTGATCGAATCGATGCTTGCGGATATTCCCGACCAGCTTGCCGACCGAATTGCCGAGCGAACAGACGGCGTACCGCTGTTTGTCGAAGAGCTGACGCGCTCAATCATGGAGAGCGGAAAGGCAGCGTCGCTCAACGTCGAGATCCCAGATAGTCTGCAGGGCTCCCTTATGGCGCGACTCGATCGTTTGACAGCGACGGCCAAGGAAGTCGCGCAAATTGCCTCTGTGATAGGCAGGGAATTCGATCGTGGCCTACTCTCGAAAGTTGCCGGACTCGAAGATAAGGGTCTCGACGACGCGTTGCATCAGCTAATGTCCACCCAACTCGTCGTGATTGGAGGCGTTCTGCAGGACGCGCTCGTTTTCCGCCATGCGCTCATCCAGGATACGGCCTACCAATCGCTTCTCAGTCGGCGGCGCCGCCACTATCATGAAGCGATAGCCAGGGTCCTCATCGACGCGTATCCCGATCTCGTCGTCACGCAGCCCGAGCTCATCGCCCAGCACTACGTCAAGGGACAGCAAAACGAGCTTGCCCTCCCGTACTGGATGATGGCCGGCGAACGCGCGCTGGGGCGATCAGCCAACTATGAGGCGGTCGACCATTTTCAGAACGCTCTTGCCATCGCGGAGCAATTGCCGGAAGGACGGGCTCGGCAAAAAGAGGTGCTCGAGGCAACGCTAAAACTCTGCGAAGCACTGAGCGCCGCAGGCCGGTTGTCAGATTCTGTTGCAAAATACAAGCTGACCGCGCGACTGGCTCGCGAGGCTGGCGATACCAAGGCCTTCATCCGCTCTGCGCTTGGTTTTGATGCCGCACAGTTCCTTTCCTCGAAGCCGCTCGCCGAATCGCTCCAGCTACTCAGGGAAGCGATGGGCAAGATCGACCACAACGATCAGAAGTCGCGCTGCCAGCTTCTCACCCGCCTTGCGCGCGCATATGCGTACCTTGGCGACGCTAAGAACAGCGCGAAATACCATAAGGAGGGCGTCAATCTGGCTCGGCAGCTGGGTGACAAACCGTCGCTCTTGGAACTCTCTGTCTTGCCTTTCCTAACCCCGACGACAGTCAAGTCTGACGCAGAGGCAGTCGATCGGACTACTCGCGTAGACGAAATAAAGCGCCTCTCGGCTGATATCAACGACGACGAAATGCTGGGCCGAGCCCTAATACTCGACGTTTACGTCTCCACCGAATTGGGCAATCGTGCTCGAGCCGATCTAGCGATCGATGGATTGGAAGAGCTCGGAACGCTGCGCCAGCGGCTCCACCTCCTGTGGATGGCTCGGCATGCGCGGGCCATGATGGCTATTCTTGAGGGACGTTTCACGACGGCTGAGGCACTTGCAGGAGAAGCGCTGAGCATGGGTAGACAGACGCATGGCGCGGAAGTCGAGGGCGTCTACGGCATGCAGATGTTCGCGATCCGACGTGAACAGAGCCGCCTGTCGGAGGTCGCACCGGTCATGAAGCGTTTGATCGAAGAGAACCCCGATGAAACCACCTGGTTGCCAGGTTTTGCGTTGGTTGCATGTGATTTGGGCTATCGGGACGCAGCGCAGCGTAGGCTGAGCGAGCTGGCTCGCACCGGTTTCGCAATGCCGTTAGATGCGAAGCGAAGCACGTCCCTCTCATTCATGTCGGAAGTCGCGATCGGCCTCGGTGACACGGAGGCGGCGCAAACGATCTACGACCTTATGATCGCCTACAAGGATATGACCATCACGGCGGGAGTGGCAACTGTCTGCTTTGGAGCAGCGAGCCGCTATCTAGGAATGTTGTCCGCCTCGCTAGGTGACTTCGAGAAGGCCGCCGCGCACTTCGACCATGCACTTGAGATGAACGCAGCCAGCGGTTCAAGACCGTGGCTCGCGCATGCACAAGCCGAATATGCGAGCCTGCTTATGAAAATCGGTAGCAAGAAAGCGATCGAGAGAGCAATGTCACTGTCGGAGCAAGCCTCGGCAACCGCGGTCGAACTGGGTATGGTCCGCTTGAAGAAGAGGTTGCAACCGACCCTGCATTAGGGGGCTGGGTCATGCATCGCCGGCATCAACACGGTTCAGAAGGAGCCTTCTCATGCCACGCTACGTCATCGAACGAGATTTTGCCGAACAGCTTAACCTTTCAAAGGACTCGGTCGAAAAGGTCAATTTGATCAATGACGAGGAAGGCGTGCAGTGGATCATCTCCTTCCTCAGCGCCGACAGGAAAAAGACCTATTGCCTTTACGAGGCGGCTAGCCCTGAAGCCATTCGCGCCGCGGCCCGAAGAAACAACCTGCCCGCTGATGTGATCATTGAGATCAGTGGCGAGATTGGGCCGAATATGTTCGCTTAGCGCAATAGGCCGCAAGCCAGCCAAATGGCGACGATTTTTCAAGCTTGGCCCGTCCGTCGCAAGCGCGCCGTCTAGCCTGCTCGCTCGGATGTCCGCTCTTGGGATGCGGCTATGGGTCTACTGAACGACCAACATGGGGCGCATTGCGGTCCGGCAGCCTTTGGAGCCGAGCGCGGACAGTCCGCTTTCGGGATAATTGGGTTAGAGACCCGACCTTGCTTCAAACCTAGGGCGGACTGCTTGGCGCCCAGGAGCCGACATTCCGAACAACGTCGAGCACCTCCTTTTCGGAATTCAAGACGAACGCTCGCAGCCAATTTTGTAACGTACCGCATCGGAGAAGGGACCGTTTGCTGCTACCTCTCGCTAGCCAGTGCGTATGGTCTTGCCACTACGCTTTCCTTATAGTTCTGCCTGAAATGGAACAGGGTCAACATCTGGAACGAAAGTTGGTCGCTATCCTCGCCGCCGACGTGGTGGGGTACAGCCGCCTGATGGGCCTGGACGAGACAGGCACACTTTCTCGGCTCAAAGCATTTCGCCGCGAATTCATCGAACCGTTGATCAATGGGTACCACGGCCGCGTCGTCAAGCTCATGGGCGACGGGGCGTTGGTCGAGTTCACCAGCGTCGTTGATGCCGTGGCATGCGCTGTCGAAATTCAGCAAATTGCCGCGCAGCAGAACCTTAATGTTCCCGAGGACTCCCGGATCGTTTTCCGAATGGGGATAAATCTTGGTGACGTGATCATCGATGGGGATGACTTCTATGGCGATGGCGTCAACATCGCTGCCCGGCTGGAGGGGTTCAGCGATCCAGGCGGCGTAGTCATCTCGGGAGCTGCTTACGATCAAGCCAGGAACAAGCTTGGCTTGGCCTTCAAGTCGTTGGGCGAACAGCACCTCAAGAACATCGCCGAGCCAGTCCGCGTCTATCGGGTCCTGTTGGAGCAGACCGCAGTCCCCAAGAAGCTGCGTTCCCGGCGATGGTTCATGATCCCCGCGGCACTGTTCGTGTTCCTAGCGGTAGGCGGCGTTGTGTTAATCCTTTGGCCGCAGGCAACTGCACTTCTTCCTGGCCACAGTCCCACCGCTGTCGGCGCGGCGGCGGGCAAGCCCTCCATCGCCGTATTGCCGTTCGTTGATATCAGCGACAAATCCGAGCAGGACTATTTCGCCGAAGGGCTCACGGACGATCTCATCACTGATCTATCGAAGATTTCCGGGCTGCTCGTTATCGCTCGCAATTCCGTATTCTCATTCAAGGATCGAACCCTGGACGTCCGGCAGATCGCGGAGCAATTGAACGTCCGTTACGTGCTCGAGGGCAGCGTTCGCCGTGAGGGGGACGCAGTGCGCATCAACGTGCAGCTCATCGATGTGACGACGGGAAGCAACGTTTGGGCAGAGCGGTATGACCGCGACTACTCTAAGATATTCGCGCTGCAGGACGAACTGATCGGACGCATCGTCGAGGCCCTCTCGGTACGGCTGACGGAGGGCGAGAGAACCCAGATTGCACGCCTCCCGACCCGAAATCTGGAAGCCTACGACTTCTATATACGAGCCGAGCAGAAAGTGTATGCACTCGACTATAAGTCTCTCGGGGAGGCTCTCGCCCTTTATCAAAGCGCGATCAAGCTCGATCCTGGGTTCGCAGACGCCTATTCGGGCTACGCCCGGGCTACCGTGGACGTGCTCGGTTTCGACTACCAGCTCATCATGCTGAGCGCCGTCGCTCGCCAGCGCGCCTATGAAGCGGCGGGACGAGCGCTGGAACTCAACCCCCAGTCTTCGCGCGCCTATGCCGTGCTCGGCATCCTGCAGATGCTCGACGGCGAAATGGACGAGGCGATCGTGTCGGTCCAGAAGGCGGTGGCACTCGATCCGAATGGTGCCGAGGCAGAGCTCAACCTGGCGATCGTACTGACCTACGCCGGTCAGAACCCGGAGGCGCTAGCGGCCATGGAACGCGTGCTGCAACTCGATCCCAAGCCGCGGGCGCAGGTCTTCGATTATTATGCCTTCGTGCTCTACATGAACCGGCAATACGAGAAGGCCATCCAGGCGCTGCACGAACTCCAACCGGAAGAGCGGAGCGACCTCGGCCTTGAAACGCTGGCCATGACAAACGCGCGGTTGGGCCGAATGGCGGAAGCGCACAACGCGGTCGCAGCAATGCTGGAAAGGTCCCATGAGCAGAACCTCGCCGGCCTTCGCGTCGTGTACGCCCATCATCGGCGGCAACAGGATCTCGATCACCGGCTGGACGCTCTTCGCGCCGCGGGGATGCCGGAGTGGAGCTACGACTTCCGCGGGCGGGCGGAGGACCGCCTCGACGCCTCTGCTATACAGGCCCTGACAATCAACCACACATGGATCGGGCATCAACATAATGGTGCGCCGTTTGTGATGGAGCTGAATGCAAACGGCGATTTCGCCCTGAGCTCTCAAAACAGCATGATCGCCGGCGCGTTCACTCTAGAGGACAACCTGTTCTGCACGCGATCCTCAGCGACTTTGCTCGGCCGCAAATTCTGCAGCCCGGTCTACCGCAATCCCAACGGGAGCAGCGAAAAGCGCGACGAGTATGTTTTGCCGGACTCTGTCACGGTATGGTATTTCTCAGCGTCACCATGACCCGCGCGGTTCGGCGCGAGATCGCAAGATTCCGCTCGAACCAAGTCAGTTGTCTCCCGCTCTGGCATTGAATTCCTTCGCTTCGATTGCGGGCCATTCGGCGTCGGCCTTGGCAATGACAGCACCGGGGGCAGCATCAAAGTCTTCCTCCAGGCCTTCCTTCCCGGAAAAAAGGAAGAGCTTGCCGTCGACGATACGCCAGGCTTCCGGGTCAATGTTCGCAGATGCCTCTTTGAGTGCCATCCCCCCCGTGCAGAAGCCGCCATACTGAGGGGCATAGCGGACCGGCTGAGAAGCGAACGCGTCGCGATGTTTTGCGCTAGCAAAATACCAGGTCGCCCCGAGCCATTTCTCCGTGATCTCCGGCGAACCCTTGGTCGCGTGACCGTCGGTGAAATACGCCACCGGATCGTAGCCGAGTATGGCGACATTGCCGAAGTATCCCGTGTTCGCTCCGTCGACAGCGTAGGATGCATTCATGCCAATGAATAGGAGGCACGCGGCTGTCATAGCTCCGTAAGGCAAACTGCCAAACGTTCTTGAGCGGTGCGTTGTCATATCAGTGTCTCCAATGATGTGGCGCTTAGTTGCCGGCTGCGACGCACGCCGCGTACGATGCTCCAATTGTTTCCTTGGGTTGACATTTTGCCCCATGCTTCTTGAGCAAAACCATCACTTGCGCGCTCTGAAAGAATGTCGCACGGCTCAGAGGCGTATAGCCGTACTCTTGGATGGCCTCGACCTGGGCACCGTGCGCAATCAACATCTCAGCCACCGCTGCCTGGTTTTCTTCGGCTGCTACGTGCAAGGGGGTGATTTTGTGAGCGCTCAAGGCGTCGACCTCGGCACCGTGGTCGAGCAACATCGAGACTATCTCCACGCTTCCAGAATAGGCGGCGGCGTGCAGTGCCGTGAAGCCCCGGTCATTACGGGCTTCGAGGTCGGCATTGGCCTTGATCAGCACTGCGACAACTTCCGCTTTACCGGAAAGCGCCGCATCGATCAGAGGCGTCTCGCGGTTCTCGTCACGGCTGTTCACGTCGACGCCTTGAGCCAGGATATGGACGACTCCAGCGGCATCGCCTTCCCGCGCAGCTTCATGAAGGGGCCCTGCGGTCGCCGCACCACTAGCAATTCCGAGCCAGGAAATGCACGCAACGACCGCAGCAATGCAGACGAGCCGCTCCGGGCCTATTTCCAGGGGCGTGACACTCAGTATTCGCTTGGTACCGGTCACGGCAGACCTCCGGGCGACGTTCGCTCGCAGACCGATTTATGAGTCCACTCTACTCCATTCGGCGCACGGGGGCTATGGATTCCGTCATTTCGCCAGAGCGCAATTGGCAATGCGCTCTAGGAGATTCTTTGCTCTGGATGGGAAAGGCAGCCCTCGCGCGGTTCTGTTTCCGAACCCAGCGCATTGCGTCCGCGCGCAGCTCCCAAGCGCCACAGCAATGTCCAGATTGGGGTCAAACCCGCACACCACGCCGCCCAATCCGAACGTCTGCTTCAGGAAGTCGCAAAACCGACTTCTACGGCCGACATGAGGCGCAAAGCAGTCGTTCACGTCGGGGTCGGCGCAAATCAGCGTTCGGTCGAACCCGGCTATTCAGCGATAGGGTTTTTTGTAGCGTCAGCGCTCTCCCGACACAAACGAAAGCACCCCGCTCGGCTTGGTCGCCACACTCTTCGCGT
>NZ_JBFUER010000004.1:0-359029 GCF_056403855.1 Mesorhizobium sp. P2_E7 | reverse complement strand
AGCCCATTGGCAGATCGAGAACGGCCTGCATTGGATGCTCGATGTTCATCTGGATGAGGACCTCAGCCGCGCCCGCAAAGACAACGCCCCTGCCAACACCGCGCTCCTAAACCGTCTCGCCAGGAACATCCTCCAACTCGCCGATGCAGACAAAGTCCCCATCAGCCATCGCATCAAGAAATGCGCTTGGAATGACGACTATCTCATCAACGCTCTAAGCCATATGCGATAGCCCTGCCCCTTGAGGGGGCAGGCCAGAGGGGGTCGCTTCGCGTGGAGCGCTAACCTTCTTCTGCCGCAGGAGGCCGATCCCGGTCGGACCGACCCCCTCTGTCGCCTTCGGCGACATCTCCCCCTCGAGGGGGGAGATTAGGCGCTCAGCTTTTCCCCGCCAACACCAGCACCGGCTTGTCGCTGTACAGCGCGGGGAACAGCGACTTCAAATTCGCCACCTTGGGCAGGTCGTTGTAGACGATGTAGGGATAGGTCGGGTTCAGCGTCAGGAAGTCCTGATGATATTCCTCGGCCGGATAGAAGGTCTTGCCGGTCTCCAGCGTGGTGACGATGGGTTTTGGAAACACCTTCGCCTTGTCGAGCTGGGCGATGTAGCTCTGGGCGATCTTCTGCTGCTCGCCATTCTCGGCAAAGATCGTCGAGCGGTACTGGGTGCCCGAGTCAGGTCCCTGATAGTTCAGCTGCGTCGGGTTGTGCGCGACCGAGAAATAGACCTGCAGAAGCTGGCCGTAGGTCACCTTGGACGGATCGTAGGTGATCTCGACCGATTCGGCATGGCCGGTGCGGCCGCTGCCCACCGTTTCGTAGACGGCGTCATCCTTGGCGCCGCCGGTGTAGCCGGAGACCGCCTTGGTCACGCCCTTGACGTGCTGGAACACGCCCTGCACGCCCCAGAAGCAACCGCCGGCGAAGATCGCCTTTTCGCTGCCGCTGGCGGCCTTTTCGTCCATCGCCGGCGGCGGGATCACCACCGCGTCCTCGGCCGAGCGCGCCGGGCTCTGCCACAAGGCAGCCGCCGCGGCTGCGACGATGAGCGCGGCAAGCGCGCTTTTGAAGATCGGCGTTCTCGTCTTTGCAATGCCGGTCATGTCTGATCTCCTTGATGGTGTCGACGACTATACGACAGATCGTCCCGTCTGGTTTCTCAAATTGCTGTGGGCCGGCCCGGCCGCCGTGCGGCCGGACCATGGGCCATGAGCCTTATTGCGCAGGCGCCATTGCGTCCGCCGGTTTCATCGCATCCGTTGCGGGTTTCATGGCATCGGCCGGCTTCATGGCGTCGGTGGCGGGCTTCATCGCATTCGTCGCCATCGGGTCGACGGGCTTTATGGCATCGGTCGCCGGCTTCATCGCGTCCGTTGCCGGCTTCATCGCCTCGGTGGCCATCGGATCGGCCGGCTTCATGGCGTTGTCTTCGGCGCGGGCGCCGGCGGCAAAGGCGGTCATCGAAAGCGCAAAGGCGAGCGCCGTCAGGGTCTTGGTCATAGTATTTCCTCTCTGATGAGGGCGCGCGGATGCGAGCCCGGTTGTGCCGCTCATGCGGCGTTGGGTGGAAAAAATCAGTTGGCGGCTGCGGCCAGGATCGGCCCGCCGCCGGGCGTCTGCACCAGCACCGCGGTGCTCAAGCCGCCGGAAGCAGCCGGCAACGGCAAGGTGGTGGCGTCACCGCTCCAGCTGCCGAGTTTCTCCAGCGAGTGCACGACATTGGCGTGCGGCAGCGTGCGGCCGGTGTTTTCGCCGCGCGCCACCGGCACCTCGATGACGCCCTTGTTGTAGCGAACCAGCCAGACATCGGCCTTGCCGCCCGGAGCGGAACCGGCGCCGATGCTGATCTTGCCGCCATCGAGCGACAGCGACGGACCGGCTGCGTGGGTGCTGTCGGCAATCAGCCCTTCGATCTCGCCGGGTGCCGCACCGACCGCATCGGCCCCGCCATTGACCACGACCTGCGGCGTGAACGGGCCGGAACGGCCAAGCGACGGCTCATAGCGCACCTGGCGCTGCGTGAACTCCTCGCGGCCGAACGTGTCCTTCCAGCCGAGATAGTCCCAGTAGGTAACGTTGAACGACAGCGCCAGAACGCCCGGCTGGTCCTTGACCTTGATCAGATTGGCATTGGCCGGCGGGCAGGACGAGCAGCCCTGGCTGGTGAAGAGCTCGACCACGGTGAGCGGCTGGGCGAGGGCGGTGCCGCCAAGCATCATCAGCGCCGCAGCTGCGGCAGCCAGCATGCCGGCGCGTTTTGGGTTAAGTCCAGTCATCGGGGATCTCCGTTGCGGCGGCCGTTGCCGGCCATACCCCCACTTCGCCGCGTCCTGAGGCTTCGTTACAGCGCTCACTGGTTTGTGATTGGGGAAGCCCACCGGCAACGCTGGCGGGACAGCACCCCCCTCTGCCCTGCCGGGCATCTCCCCCTCAAGGGGGGAGATTGGCAGTTTCCTCGACGGCGCTTTTCCTGCGGCATAGAAGATTGGCGAAAGCGACTGTGCGATTGATCTCCCCCCTTGAGGGGGAGATGGCCGGCAGGCCAGAGGGGGTGTGCAGGATCGCGGCGCCGGAGTCTTCGCGCACCCGTCATCCGTCTCGGCGCTGCGCGCCGATCCACCGCCCGGGGCGAGTCACGGGCCTCGCCCGTCCTTCGGACCCCACAAGGGGAGAAGGTAAGGGCGCTCCTGCCCCCGCTTGCCCCTCAACCCTGCCCCTGCTAAAGCGCGCGCCATGAGCACGCCTCTCGACCACATCCGCAATTTCTCCATCGTCGCCCATATCGACCATGGCAAATCCACGCTTGCCGACCGGCTGATCCAGTCCACCGGCGGGCTGGAGCTGCGCGACATGAAGGAGCAGGTGCTGGACTCGATGGACATCGAGCGCGAGCGCGGCATCACCATCAAGGCGCAGACCGTGCGGCTGAAATACCGCGCCAACAATGGCGAGGACTATATCCTCAACCTCATCGACACGCCCGGCCATGTCGACTTCGCCTATGAAGTGTCGCGGTCGCTGGCCGCCTGCGAAGGTTCGCTGCTGGTCGTCGACGCTAGCCAAGGCGTTGAGGCGCAGACGCTCGCCAATGTCTACCAGGCCATCGACAACAACCACGAGATCGTCGTGGTGCTGAACAAGGTCGACCTGCCGGCCGCCGAGCCCGAGCGCATCCGCGAGCAGGTCGAGGAAGTCATCGGCATCGACGCCTCCAACGCCGTGCTGATCTCGGCCAAGACCGGGCTGGGCATTCCCGATGTGCTGGAGGCAATCGTTCACCAATTGCCGCCGCCGCGCGAAGGCGACGCCACTGCTCCGCTGAAAGCCATGCTGGTCGACAGCTGGTACGACGCCTATCTCGGCGTCATCGTGCTGGTGCGCATCATCGACGGCGTGCTGAAAAAGGGCCAGACCATCCGCATGATGGGCACCGGCGCGAAATATCTGGTCGAGCGCACCGGCGTGTTCACGCCGGCCCGCATCAATGTCGACGAGCTTGGCCCCGGCGAGTTCGGCTTCTTCACCGGCTCGATCAAGGAAGTGGCCGACACCCGCGTCGGCGACACCATCACCGAGGACAAGCGCGCCACCGCGCACGCCCTGCCCGGCTTCAAGCCGGCGCAGCCGGTGGTGTTCTGCGGCCTGTTCCCGGTCGACGCCGCCGATTTCGAGGATCTGCGCGCCGCCGTCGGCAAACTGCGCCTCAACGACGCCAGCTTCTCCTATGAAATGGAAACCAGTGCTGCACTCGGCTTCGGCTATCGCTGCGGTTTCCTTGGCCTATTGCATCTGGAAATCATCCAGGAGCGGCTGGAGCGCGAGTTCAACCTCGACCTGATCGCCACGGCGCCATCAGTCGTCTACCGGCTGCTGCTCACCGACGGCTCGATGAAGGAACTGCACAACCCGGCCGACATGCCCGACGTGGTGAAGATCTCCGCCATCGAGGAGCCGTGGATCCGCGCCACCATCCTGACCCCCGACGACTACCTCGGCGGCATCCTGAAACTCTGCCAGGACCGGCGCGGCATCCAGGCCGACCTCTCCTATGTCGGCAAACGCGCGATGCTGACCTACGACCTGCCGCTCAATGAAGTGGTCTTCGACTTCTACGACCGGCTGAAATCGATCTCCAAGGGCTACGCCTCCTTCGACTATCACCTCACCGACTACAAGGAAGGCGACCTGGTGAAGATGTCGATCCTGGTCAACGAGGAGCCGGTCGACGCGCTGTCCATGCTGGTCCACCGCACCGCGGCGGAAAAGCGCGGCCGCCAGATGTGCGAGAAGCTGAAAGAGCTGATCCCGCACCACCTGTTCAAGATCCCGATCCAGGCTGCCATCGGCGGCAAGGTCATCGCCCGCGAAACCATCTCGGCGCTGCGCAAGGACGTGACCGCCAAATGCTATGGCGGCGACGTCTCGCGCAAGCGCAAGCTGCTGGACAAGCAGAAAGAGGGCAAGAAGCGGATGCGGCAGTTCGGCAAGGTGGATATCCCGCAGGAGGCGTTTATCCAGGCGCTTAAGATGGGGGATTAAGAAGAATTACCCTATGCTACTTGAGGCAAGGGAAGGATCGCTACCGCACATCCCGGGGTGTGCGGCTAAAGACTGATACGGATAGTCAGTTTATAGCGACATTCTCCTGAAGCAGGCGCAACGCGGTTCGGCGTGACGGTTGACTTTGAAGATGAGTTCGCGTCTTTCTGAGTAGTTAGCCATTTCAAAGTTACATGACTTATACTGCCGTCACATTCAGGGATCAAACATCGAGCAAAATCATTGATTTGCTGATGGACGAAGGTTTGGCGTGTGCGAAATCACAGGATCTCCTCGCGTACTTGGCCGGCGCCCTTTTGAATTATAAGTATGAAGGCGTGCATTTTGCACCGAACATAATATTCTGTAAAAATATAGAAGATGTTCTTAAGGTATTTCCTGGAGCCATAAGGTACAATGTGGGTCGAGCGAGCCTATCCGCTAACTCCGGATCCAAAATCCTAAAAGATTGCGCTCCGCTATCGAATCAAAACTGGTCGGTTTTTGTTGAGAGAATCGACGAAAATGAGGTAACGTATGGCGTATTTACCTACTACATATTGCCGACAGCTGTGCAGCTCCACGAAGGAATTGAGATAAACGACGGAATATTTTCTATACTACTTAGAAAGAAGAACGACAATACGATAGAGCTGAAAAGCGCTAAAGGTAATGTGCTCTCTCTTATATTCTCAACGCTTAGAGAAGTTACAAATCTAGAGGAAAGTTGTGTAAAACGCTTCTCAGAAGACTGCTGTGTTAAGGTGGACGCTCTATCGCCAGAATCTAAGGCGGAGTTCAGGGTGTACCTAAACAGACTTTTGGGAGCTGCTTTGACCAGTTCACACGGTGCCATTTTGCTATGTGGCGATCAGAAGAAGCTCGGCAAAATCGCTGCCCTGAAGGATTTTGTGCCTGTCGACCCGCCCCTAGATTTCTTCCGACTTTTTTCCGAGTATACGAGCGTAAAGTCGGACGGGTCCTTGTCCTCGCTGCTGCGAGCTGAGGAACTGCTAGAGGGGTTTCTGAGGAGCGACGGGATGGTCGCTTTTGACCAACGGGGCAGGGTTGTTGCGTACCGTACATTCTACCGAGCTACGGGGGCCGCCAAAGACAAAAAGGAGGCTCCTGTGGGAGGCGCGCGGCGTCGAGCGTTCGAAGGGGTCAAAACCCTTTTGGGTAATAGGATTGTGTCGGCGCTATTCCGCTCTCAAGATGGTCTAACGATTTACAGTGACGGTCAGAATGGCCAGTAAGCAAGTTGCCCTTTGGAAAACGTCGGCACTGGCCAAAGTGCCAGACTCACTCTCCGATCCCGCAAAGATCGCAGAAAGGGCGATCCAACTTCGGGAACGCGAGCGGAGTCAAATTGCGTCTAACTTCTCGGCAGAGAATTACGAAATAGTTGCAACGTTCGTTTGGGCTCGAACTATGGCCCTTCTAAAAAAGCAGTTGGCGACGCTTGGGAGCGCTTTCATCGGCGAATTGCTTCAGAGGCCCGATATCGATGAAAATTCCGATATTGGTTCGGTTCTCTCTGACGCCGAAGCGATTTCCCTCGGACGCGACCTTGGTATTTTGACGCCGCTCCAGACAATTCGCCTGAACCATTCTCAAGAGATCGTTACCCATTTTGCCGGCGTTACGACTGATCCACAATTCGACCAAGACGAGATGATGACACGGGAGGATGCTCTTTCATGCCTTCGAGTGTGCGTGCAGGGGGTATTGGGACATGAGACCGTAAGTACTCCTCAGGATTTTCGGCTTTTTCGAGAAAAACTTTCTTCAGAAACATTTACTCCCCAATCTTCAGAAATTGCGCAACTTAAGTCATCGCCGTATTTCTTTGTTCGGACTGCGATCAGCATGTTGCTCACACTCATTCGAACAAGCCGAGGAGCGCAACTGGAGCACGCTTCGCGTAACGCTCTTCTTATCATCAAGATGATGTGGGCAGAACTGCGAGATCCCGAGAGGTGGCAAATTGGCCAAATCTATGCCGCTGAATTCAGTGAAGGGAAGAAAGATGCGGTCAAGGCACTCTACGGAATATTAGTAGCGGTACACGGCTTTGACTATGTCCCTGAGAATCTCCGGTCGGAGACTTTCGCACGAGCCGCTAGCAATGTAATTGCGGCTCATCAGGGGCTGAACAATTTTTACAATGAACCTGGTCCTATGAAGGAATTGGCAAGTCTAGGTACCTCAATACCCAGCCCAGCGCTGGCTAAGTGTGTTACCGCCGTATTATGCGTCAAGCTTGGCAATAGCTACGGCGCTTCATGGGAAGCCCAATCGCCTGCCGAGCAGATGATCCGTGGTATATCTAAAGATAGGTGGGTGTTCTATTTGGATGGCAGACTCGATCAAGATCGAATTATACTCCCAAAGCTGACTGGTGGAGATCCGCGTAAGCGCTGGATTTCATTGGTGAAATCTTTGGGGATCAAAGGATCTGACTTGAAGAATCGGAGTGTGCGCCCACTTATCGACGCAACAATAAGTGGGAACCTAGTTAAGGTTGGCGAAATAGCCGACAAGTTATATCGGGCGGCGCTTGACGCGTGAGGCGAAATGGATCGGTTCAAGCTTGTCTCGGGGCGGTCGCCTGGTAAGTACCTTTCGTGACACATGCGCACCACGTCAGACACCATCGCCTCTCTCGGCCTCGCCATAGGTGGCGCCTTCGGCCTGGCCGGCACCTTCGTCTCCAGCGCTCCACTTCGCGAAACGCTCTGGGCGATCGACGGTGTGGCGCTTGTGATGGCCACCGCGCTGCTGACGATGAAATACCTGCGCCTCGGCAATGATCTCGTCGCAGCCGGGTTTCTCACCTTCCTTGCCGGCGAGAGCCTGCTGCTGGCCGGCAATGCGGCGGGGCTGGAGGCCAGCGTGCCCTCCTATGTCGGCGGCATCTCGCTGTGGGCGGCCGCACTCGTCCTGATCAGCGCGGCGAACACGTTTGCCCTGTGGATGCGGATCACCGGCCTCATCGCCGCGATCCTGTTTGTCGTGACGGTGGGCATGGTGCTGTGGGGCGCGCCCTTGCTGCCCACGTCGGCGCCGCTGCCCGCCGCCGGCTATCCGTTCCTGGTGCTGACCTTTGCCGGCTGGATCTGGACCTTGCTGAAGCGCTAGGCTGGCGAAAGATGTCCGCGCCGCTCGAACTCCGCAACAGCGCCACGGGAAAGATCTTCCCGGCAATCGGGCCGTTGCTGATCGGCGCGATCTTCGGTTTCGGCGCGCTGCGCGGGCTGGCGGCGGGCGCCGATGGCGGGCATGTGCTTGTCATCGCGCTGGTGGCGTTCGGCTGCCTTGGGCTCGGCTATGTCATCGCGCGCGGCGCCTTCGACAAATCGGTCCAGGTCACTCTGGACAGCCAAGGCTTCCGCGATGCCCGCGCCGGCGATGTCCTGGTGCCATGGGCGATGGTGAAGAGCGTGCATCTGACCTCCGGCAAGGGGGCGGCAATGCTCAATTTCGAGCTCACGCGGGAGCCACCCGACGAAATCAAATATGCGCCCGCCAATGCGCTCAACCGGATGCTGCCCTTCGGCAAGAACATCGTGCACATGGAAGTGTCGTCGCTGGATGTGCGCGGCCAGGACATGGTCGAGGCCATAAAGACATTCGCGCCGCATGTGGTGGTGAGGCGCTGATTCTTCCTTCTCCCCTTGTGGGAGAAGGTGGATCGGCGCGCAGCGCCGAGACGGATGAGGGGTGTTCCAGCGGAGTGAGACGTTGGCGTTCCCTGGAACACCCCTCATCCGTCGCCTTCGGCGACACCTTCTCCCACAAGGGGAGAAGGTGAAGATGGCGCTTCTCCCCCGAACCGTGCGACCCTCCCCCTCTCCGATTCGGGTCCCACCATCATGCTCCGCCTCACCCTTGCCGCCCTGCTCCTCGCCACCCCGGCGCATGCCGCCGACATGGCGTTCTTCGTCAAGAACCTGCGCAGCCAGGCGGTGGCGGTGGAGCTGTTCAGCCGTGACCGCAAGATGTCGTGGCCGGGCGGCGACCAGGTGTTTCTGATCGAGCCTAACTCGCAGAAATCGGTGCCGATCTCGTGCTCCCAGGGCGAAAACATCTGCTACGGCGCCTGGGTGAACGGCAATGATGCGATTTCGGCCGGCGTCGGGCCGGACAATGACCAGCCGTGCGATACCTGCTGCTTCATCTGCGTGGAGAAGACGACCGAGACGATCGATCTGGTGGAGTAGCGGGGCGCCGAAGCTGCTGATCTCCCCCCTCGTGGGGTTGAGGAGCGGTCCGCGCAGCGGACGGAAAGCCAACTGCTTGGCTTTCCGAGCGACGAACGCCTGGCAAGGCAGAGGGGGGCGCTGTCCCGCCGAGCTATCCGTCGATAACAAAACCTACCTCACCGTTTCCACATCGACCTAGGTGAGACGCTGGCGATCCTTCGCGCCCCCCTCTGGCCTGCCGGCCATCTCCCCCACGAGGGGGGAGATCACGCGGCGAGCTTGACGCCCTTGCCGCCACCGCCCTAGCCTGTTGTCACCCACCACGAGGAGAGCTCCATGGCAGGCACGGTCGAAGGCGAGAAGATCGACGTTTCCTTCAACGGCAAGCGCTGCATCCATTCGCGCAATTGCGTGCTCGGCAACCCGCATGTCTTCGTGCCCAATGCGCCCGGCGAGTGGATCCACCCCGAGGCGGCTGATGTCGAGCAGGTGGTGACGCTGGCCGAGAACTGCCCGTCAGGCGCCATCGGCTATGTGAGGAAGGATGGCGGGCCGCAGGAGAAGCCGCCGGTGGTCAACACCGTTCGGCTGCGCGAGAACGGGCCGCTGGCCGTCCATGCCGAGATCGTGCTCGGCGGCGAGACCTTCTTTCGCGCCACGCTCTGCCGCTGCGGCGCTTCGCAGAACAAGCCGTTCTGCGACAACAGCCACATCAAGGCCGGCTTCACGGCTACCGGCGAGCCGCCGCTCAAGGACGCACCGGCGACGCTGGAGGCGCGCAATGACCCGCTGACCATAACGCCCACCACCAACGGGCCACTGAAGGTCGAGGGCAATGCCGAGATCGTCACCGGCACCGGCCACACGATCGACCGCACCACCCGCACCTTCCTGTGCCGCTGCGGCCACTCGGCCAACAAGCCGTTCTGCGATGGATCGCATAAACGGGTTGGGTTTGTGGGGTAGGTGCGTGAGGCGCTGGAACTGCTGATCTCCCCCCTTGTGGGGGAGATGCCCGGCAGGGCAGAGGGGGGCGCGAAAGATCGCCAGCGTAACGGATCAACAAGCCTAAAATCGAAATGACGTGGGCTGCACTAATTTGAGAGGTCGGCGGGACAGCGCCCCCCTCTGCCTTGCCAGGCATCTCCCCCACAAGGGGGGAGATTACGCGCGGCCACCTTCGCCAATCACCCCAAAATCAGTCAGGCACCGCCCTTCAATGTCACCCCGCATCATGCGATGCTGGCGCTCTCGGCCGGGGGGCCGATTCTCACCCGGGGAATGCCATGTCTCTCACCATCACGCGCCGCATCGTCGCAGCACTTTCGCTTGCCGTCCTGCTGACGCCATCGGCCTACGCCGCCGACATCACCTTTGCCGTCAAGAACAGCCATCCCAACGCCATGCGCCTCGAGCTCTACAGCCAGGACCGCGACTATGTCTGGCCGGGCAACGACAAGGATTTCTATCTCGACGATGGCGAGACCAAGCAGATCCCGGTCTCGTGCAATGAAGGCGAGTCGATCTGCTACGGCGCCTGGGTCGACGGCGACGAGGGCACCTACTGGGGCGTCGGCCCCAACAACCAGGAAAAATGCGACGATTGCTGCTACACCTGCGAAGGCGGCGAGACGGAAGAGATTGAACTGGTGCCGTGAGGCGAAGCTTTCTTCTCCCCGTTCACGGGGAGAAGGTCCCGGCACGGGAATGAGGGGCAGCGCGGCGCTATTCCAGCTTGGGTTCCTCGCCCCCACGACAGTGGGGGAGAGGTGGCTCGGCGAAGCCGAGACGGAGAGGGGGCTGCGCCCTACGAAAAGGCCCCCTCTCCGTCCGCTTCGCGGCCACCTCTCCCCCGCTTTGCGGGGGCGAGGAACCCAAGTTCTGTTACATCTCGGCCTCTATCCTAGTAACACCCTTTGCCGCTTCGACCCGCCTGCCTTGCGCCAGGCATTGAACCTGTGCGTGGCGGCGGCAAACGAGATCTTCATCTGCTGGGCGACGGAATAGCGCGACTTGCCTTCGTCGAACATGCGGTAGCAGCATTCGACGCCTTCCTCGGTCAGCTTGCCGTCGGGCGCCTTGTTGTGCGGATTTGCGGGGTCGAATTTTTCGACCTGCTGCTCGACCAGGCCTTTCAGCCGCTGCAGGTCGGCCTCGATGCTGGCGATGAGATCGAGGACGGGTTTGGGATCGAAGTGGTCGTGCGGCTTTGCCGTCATCTCCAGGATACCTTTCGCTTTGCGTGTCGCCGTCAATATAGGTGAACATTCGCTGATAATGAAGGGCCCGCCGCCGCCGGCGCTTCAACACTTGTTGACCGGCGATTGACCGGAGAAGCGCCAGCGCCTAGTTTAGAACCATTCTAAACTAGGGTGAATTTATCATGCTTTCCCGTGTCTTCGGTTTCGGCCGCCGCCCCTTCGAATCGCTGTCGGAACAGGAGATCCTGGCGCTGGCAATTTCGTCGGAGGAAGATGACGGGCGCATCTACCGCGCCTATGCCGAGGGACTGGCCGAAAGCTTTCCGCAATCGGCAAAAGTGTTCGAGGCGATGGCGCTCGAGGAAGACGGCCATCGCGATTCCCTCATCGAGCTTTACCGCAAGCGTTTCGGCGAGCGCATTCCGCTGCTGCGCCGCGAGCATGTAAAGGGCTATTACGAGCGCAAGCCCGACTGGCTGGTGCGGCCGCTCGGCGTCGAAAATGTTCGGCGGCAGGCCGAAGAGATGGAGCGGCAGGCCTATCGCTTCTATGTCGAAGCGGCCAAGCGCACCAGCGACGCTTCGACCAGAAAACTGCTCAACGACCTCGCGGCGGCGGAGCAAAGCCATGAGAGTTCGGCGCATCGGCTTGAGCAGAAACTTGTGCCGGGCACCGTCAAGGACGAGGAGGCAAGCGCCGAGCAGCGCCAGTTCATCCTGACCTATGTGCAGCCGGGGCTGGCCGGGCTGATGGACGGCTCGGTCTCGACGCTGGCGCCGATCTTTGCCGCGGCGTTCGCCACACACGACACCTGGCAGACGCTGCTGGTCGGCCTTGCCGCCTCGATCGGCGCCGGCATTTCGATGGGCTTTACCGAAGTCGCCTCCGACGACGGCAAATTGTCGGGCCGCGGTTCACCGATCAAGCGAGGGCTCACCGTCGGCATCATGACCACGCTGGGCGGGCTCGGCCACGCGCTGCCCTATCTCATCCCGCAGTTCTGGACGGCGACGGCGGTTGCCGCGGTGGTGGTGTTCTTCGAATTGTGGGCGATCGCCTTTGTGCAGAATCGCTACATGCAGACGCCGTTCCTGCGGGCGGCGTTTCAGGTGGTGCTGGGTGGGGCGCTGGTGTTTGCGGCCGGGGTGCTGATCGGGAATGCTTAGGTAAGGCAAAGGTCGGCGCTGCCCCTCATCTGCCTGCCGGCATCTTCTCCCCGTAAACGGGGAGAAGGGGGGCTATCGCGAATTTCGCAGCTTGTTCTGCAACGCTGGCGATTGGCGAAACCATCGGCAACAGCGTCTTTCTCCCCGTCTCTATACGGGGAGAAATGTCCGGCAGGACAATGAGGGGCGGCGCGATGGTCGACGGTTATGAATGCCGCTGCACATCGTCAGCCTCACCCATTCACCACCCGACTGTCCGCCGGCGCTTCATCCCGCTCCGTCAGCCCGTAGTCCCGCACCACATGCGCGATCCTTAACCGATAGCCGGCAAAGATTCCGCCGCGGCCGGCCTTTTGCGCCTGCCGATGCTCTTCCGTGTTGCGCCAGGCTTTCACCGCTTCCTCGTCGCGCCAGAACGACAGCGACAGCACGCGGTTCGGGTCGACCAGGCTCTGAAACCGCTCGATGGAGATGAAGCCATCGATACCGTCGAGCAGCGGCCTAAGTTCCGCGGCGATGCCCAGATAGGCATCGCGCTTTCCCTCAGCCGGTTGCACCTCGAAGATGACAGCGATCATGCTTCCTCCTTGACCGCGGGCTGGAACAGCTGTCGCGGTCCATGCGGTCCGGACACCAGCTTCAAGAAGATGCGGTCTTCTTTCAAGATGAACTTTTCGCGGCGGGCGAATTCGTAATTGGCCTTGCCGACGGGATCGGCAGCGAGCCGGGCGCGGTAGGCTTCATAGGCCGCCAGGCTGTCGATGTTGTAGGCGGCGTAGGCGGTGGTGGCCGAGCCCTCGTGCGGGGCGTAGTAGCCGATCAAATCGGCGCCGCAGCGCGGGATCGCCTGGCCCCAGGCCTTGGCATATTGCTCGAACGCCGCCTTGCCGAACGGGTCGATCTCATAGCGGATGAAGCAGGTGATGGTCATGGTGATCTCCTTGGGTTTTCAGCGTCGATAGTTCGAGCGGCGTCGAAACGTTGTGCCGCCGGGTCTGCTAAGCAAAAAGCGCTGGCGGTCAGGCCTGCCAGAAGGATTTCGCGCATTCGCGGCGCACATCCCTACGGGTCAGGCCGAGGTCGCGCAGCAAATGGTCGTCGATCTCGGCGAGGTCGAGCCGCTGCAGGTGGCGGTCGTACCAGCGGGCGAACAGCCGCCGGTGCAGCCATGTAACGAACGGGAACGATTGGCGGCTGGCGGGTAGGGCGGAAGCGGTTGGCATCGGCGTTCTCCTTGATCTCGCCCGACATTAGTGATTATCTCGCAAGAATGCTTCGATGGAGACCGAACTATGCGTGAAGGACCCGACATTGCCCGCATCGCCAGCCTGGTCGGCGATCCGGCGCGGGCAAACATGCTGAATGCGCTGATGGGCGGCACGGCTTTGACGGCGAGCGAACTGGCGCTGGAGGCCGGCGTGTCGCTGCCGACCGCGTCCTCGCATCTGTCCAAACTGATGGAGGGCGGACTGCTGACCTTGGCCAGCCAGGGCCGGCATCGCTACTACGGCCTCGCCGGGCCACAGGTGGCCGGCATGATCGAGGCCATCACCGGCGTGGCGGAAGCCGTTGGCCCCAAGCGCGTGCGGCCAGGCCCGCGCGACGGCGCCATGCGCGTCGCCCGCGTCTGCTACGACCACCTCGCCGGCGAGCAGGCGGTGGCAATGCTCGACCGGCTTGTGGCGCGCGACATTCTCTTGCGCAACGACAACGAGATCAGGCTCGGGCCGTCGGCGGCCTCGCACTTTTCGGCCATCGGCATCGATGTCGACGCCAAGCCGCGCCGCCCGGTGTGCCGCGCCTGCCTCGACTGGAGCGTGCGCCGCTCGCACCTCGCGGGAACGCTGGGCGCGGCGATCCTGGACAAGATTCTGGCGGAGAAATGGGCCCGGCGCGAGAAGGATAGTCGCGCGGTGGTGTTTTCACCGCCGGGCAAGCAGGCGTTTGAGCGGGTGTTTTTGGCTTAGTTTGCCGGGCGCTGATTTCGCGATGCTGGCGGGACAGCACCCCCCTCTGGCCTGCCGGCCATCTCCCCCGCAAGGAGGGAGATCAGGTGCTCAGCCGCTTTCGCCAATCTCCAACGTTGCAAGGATGACCTGCGCCTGGAAGCTGCCAATCTCCCCCAGATGTCCGGCAGGACAGAGGGGGGTGTGAGGATCGCCAACGTAGCTGGTGAAGCGAGCGGCCTACCCCCGCTTCAACACCTTCGCTTGGCTGAAGAAGTCCTTCCACGGATCGGCCTTCTCCAATTCCTTCAGCGTCGTCTTGGCGCCAATCGGGAAGGCATTCGGCGCCAGCCCTGCTTCCACCTCCGCCCACGTCACCGGAATGGACACCGTCGCGCCCTTCTTGGCGCGTGAGGAGTAGGGCGCGACCGTCGTCGAACCCCTGCCGTTGCGTAGATAGTCGACGAAGATTTTTCCGGTGCGCGCCTTTTTCGACAGCGTTGCCGTGTAGCGATCAGGCGCGGCCTGCTCCAGCGCCTTGGCGAAATCATGGGAGAAGGTTTTGACCGCCTCCCAATCCGCCGACGGCTTCAGCGGCACGAGCACGTGATAGCCTTTGCCGCCCGACGGCTTGACGAAATTGGGCAGCGACAATTCGTCGAGCTTACCCCTGATGTCGAGCGCGGCCTCGCGCACCGCCTTGACGTCGATGCCCTCATCGGGATCGAGATCGAAGATGATCTGGTCCGGCTTTTCCAGTTCGTCGATGGTGCAGCCCCAGATATGGACCTCGACCACGCCGTACTGGACGAGGGCAGCAAGGCCGTCGAAATCGCGGATGAACAGGATTTCCTCGCCATCGGTCGGGTCTTTCATGCGGGCGATCTTGTCGCTCATGCCGGCCGAGGCGTGTTTCTGGAAGAAGCGTGGGCCGCCAATGCCGTCCGGCGCCCTGACCAGGCTGAGCGGCCGGTTGACGACGAACTGCTCCATGCGCGGCCAGACCAGCGCGTAGTGTTCAAGCAAGGCCTGCTTCGAGATTTTCTCCTCGGGCCACAGCAGTTTTTCGGGATGGGATAGTTTTACGCTGGTGGTCATTGCCCCGGCTTTGGTCCCGGCAGCCTTGCCGGCGCTGCTTGCCGCGGGCTTTGCCTCGGCCTTCGATGGCTTTTCCTGCACGACTTCCTCCGCCGGCTTGTCCTCGCGCAGTCCCTGGAACGACGCGTGGCGTATTATACGGTCCGAGGTCCAGCTGCGGAACTCCACTTCGCCGACAAGTTCTGGCTTGACCCAGACCAGACCCTTGCCCTTCGGTACGGCAGCGGCGAAGGGCGACGATTTTGCCTTCAACGCATCGAGCTTTTTCTTCAGATCGGCGGCGCCCTTGACCGAGAAGCCGGTGCCGACGCGGCCGGCATAGTGAAGCTTGCCGCCCTCGAAATAGCCGACCAGCAGCGAGCGCAGCCCACGCCCGGTCTTTTCCGACGGCAGATAGCCGCCGATGACGAATTCCTGGCGCGCCGTGCATTTGGACTTCACCCAGCTCCGGCCGCGGCCGCTACGATAGGGTGCGTCGGCGCGCTTGGAGATGATGCCTTCGAGCCCCATGCGGCAGGCGTGCTGCAGCATGATCTTGCCCGGCTCGGCGAAATGATCGCTGAAGCGGACGGCGGCATTTTCGGTCGGTTCACCAAGCAGTTCCTGCAGCGCCTGCTTGCGCTCGACCAGCGGCTCGCGGCGCAAGTCCTTGCCGTCGAGCCGCATCAGGTCGAACACGTAGTAGGTGAAGCGGTTGGTGCGATTGGCGGAGAGATCCTGTTGCAGCAGCGGGAAGGAAGAAACGCCGCTATCGGCCAGCACGACGATTTCGCCATCGATGATGGCGTCGCTGCATTTCAGTGCGGCTAGCTCGGCTGATATCTCGACGCCGAACTTTTCCGTCCAGTCGAGGCCGGTGCGGGTCAGCAGCCGCACCTCGGTGCCGGCGATCTGCGCTTGCATGCGGTAGCCGTCGAACTTGACTTCGTGCAGCCAATCCTTGCCGGGCGGCGCATCACGCTCCAGCGTCGCCAACTGCGGCTCGATGAAATCGAGACGCTTGCCCTGTCCGGCCTTGGCCTTACTGGAGGCGGCAGGCTTGTTGGAATGCCAGACTTTCGGCTTCTTGCCGTCGGCGGTCTTGCCTTCTGCAACCTGCTCTATGGTCAGGCCCGACTTCACCGATTTCGGGGCGTCCTTCAGAATATCTTCGCCGGGACGGGCGGCGGCATCGTCGGACTTGATCAGCAGCCAGTTGTCGCGTTTTTCACCGGCGCGAGGTTTCAGCCGCACCAGATGCCACAGGCCCGTCAGCTTCTTTCCTTTGAGCTCGAAGGAGATGTGGCCCTTCTTCATCGCCCTGGCCGGGTCGATCTCGGGCACCCACGTGCCTTCGTCCCAGACGATGACCGTGCCGCCGCCATACTCGCCCTTGGGGATGGTGCCTTCGAAGGAGGCATAGTCGATCGGGTGATCCTCGACATGCACGGCCAGCCGCTTTTCGTGCGGATCGAGGCTCGGGCCGCGCGTCACCGCCCAGCTCCACAAGACGCCGGCATGCTCGAGGCGGAAATCGTAATGCAGCCTGGTGGCATCGTGTTTCTGGATGACGAAGATGCCGGCGGATGTCTTGCCGCGCGTGACCTTGCCGGCAGGCTCCGCCGTCTTCTTGAAATCGCGCTTGGACTGATATTGTTCGAGGCTGGCCATGGTGCTCACGCCGATTTGCGTTTGGGCGCGGACGCTTTCGCCTTGGCCTGCTTGGACGCCGGCTTGGCCTTCTTCGCTGGGGCCTTCGCCGCGCCGCCATCCGACAACAGGCTCTTCTTCAGCGCGTCGAACAGATTGACGACGTTGGACGGCTTGGGTGCGGCCTGCGGCTGCGGCGCCTTCTTGCCGGCCTTCTTGGCGCGGATCAGTTCGAGCAGCGCGTCCTCATACTTGTCCTCGAATTTCGACGGATCGAACTTCGCCTTCTTCTTGTCGATGATGAGCTCGGCGAGATCGGTCATCTCCTGGTCGGTCTTCACCGCCTTGATGTCGCCGAAGACGCTGTCCGGCTGCCGCACCGTGTTGTCGTAGCGCAAGGTGGTCAGCACCATGCCCTTGCCGAGCGGCTCGATGACGACGGGACGTTCGCGCTGATAGAGCACGATGCGCGCCAGCCCGGCCATCTTCTTGCCCGCCATGGCGTCGCGGATGACGGCAAAGGCCTCCTCCGACACCTTGTCGGCCGGCGCGACATAATAAGGCGTGTCGAGATAGATCTGCTGGATCGAGGCTTTGTCGACGAAGCCGTCCAGCGCCATGGTGTGCGAGGACTCGATCTGCACCGCGGCGATCTCATCTTCCTCGATATGGACGAAGTCGCCGTCGTCGAGTTCATAGCCCTTGATCTCGTTGCCTTCCTCCAGCGGCTTGCCGGTTTCGGCATCGACATAGATGCGCTTGACCGTGTTGCCGGTCTTGCGGTTCAGCACCCGAAACGAGACCTTTTCGGTGTGGGTGACGACGTTGGTCAGTTCGACGGCGCAGGTCACCAGCGACAGTTTCAGATAGCCCTTCCAGGCGGGGCGGGGTGCCATGGCGAAACTCCAGCAATGCGGTTCAACCGAGAACGGGCAAGGCCCGTTCCGGTTCCGGCTGCCGCCAAGGGGCTTTCCAAGCGCGCGAACGGAAATTTCGCAGGGCTCGCCGAAATTGAAACAGAACCGCGCCCAAGCGACATCCAGACGAAACATATGTGATGCAAAAGTCACATTGGTCGGAAAGGGCTCAAAAGGCTCTGAAAGACCCCGAAACGGCCGCATTCCGGCCACGAAGCGACGGGTTTTCGACCGAAGATTAACATCGTGTTCACCGACTATTCACGCCTCGACGCTATGATCCCCGCAATCGGACGGGACATCCGAAAATCGGGACAGGGACTTGGTAAAATGAAATTCTGGAGCCACATCGCCGGCTACGCCGCCGCCATCCGCGAGTTCATCGCGCCGACCTATCGGCCGGAGCGTTATTACATGCGCGGCCCTGGCCCGGCCTGCGCCCGTCGTGGCACCTCGCTCGGCGCGCACTGATCATGACGTTCGAAAGCCGTCACGACAGCAGGATCTGCAGACCGGCCGCAGACCACCGCGCAACCACCTATCGCGCCGAGCGCCCCGCGCTGGCCGCGAGAAGCCGTGCGACAACGCCTCGGCTTTGATCCGGCCGCCGGCGGGTTCGGCGTGAGCATAACCCGGTTATATGTGGCTGATCCGCAGCCAATATTGGGAGTCAAAGGCATCGCCTGGAACTTCCTGCACGCGGAGCCCCCGTTTCTGACATTGTTCTACGATCCAAGGCAGCGCATGCCTAATCACACCAGGCGTGTCGGATTCGTGGCTGGTTCCGACCCAACGGTCGCCCTGATAGTCGTCTTCCGAATTTAGCGCCGGGAGGTACGAGGGCAGAAAAACACTGGTTGGAACCGAATCTCGAAGAAAGGACTCGAGCGTCGTTTCAATTTGCCGTTTGCTCGCATGCGTCCAAATCGACCCCGCCAGGAAATAGTCGAACTTGGTGGCGAAAACCGACGAGTCGAAATGCGGGTTGAAATCGAATCGAGGTTGCTTCGCCGCCAACAGATGAGGCGAAAACAGATGCTGGAGCCCATACTCGACCCGAGAGTAAGCCGGTTCAATACCGTGATAGCAGCCGGGGTCGAGGAAGCGTATCAGCCAATACGCGGTGCGCAGGCAACCGCAGCCGATGTCGAGAACCCTCGACTCCGGGCAAAGGCCCTCACCCAGCAGCGCGACAAATTGCCTGCGCCCTGCATCCTCAAAAGTCTCGACGGGTACACCTAAGAATCCATGCTGAGCCATCATTTCGGCTGCGCGGATTTGAACCTGTGACATCGTCCATTCCTTGACAGTAAGAATTGAAGCGACCGGAACACTACCGGGTCCTCATTGCGGCCACCACGCCCGACCATGAAGTTTCGTGTGCATCGATCCGGAAGCGCCGTTAGATTGGCCTGCACACAACCAACCGGGGCCATCGTGACCGACCTGCGTGAAACGAACGTTCCGTCCGAGCCGGCTCACTTCGATGCCAGCCAGCCGTTGATCGTTTTCGATGGCGTCTGCGTGCTGTGCTCGGGCTTCGTGCGCACTGTGGTCCGGCTCGACCGCAACAACCGTTTCCACTTCGCCACCGCGCAGTCGCCCTTCGGCGAGGCACTGTTTCGCAAATACGGGCTGCGCACCGACAGCTATGAGACCAATCTGGTCCTCATCGGTGACGCGCCTTTCATGCGGCTGGACAGTCTCATTGCCGTGGCGAGCGAACTCGGCTGGCCGTGGCGGGCGGCGAAAATCCTGCTGCTTCTGCCGCGCCCGTTGCGCGACTGGCTCTACGCGCGCATCGCCAAAAACCGCTATGCCATCTTCGGCCGCATGGACAGTTGCGAAATCCCGTCTCCCGCGATGCGGTCGCGGATGATCGGCTGATCCCATGTCGCCCAAAAGTGACCTCGGTTTTGGGAAAACGGCATGCATGGAGGCAACAGCGCGATGAGGCTTCTGGTCGTCGGCGGCTATGGCATTTTCGGCGGTCGCATCGTGCACTTGCTGGAGAGCGAGCCGCGCCTGACGCTGATCGTCGCCGGGCGCTCCCTGGCCAGGGCCGAAGCCTGGTGCAAGACCCGCACCGGCGCGGCGGCAAAGCTGGTGCCCGTTGCGTTCGATCGCGACGGCGATCTCGCCGCACAGCTCTCCGCGCTCAACCCCGATTGCGTCGTCGACGCCAGCGGCCCGTTCCAGGCCTATGGCGCGGGCCGCTACCGGCTGATCGAGGCCTGCATGGCGCAAGGCATCCATTATCTCGACCTCGCCGATGGATCGGATTTCGTCGCCGGCGTCTGCGCATATGACGAAGCGGCGCGCAAGGCCGGCCTGTTCGTGCTGTCGGGCGTGTCGAGTTTCCCGGTGCTGACCGCAGCGGTGGTGCGTCGTCTCTGCGCCGGCATGGCGCGGGTCGACACGATCCGCGGCGGTATCGCGCCGTCGCCCTATGCCGGGGTCGGCGAAAATGTCATCCGCGCCATTGCCGGCTACGCCGGCCAGCCGGTGGAGCTGAAACGCGACGGCAGCAAGGTTCAGGGCCATCCGCTGACCGAGCAGATGCGCTACTCCATCGCACCGCCTGGCAAGGTGCCGCTAAAAAGCACGCTGTTTTCGCTGGTCGATGTGCCGGATTTGCGCGCCCTGACGGACCAATGGCCCGAAGCCAAAACCATCTGGATGGGTGCCGGGCCGGTCCCCGAAATCCTGCACCGCGCCCTGATCGGCCTTGCCTGGCTGGTGCAGATCGGGCTGGTGCGCTCGCTGTGGCCGCTGGCGCCGCTGATGCACTGGGCGTCGAACCGGCTGCGCTGGGGCGAACATCGCGGCGGCATGTTTGTCGAAGTGGAAGGGACGGGCAAGACAGGCGAAGCGATCAAACGCTCCTGGCACCTTTTGGCTGAAGGCGATGACGGGCCGCTGATCCCGGCCATGGCGGTCGAGGCGCTGGTGCGCAACGTGCTGGACGGACAGGCGCCGGCGCCGGGCGCGCATGCAGCGGTGCGCGACCTCGAGCTTGACGACTATCAGACGCTGTTTGCCAGCAAGACGATCCATACCGGCTTCAGGGACGACACCGCCGACGCCGAGAAGCCGCTCTACCCGCAAGTGGTCGGCGACGCCTGGAGCACCCTGCCACAGGAAATCCGCGCCATGCATGAGCGCGTTGGAGCGGCTGAGGGTCGCGCCAGCGTCGAGCGCGGCGCCGGTATTCTTAGCCGGCTATCCGGCTGGCTGGTCGGATTTCCTCCCGCTGGTGCCGACATTCCGGTGCAAGTCCGTTTCGACGCCGCCAGGAACAGTGAGACCTGGACGCGAACGTTCGGCGCCCACACTTTCTCCAGCGATCAGCTCGCGGGACGGGGTCGATCGCAACGGTTGTTGTGCGAGGGCTTCGGGCCGCTGAGCTTCGCCATGGCACTGGTGGCAGAGCAGGGAAGACTGTCGCTCGTGCTGCGCCGCTGGAGCTTTCTCGGCCTGCCGCTGCCGATGTGGCTCTGCCCGCGCTCGGCATCCCATGAGCGCGTCGAGGACGGCCGCTTCCGTTTCCATGTCGAGATCTCGCACCGGCTCACCGGGCTGATCGTGCGCTATCGCGGCTGGCTCGAGCCGAAAGCCTGATCCCGGCGAAAAGCTGGCCCTTGCGGAAATTCGTGGTGAAGACGAAAGTTTTTTCGCGGCGCCTGTCGAAAACGGACGTGGCCACACGACATATGTCCGGCACGCAACGACGCGGCCTTCCTAAAAAACGGGAGAAGACCCATGCGATACATGCTTTTGATCTATGCGAACGAAGCGGCGATGGCGGCCGCGCCGAGCGACAAGACCTACGAGATCAGCACCGCCTACGGCGCCTACACCGAAGCGTTGAAGAAATCCGGAGCGTGGCTCGCCGGCGACCGGCTGAAGCCGACCCAGCTTGCGACCGCGGTGCGGACGGCCAACGGCAAGACCAATGTGCTCGACGGTCCGTACGCCGACACCAAGGAGCAGCTTGCCGGTTTCTACATGATCGAGGCCGCGGACGCCGACGCGGCGATCGCATGGGCAGCGCGCTGTCCAGGCGCCAGCGCCGGCACCATCGAGGTGCGGCCGATCTGGGAAATGACCGAGTACCCCTCGCAGAAATGACCCAGTGATGGACAGTCGACCGGAGATCGCGCGCGCGGCGGCCGCGGCGGCCGCCCGGCAAAGCTACGGCAAGCTCGTCGCCTGGCTCGCGGCGCGCACGCGCGATGTCGCCGGCGCCGAGGACGCGCTGGCGGATGCCTTTGCCGCAGCCCTTGAGCGCTGGCCGAAAACCGGCGTGCCCGAAAAGCCGGAGGCCTGGCTGCTGGCCGTCGCGCGCCGCCGTGGCGTCGATACCGTGCGCCGTCGGCTGACCAGCGAGGCGAGCCGCGATCATCTCAAGCTGATGGCCGAGGAGATGGAGGCAAGCATGCAAGACGAAGACCTGCCCGACGAGCGGCTCAGGCTGATGTTTGCCTGTGCGCATCCGGCGATCGAAGCCAGCGTGCGGGCGCCGCTGATCCTGCAGACCATTCTGGGTTTCGACGCGGCGACAATCGCCTCGGCCTTCCTGGTCTCGCCGGCAACGATGGGCCAGCGCCTGGTGCGCGCCAAGAGCCGCATCCGCGAGATCGGCATTCCGTTCCGTGTACCGGAGCGGGCTGAACTCGGCGAGCGGCTGGATACGGTGCTGGAAGCGATCTACGCCGCTTTCGCCGAAGGCTGGACCGACCCCGCCGGCACCGAAACGAGAGCGCGCAATCTGGCGACTGAAGGCATCTGGCTCGGGCGGCTGGTGGCGTCGCTGATGCCGGACGAGCCGGAAGCGCTCGGCCTGCTGGCGCTGATGCTGTTTGCCGAGGCGCGGCGCGCGGCGCGGCGCAATGACGACGGCGACTACGTGCCGCTGGCCGATCAGGATTGCCTTCTGTGGGATCACACCTTGATCGACGAGGCCGAGGCGCTGCTCGGCCACGCCGCGACCATGGGCGTCATTGGCCGCTATCAGCTTGAAGCGGCCGTGCAGTCGGTGCACGCGACGCGGCGGCGAACCGGCCAGACCGACTGGGCGGCGATCCGAAATTTCTACGATGCTCTGTCGGTGATATCAGGCTCGCCGGTGGTGGCGATCAACCGCGCCGTGGCGATCGCCGAGACCGATGGGGCAGCGGCAGGTCTGGCTGCGCTCTACGTGCTTGGCGACGACAAGCGGCTCGCCGACTATCAGCCGTATTGGGCCGCCCGCGCCGGCCTGCTCGCCAGGCTCGGCAATACGCCGCAAGCGGTTGAAGCCTACGACCGGGCGATCGGCCTTGAACGCGACCCAGCCGTGCGCCGCTTCCTGCAGGCGAAGCGGACGATCCTGCGCCATTGAAATTTCGCTGTCCGTTCAGGCCGGCCACATCTCATGCGCTGTGTTGAGCCGCGTCATCAGCGGATGCGCCCGCAACACCGACCATACGCGCTCAATGTTCGGCCAGTCGGTGCGGGCCTTGTCGATATCGGGATGCCAGGCCACCAGCATGACGAGGTAGATGTCGGCCAGCGACATCGCGTTGCCGACCAGCCAGTCCCGCCCCTCAAGTGCCGCATCGACGATGGCGAAGCCGCGATCCATCTCGGCGATGGCTGCCTGCTTGACGGCTTTCTTGCCGTCGACATCGGTGGTGTAGCGATGGGCATAGTAGAGGCGCAGTATGGCGGGGTAGAGCGCCGACGACATGAACGCCATCCAGCGCAGGAAGTCGGCGCGGTCCGGCGAACTGGCAGCCGGCGCCAGGCCCGCCTCCGGGTGGCGCTCGGCAAGCAGGATGCAGATTGCCGCCGATTCGGTTATCGACTGACCGTTGGGCAAGGTCAGCACCGGAACCTGGTTCAACGGGCTGATGTCGAGGAAAGCCTGATCCGGCGGGTCCTTCTTCGGCACATCAATCTGGTCGAATTCTACGTTTGCCAGCGCCAATGCCGCCTCGACGACGAAGCCGCCGCTGCCCGGACGCGTGTAAAGTTTGTACATGAAGTGCTCCCTTGCCCGCACGGGGCCGAGGGAGACTTGCACCGGCTGCGGGCGGCGCTCAAGCGGGCCGGGAAGGTGCCAACGGGTATTTTGTTCGGTCCAGAAGGGAGCAAGTGCTGGAGGTCTCGGCGGGACAGCACCCCCCTCTGGCCTGCCGGCCATCTCCCCCGCAAGGGGGGAGATCAGATGTCACAGATGCGTTCGCCAATCACCAACGTTGCAGGGAGAGGCGTCGTCGAAGGAACTGCCAATCTCCCCCCTTGCGGGGGAGATGTCCGGCAGGACAGAGGGGGGTGGGAAGGATCGCTACCTATACCTTGTCGGCCCTCTCGCGCCGAGGCCTACGCCCCCAACCCGTCGAACAAAATCGTCGACAGATAGCGCTCGGCGAAGGACGGGATGATCACCACCAGGTTCTTGCCCTTGTTCTCCGGCCGCGAGCCGACGACGATCGCGGCTTGCAAGGCGGCGCCCGACGAGATGCCGACCGGCACGCCTTCCAGCCGCGCGACGAGGCGGGCGTTGGCGACCGAATCCTCGTTGGAAACCTTGACGATCTCGTCATAGATCGAAGTGTCGAGGATCTTTGGCGCAAAGCCCGCGCCGATGCCCTGGATCTTGTGCGGACCAGGCTGGCCGCCCGACAGCACCGGCGATGCCTCCGGCTCGACGGCGACGACATGCACCGAGGGCTTGCGCTGCTTCAACACCTGGCCGACGCCGGTGATGGTGCCGCCGGTGCCGATGCCGGCGACGAAGATGTCGACCCCGCCGTCAGTGTCGTTCCAGATCTCTTCGGCGGTGGTGCGGCGGTGGATTTCCGGATTGGCCGGGTTTTCGAACTGCTGCGGAATGACGGCGTCGGGCAGAGTGGCGGCCAGTTCGTCGGCCTTGGCGATGGCGCCCTTCATGCCCTTGGGACCTTCGGTCAGCACCAGTTCGGCGCCGAGCAGCGCCAGCATCTTGCGGCGCTCCACCGACATGGTTTCCGGCATGGTCAGGATCAGTTTGTAGCCCTTGGCAGCGGCAGCGAAGGCGAGCGCGATGCCGGTGTTGCCGGAGGTCGGCTCGATCAACGTCGTCTTGCCGGGCCTGATGCGGCCCGACGCTTCCAGCGCCTCGATCATCGAAACGCCGATGCGGTCCTTGACCGAGGCGATCGGGTTGAAGAATTCGAGCTTGGCCAGAAGGTTGGCGACGACGCCTTTCTCCTTGGCGAATTTGTCCAGCCGCACCAGCGGCGTGTCGCCGATCGTCTCGGTGATCGAATTGTAGACGCGGCCGCGGCCGGGCACGCGCGGCGAAGAGACGGGCTTGTTCATTGGTTTCGCTCCCAAATCAGGCAATTGGTCAGGCAATTGGCATCGGCGGACAGAATAGGGCTTTCGATCGCGCAAGATAGGCTGCCGCCCGAAAATATCGAGTGGGGCGCTTGCTGAAAACGCATCGCTCCCGGAAACGCATTTCCCGGACGGCCCGATTGGCGGAATGGATTGGCCGAGTAGCGGCCGAACACGCACCAAGGTGTATTGAGATTCAGGTCAGGCCGAGCCGAAAATGCTGGCTTGGGAGAACCGGCGGAGCGTACTTTTGGGTACGTGAGCACCGGAAGCGCAGCAAGCCGGCGTTTGCAGGCCGGCCTCACCTGAATATCGATGCACCTACTGGCGAGCCGCAATGGCTGCAGCCGCACCCACCATGAAGCCGGCGGCGGTGCGGTTCAGCGCCTTCAGCGCGCGTGGCGATTTCAGGAACCACCGCGCTTTGGCGGCCAGCGCCAGATAGGGCACCAGCACCACGAACAGCACGATGACGGTGAGCGCGACCAGGATGCCGTAGTCGGCCAGCGTAATGGTCTTCAGGTCGACGATGGTCGGCGTGATGGCGAGGTAGAAGATCATCGTCTTCGGGTTGCCGAGCGTGACGGTGAGGCCGGCAAGAAAGCTCGACACCAGACCGCCCTTGCCTTTCCTGGCCTCGACCGTCTCGGGCGTGATCCCGGCGGTCCAGAAACGCCAGCCGAGGAAGGCGAGATAGGCGACGCCCAGCCATTTGATGGCGAGAAACACCATGCCGAAGGTCTGCGCGACAAAGGCAAGGCCGAGCACCACGGCGGTGAGGTAGGTGAGGTCGCCGAGCATCAGGCCGAACGACATGGCCAGCGACGAGCGGAAGCCGGAGCCGAGCGCCCGCGCGACAAGCGCAGTGACGCCGGGGCCGGGAATGGCGGCGGCGATGCCGAGTGCGGCGCTGTAAGCGAGAAAGCCGGTGAGGGTCATGACGGTTTGCACCCCGTGAACGGCCCCTGATGGCATGAAAGCCGCCAGGGGTAAAACGGATTCGATTGCGCCAGCGGCTCGAACGGTCGCCCGGGCACCGCCGAAAAGAGAGATGGTTCACTTACGCGCCGGGGAAGAGCGGCTATCCCCCATCCGCCCCACCGCACGTTGCAATCCCTATTAGCTGCGCTCGTGCGCGGCTACACCGACAGGAGCTGCCCATGCTAGCGAAACGACTTCACATCCAGCTTCTGCAATGGAAGCCCTGTTCCGAGGCGCGCGGGCACGAGCTGGAATGGTATCTGTGGTTCGAGGGCCGGCAGGCCTTCAGCCTGTTCGACAAGGGCGCGAGCGATATCGTCCCAGCGCCTGGGTACTTTACCGACAGCCGGAACCCCGGCGCTCACCCCGTTCATCCGATGATCTATCCGCTGGTCGTCAACAACCGTTTCGAGGTGCGGCTGGTCGCGTTAGAGCGCGACTCCCCGGACCCCGGCGACAATGCCAAGGCCGGATTCTACATCGACCTCGACACCAAATATCCGCCGGTTTCCGACTGGCGCATCGTTGCTTCCGATCCGCGCAACAGCGACCTCAACGTGGAAGCGTCGTTCCAGCTGCAATGGCTGGACTATGTCGACACCAATGAGATTCCCGACACCGGCGTGCGGCGCATCGTCGACAAGTCCAATTATCCCTACCCCTGGGGCGCCAATGTGATGGTGTTCGAGCACTGGCTCGGGCTTGGCCGCAAGGCAGCGCTCAAGCTTGACGACCAGAACCGCGCATCGCGGCGCGAATACTGGATGATCAACGGCAATGCGGCCCGGCGCATGGTGCAGGACGTCTATCGCTTCAACGTCAACCAGCTGGGCGTCGCCAACGACACGATCAGCAGTGTTTACGTGCCGAAGCTCAAGGACGGCCACGTCACGGTGACGCTCTACGAACACGATTTCAACGACGGCCACTTTGCGCAAGGGGCGAAGAAGTCCTTCGGCTCGGTCGGCCTCTTCAATCTCAGGGATACCGGATTCGACGACCACGTCTCATCGGCCGAGGTGATTCATACCTATCCCAAGGCGATCCATCGGGACGTGCCCAGACCCGAATCGCGCTATTCGCCGGCTCAGGTGGGCCCGTCGACATGAGTGATGCGCCAGATAGTGCCGTTGGCGTCCTCGGTGAGGATGAGCGCGCCGTCCCTGGCCACCGCGACACCGACCGGTCGGCCCCAGACCGCATCGTCGGAGAGGACGAAGCCGGTGATGAAATCCTGATATTCGCCGGTCGGCTTGCCGTCGCTGAATTTCAGCCGCACCACCTTGTAGCCGGTGCGCACACCGCGGTTCCATGAGCCGTGCAGGGCGACGAAGGCATCGCCTCTATACTCGGCCGGAAAATTGCCGCCGTCGTAGAAGGCGATGTTGAGAGGCGCCGAATGCGCCTGCATCAGCACGTCGGGTACGGTGACCGAGCCGGCGAGGTCGGGCCGCGCGCCCTTGTGGCGCGGATCCTCATTGGCGCCGATATAGTACCAAGGCCAGCCATAGAAGGCGCCGTCCTTGACCGATGTGGCGTATTCGAACGGCACATTGTCGCCCAGCCCATCGCGCTCGTTGACGACGCACCACAGCGCGCCGGTCGCCGGCTGCACAGTCATACCCGAACAATTGCGCAGGCCGGTGGCGACGATGCGGCCATTCTTGCCGTCAGCGTCGAAGGCCAGCACGTCGGCACGGCCGCCCTCCCGACCCCAGGCGGTGCCTGGAGACATGGTTTTGGCCCAGGCGTCGAGGCCGCCACGCGGTTCCTTCCCCATGCCCTCGGCGACATTCGATCCGGAACCGACCGAGACATACAGCGTCTTGCCATCGGGCGAGAAGGCGATGTCGCGGGTCCAGTGGCCGCCCGACGGGATGTCGGAGACGATTATCTCCGCTTCGCCTGAGGCTTTCAGGTCGCCGTCGCGATAGGCAAACCGCACCACGCTGTCGGTGTTGGCGACATAGACCCATTGCGGCTTGTCATCAGGCGGGTAGAAGGCGATGCCGTAGGGCTGGTTGAGATCGCCGGCGAAAATGCCGTCCTCGGCCGGCTTCGCGCTGCCCTCGGCCAGCCGATAGACGCGGATCTGGTTGGCGTCGCTGTCGGCAACGAACAAATCGCCATTCGGCGCCACGCGCACGACGCGCGGATTGGCGATGCCGGAAGCGATCAATTCCGCCGAGAAGCCTGGCGGCAGGACGGGCTTGGCGCCTTCGGGCCGATCGCCGAGGCCGGCGCCGTTGGAGGCGGATTCGGTGAGATAGGGTTTTTCGAGATCAGCCGGCTTGATCAGCCGGCGCACGCCCGGTTTGTCGGCCTTCCAATCGCCGAACGCGTCCTTGCCCGTCAGCAACGGCTGGTCCTGAGCGAAGGCACTGGTGGCCACAAGCAGGGCAAGGCCCGCCAGGCCGGCAATCCGGATCATGCTGTCCTCCTCGAATTCACGCCGCGCCCGGCTGCTGCATCAAGCAGATATTGGGCGGGCGCATCCAAAAAGGAAGGTTGCGCTCGCAGATTCGAGGGAAACCGTCAGCTGTCTTCTTCCTCGACGTCGAGATCGTCGTCGAGACGCTTTTCCAGCTTCACGAGATCGTCCGGCAGCGGCAGGCCCATGGCGCGCATTTCGCGGAGCTTTTCGCGCAGCTGCTCCTGGATTTCGTGCTCGTCCTCGGGCTGGTTGACCATTTCCTCGAGCAGCAGACTGATCTGGGCCTTGAACGATTCAAGCGCCATTCTGCGCCCTCCTTTGCGGTGATGCCAACTTATCTCAACATGCGCGTAATCAGCTGCGCCGTATAGTCGACCATCGGCACGATGCGGGCATAATTGAGCCTGGTCGGGCCGATGACGCCGAGCGCGCCGACGACGCGGGCGTCCTTGTCGCGATAGGGCGCCACCACCAGGGACGAGCCCGACAGCGAAAACAGCTTGTTTTCCGAGCCGATGAAGATGCGCACGCCTGGCCCGTCCTCGGCGAGGTCGAGCAGCTGGATCAGCCCGTCCTGCGTCTCCAGGTCCTCGAACAGGTGCCGCAGCAATTCGATGTCGGCCTGGGCGGTGACGTTTTCGAGCAGATTGGCGCGGCCGCGCACGATGAGGCGCGCCGGCAGGCCGCTGTCGGCGCCGGCCCACACTGCCAGGCCCTTTTCGACCAGGTCCTGCGACAGGGTGTCGAGGGCGGCCCTGGTCTCGTCCTTGATGCGCGCGATCTCGATGCGCGCCTCGGCCAGCGTGCGGCCCCTGATATGGGCATTGAGGAAGTTGGAGGCTTCGTGCAGCTGCGACACCGTGATGCCGGCCGGCAGGTCGACGACGCGGTTCTCGACATCGCCGTTCTGCGACACCATCACGGCCAGTGCCTTGGTCGGCTCGAGCTGGATGAACTCGATGTGCTTCAGCGCCACCTCGTTCTTGGTGGCCAGCACCAGGCCGGCGCCGCGCGACATGCCCGACAGCATCTGGCTGGCCTCGGTCAGCATGTGTTCCAGCGTCGCGCCCGAGCCGGAGGCGCGCACCTGCGCCTCGATGACACGACGTTCCTCGTCGGAGAGGTCGCCGAGCTCCATGAAGGCATCGACGAAGAAGCGCAGGCCCGTCTGCGTCGGCAGGCGCCCAGCGGAGATATGCGGGGCGTAGATCAGGCCGAGATGTTCGAGGTCGCTCATCACGTTGCGGATGGTGGCCGGCGACAGCGACGATGGCAGGATGCGCGACAGGCTGCGCGATCCCACAGGCTCGCCATCCTTGAGGTAGGAATCGACGATGCGCCGGAAAATGTCGCGCGAGCGCATGTCGAGCGACTGCAGCGCGGGCGCCAGCAGACTGGGTTCGGTGACTGCCTTGGTCATTCGGGCCAAAAACCTCCGGCTAAAGGATATAGACTTCCTCCGCCCCTACGCAACCCGCTGCCGCACTTGCGGTCAGCGGCGTTTGTTCCAGATCGCCCGCTGCCGCGTCTGCGGTGGGCGGCGTCGCTCTTGCGATCGCCCAATGCAGTATGCGGTCACGGCGCCGCGATTGCGGCCATTTTCCTTTGCGCCATGGGCTGCATGCGTCTACAAGCCGCCGACGCAACTGCAAAAAGAACAGAAAGAGGCCTCGATGCGCCCCTCCAAACGCCAAGCCGACGAAATGCGCGCCATCTCCTTCGAGCGCGGCGTGTCCAAACACGCCGAAGGCTCGTGCCTGGTGAAGTTCGGCGACACGCATGTCCTGTGCACGGCGAGCCTGGAGGAAAAGGTGCCGGGCTGGATGCGCAATTCCGGCAAGGGCTGGGTGACGGCCGAATACGGCATGCTGCCGCGCTCGACCGGCGAGCGCATGCGCCGCGAAGCCTCGGCGGGCAAGCAGGGCGGCCGCACGCTGGAAATCCAGCGCCTGATCGGCCGTTCGCTGCGCGCCGTGGTCGACCTGCAGGCGCTGGGCGAGCAGCAGATCACTGTCGACTGCGACGTCATCCAGGCCGATGGCGGTACCCGCACCGCGTCGATCACCGGCGGCTGGGTCGCGCTCTACGATTGCCTGCGCTGGATGGAAGCACGGCAGATGGCCAGCGTCGCCAAAGTGCTGAAAGACCATGTCGCGGCGATTTCCTGCGGCATCCATGACGGCCAGCCGGTCATCGACCTCGATTATATCGAGGATTCGTCAGCCGGCACCGACGCCAATTTCGTCATGACCGGCAAGGGCGGCATCGTCGAAATCCAGGGCACCGCCGAGGGCGAGCCTTTCTCGGAAGGGCAGTTCGCGGAGCTGATGGGGCTGGCCAAGAAGGGCATTCAGCGGCTGGTCAGTTTGCAGCAGATGGCTGTGGCCTGATCCTCCAATGCCGAGCCTGGACACCCCCCTCTGGCCTGCCGGCCATCTCCCCCTCAAGGGGGGAGATTGGATGTCATCTTGGCAATCGCCAATCGCCAACGCTGAAATGTGGGCAGCAGCCTCGAAGCTGCCGATCTCCCCCCTTGAGGGGGGTGAGGAGTGGTCCGCGCAGCGGACGGGAAGCCAATTGCTTGGCTTTCGGAGCGACGAACGCCCGGAGCGTCAGCGAAGGGCCGGGACCGGCAGGACAGAGGGGGGTGCCTCGTGACGCCCTCTGCTATCCTTGAATCAGCTGTATACGTCACTGATCTCGCCGCCGCCGAAGCCTTCTACCGCGACATCCTCGGCCTCGACCTGCTCGGCAAGGTCGAAGGCAGGCATATCTTCTTCCGCTGCGGCGCCGGTGTTTTGCTGATCTTCAACGCCGAGGCGACCAAAATCCCGCCGGCGCCGGATGCGCGGCTGAAAGTGCCGCCGCATGGCACGGTCGGCGAGGGCCATCTCTGCTTTGCGGCAAGCGCTGATGAGCTCGCCCGCTGGAAGGCGCAGCTTGAGGCGAAAAACATTGCCATCGAAAGCGAATTCGAATGGCCGCAAGGCGGGCGCTCGATCTATATACGCGACCCCTCGGGCAATTCGATCGAGTTTGCCGAGCCACGGATCTGGGGCCTTTGATGCATTCTCTCGATGGAAAGAAGATCGTCGTCGCCAGCCACAATGCGGGCAAGCTGCGCGAATTCGCCGATCTGATGGGTCCGTTCGGCTTCGAGGCGAAGTCGGCCAAGGACTACGGCCTGCCGGAACCGGACGAGACCGGCACCACCTTCGAGGAAAATGCCTACATCAAGGCCTTTGCGGCGGCTGAAGCCACCGGCCTGCCGGCGCTATCGGACGATTCCGGCCTGTGCGTCGATGCGCTCGACGGCGCGCCCGGCGTCTACACCGCCAACTGGGCCGAAACCCCGGAAGGCACTCGTGATTTCGGCATGGCCATGCAGCGCACCGAAGTGGCCATGCAGGAGGTCGGCGCCGCCCAGCCGGCGCAGCGCAAGGGCCGCTTTGTTGCCGTCATTTGCCTCGCCTTCCCAGACGGCGAGGCCGAATATTATCGCGGCGAGGCTGAGGGAACGCTGGTCTGGCCGCCGCGCGGCGAGCTTGGCTTCGGCTACGACCCGGTGTTTTTGCCCGACGGTTTCGAAAAGACGTTCGGCGAGATGAGCGCCGAGGAAAAGCATGGCTGGAAGCCCGGCCAGTTGACGGCGCTGTCGCACCGCGCCCGCGCCTTCCAGAAATTCGCCCGCGCCCGACTTGGTTCGGCCTGAGATGTTGACCGACCGCAGCCCGGGCTTCGGCGTCTATATCCATTGGCCGTTCTGCGCGGCCAAGTGCCCGTATTGCGACTTCAACAGCCATGTCCGCCACCAGCCGGTCGACCAGGAGCGCTTTGCCCGCGCCTTCGAGACCGAGCTGAAGCATATGCGCGAGCGCACCGGGCCGCGCGACGTGACCAGCATCTTTCTCGGCGGCGGCACGCCGTCGCTGATGCAGCCGCAGACGGTGGCGGCGGTGCTGGATGCGGTGGCGAAGAACTGGACGGTGCCGGACGGCATCGAGGTGACGCTGGAAGCCAATCCGTCCTCGGTCGAGGCCGAGCGTTTTCGCGGTTATCGGGCCGCCGGCGTCAACCGTGTGTCGCTCGGCGTGCAGGCATTGAACGACAAGGATTTGCGTTTTCTCGGGCGGCTGCACAATGTCGAGGAAGCCTTGCATGCCATTGGGCTCGCCCGCGAGATCTTTCCGCGCCTTTCCTTCGATCTGATCTATGCCCGTCCCGGCCAGACGCTGGACGCCTGGCAGGCGGAGCTCGAACAGGCGATCGGCCACGCCGCCGACCATCTCTCCCTCTACCAGCTGACCATCGAGGAAGGCACGCCGTTCCACGCACTGCACGCGGCGCACAAATTCACCATTCCCGACAATGACCGGGCGGCCGACCTTTACGCGCTGACGCAGGAGGTCACCGCGACGCATGGTTTGCCGGCTTACGAGATTTCCAACCACGCCAGGCCAGGCGCCGAGAGCCGGCACAATCTGACCTATTGGCGTTACGGCGAATATGTCGGCGTCGGGCCGGGTGCGCATGGCCGCTTCATCGAAAACGGCCACCGTACCGTCACCATCGCCGAGCGGATGCCAGAGACATGGGCCAATCTGGTCGAGGCCAAGGGCCATGGCATCACCGGCGGCGAGATCCTGACGCGCTCGGAGGAGGCCGACGAGTTCCTGCTGATGGGGTTGCGGCTGGCCGAAGGCATCGACCTCACCCGCTACGAGGCGTTTTCCGGCCGCGGCCTATCCAGCGCGCGGCTGTCGGTGCTGCAGGGCGAAGGACTGGTGGCGCCGATCGGCAATGCAAGGCTGCGCGCCACGCCGGCCGGCATGATCGTGCTCGATGCCGTGGTGGCGGATCTGGCGCGGTAAGCCCACAGGCCAAGTGGCTGGTCTGTGTGGACGATTTATCGGCCTGAGCAAGGATGCTAGACGTTCGGCTTGTTGAGCCGAGGGCGCGCAGCGCCGCATCCGAGATGAGTCCTTCGATGAAGTTCCTGATTCACGAGACCTTGATGACATTGAACACGGATGATGTGTTCGAGTTTGGATTGACCGAAATCTTGAGATCTCCAGAGCATGACGACCTATTTGAGGCTCAGGTGATTTTCATCAGGAACGCAACGGTCACATCGAAACTAAAATTGTCCCACTTGAGCGAATTCAGCGTTGTCCTCAGTTTCATAACATATATTGGAAATAAGCTTCGCGGGATCGCCAAGGATGAGTTGTTCGAGTTTGATCTGAATGGACTCACATTTGATCAGTACATCCCACTCAGCAAAAATCAGCGTGAGATCTGGGATGAGTAGTCGGTGAGGAACGTTCTCTTTGTCTGCAGCCAGAACCGTTTGCGCAGCCCGACCGCCGAGCAGGTGTTTTCAAAACGCCGGGATATCGAGGTTGCCTCGGCCGGCACCAATCACGATGCCGATACGCCGCTGACGCATGAACTGGTGGCGTGGGCCGACATCATCTTCGTCATGGAAAGGCGCACCGCACCAAACTGCAGAAGAAATTCAAGACGAGCCTGAAGAAGGCTCGGCTGATCTGCCTCGATATCCCGGATGACTATGAATTCATGGATCCGGTGTTGGTGCGATTGCTGGAAGTGAAGGTGCAGCGATATCTGGGCTGACTGATGTGGTTGGCGTTTCACACCCACGCCTTCGTCATCCTCGGGCTTGACCCGAGGATCCATGCCGTTGAGGTTAAGGCGTTGCAGCGGTTCAGAATTCCGCGCCGCTGCATCCTTCGGCAGACGTCACGGAATGAATCCTAGGGTCTGCGCCGCGTCGCTTCGCTCCTTGCTTCGCCCTAGGATGACGAAGGCAGGGCTGTGCCCGTCAATCGCAAAAGGCTTTCTGTGGCTAAGCGTCGTGCTTGAAGCGGCGCTTGCCGCGGTCCTTGTCGGCATGCGCGTCGCCGTTCCGGACCGGCTTGGCGTCGGCCTTGTCGCGGCGGACGCTGTGCTGGTCGTTCATCGGATGCGGCGGCACGCTTTCCCTGGCGCTCTTGGTTTCAAGACGGGTGATGAAGATATCGAAACGGTTGGGCATCGTCCGGTCAGTGCTCCGTCGTGCTTTCGGTGTCGATCTCGATTTCGGTGCGGGCCTCGGCAAGCACGCTGCGCAGAAGCCGCTTTCCAGCTTCCCTGCGGATAGCCTCGTCCCGGGCTTCGGCTGATTGGCTTTTGTCGCGCGGCGCAGCGAAGCGCTTGCGCCCGGCATAGTAGGGCTCGAAAACGTCCTGCAATTTCAGGCTGTCCATCCTGTCCTCCTCCTCAAGAGACTCAGGTATTCAATCCGCCGGCCACGGTTTCGTTCCCCACTATGGCAAAGACATGGCGGCCGGATTACTTCCGCGTGAGGTTGGGCGCGCGAGATCTGGCGTTTTGCAACCGCGCCTGCGCCGTGCCAAACAGGGCCGAACGGAGATGTGAGCGGTGACCGGCGAAAAACACAGCTATGTGATCGGCCAGACCGAGATGCCGGCCCGACCGCTAGAACCGGCGCTGTATCTGGTGGCGACGCCGATCGGCAATCTCTCCGACATCACGCTGCGCGCGCTGGAAACGCTGGCCGCCGCCGACATCGTCGCTTGCGAGGACACCCGCGTCTCGCGCGTGCTGCTCGACCGCTACGGCATTCGGCGGCGCACCACGGCCTATCACGAGCACAATGCCGGCGAGGCCGGACCGAAGCTGATCGCGGCACTCGAGGCCGGGCAGAGCGTGGCGCTGATTTCGGATGCCGGCACGCCGCTGATCTCCGATCCCGGCTACCGGCTGGTCGGCGAGGCGCAGGAGCGCGGCCTGCGCGTGGTGCCGATCCCCGGACCTTCGGCGCCGCTGGCGGCACTCACCGCTTCCGGCCTGCCGTCGGACGCCTTCCTGTTCGCGGGCTTTCTGCCGGTGAAATCAGGGCAGCGGCTGACCAAGCTGGAGACGTTCAAGACGGTGCCGGCGACGCTGATCTTTTTCGAATCCCCTCGCCGGCTGGCCGAGACATTGGTCGCCATGGTCGAGGCGCTGGGCGGTGAGCGAAAGGCTGCCATCGGCCGCGAGCTGACCAAGACTTTTGAAGAGATGCGCACCGGCACGCTGCAGGCGCTGGCCGACCACTATGCGGCGGCCGACACGCCGAAGGGCGAGATCGTCATCTGCGTCGGGCCCGCCGAGGTCAAGGCCGACCAACCCGCCGACATCGACCGGCTGCTGCTATCGCTGGCCGCCGAAATGCCGGCGTCGAAGGCGGCAGCGGAAGCGGCGAAGATGACCGGCGGGCAGAAGCAGGCGCTGTATCGGCGGCTGCTGGAACTCAAGGACGGCGGAGAAGGCAGCGGTGGCTGAGCGGCCGGCCGCCAGCCGCCAAAAGGCCTATCGGCGCGGCCATCGCGGCGAATGGCTGGCGGCGGCGGCGCTGATGCTGAAGGGCTACCGCATTCTCGCGCGCCGTCATCGCACCCGCTTCGGCGAAATCGACCTGATCGCAAGGCGCGGTGACCTGGTGCTGTTCGTCGAGGTCAAGGCGCGGCGCACGCTGATGGAAGCGATGGAGGCGATCGGCCACGAATCCGAGCGTCGCATCGAGGGCGCCGCCGACATCTGGCTGTCGCGGCAGCCGGATTATGGAAAACTGTCGATGCGTTTCGACATGGTGGCGGTGCTGCCCTGGCGCTGGCCGGTGCATGTCGAGAATGCGTTTTATGGGAGGAGCTGAAGCCCTTTACCCTCCCCCTTGTGGGGAGGGTCGGTGAGCAGGCGACGCGAAGCGTCGTAGGCGAACCGGGGCGGGGGTATGGCGCCGCCCCCCACCCCGATCCGCTTTGCGGATCGACTTGCCGGGGCGAGCCACGTGTCTCGCCCGTCCTTCGGACCCCCACAAGGGGAGGGTAAAGCTCACCCCCAGATCATCAACGCCACCAACCCGACGCCACCCACCACCAGGCGCCACCAGCCGAACAGCGAGTAGCCGTTGCGCGAGACGTAATCGAGCAGGAAGCGCACGACGAACAGCGCGGTGACGAAGGCGGCGACGAAGCCGATGGCGATGATCGGCAGGTCGGCCGTGGTCAGCACGTTGCGGTTCTTGAACAGGTCGAAGGCGAAGGCGCCGACCATGGTCGGGATGGCGAGGAAGAAGGAGAATTCGGCCGCCGCGCGCTTGTCGACGCCCAGAAGCAGTGCGCCGACGATGGTCGAACCGGAACGCGACGTGCCGGGGATCAGCGACAGGCACTGGAACAGGCCGATCTGCAGATAAAGCCTTGTCGGGAAGCGCTCGACATCGCGGTAGACCGGCTGCAGCTTCATGCGGTCGACGACCAGCAGGATGACACCGCCGATGATCAGCATGATGCAGATCAGCCTTGGCGATTCGAACAGCACCGTCTTGATGAAATCATGCGCCAGCGCGCCGATGATGGCGGCCGGCAGGAAGGCGATCAGGATGCCGAGGACGAAATGCCGCGTCAGCCGGTCATGCGGCAGGTCGAGCAGCATCTGCCACAGGCGGCGGAAATAGACGCTGAGGATCGCCAGGATGGCGCCGAGCTGGATCAGGATCTCGAAGGCCTTGCCGGTGGAATGGAAGCCGAGAAAGTGGCCGGCGAGCAGGATATGGCCGGTCGAGGAGACCGGAATGAACTCGGTCAGCCCCTCGAGCAGGCCGAGCAGCAGGGCTTCGACAATGGTGTGGCTATCCATGGCAACCTCGGCATTCAAAGTGACGGAAGGAAACGGCTTGCAAATGGCTTGCTTGTCACGGCGGGCAAGTCCCCCTATAGGTCGCAACACCGTGACGGCCGCATGACGGGCCGCCAAGACTTACCGGTGCGCCCTGCGATTCGCCAGTGCGCTGAATTATCGCGGAACCATGCTGACGCTTTTCCATCACCCGATGTTCGCCACCTGCCGCTTCGTTCGCCTCGCCTTCGGCGAGTATGGCGAGGAGCTGGCGTTGATCGAGGAAAAACCGTGGACGCGGCGCAAGGAATTTTTGGCGCTGAACCCGGCCGGCACCTTGCCGATCCTGCTTGCCGAAGGCGACGTGCCGATCGTCGGCGCTATGGTGATCGCCGAATATCTCGACGAGACGCGCGGCGTCTTGAAGCGCGACAAGCGCCTGTTTGCCGAAGACCCGATGCAGCGCGCCGAAATCCGCCGTCTCACAGACTGGTATCTCAACAAGGCTGAAGGCGAAGTGACCCGACATCTGGTGCGCGAACGCGTGCTGAAGCCGATCATGCCGGAGACGGCGGGCGGCGGTTCGCCCGATTCTGGCGCGATCCGGGCCGCGCGCGCCAACATCCGCCAGCATATGAAATACACCAACTGGCTGGCCGGCACCCGTCATTGGCTGGCCGGCAGCAAGGTCACCTATGCCGACTTGGCAGCGGCCGCGACGCTGTCGGTGCTGGATTATCTCGGCGAGATCGACTGGCGCGAACACGCCGCAGCGCGCGAGTGGTACACGCGGGTGAAGTCGCGGCCGTCGTTCCGGCCGCTGCTCTCCGACCGGGTGCGCGGCCTGTCGCCGGTGTCGCATTATGCGGACCTCGACTTCTAGAAGCCAAACCTTGCGCGCGCTGATCGACGCAGAGGCGCGGCGCGCCGGCTTCGATGCCGTCGCCGTCACCACCCCCGATGCCATCCCGCTGGCACCAGCCAGATTGGCCGAATTCGTCGCCGACGGCTTTCACGGCTCGATGGCGTGGATAGCCGAGACACTCGCGCGCCGCAGCGAGCCTTCGACGCTATGGCCCGAGGTGCGCTCGATCATCGTGCTGGCGATGAATTACGGGCCAGACCGCGATCCGCGTGCGCTGCAGGCAAGACGCGATCGCGGCGCGATCTCCGTCTATGCGCAAAACCGCGACTATCACGAAATTATGAAGGGCCGGCTGAAGGAGATCGCCGGCAAGATCGTGGCGCGGGCCGGCGGCGACGTGAAGGTTTTTGTCGATACGGCGCCGGTGATGGAAAAGCCGCTGGCTGAGGCCGCCGGGCTCGGCTGGCAAGGCAAGCACACCAACCTGGTCAGCCGCGAGCACGGCTCCTGGCTGTTCCTCGGCACCATCTTCACCACCGCCGAGCTCGAGCCCGACGCGGCCGAGGCAGACCATTGCGGCTCCTGCCGCGCCTGCCTCGATGCCTGCCCGACCGATGCCTTTCCGGCACCCTACCGCCTCGATGCCAGGCGCTGCATCTCGTACCTCACCATCGAGAACAAGGGCCCGATCCCGCACGAATTCCGCGACAAGATCGGCAATCGCATTTACGGCTGCGACGATTGCCTTGCCGCCTGCCCGTGGAACAAGTTCGCCCGCGCCGCCTCGGAAGCAAAGCTTGCCGCCCGCGCCGAATTGCGTGAGCCGAAGCTTTCGGAGCTGTTGCAGCTGGACGACGCGGCGTTCAGAGCCTTCTTCTCGGGCTCGCCGATCAAGCGCATCGGCCGCGACCGCTTTGTCCGCAATGTGCTGATCGCCGCCGGCAATTCTGGAGATGCTTCGCTGGCCGGCGACGTTCGCGCCTTGCTTGGCGATGCCTCTCCTTTGGTGCGCGGTGCGGCGGTGTGGGCGCTGGCGCGGCTGGTGCCGGATACCGAATTCAGCGAGCTGGCCGCTGCCGGCTCGAAAACCGAAACCGACGCGACAGTGCGCGACGAATGGCTGTCCGCGCTGCCAATTGAGGCGCATGCATGAGCGAAAAGCAGGTCTTCATCTTCGGCGCGGGCTATTCGGGCAAGGCGTTTGCCCGCGCCAACAAGCAAGTCGTGCCGGTTTTCGGCACCACGCGCACGCCGGAAAAGGTCGAATCTCTCAGGCAGACAGGCATTATGCCGTTGCTCTTCGACGGCGCGCTGACCCCTGAAATCAGCGACGCGCTGGAGAAAACCACCCACATGGTCGTCTCGGTGGCGCCGGAAGAGGCCAGTGACCCCGTGCTGAATGCGGCGCGCCAGGCGATCGCGGCGATGCCGGCACTTGAATGGATCGGCTATCTCTCGACTGTCGGCGTCTATGGCAATTATGACGGCGCCTGGGTCGACGAGACGGCCGCTTGCCGGCCGGTGTCGAAGCGCTCGGCAATGCGGGTGGCGGCCGAGCAGGACTGGCTGGAGCTTGGCCGCGAGATTGGCAAGCCGGTGGCAATCCTGCGGCTTTCCGGCATTTACGGGCCGGGCCGCAACGCTCTGGTCAATCTGGAGAACGGCACCGCACGGCGGCTGGTCAAGCCCGCCCAGGTGTTCAACCGCATCCATTGCGACGACATTGCCGGTGCGCTGTGGCATCTCATTGGCGGCAATACGGGCGGCATTTTCAACGTCACCGATGACGAGCCGGCGCCCCCGCAGGATGTCGTTACTTATGCCGCTTCGCTGATGGGCGTCGAGCCGCCGCCGGAAATTCCTTTCGAGACCGCCCAACTTTCGCCCATGGCGCGGTCCTTCTATGGCGAGAACAAGCGCGTCGCCAACAAGGCGATCAAGGACGCCGGATATCGGTTCCGCTTTCCGGATTACCGCAAGGCGTTCGACCGGATGTGGGCCGACGGCAGCTGGCGCGACGGCGAGCCGCGCAGCCCGATGAAGCGAGCGTAATCGAAACGCGGCGACGGGCGTGGTATGATTCGCCGAGTTGCGCGGCTTGTTGCAGAGGGGGCTCATGACGATTTCGATGCGATCCTTGCCCGGCAGACGGCCGTTCCTGACGGCGGCACTGGCGATCGTGGCACTGGCCGGACTGGCGGCGGGCGCAATCACGGCCGAGCCGCGCGCAAAAGACCTGTTCGGCGCCAAGAAGCTGCCGGCGGTGGCCGCGGCGCAATCCTTCGGCTTCTATTCCAGGGGCTGCTTCACCGGCGGCGTCGCCATTCCGATGGACGGCCAGAACTGGGAAGTGATGCGTCCCTCGCGCAACCGCCGCTGGGGCCATCCAACGATGATCGCGCTGATCGAGAAACTGTCGCGCGACGCCGCCGCCGATGGCTGGCCGGGCCTTTTGATCGGCGATATCTCGCAGCCGCGCGGCGGGCCGATGCTGACCGGGCACGCGTCGCACCAGATCGGCCTCGACGCCGACATCTGGCTGACGCCGATGCCCGACCGCAAGCTCACCACCCAGGAGCGCGAAAACATCAGCGCCACGCTGATGGTCGACGACAAGACGCACCTGGTGAAGGATCGGCTGTGGAAGCCGATGCACACGCAGTTGCTGAAGCGGGCGGCCAGCTATCCCGAAGTCGAGCGCATCCTGGTCAATCCCGGCATCAAGAAGAAGCTCTGCGACACTGTCACCGGCGACCGCTCCTGGCTGCGCAAGATCCGGCCGTTCTGGGGCCATGACTATCATTTCCACATCCGTATCGGCTGTCAGCCGGGCTCGCCCAACTGCAAGGGACAGGAAGCGACGCCCGACGATGACGGCTGCGGCAAGCCGCTGGCCTGGTGGTTCACCGAGGAGCCGTGGCGCCCCAACAAGAACCCGGATGCGCCCAAGGCGCGCGACGTGATGACGATGGCGAACCTGCCGAAACAGTGCCAGTTCGTGCTCGACCAGCCCGATGCCGACTCCGTTGAAGCCGTCACCTATCGCGGCGGCGGCGTGCCGATCGCTGCCAGGGCGCCGGAACCGGACGCGCCTGCGCCGCCGATTGCCGGCAACGCCGGCGGCTTGCCAGGCACGGCCAACGCCTTCACCGCCACGCCCGAGATCGGCATTCCCCTGCCAAGGCGACGGCCGCCGGCAAACGTCGGTCAGTAATGGCGAACTGACGCTTTCCCTTTTACGGGCCATGCGCTAGTCAATCGATTGAAACGGCGCAACGTCGCCACAAAGGGGACGACCAAGAGTATGGCAGTCGACGACGACGCAGCGTTGCGGTTTCCAGTGCTGATCGGCGATATTGGCGGCACCAATGCGCGCTTTTCGATCGTGCTCGACGCGAATTCGGAAGCCGGCGAGCCGCAGATCGTGCAGACGGCCAATTTCAACACCATCGACGAGGCGATCCAGGCCGCGGTGCTCGACCGCTCCTCCATCCGGCCGAATTCGGCGGTGCTGGCGATTGCCGGGCCGGTCGATGGTGATGAGATCCCGCTCACCAACTGCCCCTGGGTGGTGAAGCCGAAGCACATGTTTTCCAATCTGGGCCTGAGCGACATCGTCGTGCTCAACGATTTCGAGGCGCAGGCGCTGGCCGTCGTGGCGCTCGGCGAAGAGCATATGGAAAAGATCGGCGGCGGCACGCCGGAGGAGAATGCCGGACGCGTCGTGCTCGGTCCCGGCACCGGGCTCGGCGTCGCCGGGCTGGTGCATGCCCTCAACCACTGGATACCGGTGCCGGGCGAAGGCGGCCATATGGACATCGGCCCGCGCACACCCCGTGATTTCGAGGTTTTTCCGCATATCGAGAAGCTCGAAGGCCGCATTTCGGGCGAACAGATCCTGTGCGGGCGCGGCTTGGTCAATGTCTACAGGGCGGTGGCCAAGGCGGACGGAAAACCGTCGCCCTTCACCACGCCGGCCGAAATCACCGGAGCGGCGCTGGCCAAGACCGATCCGGTCGCCGAGGAAGCGCTGGCGCTGTTCGTCACTTGCCTCGGCCGCACCGCGGGGGATCTGGCGCTGGTGTTCATGAGCCGCGGCGGCGTGTTTTTGACCGGCGGCATTGCGCAAAAGATCGTGCCGGCGCTGAAGGAGGGCAATTTCCGCGCCGCCTTCGAGGACAAGGCGCCGCACAGCGCGCTGATGCGCTCCATGCCGGTCTATGTCATCACCCACCCGCTGGCAGCCCTTCTCGGCCTCGCCGCCTATGCCCGCAACCCCTCGCTGTTCGGGGTCCAGACCGCGGGACGACGCTGGCGGGTGTGATCCATTTCGTACCGAACATGGGACTTTTCCGGGAAAAGGTTGCCGCTTTCGTGACCCCAACCCTGGGTCGCGACGAAGTTTCGCCATAGGCAAGCCGTAGCCGGGGCGGTAAGAGGGGGCCGAATTCCAGCCCGCTCTATGACGCGGAAACCGACAAAGCGCTGCAGATTTGACATTCCAAAGCCCAAACAGATTGAAGGTGCGGCCGACCGAGGTCTCGGCCGTGCTGCGCCGCATCCTGGCTGAAAACAGCCGTGACTATCGCTGGCACTATGCCGTCGCCATCATCTGTTCGCTGCTGGTTTCGGGCACGACGGCCTTCAGCGCCTGGATCATGGCGCCGATGGTCAACCAGATATTCTACGAACGGCAGGGCGGCGCCGTCTTGTGGATCTGCGCCGGTTTCATGGGCGCCTTCATGATCCGCGGCTTCGCCGGTTACGGCCAGGCGGTAGCGCTGGCCACTATCGGGAACAATCTGGTGGCGCGCTACCAGAGACGCATCTTCGATCATCTGATGAAGCTCGGCGTCGACTTCTTCAACGACACGCGTTCGGGCCGGCTGGCGGCGCAGGTCAACGAGAATGTCGGCGGTATTCGCGACCTTTTGTCGTTGACCATCGTCTCGATCACCCGCGACGCCGTCACGCTGGTCGGCCTTGTCGGCGTCATGATCTACCAGGATCCGGTGCTGTCGCTGAGTTCGCTGCTGATCGGACCGCCGCTGATCTGGGCCGTCGTCTACATCACGCGTCGGGTACGCAAGATCAACCGGGAATCGGTGCTCATCAATTCCCGGCTGATCGGGGCGGTGCAGGAGGCCACGCAAGGCATCGCCATCGTCAAGGCCTTCACCATGGAGGAGGAGCTGTCGCGCCGCATCGGCGAGCTTGCCGCAACGGCGGAGCAGCGCAGCAACAAGATCGCCCGCGTCTCGGAACGGCTGTCGCCGATCTCCGACATGCTGGCTGGCCTCGCGGTGACCGCAGTCATCGGCTATTCCGGCTATCGGGCACTGGTGCTGGGCCAGCCGCCGGGTGCGGTGTTTTCGTTCATCACCGCGCTGATCCTGGCCTATGACCCGGCGCGACGTCTGGCGCGCATGCAGGTCAGCATGGAGCGGGCGCTGGTCAATGCGCGCATGATCTACGAGCTGCTCGACCGCGAGCCGAAGCAAGGCGACGCGCCAGGCGCCGCAGAGGCACATTTCGCCACCGGCGCCGTGCGGTTCAACAACGTGTCCTTCCGCTATGTCGAGGAAGTGCCGGTGCTGCAGGATCTGAGCTTTACCGCCGCCGCCGGCAAGATGACCGCCATCGTCGGCGCCTCGGGCGCCGGCAAGACGACATTGGTGGCGCTGCTGCAGCGCTTCTACGATGTCGATGCAGGCACGATCGAAATCGACGGCCAGGACATTTCCAAGGTCACCAAACACTCGCTGCGAAGCTCGATCGCCTATGTCTCGCAGTCGCCCTATCTGTTCGAAGGCACCATCCGCGACAACATCCGCTATGGCCGGCTTTCGGCCACCGACGCCGAAATCGAACAGGCGGCGATCCAGGCCGCGGCCGACGACTTCATCCGCCAGCAACCGCAAGGCTACGACACGCCGGTCGGCGAAAGCGGCGCGACGCTGTCGGGCGGCCAGCGCCAGCGCGTCTCGATTGCTCGCGCCATCGTGCGCAATGCGCCGATCCTGCTGCTCGACGAGGCGACCTCGGCGCTCGACAACGAGGCCGAGGCCCGCGTCCAGGAAGCGCTCACCCACGTCATGGCCGGCCGCACCACCATCGTGATTGCGCACCGGCTGTCGACCGTGGTCAATGCCGACCACATCATCGTCATGGAGCAGGGCCGGCTGGTCGAAGAAGGCACGCATGCCTCGCTGATGGCCGATCCGCACAGCGTTTATGCCCGGTTCCACCGGGTGCAGGGCAAGAAGGGGCTGGGGCTTGTCGACGACGCCAAGCCAATCCAAACTCCGCTGCCGCGTTCGCGTGGAAAGAAGGTGGTGGGGAGGACCGTATGAGCGAATCCGGCGATATGGGCCTGGTGGTGGTGGGGGCGGCCGGCCGCATGGGCCAGACGCTGATCCGCGCCATCCATTCGATGCCGGGGGCGCGCGTCGTCGGCGCGGTCGAGCGCACCGGGTCGCCCTATCTCGGCAAGGATGCGGGCGAACTCGCCGGCATCGGCATCATCAATGTGACGATATCGGACGACCCGCTGCCGGTGTTCGCCAAGGCCGACGGCGTGCTCGATTTTACCGCGCCGGCAGCCACCGTCGAATTCGCCGGCTATGCCGCGCAGGCGCGCATTGCCCATGTCATCGGCACCACCGGCTGTTCGGCCGAAGACAATGCGAAGATAGAAGCGGCAGCGCGCCATGCGACCATCGTCAAGTCCGGCAATATGAGCCTCGGCGTCAATCTGCTGGCAGTGCTGGTCGAGCAGGCGGCGCGCGCGCTCGACGGCGACGATTTCGACATCGAGATCCTCGAAATGCACCACAAGCACAAGGTCGACGCACCGTCGGGCACCGCACTGCTGCTCGGCGAAGCGGCGGCCGCGGGTCGCGGCATTCCCCTTTCCGGCAACGATGTGCGGGTGCGCGACGGCCACACCGGCGTGCGCAAGCCTGGAACGATCGGCTTTGCCAGTTTGCGTGGCGGCTCGGTGGTCGGCGACCACAGCGTCATCCTGGCCGGCACTGGCGAGCGCATCACACTGTCGCACCATGCCGAGGACCGCGCGATCTTTGCCCGCGGCGCGGTCAAGGCCGCGCTCTGGGCACGCGGCAAGAAGCCGGGACTTTATTCCATGCGGGACGTGCTCGGCCTGAGCTGACCCTACCCACAACTCGAAGGAGCAAACATGTCGGGAACTCTCGTGCTCGTGCGCCACGGCCAGAGCGAATGGAACCTGAAGAACCTGTTCACCGGCTGGCGCGATGTCGACCTGACCGAACAGGGCCACAAGGAGGCCAAGGAAGCCGGCCAGAAACTCAAGGCGCGCGGCTTGAAATTCGACATCGCCTTCACCTCGGCGCTGATCCGGGCGCAAAAGACCTGCCAGCACATTCTCGACGCCGTCGGCCAGAGCGACCTGCAGACGATCCGCGACCAGGCGCTGAACGAGCGCGACTATGGCGACCTCTCCGGCCTCAACAAGGATGACGCGCGCAAGAAGTGGGGCGAAGAGCAGGTGCACATCTGGCGCCGCTCCTATGACGTGTCGCCGCCCGGCGGCGAAAGCCTGAAAGACACCGGCGCCCGCGTCTGGCCCTATTACCTGCACGACATGCAGTCGCACGTGCTGAGGGGCGGCACGGTGTTGGTCGCCGCGCACGGCAATTCGCTGCGCGCCCTGATCATGGCGCTGGACGGCAAGAGCGGCGAGGAGATCGTCAAGCTCGAACTCGGCACCGGCGTGCCGGTGATCTACAAGCTCAACGCCGATTCCACAGTGGCGTCGAAGGACGTGCTGGAAAACTGAGCCGGCGCCCTAGGAGCGGGTTTGAAAAAAGCGCGTTGACACCTGTCGCTTGCCCGCTTACATGAGCCCGCACCAGCCCAGATGGCGGAATTGGTAGACGCGCACGGTTCAGGTCCGTGTTCCGCAAGGAGTGGAGGTTCGAGTCCTCTTCTGGGCACCAAATTCCCGTTTCGAACCGCTTAGCGTGGTTGAGACGCCTGACAAAAAGCCCGGTTCGCCCGGGCTTTTTTGTTGCCTGTGGTTCTGTGGCGCCAGCGACCTGACGGAAGCCAATCCGTTCTTCCTTCCCGGCGTCAGGGACTGCCCGAGAATTGAACCCGTTAGCCCTCTTGCCGATAGGCGCCTACGAGGCGGCGAAGCAAGGGCCGGCTGCCATCCACGGTGTCGACTATTTCCTTGAGTTCATCGAAACCGCGAAGTCCGTGTTCCACGGCTATCGATCTTCTCCCGCACAGCTTCGATGTGCTCGACCTCACCAAACAGCGCCAGGTCGAGCAGACCCTCGCGAGCGACTATGACATCGTCATCTTCATGGCGGCGTGGCAGCACATTTTTCGAAAGACATGGGGCGGACGTCGCCGAGCGGGTGGCGGTTGATCTTGCAAGACGGTGCGCGGGAACGTTCATCGCCCTAACTGCGCCCCTGGCGTTCGCCGATGCCTTCACCCACATCACGGAACTGGAAGGCTTCGAACTTGCCCGAGAATGGCGAGGCACCCCAGCAAAAGCCGGTGAACGTGTTGACGATCTACAGCCGCGTTCATCTGCAACTCTCGAACGAGAGCGCTCGGCAACAGTATCATTTTATCGTTAAACAGCCATCGGCGGCTTGTATTCTCGACTATTCGCTTTGTCTTTGCGTCGATGCCCATAGATGAAAGGGCTGACGACTTCGAGAGCGAATGAGATAAGACCCACCGCGCCGGCACGCACATTGTCGAACCGTGTACCCGCCAATCGACAGTGATTATCGAGCGGATCGGCCTTGGTACGAAGTCTTAATATGTCTCACCTAGGTTCATCTTTGACTTCGAGAGCGCTGCGTTAGACAGAAACACCTCTACACAGTTTACGATCGCGAGTCTGACAGCGCTCCGCACTGGAATGGATGTCTCAGAATGCGCGACGTCACCCCTTCTCGACCGCACCCGAGAACCCTGGGATGGGTGGGCACGACAGCGCTCGCCATGGGTGGCAGCAATCAAAGCCTCTTTCTGATCACCGCCCTTTTCGTCGGCCAGGGGAACATTCCCGGCCAGGGAAGCGCCGCGGTTCCGTTGCTCTTCATTGGCCTGCTGCTTGGCTGGGCTGCCGCGCCGGCGTGGACCGAACTGGTTCTCATGTGGCCAAACCGCGTCGGCGGCATCTCTGCGGCGTGTGCGGAAGCTTTCAGGCCTTACAGTCCCGTCCTCTCGGCCTTGACGGGCACTTGCTATTGGTGGGGCTGGGTTCCGACCTGCGGACTGACCGCGATTCTTTCAGCGTCTGCAATCCAGCAATGGTACCTGCCGGGCCTCCCCGTGGAGGCGGTCGCCTGCGGGCTTGTCGCATTCTTTGCGGCAGTCAATCTGTGCGGAATCAAGTGGGTGGTCCGACTGGCGATACCGGTCGCCACGGCCTCCGCAATACTGGCGTTTCTCTCGTCCCTTGTCCCGGTCATCAGTGGCGAAGTCGACTGGCGCAAGGCGACGGATTTTGCGCTGACCAGCCCGTTTGCCGGCCTGTTTGGCGATATCACGTCGGTGATGGCGGGGCTCTACCTGATCGGATTCGCCGCGCCGGCATTCGAGGCTGCAGCCTGCCATGTCGGCGAAACCATCGACCCCAACCGCAACATTCCCCGGGCGATGTGGGCCAGCGCGGCAATGGCCGGCATCTACTTCCTTGTCCTGCCGGTGGTTTGGCTGGGTGTGCTTGGACCGGAGCCGCTCGGCACGGACCTTGCCATGGCTCTCGGGCCGACGTTTGCGCCCCTGTTGGGCAGTTTCGGCAAGGCGGCCGCCATCTGGTTCATCATGTTCAACATGTTCCATGGAACGTTGCAGCCATTGGCAGGCGCCGCGCGGACCCTCGCGCAGCTGAGCGAAGACGGCCTGCTGCCGAGATTCCTGGCCAGCCGCATCTCGACAACGGATTGCCCCTGGGCGGCAACGCTGCTCACCGCTGCCGCGGCAATCGGTTTCATGCTGTGCGGCTATCCCCTCTGGATGATCGCCGCAGCCAATTTCACCTACCTGATCAGCATCTGCATGCCGAACATCGCAGTCTGGCTCTTGCGCCGTGACAGCCCCGATGCCAAGCGACCCTTCCGGGCTCCCAGAGGAACGATCGTCCTTGGCGTGGTCACGGCGGCAATATGGCTGTTGACCGCCATACTGGGCTTCCAGCAGTTTGGCCTTCCTACCGTCCTGTTCGGTCTTGCGTTGGCCTATTCGGGTGCTGCGCTTTACGCCTGGCGCGCCCTGGAGGATCGCCACGCGCTGGGTCTACCCTTGCTGCCGCATACGCTTCACTTGAAGCTTACGGGAGCCATGCTTTTTGTGCTTGTGCTTGACGGTGCCGGCTATTTCCTGGCGATCGGCAGTGTTCCCAACGCCGATGCGTCCCTGATCGCCGCGCTGGAGGACATTTTTGTCGTTGTCGCGTTGATGACCATCAGCGTCGGCCTGGTCATGCCGGGAATGATTACCCATTCGGCAACCGAGGTGAGCGACGCAGCAAAGCGTTTGACATCCGGAACCCTGAAGGACTTCTCCCTCGCCATGGCTGCTCTTGGGCGTGGAGACCTCGCTGCAGCGCACGCCTCCGTGAACATCATGCCGGTGCAGGTAAACTCTCGTGACGAACTCGGAGAGATGGCCGAAAGCTTCAACCTGCTCCAGGACAAGGTGAGGGAAGCCGCCCACGGCCTGGACGAAGCGCGCGAGAACATGAACGTAGCGCGCACCGAACTCATGGCACGGCACGAGCAAATCGCGCATCTCGCGCACCACGATCCGCTTACCGGTCTGGCGAACCGAACGGCCCTTGCTGCGCACCTGACCACGACGCTCGAGTGGGCGAGAGCAAAGCATGCCAGCTTTGTCGTGTTCAGCATCGACCTTGATCATTTCAAAGAGACCAACGACGTCTTTGGGCACGCGGCCGGTGACGATCTCCTGTGCACCATCGCCCGGCGTCTTCAGGCTGCGGCGCCGGAGGCCTTTGTCGCCCGCATGGGCGGCGACGAATTCACGCTTGTCCTGGCCCTGGATGAACGACCCGCCGGAGCCAGGGAAGTCGCCGACCGTCTGTTCGAATCGGCGGCGGGCGAATTCGAAATCCGCGGCCAGCACATTTCAATCGGGCTGAGCATTGGCGCGGTGATCTATCCGAGGGACGGAGACAGTGCCGCATCGCTCATGGCAAATGCCGACGCCGCGCTCTACAGAGCCAAGGCGGACGGTCGCCGAATGCTGCAGTTCTTCGACCCGGAAATGGATCGGCGACTGAGAGAACGCTATGCCTTGCAGCAGGATTTGCGATCGGCGGTCACACGCGGCGAACTTGTGCTCCACTATCAGCCGCAAGCCCGCATAGACGGCGAAATCTTTGGTTTTGAGGCACTTGCCCGTTGGCACCACCCAAAACACGGGCTCGTCTCGCCGACCGCGTTTGTCTCCCTTGCCGAACAGGACGGCACGATCGTCGAAATAGGGGAATGGACGCTCAGGCAGGCCTGCAAGGACGCCGCCTCCTGGGCCACCCCCTTGCAGATCGCGGTCAATCTTTCCCCTGTGCAATTCCGTTTCGGGGACCTGGTGGGTCTCGTTCATTCGATCCTCTACGAGACCGGCCTTGCGCCGGGGCGTCTGGAACTGGAAATCACGGAAGGGGTTCTCATCCGCGATCGGGCAACTGCACTGTCGGTTCTGCGGCGATTGAAGGCGTTGGGCGTCAGGGTCTCCATGGATGATTTTGGCACCGGATATGCCTCGCTTTCCTCGCTGCAGGCGTTTCCATTCGACAAGATCAAGATCGATCGCAGTTTTGTTTCGGGTGTCGGTTCGAACGTCCAGTCAGCCGCTATCGTGCGCACGATACTCAGCCTGGGGAATGCACTGGCCTTGCCTGTCATTGCAGAGGGCGTTGAAACGGAAGACGAGCGGGTTTTCCTGATGAAGGAAGGATGTCCCGAGATACAGGGGTATCTGGTGGGGCACCCGCATCCAATAGCGCTCTATAAAGATGTGACGGATGGCTTATCTCCAGGATCTGCCTTGGGGGATTCCGACGTATCCTCCGCTGCAGCCCAGGCGTTTGGCGTGACAGGATAGTATTGGGCGGAGATCGTGGCCTGCGCTGTCGGCCGCGTCATCGATCAGGCTCATTCCTGAACGGATCCAAAAATCCCTCCAAAGTGCCCGTCCGGGCCGTACGGTCGAAACCATGGCTCAATCGACCAATACGACCGCCGCCCGCCGCGACCAGATGTTTCCCGTCCAGGGCGACACCGGTATCGAGCGCATGCGCCGGTTCAGCGAGGTGAGTTCTTAGTGCCGCCGGCGAGCATATCGTCACTTGCCGGTCCGCAGCATGACGCGCTGATCTTCTGTTGCTCCTCAAGCCAGCGGTCGCGCGGCTTGCAGCTTGCCGGCCGGGGTGACAGCTCGACATGCACGGCGTTGGCGACAATGTCCGGCATGGCGGCGCGGTAGAGCTGCATCGGCCGCACGCCGTCGCTGACCTCGAAGGTCAGCTTGGCCGAATGGTCGAGCCCGACATGTTCGGTGACCTTGCGGATGATGGCGGAGAATTTGGCCGCCGGCATGTGCGTGCGGTCGTCGTTCACGTCCCACAGCTGCACGAAAATCTCCGACCAGGATTCGGGGTTGGCGCCGCAATCCAAGGCCGCGAACTGGCCGGCCTTCACCTCGGTGACGTGATAGCCGGGCTGCACGGCGCGGCCGTCATAGAAAAACACCAGCGGCTTTTCCTTGTGTGCCGCGAGGAACCCGAGCAGGCCGTCAATGGTGATGTCGGCGGGATCGGATATCGCGGCACGGTCAAATTCGGTGTTGTCAGCGGCGAGCATCTGCGATAATCCTCATTTCGATATTTTTAGGATTGTTGAAATATGGATGAACGTCAAGCCCTTTCCGCCTTCGGGGCACTGTCACAGGAAACGCGGCTGAAGCTGCTGCGGTTGCTGGTCGTTGCCGGCCCGGACGGCATCGCCGCCGGCGCGCTGGCGGAGCAGGTGGAGGTCTCGGCTTCGAATGTCAGCTTTCACCTGAAGGAGTTGGAGCGCGCCGGCCTGGTCACCACCCGGCGCGACTCCAGGTCGATCGTCTACAGCGCCGAATATGACGCGCTGACCGGCCTTATCCGGTTCCTGATGGAGGATTGCTGCTCCGGCCGGCCGGAGATCTGTTCGCCGGCGCTCAACCCGACGTGCTGCGTGCCGCAAAAGGGAAGCCGCGCCGATGCCTGAATACGGTGTGCCGCGCCGTGTCGCGGCCGAGGCGCTGGGCACGGCCTTCCTCGTCGCCACCGTGGTCGGCTCCGGCATCATGGCCGAGACGCTGACCCAGGACAAAGCCGTGGCGCTTCTCGGCAACACGCTGCCGACAGGCGCCATTCTGGTGGTGCTGATCACCCTCCTGGCGCCCATCTCCGGCGCGCATTTCAATCCGGCAGTCACGCTGGTCTTCACGGTGCTGAGGCAGTTGCCGATGCGCGTTGCCGGTCTGTACGTCGTGGCGCAAATCCTGGGCGGCATCGTCGGCACGGTGACGGCGCACGCCATGTTCGGCCAGGCCCTGGTCCAGGCGTCAGCACATATCCGAACGGGTGCGGCGCAGTGGCTCTCCGAAGGGATTGCCACCTTCGGTCTGGTCGCCGTCATCCTGGCCGGCTTGCGCTTCGAGCGGACCGCCATTCCCTGGCTGGTCGGGCTCTACATCACGGCCGCATACTGGTTCACGGCGTCGACGTCCTTTGCCAATCCGGCCGTGGCTGTCGCCCGCTCGCTGACCAACAGCTTTTCCGGCATCCGGCCGGCCGACCTTCCCGGCTTCATCCTTGCCGAGATTGCCGGCGCACTCATTGCCGCGGCCGCAATGCGCTGGCTGCTCATTCCCGCCGACACCACACCAAAAGCCGAAAGGGCAGGGCCGTGACCATCACCATCTATCACAACCCCGATTGCGGGACGTCGCGCAACACGCTCGCTCTCCTCGTGGCGAGCGGCGAGACGCCTGTCGTCATCGAGTATCTGAAAAATCCGCCCTCGCGCGAACGGCTGGTGGCGCTGCTCGAGGCCATGGACTTACCGGCGCGCGCGCTGTTGCGCGAAAAGGGCACGCCCTATGCCGAGCTGGGTCTGGCCGATGCCAAATGGAGCGAGGAGGAGCTGATCGACCAGATGCTCGCCCACCCCATCCTCATCAACCGGCCGATCGTCGAGACGCCGCGCGGCACCCGGCTTTGCCGGCCGTCCGAGCTGGTGCTGGATTTGCTCGACCACCCGGTTCAGAACTTCGTGAAGGAAGACGGCGAGAGGGTCGCCTACCGGCCTAAAGCGGCAGATGCTTCATGAAATAGATGGAGACTTTCGGCTGGCCATGCGGGTCGACAAAGTGATGCGGGACAGAGCCGACCTCGTGCCAGTCGAGCCGCCGGTAAAGCCGCTCGCTGGCACCGCCCTCGACCGTATCGAGGAGGAGCAGGGACCGTTTTCTAGCCATGGCCTCACGCTCGACAGCCTGCATGAGAGCGAGGCCGATGCCTTGCCGCTGAAAGTCGCGATGAACGAGGAGTTTGTAGACTTCGGCCCGGTGTGGCGCGTTCGGCTCCGGCGAAAGATAAAGTTGGACCGTGCCGACGACACGGCCGTCCATATCGGCACAGATGAGGAGCCGTTCGCCTTCCCTCACCGAACGGAAAACACCCTCCCAATGAGCCAGCGCCTGAGGCTCATCGAAAGGAAGCACGAAGCCGACGAGCGCCCCGTCTTCGACGCTCTGGGCCAGCATCTCGGCCAGGGCGCGAACATGAAGCCTTGCCTCATTCTCATCAAACACGGCGATGCGCATCGGGTCTTTCCTCTAGAGAGCTCACAGATAGCGGGCTTTGACGGGCGCGTGAAGGCACCGACGATAGACGCTTCACGAGTCTCCTGGGAGCATGCCTGAATGGCTACAATCCCAAGCCGTCCTGTCATCGTCACGACGCTCGGCCTCACGCAGATCATGGCATGGGGCTCCTCCTACTATCTGCCGGCCGTCATTGGCCCTGCCGTGTCGGCACAGACCGGCTGGCCTTTTCCTTGGGTGATCGGCAGCCTGTCGCTCGGACTGCTCGTCGCGGGCCTGATATCGCCGCATGTCGGGGCGGCGATCGAACGCCATGGCGGCCGCATGACGCTTGCCTTCAGCGCCGTCGGCCTCGGCATCGGCCAGGCGGTGGTGGCCGTATCGCCGACGCTGGCCGTCTTCGTCGCCGGCTGGCTGATCATGGGTTTCGGCATGGGCGCCGGCCTTTATGACGCCGCCTTCAGCACGCTCGGACGGCTGTATGGGCGCAATGCCCGTTCGACCATCACCAGCCTGACGCTGTTCGGCGGTTTCGCCAGCACGGTGTGCTGGCCGATTTCGGCATTTCTGCTCGATGCGTTCGGCTGGCGCGGCGTGTGCCTGGTCTATGCGGCACTCCAGCTTGTGGTGGCATTGCCGGCCTATCTGCTCATCCTGCCGCGCGGCGTTCCGGCTGACGCGTCAGCCCAGACGACTGCCGCGCCGGAAACCGGCCTGGCGCCGCGCAGCCTGCCCCTGATGGCGACGCTGGCGGCAAGCATCACGCTGTCAGCCGTCATATCGTCGACCTTGTCGGTACATCTGCTGACCGTGCTGCAATCGACCGGTCTGGCGCTGGGCGCGGCGGTCGGCCTGGGCGCACTGGTCGGCCCTGCCCAGGTCGGCGCCCGCGCCATCGAGATGACGATCGCCCGCTATCACCATCCGATCTGGACCAAACTGGCATCGGTGACGTTTGTGGTCATAGGCGTGGCGACGCTCTGGACCGGCCTGCCGGTGCTGCCGGTGGCCCTGATATTCTACGGTGCCGGCATCGGCCTGGAATCGATCGCGCGCGGCACGCTGCCGCTCGCCCTGTTTGGCGCCAACGGCTATGCGAAGCTGATGGGCCGGCTCGCCATGCCGAGCTTGATCGCCCAGGCTGCGGCGCCGCCCGTCGGCGCGCTACTCCTGCAACATACCGGTGAGCGCGGATTGCTGAGCGTACTGCTCGGGCTCGCGCTGATAAACGTCGCGCTGGTCGGCGCGCTGTTTACCCTTAGGCGCAGTGCCATGCGGCCTGTTCGCACCAGCTAACCGCAAGTTGCAAGGCACGCCATTCGGCGTCGAGCAGGTGTTTCAGGTCAGGATCAGGCCGGCCAACAAGACCGCGAAGAGCACCGAAGCCGGCACGGCAAGAAGCCACCGGGCTTCTAATAGGCTGTTGTGTGGGTCATCCATTTTCTTGTTCCCCGGTGAAAAGCTGGCTCCAGCGCTCCTCCCGCGCTGGAGCCGCAGCCGATCGGCTCAACCGCCGGAGGCGGGAGCCGGGGCTGGAGCCGCCGGCGCAGGGGCGGGCGCCTCAACCTTGGGCGTAGAGGCAGGCGCCTCAGCCTTGGGAGCAGAGGCGGGCGCCTCGACCTTCGGCACATCCACTTTCACGTTGATGTCTTGTCCACCACCACCGCCATTGAGATTGATGACGCCGGTGACAAAAAGCAGGGCAACGATAGCGACGATTGCAACAACAATCGCTACCGCCGTTCCTGCGCCCCCTCCAGAATTCACAACAGTTGGTCCGTCGGCCATGTCTTCCTCCTTTTAAGTTTCTCGAGGCGCAACGGCGGCTGTAAGCCTTTGTTCCTGCTCAGGGTATTCAGTCGTAATACGATAAGACTTCAGTCTGAACCGGAGCGGCTTCGAAACACACACGCCTTCCCTATCTGGTCAGCCAAGGAAACCCGCGCCACTCGCACCTGCCGGTCACCAGACATTCCGAGCCTCGTTCGGCGGCCCGGAGCGTGTTTCGGATGCTTAGGACCTAAGTCCGATAAGGCACGCAATGGTCGTATGGCAGGTCTTTTGGGAACAGGGAGCACGTCTGGCTGTTGTTTGAGATCGCGGATGAACAGGGAGAGCCGTCGTGAACAGGATCATATGGGCCGTTGGGGCTGTCGTTATCATCATCGCCATACTGAGCTTTTTTGGACTCCGGTAAGACCGGCATTTGAGGTGCAAAGTCATGACGCAATCCGTGCAAGCGCCGCTTCTGTCCGAGACCAGCAAAGATCGGGAGATCAATTGTGAAGTCGCCTTGGAGGCGGCATTTGGAGAGTTGGTGGAGGCGGCGTTGGCTCAAGGGTGGACACCGCGGGAAACAGCTGCCGCCCTGGTCAATATAGCTGCCGAGCACGCCCAGAAGGTTGAGCTTGTCGTCGACGCTTCACCTGCTCACGCTGCCTAGACGGTCGGTCTAAGTAGACTCGGAAGGAGGGTCGCCCCTCCCGCAAGCGAAGTCGTGGGGCCAAACCTACCCTTCCGGTCAGGCTGCCAACAAACCGCTTCAAACCCGGCGGCCATGACGCTACGCTCTCACCCATGGCCCCTACCGTCAGTCCAATCACCGTCACCCGCCGCGACCAGATGTTTCCCATCCTGGCCGAGGCCGATATTGAGCGCATGCGCCGGTTCGGCGAGGCGAGTTCCTATGCCGCCGGCGAGCATATCGTCACCGCCGGCACTGTCGCGCCGGGGCTGATCGTTCTCCTGTCGGGCACGGTCGACATCACCCAGAATGTCGGACCCGGCCGGCGCGAGACCATCGTCACCCATGGTCCGGGCAATTTCATCGGCGAGCTTGCGCAGCTTTCCAGCCGTCCGTCGCTGGTCAATGCCGAGACCAAAGAGCCGGTCGAGGCCTTCGTCATTCCCTCGCAGCGGCTGCGCGACCTGATGGTGCAGGAGGCAAGCCTCGGCGAGCGGATCATGCGGGCGCTGATCCTGCGCCGCGTCGGTCTGCTGGAAAGCGGCTCGAGCGGGCCGATCGTCATCGGCCCGGCCGGCAATGGCGACACGCTGCGGCTGCAAGGGTTTCTGCGCCGCAGCGGCCAGCCGCACCGGGCGCTCGATTCCGACAGCGATCCATGCGCGAAAACGCTGATCGGGCATTTTCATGTCGACCCGCACCATCTGCCGATCGTGCTCTGCCCAAACGGCAAGCTGATGCACAATCCCGGCGAAACCGAACTCGCGCGCTGCATCGGCTTGCTGCGGCCGATCGACCCGACACAAGTCTATGAACGTCGCCATTGTCGGCGCCGGGCCGGCGGGGCTGGCGGCGGCGGTCTATGCGGCTTCCGAAGGGCTGTCGACCATCGTGCTCGATTGCCGCGCCTTCGGCGGCCAGGCCGGCGCCTCTTCGCGCATCGAAAACTATCTGGGCTTTCCCACAGGCATCACCGGCATGGCGCTGATGGCGCGCGCCTACAACCAGGCGCAGAAATTCGGCGTCGAAATCGTCATCCCCGACGAGGCGAAGCTGCTCGGCGCGGCGAGCGAGGGCTACACGCTTGCTGTCGGCGACGGCGAGAACCTGCGCGCGCGCACGGTGGTGATCGCCAGCGGCGCGCGCTACCGCCGCCTCGACATTGCCAATCTGGCCGAATTCGAGGGCACGTCGGTGCATTACTGGGCCTCGCCGATCGAGGCGCGGCTGTGCGCCGGCCAAGAGGTGGCGCTGGTCGGCGGCGGCAATTCGGCGGGCCAGGCGGCGGTGTATCTCGCCACCCAGGTGCGCAAGGTGACGATCCTGGCGCGCCGCGGCGGCCTCAGGGAAACCATGTCGCGCTATCTGGTCGAGCGAATCGAGGCGCAGCCGAACATCGAGGTGCTGGGCGAGACCGAGATCGTGTCGCTGGAAGGCGAAGGCGGCAATCTCACCGCGCTCAGCTGGCGCAACGGGGCAACCGGCGATGTCGAGACCCGCCCGATCCAGCATCTCTTCCTGTTCATCGGCGCCGACCCCAACACCGACTGGCTGGCCGACTGCAATGTGGCGCTCGACGCCAAGGGTTTCGTGCGCACCGGCGCCGACGTCGCCGCGGGACTGATGGAGACCAGCCGCAGCGGCGTGTTCGCCATCGGAGACGTACGCGCCGGCTCGGTCAAACGGGTGGCGGCTGCCGTCGGCGAAGGCGCCCAGGTGGTGGCGGCCTTGCATGCCTATCTCGCGCGAGCCGACGCAGCAGCGCCCGAACTGGCCAGGAGAGCATGATGGACGAATGCAAACACACGACAGGCATCGAGACGGTGACGCCGAGCGCGCTCGGCTGCGAGGAATGCCTGAAGAGCGGCTCGATGTGGGTGCATCTCAGGCTCTGCCGCACCTGCGGCCATGTCGGCTGCTGCGACGACTCGCCCAACCGCCACGCCACCAAGCACTTTCATGCCACCAAGCATCCGGTCATCGAGGGATACGACCCGCCTGAGGGTTGGGCCTGGTGCTTTGTCGACGAGGTGTTCATCGACCTCGACGGCGACGTGACGCCGCAGAACGGACCTATCCCGAAGTTTTTCTGAAGTAGCGCGACCCTAGGCGAGCCGTGTTCAGCTCTCCTCCGGGGAAGAGCTGAACCGTCAAAGACAGGTGCCCTGTCCTCTAGGCCTCACCAAAGTGAGAGCTGAACCAATCCAGTACCAGCTGCGGGTTCTTGCCAAAGTAATTGTAGCCTTCGAAACGCTGGTCCGTGCCTTCGATCCAGAACAGTTTCTTGTCCTCCGAGGAGATGGTGTCGTAGATCTCCTGCACATTGGAGGGCTTGGTCAGGAAATCGTTGCGGACCTGGGCGACGAGTGTCGGAACCGTGACCGCCCTGGCATAGTCCATCGGCCAGACGTCGGCGAGGTGGAAGCCGGTCCGCTTGTGGAAGGCCGCGTCGAACCGTTCCAGGCCGTTTGCGATCTTCTGGTTTTCCACCGCTGTCTGGACAAACACCACCGGCGACACCGGCTGCAAGGCAATCATCGCCTTGATATGCCTGAATTCCTCGGGGTGTTTCTTCATGCCGACGATCGTGGCATTAGCTCCGAGGCACCGGCTATAAAGGGCCGTCTTCATGTCCTTGGTATCTGGCCGGGACTTGGCGTAGCGCAACGACCCGATCACGTCCCGATACTCCAACACGCCGTGGCCATTGACGCCGCCGCTGCCCATGCCGCTGCGGCCATGGTTGCGCATGTCGTAGGTGATGATGTTGTAGCCGGCGTCATGCAGGAGCTTGTATTCCGGCAGGAAGTTTACCTCGAAGCCGCCGAAATTCGTCCACGGCTCCAGATGCCCGGGATAGCCGTACCGGTTGCACGGCATGGGGTGATTGAAGATGAGCAACCTGTCCGAATCGGCCGGAATGAACCAGCCCTCGACCGTCACCCCATCCATCGCCGGGAAGAATATCTCTTCGTAATCCATGCCGTATTCATGCGGCCAGCGCAGAATGGGCGTGCGGGTCGAATGCGCCATCAAATCGGCCATGCCGTTGATGAAGTCCTCGGATCTTGGATCGGTCACGATTGCACCTGATGTCGTTTGGTTGTCGGCAGCCTGCGCACCCGGGGAGGTGGCGGCGATGAGAGGGAGCGTGGCGAGTGCCGCGCCGGCTTTCAGAAGCTGGCGTCGGCTACTCGATGGCGCGCCGTCCTGCTGAACGGCATTGTCCGGTTGGTTACCCATGACGAGTTCCTTGGTTTCTGCTTGAGAATTCATGTCGGCTGAGGTTCGGAGCAGGGCGCGCCCGTAGTCGCCCGCCTCATTGGCCTGTTACTGCTTCGCAGGTACAAAACCTTCGGTGATGATAACCGAGCCTTCCGTCGAAGCGGTGCGGAACTTCCTGGCGGCGGTATATTCGGGCGAGTTGTAGAAGCGCTGCGCATCGGCCACGCTGGGGAATTCGGCGATGGCCATAACCTTTTTCGGCTCACCTTCGACGGCGGTTGCATTCAGGTTGAAGACAATGATCCTGCCGCCGAATTTCGGAGCGAGCGGCCCGGCGGCTTGCATGTACCTGTCGTATCCGGCCTGGTCCTTGATCGTGTAGTTGGCGATCATGTAGCCTGGCGGATCGGTATCCTGCGCATGGCCGGTCGCGGCAAGAGCGATGGTGACGGCGGCGACTGCGGCCGCGCCGATAACAAGTTTCTTCATTTTATGGTTCCTCTTGGTTTTGGGCTGGCGCGACTAGAACGAGCCGTCTGTCGACCGAGACAGATCTGCGTAGGCGTGCAGCTCCTTCAGGCGTCCTTCGAGGACTGGCTCGAATGCCGCGAGCGCGTCGCTGCCGGCCACGAACTGTCTCGGCGGATTTTCCATCCTGGCAAGCTTCACAAGGACGTCGCCGAGCCTGGCCGGATCGCCCTGTTGCTTGCCGTCATAGCCGGACCACATGTCTTCGGCGCTGCCCTCAGCGGCGTAATCAGCGATGGTGCTGGCGCTATATCTGGCGTTCCGCGCATCGAGGAGATCGGTGCGGAAGAAACCCGGTGCGACCGTCACGATCTTGATGCCGAACTGTTCGACCTCTTCGGCCACCGAAAGCGAAAGCCCTTCGACGGCGAACTTGGCGGCGCTGTAGGCACTGCAGTGCTTGAAGCCCATGACCCCGGCAAGCGAACTGATGTTGATGATCCGGCCCGACCGCTGCCTGCGCATGACCGGAAGGACGGCGCGCATGACATGGATCACCCCATACAGATTGGTCGAGATCAGCCCCTCGATCTCAGTCGTGCTAAATTCCTCGAAATTGCCGAGCAGGCTGTAGCCGGCATTGTTGACCAGAACGTCGATGCGGCCAAACGCCTTCATCGCCTCGTCGACCGCCGCCTTCGCCTGCGCTTCACTGGCGACGTCCAATTGAATGAACGCTAGCCTGTCGCCCGCTACATCGCTGAGCGCATTGCGGACCTTGTCGAGATTGCGGCCAGTCGCGACCACCCGATCGCCTGCCTTCAGGGCCGCCCTGGCGGTGGCGGCGCCGATGCCGCTGCCGGCACCCGTGATGAACCAGACCTTGCTCATGTCCAACTCCTGTTTTCGATGAACAGGGAGTTAGGCCTTATCGCTCTATCTGATTAGTCGATATAATCTGCATGCAGTTAGAAATGGCGTTTATTAATGCGCCAACTCTCGAACCGCCTCCCGACTTGCCATCAGCCCTTGTAGCGGAGCGCTTCGAGCAAGAGAGCGAAAGCCGGTGTGTGTTGTCGCCGGCTTGGATAATAGAGGTGATAGCCGGAAAATGGCGGGCACCAGTCCTCCAGCACGCGGATCAGACGGCCATCGGCAACATGCTGGGCAACCTGGCTTTCGAACGTATAGACCAGTCCCAGTCCGCCAAGCGCGGCGTTTACCAGCATCTCATTGTCGTTGATGACCAACGGACCGTTGACCCGGACGTCGAGCTCGACGCCGTCGCGTTCGAACTCCCAGGCATAGAGCCCGCCGCCCGTACTCTGCCGGTAGCTTACGCATTTATGATCGTTCAGCTCACGCGGCGTTTGCGGCATCGTCCGGCCGGCAAAGTAGGATGGGGAGCCGACGACCGCCATGCGCACATCCGGGCTGACCCGAACCGCTACCATGTCCTTCTCGACCTGCTCGCCGACACGGATGCCGGCATCGAACCGGCCAGCGACGATGTCGGTCAGCCCTTCGTCGACGGCGATCTCGACGGCGATGTCAGGATACTCCGGAAGCAGCTCCAGCAGGACAGGCCAGAGCACCGTCCTTGCGGCGTGGCGGAAGGTGGTGATGCGGATGGTGCCCGCGGGCTTGTCTTGAAGCGCGGTGAGGGCGGCCAGTTCGCTGTCGATATGATCGAATGCCGGACGCAAGCTGCGAAGCAGCCTTTCGCCGGCGTCGGTCAACGACAGGCTGCGCGTCGTTCGCGAGATCAGCCTCACCTTGAGCCGCTCCTCGAGCATGCGGACGGCATGGCTGAGTGCCGACTGGGACAAACCGAGTTTTGCAGCAGCGCGGGTAAAGCTGCCTTGCTCGGCGACCTCGATGAACATGGCCAGTTCGCTGAAGTCGCCTTTTCTCATCTATAAATCCCGGTTCTAAATCGATGCGGATTATACTGCCGATCCGCAGGATCGTCCTCCGGTATTATTTGCCAGCACCACATAGCGCCGTACCGCGTGGACCAGCTGACCCCGCGGTTTAGAATTTTCATGTCGGCGGAGACGGGTTCAGAGCGACCCAAAGAGAAGCCCGCTCGCCGTGGGGCGGCAGAGCAAATTTGATTGTCGGCTATCGCACCGAGCTGGTGACGGTGCGGTCGATGGCATCGGGATGGCGCTCGTTGCCGGCAAGTGCGGCAATGACCAGAAGGCTGGCGACGACCGGGACAAACAGGATGGCCACGCGGGCCTGCACATAGAAGATGGCGCGCCATTCGCTGCGCTTTTCGGGGCTGTTGTCCATCACACTCACTCTCGCCATGCCTCCCCGGGCGGGACATAGCGGCGAAGGGTTAAGCAAAGGCTTCCGATTGTGTTAACGGGCGGGATTCGAGGCTTGGTAGCAGACGATTTGCAGCTCGATATGCCTCTGCAATTAGCGTTTCCTCGCCCCCATGAAATGGGGGAGAGGCGGCCGCGCAGCGGACGGAGAGGGGGCTGGCGCTACCATAGGCGATTGCCCTGCCTACCCCCTCAGCGCCTGATCCAGATCGGCGATCAGATCATCGCCGTCCTCGATGCCGGCGGACAACCGCACCAGCGAATCCGAAATGCCGATCGCTGCCCGCTTTTCGGCCGGGATGGAGCCATGCGTCATCAGCGCGGGGTGCTCGATCAGGCTTTCGACGCCGCCGAGGCTTTCGGCAAGGGTGAACAGCTGCGTGCGTTCGAGGAAGCGTTTGGTGCCTGCGAGATCGCGGTCGAGGTCGACCGAGATCATGCCGCCGAAGGCGTGCATCTGCTTTTTGGCGATCGCATGCTGCGGATGGCTGGACAGGCCGGGATAGATGACGCGGCGGACGTCATTGCGCGCCTCCAGCCATGTCGCGATCTTCAGGCCGTTCGCGGAATGTCGCTCCATCCTGAGCGCCAGTGTCTTGATGCCGCGCAGCGCCAGAAAACTGTCGAACGGCCCGGAGATGGCGCCGATGGCGTTCTGCAGGAATTTCAGCTGAGCGGCCAAATCCTTGTTGTCGCCGACGATGGCGACGCCACCGACCATGTCGGAATGGCCGTTGAGATATTTTGTCGTCGAGTGAACGATGATATCGATGCCGAGCTCCAGCGGTCGCTGGATGTACGGGCTGCAGAAAGTGTTGTCGGCGACCGTCAAAACGCCCTTGCGCTTGGCGAGTGCGGCAAGCCCTTCCAGGTCGACGATGCGCAGCAGCGGATTGGTCGGGGTCTCGACCCAGAGCAGTTTCGTCTCCGGGCGGATCGCGGCTTCGACGGCGGCGAGGTCGGTGAAGTCGACGAAGCTCACCTGCAGATTGGCCGAGCGCTTGCGCACCCGCTCCATCAGCCGGAACGAGCCGCCATAGATGTCGTCGGTGGCGACGATGTGCGCGCCGCTATCGAGCAACTCGAGCACGGTCGAGATCGCCGCCAGGCCGGAGGCGAAAGCAAAGGCATTGCTGCCGCTTTCGAGATCGGCCACGGCGCGCTCGAAGGCAAAGCGTGTCGGGTTCTGGCTGCGGGCATATTCAAACCCCTTGTGCACGCCGGGCGACTGCTGGCCATAGGTGGAGGTCGCGTAGATCGGCACCATGACCGCACCGGTCAGCGGGTCGTGGCTCTGGCCGCCATGGATGGTGCGGGTGGAAAAGGCCAGGCGGTTTTTACCCGTCGGGGTGTGTGCAGTCATCGTGCGCGCCTCAAATGGTTGATCAGGTCGATACGGGTTATCAGGCCGACGAACTCGTCGCCATCGAAGATGATGGCGACCTCGTTGCGGTCGAACACCGGCAAAAGCGCATCCAGCGTCTGGCTGGCCTGGAGCGTGTGCAGATTGGAGGCCATGGCGGTGCGGACGGGAGCGTTGAAGCGATCCCAGCGGCCATCATAGGGGCCGTCGACCTTGGCCAGGATGTCGCTCTCGTCAACGATGCCGACCAGCTTGCCTTCGTCCAGCACCGGCAGCTGCGAGACATCGGAGCGGCGCATGCGGCCATAGGCGTTGAGCAGGCTCTCGTCGGGGCCGACGAACACCGTGTCGCCGGTACGGTGCGAGCGCATGACGAGGTCGCGCAGATCGCCATGCTGCTCCTGTTCGGCCAGGCCCTGCTCGGCCAGCCAGAAGTCGTCAAAGACCTTCGACAGATATTTGTTGCCGCTGTCGCAGACGAAGGTGACGACGCGTTTTGCAACAGTCTGCTCGCGGCAATAGCGCAGGGCTGCCGACAACAGCGTGCCGGAGGACGAGCCAGCCAGGATGCCCTCCTTGGACAGGAGGTCGCGCACGGCCAGCATGCTTTGCTTGTCGGGGATGGAGTACGCCTTCTTGACCAGCGACAGATCGGCATTGGGGGGCACAAAATCCTCGCCGATGCCTTCGACGGTCCAGCTGCCGGCCTCTTCCATCTTGCCGGTTTTGATCAGCGGCGCCAGCACTGATCCCACGGGATCGGCCAGCACCATCTCGGTCTTCGGCGAGACCTTTGCGAAGTAGTGGCCAAGTCCGGTCAGCGTGCCGCCGGAGCCGACGCCGACGACCACGGCATCGAGATTGCCATCGAGCTGGGCAAAGATTTCCGGGCCGGTGGTGGTTTCATGCGCGAGAGGGTTGGCCGGGTTGGCGAACTGGTTGGCGTAGAAGGCGCCAGGCGTTTCCGCGGCGATCTTCTCGGCCATGTCCTGATAGTATTCGGCATGGCCTTTGCCGACATCGGAGCGCGTCATGCGCACTTCGGCGCCGAGTGCGCGCAGATGCTGGATCTTTTCGCGCGACATCTTGTCGGGCACGACGAGGATGATGCGGTAGCCCTTGGGGATGCCGACCTGGGCGAGGCCGAGGCCGGTATTGCCAGCGGTCGCCTCGACGATGGTGCCGCCGCGCTTCAGCTTGCCCTGTTTCTCGGCCGCCGCGATCATCGACAGCGCGATGCGGTCCTTGATCGAGCCGCCGGGATTCTGGCTTTCGAGCTTGATGAACAGCCGGCATTTTCCGGTGTCGAATTTGGTCAGCTCGACCACCGGGGTCTGGCCGATGAGGTCGAGCACCGAGGCATAAGGCGGACGCAGCCGCGATAACGCGCCGTCCGGACTGCCTGGCGCAGCTTCTCTTTGCTCGCTCATGTCGATGTGCTCCCTTGATCAAGCGACCGCCTCGGGGGCAGAGCGGCAGCGTAGCTTCTTTTCCAGCCGTTTGCAGGCGGAAAGAAGGTAGATCGTGCCAATCAACTGGCGAGAGGGGGAATGGAATTCCACGAGCGGTCGCCCGGCGTCGCGGTCGACTTGCGGGAGCGGGACGCCGCCAGGGCCCGCTTCGGCTTGTCCACGATGGCCGCCTGGGCCTCGATCTCGATGAGGAAATCGGCTCTGGCAAGACCGGTCACACGCAGGACTTTCAGAACCGGCGGCGGGCCGCGGTCTGCCCAGAACCCCATCCAGGCGCCGACGGCCGGCTGAAGTTCGGCGTCGCCGACGATATAGATCGACAGGCTGACAAGGTTTTCAGGCTTCGCGCCGGCGGCTTCAAGCACCGTCGCCAGATTGGTCAGCGCCTGCGCGGTCTGCGCGGCGAGATCGCCCCTGCCGACGATGCTGCCTTCGGCGTCAACGCCGTTCTGGCCGCCGACCAGCACGATGCGCGCGGACGCCGGCAGCGCCACGCCTTGCGAATAGGCCGGGCTCATGTGCAAGCCCTTCGGGTTCAACCGCTCGATGCTCATTGTCCGTCGCTCTCCTTGCCTCGTCCCAAACCTCAGGAAAGGGCGACCGACCGGTTCTTTCAACGCACCATCTCGTTCGTTGCCGCCGGCGTTTTCACCGTGCTAGCCGGATGGCTGCGGGGCCAATGCAAGGACAGCTCGATGAAGATCATCGCCTATGACAATTTCAAGCCCGGCGTCACCCTGGACGATCTGAAACCCTATCTGCGCGACGAGGTCTCGAATGTCTGGCGGCTGTGGAAGGCCGGCATCGTGCGCGAGAACTATGCCCGCGCCGATGTCGGCGGCGTCATCATCGTGTTCGAGCTCGACAGCGTCGAGGAAGCCCGGCGCTACACCGACGATTTTCCGCTGTCCAAGGCCGGGTTGCTGGAATGGGTTTTCCTGGCCTTCGATTCGGCGCCCTTGCCGCTCGAATATTTGTTCGATCCGAGCGTCGACATCGCCAAGCCCTGGGACCGGACGGCAGCATGATCCGGTCGCGCGAAGGCATCGAGATCCCCGCCAGCCTGGTGGAGTGGTGCGACCCCGCCCGCATGGCGCTGGTGGTCTACGACATGCAGGTCGGCATCTGCCGCCAGGTCGCCGGCGCCCGGGCGATCGTCGAGCGCACCGGCATCGTGCTCGAGGCCGCGCGTTCGGCCGGCATGCGGGTGGCGTTCACTCGCCATCTGTCGCTGCCGCTGAAATGGATGGGCGCAACACAGCTGCGCACCGCCATGGCCTGGCAGCGGCGCGACAGCCCCGATGCAGTCGAGCCCTGGTTCCTGCGCGACGCCGAGGCGACGCAGATCGTGCCGGAACTTGCACCGCGCGCGGACGAGGCGGTGTTCGACAAGCTGACCATGTCGGCGTTCGATTCCACGTCGCTCGGCTTTGCGCTCAACGATTGCGGCGTGCGCGCCGTGGCGCTTGCCGGCATTGCCATGGAGATCGGCATCGAGCCGACCGTGCGCCAGGCGACCGACAACGGCTTTGCGGCTGTCGTAGTCGAGGACGCCTGCGGCTTCGGCAACAAGGAAGCCCGCGACCGTTCGATGGAGACGCTGCGCTTCCTCGGCGAAGCGGTCATCACCGATGTCGCAGGCTTTTGCGGCGCGCTCGGCGGGAAAATAGACTGATGTCAGGCCGCCGCGTCGATGTCGGTGCGGAAGCGCACGCCTTCGGCGCGGCCATGCACGCTGCCCCAGTCGTAGAGCGCCTGGAGTGCACCGGCCAGATCGTGGCCGCGCGGGGTCAAGGTGTAGCGCTGCTTGCCGTCGGCCGAGGTCTCGAGCACGACGAAGCCGATCTCGACCAGGTCGGCCAGGCGCTGCGTCAGCATCTTGTCGGACAGCGAGGGGATCAACCGGCGCAGTTCGGAATAGCGCAGCGGCCCTTGCTTGATCCGCGCAATGATCACCGTTTTCCATTTGCCGCCAAGCGCGTCGAGCGCGAACTCGACCGGGCAGCCATAGAGTCTTCCGCGTTGGGTCATCCGCCGATTTTAGGCAAGGCGCCGCCGGGACGAAAGCGGAAATTACCCGCCCAGATGGCGGGGGTGCGGCGCGGCAGCTTGTCGGCAACAGCTTCATGGAAGGAGCAACGAAAATGAGCGTCCACGACCCCAATCCGGTCAATGCGCGAAACCCGAAGCGGGTGGCGATCGTCATCGCCAACCCGGCGGTGTCGACCACGACCGGGTGGCCGGTCGGCTTCTGGTGGAGTGAGCTCACCCATCCCTGGTTCGCCTTCACCGAGCGCGGCTATGCCGTCGAGATCTTTTCGCCCGGTGGCGGCAAATGCGAAGCCGATGCGCTGAGCGACCCACGCGACCCCTCGGGCTATTCCGAGACCGACCTGATCTCGCTCGGCTTCATCGCGAGCCCGAAACTGATGAGCCTGATCGAGACGACCCGGCCGGTGGCCCAGCTCGATGTCGAGCGCTTCGACGCCATCGTGGTGGCCGGCGGCCAGGCGCCGATGTTCAGCTATGACTGCGCAGAAACGCTGCAACAGACCTTCGTCGCCTTCCACGAAGCCGGCAAGGTGGCGGCTGCGCTCTGCCACGGCACCGCGCTGCTGCGCTATGCCAGGCGCGCCGACGGCGCGCTGCTCGCCGCCGGCAAGACGGTGACCGGCTTTGCCAATGCCGAGGAGGATTTCGCCGACGAGGCGACCTGGGCGATGGGCGCGATGGAGCGCGGCAAGCATCTGATGCCGTGGCGGATCGAGGACGAGCTCAAGGCGATCGGCGCCAACTATATCCAGGCCGGACTGTGGCGCGGCTTTGCCGTGCGCGACGGCAACCTGATCACCGGACAGCAGAATTTTTCCGGCGCTGAAACCGCGCGCCTGGTGTGTGAGGCATTGGGCGGCTGAACGCTCTCTTTTTGGTTCTGACGCACTTCCCCAAAATAGTGTCCAAATGTTCCCTCACGTTAGGGACTTCAGTCGTAATTGAGCTATGGCTAATATGTATGTAACTTGGCCGGTGCGGGGCGACGATCCCAAAATCCAAGCCTAATCCCGCAATGGCCGGTGCAGTGCGCTTTTCAACCCAAGCATCCCCTGCACCGGCCATTCTTTTGCCTGCCGCCCGGGTAGCCAGCCTGAAATCGGGTGCGCGACATTCGCCGTTTGGGGATACAGCTCCGGTCTACCCCAGCAACTGCTTGCTCAGCCGCGCGCATTGCACGCGAATATCCGGGATGGCGTCGATCTCGAAGAAGGTGCCGCGGGTCAGCGGGCCGACGGCGAGGATCTTGGCCGAAGCGGTGCCGTCGCCGGCGATGATTTCACATTTGGCTGAGACATCGAGGCCGAGCCGCAGCGGGTCCGGCCGCGCCAGGCCGCGATCGACCAGCGAACGCACGACGCTGTTCGACGTCGTCGAGATATCCCTGGCGATGCCGGTGCAATCGTAGATGCGAGCGACCTCCAGTGTCTCCAGCGCCTTAGTGTGGCGCGACTGGATCTCGACGGCGAAGCCATCGCCCGCCTCGATGCCGACGACACGGCCGGCGACCGGGCGGATGCGGCCGGTGCGCACCGCCTCGGTGACGCGGGCATGCACTTCGGGCGCCAGGCGATGCCTGTGGATGTCCCACCAGGCCTTGGTGTGCTCGACGAAGCGGCGCTTGGCCGAGGACGGCCAGTTCTGCCAGATCTTCTGGTTGAAAGGCCGCAAGCCGTCGACGACGTCGCGCCAGTCGATGCCGGCCTTCTGGTTTTCGCGGATCAGGTCGCGGAACCAGCTGACGAAATAGGACAATTGCGTGCCGAGCGGAATGTCGGCGACGTCGAGCTTGATCGGATTGCCCTTGCGGTGCGGCGAGGGCAGCAGGCCGCGCCGCGACACGGCGACGATTTCGCCGCGATGGCCGCGCTGTTCGAGCGACAGGAAGGCGTCGACCATGCTCAAGCCCGTGCCCAGCACCAGCACGCTTGCGTCGGGGTCGAGCGCGGTGTCGGCCTCGGTTCCCATGCGGATGGCGTGGCCCTGGCCGGCGCCGGGCTGCTCGTCATGGCCAGTGGCGAGCACCGCCAGATGCGCGACAACACTGGTGCCGTTGGCCAGCGCCACCTCGACACCGGAGGAGGTCGGCGAGATCGACAGGCTCTCCTCGCGGATCAGCCGCAGCCGCCCGGTTTCCTTTTCGCGCGCTTCCAGCTCGTCCAAAAGTTCCTTGAGGTAGCGGGCATAGACGCTGCGCGGCGCATAAAATGGTGTCTGCGGCGTCTGGTCCTGGCTCACCAGGCCGCGCCCCTGCAGCCAGCGCCAGAAATTGCCAGGATCGTCGGCATAGGCGCTCATCCCCGCGGCGCTGACATTGAGCACATGCGCCGACAGCAGCGTCGAATAGGCGATGCCCTGGCCGAAATGCGGACGCTTTTCGATCAGCGTGACGCGCAGGTCGGGATTCGCCGATTTCAACAAATGCGCGGCCAGCACGACGCCACTGGCGCCGCCGCCGACAATGATGATCGAGCTGGGGATGATGGAATTGGTGCGCCCGACACTCATGCGCGCACGCTCAGGATCAGGCGAGGACCTTCTGCGTCACGGGAAGGTCGTCGATGACGATGTCGCGCATCTCGGCCAAAGTGCGCTGGTCGAGCACCTCGGCGATGGCCTGCCGGACCTCGAGCATCAGATGTCGGACTTGGCATGTCGCCTCATTGCAGTCTTCGCAGCGCTGATACTGGGTGCGGCTGGCGCACGGGATGGGTGCCAGCGGTCCGTCGAGCACGCGCACGACATGGCCGACCTTGATCTCGTCGGCCGGGCGCGCCAGGCGATAGCCGCCTTCCTTGCCCTTGCGGCTCTGGACGAAGCCGGCATTGCGCAATTCGCCGAGAATGGCGTCGAGGAATTTCTTCGGGATGTTGTTGCCGCTGGCGATGTCGCCGACGAAGGCGAGCTGCCCGACGGGCAATTGCGCCAGGTGAACCAGCGCCTTGAGCCCGTACTTGCCTTTTTTGGTGAGCATAGAGCGAATGCTTCTCTGTCAGGCGATGGCTCAAAACCATCGGTTGCGAAACGCCTGACGTGCCTCCCCGCCGCGTGCAAGCTGCTTCGACACATAAATTCTAGTGACATGATATACAAGCCGAGAAACCTTGATTTTGCTGTGTTTTCACGCCGCAGAGGCCACTTTAGCAGGGCTTTGTGCCGTTAAGGTCACAGCCAGCAGCGAGCGATCGTAGCGATAAGTGGCTGTTCCAGTTCCCTAATGTCGATAAGATTACTATACTTACCCCTGAACACGCGGAACGTGTTTTCAAATCGTCCGCCATTTGCAGCATGGATTTGCGACATTCGGGAGTTTGCCGGGAATTTCCTGTCGCGGTCGCCGGATCAGCGGAAACGCCGGCTGCCGACCACCGGCCCCGTGGCGCTTCGCCCGATGTCAGGTCTCCGGCGTGTCGCTTTGTGGTCCGGCGGACTTGCCGGGTTTGGCCACCGGCACACCGCTCGAGCGCAGCATCCAGCGGTGGCCGTCGCTGCGCAAATCGGTGAGGCTGAGCGGCTCGACGTCGATCCTGCGGCAGGCCGCAAGCGGCGCGCCAAGCACATGGACGATTGCCGCGCGGATGACACCGGCATGCGTCACCGCGATGGTGTGGCCGGTCGTCTGGATCAGGCCGTCCATGAAGCTCGCGCTGCGACGCGCCACATCGGCCAGCGACTCGCCGCCATGCGAAGCGGCCTCGGCATCGCCGAGCCAGGCGGCGATGCCGTCGGGATCAAGTGCCTGCACCTCCGCGAAACCCTTGCCGGCCCAGCGGCCAAAATCCTGCTCGGCCAGCAGCGGCTCGACCGAGGGTTTGAGCCCCATCGCTTCGGCGGTCTGGCGGGCGCGCAGCGCCGGGCTGGTCCAGACCCGGTCGGCGCGGCGCAGGGTCATCGTTTCCGCCAACGCCAGGGATTGCGGCTCCAACCCCTCGTCGAGGGGGAATGACCCTTTGCGCGTGGCGGGCGTTGCACCGCTGCAGATCATGGTCAGGCGTACCAGCATGACAGGCTCTCTTTGGGTCGGCCGAGACGACCGGGTGTGCGTTTGCGCCAGCTCTACACGATCGCGCGTAGAGGATCGCGGTTCATTGACGGGTATCGGCCGGTGGCTTTTTTCTAACAAGCCCGCTTTGCTTGGAAGGATTTAACTCTACAAGAACGATAGAATTAGCTGACTATGAACAGGCATCCGGTTTTTCTCTCTTTTATGGAGCCTTTCATGTCCAGCATTTCGCGACGCATTGTCCTCCTGTCGTCGGCAGCCCTGGCGGGTGCGGCCTTCCTCGGCCCGGCCCAGGCGCAGGACCTCAAGATCACCATCGGCTACCAGACGGTGGTCGAACCTTCGAAAGTAGCGCAGGCCGACGGCGCCTATGAAAAGGCGACCAAGGCCACGATCGACTGGCGCAAATTCGATTCCGGCGCCGATGTCATCGCCGCCGTTGCCTCCGGTTCCGTCGACATCGGCTATGTCGGCTCGAGCCCGCTGGCCGCAGCCGCCAGCCGCGAATTGCCGATCCAGACCATCTTCGTCGTCGGCCTGATCGGCGAGTCCGAAGCGCTGGTCGCCCGCAACGGCTCCGGCATCGAGAAGATCGCCGACCTCGCCGGCAAGAAGGTGGCGGTGCCGTTCGTGTCGACCACGCATTACAGCCTGCTTGCCGCGCTGAAGCACGAGAAGGTCGATCCGAAGTCGGTCGAGATCCTCAATCTGCGGCCGCCGGAGATCGCCGCCGCTTTCGCCCGCGGCGACATCGATGCGGCCTATGTCTGGGATCCGGCGCTCGGCCAGATCAAGACGACAGGCAAGGTGGTGCTGGATTCCTCGCAGGTTGCCGCCTGGGGCGCGCCGACCTTCGACGCCTGGATCGTGCGCACCGACTTTGCCGAGAAGAACCCCGAAGCCGTGCGCGACTTCGTCAAGGTGACGGGCGAATCCTACGCCCAGTTCCTGGCCAAGCCCGACGCCTGGTCGGTGTCTTCGCCGGAAGCGGCCAAGATTGCCAAGATCACCGGCGCGAAGCTGGAAGAAGTGCCGCAGCTGCTCAAGGGCTACGTCTTCCCGACACTGGAGGAACAGGCGTCCGACAAATTCCTCGGTGGCGGCACGGTCAAGGCGATCGAGGCGGCGTCGGCTTTCCTTAAGGAGCAGGGCAAGATCGACGCCGTGCTGCCCGACTATTCGAAATACGTGTCGTCGAAATACGTGACCGAGGCTCTCGCCTCGAACTGACAGCTGAGTTCTAGAGCGTCCTTTGCGTGCCCTGGCGGCCACGCGGCGCTGTCGTGACACGCGCGGTTTCTTCTTCCCTGACGCCGCGTGTTGCCTGTCCCGGAGCCGCTTAACGAGGAGCGGTTTCGGGGCAGGCGGATTTCTTCCGGAGCCCATTTCATGCCGCATCTCGTCCTCGACAAAGTGTCGGTTCACTATGACGGCCAGCCGGCCGTCGAACGCGTTTCCATTGATGTCGCCAAGGGCGATTTCGTCGTGCTGGTCGGCCGCTCCGGCTGCGGCAAGACCTCGCTGCTCAACGTTGCCGCCGGCCTGGTCGAACCGGCGCGCGGTGTCGCCACGACCGGCGGCAGGCCGATCACCGGCCCTGGTTCCGACCGGGCCGTCGTGTTCCAGAACGATGCGCTGTTTCCCTGGCTGACGGCGCGTGAAAACGTCGCCTTTGCGCTCAGGCTGCGCGGTGTGCCGCAAGCGGAAAGGGCGCGCCGCGCCGACGAGTTGCTGGCGCTGGTCAAGCTCGAAGGCGTCGGCGACAAGCGCATCTGGGAATTGTCCGGCGGCATGCGCCAACGTGTCGGCCTCGCCCGGGCGCTCGCCGCCGAACCGGAATTCCTGCTGCTCGACGAACCGCTCGGCGCGCTCGATGCGCTGACGCGCGAGCGCATGCAGACGACGCTGCTCGATCTGTGGACGGCAGCCAAGGTCGGCGTGCTGATGGTCACGCACGGCATCGAGGAAGCGCTGGTGCTGGCCACACGCATTGTCGTGCTGGCGCCGGGACCCGGACATGTGGTGCGGACATTCGAGACCGGCTTCAGCCGGCGCTACGCCTCGGGTGAACCTATCAGGGGTATCAAGGCCGATCCGGCCTTTGCCGCAGCGCGAGCCGACCTGACCGACGCGATCTTCGAAGGAGAGGCGGCATGAGCGTCACCGCGTACAACGAGCGGCCGACCGTCAAGGCCGGCGAGACCGATGCCATCTCGGTGCCATGGTCGCGGCCAAGGCCTAAGCGCAGCCGGATCTCCTCCCGCGCGGTCAGCGCCGCCACCATCCTGGTCGTGCTGGCTGCGTGGGCGCTGTCAGCGCGGCTGCAGCTGGTGTCGCCGGTGTTTTTGCCATCGCCCGCCGCGGTGTGGACCAAGTTCATCGTCGTCATCAATGACGGCTTCGTCGACGCCACACTCTTCCAGCATATTGTCGCCAGCCTCGGCCGCGTGTTCGCGGCGCTGCTCGCGGCCATCGTCATCGGCGTGCCGGTCGGGCTGGCCATCGGCATCTCGACGGTCGGGCGCGGCATCTTCGATCCGCTGCTCGAATTTTTGCGGCCGATCCCGCCGCTCGCCTATCTGCCGCTGGTCATCATCTGGTTCGGCATCGGCGAGCCGTCAAAGATACTGGTGATCGCCATTGCCATGCTAGCGCCGGTGGCGCTGTCGACGGCGTCGGGCGTGCGCAGCGTCTCAAAGGAGCGCATCGATGCGGCGCGGTCGCTCGGCGCGACGCGGGCTCAAGTGGTTCGCCACGTGATCCTGCCCAGCGCGCTGCCGTCGATCCTGACCGGCCTGCGCATCGCGCTCGGCGCCGGCTGGTCGACGCTGGTCGCGGCCGAGCTAGTGGCGGCAACGCGCGGCCTCGGCTTCATGATCCAGTCGGCCGCCCAGTTCCTGGTCACCGACGTGGTGGTGATGGGCATTCTGGTGATCGCGACAATAGCCTTCGTGCTGGAATTCACCATCCGCCGGATCGAGCGTCAGCTGGTTCCGTGGGCGGGACGCGAATGACAAACCGGGCCGCCAGAGGCTCGATGCCGGCCATGAGCTGAACCCCTCACAGGAGACAAGACCATGTCGACAAAACGGAGTGATGTCATGACCCAATCCACCGCCGTGCTGTTCGCCCATCTCGGCAACTGGCTGCTCGCCTGGCGGGAGAACCCGCTGCTTGAGCCGCAGCCGAAATCGCCAGCCCCGGTGCAGCTCGACGCCGACCGCGACCGCCTACCGCCGCGCGACGAGGGGTTTTACTGGGCCTGGGAGTACTGGTCGCATTGAGGAGTGGCGCTAAGCGAGCATCGCGATCCTTCGCGCCCCCCTCTGCCCTGCCGGACATCTCCCCCACGAGGGGGGAGATTGGCTGTTTCGGCGCCTAGCCTATTTGCGACGTTGGAGATTAGCGAAAGCCGAAGCGACATCTGATCTCCCCCCGTGTGGGGGAGATGTCCGGCAGGACAGAGGGGGGCGCTGTCCCTCCAACAGAAGAAAATGATTCCTCTTCTCGCCGCCAACTCGCAACTCCATTCCTCTACTAAATTTATAGAACTACCTAGCCTTGGCCCTCATCCAACGGCAGGGAGCCTTCCCGGCGCCGGTTCGCAGCTAAGGAGAGGGATCATGTTCAGCCTGACCAGACGTGTTTTCGGCATCGGCCTTGTGGCGGCGAGCGTTGGCTTGTCGCTCAGTGCTTCGGCGCAGGAGCTGAAGCAGCTCAACATCGGCTACCAGAAGACCGGTCTGCCGGTCATCGCGCGGCAGCAGCAGGTGGTCGAGAAGGCGCTGAGCAGCAAGGGCGTCGCGGTGAAATGGGTCGAGTTCACCGCCGGGCCGCCGCTGGTCGAGGCGCTCAATGTCGGCGCCATCGATGTCGGATACACCGGTGACGCGCCACCGATCTTCGGACAATCGGCCGGGGCCAACATCGTCTATGTCGCCGCGATGCCTTCCAATGGCGATGGCGAGGCGATCTTCGTCAAGCCGGCATCGCCGATCCAGTCGCTCGCCGAGCTCAAGGGCAAACGCGTCGGCGTCGGCAAGGGCACCAGCGCCCATAATCTTCTCGTCGCGGCGCTGGACAAGGCCGGCGTCGGCTTCGATCAGATCACGCCGGTCTATCTCAGCCCGGCGGACGCCGCCGCCGCTTTTGCCAGCGACCAGATCGACGCCTGGGCGGTGTGGGATCCGTTCTTCGCCATTGCGGAGACACGTTACCAGCCGCGCGTGCTGGCGCGCTCCAGCGACGTGCTCAAGGTCAACAGCTATATTGTCGGCAACAAGGATTTCGCCAAGGCGCATCCCGAAGTCGTCACCACGGCGATCGCGGCCCTCGGCGAGGCGGCGAAATGGGCGGACGCGAACCGCGACAAGGTGGCCGCGGCCTTGCATGAAGTGACCGGCGTGCCGCTCGACGCGCAGACCATCGCCGCCAAGCGCAGCAAATTCGGCATCTTCCCGATCTCCGACGAGATCATCGCCGGCCAGCAGGCGACCGCGAACCGCTTCTACAAGCTCAAGCTGATCCCCAACGCGGTGCGCATCTCCGACGCCGTTTGGTCCGCGCCGGGCAATTGACTTTTTTCGTGCGGCGCCGGGCGGAAACGTCCGGCGCCTTTTGCCGTTTCCAAGCTTCAGGGATTGCGCCATGACCGCTCCAGACAGTTCGCAAGCCAGGCCGCTCGATTTTTTCTGGTTCATTCCGACGCATGGCGACGGCTCCTACCTCGGCTCCGAGCAGCAGCAGCGCCCGCCGGAGTTTGCCTATTTCAAGGAAATCGCACAGGCCGTCGACCGGCTCGGCTTTCCCGGCGTGCTGCTGCCGACCGGGCAGAATTGCGAGGATTCCTGGATCACCGCTTCCGGCCTTGCGGCGCTGACCGAAAAACTCAAATTCCTGGTGGCGCTGCGGCCCGGCGTGACGCTGCCGACCTTTGCGGCGCGCCAGACGGCAGCGCTCGACCGGCTGAGCAATGGCCGGCTGCTGCTCAATGTCGTGGTCGGCGGCAACCCGACCGAGCTTGCCGGCGACGGCGTCTTCCTGCCGCATGACGAGCGTTATGCCCAGGCGCAGGAATTCTTGACCATCTGGCGCGCACTGGTGTCGGGCCAGAGCGTCAATTTCAACGGCAAGTACTACCGCGTCGACAATGGCCGCCTCGACCTTCTGCCGCAACAGGAGCGGCCGCCGCTCTATTTCGGCGGCTCGTCGGATGCCGGCCAGGAGCTCGCCGCCGACCTCGTCGACATGTACCTGACCTGGGGCGAGCCGCCGGCGCAGGTGGCCGAGAAGCTCGCTGCTGCGCGCAAGAAGGCCGAACGGCGCGGCCGGAAACTGCGTTTCGGCATCCGGCTGCATTTCATCGTGCGCGAGACCGAGGAAGAAGCCTGGCGCGCCGCCGACCGGCTGATCAGCCACGTCACCGACGCTCAGATCGAAAATGCCCAGGCCCGCTTCACCAAGGAAATGGACTCCGTGGGACAGCGGCGCATGGCCGAACTGCATGGCGGCCGCCGCGACCGGCTGGTGGTTTCGCCCAATCTGTGGGCCGGCGTCGGCCTTGTGCGCGGCGGCGCCGGCACGGCTTTGGTCGGCTCACCGGAGCAGATCGTCGAGCGCATCCGCGAGTATCAGGCGATCGGCATCGACACCATTATCGGCTCCGGCTACCCCCATCTTGAGGAAGCCTACCGTGTCGCCGAGCTTCTGTTCCCGCGGCTTGGGCTCGGGACCAGGCGGGCGCAAGCGCATGAAAACATCGCCAATGAATTCGCAGTCGGCTTCCACGGCGCCAACCGCCTGCAGGCCTCGTCATGAGTCTGGCCCGGCGCGTCAAACAGAACGGCATCGGCTGGGTGCTGCCGGCGCTGGTCATTGTTGGCTGGGAAGTGGCCTCCCGCGCAGGCGTCATGCCGGCCAATGTGCTGCCGGCGCCAAGCGCGGTGGCCGAAGCCTTCTGGCGCCTGACGCTGTCGGGTGAGCTGATCGAAAACATCGGCGTCAGCACGCTGCGCGCGCTGGCCGGCTTTGCCATTGGCGGCTCGATCGGCTTTGCGCTTGGGCTCGCCAACGGGCTGTCGGCGCTGAGCCGCGGCCTGACCGATACGACGCTGCAGATGATCCGCAACATCCCGCATCTGGCGCTGATCCCGCTGGTCATCCTGTGGTTCGGCATCGACGAGGAGGCCAAACTGTTCCTGGTGGCGCTCGGCGTGTTCTTCCCGATCTACGTCAACACGCTGCTCGGCATCCAGAGCGTCGACCCGCAGCTGGTCGAGATGGGCCGCGTCTACGGCATGGACCGCCGCGCGCTGTTCTTTCAGGTGATCCTGCCCGGCGCGCTGCCGGCGATCTTCGTCGGGCTGCGCTATGCCCTGGGCATCATGTGGCTGACGCTGATTGTCGCCGAGACCATCTCGGCCAGCTCCGGCCTCGGCTACATGGCCATGCAGGCGCGCGAATTCCTGCTGATCGATGTCGTCGTGCTGTCGATCCTGATCTATGCGCTGCTCGGCAAGCTTGCCGACAGCTTCGCCCGCCTGCTCGAGCGGCTGTCGCTCGGCTGGCATCCCGCCTTCCAGAACGCCTGAGGGGTTTCGATGCCCGCCGCCAGCCTCGCCGCCGTCCGTTCCTTCGTCGCCACGCCGGAGCCGTCACGCCCGACGCCAGCCGTCGACAGCCCGCGCGCCTTTGCTTTCAAGGGTGTGGAAAAACACTTTGGCGACAAGGTCGTCCTCGACGGCATCGATCTCGATGTGCCGGTCGGACAGTTCGTTGCCGTCATCGGCAAGAGCGGCTGCGGCAAGAGCACGCTGTTGCGGCTGCTGGCCGGGCTCGACCGTCCCACGGGCGGATCCCTTACATTCGGGCCGGAAACCGAAGGCGCCGGGCAAGAAAACCGCACGCGCTTCATGTTCCAGGAACCGCGGCTGTTGCCTTGGGCCAGCGTGGTGAAAAACGTCGAGGTCGGGCTGACCGGGCTTGCCGCCGGCGCGGAAGCCAGGCGGCGCGCGCTCGACATTCTGGGCCAGGTCGGGCTTGCCGATCGCGCCGACGAATGGCCGTCGGTGCTGTCCGGCGGCCAGAAACAGCGCGTGGCGCTGGCGCGCGCGCTGATCGGCCAGCCGCAGATCCTGGCGCTGGACGAGCCGCTCGGCGCGCTCGACGCGTTGACCCGTATCGAAATGCAGCAGCTTCTGGAGCGCATCTGGCTCGAGCAGAAATTCACCGCCGTGCTGGTCACGCATGACGTCGCCGAGGCGGTTGCGCTCGCCGACCGGGTGGTGGTGATCGACCAAGGCCGGATCGCGCTCGACCTCGACATACCTGTGGCGCGACCGCGCAGGCGCGGCTCCGTCGAGCTCGCCCGCCTGGAAGGCAGGATTCTGGACCAGCTGTTCGGCTAATCCTGATCAGGATCCCACCGCGATCCTGCTGATCAGGTGCGCGAGCGGCTGGCCCATCCCAGCCCAAGCAGGCCGACCAGCATGGTGACGATGCCAATATATAGCCATTGCGACTGGCCGGTCATGAAGCTGCCGCCGACCCAGCCAATGCCTTGCATCGACCACAGCGCGCCGATGGCCAGCACGATCAGGGCCAGCAGATATCTGAACAGTCTCATCGCCGAGAATCCTTCCCCAAGTCGATCGTCAGCTGCGCCATGGCCGTGATGAATGAGCGAAAGGACGGTGTCCAATCGCGTGTGCTTTTACTTGCAATATAACGTCTTGCCTTGCTCAAGGCATCTGTGAACGCGCCCGAAATATCACGAACGATACGGCAGCCGGCTGCGAAATATCCCTAACAAACTGTTTCCCTGTGACTCCAAACGTGTGCCAGTGCCACGGAACCGCCAGATGTCTGCCGCATTTCCTGCCTTATTCGACACTTAACGGCTGGGGTCTGTCCAAAACGGAGCCATCCCCCCCACATGAAGAAGATAAATCAGACCGCGCTTGTCGCGGTAACGATCGCGGCTGGCCTGATGGCCGGCGTATCCGCCTCCTCCGCCGCCGGCCAATGCGGCCGTGCCTCCTGGTACGCGCTGCACTCCCGGACCGCCAATGGCGAGCGCATGAACCCGTCGGCAATGACCGCCGCGCATCGCAGCCTGCCCTTCGGCACCAAGCTGAAGGTGACCAACCAGAACAATGGCCGCAGCGTCATCGTGCGCATCAACGATCGCGGTCCGTTCATCAAGGGGCGCGTGCTCGACCTGTCGAAGGGCGCCGCCAGCCAGCTCGGCTTCATCGGTTCGGGCCATACGTCCGTCTGCATGGCGCGCGTCTGATTTTGTCCAGTCCGGCCCGCTCGGGCCGGACGCAGCCTGCCCCCGTATATCCAACAGCTGTGCGTTTCGCAGCTGCACAGTGAGCCGGCTGCTGCCGTTCAAGGCGGATTCTCAACGCCTTGGACCAAAGAATGGCATATGTCACGCCACGTGACGTATTGCATCGCAGCAATATCTTGTTAACCTCCGCGCGAGACATTCAAGGCTCGGCGCTGCTCGTCGTCCCTTCGGTCACGGCAGCTGCGGAGTACCTGATGTTCTACCAGCTCTACGAAATGAACCATGCCGCCCTGCAGCCCGCGCGGCTTTATGCCGATGCGGTGCGGCTGTTCTACACCAATCCGCTCAACCCGTTTTCGCACACGCCTTGGGGCCGCTCGGTGGCTGCGACCGCCGAACTCTTCGAGCGCACGACGCGTCGCTACGGCAAGCCGCATTTCGACCTGACCAAGACCGTGGTCGACTGGAAGAGCGTCGAGGTCAGCGAAAAGACGGTATGGTCGAAGCCGTTCTGCAACCTCACCCGCTTCGAGCGATCCGTGCCTGCCGGACGCAAGGCCGATCCCAAGCTTTTGATCGTGGCGCCGATGTCGGGCCATTACGCGACGCTGCTGCGCGGCACGGTCGAGGCGATGCTGCCCTATGCCGATGTGCACATCACCGACTGGGTCGATGCCCGCATGGTGCCGGTGACCGACGGCCATTTCGACCTCGACGATTATATCGACTACATCATCGACATGCTGCATGCGCTGGGGCCTGACACCCATGTCATGGCGGTCTGCCAGCCTTCCGTGCCGGTGCTGGCGGCGGTGGCGCTGATGGAAAAGCGCGGCGATCCCTTCGTGCCCTCGACCATGACGCTGATGGGCGGGCCGATCGACACCCGCCGCAACCCGACCGCGGTCAATCTTCTGGCCAAGGAAAAGGGCATAGACTGGTTCCGCGACAACGTCATCATGAACGCGCCCTGGCCGGTGCCGGGCTTCGGCCGCGAGGTCTATCCGGGCTTCCTGCAGCTGTCGGGCTTCATGAGCATGAACCTCGACCGCCACATCATCGCCCACAAGGACTTCTTCATGCACCTGGTCAAGCATGACGGCGACAATGCCGAGAAGCACCGCGATTTTTACGACGAATATCTGGCGGTGATGGACCTGACGGCGGAGTTCTATCTGCAGACCGTAGACACGGTGTTCGTGCGCCATGCTCTGCCCAAGGGAGAGATGATGCATCGCGGCGAGGTGGTCGACACCAAGGCGATCCGCAACGTCGCGCTGTTCACGGTCGAAGGCGAGAACGACGACATTTCCGGTCTCGGCCAGACGCAGGCCGCGCATGACCTCTGCCCCAATATCCCCGCCGACCGCCATGCCCACTACATGCAGCCGGCCGTCGGCCATTACGGCGTCTTCAACGGCTCGCGTTTCCGCTCCGAAATCGTGCCGCGCATCGTCGATTTCATCACCAGCTATGGCCGCCAGAACCGCGTTGCGGTGAAACCCAGGCTGGTCCGCTCCGCCAAGGGTTGAGGCTCGAAACGGCTGTGGCGTGCATTGCCTGCAGCAGCAGGTCGATTTCGCACGCCAGAGGCCTTCTGTTGCACAATAGACGCTGTCGGGCGGGCGCGGGTAACCATGCTGGAGAATCTGGCTCCCCCGATAATTGACACGGACTGTAAATCCCCTTTAACCTTTCGTTAACAACAAGGGCGAACGGGGACAATGACTTCCTCAGCGATGGCACGGACGCTGCGCTTGTGTGCGGCAACAGGGCTGGCGGTTTTGGGATGCTGGGTGGCGCCGGCATCGGCGGGCGGCGCCATGGCAACCGGCGGCATGACCTCGCAGCCGATCGGCCATTATGATTTCTGCAAGTCCCATCCGGGCGAATGCTCGATCCGGCCAAGCAATCTCAACCCTGCCGCGATGACCGACGCCTTCATGCGCAAACTGATCAGCGTGACATCAAGGGTCAACGCCGCCGTCAAGCCGATGAGCGACTACGACATTTACGGCAAGGACGAAGTCTGGGCCTATCCCGACAAGGGCGTCGGCGATTGCGAGGACTATGTCCTGGAAAAGCGCCGCCAGCTTTCTCGCTCGGGCGTGTCGCTGGCCGATCTGCTGATCACCGTCGTGCGCAAGCCGGACGGCGAAGGCCACGCGGTGCTGACCGTGCGCACCGACAAAGGCGACTACGTCCTCGACAATCTGACCGACAAGGTGAAGATCTGGGACGCCACCGGCTACCGCTTCCTCAAGCGGCAGGCGATCGACAACACCGGCCGCTGGGTCTCGATCCGCGGTGGCCAGCAGGTGCTGGTCGGCGCGGTTCAGTAAAGTTTCAGCACGCTTAGCTGCTTCACATCGTAGGCCAACGCCGCCCCTCATTGCCCTGCCGGGCGAACAAGGGGCAGCGCCAGCGTTGCCAACTGCACCGTCTCAAAAAATTTCACAGTCTTCGTGAACCAAATCGTCTGCGCCGGCGACACACAGCCGTAAACGAACCCAACCATCCAATCACGGAGACTTCAAATGACTGCTTTTCTGCGTAACGCTTTCCTCGCCGCCGTCGCGGTGTCGTCCCTGGCCGGATCGGCGATGGCCGACCAGACCATCACCTGCTCCAACACCCAGACCAACGACTGGTGGGCTGGCCGTTGTTGCGGCTCCAGCGACTCGAATTGCCTGGGCGGCGGCCATGACGGCCACGACCATGGCGGCCATGGCCATGATAGCACTGCCGGCAAGAACTGATGCAACAACGTCTTGCCGGCGATCGCCCCTCCAATTGAGGCGAACGCCGGCAAGCGCCTCACGCCATCCTATCCAGTGCGCCCGAGTGCCGCCCGGATCGACGCCGTGATGCGGCGAAGCTCGGCTTCGTTCAGCTTCTCGATGTTTTCGGCCAACAGATTGGCAAGTTCGGTGGCCGCTGGACTGAGCCCGGACGTATCGAGCTTTACCCGCGGATGCGAAGCTTCGGCCAGCCGCGCCAGCTCCTCGGCATCGTCCCAGATGACATTGAAATAGCCGATGATCTTCTGGATCAATGTCCAGGTCGGCGCGCCGCGGCGGCCATGTTCCAGCGCCGACAGATAGGCGGCGGAAACACCGATCGCTTGCGCCATGTCTTTCTGGCGGACGCCGCGTTCGGCTCGAAGCGCCCGCAGTTTTTCGCCGAATGGCGTCATTTAGCGTACTCGCCTCAACCGAACATAGAGCGCGCCCGAACCGCCATGGTTGCGGGCGGCATGGTCGTGGCTGGAAACCAGCGGCCGGAAGGCCGGCGTCGACAGCCAGGCCGGCACGGCGCGCCGCAAGACGCCGTCGCCGCCCGATGACGAACCTTTTCCCGTAATGATCAGGACATATCGGATGCCGCCGGCATGCGCCCGATGCAGGAACGAAAACAGCAGCGAATAGGCCTCGTCCTGCGTCATGCCGTGCAAATCGACGCGGCCCTCGATCGGCAGCCGGCCTTTCTTCAGCTTGTCCAGCGTCGGCTCGTCCAGCGCATGCGAAACATGTTGCGCCTTCGGCTTGGCGGCAACGACCGGGCCGACGGGCGACGGCGTCTGTGCCGGCTTCGGGTCGACGACGATGTCGGGAATGTCGACCGCCATCCTGCCCTTCAGCGGACGCGCCGTGCGCGCCACCAGGTTCCACAACACCCGGTCGTCTTCACTGAGCTTGTCGGGACGTCGGCTCATCGATTCGTCTCCGAAACGAGAGCTCTTGGAACCAGCGCATAGAAATCTGCCTCGTTGCGCACGACCCCGGCGATCTCGCCGGCGGCATCGCCGGAACCGGCGAACAGATCACCCCGCGCCGGCCCGGTGATGGCCGAGCCGGTATCCTGCGCAATCATCAGCCGCCGGAACGGTTTTTGCTCGAAGGCGGTCAACGTCGGTGCATCGATGTAGAAGGGCGTGCCGAATGTGTGCAGCAGGCGGTCGACGGCGAGCGAGCGGCCCGGCGTCAGCGGGACCTTGGCGGCCGCAATCGGACCGAGCGTAGCGTCGTCGACATCGGCCTCGCGGAAGAAGATGTAGGAGCGGTTCTGCCAGAGAATTTCGTCGACGCGATCGGGATGCGCCCTGAACCAGGCGCGGATCGACTGCATCGTGACTTTTTCCAACGGGATCTCGCCGAGATCGGCGAGGATTTTGCCCGGGCCGGTGAAACGCTGGCCGGATTTGGCGGCATAGGTGACGCGGCAAAGCCGGCCGTCGGTCATCTTCAGCCTAGCGGCTCCTTGCACATGGACGAAGAAGGCATCGACTTTTTCCGCAAGCCAAGCGATTTCCAGGCCTTTCCCGGTGAGCGCGCCGCGCTCGATCTGGCCGCGGTCGAAATATTCTACCAGCCCCTGCGGCGTATCGCGGGCGAAGGCGAGATAGTCGTCCATGCCTTCGGGACGATTGGCATCATCGATGTCGATAAGATCGGAAGGCCGCGCCAGCAGCGGCACCGTGAATTCATCCGTGCGCACCGGCAAGGCCTCGACCTCCGGCTCGTAGAAACCGGTGACCAGACCTGCCTTTTCAGCCTGTACCTTTGCCGGAACGAAATGGCGCTCGAAGAAGGCGCGAGCGACCGTCCGATTCGCCGGCGAAACGGAACGCGCTTCGTCATAGGCGCCGGCAAAGGCATCGAACCGGACGCCGAGCGAACCGGTGCGGTAAGGCTTGGTTAGAACGTGAAAGGCCGAGCGGCGGAAGGCTTCGAAGGTGGGCAGGTGATCGTCCGCTTCCCAGCCGGGAAGATCGGCGAAGGATTTTGCGACGAGAAGGGACGATAGCGACACCGCAGCCTCGCCAATGGTCCGGATTTCAGTCTTCTTCCTCGGTGGCGACCAGCTTCCAGTTCGGATCGCGCGAGCGCGTGTCGCGGGCAAAGGTCCAGACATCCTTGACCTCGGCCACCGTCTCTGGATCGCCGTCGATGACAGCGCCCGCCTTGTCGCGGGTCGCCGAAATCAGCTCGCTGACGATGCGCAGCGTGATGTGCGCCTCGCCACCCTTCATCTCGGCCGAGACGATATCGGCCTTGTCGATGCCGACGAAGGAAGACTGGATCTTTTCGGCTTTCGCCTCGCGGTCGCCGATTGCGGCGACAAAACCGTCAAAAACCTCACGCGACAACAGGTTCTTCAGCGTTTTGCGGTCGCCATCGGCATAGGCCATGACGATCATCTCATAGGCCATCTTGGCGCCGTCGACGAATCCCTTGGGTTCGAAGGACGGATCATTGTCCTTGATCGTGCGCAGACCTTTGTTCAGATCGGTGTCGGGCTTGGCGAAAGCGTCGATGGCCGCATAGGTTTCGGCAGCCGTTTCGCCCGGCAGCCGCTTGCGCGGCAGTGAAACCACATTTTCGGGTTTTTGGGTCGCGTCCTTGTCGTTGCGGCTGGCCGTATAGGGATCGAAAGGCGGACGTTCGCTGCCCGTGCGGCGGCCGAGCACGTTGCGCAGCTGGAAAAAGATCACCACTGCGGCAATCAGAAAGAAAATGGTGCCGAAGTCGAAGAATCCCATATCTTTCGCCAATCAATCCCTGACCTGGCCGGGACCGCCGGCCAATCCGGGCCGCGGTCGCATAGCGTTCAACATGCAAAGCATATAGAACGCATGGCGCAATCATTCAAATCAAAGGCAGGCATACCTATCTAACGGCCTCAGTGCCAGCGGCGATTGTATGCCGCCCGGCAAAACATGGAAACGATCGGTCAAGACTTGCGCATTTCCTTCCTCCCTCTGTTCCTGCTTGCGCTGCCGCTGCTGGAAATCGCCGGTTTTGTCGTTGTCGGCCGCGAGGTCGGGGCGCTGGCGACGGTCGGCCTGGTGCTGGCTTCCGGCATTGCCGGCGTGCTTCTGCTCCGGCACCAGGGTTTCGGCGTGATGGCGCGGGTGCGCGCCGAGATGGCCGGCGGCGGCGACCCAAGCCGCCAGCTGGCGCATGGCGCCATGATCGTGGTCGCCGCGATCCTTTTGATCATCCCCGGCTTCATCACCGACATTATCGGCCTGCTGCTGTTCCTGCCGCCGGTGCGCGACTTTGCCTGGAGCCGGCTCAAGGGCCGCATCGTCGTCGCTACCGATTTCACCGGCGGTTTCCGCGGCAGGTCGCGCGACAAGGTCATCGATCTCGACGACGGCGACTATTCGCGCGAGGACGATTTCAAGCGCGGCCCTGACCACAATTCGCCGTGGCGGCGTTTGAAAGACGACTGAGATCGTTCCGTCTTGATCCGTCCGGTCACAAGGCGGCAAACCTTGTCTTGTCATGCCGACCATGCTAGCCAACGCCCGATTTCAATTCGGTCAGCGCTGCTGCCCAGGCAAAAGGATCAAGGCTCATGGCCAGCAAAGATGACGCGCCGGTCGGCGCCGCAAACGGCAACGGCGAGACGGCACAGCCGTCGCTCAACGTGCTTGCCCAGTATGTGAAGGACCTGTCCTTCGAAAGCCCCGGCGCACCGAACTCGCTGCGCGGCCGCGACAAGGCCCCCGGCATCGCCATCAACGTCAATGTCAACGCCAACCCGCTGTCCGACAAGCAGTTCGACGTCAATCTGACGTTGAACGCCAAGGCTTCCTTCGACCAGGAAGTGCTGTTCAACGTCGAGCTGGTCTATGGCGGCGTCTTTTCCATCGCCGGCTTCCCGCAGGAGCACATGCTGCCGATCCTGTTCATTGAATGCCCGCGGCTGTTGTTCCCCTTCGCTCGCCAGATCATCGCCGAAGCCACCCGCAACGGCGGCTTCCCGCCGCTGATGCTCGACCCGATCGATTTCGCCCAGATGTTCCAGCAGAAGCTGGCCGAAGACCAGGCGGCGTCGAAGGTCAAGGTGAGCTGAACGTTCGCCACTATGAATTGAAAAGCCCGGCCTTATGCCGGGCTTTTTGTTGGAGAGGACTGCGGGACAGCACCCCCCTCTGCCTTGCCAGGCATCTCCCCCTCAAGGGGGGAGATTGGCCGTCATCGCGACCTTCGCCAATCTTCGACGTTGCAGGAATGGCTGGAGCGGCGAAGCTGCTAATCTCCCCCCTTGAGGGGGAGATGTCCGGCAGGACAGAGGGGGGCGTGACGGAACACGACCTCCCCGATCTGTTCACCCCGCCGCCACCTTCAGCCACAGCGCCTTTTCGCCCAGTGTCGCCACCAGCCCGGCATGCGCCGTGCGTTCGGCTTCGGTCAGCCGCGGCGGAAGCGTTATCGGCCGGGCGGCGATCGAGATGTCGATGTCGGCGACGTCGCCATTGCCATTGACCTGCACCGCGACCGTTTCGAGGATGAGCGCGGCCTGCTTGCCGCCGATGAGCTCGATATAGACTTCGGCCAAAAGTTCGGAATCGAGTAGCGCGCCGTGCTTGGTGCGGTGGCCGTTGTCGATGCCGTAGCGGCGGCAGAGCGCATCGAGCGAATTGGGACCCATCGGGTGCTTGCGCCGCGCCAGCGCCAGCGTATCGACAACGCGCCCCGTATCGATGACCGGCTGGCCGAGCCGACCGAACTCGGTGTTGAGGAAGCCGATGTCGAAATTAGCGTTGTGGGCGACGAGTTTGGCGCCGTCGGTGAAAGACAGCCATTCCTCGGCGATTTCGGCGAAGGTTGGTTTGCCGACCAGGTCGGCGGCGCTGATGCCGTGCACGGCCTGTGCCTCGACATGGACGGCGCGCCCCTGCGGATTGATGAATTTGTGGAAAGTGCGCCCGGTCGGGAAGCGGTTGACCAGTTCGACGCCGCCAAGCTCGATGATGCGGTCGTCGCGCATGTCGAGGCCGGTGGTTTCGGTATCGAAAATGATCTCACGCATAGAATCAGCTCACTTTACATGAGCAGAATCATACACCGGAACAAAATGGCAATGGGCAATGCCTCTTTTCCCCTTCTCCCCCTGTGGGAGAAGGTGGATCGGCGCGCAGCGCCGAGACGGTTGAGGGGTGTTCCAGCGGAGTGAGACGTTGGCTTTCCCTGGAGCACCCCTCATCCGTCGCCTTCGGCGACACCTTCTCCCACAAGGGGAGAAGGAAAGCAGCGTCAGCGCCCCGAAAGTTCGGCGATGATGGCGTCGACCGCCGCCCGGGCCGCGTCCATCCCCTCACCCGTGTCGATGACGAAATCGGCCTGCCGGCGCTTTTCAGCATCGGGCACCTGCTTGGCCAGGATCGCCGCCAGTTTTTCCTCGCTCATGCCGGGACGGGCCAGCACGCGGGCGCGCTGAACTTCCGCCGGCGCGGTGACGACGACGACCTTGTCGACACGGTTGCGGCCGCCGGTCTCGAACAGCAGCGGAATGTCGAGCACGACAAGCGGTGCGCCGGCTTCGCGGTGTCTGGCCAGAAAGGCTTCGGCATCGGCCCGCACCAGCGGGTGGACGATCGTCTCCAATGTCTTCAGCGCGGCGGCATCGCCCAGCACCCGTCCGGCCAGCTTCGTACGATCGACCACGCCGGACACGGTGGTTCCGGGAAAGGCAGCCTCGACCAGCGGCGCGGCCTTGCCGGCATAGAGGCGATGCACGGTCTCGTCGGAATCATGCACCGGCACGCCGGCGTCAACGAACATCTTGGCCGTCGTCGACTTGCCCATGCCGATCGATCCGGTGAGGCCGAGCACGATCATCACTTTGCGCCTGTCATTTGCCGACAATGTCGGCGACGATCATGTTGCGCAACTCCACCGTGACCTCCGGTCTCTTGCCGAACCAGCGCTCGAAGCCGGGCACGGCCTGATGCAGCAGCATGCCGAGCCCGTCGACCGTCTTCAGATTTCTTGCGCGCGCGGCAGCTAGAAGCGGCGTTTCCAGCGGCACATAGACAATGTCGGAAACGATGGCGTGATCGGGCAGCCCGGCGGGATCGGCGGCGAGCGTGGTATCGCCATGCATGCCGAGCGCCGTGGTGTTGATCAGCAGGCCGGCATCGCCAAGCAGGTCGCCGACCGCGCCATGCGCCGTGACGCCGGCGCCGAAGCGGTCCGCCAGCTCCTGCGCCCGCGCCAGCGTGCGGTTGACGATTCGGATATCCTTCACGCCCCGCACCTTCAGCGCGTGGATGACTGCACGTGAGGCCCCGCCAGCGCCGAGCACCACGGACGGACCGTTTCTGTCCCAGCCCGGCGCATGCTCGTCGAGATTGCCGGCAAAGCCGAGCCAGTCCGAATTGCCCCCCCACAGCACGCCATCGTCCAGCCACAGCATGTTGACGGCGCCGATTATCTCCGCCGCCTCGTCGCGGCGCTCGACCCGGGCGAAGGCGACCTCCTTGTGCGGGATGGTGACGTTGCCGCCCTGAAGCCTGTTGGCATGGAGCGAGGCGAGGAATTCGGGAAAATCGGCCGGCGCGACGTCGATTGCGCGGTAGCTGCCGTCGATGCCGTATTTGTTGAGCCAATAGCCGTGAATCCTGGGTGAGCGCGAATGCGCGATCGGGTGGCCGGTGACAAAAGCTTTCTTCTCAACCATCGATGGCTCCGAGCGCACGCAATTCCTTCAGCACCGGCAACAGCGGCAGGCCGACAATGGTGAAATAGTCGCCTTCGATCTTTTCGAACAGCTGGATGCCTTCGCCTTCGATCTGGTAGGCGCCGACGCTCGCCAGCGCCTTGGCGCCGACGCGGGCCAGATGGCGGCCGATGAAAGCAGGATCGAGCTTGCGCATGGTCAGGCTGGCGATGCCGACATGGCGCCACAGCACCGCGCCGTTTCGGCACAACACGGCGGCGCTGTTGAGCTGATGCGTCTTGCCCGACAGCGCCAGCAGATGGCGGCGGGCGCCTTCCGTGTCGGCCGATTTGTGGAACACTTCATCGCCCAGTGACAAAGTCTGGTCGCAGCCGAGCACCAGTGCTCCCGGCCTGCGCTCGCTGACCTCGGTGGCCTTAGCCTCGGCAAGGATCAGGGCAACATCTTCCGGCGACACGCCGCTGTCCTGCAACGGCGCCTCGAGCGCGCGCTCATCGACCTTGGCCGGGACGGCTTCAATGTCGAGCCCGGCGTTGACCAGCATGGCCTTTCGGAATGGACTGCCAGAGGCGAGGATGATTTTTTCGGTCATGGGTTTGTTGCCTAAAGGTTGAACCGAACGGGAGATAAGCGAGCAATGTTCTGGATCGCTGCACTCCCCGGCCACGGTAACGGCATGGATCCTAGGGTCTGCGCCGCGTCGCTTCGCTCCTTGCTACGCCCTAGGATGACGAAGGCACGTTGGGCTGATGCAAACTGCAAGCGTTGGAGATTGGCAGAAACGGTCCTCCATTCGTCATCCTAGGGCGAAGCAGGAGCGAAGCTCCGTCGCGCAGACCCTAGGATCCATGCCGCGACTTTCGAGCTTCACAGCGGTGGGCGTTAGCGAAACGGCGTACGGCTCCATCTATCTATTCTTCCCCCTCAGGGCAACGATTGCCGCCGCGGTCTCCTCGATCGAGCGGCGGCTGACGTCGATCATCGGCCAGTTGTGGCGGGTGCAGATCTGGCGGGCATAGGCGAGCTCTTCGGTGATCAGGGCGCGGTCGACATAGTCGGTCGCTTCGTAGGTACTGCTGTTGCCTAAAATGCGGTTCTGGCGGACATGCGAGATGCGTTCGGCGGTGGCGATCAGGCCGACGATCAGCGGCTTCGAGGCGCTGACCAGGCTTTCGGGCACCGGCACGCCGAGCACGATCGGGATGTTGGCGGTCTTGATGCCGCGGTTGGCGAGATAGATGCTGGTCGGCGTCTTCGATGTCCTGGAAATGCCGATCAGCACGATGTCGGCGTCGTCCATATTGGCCGGCAGCTGGCCGTCATCGTGCTCCATGGTGAAGTTGAGCGCATCGATACGGCGGAAATAGTCGGCGTCGAGCACATGCTGGGCGCCGACGCGGCGGCCGGCTGGGGTGCCGAGATAGGACTGGAAGACGGTCAGCACCGGCTCCAGCACCGAAACGCAGGGCAGGCCCATGGCGGCACAGCGCTCGTCAATGCCGCGCGCCAGCTTCTGGTCGACAACCGTATAGAGAATGATGCCCGGCTCCTCCTCGATGTCCTCGAACACTTTCGCCACCTGCTTTTCGGTGCGGATGAGCGGATAGATATGCTCGATGGCGCGGGCATCCTTGTATTGCGCCGAAGCCGCCCGGCCGGCCGCCAGCAGCGTTTCGCCCGTGGCGTCGGAGATCAGGTGCAGGTGAAAGAAGCTCTGGGGTTTGTTCACAGGGGGCGCCTCAGGCTGTGGGCTTGTGTGGATAAGCAGGGACCGGAAAGGCGACCGGCTGGAAGCGACTGTATCAGAAGGCGAGTTGTCCACAATTCGCTGCGCTGTCGGCTTCGTCGGGCGGCTGGGGACAATTTTGGGGACAGGGATCCTTGCCAGCGCTTCATCCACAGAGGCGGTTTTTCGGCGGCGACGTCAAGTCCTTGACTCCAGTGATGGAATCCTGGTCATCCACACTCTCCGCCAATCCCGTGAGAGAAGCACGCGACAATATGCTGGCTGGCCTTTTCAGGGGCAAAGCGGGACAGGTGACAACCACCACAACCAACAGACTCTTAGAATCAGAAGATTCTAGAAATAGACTATTTAATTATAAGAGAAGGCAGGGGAAGAGAGCGCTCAATGCCCGAGAACCGCATCATGCTGGACGTGCTGAGAGGCAAGGCTGTGTTTCCGCCGCCGCTCTGGATGATGCGTCAGGCCGGGCGTTATCTGCCGGAATATCGCGAGACCAGGAAGCGCGCCGGGTCGTTTCTCGATCTCTGCTACAATCCAGACCTTGCCGTCGAAGTGACGCTGCAGCCGATCGAGCGCTTCGGCTTCGATGCCTCGATCCTGTTCTCCGACATCCTTGTCGTGCCGCATGCGCTCGGCCGTGACGTGCGCTTTGAAGAAGGCCGCGGACCGCTGCTGACGCCGATCACGGCGACTGAGATTTTGGCTCTCAACAGCGAAACGTTTCACGTGAATCTCTCGCCCGTCTACGAGACGGTTCGACGGCTGCGGGCGAAACTGCCTGACGAGACGACGCTGATCGGCTTTTGTGGCGCGCCGTGGACGGTGGCGACCTACATGATTGCCGGCCATGGCACGCCCGACCAGGCGCCGGCCCGGCTGTTTGCCTATCGCGAGCCGGAAGCCTTTCAGCAGCTCCTGAAGGTGCTGGCCGATCATTCAGCCGCCTATCTCATCAGGCAGATCGAGGCCGGTGCCGATGTGGTGCAGATCTTCGATTCCTGGTCCGGCGTGCTCGACGATGCGTCTTTCGAACAGTTCTGCATGCAGCCGGTGGCGGAGATCGTTCGCCAGGTTCGCGCCGTGCATCCCGATGTTCCAATCATCGGTTTTCCCAAGGGCGCCGGCGCCCGCTACCAGAGCTACCGGGAGAAGACCGGTGTGACGGGGCTGGGGATAGACTGGACGGTACCCTTGGCGGCAGCGAAGGCATTGCAGCACTCCGGGGCGGTCCAGGGCAATCTCGATCCCTTGCGGCTAGTGGCTGGCGGCAAGGCGCTGTCCGACGGCGTCGATGCGATCCTGAAGACGTTGGGCGACGGACCGCTGATCTTCAATCTCGGCCATGGCATTACGCCGGAGACAGCGGTGGCGCATGTCGAGGCAATGGTGAAGCAGGTGCGGAGCGCGTCATGACCATGATGGGAAAAGGCCCTGCAGAAGGCGGCGCCGGCGCCATGCATCGTGCGGCGATCGCCATTGCCGTATTCCTGGTGTTGGCGGGATTGCTGTTCCTTTTCGGGCCCGACGATTTCTATCCCTGGGCGAAGGCGATCCATGTCATCGCCGTCATCTCCTGGATGGCGGGCATGCTCTATCTGCCGCGGCTGCTGGTCTATCACGCCGATGCCGAGAAAGGCTCGGTGCAGTCGGAAACCTTCAAGGTGATGGAGCGCCGGCTGCTGCGCGGCATCATCAACCCGGCCATGGTCATCACCTGGGTGTTTGGCCTGTGGCTCGCCTGGAAGGGCTTTGGTTTCCATGGCGGCTGGCTGCACGCCAAGATCGGCTTGGTGGTTCTGATGTCCGGCGTGCACGGCTATCTGGCCGGTGCGGTGAGGAAATTCGCCGAGGATCGCAACGAAAAACCGGCAAGGCACTGGCGGATCGTCAACGAGATCCCCACATTGCTGATGATCGTCATCGTCGTGCTGGTCATCGTCAAGCCGTTGTGAGGCTTCGCGCATCGGCCTGAAAACCGGAACCGGGTTTTCTAAGAAAGCACGATGCGGGGCCTACGAGGTCCTTCGCAAAAGGCGGCTTGCTCTTTCAACCGACCGACGATACAAGACGGGTCTTCCTTCCCGTCATGCGCCGCCCATTTCGCTTTTCGGCCGCGCCCGGCATTTGTCGCATCCAGCCGATATTTCCCTCAAAAAGCCTACTCAGAGTCCGTCTATGCAAGAAATGAAACTCGCAGAGTTCAAGAACAAGAAACCGCCAGAGCTGATCGCTTATGCCGAATCGCTCGAGGTGGAAAACGCCAGCGTCATGCGCAAGCAGGAGCTGATGTTTGCCATCCTGAAGAAACTGGCCGCCCAGGAAATCGAGATTATCGGTGACGGCGTGGTCGAGGTGCTGCAGGACGGTTTCGGTTTCCTGCGCTCCGCCAATGCCAACTACCTGCCGGGTCCCGACGATATCTACATCTCGCCCTCGCAGATCCGCCGCTTTTCGCTGAAGACCGGCGACACCGTCGAAGGGCCGATCCGCAGCCCGAAAGAGGGCGAGCGCTATTTCGCGCTGCTCAAGGTCAACACCATCAATTTCGACGATCCCGAAAAGATCCGCCACAAGATCCACTTCGACAATCTGACGCCGCTCTATCCGACCAAGCGGCTGAAGATGGAGATCGACAATCCGACCTCGAAGGACATCTCGCCGCGCGTCATCGACCTGGTGGCGCCGATCGGCAAGGGACAGCGCGCGCTGATCAACGCGCAGCCGCGCACCGGTAAAACCGTGCTGATGCAAAACATCGCCCATTCGATCACCGCCAACCATCCGGAATGCTATCTGATCGTGCTTCTGATCGACGAGCGGCCGGAAGAAGTGACCGACATGCAGCGCTCGGTGAAGGGCGAGGTCATCTCGTCTACCTTCGACGAGCCGGCGGTGCGTCACGTCCAGGTCGCCGAAATGGTCATCGAGAAGGCCAAGCGCCTGGTCGAGCATGGCCGCGACGTCGTCATCCTGCTCGATTCGATCACCCGCCTCGGCCGCGCCTACAACACCGTTGTGCCATCATCGGGCAAGGTGCTGACCGGCGGTGTCGACGCCAATGCACTGCAGCGGCCGAAGCGCTTCTTCGGTGCCGCGCGCAACATCGAAGAAGGCGGTTCGCTGACCATCATCGCCACCGCGCTGATCGACACCGGCAGCCGTATGGACGAAGTCATCTTCGAAGAGTTCAAGGGCACCGGCAACTGCGAAATCCAGCTCGACCGCAAGGTCGCCGACAAGCGCATCTATCCGGCCATGGACATTCTGAAGTCCGGCACCCGCAAGGAAGACCTGCTGGTCTCCAAGCAGGATCTGCAGAAGATCTTCGTGCTGCGCCGCATCCTGGCGCCGATGGGCACCACCGACGCGATCGAGTTCCTCATCGACAAGCTGAAGCAGACCAAGACCAACGCCGATTTCTTCGACTCGATGAATACGTAGTTCATCGAACCATCGGTTCGTGCATCAAGACCCCATTCCGGGAAACTGGGATGGGGTTTTTCTTTGGCGAGGCCGTAGGTCGCATTCCCGACAGGGAGCGGCCATAGGCGGCAATGTCTATTGCGGCCGTCATGCAAGGACTCGGTGTCTCGAAGTTGGAAGCTCGCAGTGCAGTGGAGCGCGATTGCCATCCTCGGCACGATACCACTCGGCGCCGGCTTCTATGCCTGGGACTATGGCTGCAAGCACGGCGACATCATGATCCTCGGCGCCCTGTCCTATGCCGCGCCGCTGTTTTCGGTGATCGTGCTTCTGCTGGCAGGCTTTGGCGTTTTCCACTGGTCCGTCGCACTCGCCTGCATGCTGATCACCGTCGGGGCGGTGGTGGCGGCTAGGGATTTGCTGTTCAAGCCGCGGGCGCCCGCGATCGACGCAACGCCGCTTCCTATCGCCTTGGACTGAACCCACTGAGCCTACTGGTGCCGTCGCAAGAGAGCTTCGAGTTCCTGCGGATCGATCACCGCCGGCAGGCAGATCTGGCCGGTACAAAACCATGCGCCCGGTCGGTCGGTTGGTGGCAGGATGCCGCCCGGCAAAGCCGGTCGATTCGCTTCCGTTCCAATTGCTACGACGATGTCGACGCGGCGCGGATCTGGATTCCGATTCGTAACCGGAACGAGGCTTGGACTCTCTGGCGAGTCGACCAGAACCAGCTTCAATGGTTCGAGCGCCAGGGCACAGGCGTTAACGATACCCGCCTGGCCGTAGGACTGGTGGCCTGCCCGGCCCATGGCGTGTTCGGCGACGCGCCACGCCTTGTCCTGCAATTCGAGATCGCCGGTAACCGAAGCCAGGCGAACCAGGGCTTCGATGATCTGGCTGGTGGCGGACGAAATCGCCTCGTCGACATCGCCGCGGATGCGGATCGGCACATCGGTGCTGTCGGACGCCGTCAGGTAATAGCCGGTTCCATCGCGATCCCCGTGCCAGCGGTCGAGCTGGTCGATGAATTGTTTCGCTTGATCGACATAGCTTGAGCTGCCTGTCGCTTCGAACAGCGCAATGGCCGCATTGGTCATCGCGGCATAGTCGCTGGACAGCGCGGGGAACAGTTTCTTGGCGCCGAGCATGGAGTGCGGCAGGCGGCCGTCCTGGCTGGCTTCGGCAATGTGGGCGAAGGCTTTTGCGGCTGCGTCGATCCAGTCGCGACGGTCCAGCGAGCGGCCGACTTCGGCAAGCGCCGCGATCATCAGGCCGTTCCAGTCGGTCAGCGCCTTGCCGTCCCTGCCCGGACGGACGCGCTGCTCCCGCGCCGTCAGCAATTTTGCCTTCAGCGGGCCAAGCAACTCCCGATCAGGCACGCTTTGGGTATGCTGGGCGTCGGTCTGATGGACGATCGGCTTGCCTTCCCAGCCATGCGGGCTGGAGAGCGTGAAGTATCTGAAAAACAAGGCCGAATCGTCGCCGACGTCGCCGAGCACGGACTCTATCTCATCCTTGCCCCAGGTGTAGAAAAGCCCCTCCTCGCCGTCGCTGTCGGCATCGAGACTGGCAGCAAAGGCGCCGCCGGCGACACGCATTTCGCGCAGCAGCCAAGCGACCGTTTCTTCGATTCGTATCCGGAATAAATCATTGCCCGTGGCGGCATAGGCCCAATTGCACAGGCGGATGAGTTGCGCATTGTCGTAGAGCATCTTTTCGAAATGCGGCACCAGCCACTCGGCGTCGGTGGAGTAGCGGCTGAGCCCGCCGCCGACATGGTCGTAAATGCCGCCGGCCAGCATCTTTTCCAGGCTGATGAGAACGGCGTCGCGATGGGATGCGACGCCGTCGCGCAACCAGGACAGCCACAGCGTTTGCATGAACGGCGCGTTGGGAAATTTCGGCGCGCCGCGCAGGCCGCCGAGATCGCGGTCGATCATGCCGTCGATGCGGCCTGCGAGATCGGCGAGCGTTTCTTTGTCAAGCACGGCCTTGGCGTGGACGCCGGCCAGGCGCGCCTCAACATGATTGGTCAGGCCGTCGGCGCTCTGGTCGAGGCTCTCTCGTTTTTCGCGCCAAGCCTTGTCGACCGCTTCCATCACCTGGATAAAACCGGGGCGGCCATAACGCGCCTCGCGCGGAAAATAAGTGCCACCCCAGAACGGCTTGCCGTCGGGGTTGAGGAACATGGTCAACGGCCAGCCGCCCTGCTCGCCCATGGAGGACAGCGCCGCCATATAGATCTGGTCGATGTCCGGCCGCTCCTCGCGATCGACCTTGATATTGACGAACAGCCGGTTCATGACGGCGGCGACTTGGTCGTTCTCGAAGCTTTCATGCGCCATGACATGACACCAGTGGCAGGCGGCGTAACCGATCGAAAGCAGGATCGGCCGTTGCAGGGCCTGGGCTTCGGCCAGTGCCGCCGGCGACCAGGCCCGCCAGTGCACGGGATTGCCGCTGTGCTGCTGCAGATAGGGGCTGGCTTCTTCGGCAAGCAGGTTTTGCGCAGGCAAGGTCAAGGGCGGGCACGCTCGGTTTGGCGGTGTCGGAATGGCTGACGGAAGCTAGGGCGGTTCAGAAGAGCGGGCAAATGATTTCAGGCGATTCGATAGTTGCGCTGTCCAGCGGCCGCCTGCCGGCAGGCATCGCCGTCATCCGCATTTCCGGCCCGAAGACTCGATTCGTAGTCGAAACGATCGCTGGAAGCATGGTTAAGGACCGGATCGCGGCGTTGCGCAAGCTGAGGGCGCCGAACGGATCGCTGATCGATCACGGCCTGGTGCTTTTCTTTCCCGGTCCGAACAGCTTTACCGGCGAAGACGTCGCCGAATTCCATGTCCATGGCGGCCGTGCTGTTGCCGGCAAGATGCTGGAGACCATTGCCGGCTTTGACGGCGTGCGTCATGCCGAGCCGGGCGAATTCACGCGCCGCGCCTTTCTCAATGGCAAGCTCGACCTGGTCGAGACCGAGGCGCTGGCCGATCTGGTCAATTCCGAAACCGAAGCGCAGCGCCGTTTTGCGGTGCGGAATGCGGAAGGGGCGCAGAGCGCTCTCTATCTCGGCTGGCGCCGGCGACTGATCCATGCCCGGGCGATGATTGAGGCGGAAATCGACTTCTCGGATGAGGAAGACGTTCCGGGTTCCGTTTCGGAAACGGTCTGGTCGGATGTCCGAGCCATGGTTGATGAGATCAGCCGGCACACAGACGGATTCCATGCCGCTGAGATCATTCGTGACGGTTTCGAGGTCGTGATCCTCGGCGCGCCGAACGCCGGCAAGTCCAGCCTGTTCAACGCGCTGGCCCGGCGTGAGGCGGCGATCGTCACCGATGAACCGGGCACGACGCGGGATTTGCTCGAGGTGGTTCTGGACCTCAACGGCGTAAAGGTAAGAGTGACCGACACGGCGGGCCTGCGCGACGCACCGGGCAAGGTCGAGGCTATTGGCATCGAGAAGGCGCGCGAAAAGGCGCGGACGGCAGACCTGGTGCTGGTGCTGGAAGATCTGGCTAATCCAGTCGCCATTGGAGACATGCCGGCGGGCATCCCGGCTCTCAGGATAGGCACCAAGGCCGACTTGCTGAGGGACGGGCAGCCGGCTGGCGCCTATGACGCAGCGATCTCGACCATGGACGGAACGGGATTGGCCGAACTGCTGGCCGAGATCGGGCGGCGCGCTGCCGCTGCGATTGGCGATGCCGGCGATATTCTTCCGTCGCGACTGCGGCATGTGGATCTGCTCAACGAGACGAAGCGGTTCCTGATCTCGGCGCTATCAGGGCAGGATCGCGGCCAGGAGTTGCGGGCGGAAGAGCTGCGCCTAGCGGCGGACCGGCTCGGGCGGATCGTCGGCGCTGTCGATGTCGAGGACCTGCTAGACGTGATCTTCTCGCAGTTTTGCATCGGGAAGTGACTCACGTGAAACATTGGAGGGGCGGCAAGTGATTCGGTGAAACATGGCCGCCGGGTCGTTTCACGTGAAACAAGCACCCCCCTTGCCGGAGGTTAGTGCGCCCCTCATTGTCCTGCCGGACATTTCTCCCCGTATAGCGAGGGGAGAAGGATGCTGTCATCGGGGATTTCGCCAGCCACCAAGGTTCGTGCCGGGGTCTGAGCTGCGCCCCTTCTCCCCCGGTTACGGGGAGAAGATGCCGGCAGGCAGATGAGGGGCAGCGCTATCCGCGGCGAATATCCGCCGGCCCAGTGACTCACGTGAAACACCGCAATCTCGCTGCCGCACGCGCTCTAGGCAAAACGAATTGCCTCCCATCCTTGACAGCGCCGTCTCTCGGGGACATGTGTCGGGCAATCTCTGAATCTGGATCCGAAAATGATCGATCACTATGATGTGGTTGTGGTGGGCGGCGGCCATGCCGGGTGCGAGGCGGCCAGCGCTGCCGCGCGTGCCGGTGCCCGGACGGCGCTGGTCACGCTGCGCTTCGACACGATCGGTGTCATGTCCTGCAACCCGGCGATCGGTGGGCTCGGCAAGGGCCATCTGGTGCGCGAGATCGATGCCATGGACGGGCTGATGGGTCGCGTGGCCGATGCCGCCGGCATCCAATTCCGGCTACTCAACCGCCGCAAGGGACCCGCCGTGCGCGGACCGCGCACGCAGGCCGACCGCAAGCTGTACCGCTTGGCCATGCAGGAAGCGATTCGGCAGCAGAACGATCTCGATGTCGTCGAAGGGGAAGTCCTGGACTTCGACATCGACAACCGGCGGATCACTGCCGTGCTCATGGCCGGCGGGCGGCGGCTGGCCTGTGGCGCCGTCGTTTTGACCACCGGCACCTTCCTGCGCGGCCTGATCCATATTGGCGAGAAGAAGATCGTCGCGGGCCGCATGAATGAACAGGCGAGTCTCGGCCTGTCGGCCACCATGAGCCGCGCCGGTTTTGCGCTCGGCCGGCTGAAGACGGGGACGCCGCCGCGGTTGGATGGCCGCACCATCGACTGGGCGTCGCTGGAGAGCCAGGCGGCGGATGAAGATCCGGTGCCGTTCTCGCTGCTCACCGACACGATCAAGAATCCGCAGATCCACTGCGGCATCACCCGCACGACGCCGGCGACGCACGACCTCATCCGCGCCAATCTCGGCCGCTCGGCGATGTATTCCGGCTCGATCGAAGGTGTCGGGCCGCGCTATTGCCCGTCGATCGAAGACAAGATCGTCAAGTTTGGCGATCGTGAAGGCCACCAGATTTTTCTGGAGCCGGAAGGGCTCGACGACGACACTGTTTACCCCAACGGTATCTCGACCTCCCTGCCCGAGGATGTGCAACTCGATATTCTGAAGACCATTCCGGGTCTGGAGCGCGCGACCATGCTGCAGCCGGGCTATGCCATAGAATACGACCATGTTGATCCGCGCGAGCTCGAGCCGACGCTGGAAACCAGGCGCATCGCCGGCCTGTTCCTCGCCGGGCAGATCAACGGCACCACCGGCTATGAAGAAGCCGGCGCGCAAGGTCTGCTCGCGGGGCTGAACGCAGCGCGCAAGGCATCGGCCGGCGACCAGATCGTGCTCAGCCGGACCGAAGCCTATATCGGCGTGATGGTCGACGACTTGACCAGCCGCGGCATTGCCGAACCCTATCGTATGTTCACGTCGCGGGCCGAGTTCCGGCTGTCGCTTAGGGCCGATAATGCCGATGAGCGGCTGACGCCGCTGGCAACGAAGCTCGGCGTTGTGTCATCGGAGCGGACGCAGCGGTTCAAACAGATTACCGTTGACCTTGATAAGGCACGCGACCTCGCCCGGGCCACGACCATGACGCCGAACGAGGCGTCGCGGCATGGACTTGAGGTCAACAAGGACGGCGTGCGCCGCTCGGCTTACGAGTTGCTCGCCTATCCCGGCGTCGATGTCGCCTGGCTGACCCGTGTCGCGCCGGCCTTCGGCGCCATCGACGCCAAGACGGCAGAGCGGCTCGAAACGGAAGCGAAATATTCGGTGTACCTTGATCGCCAGCAGGCTGATGTGGCGCAGATCCGTCATGAGGAAAGCCGGCTGATCCCTACCTCTGTCGACTTCGCCGATGTTCCAGGACTTTCTAATGAGCTAAAGCAGAAGATGCGGACGCGGCAGCCGCGCTCGATCGCCGATGCGCAGCGCATGGAAGGCATGACGCCGGCGGCGCTCGCGATCATCGTCGCGCATGTCCGCAATGCCGAATCGGCGGCGCAAAGGGCCGTTGCGTGAGCGCTGCCTCATGGACGAGCCTGCAAGAGGCCGCGGGACCGGTTTCACGTGAAACATTCGAGCGCCTGGTGGCGTTCGAACAGCTGTTTCTGAAATGGAACCGCAGCATCAACCTTGCCGCGCCATCGACGCTGGACGATGTCTGGGGCCGCCATATCTTGGACAGCGCGCAGCTGGCGCGAATCGCACCTGAGGCAAAACGCTGGGCCGATCTCGGTTCGGGCGGCGGTTTTCCGGGCCTGGTGCTGGCTTTCCTGTTGGTCGAGCGGGACGGGGCGTCGATCGATCTGATCGAGAGCAACCGCAAGAAAGCATCGTTCCTGCAGGCGGTGATCGGCCAATTCGGTTTGCCGGCTCGAGTCGTCGCCCGGCGCATCGACGACAGCTATGCTCTTGTTTCCACGCCGGAAATCGTCACGGCAAGAGCGCTGGCCGCGCTTCCAGCGTTGCTCGATCTGTCGGCGCCATGGCTGACCACGGGGTCGCGCGCTCTGTTCCACAAAGGCCGGGATTACCGTGCCGAAGTGGAAGAAAGCACTCACCGCTGGGCCTTCGATCTGGTAGAACATCCGAGCATGACCGACGCCCATGGCGTCATCCTCGAATTGGCCGATCTGCGGACTGCGTAAGCCTCCCTTCGCGACCGCCGTCGACCCTTTGGCGACCCGCAAATGAATATTTGGCATAGACCCATGAAAACTGGCCCCCGCATCATCACCGTCGCCAACCAGAAGGGCGGTGTCGGCAAGACCACCACCGCCATCAATCTGGCTACGGCGCTGGCCGCCATCGGCGAAAAGGTGCTGATCGTCGATCTCGACCCGCAAGGCAACGCCTCGACGGGTCTCGGCATCGACCGCAAGGACCGCACCGTGTCGTCCTATGACGTGCTGACCGGCGAGCTCGACCTGGAAGCCGCTGCAATCCCGACGGCTGTCCCCGGCCTGTCGATCGTGCCCTCGACGCTCGACCTGCTCGGCATCGAGATGGAAATCGCTTCCGCGCCCGACCGCGTGCTCAAGCTGCGCAATGCGCTGCGCGCCGCGTCCGAGCGCGGCGCGCCGTTCGGCTATGTGCTGATCGACTGCCCGCCCTCGCTCAACCTTTTGACGTTGAATTCCATGGCGGCAGCCGATTCTGTTCTTGTGCCGCTGCAATGCGAATTCTTCGCGCTGGAAGGTCTCAGCCAATTGCTGGAAACGGTCGAGCAGGTGCGCCGCACCATCAATCCGGACCTGATCATCCAGGGCATCGTGCTGACCATGTATGACGGCCGCAACAACCTCGCCAACCAGGTGGTGGAGGATGTGCGGGCACATATGGGCGACAAGGTCTACGAGACCATCATCCCGCGCAATGTGCGGGTGTCCGAGGCGCCGTCCTACGGCAAGCCGGCGATCCTCTATGATCTGAAATGCTCGGGCAGCCAGGCCTATCTGCAGCTGGCGTCCGAAGTGATCCGCCGCGAGCGTAAATTGCGCGCCGCTTGATTAGAATTGGTTGATGGAACAAACCGATTCGATACCGAAACGATCCAAGAATCTGGAATTGAGATGAACGAAGACCTTTCGAGAAAAAGACTGGGGCGTGGGCTGGCTGCCCTGATCGGCGAGATCGATCGCCCGGCGGCGGAAAAGCCAGCTGCAAGCGCCGACGGCAAGGTGCCGATCGAGTTTGTCAGCCCGAACCCGAAAAACCCGCGCCGGCACTTTGGCGACGCCGACCTGACTGATCTCGCGCAATCGATCCGCGAGCATGGCGTGGTGCAGCCGGTGGTGGCGCGGCCGTCGCCGACCCAGGCCGGCCGCTATGAGATCATTGCCGGCGAGCGGCGCTGGCGCGCGGCGCAGCGTGCCGGGCTGACCGAGATTCCGATCATCGTGCGCGACGTCAACGACCGCACGGCACTGGAACTCGCGATCATCGAGAACGTTCAGCGCACCGACCTCAATCCGGTCGAGGAAGCGATGGGCTACCAGCAGCTGATCGACGACCACGGCTACACGCAAGCTGACCTGGGCAATGTCATCGGCAAGAGCCGCAGCCATGTCGCCAACACGCTGCGGCTGTTGAAGCTGCCCGACGTCATCAGAGACATGCTGGTCGATGGCGCGTTGTCGGCCGGCCATGCCCGCACGCTGGTGACGGCGCAGGATCCGGCCGGGCTTGCCAAGCAAATTGTCGAAGAGGGTCTTTCGGTGCGCCAGGCCGAAGCGCTGGCGCAGATGCCGGCTGGCGGCACGCCGCCCAAGGCCAAGCCGGCGCAAAGTGGATCGGACAAGGATGCCGACACGCTGGCGCTGGAAAAGCTGATGACAGACACGATCGGCATGATCGTGACCATCGAGCACAAGGGCAAGGGCGGCGCGATCCGCGTGAACTACCGCAGCCTGGAGCAGCTCGACGAGCTGTGCCGGCGGTTGAAGGACGAACGCTAGGCGGTTGGGACGCCACGCTATTTAGCCAGCGAATGAAGTTTTGGCTTAAGCTTAGGTTTTAGCGCTGATATATCGGTGATAGACACGAAAGACATCACGCCGACTGGCCAAGCTTCCAACGGAAACGCGCGGACCTGGCTGGTCTGTCAGCGGTGCGAGTTATCGGGCCGATACACCGGGGGAGATTGACAGCACCATCGCCTTCGCCACCATCAGCGTCGCGGCTTGACAGTGCCGGGCAACGGCGTAACGTAAATTAGACATAGCTTACATTGCCCTAGCGTGCCGACCAGTCGCGGCGGGGCCAATTGCCGTTCCCATTTGTGAACGGCACTACGTCGCCCAAGCGATATGCCGACGCGCCCGACGCAAGTGGGGAGGTGCACATGGCGGTCAGGAAGCTACTTCGAAAATTGCAACTGCGATGTCGTGTGTCCTTGCCTGCTGTCGACCAACGCACAGCTGACATCGAAGCCGACGCAAGGCGTTTGCGATGTTGGCCTGGCCTTTCATATCGATTCCGGCAAATACGGTGACGTTCGATTGGATGGCCTCAACGTTGTGATGGTTGCGCACGCGCCTGGCCCGATGGCGGAAGGCAATTGGATGGCCGCCGCGTATATCGACGAACGGGCCAACGATAGGCAAACGGAAGCGCTGGGCGCGATCTTCACCGGCGCCGCAGGCGGTCCGATGGCGGTGCTGGCCCCGATGATCGGCACGAACCTCGGCGCCAAGAAGGTGGCGACAAGCTACCGGATCGACAGCAAGAAGCGGTCGGTGGAAATTGCGGGCATCATGCAGATGGCGGTCGAACCGTTGCCGACCATGCGTGAGGACGGGCAGATGTGGGCGGCCACCGGCCATCCCGTCAACCCCGACTGGCTCGCTTTGGCGATGGGGGCAGAAGGCAGCACATTCAGCGACCATGGCATGCGTTGGGACAATTCCCGCCGCAACGGCCACTATGCCCCGATCAATTGGTCCGGCCAGCACTAGAGCGTTTCACCGTTTCATGGAAACGGCGATCCGCTCTATCTCTTTGTTTTGACGCAATTTCGGACGGAAAACTGCTCACACTTTCCTGAAATTGCTCCAGTTCCCGGCCGCAACGGACTTAGCCCCATGGCCCTGATATTGCAGCGAAACATCATTCTCGCGCTGCTGCTTGCTGCCGCCGCGGCGGCGTGGACCGTGCTTGTCTGGCAGCCGCTCGGCATGGACGCGGACATGCCCATGCACTCACCCACCATGGGGATGAAGGCGCCGCTGTTTCTTGCCGCCTGGATTATCATGATGATTGCCATGATGTTCCCGACCGCCGCGCCGATGGTGCTGACGTTTCATCGCGTTCAGGCCGGCAAACGGGGGCGCGGCGAGACTTTTGTCTCGACCTGGTTTTTCGTGGCTGCATACATGCTGCTTTGGGGCGCGATGGGCGCGCTCGCCTTTGCCGGCGCGGCGGGCGCAGAGCTCATCGCGGCGCATGCGGGAATGTCGGCCGCCACGGCCGCGCGCATCGGCGGCGCGCTGCTGTTGCTGGCAGGCGCCTATCAACTTTCACCGCTGAAGGATCTGTGCCTGGCCAAATGCCGTACGCCAATGAGTTTCATCCTGACCTCATGGCGCGATGGTCAGTGGGGCGCGGTACGCATGGGCCTGGAGCATGGAGTTTTTTGCCTGGGCTGCTGCTGGCTTTTGTTCCTCGCTCTCTTTCCTCTCGGGATCATGAACATCGCCGCGATGGCCGTGGTCACCTTGCTGATCTTTGCCGAAAAGACCCTGCCGTCAGGGGAGAGGATCGCAAAGCTGTCCGGTGTCGTCCTGCTCCTTTATGGCGCCGCGGTGTTGGTCTTTCCGCAGGCGCTGCCGACGTTCCAGCCGATGGAAGCCATGACAATGAATTGACCGATGGCGATTGGCGAAACCGGCCGTGCTGCGTATCTCCCCCCTCGAGGGGGAGATGGCCGGCAGGCCAGAAGGGGTCGGTTCGACGGGATGCGACCTTCTTGCGACCGATGAAGGTTAGCGCTCCACGCGAGGCAACCCCCTCTGTCGCCTTTGGCGACATCTCCCCCTCGAGGGGGGAGATCAGCCGCGCTGCCCCAGCCTCGCGCTTTCCACTGCAATGCCAAGCAGTGCTTGGCGCGCCAGGGCTTCGGACAGGTCCGGCCGCCGCCGCGTCTGCAGCACGGCGGTCTGCAGCCGGTTGAGCGCGCGGGTCAGCGCATCGACATTCCAGCGCTCCAGCGCCTTTTCCACCAGCTTGCGCCTGGAGAAGAAAACGGGTGGGCGCGCGCCCGCCACGGCCGAGGCGGCGTTGCGGCCGGCTGTCTCCATCTGACCGCGCATCACCTGCAGCTGCTGCAGTTGCCGCATCGCCGACGACAGCACCAGGAAGGGATGGCCGCCCGAGAGGCAGTGTCGGGTGAAGGCGGTGTCGAAGTCACCGATCTTGCCCTCAAGCACTGCATCGACGGCGTCATCGAAGGAGGCGCCGGAGACGTCGCCCGACATTGCCCGGACGTCGTCGAGGCCGATTTCCCTCTGGCCGTGCGCATAAAGCATCAGCTTTTCGATCTCGCCGCGCGACGCCAGCCGATCGCCGCCGAGATTGCGGCGCAGCGCCTGGCGGGCATCGAGCGCCATCGACATGCCGGCCTTGCGCAGCTCGTCGTCGATGACGCTGTCGATGTCGCGGGCCTCGTCGGCGTAGCAAGGCAGCGCCATGGCGGTGTCGGCCGCCTCGACCACGGCGCGCAGCCCGACGCCCTTCTTGAGATCGCCGGCCTCGATCAGAATGATGGCATCGCGCGCGGGTTCCGCCGTCAGCGCCTTGACGTCCTCGGCCAACGGCTTCTGGCCACTGGCGTTGCGCACCCACAGAAGCCGCCGATCGGAAAACATCGGCACGGTGCGGGCTTCGTCCAGCAGCCGGCCCTGGTCGCGATCGACCTCCGCGCCGTCGAGCCGGACCACGGAGAAGGGGTCGTCGAGCGGCAGGCCGGTCTTTTCGGCAAAGGCTTTCGCGCGCTCGGCCACCAGCCCGCGGTCGGGGCCGTAGAGCAGGACGATCGAGATACGCGCGTCCGGCTTCGCCAGCCACGAATCGACCTCATATGCTTTTTTCTGCGCCATGAGTGGGTGGTTAGCATGGGGAGAGGGAACGGAGAAGCGGCGGGTTCTTCCTTCTCCCCTTGTGGGAGAAGGTGTCGCCGAAGGCGACGGATGAGGGGTGTTCCAGGGAACGCCAACGCCTCACTCCGCTGGAACACCCCTCATCCGTCTCGGCGCTGCGCGCCGATCCACCTTCTCCCACAAGGGGAGAAGGGGAAGCCGCGCGAGGCCGCCCATCGCTGCCAATTGCCTTATCTGGCTGCAAGCGCCCCGGAATCTTCCGGCAAATTGCGCGCCGCTGCAAAACATCGACAAGAAATTTCGTCGCCATATCTGCATCTTGGCGCCGCGTGCCGCGTCGGTGCTGAACAGGCCGATGAGTGCGCGTTCTGGCCCTCACGAAATCGCACTGGTCTGGCGGCACAGATGTGCAAATATTCGCGACCGGGCAACATTGGAGGATGAAGGTCATGGCCGATGCTGGGATGTTGCGGTTTCATGTGCCGGAGCCGGAGGTGCGGCCGGGCGGGACGCCTGACTTTTCCAACGTACCCATCCCTAAGGCCGGTTCGGCGCTGCGACCGGAGATCGATGTCGATCCGCGCAGCATTCGCGACATGGCGTTCTCGATTATTCGCGTGCTGAACCGCGACGGCGAGGCGGTCGGGCCGTGGGCCGGGCTGCTCACCGACGAGGAGCTGCTCGAAGGCCTGCGCCATATGATGACGCTGCGCAGCTTCGACGCGCGCATGCAAATGGCGCAGCGCCAGGGCAAGACCTCGTTCTACATGCAGCACCTCGGCGAAGAGGCGGTGAGCTGCGCCTTCCGCAAGGCGCTGGCGCCGGGCGACATGAATTTCCCGACCTATCGGCAAGCCGGCCTGCTCATCGCCGACGGCTATCCGATGGTGACGATGATGAATCAGATCTATTCCAACGAAGCCGATCCGCTGAAGGGGCGGCAGCTGCCGATCATGTATTCATCGAAGGAGCACGGCTTCTTTTCAATCTCCGGCAATCTGGCGACGCAGTACATCCAGGCGGTCGGCTGGGCGATGGCCTCGGCGATCTCGAACGATTCGAAAATCGCGGCGGCGTGGATCGGCGACGGCTCGACTGCCGAATCCGATTTTCATTCCGCCCTTGTCTTCGCCTCGACCTACAAGGCGCCGGTCATCCTCAATGTGGTCAACAACCAGTGGGCGATCTCGACCTTCCAAGGCATTGCACGCGGCGGCTCCGGCACGTTTGCCGCGCGCGGTCTCGGCTTCGGCATTCCGGCGCTGCGCGTCGACGGCAACGACTATCTCGCCGTCCATGCGGTGGCCAAATGGGCGGCGGAGCGGGCGCGGCAGAATCTCGGGCCGACGCTGATCGAATATGTCACCTACCGTGCCGGCGCGCATTCGAGCTCGGACGATCCGTCGGCCTATCGGCCGAAGACGGAATCCGACGCCTGGCCGCTCGGCGATCCGGTCGTGCGGCTGAAGAACCATCTGATCCAGCGCGGCGTCTGGTCGGATGAGCGTCACGCCCAGGCTGAGGCCGAAATTCTGGAGACGGTGATCGCGGCGCAGAAGGAGGCCGAAAGCAACGGCACGCTGCATGCCGGCGGCAAGCCGTCGACGCGCGAAATGTTCGAGGGCGTGTTTGCCGAGATGCCGCCGCATCTGCGGCGCCAACGCCAGCAGGCGGGAGTCTGAACCATGCCGAGACGAACCATGATCGAGGCCATCCGCGACGCCATGGATGTGGCGATGGCGCGCGACGAACGCGTCATCGTCTATGGCGAGGATGTCGGCTTTTTCGGCGGCGTTTTTCGTGTCACCCACGGCCTGCAGGCCAAATACGGCAAGAGCCGCTGCTTCGATGCGCCGATCAACGAATCCGGCATTGTCGGCTCGGCCATCGGCATGGCGGCCTATGGGCTGAAGCCATGCGTGGAAATTCAGTTTGCCGACTACATGTACCCGGCCTACGACCAGCTGACGCAGGAAGCGGCACGGCTGCGCTACCGCTCGAATGGCGATTTCACCTGTCCGATCGTGGTGCGCATGCCGACCGGTGGCGGCATCTTCGGCGGCCAGACGCACAGCCAGAGCCCGGAGGCGCTGTTCACCCACGTGTCAGGATTGAAGACGGTGGTGCCGTCCAACCCGCATGACGCCAAGGGGCTTTTGATCGCGGCGATCGAGGATCCCGATCCGGTGATCTTCCTCGAACCGAAGCGGCTCTATAACGGCCCGTTCGACGGCCATCACGACCGGCCGGTGACGCCGTGGTCGAAGCATGAGCTGGGCGAAGTCGCCGACGGGCACTACACCGTGCCGCTCGGCAAGGCGGCGATCCGCCGGCAGGGGTCCGCCGTCACGGTTCTCGCCTACGGCACCATGGTCTATGTCGCGCAGGCGGCGGTCGAAGAAACCGGCATCGATGCCGAGATCATCGATTTGCGCACGCTGCTGCCGCTCGACCTCGACACCATCGTTGCCTCGGTGAAGAAGACCGGGCGCTGCGTCGTCGTGCACGAGGCGACGCTGACCTCCGGCTTTGGCGCCGAGCTTTCGGCGCTGGTGCAGGAGAATTGTTTCTATCACCTCGAAGCGCCGGTCGCCCGCGTCACCGGCTGGGACACGCCCTATCCGCATGCGCAGGAATGGGAATACTTCCCCGGACCGGCCCGTGTCGGCCGCGCGCTTCTCGAAACCGTGGGAGCTTAAGATGGGCGAACACATCATCAAGCTGCCCGATGTCGGCGAAGGCGTCGCCGAGGCCGAGCTTGTCGAATGGCACGTCAAGGTCGGCGATCTTGTGCGCGAGGATTCCGTGCTTGCCGCCGTGATGACCGACAAGGCGACGGTGGAAATCCCCTCACCGGTCGATGGCGAGATTCTTTGGCTGGGCGCCGAGATCGGCGACACGGTCGCGATCGGCTCGCCGATCGTGCGGTTGAAAGTGGCGGGCGAGGGCAATGTGAAGCCGGATGCGGCCGGGCCGTCGGCGAAAGCCGAAGCGCCGGCGAAGCCGGCCGAGGCCAAGCCCGAAGCTCCGCCTGCGGCCAAGCCCAAGCCGGCAGAGCCGGTAGCCAAAGCTGCGCCTGTTGCGACCGCGCCAAAAGCCGGCGAGCGGGTCTCCGGCGCGCCGCGCGCGGAGGGCGAAAAGCCGTTGGCGTCGCCCGCAATCCGGCTGCGCGCCAAAGAGGCAGGCATCGATCTGCGCCAGGTGTCGGGAACCGGCCCTGCCGGTCGCATCAGCCATGAGGACTTGGAAGCCTTCCTGGCGCGCGGGCCGCAGGTGGCGAAGGCGTCGGGTCTTGCCCGCAACGACCGCGTCGAGGACATCAAGATCATTGGTCTGCGGCGCAAGATCGCCGAAAAAATGTCCCTGGCAAAATCGCGCATTCCGCACATCACCTATGTCGAGGAGATCGACGTCACCGCGCTCGAGGAATTGCGCGCCGCGCTCAACAAGGAAAAGCGCAAGGGCGTCGAGAGGCCGAAGCTGACGCTGCTGCCGTTCCTGATGCGGGCGATGGTCAAGGCGATCGCCGACCAGCCCAACATCAACGCGCTGTTCGACGATGAGGCCGGCGTCGTCCACCAGCATGGCGGCGTCCATATCGGCATTGCCGCGCAGACGCCGTCGGGGCTGGTGGTGCCGGTGGTCAAGCACGCCGAGGCGCGCGACCTCTGGGATTGCGCGGCCGAACTCAACCGGCTCGCCGAAGCGGCAAAGTCGGGCACGGCAAGCCGCGATGAGCTGTCAGGCTCGACCATCACCATCACCTCGCTCGGCGCCATGGGCGGCGTGGCGACGACGCCGGTCATCAATCACCCGGAAGTGGCGATCGTCGGCGTCAACAAGATGATGGTGCGGCCGGTGTGGGACGGCACCCAGTTCATCCCGCGCAAGATGATGAACCTGTCGTCGAGCTTCGACCACCGGGTGGTCGACGGCTGGGACGCGGCGGTGTTTGTGCAGCGGATCAAGGCGCTGCTGGAAACGCCGGCGCTGATATTTGTGGATTGAGGGTGATGGAGTTGATCGTAAGGCGCGAGCCGCAGGGTTCCAGGCTCCCCCTTCTCCCCTTGTGGGAGAAGGTGTCGTCGAAGGCGACGGATGAGGGGTGTTCCAGCGGAGTGAGACGTCGGTGTTTCCTGGAACACCCCTCATCCGTCTCGGCGCTATCGCGCCGATCCACCTTCTCCCACAAGGGGAGAAGGGAAGGCGCGCGGCGGCCGTCGCCGAAAGGACAGCCATCATGAAAGAAATCTCCTGCAAGCTACTTGTCATCGGCGCCGGGCCTGGCGGTTATGTCTGCGCCATCCGCGCTGGCCAGCTCGGTGTAGATACGGTGATCGTCGAAGCCGGCAAACCGGGCGGCACGTGCCTTAATGTCGGCTGCATCCCGTCCAAGGCGCTGATCCATGCGGCGGAAGAGTTCGAGAAGGTCGCCCAAATGGCCGGCGGCACCAGTCCGCTTGGCATTTCGGTCGCAGCACCGGTGCTCGATCTCGGCAAGACCGTCACCTGGAAAGACGGCATCGTGAGCCGGCTGACCAGTGGCGTCGCCGGGCTGCTGAAGAAGGCCAAGGTGAAGACCGTCTATGGCTGGGCGACGTTTCGCGATGGCAAGACCGTCGCGGTCGAGACCGAGACCGGCACGCAGATCATCCGCGCCGAGACAGTAGTGATCGCCACCGGCTCGGCGTCGGTCGAGTTGCCGTTCCTGCCGTTTGGCGGGCCAGTGATTTCATCGACGGAAGCGCTCGCTCTCAGCGAGGTGCCGAAGAAGCTCGCCGTGGTCGGCGGAGGCTATATCGGGTTGGAGCTCGGCATGGCCTTCGCCAAGATGGGCGCCGAGGTGACCGTGGTCGAGGCGTTGCCGCGCGTGTTGGCGCAGTACGATGCGGAACTGACCCGGCCGGTGGTGAAGCGGCTGACCCAGCTCGGCGTCGAAGTGATGCTGGGCGCCAAGGCCAAGGGGGTCAAGGGCGACGCGCTGCTGGTCGAGACAGTGGATGGCAAGAGCGCGAAAATCGCCGCCGACAAGATCCTGGTCACGGTCGGCCGCAAGCCGGGCACCGAAGGCTGGGGTCTCGACCAGATCGATCTCGATATGGCGGGCAAATTCATCAAGATCGACGACCAGTGCCGCACCTCGATGCGCGGCATCTACGCCATTGGCGACGTCACCGGCGAGCCGATGCTGGCGCATCGGGCGATGGCGCAAGGCGAAATGGTGGCCGAGATCGTTGCCGGCCACAAGCGCAGCTGGGACAAGCGCTCGATCCCCGCCGTGTGCTTCACCGATCCGGAGCTGGTCACCGCCGGTCTGACGCCGGAAGAGGCGAAAGCGCTGGGCGAAATCAAGATCGGCCAGTTCCCCTTCGCCGCCAATGGCCGGGCGATGACGAAGCTCGGCGAGGACGGGTTCGTGCGCGTTGTGGCGCGCGCGGACAACCATCTGGTGCTCGGCATCCAGGCGGTCGGGCAAGGCGTGTCGGAACTGGCGTCGGCGTTCGGCCTGGCGCTGGAGATGGGCGCGCGGCTGGAGGATATCGCCGGCACCATCCATGCGCACCCGACGCAGGGCGAAGGCTTCCAGGAAGCGGCGCTCAAGGCGCTGGGCCACGCGCTGCATATTTGAGGCTTGGGTTTTCCCTTCTCCCCCTGTGGGAGAAGGTGTCGCCGAAGGCGACGGATGAGGGGTGTTCCAGAAGACACCAACGTCTCACTCCGCTGGAACACCCCTCAACCGTCTCGGCGCTGCGCGCCGATCCACCTTCTCCCACAGGGGGAGAAGGGAAGAGCGGCAGCGCCAGCCGTCGATTGTCGCAAATCAGCAGAATGTATTAAGTGTCAGCCCATGGGCACCAGGCTGAAGAAATACATCGCCATACGCTACAACATCGCCGCGCGCTTCAAGCCGAGCCAGTGGGATGGAAAGGGCCGCGCCAATCTCGACCCGGTGTGGCTGGTCGAGCGGCTGACCTTGTTCGACACCTATTGCGCGCCATCCCTTGAAGCGCAATCTCTGAAGGATTTTACCGTCCTGGTCGCGTTCGATGCCGATACGCACGAGAACTATATCAGGACAGTGTGCGATTGCGTGGCCGGTGTCGATGTCAGGCCGATCCTTGTCGAGGCCGGTGCGGATCACAATGATCGCTTCAATGCGTTCGTCCAGGCCGATAGCGATGCCGAGTATGTTTCGCTGACGCGGCTCGACAGCGATGACGCGCTGGCGCCGACCTTCATGGAGCGGGCCGACCACTACGCCCGCACGGAGATCGCCAAAGGCACGGTGGATACGCAACCTCTGTATATCGCCTTTCCGCACGGCCACAATTTCCACGTGGCGACCAATTGGTACACGGACCACGACTACGTGACGTCGGCGTTCGGCACGCTGGTCGAAAAGCGATCGCCGTCGATGAGCGGCATCTACAGTGCGCACCACGCGAAGATGGCGACAATTCACAACACCGTCGTGGCGGCATCAAAGGGCGCGCAATGGTGCATCGTCATCCACGACAACAACGCCGCCAATGTGTTGAAGGGCAAGCCGGTCGCGGAACCGTCTTTCACCGTGGGACGGCCGGGTGCCGAAATCAAGGTGCCAGTGCCAAGGGAAAGCGCGCGTCGACAGGGGGCTCAGGCGACCATGGCGCCGCGAACCGCGGACAATTTCATCCGGTTCCTGCTCGGACGACCGATGCTGCTGCGGAAGTAGGGAGCCTCGCCGTTGTGGGGGAAGCCGGTCGTCATACGCGCCGCCGCTGACAACTCACCACAGGGCCTCAATCAAGGCGAGGCATCATCCCGGTTTGAAGCAACAACGGCGGAGCCAGATCGACCCCCACTCCGTCGAGCTCCGCTCGACACCTCTCCCCCGATCGACGGGGGAGAGGAAGGGCGCGAAACCCCCAGCCTCCTCAGCTCGCGAGCCGGCTCACCATCTCGTGCTGGGCATACGCACGTCCGAAGCGATTGGCCAGGAATGCGTCCAGCGCGATGTCTTCCTGCTTGACGAAACCCGTGGCCGGCAGGGTGCCGTCGGCCAGCATGTCGAGCACGGCGCAGATGCCGGACGCGGTGGTGATTTGGATGGCGCTGCGGACCTGGTCGCCGATGCGCTGCGAATAGATCTTGTTGGCGTAGGTTTCCTGCAGCAGGCGGCCGTTGCGGCGGCCCGACACGGTGACGAAGACGATGACCACGTCCTGCAGCGTTGCCGGCAAGGCGCTCTCAAAAATGTCCTTCAGCACGTCGCGGCGGTGGCGGAGCCCAAGGTCGTTGAGCAGCGCCTTCATGATCGCGGCATGGCCGGGGTAGCGGATGGTGCGGTAGTTCAGCGTGCGCACCTTGCCCTTCAGCGTCTCGGCCAAGGTGCCGAGACCGCCGGAGGTGTTGAAGGCCTCGTAGGTGACGCCGTCGAGCGAAAACTCCTCCCGCTCCTCCAGCGGCGGCACTTCGATCAGCTCGCCCTCGACGATCGCCTCGCAAGGCTCGCAATATTCGTTGATGACGCCGTCGGTGCTCCAGGTCAGATTGTAGTTCAGCGCATTCGACGGATATTGCGGCAGCGCGCCGACGCGCATGCGCACGCTTTCCAGCGTGTCGAAGCGGCTGGCGAGATCGTTGGCGACGATCGAGATGAAGCCCGGCGCCAGGCCGCATTGCGGAATGAAGGCGCTCTTGCCCGATTTGGCCAGCTCCTTGACGCGGCGGGTCGAGACGACATCCTCGGTCAGATCGAGATAATGGACGCCGGTGGCGGCGGCCGCTTCGGCGATGCGGGTGGTCAGATGGAAGGGCGCGGCGCTCAGCACAGCGAAGGCGCCGGCAAGGGCTGCTTCCAATGCGCCGGGAGCGGTGATGTCGAGTTCCAGCGCCTCGACGCCGGCGGGAAGTTCGGCCGCGGCAAGCTGTGCGGCCGCGCGGTCGACGACGGTGACATGATAGTCGCCGGTGTCGGCGAGCATGCCTGCAATGGTGGAGCCGATCTTGCCGGCGCCGACGACGATTATTTTCTTCATGATTCGATCCCTCACAAAAGCCTTTGGCCCGAACCGCTGCGCGGTGGGCGACATGGCCTTGAGAATCGCAGCTTGCCTGGCGAAAGGAAGCGTGGAATTGTTCGAAACGAACCCTCTCTTTGTGCGATAAGACGACAAGGATCGTCGAAATGCTCAGCGACGCCGAACAAAAGCTGCTTTCCCTGCTGCGCGCCAATGCCCGGGCGTCGACCGCCGAACTGGCGCGCCAGCTCGGGGTGTCGCGCACCACGGTGCAGAGCCGGATCGAGCGGCTGGAACAGCGCGGCATCATCACCGGCTATGGCGTGCGGCTGGCGCCGGACTATGAGCAGGGGCTGGTGCGGGCGCATGTACTGCTCACCGTCACGCCCAAACTCGCCGACAAGGTGGTGCGTGCGCTGCAGGCGCTGCCGCCGGTGAGGACGCTGCATTCGGTCAGCGGCAATTTCGACATGATCGTGATCGTCGACGCGCCGTCGATCCGGGATCTCGACGCGCTGCTGGATGAGATCGGTGCAATGGATGGGGTCGAGCGGACGTCGTCGTCGATTATTTTGTCGACACGGATTGATCGCTAGCAACGAAGCGTCGGCGGGGCAGCACCCCCCTCTGGCCTGCCGGCCATCTCCCCCTCAAGGGGGGAGATTAGCAGTTTCGGCGCCGGCTCTCCTTTTTCAACCTTGGAGATTGGCGAAAGCCGGCGTGACATCCGATCTCCCCCCTTGAGGGGGAGATGCCTGGCAAGGCAGAGGGGGGTGTGAAGGAACGCTACCTCGAAGGTCCTAAGCCCTGCGCCGCTCCGGCCCACTATCCAGCCACGCCACGTCCTCCGGCGACAGCGCAATATCCAGCGCCTTCAAGCTGTCCTCCAGCTCGTCGAGCGTACGCGGACCGATCAGCGGGACCGACGGAAAAGGCTGCGCCAGCACATAGGCCAGCGCGACATGGATCGGACTTTTACCGAGCCGCTGCGCCAGCTCGATGGCGCGGTCGCGGCGGCCGAAATTTTTCTCGGAATACCAGACCCGCACCAGCTCCTCATTGTCCTTTCTGTCGCGGCCGGCGCGATCGGTGAAGAAGCCGCGGCCCTGGCTCGACCAGGCGAAGTTGGGCATCTGACGCTTCGTCAGCCAGGCTTTCCAGTCGTCGGTGGAGGAGGTGATGCAGCCGGCCCAGATCGGCTCCAGCATTTCGGCCAGCGAGAAATTGTTGGAGAGCGCGCCTGGCTTCTGCTTGCCGTTCTTTTCGGCATAGGCGATCGCTTCGTCCATCCTCGCCATCGTCCAGTTGGAGCCGCCGAACGGGCCGCGGATACGGCCGGCTTTCGCCTCGGCGTCCATCGCATCGACGAATTCGCCGACCGGCACATCGGGGTTGTCGCGGTGCATGAAATAGATGTCGACATGGTCGGTCTGCAGACGGTCCAGCGACTGGGCGAGCTGCTTGCCGATGACATCGGGGTAGCAGAGCGGCGAGTGCGCGCCCTTGGCGATGATCACCGACTGCTCGCGCACGCCGCGATTCGTCAGCCATTGGCCGAGCAGCGTCTCGGTATAGCCGGCGCCGTAGACAAAGCCGGTGTCGAACAGATTGCCGCCGGCCTCGAAGAAGGCGTCGAGCAGGATCGAACCCGAGGAGAAGGTGCGGAAATCCTCAAAGCCGAGCGCCACCACGGAGGCGGGCTTGGCCAGGCCCGGTATCTTGCGCTTGGCGATGGCGGTGCCATCGGTGCGCAGCGGCCGGCCGGAGATCGTATTGATGCGCTTAGCCGGCTTTTCTATCTCGTACTCGAGCCCGACGGCAGCGCGCCATTTGTCGAGCACGCGCAGCGTGCCGAGGCTGTCGGCCCAGGACATGCCAGGCCAGGCGAACTCCTGGCTCCGCGCCAGGATCGCCTCGCCGGCGGCGTCGACCTCGAAGGAATAGAGATGGCGGGTCTCGTTGACGCTGACGGTTTCGCGCCTGCCGTCGGCGTGGATCACGTCGATCTTGCCGAGGCCGACATCGCGGTTTCCGCCGGCGAACCAGAAGTCCGGCACTTCGATGCGGCCCTTGGTGCCGAGAATGCGGAGCACATTGTCCTGGTTGAGCGAGATGCTGCAGGACACCTCGGCGACGACCCCTCCGGCAAAATGCAGCAGCGCCGAGGCCCATTCGTCGACGCCGGACTGGCCGAGATGGGCGGTACCGACGACCTTGTCCGGATCGGCGAAGGGTTTTCCGACTGCCGCCCCGGCGATCAGCCGCGCCATGGAGACGGGATAGCCGCCGACATCGAGAATGCCGCCGCCGGCGAGATCGTTGGCGTAGAGCCGATGCTGCGGCATGAAGCCCGGCATGGCGAAGCCAAAGCTCGACTTGATCATCCTGACCTCGCCGATGATGCCGGACCTGATCAGCTCGACCAGCTTCAGCGTCTGCGGGTGCAGCCGGTACATGAAGGCTTCGCCGAGGAAGGTGCCGGCCTTGCGCGCCGCATGGATCATGGCGTCGGCCTCGAAAGCGGTCAGCGCCAGCGGCTTTTCGCACAGCACATGTTTTCCCGCTTCGGCTGCCTTGATCGCCCACTCGGCATGGCCGGGATGCGGGATGGCGATGTAGACGGCGTCGACATCGGGGTGGTCGAGCAGCGCTCGGTAGCCGTCGAGAATGCGGGCGCCGGGAAACGTCTGGGCTAAGCCTGCCTTGCCGGGGTTGCGGGCGCCGAGCGCGACGATCGTGCCGGTGCGCGATCCTGCCACGCCGCCGGCAAAGGCCTTGGCGATGTCGCCCGGCCCGAGGATTCCCCAGCGGATGGGCGCGGTTGAAGTCATGGTCATTCTCCTTGGAAAGGCTGGAAGAGGTCAGCGCAACCGCTGGCCGTTTTCGTCGAACAGATAGGATTTGCGGATGGACACGGTGATTTCCGAGGCGTTCGGAACCTTTGTCGCGTCGCGCTGGATCACCAGGTCCTCGCCATGGGCGGTCCTGGCATAGATGAAACTGGTGCCACCGAGATGCTCCACCACGTCGATGCCGACGGTGAGGTCGGCGTCGCCTTCGCCCGCATTGCCGAAATGTTCGGGCCGCACGCCGACAATCACCTTGGCTCCGGTTTCCGGCACGGCGCCGGCTAGCGGCTGCATGATGTGGGCCTTTTCCTCGCCCACCAGCTCGACGGTGACGCTGCGCGTGTTGCGGCTGACGACGCGGCCCTTGATAAAATTCATCTTCGGCGAGCCGACGAAACCGGCGACGAACTGGTTGTCGGGATTGTCGTAGAGATCGAGTGGCCGCCCGATCTGCTCGACATGGCCGCCGCGCAGCACCACGATCCGGTCGGCCAGCGTCATCGCTTCGGTCTGGTCGTGGGTGACGTAGATCATCGTCGTGCCGAGCTCCTTGTGCAGGCGCGAGATTTCGACCCGCATCTGGACGCGTAACTCGGCGTCGAGGTTGCTCAACGGCTCGTCGAACAGGAACACTTGCGGTTCGCGCACGATGGCGCGGCCGATGGCGACGCGCTGGCGCTGGCCGCCGGAGAGTTGCTTCGGCCGCCGCGCCATCAACTCGCTGATGCGCAGGATCTCGGAGGCCCGCTTCACCCGCCGTTCGGTGTCCTCCTTCGGGTTGCCGGTCATTCTGAGACCAAAACTCAGATTCTGCTCCACCGTCATGTGCGGGTAGAGCGCGTAGGACTGGAACACCATGGCGATGCCGCGGTCGGCCGGCTCGACATCGTTCATCACCTTGCCGCCAATGGCGATCTCGCCGCCGCTGATGTCCTCCAGCCCGGCGATCATCCGCAGCAGCGTCGACTTGCCGCAGCCGGACGGGCCGACAAAGACGACGAACTCGCCATCGGCGATGTCGATGTTGGCGCCATGGATGATCTCATAGACGCCGAAGCGCTTGATGACGTTGGTAAGGGTGACTGCCGCCATGTCGCTGTTGTCCCTATTTGACGGCGCCGGCGGCGATGCCGGCGATGAAATGGCGCTGCAGCAGCACGAAGACGACGAGCATCGGCACGGTCAGCATGACGGCGCCGGCCATGATGCCGCCCCAGGAGACCTTGGTGAGACCGATCAGCGTGCCAAGCGCCACCGGTGCGGTCATCGCGCCGGGCTGGCTGTTGATCAGAAGCGGCCAGAGGTAATTGTTCCACGAGGCGAGGAACAGGATGATGGCCAGCGCCGCCAGCATCGGCCGCGCCAAAGGCAGGGCGACGAACAGGAAGATGCGCCATTCCTTGACGCCCTCGACGCGGGCCGCGTCGAACAGATCGTGCGGCATCATCGAGAAGGCCTGGCGCATGAACAGCACGCCGAGCGAATTGAACAAAGGCGGCACGATCAGCGCCACCCAGGTGTTGGCGAGCTGGAAGTCGCGCGCCACCATGATGAATTGCGGGATCAGCACCACCGCGTAGGGCAGCGTGATGGTGCCGAGGATGATCGCCACCACCGCGCCCTTGCCGAAGAACTGGTAGCGAGCGAGCGCCCAGCCGGCCATCGAAGTCAGCAGCACCGAGAAGAAGGTGTAGGTCACCGCTACCGCCACCGAAATGCCGATGGCGCCGACGAAATTGGTGTCGCGCTGCAGATTGTTGAAATTGTCGACGAAATTGCCGTGCGGCAGCAGCTCGATGCCGGGGCTGAAGATGCCGTTGTCGGGCATGGTCGAGAAGACGATCATCATCCACAGCGGGAACAGCCAGACCAGCGCCAGCGGCGTCAGGGCCAGATGCAGCAGGACGCTGCGGCCGAGCCGGCGTTGCGAGAGCGAACTCATGTCGGCTGCCCTCTCATTTCGGCTCTCTCGTTAGCCACAGCTGCACCAAAGTGATGGCGATGGCCAGGCCCGCCATGGTGTAGGCAACGGCCGAGGCGTAGCCGAAATTGAGGGAGCGGAACCCCTGGCGATAGAGCAAAAGGCCGAGCGTCTCGGTGCCGCCGCCCGGGCCGCCGCGTTCGGTGATCAGGAACGGTTCGGTGAACAATTGCATGGTGCCGATGATCGACAGCACGGCGCAAAAGACGATGACGGGTTTGAGCAGTGGCAAGGTGATGTAGAAGAACTGTTTGACCTTGCTGACGCGGTCGAGCGTCGCCGCCTCATAAACGTCCTCGGGGATCGACTGCAGCCCGGCAAGCAGGATGATGGCGTTGTAGCCGGCCCAGCGCCAGGTCACCGCGATCATGATCAGCGCCATCGCCGGGGTGACGTTGGAGAACCAGTCGATCTTGGCCAGGCCGACGCTGGCGAGCAGCTTGTTGATGATGCCGAAATCGAGATTGAACATCAGCCGGAACACCGCGGAATAGGCGACTTCGCCGACCACCACCGGCGCGAAGAAGGCAAAGCGATAGAGGCCGCGCGCTTTCAGCAGCGGCGAGTTCAGCAGCACCGCCATGACGATCGCCAGCGAGATCATCACCGGCACCTGGATGACGAGGATGAGCAGCGTGTTCTTCAGCGCATTGAAGAAAGCGGGGTCGCCGATCAGCCGACCCCAGTTGAAGGTGGGCGCAAAACGCCACGGCACGGTGCGCGTCGCCTGGAAGGAGATCATGAACGAGGAAATGATCGGCCACACCCAGAAGATGGCGAAGATCAGCAGGTAAGGCGTGAGGAAGCGATACGCGGTGGCGTTCTGGGTGCGCATGGGTTCCTCCTTCCTTCTTTCTTTTCTTGCCTTCTCCCCTTGTGGGGTGAGAAGCGGTTCGCGTTAGCGAACGAAAAGCCAATTGCTTGGCTTTTCGAGTTTCGAACGCCCTGAGCCTGCGAAGGGCCGGGCGTGGTGGCCGATCCACCCTGCCGGGTCCCCGCTGCTCCGCAGCGTCCCGGCGTTCGCTGGCCTTTCATCGTGCCACTGGCACGATGAATTCGCCTTCGGCGAACCGGCCGCTCACCCCACAAGGGGAGAAGGGGAAGCGCTCTTTCTACTTCACCGGCAGTCCAGTCGCCGACGCGATCTGGTTGGCGGCGTCGTCAAGCGCTGCCTTGGCATCCGGATAACCGCCGCCGAGATATTTGGTCTGCACCGCGCGCATGATGATCTCGGCGTCGCTCTGGAACTGGGTGCCGCGGCTCGGCACCACCTTGGGCAAGGTAGCCAGAATATCCTTCCACACCGCCTGGCCGCCCCAATAGGGCAGGCCTTGCGAGACATAGGGGTCGTCGAGGGCCGAGATCAGCGACGGCACCAGGCCGAAATCCTTCAGCATGGTGATCTGGCCTTCATTCGTCTCCAGCGTGTATTTCAGATAGGCGTAGGCCGCTTCCTTGTTCTTGGAGGCCGAAGTGATGGCCAGCGAGGAACCGCCGAGATTGGCGGCGCGCGGGCCGTCGGCGGTGAGCGACGGCATCAGGTAGACGCCCCATTTGCCGTTTTCGCCGGCCGATTCGGTGCGGATGGTGCCCTCATACCAACCGCCATAGATCTGGGTGGCGACGGTGCCGGCGGTGTTGTTGGTGATCTTGGTGCCCCAGTCGGCCGACGACATGATGCCGGCGTCCTTCATCTCCTTGATCTTGGTTAGCGTATCGACGCATTTCGGCTGGTTGACGGTGATCGACTGCCCGTCCTCGGCGAAATAGCCGCAGCCCTGCTCGTTGGAGATCATGCGGAAGAATTCGGTGTCGCCGTTGAAATCGGCATTGGTCATGGTGACGCCCGGATTGGCGGCCTGGATTTTCTTTCCGGCGGCGATGAAATCGTCCCAGGTCTTGATCGAGGCCGGATCGACGCCCGCTTTCTCGTAGAAATCGCGACGGTAGAAGGCGGCGACCGGGCCGGAATCCCACGGCATGGCATAGGCCTTGTCGCCCACTTCCAGTTCGGTGCGCTTGAAATCGGGGAATTTCTTCTGGTCTTCCGCGGTGTAGCCCAGCGTGTGCAAATCGACGAAGCAGTCGGGGAACTGGCTCCAGTAATTCTCGGCCTCGCCGTTTTCGATCGAGACGATGTCGGGCAGGCCGACGCCGCCGGCGGCACAGCCGGCAATCGATTTGTCGTAGGTCGGCTGGTTGCCGAGGTCTTGAACGGTGACCTTGACGTCGGGGAACTGCTTGTTGAAGCCGGCGATCGTCGACTTCAGCGACGAGGCGGCGATGTTCCAGCTCCAGATCGTGATTTCGCCAGACTGCGCCAAAGCCGGGCCTGAGCCCAAGCCAAGCGCCAGCGCGGCACAGATCAGTGTCGTGCGCATTGAAATCCTCCCATTTCATTTGCTCTCTCTTCGCGAGCATGGCTAAACTAAGCAGCGCGGAAGGCTTGTCCCTGATAACGGGAATAAAGAATGGGCGGAAAGTAAGATGCCGGAACGGCCGTTTTACCAGCCTGGCGCCAGCAGCGTCGAAGGCCTGCCGATGGCCTTGCAGATGTTTCACAACCATCCGCTGGTGATGCTCAAACCGCACTGGCATGCCCAGGTCGAGGTCAATTTCATCGTCCGCGGCAATGTGCATTACCGCATGGCCGAGCATGAGATTTCGCTGTCGGCGGGCGAGATGTGCCTGTTCTGGGGCGGGCTGCCGCACCAGATGGACGATCTCTCGGACGACGCGGTCTACTCCGGCGCGCATCTGCCGCTGGTGCATTTCTTCCGCCTGCATCTGCCGACCGATGTCCGCCACCGGTTGATGACCGGCGCCACGCTGGTGACATCGGCGACCGATGAGGCCGACCATCATAATTTCGAGCGCTGGAACCGCTATTTCCGCTCCGGCGATCCGGCCACGACCGAGCATGCGGTGAACGAGTTGCTGCTGCGACTGGAGCGGATACGCTTCGACCCCTACCGGCTGGTGCCCGAAACGGCCGCCGGTGCGGAGACGGGCGGCCCGTTCGACCAGCAATGGCTGCGCAATGTCGGGCGCATGTGCGATTTCATCGCCGAGAATTTCCTCTACGACATAGACTGCGTCGACATTGGCGCGGCCGCCGACATCCATCCGAAATACGCGATGAACATCTTCAAGAAGTCGACCGGCATGACGCTCAACGAATATATGAACCTGCTGCGGCTGAGCTACGCGCAGGCGCAGCTGATGCATGAAGACGCCAATGTGCTGCGCGTCGCCATGGATTCGGGCTTCGGCTCGCTCAGCGCCTTCAACAAATCGTTCCGCAAGCTGGCCGGCATGTCGCCTTCGGATTTTCGCCGGGGCGCTGTGGGCCGATAAAAGCGCGGCGGCGATCATCGATTTGGAGAAAAGTTGTCAGCTGCGGCGTATTTGAGGACCGGGTCGACCTGTCGCGCCGGCGTCGGCAAGGGCTATCAAACGCGAAAAAACCCGCTTCCAAAGAACAACTCTGGAAGCGGGCCGTCAGCGGCCGGACGTTGAGGGACATCCGGCCGAAGTTGCTACTCGATGATCTGAACGATCTTGCGCGTATCCGGGTCAACGAGGACTGCATGGTCTCCGACGACCGTGTACTTGTACTTGACGTCGGGCACGTCGATTGCATGAAGCTCGACCGTATCCGGCAGAGCAGTGCCGACGTTGAGCTCCACACCGAGCAGGCTGACGGATGCGAGCTTCTGCTTGTGGATGTATTCGCGGACCACCGTCTGCTGCTCAGGCTTGAGAACGACGACAGTGTCCGCCACGGCTGCGCCAATTCCGGCAACCAGTACAAGACCTGCGGCGATAGTGACAAGGTACTTTTTCATGACGAGCCTTTCTATGTTAAGGGCTGATTTCAAACCTATGTATTGAATGCCCAAACATCAAACTCCGTCAGGTATATATCGTTCCGTAAGTTTGCTGATTATTGGATCTGTTCTCTCGTCGGCTAACGCCACGGTCGACACTTCTGCCCGGCCGATGGTTCGTCGAGCATCTTTACACAAGCGATCCCGCGGCCGAGCCTCGCCGGTTGGCCAGTCACGTAAGCCAGAATCCGGCGAAAAGAACCGTCAAGATAAGCGAGGCGGGCACGGCAAGAAGCCACCGAGCTTCCATAATGCTGGTGTTTCGATCGTCCATTGCCTTCGCTCCTTGTTAGCCGGATTCACTGCAAGCAGAACGGCGCCCCGATGCGATCGTTCCGCCTGTGGACCACGGTCCCAGGAGGCATCGGACTGAAGTCTTATCGTCAAAGGCAGAGGGCTGGGTGCGGCAACCAAGTCCTTGCCAAGACATTGGTGGTCGGCCGCCGGGTAAAGTCCCTTCATCGGCGGTCCCCGGGTGCTCGCTGTTGTCCCCCATCAGCGGCACCCGTTTTGGCTTTCGCAGCAGCTGCAAGCGGCGATGACACGGATCGCGCCGCCGTCGCCGCGAAGACCAACGCTTCGTTCAGCCACCCTTCGCGCCGGAGTGGGACGCCCTTGATGCGATGTTCAGGATCTGGGCGGTCGACGACCCTCTGCTCTGCCCAACTCGGTAGCCAAATCGGCTCTCAGCCCAGCGATGCATTTGCTGCAGGGAAACCGACAATCACCGCCAGGCCGGGGTGGCGGTCCTCGAGCGCGATGGATGCGCCATGCAAATCGGCGATAGCGCGCACCAGGCTGAGGCCCAGGCCACTGCCGGGCGTGGTGCGGCTGGAGTCCAGCCGGTAGAGCCGCTGGAACACTTTTTCGCGCTCCTGCGCCGGAATGCCGGGGCCGTTGTCGGCAATCTCGGCGACGATGCGGTCGCCTTGCCTAGACACCGACAGCTTGATGATCGTGCCGCGCGGGCAATGGCGCAGCGCGTTCTCGACCAGATTGGCGAACAGCTGGGTCAGCAAATCGCGATCGCCGTGGACCAGGTATCGGCTGTCTTGGGAAATGTTCGCCGACAGCGACTTGCCGTCATCCTCGGCGACGCCGGCATAGATCTCGGCAATGGCTTCGACGACGCCGTTAAGGTCGAGATCGACAAAGCGCGCCTTGCGGGCGCCGGCCTCGATCTGGGCAATGCGCAACAGCGCATCGAAGGTCTCGTTGATCTGCAGGCTCTCTCCGCGCGCCTCCGCCAACTCGTCGGCAACGGCCTCGCCCCGCGCGGTCGTGTCGGCGGCCGCCTCCAAAATCATCTGCAGCCGGTTGAGCGGCGTCTTCAAATCATGCGCGATGTCGGCGCTGACCTGGCGCATGCCGTCGACAAGGGATGCCAGCCGTTCCAGCGCGGCGTTGACCTGGCGCGACACGCCGTCAATGTCGTCGCCATTGCCAAGCAGCGGAATGCGGGCGTCGAGCCGGCCGTTGGAGACATCGTCCATGGTGGCGGCAATACCGTCGAGGCGGCGCTGAACGCGCGACGCCAGCAGCGCGCCACCGGCCACGCCAAGGCCCGAAATGATCAGGGTGGCCCAGCCGAAGCTCATCAGCACGATGCTCTCCAGCTCCTTGATCTCTGACAGCGAGAAAGCGACGGTCAGGCTGTCGGGGCCGACCGAACCGGACCAGGCGCGATACATTGTGTCGGGCGGCACGCCCGGCAGGGACGCGGCAAAATCCGAAAAGCCGTCGGGCAGGTCGGCGGCGGTGAAATTCCCGGCCAGATGGTTGCCGGCGGCATCGGTCAGCGAGAACAGCTGTTCCTTGCTCGGGCTGAGCGCGGCGTGGCTGTCGACCGCCGAGACCAGATCCTCCTGGTCGTTGCCGGCATAGGTCACCGCCACGACCGAATAGGTTTCCTTGACCGACTGGTCGAGCTGCTCGGCAAGATCGGCGCTCATCAGCTGGTAGACGATGGCGCCGGACAGGATGAAGGCGAGCACAAACAGCAAGGCGAAGGTCAAAGCCAGCCGGAACGGCGTGCTGCGCAGCAGGCTGGCGCTTGTTTCCTTCATCGCGTTAGGCGGACTTCGGCCAGAACAGCCATAGCAGCGCCAGCGCCCCCAATATCCAGACAGCAATGATGAAGACCAGTCCGGCCTTGCCGACCGGCCTGGCGCGGCGCTCGGCCGCATCACGGAATTCCTGCATGAGAGCTGGTGGCACCAGCTTGACCGCAAGCATGATGCCGAGAGGGACGATCAGCAGATCATCCAGATAGCCGATGACCGGGATAAAGTCAGGAATGAGATCGACAGGGCTGAGAGCATAAGCCGCAACCGCTCCGGCCGCGGCCTTTGCGTACCAAGGCACACGAGGATCGCGGGCGGCAAGCCACAATGCCACCGTGTCGCGCGTGATGCCGCGCGCCCATCGCTTTGCAGAGTCCAGCATCGACATATCGCTTATATACGTACAGCCAGTTGGACGTGTGAGATGCGATCGAGCATGGCCCATTCAACTCGGCGCGTGCAAGCTGTAGCCGGTATTGCGCACGGTGTGGATCAACGCGGTTTCGAACGGCCGGTCGATCTTGGCCCGCAGCCGGCTGATATGGGTTTCGACGACGCTGGTCTTGGGGTCGAAATGAAAATCCCAGACGCGCTCCAGAAGCATGGTGCGGGTGATGACGCGGCCCTCGCCGCGCATCAGCAATTCGAGCAGGCTGAATTCGCGCGGCTGCAGGTCGATCGCCTGGCCCTGCCTGGTGACGCGGCGCTGGATCAGGTCCATTTCGAGGTCGGCGATGCGCAGCGTCGTCTTCTGCTCCTGCGCCGCCGGGCGGCGGCCGAGCGCGTTTATGCGGGCGAGCAGTTCGGAGAAGGCGAAAGGTTTTACCAGATAGTCGTCGCCGCCGGCCTCGAGCCCCTCGACGCGGTCGTCGACGCCGCCGACCGAGGTCAGAAAGATCGCCGGCGTGCGCACGCCCGCCGCGCGCACCGCCCTGATCATCGACAGGCCGTCGAGGCCGGGCAGCATGCGGTCGGCGACGATCACGTCATAGGCATCGCGTGTCGCGGCAAACAGCCCGTCACGGCCATCGCGCAGCAGGTCGCAAACGTGGCCCGCCTCGCTCAGGCCCTTGACGACATAGTCGGCGGTCCGGGGGTCATCTTCGACAAGCAGAAGTCGCATCGTTGTTCCGATCGCTGGTTGACCGCCCTGGCGCTCCTGTAGTTCCCTGTTTTGGCGCAATTCCGGCCGAAAAGCGGCTTCACACTTTTTCCTGGAATAGTCGGTTCCGCGCAGCCATGCCGGACCATCAGGTTTTACGAGCCGAAAAAGCCCAGCAGCGGTTCCATGGCCTCGAAGCTCTGATCCATTTCATAGGGGCCGATGACCGGAATGCCGATATGGCCATAGCGGACCGACAGCTGCGCCTCCGACACTGGCTCGGTCGCGCCGGCCAAAGCCGCGAGGTAGAGCGCCGAGGCAAGGCCGGTGCGGTCCGATCCCTCCTTGCAATGGATCAATACCGGCTTGGGCGCCGATTGCAGCAAGGCGATCAGCGCCAGCGATTGCTGCTGCGTCAATTCGGTGCGGGCGTTCATGGCGAAGTCGATGTGGCGGATGCCAAGCTCATCGGCAGCCTTCACTTCCTCGTCGTACCAGGCCTGGCCCGGACCCGCGCCACGCAGATTGACGATGGTGGCGATGTGATATTTGTCGCGGTAGGCGCGGATCTGTCCGCCTGCTTACAAATTCGTAAGAATGGCCAAAATCCCTGCCGGTTGCCTCGCCATCGCCGCACGGAAGCGCTAGTGGATGGCGAGACACCGGCGCGATGGGCCCTGCCGGAGAGCAGGAACGACGATGAGCTACGCTCCCCCCAAGCCGGCGGCGAAGGCGTTCGACCAGCACAAGCGGCTGATCGTCGTCCAGGTGGCCGCAGTCGTCGCCATCGTGCCGTTGCTGTTCACAAAGCCCTTTCTCGTCGAAGGCTCGGACGGGCACGAATACATCGAAGCGCTAGGCATCGGCTTCGTGCTGATCTGCATCCTCGGCCGGCTCTGGAGCATTCTCTATGTCGGCGGCAGGAAGAACGACGAGCTGGTCACCATCGGTCCGTTCTCGATGACCCGGAACCCGCTCTATTTCTTTTCCACGGTCGGCGCCGCGGGCATCGGCTTGATGTATGGCTCGGTGCTGGTGGCGGCGGCGCTCGCTCTGGCGAGCTTCCTGGTGTTCCGGGTGACGGCGCGCAAGGAAGCCGAGTTCCTGTTTGGAAAGTTCGGTCCCGCCTACAGCGCCTATGCCGAGCGCACGCCGCCATTCTGGCCGAACCCGCTGCTGTTTCACGACCAGGCCGAACGCCAATTCTCGACCAAGGCGTTGCGGCGGACTTTCGTCGACGGGCTCTATTTCCTGGCGCTGTTCCCGGCCATCGAGACGATCGAGCTGTTGCGGAACAGCGGCGTGCTGCCGGTGTTTTTCACCCTCTACTGACCGGCCCTCTACTGACCGGAGCGCCGCGCCGCGCGGCGCACGCTGTAGAGCAGAATGACGAGGCAGCCGAGCAGAAGCAGGGCGCCGCCGGCGAGCGGCGGCAGCGCCAGCAGCTTCACCGCCGCGGTGATCGCCACGATCAGCAGCAGCGCCAGCGTCGCCAGACTGCCGTCGTCGATGAACATGCCGACGAACTCCTTCAGGATGAGGCGGATGATGGTCATCGGGCAGCTCCTTGTGCAGCCTTGGGGTCGCGCAACCAGCGCACGATGGCGAAGGACGCGACGGCGATGACGGCGAAGATGGCCAGCAGCGCCAGATCGGCGCCCGGCCAGTCGGCGCCAAGGCCTTCGCCGGTCCAGAAAATGCCGAAGCTGGTCAACATCAGGCCGACGGCGAATTTGAGCGCATTCTCCGGCACCCGCGCCAGTGGCCGGTGCACCGCAAGGCCGATGATCGTTACCAGGATGAAGGCGGCCAGCGCGCCAAGGCTGGCATAGAAGGTCTGCGCATGCGCAGCGCCCACGGCAATGACGATGAACACCACCTCGACGCCTTCGAGCAGCACCGCCTTGAAAGCCGCGAGCCCGGCGAGATAATCGGCGCGGCGGTCGTTGGCCTGTTGCTGCAAGGCGGCGGTTTCCTTGGAAAAGGCGGCGTCCTCGTCATGCAGGGCGATGACGCCGAGACTGCGCAAAATGGCTTTCCGCAGCCAGCGCATGCCAAACAGGATCAGCAGCACGCCGACGACGAACTGCAGCACGGTGATGGGAACCAGCGCCAGCAGCGGTCCGAAGGCCAGCACCAAAGCCGCCAGCAGCGCCAGCGCCAGCGCTGCGCCCGTCAATGCTGGCCGCCAGCTGCGGGTGACGCCGACCGCCAGCACGATGGTGAAGGCCTCGACCACTTCGACGAAGGAGGCGAGGAAGGAAGCGGTCACGGTGGACAGAATGGGTGTCAGGTCGTGCATGAACGCATTGGCCCGGTGCGGAATAGCTTGCCGTCAATAGACGCGTGATCGACGACCGAAACAATGCGCGGTCATGGTTTCGTGCAGAAAAGTGAACGCCCGTGGCCGCGGCAAAACCTGATCCGGTTGCGGCGCTGCCGCCAGCGCAATCGCGAAGGCCAGCCGGCTATTGACCGGTTACGGCGAGATACGCTCAAGCACGCTGAACTGGAATGCCTGCGTCGATCCCCACGGCGTCGTGTGCGTGTGGTGCCGCTGGTCGACGAGCCGAAAAGCCGGCCCGACGGCCTTGGCCAGCGTTGCGGGGTCGTATCGGATGACCGGCAGGCCGCTGCAGCGCTCGGGGCCGTCCGGCGCGAAGGTGGCGATGATGGCGTGACCTCGCGGCCTCACCGCGGCATGAAGGCACTCGATATAGGCTGCGCGATCATCTGGTTCGGTCAGGAAATGGAAGGCTGCGCGGTCGTGCCAGAAGTCGTAGGTGCGCGCCGGATGCCACGCTGTCATGTCCGCAGCGATCCACTCGATTTCATCGGCAGCCGCACCAAGCCTTGCCTTGGCGGCTTCGAGGGCAGAGACCGATAGATCGAGCACGGCAATGTCGCGCATCCCCTTGTCCAGCAACGCATCGACCAGACGCGACGCGCCACCGCCAATGTCGATGAGGCTGGATTGGGCGATCTCGGCCCTTTGCCCGATAAGCTCGAGCGACAACGCCGGTGAATCCTCGAACCAGCTCACGCCCGTTTCGCCCTTGGTCGTGTAGGCACTGTCCCAATGGGTCCGCCGGCTGTCGTTGGGCATGGTCAACCTGCGCTCAAAGTCCCGTGAATATGACTGCGATCGGCGAGCGTTTCGATGACGCGACATTGGCCCACTCGTCCGCAGGCACATTGCTCGATCATCTCGCGCAATTCCGTGCGCAGCGCGTTGAGGCTGGCGATACGCTTCTCCACCTCCAAGAGCCGCGCCTGCGCGATCTCGTCTGCGCGCGCGCATGACTGGTCCGGATCGTCCTGCAGCGAAAGCAGTGCGCGGATCGCATCGACCTCAAAGCCAAGCTCGCGCGCGTGGCGAATGAAGGCAAGCCGCATCACGGCCTCGCCGCCATAACGCCGCTGCATGCCTTGGGTGCGGTCCGTCTCCGGCATCAGGCCGATCTGCTCGTAGTAGCGGATCGTCGGCACCTTCACCTCGGCGCGGCGCGCCAGCTCGCCAATCGATAGGGGCATGAAAAAGACCTTGAACCTCTAGTCGCTAGAGAGATTACCCTGTTTCCATCAAGGAGTCACCGATGTCTGAAGCTTGTTGCAATCACGAAACCGAAAGCTGCGCCGGACCGCCGCCATTGGTCCTGCCGGCATCGCCCCACAACCATGCAAAGGAAGTGAAGGCCGCATGCTGTTCGGGCGGCGTGCCGATCTTCGACGGCATGGACCCGCGCTACAAGCGCATGCTGTGGACGGTCATCGCCGTCAATGGCGCCTTGTTCCTGACGGAAATGGTCGCCGGCTCGCTTGCCGGCTCTCAGGCATTGAAGGCCGATGCGCTGGATTTCCTTGCCGACACCGTCACCTACGGGCTGAGCCTTGCCGTCATCGGCGCCAGTCTCAAGACCCGCGCGACGGCCGCGCTGTTCAAGGGCCTGTCGCTCTGCCTGATGGCCGTCTGGGTCTTCGGCTCGACGCTTTACCACACGCTCGTCCTCGGCCTGCCCAGCGCCCAGGTCATGGGCATCATCGGGTTTTTGGCGCTCGTCGCCAATCTCGCTTCCGTCGGTCTCTTGATGCCCTACAGGGATGGCGACGCAAATGTCCGTTCGGTCTGGCTGTGCTCGCGCAACGATGCCATCGGCAATCTGGTGGTGATGGCTGCCGCTTTTGGGGTCTGGGGCACGTCGAGCGCGTGGCCCGACCTGGCCGTTGCCGCGCTGATGGCGGGTCTCTTCCTGACGTCGTCGGTGCAAATCCTGCGGCGGGCCTGGGCCGAGTATCGCGAAGGCGCATCCGGCCGGGAGGCAGTGCCTGCCGAATAGCTATCCGCAATGTGAGCGGAGGCCAAACGCTCCCGCTTGCAGATCACATTCGCCTGCCGAGCTATGGCCGGCACGCGCTCATGAGATATTGACACTTGGCAAAGCCAAGCACTAACCTGCAGCGTAATCGGTTACGTAACCGATTACCAGGGATCACAGAGGAGGAAATCATGAGCAAGAAAACAATTACGGACGGGCTTGGCCCGTTCTCGCGCCGCCAGTTCCTGATGACCGGCGCCATGGCCGCGGGCGCACTCGCGCTGCCCCTTGGGCCGGTCTTTGCCGCCGACAAGCCGAAGGTCGGGCTGGTCATGAAGTCGCTCGCCAATGAGTTCTTCAAGCAGATGCAGGCCGGCGCCGAGGAGTATGCGGCCAAGAACAAGGACAAGTTCGATTTCGCCGCCGTCGGCATGAAGGACGAGCGCGACTTCGCCGCCCAGGTCGACGCCATCGAAAACTTCATCACCCAGAACTACAACATCATCGTCGTCGCGCCGGCCGATTCGAAGGCCATGGTGACGCCGATCTCCAAGGCGCTGCAGGCCGGCATCAAGGTCATCAATATCGACGTCGCGCTCGACACCGAAGCCAAGAAGAAGGCCGGCATCGACCTCGCCTTCTTCGGCCCTGACAATCGCGGCGGCGCCAAGCTTGCGGGAGATGCGCTGGGCAAGGCGCTCGGCAAGGGCGGCAAGGTGGTCATCCTCGAAGGCAATCCGGAAGCCGACAACGCCAAGGAGCGCAAGCTCGGCTTCGACGATGCGGTCAAGGAGAACGGCCTCGAGCTGCTCGATTCCAAGACTGCGCATTGGGAGACCGAGGAAGCCAACACGCTGATGACCAACTTCCTCACCCAGTACCAGGACATACAGGGTGTGATGGCGGCCAATGATTCGATGGCGCTCGGTGTCGTCAAGGCGCTCGACGCGGCCGGCAAGTCGGGCCAGATCAAGGTCGTCGGCTTCGACAACATCCCGGCCGTCGGTCCCCTGCTCAAGGCAGGCAAGATGCTCGCCACCGTCGAGCAGTATGGCGCGCAGATGGCCGCCATGGGCATCGACTACGGCCTGCGCGAAATGGCCGGCGAGAAATTCTCCGGCTGGGTCAAGACCGACATCAAGCTGATCACCGGCTGAGGCGAGCGGTAGCGCCGGTACTCCCTCCGGCGCTTCCGCTTGTCTCATCGCCGCCGCCGGCAAACTGCCGGCGGCGGTGATGACGCGCCCGCGCCGCTATCGCGGGCTCTAACTATTTGTTTTTACGCAATTCCGGACGGAAAACCGCTGCGCACTTTTCCTGGAATTGCTTGAGAGCGCAGTTTAGGATTTCGCGGCCCATGGATGCGATTCTCTCCCTAGAAGGGGTCGGAAAGATTTTTCCCGGCGCCGTCGCGCTCAGCGACGTGTCGCTGTCGATCGCGCGCGGCGAAACCCACATCATCCTGGGCGAGAACGGCGCCGGCAAATCGACGCTGATCAAGCTCTTGGCCGGCATCTACCAGCCGGACACCGGTTCGATCGCCTTCAACGGCCAGCCCTACCGGCCGAAGACGCCGCACGATGCGCAGCTCAGCGGTATCCGCATCGTGCATCAGGAACTCAACCTTCTGCCCTATCTCAGCATCGCCGAGAATCTGATGCTGGAGAAGCTGCCGCGCCGCGCCTTCGGCATCGTCGACGGCAAGGCGCTCAACAGCCGCGCCGTGGCGCTGCTGAAAGAGGTCGGCCTCGACATCGACCCGCGCACCCGCGTCGAGGCGCTCGGCGTGGCGCAGATGCAGCTGGTCGAGATCGCCAAGGCGCTGAGCAATGATTCAAAACTGCTTGTCCTCGACGAACCGACGGCGACGCTGACGCCGCCGGAGATCGAGCGGCTGTTTGCCATCATCAAAAAGCTGAAGGCCAAGGGCGTCACCATCATCTACATCTCGCACCGGCTGCACGAGGTGTTCGAGATCGGCGACCGGGTGACGGTGCTGCGCAATGGCAGGCTGGTTGAGACCCGCGACCTCAAAGGCCTCGCCGTGCCAGACCTGGTGCGCATGATGATCGGCCGCGACATTGCCGACGAGTACGGTTTCGACGCTTCCATCGTGCCGGGCACGGTGGCACTCAGCGTCGCCAATCTCAAACGCAGCACCGAGACGCCGCCGATTTCCTTCGCCGTCCGCCATGGCGAGATCCTCGGCGTCGCCGGTCTGGTCGGCAGCGGCCGCACCGAAGCCATGCGGGCGCTGTTCGGCGCCGATCCGAAACTCGACGGCGTGGTCGAGATCGACGGCAAGCCGGTGGCGATCGCGGCGCCCAAAGATGCGGTGCGGCACGGCTTGAGCCTGCTCACCGAAGACCGCAAGGGCCAGGGCTTGCTGCTCGACATGGCGGTCGACAGGAACATCACCATCACCGATCTGGGCAAAGTCTCGCGCAACGGGCTCATCAACCGCCGGGCCGAAGCCGCCGCCGCCAACGATCTGGTCGGCCAGCTCAGGGTCAAGGCGAGTTCGATCGAGCAGGCGGTGCGCAATCTCTCGGGCGGCAATCAGCAGAAGGTGGTGCTGGCGAAGTGGCTGTTCCGGGGCACCTCGACGCTGATCCTCGACGAGCCGACCCGCGGCGTCGACATCGGCGCGCGGCGCGAGATCTACCAGCTGCTTTGGATGCTGGCTGCGGCGAAAAAGGGCATCATCATGGTGTCGTCCGACCTGCCCGAGCTGATGGGCATGTGCCACCGCATCATCGTCTTTTCCAAAAACAAGATCGTCGGCGACGTGCCGCGCGCCGCGTTCGACCAGGAGCACATCCTGTCGCTCGCCTATCAGGAGTATGTGCGACCATGAGCGAGACGTCGCAAGTGACTGCGTCGGCGCCCGTTTCCCCGGGCCGGGCGAAATTCCTGCGCTTTCTGGTGCGCGATGCCGGCGTGCTTCTGGCGCTGGTGCTGATCACCGTGTTCTTCTCGGCGACGGCGCCCTACTTCGCCACATCAGGCAACGCGCTGAAGATCTTCGTGCAGATCGCCATCAACACGGTGCTGGCCGCCGGCATGACCTTCGTCATCCTCACCGGCGGCATCGACCTGTCTGTCGGATCGGTGCTGGCGCTGTGCACGGTGGTCGGCGCCACCGTCATGATCGACGAAAGCCTGTCGCCGGGGGTGGCGATCCTGCTGGCGCTGCTGGCCTGCATGGCCACGGGTGCGGTCTGCGGCTTTCTCAATGGCTGGATTTCGACGCGCTGGAAGATCCCGTCCTTCATCGTCACGCTTGGCATGCTCAACATGGCGGCGGGTGCGGCCCGCGTGGTCAGCGACAACTCGACCATCACCGGCCTGCCGCAGAGTTTCGTCGATTTCGGCAACCTCATCATCGGCGGCTTCCTGCCATCGATCTTCCTGATCGCGGTGCTGGTGATCGCGGCCGGCTGGTTCGTGCTTCGCTTCACCGTCTTCGGCCGCATGATCTTCGCCGTCGGCACCAATGACGAGGCGGTGCGGCTGTCCGGCCACAATCCGGATTTCTACAAGATCGCGGCCTTCACCATCAGCGGCCTGACCGCCGGCATCGCCGCGATGGTCTATCTGTTGCGCCTCAACATCGGCAGCCCGATCGCCGGCGTCGGCTACGAGCTCAACGCGATTGCCGCCGTCATCATCGGCGGCACCAGCCTCAGCGGCGGCAAGGGCTCGATCATCGGCACGCTGGTCGGCGCCTGCATTTTGCAGGTACTGTCGACCGGGCTGCAGCTGCTCGGCGTCGGCGACAATTTCAAGCCGATCGTGATAGGCCTTGTCATTGTGCTCGCTGTCATCCTAGACGCCTACAGGGAGCGGTTGCTGAGGGTCATCCGTTAAGGGGACAGACGATGACGACGATTGCCGATGTCGCGCGCCATGCCGGAGTGTCGGTCGCAACCGTCTCGCATGTGATGAACCGCACGCGCCATGTCGAGCCGGAGACGGCCGAGCGCGTGCGTTCGGCCATCGCCGCCTTGCGCTACAGCCCGAACACGCTGGCGCGCAGCCTGAGGCGCGGCGAGACCAAGACCATCGGCCTGCTTCTGCCGGACAATTCCAACCCGTTCTTCGCCAGCGTGGCGCGCCAGATCGAGGATGCCGGCTTCCTTGCCGGCTATACGGTGATCCTGTGCAACTCCGACGGCAGCGCCGAGAAGGAGGAGCGCTACCTCCAGGTGCTGATGGCCAAGCAGATCGACGGACTGATCTTCGCCGGCTCGTCCGACCATGCGCGGGTGTTCGCCAACGTGCTGCCCGGCGTGCCGGCGGTGCTGCTCGACCGCGAGATCCATTCGGTCAATGTCGATTCCGTGCTGGTCGATCACGATCATGGCGGCTATCTCGCCGGCCGCTATCTGGTCGGGCTCGGCCACGAGAAGATCGGCGTCATCGGCGGCCCGCGCGATTCCAGTTCCAGCCCGGCGCGCCTGCGCGGCTTCGCCAGGGCGCTGCAGGAAGCCGGCCTCGACCTGCCGGCGAATGCCGTGGTCGATTCCGACTATCACTTCGCCGGCGGCCGCACGGCGATGGAGCGGCTGATGGCGCAGGCGCCCGGCATCACGGCGCTGTTTGCCTGCAACGATCTGATGGCCATGGGCGCGCTGACGGTGCTGCGGGCGCGCGGCCTGCGGGTTCCCGACGACATGTCGATGATCGGCTTCGACGACATACCCTATGCCGTCACCACCTGGCCGCCGCTGACGACGATCGCGCAGCCGGTCGAGAAGATCGGCACGCGCGCCGTCAGCCTGCTGCTCGCCCGCGTCGCCGAGCCGGCGGCACATTCGCGCCGCGAAGTGCTCACGCCGGTGCTCGTCGAAAGGGAAAGCTGCGCGCCGTTGCGGGGGTAGATCCCAATGAGCAGATGGGTGGAAAGCCCAGAATGAGGTTGCTATCCTCCGGGTATGAAGCACGAACGCCTTTGCGCAATCGCTCACAACTTCGCCGACTCCATGGCAAGTGGGTTGGGCTTTGTCGTCGGCTACTGCTCAACCGAGGTGTTTGAGGAGGCTGCGGGCAGCCCTGGTGGAATAATCGAGATCGACTTCCTGCGTGGGACTGTGGTCAGAGGCCGACCTTCGGACCAATTAAGCAGTGCGGCGGCGATTTTCGGGCAAGCCTTTCCTGCCTTCTGCTCGAAGAATGGCGCAGAGGTGGCCGACTTTCAGAGCTTTCTGGCGGCGTTTGATGCCAGAGGAGGAAGGTGCCGGACCACGCTGACCGTTGTAGACCGCAACGGCCACGGTTCCCGTACAGAGTTCGACGGCGTCCCCCTTAGACGCCTAAGAGTTCTGGACATGCTTGGCCGCATACGCCGAAAAGCAAAGCAGATCGAAAAGACGGGCCAGTAAGCCAACGTCCCGAGGCTACCCGAACAAACCCGCTTAGGCCGCCGACTCCAAACCTGCCCTCAGCAGCATGCCGAACAGGTCGCGCGGCTCGTCGGGATCGGCGAGCAAATCGAGCTCTTCATAGAGACCGGTGGCCTGGAGTTGGTCGCGGACATATCGCAGTGCCGAGAAATCCTCCGTGGCGAAGCCGACGGAATCGAACAGCGTGATCTGCTTGGCTGACGTGCGGCCCTCCGCCTGGCCGGTCATCACCTGCCACAGCTCGGTCACCGGATGGTCGGCGTCGAGCTGCTGGATTTCGCCTTCGATGCGCGTCTGCGGCGGAAACTCGACGAAGATGTCTGAGCGCAAAAGGATATCGCGATGCAGCTCGGTCTTGCCCGGGCAGTCGCCGCCGACCGCGTTGATATGAACGCCGGAGCCGACCATGTTGTCGGTGAGGATGGTGGCGTACTGCTTGTCGGCGGTCACCGTTGTGATGATGTCGACGCCCTCCACCGCATCCTGACCTGTCGTGCAAATGGTGATGTCAAAGCCCTTGCCGGCGAGGTTGCGGGCGCATTTTTCCGAAGCGGAGCGGTCGATGTCGTAGAGCCGCAGCCGGTCGACGCCGAGCAGCGCCTTGAAGGCGACGGCCTGGAATTCGGACTGGGCGCCGTTGCCGATGATGGCCATCGAGCGCGAACCCTTGGGCGCCAGGTATTTGGCGGCGACGGCCGAGGTCGCCGCGGTGCGCAGCGCCGTCAGGATGGTCATTTCGGTCAGCAGCATCGGATAGCCGGAGCCGACATCGGCGAGCACGCCGAAGGCGGTGACGGTCTGGCGGCCCTCGCGCATGTTTTTCGGATGGCCGTTGACATATTTGAAGCCGTACATCTTGCCGTCGCTGGTCGGCATCAGCTCGATGACGCCGTCATGGCTGTGCGAGGCGATGCGCGGCGTCTTGTCGAACAGCTCCCAGCGGCGAAAATCCTCCTCGATATAGGCGGCGAGCTCAGTGAGAAACCGCTCGACGCCGATGGTCAGCACCAGCTTCATCATGCGGTCGACGCTGACGAAGGGAACGATGGCAAGGCGGGAAGGCTGGGTCATGCAATGCTCCCGGAATGGCTGCGGGTCGGGCGGTCCATGATGCGGCGGCCCATCAGGCTGGCGGCGAGGTCGACCATCAGCGTGGCGGTGCGGCCGCGCTCGTCGAGGAAAGGGTTGAGCTCGACAAGGTCGAGGCTGGAGACAAGGCCGCTGTCGGACAGCATCTCCATCACCAGATGCGCCTCGCGGAAGGTGGCGCCGCCGGGCACGGTGGTGCCGACGGCCGGCGCGATCGAGGGGTCGAGGAAGTCGACGTCGAGGCTGACATGCAGCAGGCCGTTCTCCTTCTCCACGTTAGCCAAAAAGGCGCGCAGCAGCGAGGCTATGCCATGCTCGTCGATGGAGCGCATGTCGTGCACGGTCACTCCTGCTTCGTTCAGCGCGCGGCGTTCGGCCGGATCGACGCTGCGCAGGCCCATGGCGCAGATGCGGCGGGGATCGACCGCGACGTCCAAATCGGGGAAATAGCCTTCGAAGCCCGACCGGCCGCTGGCATAGGCGAGCGGCACGCCATGCAGATTGCCGCTTGCGGTGGTGTCGAGCGTGTGGAAATCCGGATGCGCGTCGAGCCACAGCACAAAGAGCGGCCGGCCGCGTTCGGCCGCGCGGCGCGCAACGCCGGACACGGTGCCGGCGGAGATCGAATGGTCGCCGCCGAGAAAGACCGGCATGGCATCCTTCGACGCCGCATAGGCGGTCTCGGCGATCGCCGCGGTCCAGGCGGAAATCTCCGGCAGTGCCTTCAGCGCCAGATTGCCGTGGACGATGGCGCGCGCCGCAGCCGGCTGCACCGCACCCCAGTCCTCGACCTCATGGCCGAGTTCCGACAGCACCGAGACAAGCCCCGCCGTGCGCAGCGCGCTCGGCCCCATCTCGCATCCCATTCTGCCCGCGCCGTCCTGCACCGGCGCGCCAACGATCCTGCAGCGCATGATTCTTGTGTCCTTGCGTTTGATGCGTGGAATGAACCACTCCGGCCCGGCAGTTTGAACAGGCGAAATTGGCATTTCGAGAAGATTGATTTATCATTACGATAAGTCACTTTGATCAAAGTGGACAAAATCATGGACGCGCTCGACGAAAGGCTGGTCACACTGCTCAGGCACGATGCCCGGCGCAGCATCTCCGATCTCGCGGTCGATCTTGGAGTGTCGCGCGCCACGGTCAGGGCGCGCATGGAGCGGCTGGAAAAGACGGGTGAGATCATCGGCTACACCGTGGTGCTGCGCGCCGACGCAGTCGACCAGCGGATACGCGGCGTGATGATGATCGAGATCGAGGGCCATGCCGCCGATCGTGTGGTCCGGGCGCTCGGCGGTCTCGCCGAGGTCTCGACCATTCACACCACCAATGGCCGCTGGGACCTGGTGGTCGAACTCGGCACGGCCTCGCTCACCGATTTCGACGCGGTGCTGCGGCGGATACGGCTCATCCCGGGGATAACCGGCAGCGAAACCAGCCTGCTCCTGGCAACGCCGCGGACGACAAGGGCGCGGCTGGCGTAGTCAGGTTGGCGCGTTTACGCAAAGCGGGTCGAGCCTATCAGAACAGCTTCGGCTGATCGGCGGCGGCAAGCTCGAAATGCATGTAGTCCTTGGTGCCGGTAGACGCGCCCAGCCAGCGCAGGCCGCCGCCGTCGCTGGCGGCGAGGCCGGCGGCGACTTCCGGCGCCAGGTTGAAGAAGCCGAAGCGTGTCACCGAGGCGTCGGTGCCGATGATCTTGGGCGCTCCGACCTTGGCGGCCCGGCGGGAGAGGTCGGCGGCATCGACCAGCAGCTTCGCGGCCGACTTGGCCTTGGCCGGCGTGGCGCCGGCGCCTTGCAACAGCGTGGCGAGTTCGGTCTGCCTGGCGGGAACTGCGGTCGCCAGCTGATGTGCCGTGGTGAGCTTGTCGGCCGGCAGCGTCACGCCGCTGAGCCGCTTTATGGCGCCGCCCATGCCGTCTTTGAGGCCGGCGGCACTGGCGAATGCGCCGACGAAAGCGGCATTGGCCCTGGACAGGACAGTGGCAGCCGGCAGCAAGCTGTCGTAGGGCGCAGCGGTGCGCAGCTTGACGCTTTCGGCGCCGTAAAGGTCGACGCCGGTGAAGGCTTCGATGATGGCCAACGGCAGTTTATCCTTGTCGACATTGGGGTTGATCGCCGGATCGATGTCCACTGCCCAGCCGAAGGAATGATTGCTGAGCCGCGCGGGCGAATTGACATTGGGCCTGATGTTGAACCCGCCGACGCTCTTGATCTTCGTCAACGCGGTCGCGGCGCCCTTGGCCGTCAGCAGCGCCACCGTGTTCGCCAGCCTGGCCTTGAGCACGGGATGCACCGGCGACTTGAAGCTCGCCTTGGGGAAGCCGGCGCCCGAGAGCTGGCCGTAATAGGCGTTGACGCGGTCGATCGCCTTGGCCGGATTGCTGGGCGCGCCGAACTGGGTATAGAGCCGGACACGGATATTTTGAAACCCGGCGAAGCCGCCGTTGATGTTGTTTCTGACGAAGGCCGACAGCTTGTTCCATTCGGCAAGGATGTCGGCCGCGCTGGCGGTGGAACCCGGCGCTTCTTCGAGCGTGGGACTGATCCGGTCCAGCGCCGTCAGCAGCGCCAGCCGCAGCGTGGCGGAGAGTTCCGGCGGATCAAGCGTTTGCGGCAATGCCGTCACGGCCGGCGCCTCGAACCCCGGAAACAATGTCGTCTGGAGATGGCCGTCATAGGTCAACAGCTGTTGTTCAAGCTGCGGCCACAGCCAGATCAGCGTCTCGCGATCCGTGACGCGCGCCGTGATCGCTGCAACAATCGCGTCGACCCCGGCCTTGGAATCCGGTCGACATTGGCTGTCATGGCAAATCCTCCCCCTTTAGGACATGGCGCGAGGCAGACTGAAAGGCCGCGGGATCGCGGGCCTCCAGTGTTGTCATCCAGCGCTTGAAAGAAGACGTATCCACTGTGCCCCCCGGTCAAGCAGTCGCAAACATCTGGCTGGATAGTATCGTATCGCTGTTTTCTTTCAACGGCGACCTGATGCTTTCGGGCGGAACTATGATGCAAGCATCAAGTCCCGTGGATGGCCCTCTGTCCGGCTGGGTGACTACCGCGCTTCTCGAGAAAAGCGTCGATCGGCCCGGAATGCGAAAAAGGCGCGGCGGATCGCAGCGTTTCGATGCCTGATTCCGCTGGAGGAAGCCGAAGCGGATGAAGCGGTTCGAACGCTCGACCCCGATCTTGGCAATGCGCCGGTCGGGCGCCATGATGCAAATTCCCGGGCCTGACTCGAGGAAAAACACGGAAGCGGCCGATGTTCAAGATGTGCCTCCTGCTGCTGACCTATGCCATTGCACCGATGGTCGCCGGACACGGCATAGCGCCGATGGCGATGCTTTTGGTCCGAGTCGAGTTTCTGGCATGGCCACTGGCGCTTGGCTGGGGCGCCATTATTGTCGTGGTTGCCGTATTCACCTGCCTGCGTGCGGGAACGCTCGCGCAGCTCATTGCGCAACTGGCAGGCACGGTCATTCTCTACGGTTCCTGGCTCTTCAACGAGCAGGCCGAGCAACGAATGGCACTTGAGAGTATGCTGCTGTTTTCTTTGCCGTTTCAGTTGGCCACTGTCGTGGTGATGTGCGTCCTTGCTGTCCAACTCAAGCGGGCGCTCTCCGAGCCGAAGGACGGGTTCCCGCGATAGATGGGGCGGCGAAGTGCCGTGTGTACGCTGCTTAGCCGATCCTCCGCTACGTTGCCTTGAACATGCGCAGGGACCGGGCGCTTGCCACCGGCTTACGCTGATGGCAGGATAAAAGGCCGCAACGTGCGGCCTCTGGCGGTCGTTGCGTTCCAATGGATTATGAAGCATTTTCCCAAGGTGCGGGGTTCTCCTCACAATGTGCGGCAACCTCGTTTCCCCTTGTCGCCCTCAACTTTTCGCAATATGCGCTCTGCCTGCCTCAGGCCGCAGGCCTGTAATTCCACGGGGTCCAGCCTCATGACAGAGATTTGTGCTCGAGCCGTATGTCGCCGACGAAGACAAGGCATGGCGTCACATCAGCGCCCCTTGGCATTCGTTTCCAGGTGAAGAACGCCGTTGCGTACCCCCTCATGTCTCAAAACAGGCCGGCAGATCCGCGGATGATTTTGAAGCTTGCGGGGTTGCCGACGGTTCGGCGAGAATTCTAAAAGACGCTCAACATGACACAGCACGCAAAAGACGCCCGAATTCTTATGTACAGCCACGACACGTTCGGGCTCGGCCACCTGCAGCGGTGCCGAACGATCGCGCATTCGCTGGTCGGGGATTTCCGCGGACTGCAGGTGCTTATCATTTCGGGTGCGACCATCGCCGGCGCTTTCGACTACCGCGCCCGTGTCGACTTCGTGAAGATCCCCAGCGTCATCAAGCTGCGCAACGGCGAATACACCTCGCTGGAAAAAGATATCGATCTGCATGAGACGCTCAGAATGCGGCAGTCGATCATCCGCCACACGGCCGAGAGCTTCCGGCCGGATATCTTCATCGTCGACAAGGAACCGCTCGGCCTGCGCGGTGAGATCGAGGACACGCTGTCCTACCTCAAGACGCGGGGCACCACGCTCGTGCTTGGCCTGCGCGAGGTGATGGATGCGCCGCATCTGCTCGAAGCGGAATGGGCGCGCAGGGATGTGATGCGCAAGATCGGCCTGTTCTACGACAAGGTCTGGGTCTATGGCCCGCCGGATTTCTACGACCCGTTGACAGGCCTGGATGTGCCGCCTGCGGTCAGGGCAAAGATGAAGTTCGTCGGCTTCCTGCAACGGAGCCTGCAGCAGAACGAGTTGCCCGGCCATCGGCCCGAGGGCGACTATATACTGGTCACCACCGGTGGCGGCGGTGACGGCGCCGACCTGATCCACAACGTCATCGAAGCCTATCAGCAGGACCCGCGATTGCAGCACAGGGCGCTGATCGTGCTTGGGCCTTACATGCCGGCGCGCAAGCGCAACAAGCTGGTCAGGAAGGGGGCCAGGATCCCCTATATCAAGATCATCGAGTTCGACAACCGCATGGAAGAGCTGATTGCCGGCGCCAAGGCGGTGGTGGCGATGGGCGGCTACAACACCTATTGCGAGATATTGTCCTTCGACAAGCCGGCGCTGATCGTGCCGCGCGTCACGCCGCGCGAGGAACAGCTGATCCGCGCCCGGCGCGCAGCCGAACTCGGCCTTATCGAGATGCTTTTGCCGGAAGAAGCCGAGGATTCCCAACGGTTTGCCGACGCACTGAAGGTGCTGTCGGACCGGCCTCGCCCCTCGCAGAGCAATCCGCATCTGACGCTGGAAGGACTGCCTCATATTTCCGAAATCGTCGCTGAACTGCTCGACCGGCGGGCCGGCCATTACCTTTCGGTCATCGAAGGCATGAACTGAGTTGCAAAACCGCAAGATCGTCGTGGTTCTGAAGGGCTATCCGCGGCTGTCGGAAACTTTTATCGCGCAGGAACTGCTCGGTCTGGAGCGTGCGGGGTTCGACCTCATACTTTTCGCGCTCAGGCGGCCGACCGACGCAAAACGCCACCCTGTTCATGACGAGATCAAAGCGCCGGTCCACTATCTGCCGGAATATCTGCATAGGGAGCCGCTGCGGGTGGTTCGCTCGCTGTTTGCCTGTCTGCCGCGGCCGGGCTTCTGGCGCGCGCTCAAATCGCTGTCTGCCGATATTCCCCGCGACTTTACGCGCAACCGCGTGCGCCGCTTCGGGCAAGCGCTCGTGCTGGCGGCCGAATGGCCGCAGGACGCGGGCTGGCTGCACGCCCATTTCGCGCACACACCGGCATCGGTGACGCGCTATGCCAGCCAGATTCGTGGCCTGCCCTGGAGCTGCTCGGCCCATGCCAAGGACATCTGGACGTCTGCGGACTGGGATCTGGCCGGCAAGCTTTCCTCGGCCCGCTGGACGGTCACCTGCACCAGAACCGGCTTCGACCACCTGAAAAAACTCGCCAACGGCAACTCGTCCGTGCATCTGAGCTATCATGGGCTCGACCTCGATCGCTTCGGCAGTTTCGACGCGGCGCGAAAGCAGCATGACGGCTCGGCGCCGGACGAACCGGTCATCGTTCTGAGTGTCGGGCGCGCCGTTGCAAAGAAGGGTTACGACACGTTGCTGGAGGCCCTTGCCCTCCTGCCTGGCGATCTGGCGTGGCGTTTCGAGCATATTGGCGGCGGCGAGGAACTGGAACGGCTCAAGGCGCTGGCGCGAAAGCTCGGACTGGAGGGTCGCATCTCCTGGAAAGGCGCGCTGGCGCAGAAGGAAGTGCTTGAGCACTACCGCAGCGCCGACATCTTTGCGCTCGCCTGCAGAATCACCGCCGATGGTGACCGGGACGGCCTGCCGAATGTCCTGGTGGAGGCGGCCAGCCAGCGGCTTGCCTGCGTGTCGACCGATATTTCCGGCGTGCCGGAGCTTTTGTCGTCGGATGAAACCGGGCTGCTGGTCCCGACAGAGAATCCCATTGCCCTGGCACAGGCGCTGGAGCGCCTGATCCGTGATCCCGCGCTGCGCGCCCGCCTCGGCGACGCCGCGGAGCGGCGCGTTCGCGGCAATTTCGATCATATGGCAAGCATTGGGCAGCTCAAGGACCTGTTCGAGCGGGAGTGGCGGGCCGCCGAATGAAACGGCTCAGCGTTTTCTTCTATGTCCAGCACCTGCTCGGCATCGGCCATCTGGCGCGCGCCAGCCGCATTGCGGCGGCTCTGGCCGATGACGGGTTCGACGTGACCGTCATCACCGGCGGAGCGCCGATCGCGGGCTTTCCGGGTCCGGGCGTAAACTCCGTCACCCTGCCACCCGTCACCTCCGGCGATGAAGGATTTTCCGGACTTGTCGACCTGCAGGGCAAACCGATCGACGATGATTTCAAGAAATTGCGTTCCGAGATGCTGCTGCAGGCGTTCCGGGACTGCCGGCCTGATATCGTTATAATCGAGGCGTTTCCGTTTGGACGCCGTCAGGTGCGTTTCGAACTCCTGCCGCTGATCGAGGCCATCGACGCGACGTCGCCCAGACCGCTTTTGGCGACGTCAGTGCGCGATATCCTTCAGGAGCGCGTCAAGCCGGGCAGAAACGAGGAAACGGTCGATCTCGTCAACAGGCATTTCGACCTTGTCATGGTCCATGGCGATCCGGCTTTCGCAACCATCGACAAGACATTTCCACTGGCCGCGGCGATCAGGGCCGAGGTCGCCTATACAGGGCTCGTTGCCGCGCCGCCGGCGCCCGCGGCTTCGGAGCGCTTCGACGTTCTGGTGTCGGTTGGCGGCGGTGCCGCCGGAAAGCGCCTCGTCAGATCCACCATCGCGGCCGCGCGCAATGCCAACAACGCCTGGAAATGGTGTTTGATCACCGGCCCCAACCTGCCGAAGGACGAGTTCGACGCGATCTCAGGCGATGCCACGCCGGGCCTGTCCATCTTCCGGTTCCGCGAGGATTTCGCCAGCCTGCTGACCGGCGCCCGGCTGTCGGTCTCGCAGGCCGGCTACAACACGGTCTGCGATGTTTTGCGCGCGGGGTGTCGCTCGTTGCTTGTTCCCTTTGCCGCCGGCGGCGAAACCGAACAGACGGTTCGCGCCCTGATGCTCGAAGAGCTCGGCCTGGCAACGGTGCTGACGGAAAACGAGCTGACGCCTGAAGGTCTGGGCCAAGCGATCGAACAGGCGCTTGCGGGACCGGCGCCGGCCGCGCATCGTCTCGATCTTGAAGGCGCGCGCCGCTCGGCTGAAATCCTGCGCGAGCGGTATCGAAGCTGGTCCCTGAAAACCTAGAGCGGGTCGTGTCTGGGTTGGATTCGCGCAATGCGCTTCAAACAGTCCCGATCAGCATGAAGCGCGTATATTTTTTTGTCGGCAGTTCGCCGGAGAACCTGATCTCCCGCAGCGCCGCCATGGCTTCGAAGGCTGCCAGCGAAGCCACGCAGTTGATGTGCGTCGGCTCGCTGAAATAATCGTTCGATTGCAGCAGCACAGTCGTGCCCCGCGGAAGCAGGGAAAGCCAGGCGGGCAGATCGGCTATGTGTTCGCAGCTCGTATTGACGATCAGGTCGGCCCCTCCGGCCGCATAGTCGAGTGCGTACATGTCGTCCGTCAGCGCCTGGAACCGGTCGCCGGCTTCCCGGTTGAGGGTCCGGGCGACCGCTCCGACGTCGGGATCGATGTCGATGCTGTCGACCGCCGCGATGTCGAAACGGGCGTCGTTGAAAAGCATAGCCGGCAACACGCCGTACCATCCGCCCAGAACCCATATGCGCCCGAACCGGCCGCCGCAGCTTTCGAACAGCCTGTCGAGCGCCCACATCTTGCAGGCGACCTGCTTGTGGTTGAAGGCGTTGGCGATATCGGCCTGCGGATGCTTGGCGATGACGCGCGCCAGCCCGGTCACGAGAGGATTGTTGATATAGGCCGCAATTCCCCGCGTGAGGTCCAGGGCTTGCTCGTGCCCCTCCAGGCTGGCATTGGCCAAACCGGCATTGCGTGGTTGCGTGACATCCATCATATTCTTCTTCTATGTTGGGATTTCGGGCGACACAACGCTATCTTGGCTCCGGCAAGGCTGTTTGGTTCACGGACATGATTGTGCCGCGAGCCTTTTCGCTATTGCCCGGTGCCGGAGAAAAGCTGTTGCATCTGTCCGGATCATCGGTCTCCATCAGCCAGGCTCGCAGCTGCAGTTTCGAGCTTGCCGTTGGCGGCGAAGACATAACCGATGCACCATTTGCCAGCAGGTGCTTTCACATCCTGCATCCTTCAACCTGACAGTCGCATATGGAACCCAGCCTAGCCCGCTATATCTGGAGGCACACCAGGAAGCAGCAGATCTGGATATTGGCGATCGTCTTGCTTTCGATGATCCCGTATTTCATGTCCTTCGATCTGCCGAAGCTGATCGTCAACGGCCCGATCCAGGGCAAGGGCTTCGAGCAGCCGGGCGCGACCCTGCCCTTCATGCGGCTGCACTATAATCTGCCATTCATTGGCGAGGTGCAGTTCTTCTCCGGGTTTCAGCTCGACCGCAAGGAGACGCTGCTTGCGCTCAGCTTCGTGTTCCTGTTGCTGGTCGTCATCAACGGCCTGTTCAAACTGTACATCAACACCTACAAGGGCCGCCTCGGCGAACGCATGCTGCGGCGTATTCGCTTCGATCTGATCGATCGGGTGCTGCGGTTTCCGCCGATTTACTTCAAGCGGGTGAAATCGGCCGAAGTGGCGACCATGGTGAAGGACGAGGTGGAGCCGCTGGGCGGCTTCATCGGCGATGCCTTCCTGCAGCCGGTGCTGCTCGGCGGCCAGGCGCTGACGGCCATGCTGTTCATCATGGTCCAGAATGTCTGGCTCGGAATGATAGCGCTCGTGATCGTGGTGATCCAGATCGTGCTTATCCCGCGCATGCGGCGGCGGCTGCTCGTGCTGGGCCGCCAACGGCAGTTGACGGCGCGCGCGCTTTCGGGCCGGGTTGGTGAAATCGTCGACGGCATCGGCACGGTTCACGTCCACGACACGTCAAATTACGAGCGCGCCGATATAGCGGCCCGGCTCGGGCTCATCTTCAAGATCCGCTTCGATCTTTACCAATGGAAATTCATGGTAAAGTTCCTCAACAATTTTCTCGCGCAGCTCACGCCCTTCCTGTTCTACATGATCGGCGGCTATCTGGTCATCGCGGGGCGCCTTGACGTCGGCCAGCTGGTGGCCGTGATCGGCGCCTACAAGGACCTGCCCGGTCCGATGAAGGAACTGATCGACTGGGATCAGGATCGCCAGGACGTCCAGGTCAAATATCAGCAGGTCGTCGAACAGTTCAGCGCCGAGGATATCATTGCGCCTGATATCGGGGCATTGACGATCGACGATCCCGCGCCGATGACCAACCCGCTGTCGGCGATCGGTCTGTCGATAGCAGACGATGGCGGCGCAATGCTCCTCAACCGTATCTCCCTGCAGGTCAAGCCGGGCGAGACGGTGGCGCTGGTCAGTACCGCAACAGGTGGCGCGGAGGCGCTAGCAGAAGCCTTCGCGCGGCTGAACTGGCCGGACAGCGGCAAGGTCGCTTCGGGCGCCGACGACCTGCTTGACCTCCCTGAAGCGGTGACCGGCCGGCGCATGTCCTACGCCTCGTCGGATGTTTTCCTGTTCCAGGCAAGCCTGCGCGACAACCTGCTCTACGGGTTGAAGCACGCGCCGTTGACAGAGGTGACCTATGAAGGTGCGGCGGCAGACCAGCGCCGCTGGAACATCACCGAGGCACAACGGTCGGGCAATCCGGATCTCGATATCCATAGCGACTGGATCAATTATGCTTCGGCCGGCGCTACCGGCCCGCATGACCTCTTTGAAGCCGTCCGCCGGGTGCTCGACGCGGTTCTTCTGTCGAGCGACATTCTGGATCTTGGCTTGCGCTCTTCGGCCGACCTCACCCGTCATACGAAGCTTGCCGGGCGGATCGTCGAACTGCGCGCGGCGCTGCGAACCCGGCTGGAACAGGAAAAGCTGACCGAACTGGTGGTTCCTTTCGAACCGGGCGCCTACAACAAGGAAGCGACGATCGGCCAGAACCTGCTTTTCGGTGCCGCCGCCGGCCCCGAACTGGCCGACAAGGCTCTGGCCGCCAATCCCTATTTTGCTTCCGTGCTGAAGCAAGCCGGTCTCGACCGCACGTTCTACGAAATGGGCATGGAGATCGCCGAACAGGCGATCGAGCTTTTTGCCGACCTGCCGCCCGATCACCAGTTCTTCCAGCAGCTCGCCTTCATGAGCGCCGAGGAGATACCCGCCTACGAAAGTTTGCTGCAGCGGCTCAAGAACCGTCCCTACGAGACGGTTTCGGAGGCCGACCGCGCCATGATCGTCACCCTGAGCTTTGCCTATATCGAGCCCCGGCACCGCTTCGGCCTGCTGACCGACGAGCTGATGAGCAAGATCGTGGCTGCGCGCAACCAGTTCTATGAAAACCTGCCGCCCGAGCTGCAGAACGCGATCGAACGGTATGATCCCGCCAAATACATTGCGGCGGCCACCGTCATGGACAATGTCCTGTTCGGGCGCGTGGGCAACAACCATCCCGACGCGCCGGACCGCATACGCTCAATCGTCTACGACATTCTTGACGAACTGGGGCTTTATGCCGAGCTTCTGGACGTCGGCCTGGACTTCAACGTCGGCGCCTCCGGCAGGCGGCTGACCGGAGGACAGCGACAGAAGCTCGACGTTGCCCGGGCCCTGCTCAAGCGTCCCGATTTTCTCATCCTCAACCGGCCGCTGTCGGCGATCGACCAGCGCGTGCAGGACAAGGTGCTGCGAAACGTGCTCGCGGAAGCCAGACGCGACGACCATTCGCCGGCAATTGTGTGGGTGGTGACCAGCCCGGCGATGGCGATGATGTTCGACCGCGTTATCGTCTTTGACTCGGGTCAATTGGTGGAAGACGGAACACACGAGACACTTCTGGCAGGAAACGGTATCTTCAAGGAACTTCTGTCATAGTCTGGCAGACGCGAATTTAGGAAGGTTTGCGACAATGCTGCTCAAGGATGAAGTTGGAATGCTGCAACGCGTTCCCTTATTCTCTGGTATTGAGCCGGCAAAGCTCAAGTTGCTCGCGTTCACATCCGACCGTGTGAACTACAATGCCGGCCAGATACTTTTCCGGCAGGGTGACGAAGCGGACGCCGCCTATGTCATTCTTTCAGGCAAGGCGGATATTCTGGTCGATTCGGATAACGGACCGATAACAGTTGCCGAGTTGTTGCCAAATTCGATCGTCGGCGAGATCGCCATATTGTGCAACAGCTCCCGCACTGCCACCGTCAGAGCGGCAACTGATCTGGAGGCCTTGAGAATCCGCAAGGACCATTTCCTGAGGCTTATGAAGGAGTTTCCGGAAATGACCATCGAGATATTGCGGGTTCTTGCCGATCGGCTAAGCCATACGACCGCGGATCTGATCGACGCACGAAGCGCCTAGATGGGCGAAAAGTAGCATGGACGACGACGACGATTTCCTGGTCCGATTTTGGGGCGTGCGCGGCAGCATTGCGGTATCCGGGCCAGAATTCGCTCGCTATGGCGGCAACACAATCTGCATTGAGATGCGATGCGGCAAGCATACGCTTCTGTTCGATGCGGGCTCCGGTCTGCGGCCTGCCGGCAAGGCGCTTCGGGCTTCGGGCGTCACCGATTTCGATCTGTTTTTCAGCCATTGCCACTACGATCACATCATAGGGCTGCCGGCTTTCAAGCCTATCTACGAACGAGGCATCAAGCTTACGCTTTGGTCCGGGCATCTCGCGGGACGCATGACGACCCGGCAGATGGTCGACGCGTTCATTCAACCGCCGTGGTTTCCGGTGAAACTGGAAATCTGCAAAGCAAACCTCGACTACCGCGATTTTGTATCCGGAGACGTGCTTCGGCCGCGCGAAGGGATTGTTGTGCGAACCGGCAGCCTTACCCACCCGGGCGGCTGCATAGGCTACCGGGTCGAATGGGGTGGCCGAGTCGTGGCGGTGATCACGGACACCGAGCACGAGCCGGGCAAACTCGATCAGGCGGTGCTCGACCTGATTAGAGATGCCGACCTCGTCATCTACGATTGCACCTACACCGAGGCGGAAATGGAGCGCTACCGCGGCAACGGCCACTCGACATGGCAACAGGGCGTCAAGCTCTGCGAGGCCGCCGGCGCGCGCGGGCTTGCGCTGTTTCACCACGATCCGTCGCGCACCGACGATGACCTAGACGAGATGGAGAAACTGGCCAAGGACAGATTTGCTGGCGCTTTTGCCGCGCGGGATGGCCAGACGCTCAAATTCCCAATGCACAAAAAGCGCTGAGCTAGTTTCCTCTGGAGCTCACTCCGGTGGAACTGCGGCGCCCGATCAATGTCCTGATCGGAAGCCATGCGCTGGCTTCGGCCCGTGCGGTGACTGCAAACAGCCGTTCGAGGAAAAGCCAGGCCGATTCATCATGCACGAGATGGTGGGTGAGCAGGCCGACCGGTTGGCCGCCGTCGAATGCATGCTGCAATTGCGCGATGATGGCCTGAATCAACAGGCCATGGTCGCGGCAGCCGCGCGTGCCATGCCAATCCATGATGTCGACATTGCTGTTGATGACCGCGAGGGACGCCGGCTTCGGTGGCCCGAAGACCGACAATGCCGCAAATCCTATCGATCCAAGCTCGGATACCACGCCAGGGTCGATCCGGTTCCACGGCGGCACCAGCATCGGAACGGCACGGGCGCCGTGCAGGCGGGTTACATGCGACAGCCCGCGGGCCAGTTCGTCGAGCACCGCCTCGCGTGGCCGATGCGCGCCGAGCTCCTGCTTTTTCTGGTTGGCGGGGGCATGATTTCGGTGCGCCCAGCCATGGACGGCGACCGTGGCATGCGGCGCCTCGCCAAGCCGGACAGCAAGCTTGCCGTCGGTCTTGGCCGGAATGACGGCCAGGGTGACCGGAACCGCGAATTCACTGGTCAAATCGAGCAGCCGATCAAGCGCAGGCGTCGGATCCACGGCGTCATCGTCGCGCAGCCAGAACTCTGCCTTGCGGCCCGCCTGTTGCTGGCGCGCCAGCTCTTCCACCAGAGGCTGCCAGATCGGATCGGATGTCATGAGACCGGGATCTTCTTGAGAAGTTTGGCCAGACGCGCCGCCGCACCACCCAGCGAACGCTCTTCGAGGACGAAACGCCTGGCTTCCGCTGCCATGGTGGTTCTTTCGTCGTTGTCGGCCAGAAGCCTTGCAATGGCGGCAGCGAACGCCGCGACATCGCCCGGCGGAGTGAGAAACCCGGTCTGGCCAGCGCGCACGACCTCCGGCACGCCGGCAATGTGCTGAGCCACCACCGGCAGGCCGGCGGCCTGGGCTTCCAGATAGGCAACGCCGTAGGCCTCGCCGTAACCCGGCCAGACGTAAATTCCCCCGCCATAAAGGATATCCGGCACAGCGGCCGGCTCGACCTCACCAAGCCATTCGATACGGTCGGCGGGCAAGCCGGCGAACTGCGCCTTGACCTCGTCACGGGCGGGGCCGTCGCCGACGACCGACATGGTCCAGGGCAGGTGGCCGATCGAACCGAGCGCTTGCGCCAGCATGCGATAGCTATCGAGCTTGTCGCCCGGGCGCATCATGGCGACGGTGACGAGGCGCGTCGGACAAGCCCGTGCCGGCATTTCACTGAATGCCGATGTGTCGATGAAGGGCGACAGCATGCCGAAAGCGGCGTCGGGAATCGCATCCGCCAGTCCCTCCCGATCCCTTTGCGTGAAGCAGATGTTCAGCGCCGCCTTTTCGATGGCTCGCGCCACCAGCGCCTGGCTATCGGCCCACAAGCCGGTGTTGCGCCGACCGGAATAGGAGGCTTCCGCCGTCACGTAGGGGACAGCAAAGGCCGACGCCAGCTCGAGCCCGATCAGGTCGGGCGCCTTGTAATAGGGATGATAGCAGAGCCAGAGATCGGGCTTGCCGTCGCGGTCCCAAAGCCTTGTCAGCCGCGCCGCTTCCTCCCGGGCCTCGATCTTGAGCGCATCGAAACTTTTCGGCTCCGGCTGGCGTAGATACAAGCGCAACTCCGATGCCAGTTCGACGCTATGCCCGCCATGCTGCAGCGCCTTGACCAGCATCCGTGCCATCTGGCGGTCGCCGGAGACAACTGGATGATTGGGCGACTTCAGCGGCGCGTAGAAGGCAATTCGCATCGCGCGATCCTATCATCGCAAAGCCTGCTCAAGTCAATTTCGACGCATCATCGACCTCACCTTCAAGCGCTGGAATGTGCTATCAGATGCTCATGGAAACAGCTGTCCTGTCCGACCCGTTTGTCGCTTCTTTGCCAGTCTTCGCAAAGTTCGAAAGCGTTGCCGATATCGACAACTATCGGCCGCTGCCCGATGGCTGGGCGCTGGCCACCGCCGACATTGTCGGCTCGACCAAGGCGATCGGCGCCGGGCGCTATAAAACCGTCAATATGGCCGGCGCCAGTGTCATTTCGGCGCTGCTCAATGCGCTGGGTCGGCAAGATCTTCCCTATGTCTTCGGCGGCGACGGCGCCCTGGTGGCGTTTCCCGGCTCGGCGCTGGAGATCGCCCGCAACGCGCTGGCTTCCGTCCAGAGATGGGTGGCGGACGAACTGGACCTGACCTTGCGTGCGGCAATCGTGCCGATAAAGGACATAAGAGCGCAAGGCCTCGACGTTCGCGTGGCGCGGTTCCAGGCCTCCGAAGCGGCCTTCTATGCCATGTTCGCCGGTGGCGGCGGCAGCTGGGCGGAGGCCGAGATGAAAGCGGGGCGCTACCGCATCGAACCCGCGCCGGCCGGCGCGCGACCGGATCTGACCGGCCTCTCCTGCCGCTGGAACCCGATCGAGGCCCGGCACGGCGAAATCGTCTCGATCATCGCCATACCAGGGGTGTCGCGAGACCTGCGCGGTTTTCAGTTTCTGGCTTCCGACATTATTGCCCTTGCAGGCAGGCAGGAACGCGATGGCCACCCGGTGCCGGTGGACGGGCCGGGCTACAGTCTGCTGCCCGCCGGCCTCGATGTCGAGGCGCGGGCCACGGCGCCGCCAGGGCGGCGGTGGCGGGTGAAACTGTGGGTGATGTTCCTGATGACGTTGACGGCTGTCACCGACAAATTTGGCTGGACGATCGGCCGTTTCGATCCGAAGGTCTACAAACGCGAGGTGGCCAGCAATTCGGATTTCCGCAAGTTCGACGACGGCTTGAAGATGACCATCGACGTCGACGCGGATGTCTTGCGACGGATCGAGGCCAGGCTGAAACAGGCGGAAGAGGCGGGCATTTGCAGCTATGGCCTGCACCGCCAGAAATCGGCCTTGATGACATGCCTCGTCATCTCGCCGCTGCAGCCCGATCACGTTCATTTCATCGATGGCGCCGACGGCGGCTATGCGATGGCTGCGGCAAGCCTGAAGGCGAAGGCGGCGGCCTGATGATGGCTTGCGGAAATCGGTTTTCCGCAATATGCCTCGGCCACGGTTCTCGGGACCAGGTGAGCCTCGCCATGGAGCGGATAGTCTGTCCGAATTGACGGGAAAGCAGATTTTTGGACGCCTCACGATCGACATATGACCGCCTTCTCAACCGGATTTCGACGCGCGCCGCGCAAGTCGGGGTGATCGGACTGGGCTATGTCGGATTGCCGCTGTCGGTAGCGATCGCACGCGCGGGCTTCCCGGTTTTCGGCTTCGACATCGAAGTGGGGAAGGTCGAGAGCCTGAACAATGGCCGATCCTACATCGAGGCGGTGACGTCGACGGCCCTTGCCGGCCATGTCGCGAGCGGACATTTCCGCGCCACCGCGGATTTTACCGAACTGGCCGTCTGCGATGTCATCATCATCTGCGTTCCGACACCGCTGACGAAACACCGTGAGCCGGACCTCTCCTTTGTCAGAAACACGGCAGCCACTATCGCCAGGCATCTGCGTCTCGGCCAGCTGATCGTGCTGGAATCGACCACCTATCCCGGCACCACCGACGATGTGATCAAGCCCATACTGGAAGAAACCGGCTTGCAGTCGAAGACGGACTTCTTCCTCGGCTTCTCACCCGAACGCGAGGATCCCGGCAATCGCAGCTTTGAAGTCGCGACGATCCCCAAGGTCGTGGCAGGCGATGGCGTTGAAGCAGCTGATCTCGTGCGGGCTTTCTACCAGAGCGTGGTCAAGACCGTCGTTCCGGTTTCCAGTCCGGCGACCGCCGAGGCGGTCAAGCTGACGGAAAACATCTTCCGCTCGGTCAACATAGCCCTCGTCAACGAGTTGAAGGTCGTGCTCGGTGCAATGGGCATCGACATCTGGGAGGTGATCGAGGCGGCGAAGAGCAAGCCCTTCGGCTACATGCCTTTCTATCCTGGCCCCGGACTTGGCGGGCACTGCGTTCCGATCGATCCCTTCTACCTGACGTGGAAGGCGCGCGAATACGAACTGCCGACCCGCTTCATCGAGCTGGCGGCAGAGATCAACACGGCCATGCCGCGTCATGTGGTCGATGAACTGGCGAAGGCGCTGGACCGGCGCCGCGGCAAGGCGCTCAGCCGCTCGCGCATCCTCATCATCGGGCTCGCCTACAAGAAGAACGTGCCCGACATCCGCGAAAGCCCCTCATTGCGGCTCATTGAACTCATCGAGGAATGGGGCGGCAAGGCGGAATTCCACGATCCGCATGTTGCCGAGATTCCGACCACACGCGAGCATATGGCGATCAAGGGGCGTCGCTCGGTCGAATTGACCGAGGCGGCCTTGAAGGATTTCGATGCCGTCGTCATTGCAACCGACCACGACGCGATCGACTATCAGACGATCGCTGATCACGCACTTCTGATTGTCGACACACGCAATGTTTTTGGCCGCCTCGGGCTCGCCCGGGAGACGGTGGTGAAGGCCTGATGGCGGCCTAGCCGGCGAATTTTTTGCCCGATGTCAGGATTGGGATTGCACTTCGACGGCAGCCTCGCCACATAGTGTTTCGCGCGTAAACGCAGTTACGCCTGTTTCCTTCCAGCAGGAACAGCCATTCGGGAAATTCTTCACCGGCTTTTGCCCCCGAAGCCGGGTTCATTGACTTCAAGGATTTGACGGACCAAGGAGATGGCCCGTCTTCGACGGGTCTCGAGACAGCATGAGCACAACGCAAGCAGAAATTTCCAACATTCTCATGGACAAGGTCGCCGATTGGCTGACCCAATCGGCGCTGGCGGGCGATGACCTGGAGACATTGGTAAAGGGCTTTTGTGAACGGCTGGCTGCTGCCGGCCTGCCGCTGAAGCGGGTGCATTTGAGCTTCTCGATGCTGCATCCGCTTTATGACGCGCTTGGCTTCACCTGGCTTCGCGGCCAAGGCCTGGAAGTGGAAGGCTTCCGCAGCGAGAACGGCGTCCACTCCGACAGATTCCTGACCAGCCCGTACTACCATCTGCTCAGCAACAAGCTTGACCATCTGCGGCGCCGGCTCGACCCGTCGGTGCCGTCGGAATTTCCTGTTTTCGATGACCTGAGGCTTATGGGCGTCACCGATTACATGGCTTTCATCCATCCCTTCAACGGCGATACCAGTCAGGGCATGATGGGGTCCTGGTCCACCGACAGTGCCTCAGGCTTCAGCGACAGCATGATTTCGGCGTTGCTGCGCGTCCAGAACCATCTCGCCATCGCCGCCAAGATGGCGGTGCTCACCAAGCTCGCCGACAACATGATGACGACCTATCTCGGCGGCGACGCCGGCAGGCGCGTGCTGGATGGCCAGATCAAGCGCGGCGAGGGCGACACAATCCGGGCCGCACTGGTCATGGGCGATATGCGCGGGTCGACCAGGCTTGCCGAGACCTCCGGTCGCGAGCTCTATATCGACACGTTGAACCAGTTTTTCGATGCCATTGCTGCACCCTTCAATCGCAGAGGCGGGCAGATCATGAGTTTCCTGGGGGATGGCTTCATTGCCGTCTACCCCTGCGAAAGACACCGCGCACAGTCGGAGATCGCCTGCCAGGCTGCGCTGTCGGCAGCGCACGAGGCCAGCGCGCGCATGATGGAGCTCAATCTGCGTAGAAACAAGCAGGGGTTGGGCGACATAAAATTCGGTATCGGCTTGCATGTCGGCAATGTGATGTTCGGCAATGTCGGGCTTACCGACCGGCTCACATTCTCTGTCTTCGGCTCGGCTGTAAACGAGGTGCAGCGCCTGCAGACCCTGACCAAGAAATATCCGCACAGCGTTCTCGCCAGCAAGGACTTCGCCGGCTATTGCGGCACCAGCAGCTGGCTGACGCTCGGCAAGGAGGAACTGGCTGGCATCAAGCAGAAGCTGACGGTGCTTTCACCCGATCTGTCGGGTGCTCTCGCACTCGATGAGGATGCTGCGCTGGAGCCTTTCCACGACCGGAGATCCGACGCCGAGCAGGTCATGCTGCTTCATCGCGATGCGGCGCGGCTGTTGGCGGGCGACCGCAGGAAGCTCCAGTAACCGTCCCGATCTGATCCGAACGCCTTGGGTCGGCAGTTCGGTCGCCGTCCGTCGGCGACCTCGTTTCGAATCCAAGTTGCTCTAGGCTGACAATGCGCTAGTCTTGCCTTCTTGGGCCGGCCGGAAGGGCCGCCAGAGTGGGGGCTGGTGTGTGGGAATGAGTGCAGGCGTTGATCTGCTGCGGATCGAGGATGTTGGCATCTCTTTTGCCATTGTCGGGGGACCGCTGCATGCCGTCAGGCGTGCAAATCTTCGCGTCCTGCCCGGCAAGGTTACCGCGCTTGTGGGCGAGTCCGGTTCTGGAAAATCGGTTCTCAGCCAGGCAGTTATGGGCATTTTGCCGAACACAGCCCGTGTTCGCGGCCGTATCCTGTTTTCCGATCCGGAAAAGCCCGGCACGACGCAGGATATCCTGCAGATGTCGCGTGACGGCCCCGAGATCCGGGCCTTGAGAGGCAGCCGCATCGGCAAGATCTTTCAGGAACCGATGACATCGCTGTCGCCGCTGCACACGATCGGCAATCAGGTCAGCGAATCGCTGCAGATTCATACGCCCATGGCTCGAGCGGAGCGCAAGGCGCGGACCGAGGAAATGCTCAGCCTTGTCGGTTTTCCCAATCCCAAGCGCGCCTATGACATGTATCCGTTTGAACTTTCGGGAGGATTGCGGCAACGCGCCATGATCGCCATGGCGCTTATCTGCCGGCCCGCTCTGTTGATCGCCGACGAGCCGACGACGGCGTTGGACGTCACCATCCAGGCGCAAATCCTGCAATTGCTGCGCGGGCTTCAGACCAAGCTGAACATGGCGATGCTTTTGATCACGCACGACCTCGGCGTGGTCGCCAATGTCGCCGACGAGGTGGTGGTCATGTACCATGGCGAGATCATGGAAGCGGGACCTGTGGAGGCGATATTCCGCCGGCCAGGCCACCCTTACCTGAAGGGCCTGATGGCAGCCGTTCCGCATTTCGACCTGAAGCCGGGCGAAAGGCTGAAGGCGCTCCGGGAGGTGCCGGTGAATGTCGAGAACCTGCTGGGCAAGCAGACGGCGCCGGTATCGAAAGGGGCGGACGACATCCTGCTGTCGGTCAGGGATCTGAAAAAGGTCTACACCATCCGCAACTCCGCATGGTTCGGCGGGAGCCAGCAAACCTCTGTTCGCGCCGTGGACGGCGTGAGCTTCGATATCAGGCGGGGTGAGTGCCTGGGTCTGGTCGGCGAAAGCGGCTGCGGCAAAACCACCGTCAGCAAGATCCTGATGCGGGCTGTCACCCCCAACGGCGGCTCCGTGGTCTTCAACGGCCGCGAAGGACCGATCGACGTCCTGGACGCCGAGGGAGACGCCCTGCGGTTGCTGCGCGCGAAAATCCAGATGGTCTTCCAGGATCCGGTTTCGTCGCTCTCCCCTCGCATGACGGTGGAGAACATCCTGAGCGAGCCGCTGGAAATCCATCAGCGTGGCAATTCCGCGTCCCGGCTGGCAACGGTCAAGAGCCTGATGCAGGCAATCGGTCTCGATCCGCGCTTCATCAAGCGTTACCCCCACAGTTTCTCCGGCGGGCAGCGTCAGCGTATCGGCATCGCGCGCGCCCTGGCGCTGGGGCCCGAGCTCCTGATCTGCGACGAGCCGGTTTCGGCGCTTGATGTTTCTGTCCAGGCGCAGATCCTGAACCTTCTGAAGGACCTGCAGAAGGAACTGGGTCTGACCTACCTGTTCATATCCCACAATCTGGCGGTGGTGGACTACATGGCGGACCGCATCGCGGTGATGTGCGGCGGGCGTATCGTCGAGCTTGCGCCGCGCGAAATTCTGCTCAGGAAACCGATCCATCCCTACACGCGCTCACTGGTCGCCGCAGTCCCCTTCCCGGATCTCGACAGGCCGATGGATTTCAAGACGCTGAAGCTCGGCGGCGCTTCCGACACCAGCGCATGGGGACCGCAGTTCCGCGACGAGGGCGAAGAGGATACGCTGTCGCCGCTCGATCTTGGCGGCGGCCACCTGGTGCTCGCCCGACGTTCGGCCGATGTCAGCGAGTTGCGCCATTGATCAACCGTCGTAGCGTCCTTGGGCTCATGGCTTCGGCATTTCTGCCGGGCACGTCGCGCGCCGGCGATCTGGAGCCGGATTTTCTTCGGCAGCAGCTGGCAGCCAAGACGCTGCCGGCACTCGCCGAGCGTCTGCCCAAGAGCCCGCGCGCGGTGAATCTCACTGCGATGGGCCGACAGCCCGGCCAGTATGGCGGCACGCTGCGCACGATCATCGGCAGTCAGAAAGATATCCGGATGATGACGATCTACGGATATTCCCGGCTGGTCGGCTATGACGAAAAACTTAACCTGCAAGCCGACATTCTCGAAAGTTTCGACGTCGCGGACGATCGCGTCTTCACCTTCAAGATACGCGAAGGACACAAATGGTCCGACGGCAGCCTGCTGACGCCGGAGGATTTCCGCTATTGCTGGGAAGATGTCTGGCTGAACGATGAGCTTTCGCAGGGCGGGCTCGCCCCGTCCCTGATGGCGGACGGCAAGCCGCCACGCTTCGAGATCGTCGATCCGTTGACGGTGCGCTACAGTTGGGATGCGCCCAATCCCGACTTCCTGCCCAAGCTCGCTGCCGCTGCGCCGCTATCGCTCGTTCTGCCGGCCGCCTATCTCAAGCAGTTCCACAAGAAATACCAGGACCCATTCCGGCTCGCCGGCCTAATGAAGGAGAACCGGGCCAAGAAATGGACGCTCCTGCATATCCGCATGTCGCGGCAGTATCGCCCGGAGAACCCGGATCTGCCGACGCTCGATCCCTGGCAGAACCGGACCAAGCCGCCGGCCGAGCAGTTCATCTTCGAACGCAACCCGTTCTTTCATCGAACAGACGAGAATGGCCGGCAACTGCCCTATGTCGACCAGTTTGTCCTGAATGTCAGCTCGTCGGCGATCATCTCTGCCAAGACCGGTGCGGGCGAGAGCGACCTGCAAGGCATGGGAATTGACTTCACTGATTACGCTTTCCTGAAGGACGCTGAGAAGCGCTACCCGGTGAAGATGCATCTGTGGAAACGCACTCAGGGTTCGCGGCTGGCGCTGCTGCCCAATCTGAACTGTGCCGACCAGGTGTGGCGCGGCCTTCTTCGTGACGTGCGCGTGCGCCGTGCCCTTTCGCTCGCCGTGGACAGGCGCGAGATCAATTTGGCCGTGTTCTACGGATTGGCGCAGGAAAGCGCCGATACGGTCCTTCCGGAGAGCCCGCTCTACCGGCCGGAATTCGCGAAAGCCTGGGTCGCCCATGATCCCGACCAGGCCAATGCCCTGCTTGACGACGTCGGTCTTCAGGCCCGTGACGATGAAGGCCTGCGGATGCTTCCCGATGGACGCTCTGCGAAGATCATCGTGGAAACGGCCGGCGAAAGCACGCTGGAAACCGATGCGCTCGAACTCATCACCGATCACTGGCGCAAGATCGGCATCGCTTTGTTCATCCGGACGTCGCAGCGCGACATCTTCCGCAGCCGCGCGCTTGGCGGCCAGATCATGATGTCGATGTGGTCGGGCATCGACAATGGGGTGGCGACCGCCGACATGAACCCCTACCAGCTGGCTCCCACCATCGACGATCAGCTGCAATGGCCGCTCTGGGGTGCTCACTACCTGTCTCATGGCAAGATGGGTGAGGCGCCCGATCTTCCCGAAGTGATCGAGCTGATGGCTTTGCTCGAACGCTGGAACGCATCGACCGCAACCACGGAACGCGCCGAAATCTGGAATTCGATGCTGTCGATCTACACCGATCAGGTGTTTTCGATCGGCACAGTGAACGGAACGCATCAGCCCGTTCTGGTGTCCTCTCGGCTGCGCAACCTGCCTGACAAGGCGCTCTACGGCTACGACCCGACCGCCTATTTCGGTGTCTACATGCCGGATACATTCTGGCTTGGAGGCTCCTGAGCGTGCTTCGATATCTTGTCTGGCGCATCGCCGTGATGGTTCCAACCCTGCTGGTCATATCGGCGCTGGTGTTCACCATCATCGAACTTCCACCGGGCGACTATTTCGACAGCTATGTCGCCGAGCTTCGGGCCCAGGGCGAAGCGGTGGATTCCGATCGCATCGAGATGATGCGCAAGGAATATGGTTTCGACCAGCCGCCGGTCATTCGCTACTTCTACTGGGTCGGCGGGATGCTGCACGGCGATTTCGGCTATTCCTTCGAATATGAGCTGCCGGTTCGCGACGTCGTCGGCGACCGAATGTGGCTGACCGTGCTGGTTTCCTTCGTCACGATCATGTTCACCTGGCTTATCGCCTTTCCGATCGGCATGTACTCCGCCACACATCAGTACAGCTGGGGCGACTACGGCCTGACTTTCGTCGGCCTTCTCGGCCTTGCCATTCCGAATTTCATGCTGGCGCTGATTCTGATGTATTTCGCAAATATCTGGTTCGGCACGTCCATCGGCCATCTCATGGACCAGCAATATCTCGGCGAGGCGATGAGCTGGGCCAAGGCGAAGTCGATCCTCGCCCATCTCTGGATCCCGGTTTTGATCATCGGCACCGGGGGCACGGCAAGCATGATCCGGCGGCTGCGCGCCAATCTGCTCGATGAGTTGCACAAGCAATATGTCGTGACGGCGCGTGCCAAAGGCCTTCATCCGTTCAAGGCACTGGTCAAATATCCAATGCGCATGGCGCTCAATTTCTTCATTTCCGATATCGGCTCGATCCTGCCGGCCATCATCTCCGGCGCCGAAATCACGGCGATCGTGCTGTCTTTGGAAACGACCGGGCCGATGCTGATCAAGGCGCTGCAAAGCCAGGACATGTATCTGGCGGGGTCGTTCCTGATGTTCCTCGCCTTCCTGACGGTCATCGGCGTGCTGATTTCCGACCTGGCGCTGGCGCTGCTTGATCCACGAATTCGTTTGCAGGGCGGCAGCACCAAATGAACCACCAAATGAACCCGGATTCGCCGCTGCCCGCTCCGGGTGCTCCACTGCAACACTACGTTTCCAGCGCGCCCTTCGACCTGCAGTCGGTCGAGGCGATGACGCCGGAGCAGTCGAAAGTCTTTCAGGCGTCGCAGTTGCGGCTGATGTGGTGGAAATTCCGCAAGCACCGGCTTGCGCTTGTATCCGGCATATTCCTGGCAGTGCTCTATTTCTGCATACTGATCTGCGAGTTCCTGGCGCCCTACAATCTGCACACGCGCAACATGGACTACATCTATGCGCCGCCGCAGCAGGTGCACCTGTTCCACAATGGCGAGTTCATCGGGCCGTTCGTCTATGGCCGCAAGATGATGCTGGATATGGACACGCTCAAGCGGAACTACGTCGACAAACAGGATGATGTTCAGCGGCTCCGGTTCTTCTGCAAGGCCGACAGTTACCAGTTCTGGGGCCTGATCGAAGGTGACAGGCATTTTGTCTGCCCTGCCGAAGGCGGCCAGCTCTTTCTGGCCGGCACCGACAGGCTGGGGCGCGATGTGCTGTCGCGCATGATCTATGGCGCACGCATTTCACTGACAATCGGCCTCGTCGGCATCAGTTTCAGCTTCCTGCTCGGCATCGTCATCGGCGGGCTGGCCGGCTATCACGGCGGTATCTTCGACCTGGTCGTTCAACGAATAATCGAAGTTCTGCAATCGATCCCCAGCATTCCGCTATGGCTGGCCCTGGCGGCGATCATGCCGATAACCTGGAGTCCGATCCTGATCTATTTCGGCATCACCGTCATCCTCGGGCTGCTCGACTGGACCGGACTGGCGCGGGCCGTGCGTTCAAAGCTTCTGGCTCTGCGTGAGGAGGATTACGTACTGGCGGCGCAGTTGATGGGCGCCGGGAGCAGCCGCATCATAAGGCGGCATCTCATTCCCGGCTTCATGTCGCATCTGATCGCGACGGCGACGCTGTCCATACCCGGCATGATCCTGGGCGAGACGGCGCTGAGCTTCCTCGGGCTCGGCCTGAGGGCGCCGATCACCAGCTGGGGCATCCTGCTCACCGAAGCGCGCAGCGTCAGCGTGATCGCGTTCTATCCGTGGCTGCTTTTGCCTATGCTGCCGGTCATTCTCGTCATCATGGCGTTCAACTTCCTCGGCGACGGCTTGCGGGACGCTGCAGACCCCTACAAGTGACATCGCAGTTGCTCGGCGGCGGGGCCGCCTATGATCCCTTGTCGGCAGCCCGTGCGGTTGTTGCAGGGTTCGTCATTCGCCTCTATATGCGGCAAGCCTCGATCGGGGCTGCTGGTTCAGGACATACAATCGCATATGAGTCGCCTCGACAATTTCATCAGCAGGATGACCGCACAGCGCGACATTCTCAATCAAATCTGCCCCGAGGTGGCGAAGATGGAGGGGCTTGTGCTCGAGCTAGGGCTCGGCAATGGCCGGACGTTCCACCATCTGCGCGAGCGCCTGCCCGGACGTCGGATCGTGGTGTTCGACCGCGAAGTTGGCGCACACACCAGCTCAATTCCCGAAGCTGAAAACCTCGTGCTCGGCGATATACGCGAGACGGCGAGGATGTTCATCGGCATCGAAGCCGCTCTTGTCCATGCCGACATCGGCACCGGCTATGACGACCGCGATGCAGTGACTGCCACCTGGCTTCCCAATCTGATTGCGGGCATGCTTCGCGTCGGCGGGTACGCGGTGAGCGGTACGCCGCTCGATCACCCGCAGCTGCTGCGCCTGCCGGCGCCGACTTCGGAGCCCGCCGATCGTTATTTCCTCTGCCGACGCGTGTAAGGGGCGGAGACGGCCCAAATCTTCAGGTGCCTAGGTCTTCTCTGCGGGGCCAGAGTCTTCAGGGGATCGTATAGACCGCTATCTCCCGCTCGATGCCGCGCAGCGAGACCTCATGAGGCACAGGCGTCAGCGCATTCCTGTGCAACAGATCGGCGGTGAGATTGTCTTCGACCACCGCACGCGTGGCGAAGATCGCCTGTGCCTTGGCGAGGTTCTGGACCCGTGAAGCAATGTTGACCGTCTGGCCGAAATAGTCCTGCCGCTCGTTCATGGACACGGCGATGCAGGGGCCGGCATGGACTCCGATCTTGAGCAGCAGATCCTCGCGCCCGCTCTTGTCGTTGAGCGCACGCATGGCATCGCGCATCCTGAGGGCCGCGGCAATCGCCCGATCTGGCGTCGCGAAGGTCGCCATCACCGCATCGCCGATCGTCTTCACCACCGCGCCTGCTTCCGCCGCGACGATCTCGTGCAGAACCTGGAAGTGCTCGCGCACGAGATCGAAAGCCGAAAGATCGCCCACCCGCTCGTAAAGCTCGGTCGATCCGCGCAAATCGGTGAACAGGAAGGTCAGGCTGGTGATCTTCAGGCGCTGGTTGATGTCGAGCGTATCCGTGCGATAGAGATCGCGGAACGTCTGGTTGGTGAGCAGGCGCTTGGCGGTCACGAAGGGCCGGCGCTTGCCGATGAAATCATGCAATACCGGGCAGGCGATGAAGACTGTCGGCAGCACGCGGGTGTCGGTCCTGTTTTCCAGCGAAATGCGCAACGGGCCGGGTTGCATCTCCAGCGTCTGGTTCTGGACATGGTCGCGATCGAAGACCAGAGAGAGGTTTCGGCGCTCTGTCGCCGGTTCGCCCTTCACGTCGATGAACTGCGCCGAGTGGGTGACCGGCTCGAAGACGATGATGAACTGGGACGGAAGCTGTATGTGCAGAACCGCCTTTTCACCGGGCGCAAGCTCGAGATCCTCCAGCGAGAACGATTCCATCTGTTTCGCCAAATCCTCTTCCGGAAGATCGGCGCCGGACGCCCAGTAGATCTGGCGGTAATATTCCACCAACGGCAGTTCGTGTGGATTGTGGGCGGCAATCCGGCGCACGCGGGGACTGACGGTGAATGTCACCTCGACCATCTCATCGAGAGTCGGCGAATAGCCCTGGGAGCACAGCGCGCAGGTGTATTCGTCCTTCTGCATCGTTTTCAGAGTGGCGTTGGTGTCGAGCACGCCGCCACAACCGGGGCAAAGAACATTCCAGGAAATGTCGAAGATGCCCACCCGCGCCGCATGCAGAAAGGCGCTGATGGCGCGTTCCTCGTCGAGGCCATGCTTGCTGGCGAAGGCCAGCGCGTTGATACGGCAAAGTTCGCGGTCCTTGCCCTCCGCGATGGTTTGCCGGATGGCGTCGATTGCCTGCGGATCGACATCGGTCGATTGCCGCAGAAGCGAGAACAGATCCTGAGCTTCGTTCATCATGCAGGCTCCGGAAAATGCGCCACCCGAGGCGGGTTGACCGGACCGCTCCTTGGTCCGAGTCTGCCATTTTACGTCGAAACGGGCCGTACGGCCATTCGAATAGACGAGACTGGTGACAGTTCATTTCCCTTCCGCCGATTTTCACCGGCCGCAAGCGGCACTATGATGGTACATTGGGCATTCATCTTTGGGGCGTTCTCCCATGCCGAGATCCGACAACCCGCCATTTCCGGCGGCTCTGCGCCTTTTCTCCGCAGGGGTTATCATCGTCCTGATCGTAGGCGCCGGCCTGTTTTTCGCGCCGGCACTGGTCAAGCCGCGCTGGCCCTGGCCTGTCACGCCGTTCAGTGCCCGCTTCCTCGGCGGCTTCTACACCGCCGAAATGGCGGTGATGGCGGCGCTGCTGGTCTGGAATCGCTGGTCGCCCGGCCGGCTGGTGCTCGTCATGGCCTTCATCTTCACCGTCATCGTGTCGGCGGTCTCGCTGATCAATCTCGGCTATTTCAACTTCGGCCGCAAAGCGGCCTGGCTCTGGTTCCTGGTCTATCTTGCCTCGGCCGGGGTATCCGGGCTGTTCCTGTGGCGGGCCAGGGCCCGTCCTCCCGCAAAAGGCGTGACCCTGAACCCCGCATGGCGCGGCTACATGTTGGCGGAAACGGCGATCCTCGGGCTCTATGGCGTCGGCATGTTGCTGTTTCCCCTGGTGGTCAGCAGCAGCTGGCCATGGCCGGTCGATCCCTTCCACGCCCAGGTCTACAGCGCCATCTTCCTCGCCGGCGCTGGCGGCACCTATCTCGTCTGGAAAAGCGCGCCGCGCGAGGAGCTGCTGGTGCTCGGCCTGGCGCAGTTTCTGGTTGGCCTGCTTGCCGTCCTTGGCCTCGTGATCACCGATGCCCAAGTGCACAAGATCGACTGGGCGGCGATGAAGACATTGGGCTGGCTCGCCCTTTTCGGCTGGATCGGCATCAGCGGTGCCTTCAAACTCACCGCCGCCTCCCGCCATTTCAGCGCGCAATCGGCATCCTAGGCTGCAAAGACGGCTGGATTTTCAGGTGACGTCCGGTGCATCGTGCCGAGCCGATTGCATTCGCCAGAGACGCCATGACCAGCACGACCTCCTCCGAAAAAATCCAGCCGCAGCTCCGCGCCGTCCGGCCAAGCGATGCCGAGGCGCTTTGCGCTATCTTCAACATGCCGGGCTTTCGCTGGGGCACGCTCAGGATGCCGTTCGAGATGGTGGAGCAGGTGGAACGGCGCATAGCCAAGTCCGGCTCGGAAACCACCTGGATCGTTGCCGAGCTGGACGGCAAGGTGGTCGGCCATGGCAGCCTGGTCGTGCAGGGTTCGCCGCGCCGCTCGCATATAGGCGAGATCAACATCGGCCTTGACGATGGCTTTGTCGGCAAGGGCGTCGGCTCTGCGATACTTGGCGCGTTGCTTGACGTGGCCGACAATTGGCGGGCGCTGAAGCGGGTCGAATTGACCGTCTATGCAGACAACGAACCGGCCATCCGCCTCTACACAAGCCACGGCTTCGAGGTCGAAGGCCGGCATGTGAAGGCCGGTTTTACCGATGGGCGGTACCACGACCTCCTGAGCATGGCGCGGCTGCGTTTCTGATGACCGCCGTCTTTGCCCCAGTCCCTACGCCTCCGGTGGAAACTCTGGCTGTGCTGTCGCTGCTCTGCCCGGAAGTCGTGCGTGACATCGAGCAGAACTGGAATGCACCGGTTTCCGATTATGCCCGCCATCTGTGGCGGCCGGTGGCGAGGCCTGCATCGGGCCCGGCGATCGCCGCCCGCTCGATTCTGCGCGACGTTCTGCAGCAGCGCCTTGCTGCGATCATGCAGCCTGAAGAGGTCGACAAGGCGCTCGACGAATTCGAGCACAGGCCGGTGATCCAGTCCGGCCTGCACTGCCTGCTGCTGATGGACCGGATCACCTTCGATGCCTTCCTGCTTGCCTGGCTCGGCGCCGTCGAAACAGGGTTGTCGGTCTTCTTCGGCTTCATGGGAACGACGATGACCATGGAGACCGTCGGCCAGGAGGGGCCGGGATGGCTCGATGTCGGCGACGACAAGGTCAATTTGTTTGGCATGGGGCGCCACAAACTGTGCCGCAAAAGCGTCTGCGCGGCCGGTCCCGTCTCCCTCAACAAGCGCGCGCTTCAAGCGGTGGGCAATGAGACGGATGCCAGAAGCTGGCTGGGTAAACTGCTCGCCAGCCAGGACAAGGTGTTTGCAACCGCCGCCGATGCGCTGACAGAGCTCAACGAGAATCTGGTCGCCGATTGGGATCGTTCGGGCACGACCCGGCCGGTCTTCATCGATGATCGGCTTGCCGCTGCCGCCATGGCGCGGCATCTGGACGATGAGGGCAGCCTGCTATCCAGGCTGCTCATGGAGCCCACAAGGCGCCAGCGTCTCGACCATGCCCTGCAAGAGGCCGCATCAGGCCCATTCGGCAGATTCCTACCCAATGCCACGGCCTATTTCTGGGGCATCCGCGAACAGCGCGCGCGCAAGCTCGTCCTTGAGAACGGGCAGCTGATCGAGCCTGACCGGCCGCATGGTCTCTCCATCCCGTTCGAGCGGCAGCATCTCAGGCAGGCGCTGCTGGACGGCCTGCTTTTGCCAAACTTGTTCCTGATGTTCCTTGTGCTCGCCATATTGCCGCGGGTGCGGGTTGTGGGCGGCCTGAGACAGATTGGCTATGTGGCGCTTTTCCACTCGATCCTGCTGGCTGCGCTGGACGAAACCGCACTGGGCGAGCGCGATCTGGCTGCGGAGCTTGAGGTTCGGGAAAATGCCTGGGGCATGCGGGTCATCGATGAACAGATCTCGGTCCGCGAACAGCTTGCCGGCCTGCCAGAAGGGGCGCTCTTCCCGCAGCTGCTACGGCAATACCGTTTGCGGACATTTGCCGAGACGACCGAGGACCTGAAACTGGTCCGCGAAAACGCCCGATGGCGTAAGATCGGCCGGGCTTTTGGCGTCTGAGCAGGCCGCTACCTGATCACTGCACCACGCCGGCTTTGCGGAGCCCGTCGACCATGAGTTCGAAATCGGCAGGGTTCTTGTAGGGCAAGACCTTGCGACGGTATTCCAGCGAAAAGTCGGGATTGACGCGAAGCACCTCCTGCCATGCCGCGCGGGCCTCCTCCAAACGGCCCAGATGGCCGTAACTGGCGGCCAGAAGCGCGCGCGAGACATCAGTGACAGCGTTGCGCGCCAGCCGTTGCAGCAAGAGGTCAACGGCCTCGTCGTACCGTCCCAGTTGAAACAACGCCAAAGCCTGGAAGTGCAGAAGCACATCCGGAAAGTAAGGGTTCAAGGTCTTTCCCCGGGCGAAACTCTCGAGAGCCTCCTCAGGTCTGCCCGAATAGTACAGCGTCTCGCCGCGGCATACATGGGCTTCCGCGAAGTTCGGATTGAGGACCAGTGCGCGCTCGACCTCGTCGATGGCCTCATCGTGACGTCGTGTGTACAGCTTGGCTATCGCCAGCGCCCAGTGCGCCCAGGGATCGCTGTCATCCAGCGCTACCGCTCGCGTTGCGGCCGCTTCGGCTTGCGCCATCGATTCCGGCGGCGACGCACCCCACCTGTTCAGGTAATCGATGCCGTGCGTGAGGCCAAGGAAAGCGTAGGCGGAGGCAAAGTTCGGGTCCAGTTCGGTGGCACGTTGCAATAGGTCGCGGGCCGCGAGGTTCGCCTCCTTCGTCAGCCGGTGCCACAGCTCCCGGCCGCGCAGGAAATAGTCATACGCCTCCGTGTTGCGCGGGCGCTCGGGCGCCAGCCGCTGACGGGCATCCTCGGTCAGGTTGAGCGCCAGCGCACCGACGATCTGCTGCGTCACGTCGTCCTGCACGGCGAATATGTCCGTCAGGTCGCGATCGAACCGCTCCGCCCAAAGATGGCCGCCCGTGGTTGCATCGATGAGCTGCGCGGTGATGCGCACCCTGTTGCCCGACTTGCGGACGCTGCCCTCAAGCACATGCCGCACGCCGAGCTTCGTGCCGACGTCCTGCACATGGACGTTCTGGCCCTTGAAGGTGAACGACGAATTGCGGGCGATGACGAAGAGCTGCGATAGTTTGGACAGCGCCGTGATGATGTCTTCAGAGATGCCGTCGGCGAAGTAGTCCTGTTCGGCGTCACCGCTCATGTTGGCGAACGGCAGCACGGCTATCGACAGCTTCGGCGGCGCTGCCGCAGCCGGCCGGCTCGTGTCGGTTACCGGGGTCGCGGACGCCTTGGTCCCGGCGCTGCCGACTTGCAGCGAGTAGACCCGGATCGGCTCGGCAATGTTCTTGAGCTGCGTGCTGCCGAGATCGCTGACCGAGAGGTCGAGCCTCGCCTTGACCTGGCGATAGGCATCCTCCGACAGGCAGATGGCGCCGGGCGCAGCGACGCCCTCCAGACGCGAGGCGATGTTGACGCCGTCGCCCATCAGGTCGCCGTCGCTTTCTTCGACCACATCGCCCAGATGGATGCCGATCCTGAACTCGATGCGGCGGTCCTGCGGCACGCCGGCATTGCGCTCAGCCATGCCGTTCTGAACCTCAACGGCGCAGCGCACGGCATCCACCACACTGCGGAACTCAACCAGCGCCCCATCCCCGGTGCGCTTGATCACTCGCCCGTTGTGCACGGCGATGGTTGGATCGATCAGGTCGCTGCGCAGTGCCCGCAACCTCGCCAAGGTGCGATCTTCGTCCGCACTCGCGAGCCGGCTGTATCCGACCACATCTGCGGCCAGGATTGCGGCCAGCTTACGGTTCTCACTCATAGGTCCGCCTCCTCATCTCCACGATAGCAGGAAGACGGGGTGAGAGGGAATTTTTGCAGACGACGGCCAGCCGCCCGCATTGGCAGCGCTCAGCCACCGAACGCACACGGATGCCCATTTGCACTGCCGCTTGCCGGTTGACGGCTATCGGTTCATCCTTGTGCATACCCAGGCCGTGAAATGCATGGCGTGATCACGCCATCATGGCCCCAGGGCAAAGAGATAGAGCATGATGTCTGGACAAACGGTTCCCGTTTGTCCGAGAAAACCGCTTCACACTTTTCGGCATCATGCTCCGGTGAGGTGTCCATGGACTGCTCGGGCTGCGGTTTCGAGATCGAGGGCGGTTACGCCTTCTGTCCGAAGTGTGGCAGGCGCCAGCCCGTGCCGTGCGCCAGCTGCGGCTACGCCTGCGAACCTGATTTCAAGTTCTGTCCGAAATGCGGGGCAAGCGTCGGTGCGTCCGCAAAAGCCGCCGAACGGCCTGCTCCGGCACCAAGCCGGACCATTGTGCCGCCTTCCCAGGCTCCGTTGCCGAACGTCGAAAGCGAAGAAGGGCCGCATCCCGTCTCTGACGCCGATCGACGGACGGTAACGGTCCTGTTCGCCGACCTCTGCGGCTTCACGACACTCAGCGAGCAGCTTGACCCCGAAGTCATGCAAGCGCTGCAGAACGAATTGTTCAAGGAATTGACGGCGGCCGTGCGAAGCTTTGGCGGTTTCGTCGACAAATTCATCGGCGATGCATTGCTCGCCTTGTTCGGTGCGCCGGTCGCGCATGAGGACGATCCGGAACGCGCGCTCCGCGCCGCGCTCGACATGATCGCCCGGACGGCGCGGCTCGGCGAAAGCACCCGCCACTCCGGCACGCCTCTGTTGCTTCACATCGGCATAAACACCGGTCCGGTCGTTACCGGCGGATTGGGTATCGGCACCGCCAAATCCTATTCGGTGACCGGCGACACGGTGAATACGGCGCAACGCCTGCAATCGCTGGCCGCCCCTGGTGAGGTGCTGGTGGGCGAGCTCACGCACAGGCTGACCCGGCATGCCTTCTCTTACGACTCGCTAGGCGATGTCGTCCTTCGCGGCAAGGCCGGCAGTGTGCTCGTCCATCGACTGGATGCACCGCTTGCCGCGCCGCGGGCAGCGCGTGGGCTTGAGGCGCTCGGCCTCAGTGCGCCGATAATAGGCCGGGATGCGGAGCTCAACAGAATGCTGGCGAGCCTTGACCAGGCGTGCGGCGGCTCGGCCCAGCTTGTCCGCCTCGTCGGCGAAGCCGGTATCGGCAAATCGCGGCTGGTGAAGGAGTTCGTCGCCCGTGTCGGCGACGAGGATCGTTTTCGCAATGTCGCGGTGCGGCAGGCCACGTGCTCACCGCTGGGCGAACAGTCATTCGGCGCTCTAGGCGCAGTGGTTCGCAGCGCTGCCGGGATGATGCAAAGCGACAATGGGGACGAAATGCGGGGCAAGCTCGCAGCCTTGCTTGCCGATCTCGGCCTGCAGGGCGACGAGGCGAAGCGGCTGATGCCTTTGCTCTACCATGTGCTTGGCCTTGGCGACCCCGACGCCACCTTGCAGCATGTCGAGCCCGAGCAGTTGCGGCGGCAAATTCTCTACGCAGTCCGCACAATCATTGAACGGCGGCTTGCGTTGTCGCCGCTGTTGATTGTCGTCGAAGACCTTCACTGGGCCGACGCCGTGTCGCTCGAGGCACTGCGTTTCGTCATGGACAGGCTGGAGCGCACGCGGCTGATGCTGCTGGTCACGCATCGTCCGGCGCCGGACAACGACCAGCTCGACTCAAGCCGGGTCAGCCACACGGCGCTTCGGCTTTCGCCGCTCAACAGCGATGACGGACGCAGCCTGGTGGCGGCGCTTTTCGGCGAGAGCTGGGTAAACGCCGCGGGAGGGCTTCTCGACCAGATCCTCGAGCGCGCGGGCGGTAACCCGCTTTTTATCGAGGAGATCGTTCGCGGCCTTATCGATCGCGGTGTACTGGTGCGCGAGGGTCAGCAATGGCGGACCGTGGCAGGCGAAGGCGCAACCGGAATTCCCGCCACGATCCAGGCCATGCTGCTTGCGCGCGTCGACCGGCTGCCCCAGGAGGTGCGCCGGCTGGCCCAGGAAGCCGCGGTAATCGGCCCGCGCTTCGATGCCACGCTTCTGAAGACCGTGACGGCCGACCCCGGCCGGCTGGAAGCCGGCTGCGAGCTGCTTTGCGATGCGGAAATCATCGAGGAAGTTGCCGGATCGGGCTCGGTCTCGTCGCAAAGCTACCGCTTTACGCAAACATTGCTGCAGGACGTGATCTACCAGAACCTCCTCCTGCAACGCCGGACCGACATCCACGGCCGGGTCGGTGCTGCCCTGGAGAAGCTGTGCGGCGACAAGCCGGAACGGTTCGAGGATTTGGCCGTGCTCGGCCATCATTTCGCACAGAGCGCCGAGCGTGAGAAGGGCGCGCATTACCTGCAGGCGGCGGGGGATCGCGCCCGAATGATATACGCCAATGACGACGCCCTTCGTTTCTACGAGCGAGCACTGGCTGCGTTGGGCGCGATCGGGCAAATACCGCTCAAACTGGCTATTGCAGAGCGCATTGCCGATTTGAGCGGCTCGGCAGGCCGCCGCGAGATCGCGCATCGCCACTACGAGACGGTGTTGCAGGCCTACCGCGAGTCGGCCGATCGGGCTGCGGCGGCGCGCGTTTTGCGCAAGATCGGCCGGCTGCTGTGGGACGTGGGCAAGCGGGACGACGCAGAATCCCGCTATGTTGAAGCGGCAGCGCTCCTTGACGGAGCGGATGCCCCGATCGAGCAGGCGCATCTGTGGCAAGAGCGTGGCCGACAGGCGTTCCGCAACGGAGATCACGCGCTCGCCGCAAAATGGGCGGACGCGGCGCTGGATTGCCTGCGCACTCTGACGACTGTCTCCGAGGATGCCACTCTTGTGACCTCCGAGGCACTCAATACCAAGGCTGTTGCGCTGGCTCGCCTTGGCCGAAACCATGAAGCCGTGCAGGAGGTTGAGCGCAGCATTGAACTGGCAGAAGCTGCCGGCCTGCTGGGCGCGGCCTGCCGCGGCTACACCAATCTCGGCGTGCTTTACACGACCATCGATCCGGCCCGGGCGATGGAGGTCTGCCGGCGCGGTCTTGAAGTGGCACGCCGTATTGGCGATTTGGGTTTCCAGGCGCGCCTCCTCGCCAATCTGGCGGTGGCTTGTTGTACCTTCACGGATCGCTGTCCAACGGAGGGCGTGCCTGCCGCCGAGAAGGCCATCGAGATCGACCGGGCGCTCGACCAGCGCGAGCACCTGCCGGTGCCGTTGATCGTGCTTGGCCAGATCCATCAGTGCAACGGCCGTCCGGAACTGGCGGTCGGCCTGTTCCACGAAGCGCTGGACGTCGCCCGCGAAACGGGCGAGCCGCAACTGCTGTTTCCGTGCTATGATGGCCTCGCAACGCTTAATCTCGACCTCGACAATCTGGCCGAGGCCGAACGCTACTTTTCCCTGGCGCAGGGCATATGCGCCCAGCACGGGCTCGACCCGGAAGGGCTTGTGGTGCTGCCGTTTCTCGACTAGCCGGGGTTGGAGGTTAGAAATGTCCGCGCGTGTTGACTTGTTGCCGCTTCAGCCGGGCGACCGTGCGCCGAACGTGGTCCTCGACGCCATTACCCAGGAAGGCAAGATCGCGCTCGACGACTTTCGCGGCCAAAAGCCGGTGCTGGTCGGCCTGTTTCGAGGTCTGCATTGTGCGTTTTGCCGGCGCCACATCGCCGCCCAGGCGCGGCTCGATCCGGAGCTGCGCGAAAGGGGCGTGGAGAGCCTGACGGTGGTGAATACGCCGATCGAACGGGCGCGCCTCTATTTCCGTTACCATCCGATGCCGAACCTGCTAGCGGCGTCGGACCCGGAACGCGCTTCACATCGTGCTTTTGGGCTGCCCAATCTCGAATTCACCGAGAACGAGACGAACTGGCCCTACAAGGTCGCGATGGCAGTGGCAAAGGATATGCGGGTCGACATACCTGGCGAATTGCCCGGTCCCATGGATCCTATGACGGCCGGCGCAATCCTCGACAAGAAGGACCACTACGAACTGACCGAAGCCGACGAACAGATGATGGCAACGGGACATGGACAACTGGTCGGTCAGTTCCTGCTGGACCGGCAGGGGATTGTCCGCTGGAGCTTCACCGAGGTCCCGGAGGGTGGGCGATACATGTTTGGCGCGCCAAACCCGAAGGAGCTGATGTCAGCCGTGTCCCAGGTCGCCCAATAGACTTGTGAACGAGGCAAACAGGCGGTCTATCCTCGCATGATGCGATAGACAGTTGCATCGCCCTTGCGGGGCGTCTCGTCGATTGTATCTCGCGCATTGCGAGCGGGACACTGACACGTTCAGCCTTCATCGAGCACGGCCTCGATGGTGGCAACAAAGTCATCGAGCGAGCGGTCGCCGCGTATCTCGATGCGCGGAAGGTCGATGGGATCGCCATCAAGGTCCGCCGGCCCGTGTTTGCGGCCGAAGCCCACTCGATAGCCGCACTCCCTTGCCAGCCGGCCGAGCCGTCGGTCGGTGACAGAAAAGGGTGCCGCGAACGCGGTGGTTGGCCGACCGGTCCACCGTTCGATGAACATGCGAGAGCGCAGGAGTTCGGCGGCCAGGCCAGCGCTCGACAGACCATCGATGGCGCGATGCGTGGCCATATGGCTGCCGAAGAATGCGCCTTCGGTGGCGAGGCGTCGGACCGTCCCGGCATCCATAAGCTGCGCCGGCGGACCGTTGTAGGCGTCCCATCGCGCCGTTTCCCCCACCAGGTCCGTTACCAGGAACACTTCCGCGGTCAGGTCGTTGGCACGCAAGATCGGCCAGGCATGGTCGGCAAAGTTCTGGAAGCCGTCATCGAAAGTGATGAGCACCGGACGGCCCGCGAAAGGCTGACGGTTGGCGATGAACCCTTCCAGCTGCTTGGACCCGATCGCGTGAAAGCCATTGGCGCGCAGCCATGCCATCTGGCTGGCGAATGCGGCGGGCGTCAGCCGAAATCGGGCGAGCGCGGACGGACCTTCATCGGCGACGCCGTGATACATGAGAACAGGGATGCGTTGGCGCCGCTCGTTGCGCGCGACGTCGCGGCGCAGGGCCCGCGCCCCGCCCCAGACGATATTTCGCGCCACCCCGATGTCGATGGGCGCGCGGATCGGCACATGATCGATCACCGGTTCGGTCGCCACTTCGTCCGGCGACAGGCGGCGGAAGCGGTCTATGCGGTAGAGCTCGGTCTGAATCGATTGCTCGAGCACGAGGCCTTCGGTCGCTGCCAGCGTCTCGGAGATCGCTTGGGCACCGAATGTGTTCCAGTCGAAGCCCGTCTTTTCGACATTGTCACGCAGCACGAATGCGTGTGCGCTGATGAAACTGCCGCCAGGCGCCAGCGCCGCAGCGAATTTCTTGGCGATGCGCCGCAACTCGGCGAGATCGTCCAGATAGTAGAGCACCTCCGAACAGAAGATCAGATCCATCTCACCCGGCAACGTGTGGGCAGCGAAATCCAGTACGCCGAACGCAATGTTCGGCTGATCGCTGCATCGCGCACGAGCCCGCTCGATGGCTATGGCGGAGATGTCGGTTGCGGTCAGATGGCCCACGCGCGGCGCCAGCTGCCGCGTGAAATGGCCCTCCGCACAGGCGAGCTCAAGCGCCCGGCCGATGGGACCGGCAGGCAGGATCTCGAGCTGCCGCTCATATTTCTCCTGCTCATAGAGCGAACTGTAGTTCCAGGGATCCTCGGTCGCGAAATAGCTGTTCCAGAACGCCGTGCGATCATTCCTGTCCGCGGTCCGTGACCGGCGCGGCGCTGAGGGAGGCTGTGCGGGTTCGGCGCTCGAGCGAACCAGCTCCTGTGCTTCCGCCGCCAATTGCGCGAGTTTGCCGAAGTGGCTGTGAGGATCGGACCGGCCTTCCGCACTGGTCGACAATGCCTCGGCTGCAAGGCCAAGCCGCCCAGCCGGTACGATAGTCTGGATCAATTCAATCCAATGATCCCTTGTCACAGTCCCGAGCACACCGAACTGCACAACCGCTTCGATCCGGCCATCGACCGTCAGGTGGGCGTAGATCCGATCGATACCTTCGGGCAGTTCGGTTGCGGTCGGGTTGCGAGCGTCGACGCGAATTCCAAGCGTCCGCGCCAGAATGCGCGGCGCGGCAAGATCGTCGACGTCGAGAAGCATCTGCTCCAGCTGATACTGGATGCGGCGAGCCGCGCCGGGATTGTCCCAGATCTTGCCGAGTTCGATGATCAACTGGGTGATGGCGCCGCCGAACCTGTCCCATCCGGCAGCCAATTGCGCCGGCGCCGACAGGCTTCCTGCCACAAGGCCATCGACGATCACCCTGGCGGTCTCACCCGCCCACTTGCGTCCTGCCGGGAGCGCGCGCAGGGGCTGCGGGTCGATCGAGCGCAAACCTGAGCCGCAATCCGACGCGGCGTTCCGCAGCGCGAGCCACGCGCGTGCTTCGGCAGCGGTGCCGCCGTTCGCCGAACTGGAGGGATTATGCGCCACGCCGTCTTACCCGCGCCTGGTGAAGCGATTCGAACGCTCGACCGAAACCTTGGCAAGCCATTGAGTCCACGACACGTCTCGTAGCAAGCCGTAACCTGTTCAGCCAGAAAATGATTGTCCAGCGCCCCAGGGAGCGGAACGCTCTGTCCTGCCGAGTTCCGTCGAAAGCGCGCCTTACGGCTCCCCTCGGAAGCCCGGTGGACGATTCACTCATTAAACCCGAACGCGCGGGGGAGCAAATGGCGACGACAACCAAGATGCTACTGGCGAACCAGGAACTTGAATGCATGACGCCGCCCAAGACAGGGCGACGTGGAGGCCCCCGATATGCTGCCGACACCTCTTTGTTTTGCGCAATTCCCAAGGGAAAGCGCTACGCGCTTTTCCCGGGAAAACCGATCACACTTTTCCTGGAATTGCTCTAAACCAAAAGCAGCGGCTGGTCCGCGGGCGAACTGGGGTCGAAGCTTAGATCGCGGGCATCGGGAGCAGGGAGTCGTGCGCGTCCGAACCGTGGTTTGTAGTGACAGAGCCGGGTAGATATGGCGCGAAACACGGGAATGCCGATTTCCGCGCGGGTCATTTCGGCAAACCACAAATCGATTCCTCTCTGCGCCAAGGCGTCGAGCACGTCCGATAGGTCACGTTCAACCGCGCGGTGAGGTGGACTTGGCGCGACTTGTTGGATCGGCGCCATATTCAGCGGCCGAGTATTCATCGAGGTCTTCTCTCGCCATCGCGACCAGGTGCCAGCTTTGTCGCCAAGCGCTCGTGAAACCCCGAGCGAAATCTCCATTTGAAGCATCTCGGTCAAGGCGGCTGTCGCGGCGGACTGCAGGCTTTTGCCCGCGGCAAAGCCTACCGAGACGTCGCTGCCGTCCTGTTCGGCAGAAGCAGCGGCAATCACCGGGACGTCGATATCCGAGGTGATGTCGAAGAGCCGGGTTCGACGCTCGCGATCCCACACCCAGTCGACAAGCACGTCGATGCCCGAGAGACAGGACGGATCGATTGTTCGGCGCTGCCTTCTTCCATACCACCACCGACCCGTCGCATCCCTCTCGACCAGCTCCAAGATGGCCGCCAGTTTCGCTGCATCCGCACTGGGTCCTGCGGCGCAACCATTGCTGTCGCCGATGGCGACCGCGCCCTCCTCGCCAGCCTCTTTGCGTCCTATGAAAGCAAAGTCTGCCGGTATGAACGCCTCATTCCCCCCAAATGCATCTTCAACCCTCAGCCAGGTCAGCGCGGCGGATTCATCCCTGATCGGCGGCCGCCAATCGAAGCCGGTGTTTTCTGTGTTCCACACGACGCGGGCGGCGATTTGATCGGGACTGAAGCCGTTCAGGCGTTCAGGAGCGATTGCCGCCGATCCGATCTCGCCGACCGTAGCGGTGATCAACGGCTCGTCACCCCACGAGCAGCAACTGAAGAGTTCGGCTGCCTCGCCAAGGCAACTCGCCCGGCAATCGTCGATGCTCAATCCTCGGCCGCTGGCCAGCCTCCCCGTTTCGGGCATTGCTGCGCGCGGCGCTGCTGGCATCCGCAACAGAGCATTCCTGGGGAATGCGATAGCGAAATGAGCCGGAACATCCGTCACGGGCAGGTCAATCACGTCGAACAATTCGCCAACCCTGGCGAGGTCGCTGAAGCCATCCATGAAAGCATTTGCCATCAGTTCGTTGTACCGTCGACTAAGCCTGCATTGGGGAGCAGAATAGCACATTCGATGGGGCATCGGCGGCGGCCATGGAAGCGAGATCGGAGCGAGCGACCCTCAAGTCAATCCTGTTTGCGGACCTGGCTCAGTATAGCCGGCTAACCGCAGCCGACGAACTTGGAACACTGGATCTCGTTTCGCAGTGTTTCCAACTCTTCCAGACCCATTGCGAGGAATTCGGCGCCGAGTTCATCAAGACGACAGGCGACGGGGTCCTGATACTGTTCGACGGTGTATCGAACGCCATCGACTACGCCATTTTCATGCAGGATAGCCTGGCTGACCTCCTAGACAGGAGAGCGTTCTACAGTCGATTCCGGATCGGATTGCATATTGGAGAGGTTCATCGCCGTGACGGCGACGTGTTCGGCCATGCGATAAACGTGGCTGCACGGGTGCAGGCCATGGCCGAGTCAGGCGGTGTGTGTGTGACCCAGGACGTCTATTGGGCGGCCCGCAACACCGGGCGGTGGCGTTTTCGGTTCGCCGGTCGGCCCGCCTTGAAGAACATGCCTGAGCCGCTGACGCTCTACAACGTGGTTGCTTCCAACCTCGCCGATGTCCCGGATAACGGCCATCAGCGACTGATTTCGGTCATCGATGGGCTTGGCCTCTACAGGGAAGATGGCGAAGCCATCGCATTGCGTTCCCCGAAAGCGCAGGCACTGATCGGATATCTCGCACTGTCCAGCAATTTTCAGGAGGTGCATGACCGGCTCGCTACCTTGATCTGGCCAGAACGAAGCCCGGTAGCCGCTCGGCGTGCGATGGCGAACTGCCTGCAGATCGCCGAAAGATCAATTGCCGGCAACTCGGCGGCAGGAATTCTCAGGCGCGGAAACATTATCGGGTTGAGCCCCTCGCGCATAACCGTCGATGTCGTTCGCATGTTGAAGGATCTTGGAGAGGGCAAGATCGACGAGCTGCTGCTTCGACGATCGGACTGGTCCGACGCGATCCTGTTTGGCCTGGAAGACACCAGCGACCTGTTCAGCGCGTGGCTGAGCGTCACCAGGCACAACTGGCGTGACCACGCATTGGAAGCCTTGGAGGCGATGCTGGAACGCTTCGAGATATCCGAACCTGCAATGCGCAGGGCGGCAAATGCCCTCTTGGTACTCGAGCCCAGCCATGAGCGCGCTGCGCGCTGCCTCATGCGCCACCATGCGGAACTGCAGAATGTCGCCGCCGCAATGCGCGTCTACGAAAATCTGCGCGACCTTCTGCGCGACCGATATCAGTTGCTGCCGAGCACGGAAACGACGGCTTTGGCCGAGGCCCTCAAGGGTCCGGAGCCGCTGTTGTTGAACAGAAAGAAACCACCCCGGCCGAGCGGACCGGCGCCAACGCTCGCGGTCGAAAAATTTGAGGCTCGAACGAAGAAAATCTCTCTTCTGGTCTGGGGATTCCGCTCAGAACTGATCGCCAATCTGTCCAAATTTCGGGAGTTCACAGTCATCGAGTTGAAAGATACTGCAATCGAAAGTCCCGACACGGACTATCTGCTGGCGGCCCAATGCGTGGACAACCAGGACGACATGCAGTTGATCGTCTCGGTAAGCGATCCCAACACGAACCAGGTCATTTGGAGCGATTCGTTTCGGTTTTCGCTGGGAAGCTGGCTCGCCTTGCAGAAGCAGCTGGTCGGCAAGATTGCTTCCACTTTGGAAGTTTACCTGTCGCATGACAGGCTGTCGCGCCAGGTCAGGGGCCCCCCGCAAGATCTCAATATCTATGATGCCTGGTTGCGCGGCGAGGACTTGCTGACTCGCTGGACGCCAGATGCCGAAGACGAGGCCCAACGGCTGTTCGAAGGCGCGATCGCTGCCGACCCGAACTTCGCTCCTGCCTATGCCAGTTTGGCCAGCATCCATAATTCGCGACAATTCATCCGGCCGGGAATTGCTGCCGATCCAGCCATAACGCAGAGGGCTGCCGAGCTGGCTCAACGCGCTGTGGCCCTCGATCCCCTGGATGCACGCAATCATTTGGTCGTCGCCTGGTCGACAGCCATGACCCGACACTTCGAACAGTCGGAAGTGCACTATGAACTGGCCGCCGAACTCAACCCCAACAGTCCCAAGACACTGGTGTCGGCTGCTTTGGGCATGGCGTTCATGGGCCGCGTCGATTCTGCGTCGCGTCTGCTGGAGCGAGCAATGGATATAACGTCCATGTTTTTGGACTATCAGTGGTCACATATCGCGGTAATCCGCTATTTTGCCGGGGATTTCGAAGGCGCAATCGCGGCCGCCGACCGGTCCAAGAACGCAATCGTCGACACCGCCGGTTGGAAAACTGCCGCCCTGCGCAAGTTACGCAGGACGGATGAAGCTCGTGCGGCGCTGATACAATTGCACACGTCTATTGCTGCAGCCTGGGCAGGACCTCCACCTGCCACGCCGAAGGACATCCTGGACTGGTTTCTAGGCGCCTTCCCAATCAAGCGGGACGAGGATCGGCGTGACCTGGAACGGCTATGCCAGATAGATGTGCACACGCACAAGCTCCCTTGATCCATCAGCCGGCACTACGCCGGCATCGATGCTGTTCCAATACCGCAGGCGTTAAGCCCGATGAGACAAAATGCGAAACTGCCGACTTGTGCCGAGCGTTTTATAAGTTCATACTAAAATACGGCCAGGGGAAATACTATGGCCCGCCCAGCGTTACAGCATCCACGATTTTCTGGTGACCGGCGAAACCCGGCTAGCGCATCTCGGCTTCAACCAGGAAGTTCGCGACGCCGTGCTTAGCCAGAATAGGGCGCATTTGCAGTTGGTTGAAAGTAGAGAAAAACTATGTTTCAGATGCCAACGCTACACCGTACTTTATTCCTAGCGCCACTATTGTTGTTGGCGACGGCAATCGCCGGCCGCGCCCAGGAGAACACCCTCGGCTCGACCGCGGTACTGACGGATAATATCATCGAGTTGCGTGTATTCCTGACGCCGGAGCCCGGGGTGGTGCTGGGCGAGATCGCTACTGTCGGCCTGTCGGCGCTCACAGAGTTCTCCGTGGCGATGGAGGACGGGACCGTAACGTTTCGCGACGATGGCACCGCTCCGGATCGAGAAGGAGGCGACGGCGTATTCACCGCGCCGTTCAAGTTTGACGCTACCAGCGCGTTTGAAGCGCGGCGCGCCGACCTTGAGGCGACAATCGAGGTTCTGCGCGGTCAGGGCTCAACAAGGCTGATACGGCGGGGTCCGCGAGACATCGTCTCAGCGACCGACGCGGTCAGCGACGCCGAGCGCATCATGCCCGCGACACTTGCCGGAGCGCGCGAGCAGGCAGCGCAAGCATTAGGTCTACTGGCCACGCGAGACCCGCTGATTGCTGTGCACGAGCTTAACCTAGATCCCGCAAAGACCCCCTTCCTTCGCTTGCCGGGACCACGGTTCGATGCGTTGCAGGACCACCGGTTCAAGGTCGAATATCTTTTCGACTTCCCGGTCTTCGCGACGTTTCCACCCCTCTCACCGCCAATCGCCATCGACCACAACCGCTCGCTGATGATCACGGCAAAGGAGGTGGTCGAAGATGGCGGGCGTAGCTTCGATGCCTGCAGCGGCCTGGGTTCGCCCGGGGGCGCGTGGAGCTTTGGCCACTTGGTACGCGAGATGGCCTACGGCAGTGGCGTCACACCCGAGGAGTTTGCTCTTAGCTGGCTGTCAACTTGGGGGGCTCCACAGCCGGGCACCGGGTGGATCGTCCCCAAGCGCGACCTGCACCTGCAGAACGTGATCGAGACCTGGCGGCGATTGTCGGGCGGGGCGCTCAACATCGACTACTTCCCAGCACGGCTTATGGCCATCGTCAATCGCCCCGATCTTGCGCATAGTGTCGGTGGCGCCGAAAGCGCCGGCGAGGGGCGTTTGGTGTTCGGTTTGGTCGACCAGGAGCCGACGACACCGCCCTCATGCACCCCGATCAGTTTTACCATTATCTTTGAGTACGGCATCGCTGCCGACTCGTGCACGGGGATCAAGGCGTGGCAGCAGCGCTGGAAGGATCTCGACAGCGCTGCCGACTACAATCAAGCGCTCGAGTCCATCACCCGCGCCTTCACAGATCACGGATCGAACCCGAGCCAGATCCCCAACATGAGTTCGCTCAATCAATTGAGGACCAACGAGACCATGTTCGGTCTCGGGTGGCAGTGGCGCGAGTTCCGCCTTGGGGAGACCGGCGTGTTGAGTCTCGTCACGGTGAAACAAACGCCGGACGATACGTTCAACGGGAGCACTACTCTGCAGAGCTATCTCGGCACCAAGGAAGGCGACATTCTCAACGACCGCCTTGCTGTTCCGGAGCACTTTCCGGGCGCCCTCGACCTGTTCCTAGGAGCCACGTCCAGTACCCAGTTGAGCGGCTTCTTCTGGTTTGCTCAAGGTCTCGGCGGTCCCGCCAACCCAGACGAAACACGCCGCAAGTTTTCACTCGCCACTTGCAACGGATGCCACACCGGTGAGACTGGAACACGCTTCACCCACATCGGCAGCGAAGGCAAACGCGAGACAAACGAGGTCGCGCAGCTCTCGAAGTTCCTGGTAGGCGAGGACGTCACCGTCCCGGCAGGCGGCGGCGTGCATCACTATGAAGATCTGACCGAGCGCAAGATCGCCATGTCCGACCTGCTTACCCGTTCCTGCTTCGAGCAGCTGGCGTTTCAGCGACTGCCCTTCGTCCACTGAGGGCATATCTGCCGCGCCACGGAGAATCACTTACTGGTACTGTGTCTGTGATGATTGCTACAAACAAACGTTCATTCAGGGGAGAGAGCAAATGGCAAAGCTCAAGATATTTGAGGGAAACGATCCGACCGCAGCGGTTCCAAGCAAGGAGGGGTACAGAAACGTTACGATAAATTTACTAGCTAATCTATCTACTTTTCTGAAGGCTAAAGAAAAGGATCGACCTACCTTGCTTCAGCAATACTCAAGTTATGGAGGAACAAATCATATTATCTATCAATTGACGAGCGGCCCTGAAGTCAATCAGCCGATCGACAGCACCAATTGCAAAGTAAGTGTACGGAAGGATGAACGGAAAAGACCGTCGGTCAGCGTTGGCAAGCACAACATGGTTCTACCGGACCAGAATGTAGGCGACCCTCCGATAAACCCCGGCTACTTGGAGGAATACGTAAAGGCTGTCGTTTCGTTGTATGGCGGCGGTACGCCGCCTGAAATATTAAGGGCCTGCGAATTCCTGTTCGGGATCATGTTGCTCACACGCTGCCGCTGACTCCTATACCATTAAGGGTATCTGGTCCTCCGGGTGGAGGAGGGCCGGGCCAATGTCGAGCGGTCGAGCGCTAGAAGGCGCTCGCGGGCAAATCGCGGCTTGCAGAACTCGGCTCCGGCAGGTTGCGAGTTAATGCCGAGGCAGCTCTCCCCTTGGCGCTCCCCGGCGCCAGACAGCAAAAAGGCCCGGTTTCCCGGGCCCTTTTTGCTTTTCAAATCTAAAGAAGATTTGGAGCGGGTGAAGCGATTCGAACGCTCGACCCCAACCTTGGCAAGGTTGTGCTCTACCCCTGAGCTACACCCGCTCACACGGCCTTGGGCCGCAAGCCGGGCCTATATGGCTGAAGAGCGCCGCGATTGCAACAGGGAAATGACGGGCTTTTTGGTCGCGGCAAATTGCCCGGCCGAACCTCGTCGGCAATGCTGGTTGCTGACTTCCCGCATGACGGTCTTGTCTCGGCGGCATCATTGGCCGTAAACGGCTTTGCCCCGCGCCAAGATAAGGGAAGACAACCAATGCCGAAGACCGAAGCCGAGCTTTTCGCCTTTCTTGCCGACCTCGGCATAGCGGTGTCGACCGTGCGCCATCCGCCGCTCTACACGGTCGCCGATTCGCAGTCGCTGCGCGGCGAGATTTCAGGCGGCCACACGAAAAACCTGTTCCTCAAGGACAAGAAGGACAATTTCTTCCTGGTCAGCGTCGGCGAGGATGCAGCCGTCGACCTGAAGCAGATCCACACGATCATCGGCGCCGCCAGCCGTGTCTCCTTCGGCAAACCGGAGATGCTGATGGAGCTGCTCGGCGTCATTCCGGGCGCCGTCACCGTGTTCGGGCTGATCAACGACACCGAAAGACGGGTCAAGGTGGTGCTCGACGAGGATCTGATGGCGCACGACGTCATCAATGCACATCCGCTGACCAATGAGGCGACGACGTCGATCGCATCCGCCGACCTCATCAGATTCGTCGAGGCAACCGGACATGATGCTGCTATCTTGAAAGTCTCGGCTTGATCGCCACATGGATGGCGAAAACTGACCTCTAGCATGGATGTCGCGCCCGCTCCGCTGGCGAGGGGCGCGACCGGAAGGGCGACGACATGAGCGACAACAACAATCCGTTTGGCGGCCAATTCGGCGGCAATTCCGGCCAGTACACCACCTCCGTGCAGTATGGCGGCGCCGAGCCCGCCAAGCCGGCATTGGGCGCCGCACCAGCCGCCGCCGACCTGATCAAGGACACCACGACGGCTGCTTTTGCGGCCGACGTCATCCAGGAATCGCGCAAACAGCCGGTGCTGGTCGATTTCTGGGCGCCGTGGTGCGGCCCTTGCAAGCAGCTCACGCCGCAGCTGGAAAAGGCGGTCAAGGCCGCCGGCGGCAAGGTCAAGCTGGTCAAGATGAACATCGACGATCATCCCTCGATCGCCGGCCAGCTCGGCATCCAGTCGATCCCGGCGGTCATCGCCTTCAAGGACGGCCAACCGGTCGACGGTTTCATGGGCGCCATCCCCGAGAGCCAGATCGGCGAGTTCATCACCAAGGTCGGCGGCAAGGGCAATGGCGCGCCGCCGGTCGCCGAAGCACTGGCCGCGGCCACCGAAGCGCATGCGGCAGGCGATGCGCAGACCGCGGCCGACATCTATGACGCCATATTGGCGCAGGCGCCGGAGACGATCGAGGCGATCGCCGGGCTGGGCGAGCTTCTGTTCGAAGCTGGCGACAGCGAGGGCGCCGAGGCGCTGCTGGCAACCGCGCCGGAAGCCAAGAAGGATGCGCCGGCGCTTGCCGCGCTGCGCGCCAAGATGACGCTGGCGGCTGAGGCGGCGGCACTCGGCAATCCGGCCGAGTTCGAGCAGCGCCTGGCCGCCAATCCCGGCGACCATCAGGCGCGTTTCGATCTTGCCATGGTCCAGAATGCGCGAGGCGATCGCCATGCGGCGGCCGACAATCTGCTGGCCATCATCAAGGCGGACCGCACGTGGAACGAAGACGGCGCCAGGGCGCAGCTGTTGAAGCTGTTCGAGGCGTGGGGGATGACCGACGAGGCGACACTGGCGGCACGGCGGAAATTGTCGTCGCTGCTATTTTCTTAGTGCATGATCCCGAACCGAAGGACCGCGCTAGCGAAAAGTGGGGAACCGGGTTTCTCGGACAAAACGGAAACGTTTTGTCCAGAGATCATGCACCAACAAATAGGTGTTCGCCGGCGAAATTGTTGGTGGAGCGGCTGTGGGGCCTTGCGGCCCGCGGCGGCTGCGCCAGATTAGGCCGATACGACGATGCCGGGCTGCGGCAGGCCGTATGCCGACGAAGCGATCGGAGGACTTAAGTGCAGGTCGGAAACGCACATTACCGGGTCGGCAAGGATCTGCCGGCGACCATCCCGGTGTTTCCGCTTGCCGGCGCGCTGCTGCTGCCGGGCGGCCGCATGCCACTCAACATTTTCGAGCTGCGCTATCTGCAGATGGTGGATGAGGCTATCGCCGGCTCGCGGCTGATCGGCATCATCCAGCCCAGCCTTGACGGCGCGCTGCGTGCCGATGGTGAGCCGGAACTCTGCAATGTCGGCTGCGCCGGGCGCATCATCTCGATGGCCGAGAGCGGCGACGGCCGCTATCTGATTTCGCTGCAGGGTGTGTGCCGGTTCCGCATCACGCATGAGCTGCCGGTGAAGACGCCGTTCCGGCAATGCAAGCTGGCGCCGTTCCTCACCGATCTCAGCGAAGACCAGGCGGCGAGCGAGGTCGACCGGCCGGCGCTGCTTAAAGCGTTTCGCGCCTATCTGCAGGCCAATGAGCTCGAGGCCGACTGGGAAAGCGTCAGCCGCGCTGAAAACGCCATGCTGGTCAACGCACTGTCGATGATGGCGCCCTACGGCCCGGCCGAGAAACAGGCGCTGCTGGAGGCGCCGGACCTTAGGGCGCGTGCGGAAACGCTGATCGCCATCACCGAAATGGCGCTGGCGCGCGAGAATGAGGATTTTGGCTCGAGTTTGCAGTAAAGGCTGAGCAGGTGGCTGAAAGGGGATCCGATGGCTGCGGACGGGCGTGATAGCAAGATGGCCAATGTCGATCCAAAACTGCTGGAGCTGCTGGCCTGCCCGCTGACCAAGGGGCCGCTGGCCTGGGACCCGGAACGCGGCGAGCTGATCTCGCGGGTTGCCAAGCTCGCCTATCCCGTACGCGACGGCATCCCGATCATGCTGCCCTCGGAGGCGCGGAGCATTTCGGCGGAAGATGTGTTGTCGCCGCCGCGGCTGAGTGGGCCGGCGCAGACTGGCCGCTGATCCTCCCTTCGTCATCCTAGGGTCTCCGCGACGCCGCTTCGCTCCTTGCTCCGCCCCAGGATGACGAAGTGACGGGCGTCCCGGCAAATCTCAAAGGTGAGGCTGGAAAGCGCCTTACTGAAAATTCCTTCCCTTGGGCATGACCCTCTCGGCCTTGTCCGACAGCGCCGCAATGTCGGGCCGGGCTGGCACAGCCGGCGTCATCTCTTCCAGCAGCACCGTCAGCCAGGGCGTCAGATCCTCGATCTTTTCGGCAACGATGTGGATGACATCGGATTCCGACTGCAGCTTGCCGGTGACCTTGACGAAGCGTGCGCCCATGACGATGGGGCGGAAGCGGGTAAAGGTTCTCTCCCAGAAAATGACATTGGCGACGGCCTTGTCGTCCTCCAGCGTCAGGAAGATCGCATTGCCCTTGCCGGGGCGCTGGCGCACCAGCACCAGACCGGCGACGGAGACCCGCCGGCCGTCGCGCACCGAGCCAAGGTTGGCATTGGGGATGACGCCGGCGCGGTCGAGCCGCTCGCGCAGGAAGGCGACCGGATGCGCCTTCAGCGACAGGCCGAGCGAGCGGTAGTCGTGGATGACATGTTCTCCGAGCGGCATTGTCGGCAGTTTCGTCTCGGGCTCGAGCTCGCGCAGCCGGATCGCCGGCTGGTCGAACAGCGGCAGCCTTTCGGCGGCGCTCTTGCCGTCCAGAGCGCGCACCGCCCACAAGGCTTCACGCCGATCAAGGCCAAGCGAGCGGAAGGCGTCGGCCTGCGCCAGCCTTTCAATGTCATCGACATCGAGGCCCGAACGCAGCCAGACATCCCTGACGCTTGAATAGCCGGCACCGCGCCGCGCGACGAAAGCCTCCATGCGCTTCTCCGCCAGACCCTTGATCTGGCGGAAGCCAAGCCGGACTGCATACTGGGTTTTGATGACGCCGCGCATTTCGGCATGGCGCGGCAGGATGCGGCCCGGATCGAACTCATCTTCCTCAAGGGTGCAGTCCCAGACGGAGAAATTGACGTCGACCTCGCGAATGCCAACGGCATGGTCGCGTGCGTCACGCACCAGCTGAGCCGGCTGGTAAAACCCCATCGGCTGCGAGTTCAGGATCGCGGCGCAGAACACGTCGGGATAAAAGGTCTTGAACCAGCAGGAGGCATAGACGAGCAGCGCGAAGGAAGCGGCATGGCTTTCAGGAAAGCCATATTCGCCAAAGCCTTCGATCTGCTTGAAGCAGCGCTCGGCGAAGTCCTTGGTGTACCCCTTGCCGACCATGCCGTCGATCATGCGCTGGCGGTAATTGCCGATGGTGCCGGTGCGCTTGAAGGTGGCCATGGCGCGGCGCAATTCGTCGGCTTCGCCCGGCTTGAAACCGCCGGCAACGATGGCGATCTTCATCGCCTGCTCCTGAAACAGCGGCACGCCCAGCGTCTTCTTGAGGATCGCCTCCAGCTCCGGCTTTTGATACTCGGCCTTCTCCTTGCCTTGCCGGCGGCGCAGATAGGGATGGACCATGTCGCCCTGGATCGGGCCCGGCCGCACGATCGCCACCTCGATGACAAGGTCGTAGAAATCCTTTGGCTTGAGCCTTGGCAGCATCGACATCTGCGCACGCGATTCGATCTGGAAGACGCCGAGTGTGTCGGCGCGGCCGATCATGTCGTAGACACGCTTGTCCTCGGGCGGGAGGCTGCCCAGCACATAGGGCCTGCCATACTCATCGCGCGCATCCGGATAATGATCGGTGAGCAAGGTGAAGGCGCGTTTCAGACAGGTCAGCATGCCGAGCGCCAGCACGTCGACCTTCAAAATCTTCACCGCGTCGAGATCGTCCTTGTCCCACTCGACCATCTTGCGCGCCTCCATCGCCGTCTTGACGATGGGCACGATTTCGTCGAGCCGGTCTCTGGTGATGACGAAGCCGCCGACATGCTGGGACAGATGCCGGGGAAAGCCCATGATTTCGTTGGCGTGGGCGATCACGTGACGGGTCGAGTTCTCGTTGCGATCGAGGCCGCCGGCATGGGCCTCCTTCTCGCCGAGCTCTGAGGTCGACCAGCCCCAGATCGAACTGGAGAGCGCGCTGCGGACATCGTCCGACAGGCCCATGGCTTTCGCCACCTCGCGCAGCGCCGAGCGGCCGCGATAGCTGATGATGGCGGCCGCCAGCGCGGTGCGCTTGGCGCTGTATTTGGAGTAGATGTACTGGATCACCTCCTCGCGCCGCTCATGCTCGAAATCGACGTCGATGTCGGGCGGCTCGTTGCGCTCTTCGGAAATGAACCGCTCGAACAGCGTGTCGATGCGCTCCGGGCCGACCTCGGTGATGCCGATGCAGAAGCAGACGATCGAGTTGGCGGCAGAGCCTCTGCCTTGGCAAAGAATGCCCTCGTTGCGGGCGAACTGGACGATGTCGTAGACGGTCAGGAAATAACGCGCATAGTTCAGGCGCTCGATCAGAGCGAGCTCTTCGCCGATGCGCTGCGAGACGGAAGCGGGGACGCCCGCCGGATAGCGCGTGGCGGCCCCCTCCCTGGCCAGACGCTCGAGCTCGGCCTGCGGCCCGAGGCCCGATTGCGTCGGCTCGTCGGGATAATTGTATTGGAGGTCACTGAGCGCGAAGCTGAGCTCCTCGGCAAAGCGCAGGGTCTCGGCAAGCGCCTGGGGATGGCGTCGGAAGAGACGCGCCATTTCCAGCGGCGGCTTCAGGTGGCGCTCGGCATTGGCCGTCAGCTCCAGCCCGACCTCGGCGACCGGCACATTGAGGCGGATGGCGGTGAGCACATCCTGCAGCGAGCGCCGTTCGGCGCTGTGATAAAGCACATCGTTGGTCGCCATCAGTTTCACGCTGGCGGCCTCGGCCATGGCGGCCGCCTGCTCGATGCGGAAGCGGTCATTGCCGCGATAGTCCGGCGCCACGCCAAGCCGCAGGTTTGCGCCGAACCGGTCCTTCAACTGACGGATCAATGCCAGGGGATCGTCAGCATTCGTCGAGAGATCGGGCAGCACCGCCAGCGACAGCAAGTCGCCCCATTCGAACAGGTCGCTGCGCTGGAGAAGGGTCGCGCCCTTCTCATTTTCATCGCGCAGATTGGCCTGCGTCAGCATGCGGCAGAGATGACCCCAGCCCTTGCGGTTCTGCGGGTAAGCGAGAATGTCCGGCGTGCCATCGCCGAACACCAGCCGGCAGCCGGGGTGGTAGGCGAGCTTCTCGACCTTGGCCTGCTGCCAGGCGCGGACCACGCCGGCGACCGTGTTGCGGTCGGCAAGCCCTATCGCCGAGAATCCCATCAGCTTGGCGGCCACCACCAGCTCCTCCGGTTTGGAGGCGCCGCGCAGGAAGGAGAAGTTCGACTGGATGCCGAACTCGGCATAGGGGATGACGGTGAGCGCGTTCATGCTAACACCCCATGCATGAACCAGCGCGGCGGCACTTGCGGGTTGCCGTAGAGGCCTTGCCGGTAGAGCCAGTAGCGGCGGCCGTCGGCATCCTCGATGCGGAAATAGTCGCGGGTGGAGGTGACCGGATCACTGACGGCTTCATGCCACCATTCGGCGGCGATGCGTTCGGGCCCCTCCACACGCGTGACCCGATAAAGCGCGCGGCGCCAGCGGAAATTCATCGGCGGCCCCTCCGGCATTTCGGTCGCCGGCACCTCGATCGGCTCGGGCGAACGGAACAACCGGATCGGCCGCTCCGGCGGGAAGATGGTTGCCGGCGGCGCGTCTTTCCGGTCGGGCTTTTTCGGCGGTGTGGTTCGTTGCGGCGCCTCGGAGAAAGGAATGGTGGCGACGGCGCGTTCCGGCAGATGGCTTTCGACGGCGACCGCTTTCAGCACAGCATTGTCGCCGAGCCGGGCGCGGATGCGGTCGGCAAACAGCGCGATGTCGGCGCCGTCATCTTGCGCCTCGCCGGTCAAATCGGCCTGCTGCATGTCGAAGGCGGCAGCCGCCAGCACGGAAAGCCGCACCAGGTCGAAGCCGTAACCGGCATCGATATCCTGTTCGAGCGCGGTAAGCCGCTCGTGGAACAGGCGCTGGATCAGCTTCGGCTCGCGTAAGGGCCGTGACGTGCCGACAGCGATGCGGCTGACGGCGCCGTCGACGCGAAACAACAGCAGCGCCAGCATCCTGGCGCCTTCGCCGCGGCGCTCGAGGTCGACCTTCAGCGTCACCGCCAGCATTTCCACCAGCCGCTCGATCTCGGCGGTCAGCACGACCGGCTCGGCAAGGTGGCGCTCGACCGAAAGCGGCGCCACGGGGAGGCGCGGCGATACCGCCTCGTCGAGGCGCCCGAGCGCCTGGTCGAGACGCAACAGCAAGCTGGCGCCGAAGCGGCGGGCGAGCGGCGCGCGCGGTGCAGCCATGACCGCGCCGGCGGTGCGCAGGCCAACACTTTCCAGGCTGGCGCGGATATCCGGCTCGATGCGCAAAGCGGTCAGCGGCAAAGGGGCAAGCAGCGCTTCCTCCTCGCCGGAGACAACGATGCGGTCGCCGCAAAAACGCGCCGCCGCCCAGGCCGCGCCCGGCGTCGCGGCCAGCCCGGCGCGGACATCGAAACCCTGCTGGAAAAAGCGCGCAAGAATATCGTCCAGCATGGCGCGTTCGCCGCCGAACAGATGCGTGCAGCCGGTGACGTCGAGGTAAAGCCCGTCGGCGCCGTCAAGCGCCACCAGCGGCGTGTAGCGGTCGCACCAGTCGGCGAGGCCTTCGAGCAGTCGTCGGTCGGCCTCCGGATCGGCCTCGACAATGTCGATCGAGGGATGCATGGCGCGCGCGTCGGCGATGCCCATGCCGCGCTTCAGATGCAGCGCCTCAGCCCGCTCGTCGAGGGCCGATATGCGCTGGGCGTTGCGGTCGCGATGGCTGATCACCAAAGGCAAATGATCCGACGGCCGGGAACGCCACGACCGTCCCAGGCGCTGGCGCAGGATCCGCTCCGCCCCGAGATGCGGAAACCACAGCGACAGAATTCTCTGGCCGTTCTTCGCGCGGCCGTCTTTCTTCGAAACGGTGTTCATCGGGGTTCCACTCCAGTGTGAATTGTCCGGGCAGAGCGGTGCGGCTCTTGCCGATGCTGACGGTGAAGGCGGGGCGGCCGATCGAGCCGGCAAGCGGCCCGGCGATCGTCCGGCGTGACGCCGCCGGCGCGGCCGACACGATGAGGCGCACCGGGGCGGCGGTCGGTTCGGCCTCGCCGGCCTGGCGCAGCAGGAACACCGGCCGGCCGGCGTTCTGGGCGCGGGCGTGCAGCCGGCGCGTTGCGGTGAGGTCGAGCCGCTGCGGGCTGCCGCGGATTTCGAGGATGATTGCGGCGAGCGCGGTCATCTTCGCGGCCTCCTCGGCCACCCACAGCGCATCGGTGAGTTTCGGTGCCTCGGAAAACAGCAATTGCTCCGGCGCGATGCCGAACAGGGTTTGCAATCCCCTGGCATAGGGAAAGCCGGCCTCGCGAAAAATCTCCGACGTGCCGATCCACAGCACGGGCAGGTTCTGTCCCTTGAGGATCAGGCTGACCAGCGACAGCACAAAGCCGGCGACAGCCCCGGCATTGCGGGTCTCGAGACCATGGATTTCGCTGAGCGCGGCTTTCGGCAGGCCGCCGCTCAGCGCTGCATCGAGGCGTTCGACGCCGGTGGGCAGGAAGGCATCCGGCGAGGCCACGGCGAGGCCGCGCCGGATGATGGTGACATCCGGAGCGACATCGAGGTCGGGCGCGCCGACATAGCCGTCAGCACCCGCGCGAAGCCGCTCGCTGGCCGGCGCGGCCATGCGCTCGGGCAGCGTTCCCTCGATCTTCGCGATCTGGCGGCGCAGGGCAAAAACAGTCTCCCGCGCCACGGCTGAAGTCGCCATGACGGTCAATTTCTCGCACAATTGTTCCTGTTATGTTCCTATAGATTCCAGAGGGCGTCGGAAGAGTCAAGCGGAGTCAGAAGGAATTTATTCCTCTATGGTCATTGACGTCATGGAATTGCCGCTTCATTGCCGAGTCCGGTGCGAAAGCCTATATGCCGGGATCAAAGGACAAAGCATGGCCCGCATCTACAAGACCCGCACCTGGCACGACGAACTCTCGCCCTCGATCGAGGAAATGGAGTTTCTGGCGCTGGAGGCGTACGCACATCTGCCGGACGATTTTCGCAAGCTGACCGGCGAGATCGTCATCGTGATTGCCGAGTTCCCAACCGACGAGATCATGGACGATCTGTCGCTGGAAACGCCGTTCGACCTGCTTGGCCTGTTCGAAGGCCGCGGGATCGCCGAACGCTGGAACCCGCAGACCGGCGAGGGCCCGAACCGCATCACGCTCTACCGCCGCGCCATCCTCGACTACTGGGCCGAGAACGAAGAGACGCTGGGCGACATCGTCACCCACGTGCTGATCCACGAGATAGGCCACCATTTCGGCCTGTCGGACGATGATATGGAGAAGATCGAAGAGGCGACCGAGTAGGTTGTGCCGATATTCAGGTGAGGCCGGCCTGCGAACGGCAGCCTCCTGCGCTTCCGGTGCTCACGTACCCAAAAGTACGCTCCGCCCCGGTTCTCGGTATCATCAGCCATTCTCGGCTCGGCCTGACCTGAATCTCGACACAGCCTGCGTCGGTGCTTGCAAGCCTACCAGTCGCTCAGCTTGGTATCCGGCCCGTATTCCTGGCCGTCGATGTCCTTCACCACCGACTGACCGCAGCGCATCGACTTGGTCTTCTTGTCGTAGGCGTAGGTCGGCGAGCCGTAGAGGTGCCAGCCCTTGTTCAACGCCGCGGTCACCTTGTGGCAGAAGGTGGAATCGTCAGGGGCGGATAGAAAGCGGTAAAGTCTCATGGGTCAGGTCCTGTCCTGGAATTCCGAGTTGTCAGGCGTGATCTTTTTCGAAGCCGGCTTAGCCAATCATGCGCTGATGGCGGCCGCCTTCGCCAGCAGTTTTTCGGCCTGCGCCAGATGCAGCCGCTCGACCATCCTGCCGTCCAGCGCAATCACGCCCTTGCCGGCATTTTCCGGCAAGGCGAAAGCGTCCTTCACCGCGCGCGCCTCGGCCAAGGCTTCGGGCGCGGGCGCAAAGGTGCGATTGGCGGCGTCGATCTGAGCCGGATGGATCAGCGTCTTGCCGTCGAAGCCCATGGCGGCGGCTTCCGTGCACTCGCGCGCAAAGGCTTCAGGATCGCGAAAATCGTTGGAGACGCCGTCGAGCATGTCGATGCCGCCGGCGCGCGCCGCCAGCACCATCTGCATCAACCACGGCACGAGGTAGCGCCGGTCGGGCGTCGCCAGAACGCCGGTTTCCTTGACCAGATCGTTCGTTCCGGCAACGAAACAATTGAGGCGTGAGGCCGGGTCGCGGCCGAGTTCGGCGATGGCGCCGATGTTGAGCATGGCTTTCGGCGTTTCGATCATCGCCCAGAGCTTGATGCTGTCGGGGGCAAAATTGTCGTCGAGGACGTCGCCGACTTCGAGGACGTCGCGCGGTGTGGCGACCTTGGACAGCAGGATGCCGTCGGGCTCGAATTTCGCCGCGGCCAGCAGGTCGTCGGCGCCCCATTCGCTGGCCAGTGCGTTGACGCGCACGATCATCTCGCAGTGCTGTTTCGGCCGGCTGGTGAAAATGCCGGCCAGTTTTTCGCGCGCGGCGATCTTGTCGGCGGGGGCAACGGCGTCTTCGAGGTCGATGATCACGGCATCGCAGGCAAGCGTCGCGATCTTGGCCAGCGCCTTGTCGTTGGAGGCCGGGACGTAGAGTACAGAGCGGCGCGGGCGGTAGGGTTCGCTTGTCATGGCCGATCTATGCCGCCAGGGAGCGGGTGAGGCAAGGGTGGAACAGTCGCTTCGGCTGGGCTGCGAGCCAATCGCCGAAGCTGGCGCTTCACCTGCCTGTCCTCCTCGGCAGTTGCGGAAGGGCGCCCTTCCTCTCCCCCGTCGATCGGGGGAGAGGTGTCGAGCGAAGCTCGACGGAGTGGGGGTCGACCCCTCGGCGCAAGGCAAGGCGATGCTTGTGCCTAGTGCCCTTCCTATGTCCGTTCGCGGCGATTGCCAGGTGGTTCCCCCACTCCGTCTCGGCTTCGCCGAGCCACCTCTCCCCCCTCCGGAGGGAGAGGAAAGGAGCCTAGCTAGGGGAGCGCCCCAGCCTCGAAGCGCAGGTCCTGCACGAAAACTGCACGTTTCTGCGGAAAACCTCCTCCGCTGTGCCCTGTCGTATCCATGCGGATCCGCGACAACAGCGGCATGCAACAGCGAAACATCCACCGTTGGTCCCTGCCTTACCGGCTGCGCAGCGAAAGCTGGTGGCTGGTCGAACCGCCGCGGCCGGAGGCCCGCCCTCGCCACGAGGCAAGCCTGCTCCCTTTTATCCGCCCGCCCGCCGGCGGGATCATCAGGAAAGTCCGTGCATGACATCGTCCCTTTCGCCGACCTTTTGCAGCCGCTTCGGCAGCGCCGTCCTGCTCGTCGCGCTGGCGGATTTTTTCTTCTACGACCAGCCGGCCGGGATCACCGTCCTTTTGTTCGCCATCGTGACGGCCGGCGCGGTTGTCGCCGTGCATCCCGCTGCCCTCAATTCCCCGATGCCGTGGCTCAGGCCGGCCGCCCTGTTCGTCGCGCTGCTGCCGCTGGCCGAAAATGTCAGCCCGCTGTCGGTCTCGGTCGCGCTCGTTGCCATGGTGGTGTTTGCGCTGTCGCTGGCCGGTCGGCTGCGGCGCAGCGTTGCCCGCATTGCCGGTCAGATCGCATTGTTTCTCCTGGCAGTGCCGCTGCGAATCGCCAGCGACTTCATTCGCTGGCGCAAGACGGCGCGCCGGTTCGGCCGGCGGCGGATCCGGTTTGCGTCCATCGCGGTCTGGGTCATGCCGTTGACGCTGGGCGCTGTGTTCCTGACGCTGTTCGGCGCCGCCAATCCGGTCATCGATTACTGGCTGTCGCTGATCGACCTGATGAAGCTCCTCGATCTCATCCAGCTGGCGCGGATTGCCTTCTGGCTGCTCGTGCTCGCCGGCGTCTGGGCCTTGCTGCGGCCACGCCTGCCGCGCTTTCCGCGCCGCATTCCGCGGCAGAACCTTGCCGGCGCCCAACCGGCGGCCAAATCGGAGCGACATGTCGTCGAGGATATCGTCTTCGGCAATGGCGCCATCCTGCGCGCACTGCTCGTCTTCAACGCCCTGTTTGCGTTGCAGACCGGGCTTGATGCCGCCTATCTCTGGGGTGGGGTCGCGCTTCCCGATGGCATGAGCTACGCCGCCTATGCGCATCGCGGCGCCTATCCGCTGATCGTTACCGCGTTGCTGGCCGCCGGCTTCGTGCTGGCGGCGCTGCGGCCGGGCAGCGAAACATCAAGCGATCCGCTGATCCGCCGGCTGGTCTATGCCTGGGCGGCGCAGAACATCGTGCTGGTCATCTCGTCGATCCTGCGGCTCGACCTCTATGTCGGCATCTATGCGCTGACCTATTGGCGCATCGCGGCTTTCGTCTGGATGGGGCTGGTGGCATCAGGGCTTGCCCTGATCATCGCCCGCATCGCGCTCAGGAAATCCAACGAATGGCTGTTCTCGGCCAATCTTCTGACGTTATCGGCGACGCTTTATGCCTGCTGTTTCGTCAACTTTGCAGCAACGATCGCCAACTTCAATGTCGACCACTCGCTTGAAATGTCCGGTTCCGGCACCCCGCTCGATGCGCAGTATCTGCGCTCGTTCGGCGCTGCCGCCATGCCGGCGCTGGACCGCTACTACATGCATAAATTCGGAACCCAAACCACCTATCTGGCCGACCAGGTGATGATCGACGACTATATGGCCGAACAGAAGAAGTGGCGCGCCTGGAGCTTTCGCGGCTGGCGTCTGGCCAAAATTCTCGACAAGAGAGGCCCGCTCGTGCTTCCTCCGGCACAGCAACCGCCTGCCATGCCATCCACGCCGGACCGCTAGACCCATGCCGCATCAGATCCTGGTCGCCGACGACGATCCGCACATCCGCGAGATCATCTGCTTTGCGCTGGAAAAGGCAGGGATGAAGACTCAAGGTGTGTCTGACGGCGCGGCCGCCCTGCAGGCCATCGAACGCCGCGAGCCCGATCTCGTCGTGCTCGACATCGGCATGCCGGAGATGGACGGGCTGGAGGTCTGCCGGCGGCTCAGGCAACGCTCCGACGTGCCGGTGCTGTTCCTGTCGGCGCGTGACGAGGAAATCGACCGCATCCTCGGGCTCGAAATGGGCGGCGACGACTATGTGACGAAACCGTTCAGCCCACGCGAACTGGTGGCGCGCGTCAATGTGATTTTGCGCCGCGCCCGCCCAGTGGCGCCCGACCCGGCCGACGACAGGAACTTCGCGCACGGCAAGCTCAGCCTGACACCGGCCAGCCATGGCGCCAGTTTCGACGGCAAGGCACTGGCGCTGACGGCGATCGAATTCTCGATCCTGAAAGGCTTCCTGGCGCGGCCAACGCATGTGCTGGGCCGCGACCTGGTGGTGGCCAGCGCCTATGCCGCCAACATCCATGTCGCCGACCGCACCGTCGACAGCCATATCCGCAACATCCGCGCCAAGCTGGCGGTAGCGGGCTGCCACGACGCCATCGAAACTGTGCATGGGGTCGGCTTCCGGCTTGGCCGATGCGGAGCCTGAGCGACCGCAAATGGATCGGCACCAAATGGCGGCCAAGGCTGGCCACGGTGGTCCTCGCCATCCTCATCATGGTGCTGGCGCTGCCGCTGGTCGGCCTGTTCTTCTTCCGGCTTTATGAAAACCAGCTGATCCGCCAGACCGAGGGCGAGCTGATCGCGCAAGGCGCCGTCATCGCCGCCATCTATGCGCAGGACGTGCGCGACGCCGGCATTTCCCAGGACAAGCTTGGCGGGCCGGTTGAGGCGGAGAACGACGATGCCAGCCGCGGCGACGATTCGCCTTACCAGCCGATCGAGCCGAGCCTCGATCTCGCCTCCGACTATCTGATGCCGACCCGGCCCGCCGGCGTCGCCGCGACCGCCGATCCGGCCTTTGCGGCGATCGGCGCCAGCCTGTCCGGCATCCTAGACTCCACGCAGAAAACCACGCTGGCCGGCTTCCGGCTGCTCGATCCCAAGGGCGTCGTCATTGCCGGGCGCGATGAGGTCGGCCTGTCGCTCGCCCATGTCGAGGAGGTGCGCGAGGCGCTTGCCGGCCGCTATGCCAGCGTGCTCAGGCAACGCATTCCCGACCAGCCGCCACCGCCGCTCTATTCGGTCAGCCGCGGCACCAAGGTTCGCGTCTTCGTCGCCATGCCGATTGCGGTCGACGGCCATGTCGCCGGCGTTGTCTATCTGTCGCGAACGCCAAACAACATCATCAAACATCTCTATGGCGAACGCGGCAAGGTGACGCTGGCGGCCATCGCCATGCTCCTCGGTACGCTGCTGATCGCGCTGGTCTTCCTGCGCACCGTCAGCCGGCCGATCTATGCGCTGATGGAGCGGACAAGGCGCATCACCGCCGGCGACCGCGACGCGATCCGGCCGCTCGACCATCACGGCACGCACGAAATGGCCGAGCTGTCCGCCGCCTTTCTCGACATGGCCGAAAAGCTGCAGGCGCGCTCGGACAGCATCCAGACTTTCGCCACCCATGTCTCGCACGAGCTCAAATCGCCGCTGACGGCGATCCAGGGCGCGGCCGAGCTGTTGCGCGATTCCGGCGAGGCGATGGATGCGGCCGAGCGCAAGCGGTTTTCCGGCAACATCGTCACCGATGCCGGGAGGCTCAATCTGCTGGTGCGGCGCCTGCTCGACTTGGCGCGCGCCGAAAACCTGGCGCCGAGCGGCGAAAGCACGTCGCTGGACGCGGCGCTCGCGCTGCTGCCGGTGGATGGCAGGCTGGCGGTCAGCATCGAGGCGGGTGGCGGAATTGGTTTGCGGATATCGGCCGAGAATGCGGCGATCGTGCTTGCCAATCTGATCGACAATTCGGCCAGGCATGGCGCGACGCGGGTTTTGCTGGCTGCGACAGCCGCCGAAGACAAAGTGGCCGTTGCGGTCAGCGACGACGGCGCCGGCATTTCGCCGAGCAATCGCAGCAGGATTTTCGAGCCATTCTTCACCACCCGGCGCGAGTCCGGCGGCACCGGCATGGGCCTCGGCATCGTGCTGGCCCTCCTGAAAGCGCATGATGGTACGATCGCGCTGGTTGACTCCGGGCGCGGCACGCGCTTCGAGATTTCCTTGCCGGCCGCGTAAGGATGTGACCGCTGGATTGGAGAACAGAGTGCGCTACGACATCGTCATCATCGGCGGAGCCATCGTCGGCTCCTCGGTCGCTTACTATCTGCGCGAGGAAGGCTTTTCCGGCTCCATCGCGCTGATCGAGCGCGATCCGCAATTCGCCCATGCGGCGACGACGCTGTCCATGGCCTCGATCCGCCAGCAATTCTCGATCCCGGAAAACATCCGCCTGTCGCAGTTCACGCTAAAACTGTTTCGGCGGCTGAAGGAGACCTTCGGCACTGAGGCCGATATCGGCTTTCGCGAGGGCGGCTATCTGATCCTCGCCGGCGAGGCCGGACTGCCGATCCTGAAAGCCAACCACGAGGCGCAGGTCGCCGAGGGCGCAGATATTCTGCTCGAGGATGCCGACCAGCTGGCAAAGCGCTTTTCCTGGCTGTCGACGGAAGGCATCAGCGCCGGCGCTTTCGGTCGCACCGGCGAGGGCTGGTTCGATGCGCATGCCATGCTGACGCTGTTCCGCAAGGCGCTGCGCGACAAGAAGATCGATTTCATCGCCGCCGATGTCACCGGCATCGAGCGGCAGGGGGGACGCGTCACCGGCGTGACCCTCGACAATGGCGAAAAACTCGAGGCCGGCACCGTCGTCAACGCTGCCGGTCCAAACGCCGGCAAGGTGGCCGGCATGGCCGGCATGGCCCTGCCGGTGGAACCGCGCAAGCGTAATGTGTTCGTCTTCGAGGCGCGCGAGAAATACGCCGACATGCCGCTGCTGGTCGACCCCTCCGGCATCTATGTCAGGCCGGAAGGCTCGGTCTATCTCACCGGCGGCGCCGAGCCGGAAGAGGGCGACGGTCCGGCGGACCCCAGCGATTTCGACGTCGACTGGCCGCTGTTCGAAGAGGTGATCTGGCCGGTGCTGGCAACCCGTATCCCTGCCTTCGAGGCGATCAAGCCGACACGCGCCTGGGCCGGTCACTACGACTACAACACGCTCGACCAGAACGCGGTGATCGGGCCGCACCCGGAAGTCGGCAATTTCATCTTCGCCAACGGATTTTCAGGCCACGGCCTGCAGCAGGCGCCGGCGGTCGGCAAGGCGCTGGCCGAGCTTTTGGTGCATGGCGGCTACAGGACGGTGGATTGCTCGGCGTTCGGGTATGAGCGGGTCGCCGAGGGTAGGGCGTTTCGGGAATTGAATGTGATTTGAGCAGGAAGAGCCTCTAAGCCGCCGCCAGTTTTCCACCCTCGACATACGCCCGCAGCCATCCCAGCACTCGTCCCCAGTCCTCGGCATGTTCGGCCGCGGCGTCGCCCAGCCCGCCAAAGCCGCCATGGCAGATGGTGAGGCGTGTGCCTCCGGCTATCGGCTCCAGCAGGTAGGCAACCGTCGTTTGCCGCCGGCCAAGGGCGGGATGGTCCCAGCCATAGGTGCGCGTCTGCACGATCCGGCGCGGCGTCTCGATGTCGAGGAATTCGCCGCCGGCAGGCAGGTGCCTGCCATCGGTGGTGCAGATAACGCCGCCCCAACGACCGCCTACGCGCAGGTCGGCCGACCAATACTTCATCCGGTAGGTGCCGGCTGAGCCCCACCAGCGCTCGACTTCGTCCGTAATCAGCGCGTGGAAGACGCGCTCCGGTGGCGCGGCGATCTCGGCGCTTGCCATGATGGTCTCGCCATTGGTCATGCTCTGCGCCACCACTGGATCGTGCATCATGGCAACCTCCCAAGGGATTGTTTCGTTATCGAAACGAGTCAAGCCGCCTTTGATGCCGGTCGCGACAGACCCTTGCCGGTTTCGAGCAGGCTCTTCAGGCTCGACAGCACCAGCGGCCAGCCATTGCCGACATGTTCCAGAAGACGGTGCGGACCGTCCGCAGCATGGGTGACGGCGAGCTTCATCATGTCGCCTTCCTGTTCGATGACGAAGGTGCAATGCGTGTAGCCATCGGCCTTCACGTCCGGCATGAACTCGTTGCGCCATTTGATGACCAGGCGCCTTGGCGGGTCGACATCGACGATCTCGCCGCTGTCGGTGACGCGGCCGTCGGGATAGACCATCTTCCACGCCGAACCTTTCTTCCAGTCGCTCTGCATCTGGGCGCCGAGGAAATATCGCTGGTGGAATTCCGGCTCGGTCAGCGCCTCCCAGAGCTTCTCGGGCGTGGTGCGGATATAGGTGACATAGACGAAGGCATTGCTCATGGCTCTTCCCTTTCAAGGCGCTTCTTCAAGTCGCTGAGGGCGGTCAGCCGTCCTCGTTCGAATTTGCCGATCCAGCGTTCGGCGATTTCGTTGATGGGAACGGGATTCAGGTAATGCTCCTTTTCACGTCCGTTGCGGACGGTGGTGATGAGGTTCGCCTCTTCCAGGATCGCCAGATGCTTGGTCACAGCCTGGCGTGTCATATCCGTCCGTTCGCACAGCGCGTTCAGCGTCTGCCCGTTCCTGTGATGGAGGCTATCCAGCAAGTGCCGGCGTGTCGGGTCGGCGAGGGCGCGAAAGACGGCATCCATGCTCATCTGTTTAATATGCAACCAAATGGTTGCATGTCAAGAGGCGATGTCACAGCGAGCGGCCGCCTCGTTTGTTGGGGTGGCGTCAGCGCTTGCGGGAGAACCAGAAGGCATCGGCCATGCGCTTCATGCCGATGCGCTCGTAGAAGCCGACGGCGTCGGGCATCGAGATCAGGCTGATGGCGACCGACGGGCCCAGTTGTCGGCGGGCTTCGTCCATAAGACCCTTGCCGATGCCAAGCCCTTGCGCCGATTGAGACACGGCAAGTTCGGAGATATAGCAGACCCAGGAAAAGTCGGTGATGGCCCTGATAACGCCAATCAGTGGTCGGCCTTCGATGCCGAGGCGCGCGGTCAGCACCATGTTCGCGCCGGAAAGCATCGCCTGCAGGCGGGCTTCGTCGTCGACAGGACGCGTTTCGCCGAGTGTGGATTCGACCAGCACGCGACGGAACTCGGCGACGTCGAGCTCCGGCTCGCTGGCATAGATTATCTTCGATTGTGTGGTCATGAGCGCAAGGTGCACCAGCAGCGGCCGGTTTTGAAGATGGTGCCGCGCCGATCCTTCGATCCGGGCACGCACGAACAGTTGCCTTTTATTTGCCTACGCCTTTGTGTAAACGGTGCGTCAGCAATCTCCCGCAACAAGAATACGGGCAAAAGCCATGGACAAATTCACCAAGCTCACCGGCGTCGCCGCACCGATGCCGATCGTCAATGTCGACACCGACATGATCATCCCCAAGGATTATCTCAAGACGATCAAGCGCACCGGGCTCGGCAGCGGCCTGTTCGCCGAAATGCGCTACAAGGATGACGGTTCGGAAAACCCGGATTTCGTGCTCAACAAGCCGGCCTACCGCAAGGCGCAGATCCTGGTCGCCGGCGACAATTTCGGCTGCGGTTCGAGCCGTGAGCACGCACCGTGGGCGCTGCTCGATTTCGGCATTCGCTGCGTCATCTCGACCTCGTTCGCCGACATTTTCTACAACAATTGCTTCAAGAACGGCATTTTGCCGATCACCGTCAGCCCGGAAGATCTGGACAAGCTGATGGACGACGCCTCGCGCGGCTCCAACGCGACGGTGTCGGTTGACCTCGAAGCCAAGGAAATCCGCGGGCCGGACGGCGGCGTGGTCAAGTTCGACCTCGACGACTTCAAGCGCCACTGCCTGCTCAACGGCCTCGACGATATCGGCCTGACCATGGAAAAGGCCAGCGCCATCGCCTCGTTCGAGAAGAAGAACGCCGCCGAGCGCCCCTGGGCCTGAGTGGCGATCTAAGCGGAATAGACCCGGCCGCTGCCGGCCGGGTTCGTGACGGCTGAACGGAGGGACAGTCATGGCACGTTTGCTTCTTGCCGGGGCCTGCGCGCTGACGTGGATGCTGATGCCGGTGGCCGGCGCGTATGCACAGACCGACAAGGTGCTGGTGCCGGCGGAAGATCCGTCCGGCGGGGCCGACCCGGGCGCGTCGAGCAATGCGGCCCTGGCCGACGATGACAGCCAGGCGCCGATCCCGTTCGAGGGTGGGCAGCTGACCATCACCCAGCCGGAGCAGGATGGCGAGAAGGTGCTGGCCTATGACGGCAAGCAGCTTGCCAGCAATTACGACGTGTTCTTCGACAAGGTGGTCAAGGTCGGCGGTGTCAACGTCGCTCTGGTCAATGTCGGCGATGGCGGCAACCAGTGCGGCCCGGCCACGGTCATCGTCTGGAAGCCGGAAGGCGGCGAGATCCAGAGCCTTACCGTCGAGCAGGACGAATGCGGCGCGCCGCCGGCGGCGGTGGCCGACAATGCCATCTATTTCGTGCCCCATCTGTTGCCTGGCGCTTCGCAGCAAGCGCTGCAATGGTCGCCCACCGAAGGGCTGACGATTTCGGGCGACCTGACCTACGCCCCCGAGCCCGGCACCGACTGGAAGGACATCGATCCGTCCAAATACCAGAACATCATCGACGCCTTCCACAATGAGGCCGTCTACAAGGCGGCGCAGACGCTGCTCGGCGACACCATGCCCGACATGGCGACCAGCCTGCTGGTTGGCGGCGGCACGGAAAAGACGGCGTCCGGCGCCTTCTATGCCAGCGGCTGCGTGCCGCATGATTGCGGCGGCAATGACGGCTTCATGGCGGTCGACCCGGCCAAGCACACGCTCTATTTCGCCCGCCGCGGCGACAAGCCCGACCCGGACGCCTGGCCGCCGGTCGCGACATGGCCTGCCGACGTCAAGGAAGCGCTGGACAAGGCACTGGGCTCGGCGAACTAAGGTGCGACGACGGGTGTGACGCCCACCCACGCGTTCGTCATCCTCGGGTTTGACCCGAGGATGCATGCCGTGACCTTGCCTTCGTGACAACAGTTCGTTCGGCTTGGCCCACGACCGGTCCAGCTCTCCTCTGCTAGACGAGCGCCTGCGATCACGAGGAATCCCCATGCGCAAACTCATCTCCACCGGATCACCCTTCGAGAAAACCGCTGGCTACTCCCGCGCGGTGGTGCAGGGCGATTGGTGCTTCGTCTCCGGAACCACCGGCTACGATTACACGACCATGACCATGCCGGAGACGGTCGAGGCGCAGACGCGCAATTGCCTGGCCACCATCGCCAAGGCGCTGCAGGACGGCGGCTTCGAGATGGCCGACGTGGTGCGGGCGCATTATTACATCACCGACCAGGCTTTCGTGGATGTCGTCTTCCCGATCCTCGGCGAGGCGTTCGGTGACATCCGCCCGGCGGCAACGATGATCGTGTGCAAGCTGAACAAGCCCGAAATGAAGATCGAGATCGAGGTCACCGCGCTGCGGCGGACGGCATGAGGAGGCCAGAGCCATGACGGTCCGGCGCATCGTCGCCAATATCGGGACACAGGACGCGGCGGCGGCGAAACGCTTCTACCAGGACGTGCTTGGCCTCGATGTGCTGATGGACCAGGGCTGGATCGTCACCTGCGGTTCGGACGAACGGATGCAGGTGCAGATCAGCTTCATGGCGCAAGGCGGCTCGGGCACGCCGGTGCCGGACCTGTCGATCGAGGTCGACGATGTCGATGCGGCGCTCGACGCCATGAAGGCCGTTGGCTTCGCCATAGAATACGGTCCGGCCGACGAGCCCTGGGGCGTGCGCCGCTTCTATGTGCGCGATCCGTTCGGCCGATTGGTCAACATTCTCTCGCATAAGTGATGGCGCTACTCCAGCTTGGGTTCCTCGCCCCCACGAAGTGGGGGAGAGGTGGCTCGGCGAAGCCGAGACGGAGAGGGGGCTGCGCCCTACGAAAAGGCCCCCTCTCCGTCCGCTTCGCGGACACCTCTCCCCGCCTCTGGCGGGGGCGAGGAACCTAGGTCCTGAGAGGTCGGCGCGCCGTAACGTTCTTCATCCCCTTGCGCCGCAAGCTCTTGGCGTTTAGCAAGGCCGCGGTTTCTCCAAACAGTATCGGGACGGTTCTGATGGCTTCAAAAAATCTTCTCCTGCTCGCCGGCGACGGTATCGGCCCCGAGGCGATGGCCGAGGTGAAGAAACTGATCGCGGCCATGAACGCCAAGCTCGGCAGCGGTTTTGCCACCGATGAGGGGCTGGTCGGCGGTTGTGCTTACGACGCGCATGGCGCGGCCATTTCCGATGCCGACATGGCAAAGGCGATGGCGGCGGACGCCGTGCTGTTCGGCGCCGTCGGCGGGCCGAAATGGGACAAGGTACCTTACGAGGTGCGCCCCGAGGCCGGGTTGCTCCGCCTGCGCAAGGACATGGAGCTGTTCGCCAATCTTCGTCCCGCCATCTGCTATCCGGCGCTTGCAGCCTCTTCCTCGCTCAAGCAGGAAGTGGTCGAAGGCCTCGACATTCTTATCGTGCGCGAGCTTACCGGCGGCGTCTATTTCGGTGAGCCGAAGCAGATCATCGATCTCGGCAATGGCCAGAAGCGCGGCATCGACACGCAGGTCTACGACACGTTCGAGATCGAGCGCATTTCGGGCGTCGCCTTCGAACTGGCGCGGGCCCGCAAGAACCACGTCACGTCGATGGAAAAGCGCAACGTGATGAAGTCGGGCGTGCTGTGGAACGAGGTCGTCACCCAGACCCAGAAGGCGCGCTATGCCGACGTCAAGCTCGACCATATGCTGGCCGATGCCGGCGGCATGCAGCTGGTGCGCTGGCCAAAGCAGTTCGACGTCATCGTCACCGACAATCTGTTCGGCGACATGCTGTCCGACATCGCCGCCATGCTGACGGGCTCGATCGGCATGCTGCCGTCGGCCTCGCTCGGCGCGCCTGACGTGAAGACCAAGAAGCGCAAGGCGCTGTACGAGCCGGTGCATGGCTCGGCGCCCGATATTGCCGGCCAGGGCATCGCCAATCCGATCGCCATGATCGCGTCCTTCGCCATGTGCCTGCGCTATTCCTTCGGCATGGTTGCCGAGGCCGACAAGCTCGAAGGCGCAATCGCCGCCGTGCTCGACGACGGGCTGCGCACCAAGGACATTTTGTCCGAAGGCATGACCGAGGTCGGGACGGTCGCGATGGGCGATGCCATCATCGCCAAGTTCCTTGGCTGATCCGGTAGCGGTCGACGTCCGCTGGGCGACGACCGACGACGCCGAAGCGCTTGCCACTGTGCTCTGCGAGATGGCGGCGCACTACCGGCAGGCGCCGCTCGATCATGGCCGCGCGGCGGCCACCGCGCGAAAGTGGCTTGGCGATGAAAGCCCGGCCTATCCGCATTTCGCGCTGGCCTTTGCCGACGGCAAGGTTGCGGGCCTCGCCTCGGTGGCCATCGCGCATCCCGGCATCGATCTCGAACGGCTGATGTTTTTGAAAGACCTGTTCGTGCGCGAGAATGCCCGCAACGCCGGCGCCGGCCGGGCCCTGCTCGGCTTTCTCTCCGGCCATTGCCTCAGGGAAGGCATCGGCCGCATCGATCTCACCACCGAGGACTGGAACGAAGGCGCCTTGCGTTTCTACGACCGGCTCGGCGCCGAGCGGCACGGGCAGAAGGTGTTTCTCCGGCTGTCGGCCGAGGCGCTGAAACGAATTGGCTAGAGCCGGACGCCTTGCGGCACCGGCCCCCACTGGTTTTCGTGGTTCTGGGTCGGGATCAGTCCGAACACGATGATGGCAAGCGTGCCGAAGGTCGGCACGAAAATCAGCAGGACCAGCCAGCCGGTCAGGCCGATGTCGTGCAGGCGGCGTACAATCAGCCCAAGCCAGGGCAGGAACGTCGCCAGCACAAACAGGCCCCAGACGCCGATCATCACGATCGGCCCGTTGCCGTCGTTGAAATTGCCGATCGTCTGGTCGGCGAGCGCGCCGACAAGACCGACCAGGATGAAGCTGACGGTCCAGAACAGGCAGTAGGCCCAGAATTCCTTGCGCCGCGCGCGCTCGGCGAAGTTGATGTAGTTGCGCGTCACGCCCAGCCAGAAATAGCCCGGCAGCCCGCTATCGTGGACCGCGCCATCTTCTGCCAGGCGGCCGAAATGCTGCGGCGCGGCTGAAGCGGCGGCGGGTTTGGGCGACGTGGCGCTTGCAGCGGGAGCTGCGGTCGCCGGACCGGCGGCCTGAGCGCGGATCGAGAAAACGTCGCGCGCCTGACCGCTTGCAGGCACGAACTCGACCACGGCGCCCTTGGCAATCACCGCACCGCGGCGCAGATCCTCGCGCGCAAACGTGTAGCGGTTGCCGTCCGCCCCGGTGATGAACCCAAAACCCTGGGCCTCGTCATAATGAAGAACTTCGCCCTGCATCCGCCTCACCCCCGTGTTGGCACAGACTGTTCAAAGTTACAGAGGTTCGCAAGGGGGATGGGCGAAATGCCTTCGTGGCCCAAGGGCGCAACGATCTAGACCGAGCGCCCGCCGTCGAGTTCCTTCACACCCCCCTCTGTCCTGCCGGACATCTCCCCCGCAAGGGGGGAGATTAGATGTCGCGAACGCCTTCGCTAATCTCCAACGTTGAAGAGAGGGCGCTGAGGCAGAAGCTGCCGATCTCCCTCCTTGCGGGGGAGATGGCCGGCAGGACAGAGGGGGGTGCTGTCCCTCCAGCGTTCCCAAAATTCTACTCCGGCCGCTTCTTCGGCTTCTTGTTCTTCGGAGGTCCGGCCTTGTCGAACTTCGGCTTCCCGGCCCAGGGCTTTGCATCGCCGGCGGGGCGCTTCTCGAATTTAGGCTTGTGAGCGCTTTGCGGCGCCTCGAACGGGCGCTTGCCGCGATGCGGCTTCTTGTCAGGCTTGGGCGCCTGGTAGCCGGCGCGCGACAAATCGGGCGTGCCTTCCAGGCGCTTCACCACGATGTTGCCCTGCAGCTTCTTGTCGGGGCCGATGGCGGCGAGGAAGCGGTCGGCCCAGTCGGCAGCGATCTGCACAAAAGTTTCCTCCTGTTGCATCTTGATGGCGCCGATCTCGCGCTTGGAGATGTTGCCGGTGCGGCACAGCATCGGGATCAGCCAGCGCGGCTCGGCATTTTGCCGGCGTCCGATCGACAGCGAGAACCAGACACTATCGCCGAAATCGTCGCGCCGGCTGGGCGCCTCGTCCCGACGCTCGAACCTTTCGCCCGCCGGTTTGTCACGCGAAGGCGTAAACGGTGCGACATCCATGAGATCTTCGGGGGCCGAGCGGCTGGCGCGGCACTGGCGCACGAAGGCGGCTGCAACCTGTTCGGCGCCATGCTTGGCCAGAAGCGCATCGATGAAGCCACGCTCGTCCTCGGCCACCGGCTCGTCGAAGGCCGGATCGGCAAGGATGCGCTCGTCGTCGCGCTTGATCACGTCGTCGGCCGAGGGCGGGCTCGCCCATGTCGCCTTCAGCCCGGCATTCTGCAGCAAGCGTTCGGTGCGCTTGCGGGCGCCGTTGGGCACGATCAGCGCGCTGACGCCCTTGCGCCCGGCGCGGCCGGTGCGGCCGCTGCGATGCAGCAGCGTTTCAGGATTGGTCGGCAGGTCGGCGTGGATGACCAGTTCGAGATTGGGCAGGTCGATGCCGCGCGCCGCGACATCCGTGGCGATGCAGACCTTGGCGCGGCCGTCGCGCATCGCCTGCAGCGCGTGGGTGCGTTCGTTCTGGCTGAGCTCGCCCGACAGCGCCACGACCGAAAAATTGCGGTTGTTGAAGCGAGCGGTCAGATGGTTGACGGCGGCGCGGGTATTGCAGAACACCAGCGCATTCTTGGCCTCATAAAAGCGCAGCACGTTGATGATGGCGTTCTCGCGGTCGGGGTAGGCGACATTCAGCGCCCGGTATTCGATGTCGAGATGCTGCTTTTCCTCGCCGCCGGCCGAGATGCGCACGGCGTCGCGCTGATAGCCTTGCGCCAGCGTGGCGATCGAGCGCGGCACTGTGGCCGAAAACATGAGCGTGCGGCGCTGGGCGGGTGCGGCGTCGAGAATGAATTCAAGGTCCTCGCGAAAGCCGAGATCGAGCATCTCGTCGGCCTCGTCCAGCACCACGGCTCTCAGCGCCGACATGTCGAGCGAGTTTCGGGTGATGTGGTCGCGCAGCCGGCCAGGCGTGCCGACGACGATGTGGGCGCCGCGCTCCAGCACGCGCCTTTCGCTGCGCATATCCATGCCGCCGACACAGGAAGCGACCGTTGCGCCGGTCGGCGCGTAGAGCCACTGCAATTCACGCATCACCTGCAAGGCGAGTTCGCGCGTCGGCGCAACGGCCAACGCCAGCGGCACACCGGCCGGGCCAAAGCGCTCTGCGCCTTCTAGCAGCGTCGGCGCCAAGGCCAGGCCGAAGGCGACGGTCTTGCCGGAGCCGGTCTGCGCCGACACCAGCGCGTCAGCCTCGCCGAGCTCGAGCACCGCCTTCTGCACCGGCGTCAGCTCGACATAGCCACGTTTTTCCAGCGCCTCTGCCAGCGCAGGAACGATACCTTCGAAATTGGACATCTTGCTCTTTCGGAATTCGGGGTCTGGGCTCATCATGGAGCACATGCCGGGGCTGACGCCGCGCCAGCCAAACAATATTTCGCGCGTTCGTACTTCTTGCGGCCGCTCTTGTACAGAGCGAGCGGCGCTTCTGTGCAATTGACTCCTGCCGCAAACCGCGTAAAAGCCGGCATCGAACGGGATCATTTTCGATGCGCGGCCTTTTGATGGCTCTTCTTGCATTCGACTTCCCCGGCCACAATCATCTGGCCGGGCGCGTTGGCGCGTCTTACCGTTCCAGCAAAACCATGGCCAAAACCACCACCAAAACGGTGTGATTCCCTTGGCCTAACCACCCTCTCCCGGGTCCGGCCCGGGGGACGAAACCCGCATTGGCCGGCGGGTTTTCTCCAAAAACCAGGCGGAGAGGGACAGGAGATTTCGAATGAGTTTCAAGGTTGCGGTAGTCGGCGCCACGGGCAATGTGGGCCGGGAAATGCTCAATATTCTGGAAGAGCGCGGCTTTCCGGTGAGCGAAGTGGTGGCGCTGGCGTCGCGGCGAAGCCAGGGCACCGAAGTGTCGTTCGGCGACCGCACGCTGAAGGTCAAGACGCTCGACCAGTATGACTTTTCCGACACCGACATCTGCATCATGTCGGCGGGCGGCAACGTCTCCAAGGAATGGTCGCCCAAGATCGGCAAGCAGGGCTGCGTCGTCATCGATAATTCGTCGGCCTTCCGCTACGACCAGGACGTGCCGCTGATCGTGCCGGAAGTGAACCCGGATGCGATCTCGCTGTTTTCGCGCAAGAACATCATCGCCAACCCGAACTGCTCGACGGCGCAGCTGGTGGTGGCGCTGAAGCCGCTGCACGACTTCGCCACCATCAAGCGCGTCGTCGTTGCCACTTATCAATCGGTATCCGGCGCCGGCAAGGAAGGCATGGACGAGCTGTTCACGCAGACCCGCGCCGTCTTCGTCGCCGACCAGGTCGACGTCAAGAAGTTCACCAAGCGCATCGCCTTCAACGTCATTCCGCATATCGACGTCTTCCTCGACGACGGCTTCACCAAGGAAGAGTGGAAGATGGTCGCCGAGACCAAGAAGATGCTCGACCCAAAGATCAAGCTGACGGCGACCTGCGTGCGCGTGCCCGTGTTCATCGGCCATTCGGAAGCGGTCAACATCGAGTTCGAAAAGCCGATCACCGCCGACGAGGCGCGCGACATCCTGCGTGAGGCTCCCGGCTGCCAGGTCTTGGACAAGCGCGAGGACGGCGGCTACATCACGCCGCTGGAATCGGCCGGTGAAGACGCCACCTTCATTTCGCGCATCCGCGAGGACTCGACCATCGACAACGGCCTGTCGATGTGGATTGTCTCGGACAATCTGCGCAAGGGCGCGGCGCTCAACGCGGTGCAGATCGCCGAACTCCTGGTCGAGCGCGGCCTGATCCAGCCGAAGAAGAAGGCGGCCTGACGGCGGTTTGATTGTCGCTCACGGGCCGTATCGCCGCTGCCGCGGCGGGCCCTCCGCGGGGGCGCCGGAAAGCCGGCGGCCCGCAGTCGCGGGCTCGGCCTTCGGCCGGGGCGCCTCTTCCTTCTCCCCTTGTGGGAGAAGGTGGATCGGCGCGTTAGCGCCGAGACGGATGAGGGGTGCTCCAGCGGAGTGAAACGTTTGCGTTCCCTTCATGACTAGCACTCAGCCCGTAGATATCATCCTGCGCCCCGCCACCAGCTCCGACGCCGCTGCCATCGCCCGGCTCATGCGGGCGGCACTTGGCTCGTTCTCCTGGATGCCGGTCATCCACACGCCAGCCGACGATCTTATCTTCATCCGCGATGTCGTGCTGCCCCGTCAGCAGGTGACCGTCGCCGATGCCGGCGAAAACATTGCCGGCTTCATTGCCGTCAGCGGCGATTGGGTGGAACAGCTCTATCTCGACCCCGTCTGGACGGGACAAGGCATCGGCAGCGCGCTGCTGATGCAAGCGACCGCGTCGCTGCGGATCGTGAAACTGCATTGCTTCCAGGCCAACACCGGCGCCCGGCGTTTCTACGAGCGCCACGGTTTTCGCGCCGAAGCGTTCGGCGATGGCACCGGCAATGAGGAAGGCCTGCCGGATATCCTCTACGTGCGGCGTCTGTGAAGCTCAGCCGACACTGTCCCTGGCCAACTGGCGCAGCAGTTCCATCGCCTCCTCGGCTCGGTCGGCAGGCACAAACAGATGGTCGTGATAGAAAGCCGAGACCGGATTGACGCCCATGCCGGCGGCGGCGAGCCGGGCGGTGATGGCGGCGAGGAAGCCGACGGCTTCCAGCGATGAATGGATGTTTAGCGTGATCATCCGGCTGGGGAAGGCGCCATCCAGGCCGACTGCTCTTGCGGCGTCCTCGGTCACAATCAGCGTCACACCCTCTCGTTCGCGAAAGACCATCACCGGGTCGACGCCTTGCGGCTGCGCAGCGCCAGGCGCGAGCGTGACGAAGACATGGATGGCCGGAAGCAGTTCGGGCGTCATCGACGCCAGCAGCTTTTTCAGATCGGTCTCGCCGGTCATTCCTGTCCTCGCCTGATGCAAGAAGTGTGTGGCTTGCACGTCTTCAATAGCCGCGACCGGCCAATGCCGATAGCCGGCACGGACCGCGCAGACGACATGGCGATGTCGCTGGCGGCTGGGCCAGCCGGGGCCGCCGCATCGCACAATCGGCGAGTTGAGGACCAGAGCGGTCCGTGAAAGGGGTTTCGATGATCGTTCGCCCGCGTCCGGGATTCCTGCATCTGTTCTTCATCATGCGCGGCTCCGTGGTGCCGCGCATCCTGCCGCAAATCTTCGGCTTTGCCGCCTATGGCGCGATGGTGGTGGTCATCGTCAGGGCATTGAAGCTCGACTTCGGCAACGCCGGCACGGCACCCTTCGCATTGCTCGGCGTCGCACTGTCGATCTATCTCGGCTTCCGCAACAACGCCGCCTATGACCGCTGGTGGGAAGCGCGCAAGCTGTGGGGCCAACTGGTCTTCGACATCCGCAACCTCGCGCGCGCCTCGAGCGGCCTGATCGAGGACCGCACCGAACTGCGCGGCCTGCTGATGGAAGCAACCGCCTTCTGTCACTTCCTGCGCGGCCTGCTCAGGCGCGTCGACGCCACGGCGGAAGCCCGCACCTTCATCGGCAACGACGTTGAAGGCGCCGCCAAGGCCGCCAACGCACCGGACGCCATGGTGCGGCGGATGGGCGGACGGATCGCGGCACTTCGCAAGGCAGGTGCCATCGATACGATCGGCTACCGCATCCTCGATGAGCGGCTGTCGGAAATCGCCGCTGCGCAGGCCGGCTGCGAGCGCATCGCCGGGACGCCGCTGCCCTTTGCCTACACGCTGCTCCTGCAGCGGACCGCCTACATCTTCTGCCTGCTGTTGCCATTCGGGCTGGCCTCCGCCGCCGGCTGGGCGACGCCGCTGTTCACGGCGCTGATCGCCTACACTTTCTTCGGCCTCGACGCGTTATCGGAGGAGCTCGAGGATCCGTTCGGCACCCAGCCCAACGACCTTGCGCTGGACGGCCTCTGCCGCGTCTGCGAGATCTCGGTGTTCGAGGCGCTTGGCGAGACGCCGCCGAAGATGATCCCGGCCGAAAAGTTTTATTTCTCCTAGGCCTAGATACGAGTGATGCCGCCGCGCCCAAAAAGAATCCCGCCCCTGTAGGATCGCCGCCTCGTGGCCCGTCCTTGGTCCGAAGCCAGCAAACGGCTGAAATCACCCAGGAGGGAACTACCATGAGCATTTCTCAAACCACGCCTGCCTCGTCGGGCACCCTGTGGACCGGCCGCGTACTCAGCGGCCTCATCATCCTGTTCATGATCTTCGACGGCGTCATCAAGCTGCCGCCGCTCGACGTCGTCACCCAGACCATGGTGCCGCTCGGCTGGCCGGCTGATGTCAACGTCGCGCGCCTGCTCGGCGTCATCGGGCTGATCTCGACGGCGCTCTATGCGCTGCCGCGCACCTCGGTGCTCGGCGCCATCCTGCTGACCGGCTATCTTGGCGGCGCCATCGCCACCAATATGCGTGTCGGCAGCCCGTTGTTTTCGCACACGCTGTTTAGCGTCTATCTCGGCATCATCCTGTGGGGCGGCCTGTATCTGCGCGACCCACGCGTGCGTGCCCTGATCCCGTTCAGCGAATAAGCGCAGAGGAGAAAAAGATGTTCACCACCATCCTCATCACTTTGATGATCATCATCGCCGCCGTCCTTCTTTATGCCGCGACACGGTCGAATGATTTCGTCACCAGCCGCACGGCCAGCATCAAGGCTGCACCGGAAGCAATCTTTCCGCTGATCAACGATTTCAAGCACTGGCCCGAATGGTCACCCTACGAAAAGCTCGACCCGGCGATGAAGCGCACGCTGTCCGGCACTGATGCCGGCAAGGGCGCGGCCTATGCCTGGGAAGGTAATGCCAAGGCCGGCAAGGGACGCATGGAAATCGTCAATTCCGTGCCGTCCTCGCTGGTGTCGCTGAAGCTCGATTTCGAAAAACCGTTCCGGGCCAACAACAGCGTCGACTTCACCCTGAAGCCGGCCGGTGACACCACCAGCGTCACCTGGGCGATGCGCGGCAGCCGGCCTTTCATTGCCAAGCTGATGGGCCTGTTCATGAATTTCGATACGCTGATCGGCAAGGATTTCGAGGCGGGCCTCGCCAACCTGAAGAAGGCGACCGAGAAATAGGACGAGCCGCCCCGGCTGGGATGGGCCGGAACGCATCGTTCCCTCTAATGGATCAATTCACGGTGTCATGCGTTGTCGAGCCAAGGCGCGTGGAGGCGCTTTCCGTTGGAGAGGAACGACAATGAAGAAAATTCTTACCATTCTGGTCTTGGCAACGGCGCTCGGCGCCTGTTCGCAAACGGAAAAAGGCGCGGCTGTCGGCGGCCTGGGCGGAGCGGCCATAGGCGCTGCGGTCGCAAATGATCCCGTGGAAGGGGCCGTCGTTGGCGGCGCGGTTGGTGCCGTTGCAGGAGCACTGATCGGCCGGGCCAACGAACCGGACCGTTGCCGCTATCGGGACCGCTATGGGCGTGTCTATATCGCCCGCTGCCCGGATGGCTATTGAGCGGACGTCAACGAAAAACGGCGGGCCTAGGCCCGCCGTTTTCTTAAAGCGATGAAAGCGAACGCTTACTCGGCGGTGGCTGCTTCCGCTTCGGCCGGGGCAGCGGCAGCGGCGGCAACGGCTGCAGCTGCGTCTTCCTGGGCCTTCTTCAGCAGAGCGGCGCGTTCCTGCGCCTTCTTGCCCGGCTCGGCCTTCTTCGGGTTGGAGCGGGCTTCGCGCTTGAGCAGGCCGGCCTCGTCGAGGAAGCGCAGCACGCGGTCGGTCGGCTGGGCGCCGTGCGACAGCCAATGCTTGACGCGGTCGGCGTCGACCTTGACGCGTTCGCCGTCCTTCGGAAGCAGCGGGTTCCACGAGCCGATCGACTCGATGAACCGGCCGTCGCGTGGCGAACGGGCGTCGGCGATGACGACGTGGTAGTAAGGACGCTTCTTCGAGCCCGCACGGGCCAGTCTGATCTTCAGTGCCATTTCATTTCTCCTAAAAGCTCTGATTTCAATGATAGGTTTGGCTAATATTTAGCCGGCTTTGCTTGCGCCGTTGGACGCGGCGATCTGCTCGTGATGGCGGATCACTTCGCGGACGACGAAGTTGAGGAATTTTTCCGCGAAATCGGGGTCGAGATGGGCATCCTTCGCCAGCTGGCGAAGGCGGGTAATCTGCTGCTGCTCGCGCGCCGGGTCGGCCGGCGGCAGGCCATGCTCGGCCTTCAGCACTCCGACCGCCTTGGTGCAGCGGAAGCGCTCGGCCAGCATGTGGATGAGGGCGGCGTCGATGTTGTCGATCGAAGCGCGATAGCCGGCCAGAATGGTGCGGGCGTCGGCCATGTCCTTTTCTTCGTTCATAGCGTCCTCACTTCTTCTTGCCGAGGCCGGGCAGTCCGCCGCCGCCCAGGCTGGGAAGCCCCGGAAGTTTCATGCCGCCGGGCAGACCGGGCAGGCCACCGCCGCCGGGAGCGGGCAGGCCCTTCATGCCGCCGAGGCCTGCGGCCTGCGCCTGCTTCTGTAAGGCTTCGAGCTGCTTTGGGTCCATCTTAGACAGATCGGGCATGCCACCGCCCATGCCGCCCATGCCACCCGGCATCATGCCGCCGAGGCCCATCTTGGAGGCCAGGCCGCCCATCATGCCGCGCATCAGGCCGCCGCCTTTGCCCTTGCCGCCCATCGCCTTCATCATGTCGGCCATGCCGCGATGCATTTTCAGGAGCTTGTTGATTTCGGCCGCATCGGTGCCGGAACCGGCGGCAATGCGCTTCTTGCGCGAATGTTTCAAAATATCGGGATTGGCGCGCTCGGCCTTGGTCATCGACGAGATGATGGCAAGCTGCCGGCCGAACATCTTGTCGTCGAGGCCGGCGGCGGCCATCTGGTCCTTCATCTTGCCCATGCCGGGCATCATGCCCATGATGCCGCCCATGCCACCCATTTTCGACATCTGCTGAAGCTGGCCGGCGAGGTCGTTCAAATCGAACTTGCCCGACTGCATCTTCTTGGCCATCGCCGCCGCCTGTTCGGCGTCGATGTTTTCGGCGGCTTTTTCGACGAGCGAGACGATGTCGCCCATGCCGAGGATACGGTCGGCGATGCGCTTGGGGTGGAATTCCTCCAGCCCGTCCATCTTTTCGCCGGTGCCGATCAGCTTGATCGGCTTGCCGGTGACGGCGCGCATCGAAAGGGCTGCGCCGCCACGGCCGTCGCCGTCCATGCGGGTCAGCACCAGGCCGGTGATGCCGACGCGCTCGTCGAAGCTCTTGGCCAGGTTGACGGCGTCCTGGCCGGTCAGCGAATCCGCGACCAGCAGGATCTCGTGCGGGCTCGACACCTTCTTGATGTCGGCCATTTCGACCATCAGCGGCTCGTCAATATGGGTGCGGCCGGCGGTGTCGAGGATGACGACGTCATGGCCGCCGAGCTTGGCCGCCTGCACGGCGCGCTTGGCGATGTCGACCGGGTTCTGGCCTGATATGACCGGCAGCGTCGCCACCTTGACCTGCTCGCCGAGCTGGCGGAGCTGCTCCTGCGCGGCCGGACGCCGCGTGTCGAGCGAGGCCATCAGGACCTTCTTGTTCTGGCGCTCGGTCAGCCGCTTGGCGATCTTGGCCGAGGTTGTCGTCTTGCCGGAGCCCTGCAGACCGACCATCATGATGACGACCGGGGCGGGCGCATTGAGGTCGACGGCGACGCCCTCGGCGCCCAGCATGTCGACCAGCTCGTCATGGACGATCTTGACGACCATCTGTCCCGGCTTGATCGACTTGACGACCGCGGCGCCGACAGCCTTCTCGCGCACCTTGTCAGTGAAGGAACGCACCACTTCCAGCGCCACGTCGGCCTCGAGCAGCGCACGGCGCACCTCGCGCAGCGCTGCCGAGACATCCGCCTCCGACAGCGCGCCGCGGCCGGTCAGGCCGTTCAGGATGGAGCCAAGGCGCTCCTGAAGTGATTCAAACATCTGTCGTCCTTCGATCTCGGTTCGGGGTTCGATCCGAGAGGTAATGCGTTCGCGCCAAGTGTCCAAACAAAAGAGCTTGTCCAAACAAAGCCCGGGCAAGCGCAAAGCCAAAAAGCACCCGGGGGCGCTCAGCGCTGCCGGGTGTTGGCCTCCAGGATCTGTTTACAGCACCCACCTCAAAGAGGTGTTGGCGTCCTGGTCGGCTTGCTCGGAGGAGTACTCGTCGCGGAATTCGGGGGCTGTAGACAGGAAATCGGCCGAAGAGTCAAGGTGCGGGCCGGATGGAACAAGCTCACGGCAGCGCCTCGCCATCGATGACGCGCGTGTAGAGGTCGAGATAGCCCTTGGCGGTTCTGGCGATCGGAAACCGATCGGCGGCGGACTCACGGCAGCGTTGCGGGGACAGGCCGGCTATCTCGCCGAGCGCTGAGCCGAACTCCGCGTCTGTATCGAAGAACCGCCCGGTGTCGGCGTCGACGATCTCGGGTAAGGCGCCGCGTGGCGTGGTCAGCACCGGCGTTCCGCACAGCATCGCCTCGACCGGCGCCATGCCGAACGGCTCTTCCCAGGCGATCGGGTTGAGAAAAGCCTTTGCCTCGCCGAGCAGGCGCAGCTTGGCGTCGCCATCGACGGTGCCGTGGAAGCGGTAGCGCCTGCTGAGGCTTTTGAAGAAGACGCCGTCGCGCCGGACCTGGCTGCGGGTCAGCAGCCGCCAGCGCGAGCCGCCGGCAATATCGAGCGGAAAATCGAATTCCTTGGCCAGCTCGACGGCGCGGCTAAGGTTTTTGCCGGCGCGGGCGATGCCGGCGAGGAACAGCAGGCGGTCGTTCTTCTGCCCGGCCAGCCGATAGGCATCCACCGGGAAGCCGTTGTGGACGAAGGTTTCCCTGCCGTGATTGCGGGCGTGGCTGGCGCTGACGAAACTCCAGTTCGGCCGCGGCCTTGGGTGTTGAGGCGCATAACCGTGCTCGGTGTTGAGGGTCGGAAACGGCGCCTCGATGTACCAGCCGTTGAAATGCACGATCTCGGTGTCGGCCGGAATGGCAGCCAGGCATTGCGCTGCCGACGATGCGTGCCTGACCTCGCAAAGCGGGTGGTCCGAGCCGGGGTTGGCGATCAGCACGACATGGTGGCCACAGCGGACGAGCTCGCTTGCCAGCCACTCGACCTGACGCTGGGTACCGCCATAGCCTCTGGACGGGATGGTGCCGGCCACCACGAGCGTGATGCGCATCAGCGTCGTCCTCCTGCTTCTTGCCGGATCATAGCCTTATCCGGAGACCGGCTCGACTTTCAGCGGCGAGCGTGGGTGCAGCAGCAGCAGGATCGTCAGCAAGGTGCAGACAATGCCGATTGCGGCGATGATGACGGCATCCGTCGTCGTCCAGCCGGGGCCTTCCAGCGGCTTGGCGTTGAACAGGGCGAAGGAATTGTAGCTTTCCTGATGCGAGATCAGCAGGAAGCCGGTGAGATTGTTGCCGAGATGGGCGCCGAAGGCGGCACCGAGATTGCCGGTGACATAGACCAGCAGCGTCAGCAGGAAGGCGAAAGCGGCGATCGAGGCCAGCACGCAGGCGTTGATGGTGAGGCTTGAATCCGGGCTCCAGTGCAAGGAGGTGAACAGCAAGGCGGGCAGCAGCGCCCAGACGTAAGGGCTCTGAAACCGCTTGGCCAGGCCGCGCAGCAGATAGCTGCGAAACAGCATCTCCTCGGACGAAGTCTGCAGCAGGGTCAGGGCCACGATCGGGAGCAGGAACAGAAGCCAGGTCGACAGGCTGATCGCGCCGCGCGCGATTTCGGGCTGCAGGCCATAGAGCAGGATCTCGGAGATCGCCGAGGTGATCAGCACCGCGATCAGGCCTTTGACGAACCCCGGCAAGGAGACGCGACGGCTGGCGCCGAAAAGTGCTGCGAGCGGCTCGCCATGGACGAAACGCATGGCAAGCCACAGGCCGATCCAGATGCCGGCAAACGAGGTGAGCGCGGTGAGTATGCCGATGGGCGAGGCCAGAAAGCCCTGTAGCGGCCCGCGCGGATCGCCCGGCAATACATGCCAGATGATGGCGAGATAGGTGCCGCCAAGCACCACCACCAAAGTGATCGCCACCCAGAACAGGACGACGATGGCCGTCCCGATCATCAGGCGCGGCAGGTTGGTCTTTTCGGTGGCCGTGTTGCGATAGCGCTCGAAGGCGACTGGATCTGATGTCACGCGAATTCCTCTGCCGAACGCATCGGGTCGCATGATCTAGGGGATCGGCGCGTTGCGCGCAATCGCTGCTGTTCGGCGAGCATTTGCGCCGCCCTCGACCAAGGTAGGAGGGCGGCACAAAGTTCACTTATTGGTCACTGCAGGCAAAAATCAGCGCACGACGTACATGATGCGCCGTGTCTGGGGGTCGACCAGCGCCTGCTGGCCGTTCACATAGACGTAGCGGTAGCGATAGTCGGGGATTTCGCGCAGTTCGACGGTGTCGGGCAAGGTCGCGCCCGTGACCACTTCGCCGTCGAGATAGACGGGGTCGAGCCGGTGCGTGCTGACATAGGTGCCGACTTCCGCCGGCGGCCTGTCGATGGCGTCGATGGGGCCGTCGTCGGACAGGATCGCGCCGGTATAGGTGTCGGGATAATCATCCTGCGGCGGTGCAACGACGGTGATGGCGGCGTCGGCGGGGCGGCGCGTCAGCACGACCCGGCTGCCGCCGAAATCGGCCGTTACATAGTCGGAATAGACCCAGCCCTGGCCGCCAGCCTCGGCAATGGTGCACCATTTGCTGTTTTCGATGCAGCCATTGAGCGTCGCCGACTGGCCGGCGGCAAGCACGCCGATCACCGGATATTGCGGGCCGGGACCGGCGCGCACGTTAAGATCGGTGACGGCCGAGACGGCGGTATCGGCGAGTGCCGCACCCGACATGGCGACAAGCGCCCCGGCGACGGCCGGAAACAGTATGCGTCTCATTGGTTTCTCTCCGTTTTCATGGTCCCTCGCGAGCCCAAACGAAAACGGAGCGCATGCGTTCCGGCTAAAATGCCCGGATCGGCTCACGATTTATTCCGGTTTCTTTCGGCAAACCGGTCAAAAGCTCATGCACGAAGGCGAGTTTCCGCGCCGTCACGTCCGAAATGACGAAGGGATAGAGGTCGGGCAGGCCCATGCAGCGGTTGATCGAGTTGGAAGCTTCCGACAGCACCAGCCAGCGGGCGAGGATCCTTTCGAAAGGCTCGGGTACGGCGTCAGGCTCGGCGGGTGCGGGCTGCAGGCGGCCACCGGTGTCGCCCAGCGGCAGCACATTGGCTTCCATCGTCTCCAGCTGGCCGAGCGGAAAGTTCAGGGCGTGCACCATTTCCAGCGTGTCGGTGATGTGCAGATGGTGCGCCCAGGTCTCGGCCCAGTCCTCCCATGGATGCGACGTCGCATAGGCTGAAATATGGCTCTGCTGCCAGTCGGGTGCCGCGCCATTGGCATAGTAGGTCTGCAGTGCCTGCTCATAGTCGGCGCGCTCGTCGCCGAACAGTGCGCGAAAGGCGTCGAGCCGTTGCGGGTCGTCGCGGATCAGCCGGTCCCAATAGTAGTGGCCGAGCTCATGGCGGAAATGGCCGAGCAGCGTGCGGTAGTTCTCGCCCATCTCGACGCGCCGCCGCTCGCGCTCGGCTGAGTCCGCCTCGGCGACGTTGAGCGTGATCAGGCCGTTGTCGTGGCCGGTGAGGATGCGCTCGCCGCCGGGACCACCGCCGATCGGGTCGGCCAGGAAGTCGAAGGCAAGGCCGATTTCGTCGCCGGGGTTCTGCTTGGGCGCCACCGGCAGGCCGAAGGCGAGCAGCGAATAGATGGCGCGCTTCTTGGCCGCCTCGACGCGGATCCAGCGGCGGCGGTTGCCGTCCACAGAGAGATCCGGGATCAGCTTGTTCAGCGCGCAGGCGCGGCAGAAGGGGTGGCCGGGCTCGGCCATCCAGTTGCAGGCGCATTCATCGGCATTGGTGCAGTGGAAGATGCCGTTCACATCAGACAAGGCAAAGCGCGCATGCTCGGGGTCGTAGAGCACAAGGCTCGAACAGCTCAGGCACTGCGCGTTCTCGAAATAGAGGCGGTGGCCGCAATGCGGACAGTCGAACAGTTTCATGTCGATCTCAAAACGTCAGCATATGGTCAGGGTATGGATATGGTGCGGAGCGGCGCCTCGCCCAAACGCCGGCCATGGGCAGGCGTTCCATACCGATGCGAGATCTTTTTTGTTCGAGCAGCGGATTGTCCCGCCCTGCGTCGCGCGCTCCCGCCACAATAAGCACTTGATCGTAGGCAAATTCCGCTGCATTGGCCAGCGTGGCGCCGGGGGTACGGTGACAATGGCGCGTTTCACTGGCAAGTTCACAACCGGGACGTGATTCAGGCAAATCAGGAGAGAAGCATGGCATTGTTTGCCAAGGGAAGGATTTTTGCTGCCACGGTGGTGGCGGTGCTTGCGCTGGCGACGGGCGCGCAGGCGGCGGCCAGCTGCGGCAAGACCGGCGCCGGTTTCGAGGCGTGGAAGCCGGAATTCGCGGCAGAGGCCAAGGCCGAAGGTGTTGGTCCCAAAGGCCTGGCCGCTCTGGCCGGCGCCAGCTACGCGACAAAGACGATCTCCGTCGACCGCGCCATCCACAAGGCGTTCAGCGGCTCGGTGGATGCTTTCATGAAGCGTCGTGGCGGGGCCTCGATCATTTCCAGGGGCCGTTCGCTGAAGAAGCAGAACGCCGCCATGTTCGAGAGGATCGAGAGCAATTACGGCGTGTCGCCGGGCGTGCTGCTCGCCATCTGGGGCATGGAGACGGGCTTTGGCTCCGCCATGGGCAACCAGAATACGGTCTCCGCCATTCTCACGCTTGCCTATGATTGCCGCCGCCCGGGGTTCTTCTACCCGCATGCCATTGCCGCGCTGAAGCTGGTCGATCGCGGCGCGCTGAGCGCCTCGTCGGTGGGTGCCGCGCATGGCGAGATCGGCCATACGCAGTTCCTGCCCGGAAATGTCCTGAAATATGGCGTCGGCAACGGAAACCTGCGCGACAAGGCAACCGCGCTGGCGTCCACCGCCAACTTCCTCAAGGCTCATGGCTGGCGGGCGGGTGCGAGCGCCAGTGCCAATATGGGCGCCATTGCCGGCTGGAATTCGGCCAGCGTCTACCAGCAGGCCATCGCCCAGATCGCCGACGCGATCGACGGCGGTTGATAGAAAATCCATTCAACGGAAAGCCCGGCCATGTGCCGGGCTTTTTTGTTGAGGGTTTGGCATGCCAAGAGCGGCGAGCGCCTGGGCTCTCAATTGTTCGCGTAGCCGCTCAGCGGGCATTTCCGGGAAGCGGGAACCTGGAAGGTGCCGTCAAAACCCTTGCAGGTACGGAACTTGGAGTTCCGCGGCGCAGTGGCTTTCGCCCTTGACCTGCGTCTCCGCCGGGTTTTCCTGGATAGTAGTTGAGCTCAACCCTTGCGGTTGCGCGCGGCCAGTGTCCTCAGCCGCAGCGCATTGAGGCGGATGAAGCCGGCGGCGTCCTTCTGGTCATAGGCGCCGCGGTCATCCTCGAAGGTGACCAGTGCGTCGGAATAGAGCGTCTTCTTCGACTTGCGGCCGGTGACCATGACATTGCCCTTGTAGAGCTTCAGGCGCACCGTGCCTTCGACATCTTCCTGGCTCTTGTCGATCATCGCCTGCAGCATCAGCCGCTCGGGCGAAAACCAGAAGCCGTTGTAGATGAGCTCGGCGTAGCGCGGCATGAACTCGTCCTTGAGGTGGCCTGCACCCCTGTCGAGCGTAATCGATTCGATGGCGCGGTGGGCCACGATCAGGATGGTGCCGCCAGGTGTTTCGTAGACGCCGCGCGACTTCATGCCGACGAAGCGGTTCTCGACCAGGTCGAGCCGGCCGATGCCATTGTCGCGGCCGAGGTCGTTGAGGGCGGTCAGCATCTCAGCCGGCGACAGCTTCTTGCCGTTGAGCGCAATCGGGTCGCCCTTCAAGAATTCGATCTCGATCTCGGTGACCTTGTCGGGCGCGTCCATCGGCGAGACGGTGCGCTGGTGGACAAATTCCGGCGGCTCGCTCCACGGATCTTCCAGCACCTTGCCCTCGGAGGAGGAGTGCAGGAGGTTGGCGTCGACCGAGAAGGGCGCCTCGCCCCTTTTGTCCTTCGCCACCGGGATCTGGTGCTGCTCGGCGAAGTTGATCAGGTCGGTACGCGACTTGAACGACCAATCGCGCCATGGCGCGATGACCTTGATGTCGGGGTTGAGCGCATAGGCCGACAGCTCGAAACGAACCTGGTCGTTGCCCTTGCCGGTGGCGCCGTGGGCAATCGCGTCGGCGCCCGTCTCTTTGGCGATCTCGACCAGATGCTTGGAGATCAGCGGCCGGGCGATCGAGGTGCCGAGCAAATAGGTGCCTTCATAGACGGCGTTGGCGCGAAACATCGGGAAGACGAAGTCCGAGACGAACTCTTCGCGCACATCGACGACGCGGATATCCTTGATGCCCATCATCTCGGCCTTCTTGCGCGCCGGCTCCAGCTCGCCGCCCTGGCCGAGATCGGCGGTGAAGGTGACGACTTCGGCGCCGAGTTCGGTCTGCAGCCATTTCAGAATGATGGAGGTGTCGAGGCCGCCGGAATAGGCGAGCACGACCTTCTTGACGTCTTTTGTCTTCGACATTGTTGGCGGTTCCGCGACAAGGGTTCTTCGCGGGCGAGGTATCACGGGCTTTCCGGCCAGCGCAAGGGACGAACGCGGATCAGGGCTGGACCAGATGCTGCGGCTTGCAGACGCTGGCCCGGGCGCGCCGCGTGCGCTATAGGCTGCGCTTCCTTTTTGTATAAGCATCGAAGTCTCCCAAAACCGGCCTCCACTTTTGGGTCCGATGCTCTGTTAGGGGCGATCAATGTCCTTCATTCCCGACACCACGACGCTGATCCCGTTCGCCATCGCCACCATGATCCTGGCGATCACGCCGGGGCCGGACATGACGCTGTTCGTCTCGCGCACGCTGAGCCAGGGCCGCGCCGCCGGCTTTGCCTCGCTGGCCGGGGCGCTCACCGGCACGCTGATCCACACCACTTTGGTGGCGGTCGGCATCTCGGCGCTGATCGTCGCCTCGCCGATGGCCTTCCTCGTGCTGAAAATCTTCGGTGCCGCCTATCTCGTCTTCCTCGCCTGGCAGGCCCTCGCCAAGGGCTCGGCGTTTTCACCGGAGAAGAAGAGCGGCCCCGAGATTTCGCTGTCCCGCAGCTGGGCCGCCGGGCTCGGCGTCAATCTGCTCAACCCGAAGATCATCCTGTTCTTCATGACGTTTTTGCCGCAATTCGTCTCGGCGCATGACCCGAACGCGCCGGGACAATTGTTCGTCCTCGGCGTCATGTTCATCGTGCTGTCGATCCCGGTGACGGCGCCGATGGTGTTTGCGGCGGAAAGGTTTTCGGCGGCGATGAAGGCCAGCCCGCGCATCACACGGGTGGTCGACTATCTGTTCGCCGGGGTGTTTTCGGCCTTCGCGCTCAAGATTCTGACCGCTCAGGCGAAGTAGCCTTTCGCCAGCCTGCGCTGCGCCCCGCAACCGCCCAATAGGCCAGACCAGCGACGAGGCCGCAGGTGAACAACGCGGCGTGAGTCTCCAGAGGAGGGACTGTTGGAGTGCCGGTAATCCAGTGCACTTTCTGCACCTCGCCAACATATCTCCAAAATGGTTGATACTCGATCCAGAATGGAAAGTAACTGACGATGCCGCTCAGGCCGCCCGCGATCGCGTAGTAGAATGGAGTTCTGATCGAAAAGAATGCTGCCAATGTGACAACCAGGCAGAAAGGCAGGACACCCAGAAGACCGATGAATACGCCAAAGAACAACACCAAGACAGGGCTTATCGCGAGAACCCCTACCCAATGCTCGGGATCTTTCCAGGCGCCGTATACGAGGGTCATTGTGACCAGGGTTGTACTAGACGCTGCTACTGCGACCATATATCCGAGAATGAGAGTTGCAAACCGGTCCATAGTAGTTGGGGCAACCTGCAGATCGAAAAAACGAAAAGTGTTCCTGCCAATCAATGTGCAGGAAATCGTTAAAAATCGACTGTTCACCTCGTGGCGAGTTGCTGTTCAGGAGTCGCGGCGGTGGTCGGCTATTCTCTTTGCCGGAGCGTTTTTCGCCGTCGCACTCAGGACTCTGACCGCTCAGGCGAAGTAGCGGCCTGCCACCAGCTTCCGGCCCAGCGGCCGGCACTTAGCCAGTAAAAGATGCCGCCAACCATGCCGCAGCCGATCACGGCGGCGATGGCGCGCGGATCGGTGACATCGAAATTGATATCGGCATTCCGGTGGACAAAGCCGAGGAACACCGCGGCCACGACGCCGCCCGCAAGCGCATAGAACAGCCAGTCGCGGCGGCGGAAGATTTCCGAGATCAGGATGACGATCGCCGCCGGCATGAAGGCGAAATAAGCGATGAACAGCGCCACGAAGGGGATCGAAAAATACAGCGATGCGGTTGCCGTCGGGTGGGCATGTTCCGGCGCGTAACCGAGCGAGGCCAGGAACAGGATGTTGAGAAAGGCGCTCGCCGCCAGCGCGGCGACGACATAGCCGAACAGGATGACGGCGAAGCGGACGAGATAGGCGATGAGGCGGCTCACGCCTCGCCATGCCCCGCGATCATCATCGCTTCCAGCGCCAGCCGGTCGACCTTGCGCATGCGTTCGGAGTCCGACTTGAGCTGGCCGCAGGCGGCCAGGATATCACGGCCGCGGGGCGTTCGGATCGGCGAAGCGTAGCCGGCATTGTTGATGTAGTCGGCGAATTTCTCGATCGTCTCCCAGTCCGAGCACTGGTAGTTGGTGCCCGGCCACGGGTTGAACGGGATCAGGTTGATCTTGGCCGGAATGCCCTTGAGCAACTTGATCAGCCCCTTGGCATCCTCGATGGAATCGTTGACGTCCTTCAGCATCACATATTCGAAGGTGATGCGCTTGGCGTTGGACAGGCCGGGATAGGCGCGGCAGGCCGCGATCAGTTCCTTCAACGGATACTTCTTGTTGATCGGCACCAGGAGGTCGCGCAGGTCGTCGTTGGTGGCATGCAGCGAGATCGCCAGCATGACGCCGATCTCCTCGCCAGTGCGGAAGATTTCGGGCACGACGCCGGAGGTCGACAGCGTGATGCGACGTTTCGACAAGGAAAGTCCATCGCCGTCGGAGGCGATCAGCAGCGCCTTCTTCACCGCCTCAAAATTGTACAGCGGCTCGCCCATGCCCATCATGACGATGTTGGAGACCTTGCGGCCCTCGGCCGGCACGATGGCGCCGTCGGGCGTGTCGCGGTCGGGGAAGTCGCCGAGACGGTCGCGGGCGGTGAGCAGTTGGGCGAGGATTTCTTCCGCCGTCAAATTGCGAACCAGCTTCTGGGTGCCGGTGTGGCAGAAGGAGCAAGTCAGCGTGCAGCCGACCTGCGACGAGATGCAGAGCGTGCCGCGGCCTTCCTCGGGGATGTAGACGGTCTCGATCTCGACCGGACGGCCGGCGCCGCGCGGCGGAAAGCGGAACAGCCATTTGCGGGTGCCGTCGGCGGAAATCTGCTCCTCGACGATTTCGGGCCGGGCGACGGTGAAATGCTTGTCGAGCTCGGCGCGCAAATCCTTGGAGATGTTGAACATGCCGGCAAAGTCGGACACGCCGCGCACATACATCCAGTGCCACAGCTGCTGGGCGCGCATCTTCGCCTGGCGCTCGGGCACGATGCCGGCGCCAACAAGGGCTTCGCCGAGTTCGGCCCGGGTCAGGCCGATCAGCGACGGCTTTTCAGCCGAAGCAGTGCGGGCACGCAACGCATCGCGTGCGCCCTCAGTGGTGAGATCGAAGGAAAGGGTCATAGCAGCGCCAATATAAGCGAATTGCGGCCGATTTCATCCATCGTGCCGAAAACGAAGCGCGGCGCATAGCACAGGTTGCGGGCAGAGTCATGCGGGGCGACTTTTCGGTAGTGTCTCAGTTTGAAATCACAGAAGCGTCGGACCAAGAAATTCTAGTGCAACCGAACCCAAGATGCCGACACCGGCCAACAGCCCCATTCCCCAAGCGGGCCTCGTTGTAACGAATGGTGTGAGTATCGCTATGGCCAAGATGGCCATCCGAGCAATGTCGGATCGCAAGTAGACGGTCTGGCTCCGATAGTTCCAAGCCATACCAACCGGGCCTTCGGACACTCCCCAGACGCTGCACCAGGACGACGCTGGCGTAACATCGCAGCGAACGCTTGCTGCATCGATAAAGTCGAGTAGGAGAAGAAATGCCAAGCCAGCTAAAGCGATTTGGCATGTTGCTTCAAGGAAGGTCGGTCGCCTTACGAGCATCTGCATCCGCTGAAGGAGGCCGCGTTGCGCTAACCTACTTGCACTTGGCGATCGAGGTCAGCGCGGCCGAGATGCCTTTCAGCGAGAACACATAGGTTGTGGTGTTGCCGCGGCCGGACTTCGCCGACACCTTCATGTCGGTGCCGGTCTTCATGGCGGCGATCAGCACCGGCTCTTCGGCGGCGTTCTCCACCCAGGCCGATTTGCCGCGGGTGAACATCGAGAACGACTTCTTGTCGATGGTGACGGTCGCCTTGGAGCCTTCCTGGAAGGTGTAGCCGGCGATGAATTGCGGCTCGTAGGACACTTGCTGACCCGGCCGCTGGCTGACGAAGAAGAACATGTCGCCATGGTCGAGCGTCGGCGGCTGCTTGTCGGTCGGCACGGTCAGCACGTAGCAGACCTTGCCGCCCTGCGCCTGGTAGCTGTAGGTGCCCCAGGCGTTGTGCTGGCCGATCTTGGTCGCCTGCTGCGCCAGCGCCGGCGCTGCAAAGGCCACCAGGACCAGGCTCGAGACTAGTGCAATCAATCCGCGCATCGTTTTTCCCGTATTCCAAATGGTGCGGGGGCAGGCCGGCTTGGCGTCCTGCCCGTCGCTTCATTTTGATTTAATCTGGGTTACCAAACGGTGAATTTCCCTTGGAAAAGGACATTCACCCATGGAAACCACCGCCATTTCCGCGCCGCTTGTTGAAAAACGGCTTTCGCAATGTCCCTGCGCCGACTTGGAGGCCACGAAAGCGGCAAGAGTTTGACTTTTTCAACGGCCGCAGCGGAAGCCGAAACCAAGCCGCTATCGCCCTGTTTGAGCGCCGGATTTCTACTGAACCAGTTGCCAATGCGACGGCCGATTAGCTGTTGTCGGCAATCGCCTCCCTGGCGGCCTTGCGGTGGGCGGGGGTGATGTGGGCGCTGACGGCGGTGATCGCGGCCGTCAGCACGGCGATGTCGTCAGTGAAGCCGAGGCCGAGCACGAAATCGGGGATGACGTCGACCGGCAGCACGAAATAGCCGAGCGCGGCGAGCAATATGCCCTTGGCGCGCAAAGGCGTCTTCTTGTCGAGCGCGCAGTAATAGGCGGCGACAACCTCTTCCATGAACGGAATCTGCCGGGCGGCCTTCTTGGCCGTGCGCCAGAATTTGGCACGCACTTCGCTTTCATCCCCCAGCCTGTTGCCGAAGCCGAAGAAATCAAAACCGGGTTGTTGCGCCATCAATGTCTCCTTTGCAGGCCGTCGCGCAGCGTATTGCGCGCGGCCGCCACCGGAAAATGTGGTGAAAGCGCGGGGCTGCTACAAGAGGATGGCGCCGATTTGTCGGCACTGGCGCGTTGCAACGCCGGACGGTCAGCCGCCGGAATACAAGTTCATCTTCTTGGCCAGCGCAATGTCCAGCGCGGTGACGCCGCCGGCATCGTGGGTGTTCAGGGTCACGTCCACCGTCTTGTAGACGTTCGACCAGTCGGGGTGATGGTCCATCTTCTCCGCGGCCAGGGCGACGCGGGTCATGAAGGCGAAGGCTTCGGAAAAATTCTTGAAGACGAAGCTGCGTTTGATGGAAGCGCCGTCCGCGGCCAGCGACCAGCCGCCCAGTTCGGCCAGTGCAGCTGTAATGGCGTCCTTGCTGAGTTTCTCTCTCGTCATGATGATGTCCCGTGCTATTCCAGATCTTGACCCTCACCATAATGCAAGTCGCCCAAAAGTGCCTTGCGTTTTGGGCTTCCAAATGCACAAACGGCGCATACCGATGAGCATAAAGCCGATAAACTCCATACTCTTCGTTTGCCTCGGCAATATCTGCCGCTCGCCACTCGCGGAAGGCGTGTTTCGCGCCGTACTGGCCGAGCGCGGCCGCGACATGATGCTGGATTCTGCGGCGACCGGCGGCTGGAACCTTGGCGAAGCCCCCGATCCACGCTCGGTTGCGATCGCCGCCCGTCACGGCATCGACATTTCCGGGCAGCGGGCGCGCAAGGTCAGGCCGGAGGATTTTTCGCGATTCGACCTGATCCTCGGCATGGATCGGCAGAATGTCCGCGACCTGATGGCGCTGGCGCCGGCTCACGCAAGCGAGCGCATCCAGTTGCTGGTGGAGTTCGCACAGGGCAAAACCCGCGACGTGCCGGACCCTTATTACGACGGCCCGGAAGCCTTCGCCTCGGTCTACCGCATGATCCGCGAAGCGTCGGAGGCGTTGGCAAAGCTGCTCGAAGCGCGCGCATCGACGCTGGAGAGCGGCCAGGCCTCTTCGACGATGTAGGGTCCGCCGCCGACCGAATCGCGCGACGACATCAGCACGAAGCGGCCGACGCGGAACGGCAGCGTCGAGAAATTGCCGCGCGCCGACAGATATTGCGCAACGTCGAGCGGGCTCGAATTGCGCAGGCGCGCCAGCGTCACATGCGGCGTGAACTTGCGCGGATCGGCGGGCAGGCCGAGCCGCTGGCAGATGCGGTCGATTTCGCCTTGCAGCGCCGACAGATCGGGCGAGGCGAAGACGCCGGCCCAGACGGCATGCGGCTTTTTCTGGCCGAAGGCGCCGACCCCTGACAGCGTCAGCGAGAAGGATGGGCGGTGAACCCGGTCGAGCGCGTTGGCGATTTCGTCGGCGACATGGCCCTCGACATCGCCGATGAAGCGCAGCGTCATGTGGTAGTTTTCGACATCGATCCAGCGCGCCCCGGGCAGGCCGCCCCTGAGCAGGGACAGCGAAAGAGCGGCGTCACGCGGTATTTCGAGGGCGGTGAAAAGACGCGGCATGGTGAGCCTCCCTTCCTCGAATCGAACTATGCCCCTAGCGAATCATCGATATTCAAACGGGGCAAGTGGTTTGTTGGTCGCAGGCTTTCCCTAATGTTTCCCTTACGGAAGCTGCCGTCAGAAGCGAAGATCCCGCTTCAGGCTCAGCCCTCGACCGCTGCAATCGCCTTCTCCACCGTAGGCAGGATGCGCTCGATCATGCGGTCGACGCCCTTGGCATTGGGGTGCAGGCCGTCCTCGAGCTGAAACCCGCTCTCGCCGGCAACGCCATCGAGAAAGAACGGATAAAGCGGCACATCGTATTTCGCGGCCAGCTTCGGATAGATCGCATCGAAGGCAGTCTGGTAGTCGGCGCCGAGATTGGGCGCGGCGCGCATGCCGGCCAGAAGCACGGCGATCTTGCGCGCTTTCAGCTTTGCCAGCATGTCGTCCAGATTCTTTTCAGCAATGTTGGGCGAGACGCCGCGCAGCATGTCGTTGGCGCCGAGTTCGAGGATGACCAGCTTTGTGCCGTCCGGCACCGACCAGTCGAGCCGCGCCAGGCCGCCGCTCGTCGTGTCGCCGGAGACGCCGGCATTGGCGACGGTGACATCATGGCCCTTGGCGCGAAGGACTGCCTGCAATTTGTCGGTAAAGCCTTCGCCAGGCCCGAGGCCAAAGCCCGCCATCAGGCTGTCGCCGAAGCCGACGATGGTGAATGTCTCGGCCCGCGCCGACGAAATGGCGCCGCAAAGGGCGAGGAAAAGGATCAAGCCTGCGGCTATCTGGCGTTTGAAAGACATGCGGCAGGCCCCATATGACCAAGAATTCTTCCGGCGACGGCTTCCGGCAAGCAGAGCCTTCATCCTGATATAGGACGCTTTAATTGTGACAGAAGCCGTCATCGAGCTGAAAGACATATCCCTGACCCTTGGCCAAGGTGCGTCATCCGTCCATGTGCTGAAAGACGTCAGCCTCGACGTGACACGCGGCGAGGCGACCGGCATTGTCGGTCCCTCAGGGTCCGGCAAGTCGACCTTGCTGATGGTGCTGGCGGGGCTGGAGCGGGTCGATTCGGGCACGGTGCGCATCGCCGGCGAATCGCTTAACGGCAAAAGCGAGGACCAGATTGCATCGTTTCGGGGCCGAAACATCGGCATCGTATTCCAGTCCTTCCACCTCATTCCCAACATGACGGCGCTTGAAAATGTCGCGGTGCCGCTGGAACTGGCCGGCCATGCCGATCCGTTCGGCGTGGCGGCGCGGGAGCTCGCGGCAGTGGGCCTCAGCGACCGCGTCACGCATTATCCCGGCGAACTCTCCGGCGGGGAACAGCAGCGCGTGGCGATCGCAAGAGCGCTGGCGCCGGCGCCGCGCATTCTCATTGCCGACGAGCCGACCGGCAATCTCGACCAGGCGACGGGGCGGCAGGTCGCCGACCTTCTGTTCGCCAAGGCAGCCGAGCGCGGCATGACGCTGGTGCTGGTCACCCATGATCCTGCCCTTGCGGCGCGCTGTTCGCGCCAGGTATCGATGCGCTCGGGCCGCATCGAGGATGCGCCTCTGCAGGTCAAGGTGCCTGCCTGATGCCGCTGTCGCAGACGCTGAAGCTGGCGTTTCGCTTCTCGCTGCGCGAAATGCGCGGCGGGCTGTCCGGCTTCATGATTTTCCTGGCCTGCATTGCGCTTGGCGTGGCTGCCATCGGCGGCGTCAATTCGGTGGCGCAGGCGATCACCGCCGGCGTCGCCGACCAGGGCCAGACGCTGCTTGGCGGCGACCTGCGCTTCCAGCTCAACCAGCGCGATACGATGCCTGCCGAAAGCGCCTTCCTCAATGGCCTGGGTGCTGTGTCGCACAGCGCCAATATGCGCTCGATGGCGCGGCTCGAGGACGGCTCTGACCAATCGCTGGTCGAGGCCAAGGCGGTCGACGACGGCTATCCGCTCTATGGGGCACTGCAGACCGAGCCGGCACTTTCGAGACAGGGTCTGTTCGGTGAAAAATCCGGCGTCTTCGGCGCCGCTGCCCCCGACCTTCTGTTCGACCGGCTCAATGTGAGGATCGGCGACCGGCTGAAGCTCGGTAGCGCGACCTTCGAACTGCGCGCCAGGCTGGTCAGCGAACCGGACGCAGTGTCGGACGGGTTCGGCTTCGCGCCGCGGCTGATGGTCTCGACCGCGGGGCTTGCCGCATCCGGGCTGATCCAGCCGGGCAGCCTGGTCGAGAACGCCTACAAGGTGCGGCTGCCGGCCGGCGCCAGCGAGGCCGATCTCAAGGCCATCCAGGATCGGGCGGCCAGCGATTTCCCCGAAGCCGGCTGGTCGATCCGCACGCGCGCCAACGCTGCACCGGCGCTGTCCTCCAACATCGAGCGCTTCTCGCAGTTCCTGACGCTGGTCGGGCTGACGGCGCTGGTGGTCGGCGGCGTCGGCGTGGCGAACGCGGTGCGCGCCTATCTCGACGGCAAGCGCGGCGTCATCGCCACCTTCAAGAGCCTCGGCGCATCCGGCGGCTTCGTCTTCACCGTCTATCTCGTGCAGATTCTGATGATCGCCGGCCTTGGCATCGTGCTCGGTCTCGTCCTCGGCGCCGCCATGCCGTTCGCGGCCAGTGCTGCCCTGCAATCTGTCATTCCGGTGCCGGCGCAAGGGGGGTTCTATCCCGGCGCACTGGCCATGGCGGCTTTGTTCGGGCTGCTGGTGACGCTGGCGTTCGCGCTGCTACCGCTCGGCCGCGCCCGCGATGTGCCGGCAACGGCGCTGTTTCGCGAAATGGGTTTTGAGGGCCGCGGCTTTCCGCGCCTGCCCTATCTTGCGGCAGCGGTCGGCATCGCGCTCGCTCTGGCGGCTTTGGCCATCCTGTTTTCCGGCGACCAGCGCATTGCCTCCATCTTCGTCGGCGCGACGATCTTCGCCTTTCTGGTGCTGCGCCTCGTCGGCGCGCTGGTGCAATGGGTGGCGCGCAAAAGCCCGCGCGTGCGCTCGGTCGCGCTCAGGCTCGCCATCGGCAACATCCACCGGCCCGGCGCGCTGACGCCGTCCGTCGTGCTATCGCTGGGGCTCGGCTTGACGCTTTTGGTGACGCTGGCGCTGATCGACGGGAATCTACGGCAGCAAATCTCCGGCAGCCTGCCGGAGCGGGCGCCGAACTTCTTCTTCGTCGATATCCAGAATAGCGATGTCGATGCCTTCTCGGCGCTGGTCGGCAAAGAGGCGCCCAAGGGCACGCTGGTCAAGGTGCCGATGCTGCGCGGCCGGGTGATGGCGCTGAACGGCGTCGATGTCGATAAGGCCAAAGTGCCGGCTGAAGGCGCCTGGGTGCTGCGCGGCGATCGCGGCCTGACCTATGACGCCAAACAGCCGGCCAACGCGACGCTGACCGAAGGCAGCTGGTGGCCCGACAACTATACCGGCGAGCCGTTGGTTTCCTTCTCTAACGATGAAGGCAAGGCGCTGGGGCTGAAACTCGGCGACAGCGTCACCGTCAATGTGCTGGGCCGCAATGTGACGGCCAGGATCGCCAATTTCCGACAGGTGCAATGGGAGACGATGGGCATCAATTTCGTCATGGTGTTCTCGCCCAACACTTTCGCCGGCGCCCCGCATGGCTGGCTGGCGACACTGACGGAAAAGGATGCCACGGCAGCAGATGATGCCCGCCTGCTCAATGCCGTCACTCGCGCTTTCCCGGCGGTGACGACGGTGCGGGTCAAGGACGCGCTTGATGTCGTCAACCGGCTGGTCGGCCAGCTCGGCACGGCGATCCGGGCGGCGGCCGGCGTGGCGCTGATCGCTTCGGTGCTGGTGCTGGCGGGCGCGCTCGCCGCGGGCAATCGCGCCCGCATCCACGATGCCGTGGTGCTGAAGACGCTGGGCGCAACGAGGCGGACGCTGATCGCGGCGTTTTCGCTCGAATATATGCTGATCGGGCTCGCCACCGCGGTGTTCGCGCTAGCCGCCGGCGGCATTGCCGCCTGGTACATCGTCGACCGCATCATGACGCTGCCATCGCATTTCATGCCGGAGGTGGCGGTGGCGACTTTGATCTTCGCGCTGGTGATCACCGTCGGCATCGGCCTTGCCGGGACATGGCGGGTGCTCGGCCACAAGGCGGCGCCGGTGCTGCGCGACCTCTAGGTTTCAAGCGGCAAAGCCGGCCGAATCCGGCCCGCTCCGATTAAATCTTGGTAATGGAGCGGCCGCGAGAGGCCACAAAACCGGCTTCCGGCGATTCACCAAGCGTTGCAGGCCGTTACGGTCTTGTTCTTGACGTCAAGAACCATCATATTTCGCCACAGGCATGCTGGAGCCCCGCCAGCGGCGCCCAGGCCCGGAAGGGCCTGACACCGTACGGGGCAGAAGCAACAGAGGATTCCAATGGCTGAGCCCATTCGCAACTACCAGACTTCGGCCGTGCCGCGCGCGCGCGCCGACATCGACCAAGGCCTGCGCAGCTACATGCTGAAGGTCTACAATTTGATGGGGCTTGGTCTCCTCATCACCGGCATCGCCGCCTGGGGCGCTTTCCATCTCGCCGTCACCGGCGACGGACAGCTGACCGCTTTCGGCACGCTGATCTATGCCAGCGCCTTCCGCTGGGTAGTCATCTTCGCCCCGCTCGCTCTCGTCTTCTTCCTGTCGTTCAGGATCCAGTCGATGAGCGTGGCCGCGGCGCAGGCAACCTTCTGGGTCTATTCGGGCCTGGTTGGCCTGTCGCTGTCGACCATCTTCCTGGTCTACACCGGCGCCTCGATCACCCAGACTTTCTTCGCCACGGCGGCCGCCTTTGGCGCGCTGTCGCTTTATGGCTACACGACAAGGCGCGACCTGTCGGCGTTCGGGTCGTTCCTGGTCATGGGCCTGTTCGGCCTGATCGCCGCGATGGTGATCAACTACTTCCTGGCCTCGACGGCGCTCGGCTTCGCCATTTCGGCGATCGGCGTGCTGATCTTCGCCGGCCTTACCGCCTATGACACGCAGACCATCAAGGAAATGTATTTCGAAGGCGATGGCGCCGACGTGGCCGGCCGCAAGGCCACCATGGGCGCGCTGAGGCTCTATCTCGACTTCATCAACCTGTTCATGTTCCTGCTGCAGTTCATGGGCGATCGCCGCTAAGCGGCTCCATCCAGGCAGCTGGACCAGCTGATATCGAAAGGGCGGCCCAACGGCCGCCCTTTTCTTTTGTGCCGGCCTTTGCTGTTATGGCAGGCAGATGAAACCACTTGCACAAATTATGAGCAAAATTTCCATACGCGCGGCCCTGGAGAGCGACCTCGACCGAATCACCGAGATTTACGCTGATGCGGTTACGCATGGCACGGCGAGCTATGAGTTGGAGCCGCCCAGCCGCGCCGAGATGGGCGTGCGCCTCGACAGCCTGACGGGGGGCGGCTTTCCCTATCTGGTGGCGGAAAAGGATGGGACGCTGCTTGGCTATGCCTATGCCGGCGCCTTCCGGCCGCGTCCGGCCTACCGATTCATCGTCGAGGATTCGGTCTATGTCGCGCCAGACGCCAAGGGCCAGGGCGTCGGGCTTTTGCTGATGCAGGCGCTGATCGAGGCGTGCCGGGTGGCGGGTTTTCGCCAGATCATAGCTGTGATCGGTGACGGTCACGCCGACAGCGCGTCGGTTCGGTTGCATGAAAAGCTTGGCTTTCGCCATTCCGGCCGTCTGGAAGGTTCCGGCTACAAGCATGGGCGCTGGCTGGACACGGTGTTCATGCAGCTGCCGCTGAATGGCGGGGCAACGGCTCCGCCCGATCCGGATTCGCTGCCGGAGCGGAAATTTCGCAAGAGTCTTGGCGGGAAGTGAGTGAGGTTGACGAACTTAGGAACTGGAGAATTGATGAACTGAAGAATTGGAGAAAAGGGACCCAGTCCTGGAGAAATCCCGTCTTCTCAACTCCTAAGCTCTCTATTTTTTCAATTTCCCCAATTCCTAAGTTCTTCAATTCCCCAACTCAGGCCTCGACAACTTTCAGCTTGGGATCGAACACGCCGAGCACGCGGCCCAGTTCCTGGCCGCGCTTGAGGATGCGGCCGCCGGCAGCGATGACGGCGAACGCGCCTTGCCGGCGCGCCAGTTTCGGATCCTTGACGATCTGGAACAGCGGCACTTCGCTGGCTCGGCGGAAGACCGAAAACACAGCGCGATCAGCGAGATGATCGATGGCGTAGTCGCGCCACTCATTGGCGGCGACCATGCGTCCGTAGAGTCTCAGGATCTCATCGAGTTCACGCCGGTCGAAGCGAACCGGCTGGTCGAGGCGTTCGCGTCGCGCCTCCTGCAGCGGGATCAATATTGCGGATGAGTCCCCATCCTCCGCTCCACCGCTGCTGCGATCGGTCATCCCGCGATCCCTTTAAAAATGAATCTCGCTTGCAGAAGTTGGCGTGTTCGCGGTGGAATTGCAAGACCCGGCTAACCATCCCGGGGCTGCGCTGTTTTCGCAACGTCCAGTCACTTTTATAAAACGCGGTGTTTGAATTGGTGATGCTCCGCCACATTCCTGCCTTATTTTATCCGCGCTCATGCCCCAATGTCCGACGAATTTACCGGCGTTGCCTGAGACGGTTCGGTCCGGCACCGGCTCGTAAACCCCAAGCCCCCCGCCCACGGGTCTGCGTCGGATCGAACCAACCTCGGACTTTCCTCAGGGAGAGACCGGGTGCGACGATCCCAAAACCTAAATGACCGACGTCAGAAGCAAGCTGACGTCGGTTTTTTGTTGCGTGGAGCGCTTTTTCCTTCTCCCCCTGTGGGAGAAGGTGGATCGGCGCGTAGCGCCGAGACGGATGAGGGGTGCTCCAGCTTGACGCCGGCGGTCCCTTCACCGCCACGGCTGCAGGTTAACATCACGCACGTACGCGATGATGGTATCGCAAACGCCGTTCATATCCTTCAACACGTCGTCGTTCCAAAAGCGCAGCACCCGAAAGCCTCTCGCTTTCAACTCGACGGCGCGGATCAGCCTCTGATTCCGCGTGCTGGCTTCCGTCGATCTCGATAATCAGTCCAGCCTCGAGGCAGACGAAATCGGCAACATACTTTCCGACTGCATCTGACGCCTGAATTTTATCCCGTCGAGCCTGCGGTCACGCAACTCCTGCCACAGCCTCTCTTCCGCTTCCGTCATGTCGCGTCGAAGGGAGCGAGCGAAGCGGCGTTTGGCTGGTGGAATTGGCTGATGCGGCATGGCGCGAGCTTAGTTCGACGCCGAGTTCCGTCCAACACCCCTCATCCGTCTCGGCGCTGCGCGCCGATCCACCTTCTCCCACAGGGGGAGAAGGAGAAAAGCTTACGGCTTGTGAATAAACGCGGCGCCCAAAATCGGGCCCGGCAAGCCGTCCTTGCCGACCGATTGCAGCAGCACGGCGCAGCCGCCTTTCTTGGCGATCTCGGTCATCGGCAATTCGTAGCGCTGCGCCTTGCCGTGCCACATGCCGGCGGTCTGGATGCCGGAGACGGCGTTCCAGTAGGTCATGCTGCGGCCGGTGTTCTCGCCCTTGGCGATGGTGACCGTCTGCGGCGGTTCGAAATAGACGATGACGACATGGGCGTCGGTCGGGCCGCTGCCGGCGTCGCCGGCATCGATCATGACGCGGTCGCTGGTGCGGCTGACCTTGACGCTGACCCGCATGCCTTCGCCGGATTTCTCCATGCGGGCAAGTGTGCCGTCGACTTCCTTGCGGCTGGCGCCGTTGACATGGCTGCGGCCGTTGATGACGGCTTGCGGCGTGTAGACTGAGCGCGTGCCGAAGGCGCGCATATAGTCATATTGCCGGTCGGTGTTGTCCTTGTTGCTCAGCGTGTCCTGCCAGCCGAGATAGTCCCAGTAATTGACGTGGTAGGCGAGCGCGACGACGTTGTCCTTGGCTGCCAGTTCGGCAAAGAGAGCGTCGGCCGGCGGACAGGAGTTGCAGCCCTGGCTGGTGAACAGCTCGACGACGCCCAGCGGCTTGTCGGTCTGGGGCTTATCCGCCTGGGTGGTTCCCGACTCCTCGGTAAACCCGGTCCCGGCAAGCGCCGAGAAGGCCAGCGCAAAAGCCGCAAGCCGCAGAGGTTGTCGAGGTGCCATGGTCGTTCCGATTCCCGCCGGTGACGCCGGCCTTGTTCTGGTTGCCCAGATTTGTGGCAGAAGCGACAGTCAACGGGAAGTCACGTTGCGGTGAAATTTTTGCTGCCGCAACCGCGGGTTTGGCCGCTGCGGGCGGAGCACTTCACCGCCCGGTTCGATCGGGAGCATGGCATCAGGAGCTTGCGGCGGATCTTGCTGAGCCCAGCCAGTTTTTACTGCGGGCGGACAGGACGGAACTCCCGGCCGGCCGGCCAATGCTTTGGAAAGACTAGGAGTCAGGCAGTAGGCAGTAGGCAGTAGGCAGTAGGCAGTAGGGAAGCCCTATTCCCTACTGCCCAATCCCTGCCCTTAAGCCGCCAGATCGCGCAGCACGTATTGCAGGATGCCGCCGTTCTTGAAGTAGTCGAGCTCATCCAGCGTATCGATGCGGCAGATGATCGGCACGTTCTTCACCGTGCCGTCGCCATAGGTGACCTTGGCGATCATCGTCTGCCGCGGCTTGATGGCGCTCAAGCCATCGATCTCGACGATCTCGTCGCCCTTGAGGTTGAGCGATGCCCATGACGTGCCTTCCTCGAAGACGAAGGGGATGACGCCCATGCCAACCAGGTTGGAGCGATGGATGCGCTCGAAGGACTGGGCGATGACGGCGCGGACACCGAGCAGGTTGGTGCCCTTGGCCGCCCAGTCGCGCGATGAGCCGTTGCCGTATTCGACGCCGGCGAAGATGACCAGCGGCACGCCTTCCCTTTTGTACTCCATCGCCGCGTCGTAGATCGATTCCTCTTCCTTCGACGGGTAGTGGATGGTGTAACCGCCCTCGCGGCCGTTCTCGCCCAGCATGTGGTTGCGGATGCGTATGTTGGCAAAGGTGCCGCGCATCATCACCTCATGATTGCCGCGCCGCGTGCCGTACTGGTTGAAGTCGGCAACGCCGACGCCGTGGTCGGTGAGGTATTTGCCGGCCGGCGATGCCGCCTTGATCGAACCCGCCGGCGAGATGTGGTCGGTGGTGATCTTGTCGCCGAAGAGACCCAGCACGCGTGCGCCCTTGATGTCGCCGATCTTGCCGAAGCCGGCAGTCATTCCGGCAAAATAGGGCGGGTTCTGCACATAGGTCGAATTATCGTCCCAGGCATAGGTCTGGCCTTCCGGCGCCTTGACGTTCTGCCAGTACTCGTCGCCCTTGAAGACGTCGGCATATTTGCGGGCGAACAGTTCGCGGGTGACGTTCTTCTCGATGAACTCCTGGATCTCGGCCGAACTCGGCCAGATGTCCTTCAAGTAGACCGGCTTGCCGTCACGGCCTTCGCCGAGCGGCTCGGTGGTCAGGTCCTTAGTGACGGTTCCAGCCAAAGCGTGGGCAACGACCAGCGGCGGCGACGCCAGGTAGTTGGCTTGCACGTCAGGCGAGACGCGGCCTTCGAAATTGCGGTTGCCGGAGAGCACCGCGGCAGCAATCAAGCCCTTATCGTTGATGGTTTTCGAAATCGGCGCCGGCAGCGGGCCGGAATTGCCGATGCAGGTGGTGCAGCCGAAGCCGACCAGGTTGAAGCCGATCTGGTCAAGCTCCTTCTGCAGGCCGGATTTTTCGAGATACTCGGCGACGACCTGGCTGCCGGGGGCCAGCGATGTCTTCACCCACGGCTTCTGCTTGAGGCCGAGCCGGTTGGCGTTTCGCGCCAGCAGGCCGGCGCCGATCAGCACGCTCGGATTGGAGGTGTTGGTGCAGGAGGTGATGGCGGCGATGACGACGTCGCCATGGCCGAGATCATGGTCGGTGCCTTCGACGGCGTAGCGCTTCGAGATCTCTGCGGCCTTCTTGTATTCGGTCTCCATCGCCTTGACGAAGCCGGCTGGAATGCCTTCCAGCGCGACGCGGCCTTCGGGGCGCTTGGGGCCGGCCATCGACGGCACGACCTCGCTGAGTTCAAGCTCGAGCAGATCGGTAAAGACCGGGTCAGCCGAGCCTGTATCGCGCCACATGCCTTGCGCCTTGGAATAGGCCTCGACCAGAGCGATGCGGCTTTCCTCGCGGCCCGACATCGTCAGGTAGCGGATGGTTTCGCCGTCGACCGGGAAGAAGCCGCAGGTGGCGCCGTATTCGGGCGCCATGTTGCCGATGGTGGCCCGGTCGGCCAGCGTCATGTTGGAGAGGCCGGGGCCGAAGAACTCGACGAACTTGCCGACGACGCCCTTCTTGCGCAGCATCTGGGTCACGGTGAGCACGAGGTCGGTCGCGGTGACGCCTTCCTTCAGCTTGCCGGTGAGGCGGAAGCCGATCACTTCCGGCAACAGCATGGAGACCGGCTGGCCGAGCATGGCGGCCTCTGCCTCGATGCCGCCAACGCCCCAGCCGAGCACGCCAAGGCCGTTGATCATGGTGGTGTGCGAATCGGTGCCGACGCAGGTGTCGGGATAGGCGGTGGTTTCGCGGTCTTCGGTGTTGGTCCAGACGACCTGTCCGAGATATTCGAGATTGACCTGGTGGCAGATGCCGGTGCCGGGCGGCACGACGCGGAAGTTGCGGAACGCCTGCTGTCCCCATTTCAGGAATTTGTAGCGCTCTTCGTTGCGCTCATATTCGAGCTCGACATTCCTGGCGAAAGCCATCGGCGTGCCGAATTCGTCGACGATGACCGAATGGTCGATGACGAGGTCGACCGGCACCAGCGGGTTGATCTTCTGCGGATCGCCGCCGAGCGCCTTGAGGCCGTCGCGCATGGCGGCAAGATCGACCACCGCCGGAACGCCGGTGAAATCCTGCATCAGGACGCGGGCCGGGCGATAGGCGATCTCGACGCCGGCGGTGCCCTTGTCGGTCAGCCAGCCGGCAACCGCCTGGATGCTCTCCTTGGTGACGGAGCGGCCGTCTTCGTTGCGCAGCAGGTTCTCCAGCAACACCTTCATCGAATAGGGCAGCTGGGCGATGCCGGTGAGGCCGTTCTTCTCGGCCTCGACCAGATTGTAATAGACATAGTCCGCGCCACCCACGGTGAGGGTGCGGCGGCAATTGAAACTGTCGAGGGATTTTGACACGTGCGGTCCGTCCTTGTCTGTTCAGCCTGAAAGGGAACGGACGCCGATGGGCATGCAATCACGCGCAAAGGTGCGGGTACGGCCATTTCCGCTGTCCGCTCCCAAGCAACCCGAGCCGTTCAAGGCGGCGCGTGCGCTGGTTCGGCGCAAATTCTGTTCCCGTGCCGACCGCTGGCACGAATGACCCGCATATAGAGAATTTTCTGGAATAGTTCTAGACAGTTGCGGAGCAAATTTGTGCGATGCGGCAGCTATCGCGCGGTAAAGTTTTCGGGACGGGCAGGCATGCGGCTGATTGCCGAAAATCTGGGCGGCGAACGCGGCGGCGAAAGGGTCTTTTCCGGCATCGGCTTTGCGCTCGAAAAGGGCCAGGCGCTGGTCGTCACCGGACCGAATGGATCAGGCAAATCGACGCTGCTCAGGGTCATCGCCGGGCTGCTGCCGAAAGCGGAAGGCGATGTGCGCATCGACGGCGGCGGCGAGACGTCTCCGACGATTGCTTCGGCCGTCCATTATCTCGGCCATCTCAATGCAATGAAGACGGCGCTCAGCGTGGCGGAGAATTTGCGCTTCTGGCGCGATTTCAACGGCGAGGGGCAGTTGGGTGTCGAAGAGGCGCTGGAGACGGTCGGGCTTGGCGGTATCGGCCATCTGCCGTTCGGGTATTTGTCGACCGGTCAAAGAAGGCGGGCGGCGATTGCGAAGCTGCTGGTCAGCCACAGGCCGCTCTGGCTGCTGGATGAGCCGACGGCGGGGCTGGACAAGGCTTCGGAGGAACGGTTCGCGGGGCTGATGGCGAGGCATTGCGCGGACGGTGGGATTGTCGTTGCGGCGACGCATCTGCCGCTGGGATTGGATGGGGCACAGCCGTTGGTTATGGGGCAGGCCGTCTGATGTCGGCACTCTGGCACACCCCCCTCTGCCCTGCCGGGCATCTCCCCCGCAAGGAGGGAGATCAGCCGTCGCGCCGGCTTTCGCCAATCACCACCGTTGAAGGAGAGGCGTCTACAAGGACGCTGCCAATCTCCCCCCTTGCGGGGGAGATGGCCGGCAGGCCAGAGGGGGGTGTGAAGGAACGCGGTCTTAGCAGAGAATGCAGTCGAACCGCAGCGGCGGCTCGCCCATGCTAGCCCTCTTCCTCCGCGATATCCGTCTCTCCATCCGTGCCGGCGGCGGGGCACTCACCGGCGTCATCTTCTTCCTCGCCGTCATTGCCACCATCCCCTTCGGCGTCGGGCCGGACCTGAAGCTGCTTGCGCGCATCGGTCCGGCGATCCTGTGGATCGGCGCCTTGCTCGCCTGCCTGCTCGGCCTCGACCGGCTGTTCCAGGCCGATCGCGAGGACGGCTCGCTCGACCTTCTGGTGCTCGGCCACGACCGACACATGCTGGCGCTGACGGTGCTGGTGAAATGCCTGGCGCACTGGGCGGGCAGCGTCTTGCCGCTGGTGGTTGCCGCGCCCTTGCTCGGCCTGTTCATGAATATGGAGCCGCTCAGCATCGGCGCTACGGCGCTGACCCTTTTGGTCGGCACGCCGGCCATCACCTTCATCGGCGCGGTGGGTGCGGCGGTGGCGGTGGCGCTGCCGCGCGGCGGGCTGTTGATTTCGGTGCTGGTGCTGCCGCTGACCATCCCGGTGCTGATCTTCGGCGTTTCGGCCAGCTACGGCGCGGTGGCCGACCCTGATCCTTTCTTGCAGCCCTTCCTCATTCTTGCCGCGCTGACGCTGTTTCTTGCCGTGCTCGGCCCGGTGGCGGCAGCGCTGGCGCTGCGGCATGGAACAGATTGATGCGGCTAGTGCAAGCAACTGGGGCGCTGCGGCCAATTGCGAAGCCGAAGCGGCAAAGCTATGGGAAGGCCATGATCGAGCACGGCGAAGCGACAGCGGAAGGGAAGCGGGCTGCATGAGCGCACACGCCCTTTACGTCACCGCCGCCTATGGCATCACGGCGATCGTGCTGGCCGGGCTGATCGGCTGGATCCTGCTCGACCAGCGCGCCCGCAAGCGCGAATTGGCAGAACTCGAAGCCGCCGGCGTGCGGCGTCGTTCCGATAAGGCCAGCAAACCATGAGCACGGAAAGCGAAACGCCGGCGCCGCCGCGCCGCCGCCTGATCGTGCTGCTGCCGCTGTTGGTTTTCCTCGGCCTGGCCGGGTTGTTCCTGCTGCAGCTTTTGTCGGGACGCGACGAGGCGGAAGTGCCGTCGGCGCTGATCGGCCTGCCGGCGCCGCAGACCAATCTGCCGGCGCTGGAAGGGTCAAACCTGCCTGGGCTGGATTCGAAAGCGTTCGCCGGCAAGGTGACGCTGGTCAATGTGTTTGCGTCGTGGTGCGCGCCGTGCCGGGAAGAACATCCGGTGCTTTTGGCGCTGTCGCAGGACAAGCGCTTCACGCTTGCCGCACTGAACTACAAGGACGAGCCGCAAAACGCGCGCCGGTTCCTCGGCGATCTCGGCAATCCGTTCCAGGCCATCGGCGTCGACGAAGCCGGTCGCACCGCCATCGACTGGGGTGTTTACGGCGTGCCGGAAACCTTCGTCATCGGCAAGGACGGCAAGATTGCCTACAAATATGTCGGGCCGCTGACGGGGGAGTCGGCGCAGACGGTGCTGATGCCCGAAATCGAAAAGGCACTCGCGGCGCATTGATGTTCAGGTGATGCCGGCCTGCAAACGGCGGATACCTGCGCTTCCGGTGCTCACGTACGAAAAGTACGCTCCGCTCCGGTTCTCGGCATCCACCGTTTTCGTCTCGGCCTGACCTGAACCTCAACGCGCCTAGGCGGCGCCCGAGTCATTCAGCAATCAGCCGTATATCTGCTTGTGGACCTGGTAGAGCATTTCCGAGCGGTCGGCGCGCAGGTCGGCGAGGTCGCGGCCGGAAAGATTCTCGATTTCGGCGACGAGGCGGTTGTAGTGCTTGCGCTTGGCAATCGAGGTGCGAGCGCGGGTCATGAGACTGTCGAAGATCATAGCAAGGGTCCTTTCGTGCCGCATATCAGCGGCGAATTTGTTCCTCCCTTGACTGTACGCAGCATGACATAGGAATGGTGCGATGCAAAAAGAAGATGTTGCAATGCACCATTGCACGGAGCGCATAGCCGGTTAATGCAGCGCTAACAGCGCCATGCGCGGCTGGACACGTTTCCGAGCCAATGCTGGGCGTGGGTCTTTTGTCTTACAAATTGCGCATGCGCCATCTTGCCTTCTCGCCCGCAGGCTGGCTTGATCCACGCCTTGCGTGATGCCCGGAGGAAAAGCATGGCGGCTGCAGATTATTACGAAATTCTCGATCCGCGTTTCGCGCGGCTGTTCAATGGCAACGCGCAGGTGGAAAAGCTGTTCACCGGATGTCAGTGGGCGGAAGGGCCGGCCTGGTTCGCCGCCGGCCGCTATGTCGTCTGGTCCGACATCCCCAACAACCGCATGCTGCGCTATGACGAGACCGACGGTAATGTCAGCGTGTTCCGTCAGCCCTCCGGCAATTCCAACGGCAACACCGTCGACCGCCAGGGACGGCTGGTGACGTGCGAGCATTCCGGCCGCCGCGTCAGCCGCACCGAGCATGACGGCTCCGTCACCACCATTGCGGCCAAATGGAAAGGCAAGCGGCTGAATTCGCCCAACGACGTCGTGGTGCGCTCCGACGGTTCGATCTGGTTCACCGATCCGAGCTACGGCATCGACACCGACTATGAGGGCGACAAGGCCGATAGCGAGATCGGCGCCTGCTACGTCTACCGGGTCGATCCCGACAGTGGCGAGGTCGAGGCCGTCATCACCGACATGGTCCGGCCGAACGGACTTGCCTTTTCGCTGGATGAAAGCCAGCTCTATGTCGTGGACACCGGCCGCACCCATGGCGCGCAAAACCCGGCGCATATGCGGGTCTTCACCGTCGGCAAGCACGGCAAGAAGGTGTCGGGCGGCAAGGTGTTCGCTGAGTGCACGGCAGGCCTGTTCGACGGCTTCCGGCTCGACGAGGCCGGCCGCATCTGGACCAGCGCCGCCGACGGCATCCATTGCTACGATCCCGACGGCACGCTGATCGGCAAGGTCAAGGTGCCGGAAGTCGTCGCCAATTGCGTGTTCGGCGGCAACAAGCTGAACTGCCTCTACATCGCCGGCACGACGTCGCTTTACATGGTGCGGCTGATGGTCAACGGAGCCAAGACGTATTGAGCGAGACTGCTTGGAAATTCTACTCTGGCGGCCATCTGATGGCGTTTTCTGCGCTTCCGGTGCTCACGGACCCAAACGTCCGCTGCGCTCCGGTTCTCGAAACCACCATCATATGACTCACCAGAGCGAATTTCGAAGCAGTCTCTCGGCGCTGTCTGCAGAAAATGAAGGGGAGGACGTCATGCCATTCGTCAACATCCGCATCGTCAAGGAAGTGATCGCCGCCGACCCGGCGGGCAAGAAGGCTGACATCGCCAAAAAAGTCACGGCGGCTATCATGGAGGCCACCGGGCTCGGCAATGACGATGTCTGGGTGGTGTTCGAAGAGGTCAACGCGCGCGACTGGTATGTCGGCAAGACCGATGTCGAGACGCTAAGGAAGGGGTAGCGCTGCGGCACGTTGGGGTGCGGCTGCACCCTTTCGTTCGTCATCCTCGGGCTTGACCCGAGGATCCATGCCGTAGCCTTCGACGTAGAGTGCCGCGGTGCAAAATTCTGTAAACGTTGCAACGCCTTAACCTCACGGCATGGATCCTAGGGTCTGCGCCGCGTCGCTTCGCTCCTTGCTTCGCCCTAGGATGACGAGCCTATGTTTGGCCGCGGATAAAGTCGGCGAAGACCTGCACCGCCTCACGCATCGCCCGCCGGTTCGCGTCCTCCGCCAGAATGGCCTCCATCTCCGGCGGCTTCTTGCCGAGCAAGGCAATCTCCAGCACCGCGTCCTCATACATAGCAAACGACATCGTCCGCATGATCTCGGCCAGCGCGGCGCGGGCGTAGAGCGAGCGCGCGGAGGCGTGCACCAGCATCGCCGGCTTGCCGACGGCGGCGTCGCGCGAGACCAGCCAGTCGAGTGCATTCTTCATGCCGCCCGGCACGCCATGCGCATATTCGGGGCACGAGACGATGATGCCGTCGGCGCTGGTGACGGCGTCGATCAGCCGCGCGGCCTCGCGTGGCGTTCGCTCGCCTTCGTCGTCGGGATTGAAGATCGGCAAGAGGCCGAGCCCGTCATAGATGCTGACGCGGCACCCAGGCGGTGCATTGCGCGCGACAGAAGCGAGCAGCGCCGAATTGGTCGAGGCGGCACGCAGGCTGCCGGAGATGGCGAGGAGTTCGATCAAAGGAGAAACCGGGCAATGGGACGTGCGAATCGTGCCCGAAATCCTACCACATGGTCTTGCTGTAGGCGTCGTCCAGCGAGCGGTCGAAATCGTCGACCGTTTCGGCATGCGCCATCTGGTCGGACAGGATCTGGCCGAGTGTCGGCAAGGTCGCGCGATCGTACCAACTGTCCGGCTTCCACAACTCGGAACGCATGAACGCCTTGGCGCAGTGCATGTAGGCGGCCTTGACGCTCACCACGACGACGCTTTGCGGTTGCTTGCCGTCGACGGCGAGCCGCTCGCGCAAATCCGCATCAACGGTGATGCGGGCGTCGCCATTGATGCGCAGCGTTTCGTTCATGCCGGGGATGAGGAAGAGCAGCCCGACCGAAGGGTTGAGCAGGATGTTTTCCAGCGTGTCCAGCCGGTTGTTGCCGGGCCGGTCGGGGATGGCGATGGTCTTGTCGTCAAGGACAAGGGCAAAGCCGGGCTTGTCGCCTTTCGGCGTCACGTCGGCATTGCCGGAATTGTCGGAAGAACCGATCAGCACGAAGGGGCTTTTGCCGATGAAGGAGCGGCAGTGGCCGTCGAGCGCCCTGAGTTCCTTGCGCATCGAGGCGTCGGTCGGCCGCGGCGTCTTGTAGATCGTCCTCAGTTCGTCGCGCGTGGTGACGAATTCCATGGCCCTCTCCCTACTTGCCGGCTTCTTCCACCTTCTCGGTCTTGTCCTCGATCGAATGGCGCAGGATCAGCGGCATCTGGCTGAAGGTGAACAAAAGCGTGATCGGCATGATGCCCCAGACCTTGAAGGTAACCCAGAAGTCGGTCGAAAAATTCCGCCACACGACTTCATTGGCAAGAGCCAGGAACAGGAAGAACAGGCCCCAGCGGAAGGTCAGCTTGCGCCAGCCTTCGGCATCGAGGCGAAAGGCCGAATCGAAGACATAGCCGAGCAGCGAGCGGCCGAAATACAGGCCGCCGAGCAGCACGCCGCCGAACAGCGTGTTGACGATGGTCGGCTTCATCTTGATGAAGACGTCGTCCTGCAGATAGAGCGTCAGCGCACCGAAGATGAAGACGACGACGCCCGAGACCATCGGCATGATCGGCAAGGTGTGCATCAGCAGCCATGAGGCGATCAGCGCGATCGCGGTCGCGGCCATGAACAGGGCCGTGGCGACGAAGAGCGGCCCGCCGAATTCGGCCAGCACGGGGAATTTCTCCACCAGCCAGGCGCCGCGCGCGTTGGCGAAGAAGAATACCATCAGCGGCCCGAGCTCCAGCACCAGCTTGAGCAGCGGATTGACGCTTTCTTTCTTCTTCTGCGGGTCGGACGGGTCGCGTTCGAGGATGGGAGGGTTCATGACGTCCTTCTGACGCATGATCTTGTCCAAAAAGCCGTCAGCTCTTCGAGATCATGCCTGTTACGCTACACCCGCGATCGCCCTGGCGAATTCGCTGGCCGAGAAAGGTTCGAGGTCGTCGACCTGTTCGCCGACGCCGATGAAATAGACCGGCAATTTGTGCTTTGCCGCGATCGCCACCAGAATACCGCCGCGCGCTGTGCCGTCCAGCTTGGTCATCACTAGGCCGTTGACGCCGGCGACATTGCGGAAGATCTCGACCTGGTTGAGCGCATTCTGGCCGGTGGTGGCGTCGACCGTCTGCAGCACGGTGTGCGGCGCTTCCGGATCGAGCTTGCCCAGCACGCGCACGATCTTTTCCAGTTCGGCCATCAGCTCGGTCTTGTTCTGCAGGCGGCCTGCGGTGTCGATGATCAGCACGTCGGAGCCGGCCTCCTTCGCCTTCTCGAAGGCGTCGTAGGCAAGGCCAGCGGCATCGGCGCCGATCTTGGAGGCGATGACCGGTGATTTCGTCCGCTCGCCCCAGATCTTCAGCTGCTCGATGGCTGCGGCGCGAAACGTGTCGCCGGCGGCCAGCATCACTTTCAACCCGCCATCGGTCAGTTTTGCCGCCAGCTTGCCGATGGTCGTGGTCTTGCCGGTGCCGTTGACGCCGACAACCAGGATGACATGCGGCTTGTGCGAGAGGTCGAGTTCCAGCGGCATGGCGACATGGGTCAGCACCTTCTCCACCTCGGCCGCCATCACGGCGCGCACTTCCGCGTCGGAGACGTCCTTGCCGTAGCGGCTGGAGGCCAGCGCATCGGTTACGCGCAGCGCGGTTTCCAGGCCGAGATCGGCGCGGATCAGCACGTCCTCGAGGTCCTGCAGCGTGTCCTCATCCAGCTTGCGCTTGGTGAAGACGCCGGCAATGTTGCCGGTGAGTTCTTTCGAGGAGCGGGCGAGCCCGTCCCGCATGCGCTGGAACCAGGACCGGCGTGGCGTCGGCTCCGGCGCTTTGACCGACTCGGCCTTCTGCTCGACTTTTTTGGTGACGGTGACTTTGCCGACGGATGGCGTAGGCTGCGGCGCGGGTTGTGGAGCCGGTTGCGGCTCGGGCGCGATCTCGGCGATGACTGGGTGTGCTTCGACCGGCGATGGCTGGCGAATAGGCGCCGGAATTTCTGCAGGTGGCGCAGAAGGCGCGGCCGGCACTTCGATCGGGGCGACCGGCTCTGCCGGAACCTCGGCAGGCGTCGGAATTTCGACCGGGGCAGGTTCGGGCTGCTTCTCCGGAAGTGGAGGAACGAACTCCGGCTCGGCCGGCACCTCTTGCGGCGGCGGCTCGGGAGCAGGCTCCGGAACGGTGGGCGGCGCAGGAACTTCCTCAGGCGTCAGCGGCTCGGGTGCTTCCGGCGCAGGCTGTGGCTCTTCTACCGGCGCGGGCTCCGGCAACGGTTCCGGCTCGGAGGGGACGACCGGCTCCGGCGGCTGTGGCTCCTCGATGGGACCGGGCTCAGGCGGGGCTGGCTCGGGCGGGATTTCGGGTTCGGCCGGGACGATCGGTTCGGATGCCGGTTCCTCGATAGGTGCCGGCGGCGCCTCCGGCTCGACCGTCGGTGTCGACAAGGCTTCCGCCTCGACCGGCGCCTCCTCGCGCTTCAAAAACTCCGGCAGCGCCTGCTCGGCGGCCGGCTTCAGCGCCTCCAGCGCATCCCATTTGATCGGCGGCAGCGGGGCGGTTTCGTCGAGACGCTCCTCGACGACTTCCTTTTTGCCGAACGAAAATATCTTCTTGAAAAAACCGGCCATGCTTTATCAGTCTCAGGCGGCGCGGGCGGTGAGCGGGGCCGCAAGCAGGCGCGCGCCGTCATGGCCGGTAATAGTGGCCTCGACGATCTCGCCCGGCTGACCGGCAGCGATGGCGGTCAGCGTAAACCCTTCGGTGCGGCCAAGCCCGTCACGCTCGACCAGGATCGACTGCCGGGTGCCCGGCAGCGACGACAAATGACGGCGATACGCGGCTTCGCCGGCAGCACGCAGCCTTGCCGCGCGCTGCTTGACCAGTTCGCGGCGGACCTGCGGCATGCGCGCGGCGGGCGTGCCTTCGCGCGGCGAGAACGGGAAGACATGCAGATGCGTCAACCCGCATTCCTCGACGATTTTTATCGAATTTTCGAACATGTCCTCGGTCTCGGTCGGGAAGCCGGCAATGATGTCGGCGCCGAAGACGATTGCAGGGCGCAATTTGCGCACATCTTCGCAGAAGCGGATCGACTGATCGCGCAGATGGCGGCGCTTCATGCGCTTCAAGATCATGTCGTCGCCCGACTGCAGCGACAGGTGCAGATGCGGCATCAGCCGGGGCTCGGTAGCAATCGCATCGAGCAGTTCGTCATCGGCCTCGATCGAATCGATGGAGGACAGCCGCAGCCGCTTCACGTCGGGCACCTGCTTGAGGATGGTCTTCACCAGTTTGCCCAGCTTCGGCGCGCCCGGCAGGTCGGCGCCGAAACTGGTCATGTCGACGCCGGTCAGCACGATCTCGGCATAGCCGTTGCCGGCGAGCCGCTTGACCTGCTCGACCACGGCGCCCATCGGCACCGAACGCGAATTGCCGCGACCGTAGGGAATGATGCAGAAGGTGCAGCGGTGGTCGCAGCCATTCTGCACCTGGACGAAGGCGCGCGCGCGGCCCTCGATGGCGTCGACCATGTGACCGGCGGTCTCGCGCACCGAGAAAATGTCATTGACGCGCGCTTTCTCGGTATCGTTGACGCCGAAATCGGGGAGCGCGCGGTAAGAATTCGCCTTCAGCTTCTCCTCATTGCCGAGCACGAGGTCGACCTCGTCCATGGCGACGAAATTCTGCGGTTCGGTCTGCGCGGCGCAGCCGGTGACGATAATGCGCGCCGCCGGATTTTCGCGGCGGGCTTTGCGGATCGACTGCTTGGCCTGGCGCACCGCTTCTGAGGTGACGGCGCAGGTGTTGAAGATGATGGCGCCGCCTTTGAGCGCGCCGAGGCCGGCGCTTTCGGCCTCGCGTCGCATCACTTCGGACTCGTATGTGTTCAGCCGGCAGCCGAAGGTGACGACGTCAATGCCTTGGGAGTTGGGGCACTTGGTATCGGCAAGAACGGACATCAGGCCGCGCTTTCGGTGTCGCGGGCCCAGCTGCCGGTCGACGGATCGAAACTGCCGGAAAATTCCCATTCGGCCGCGCCGGTCAGGATGACGTGGTCATCGTCGCGCCATTCGACATGCAGCGAGCCGCCGCCGGGCGTCATCAGCGTGACGCTGCGGCCGGTGCGCCGGGTGCGGGCAGCGGCAACCACCGATGCGCAAGCGGCCGACCCACAGGCCTTGGTCAAGCCGGCGCCGCGCTCCCAGGTGCGGATGATCATGGTTTCCGGCGACGTCACCTGGGCGATGGTGATGTTGGCGCGTTCGGGGAAGATCGGGTGATTTTCGAGCAGCGGGCCGAAACGCTCGAGCTCATAGGACCAGACGTCGTTGTCGACCCAGAAGATGGCGTGCGGGTTGCCCATCGACAGAGCCGAGGGCGAATGCAGCACAGGCGCGTCGATCGGGCCGATCTGCAACTCGATCATGCGCGTGTCGCGGAATTCTTCCGCCAGCGGAATGTCCTGCCAGCCGAAGCGCGGCGTGCCCATGTCGACCGAGATCGTTCCGTCGGCATGTTCAACGGCGTTGAGGATGCCGGCGCGGGTCTCGAAGGTGAAATTCTTCTGGCCGGTCTCGGCGGCCAGCGCCTGGACGACGCAGCGCATGCCGTTGCCGCAGGCCTGTGCGCCCGAGCCGTCGGAATTCAATATGTCGATATAATAGGCGGTGCCAGGCGTGCGGGCGTCATAGATCGCCATGATCTGGTCGAACTTCGTCGCCGCATCGGCATTCAGCGCGACAGCCGATGCCGGCGTAACCCGGTCGGCACGGCCGCGCATGTCGGCAACGATGATCTCGTTGCCGATGCCGTTCATCTTGGCGAAGGGGGCCGTGCCTGCCATGGCTCTCCGATATTCCTGTCCGTTTTGCCGCTATATGGCGGAAACGGGCGGGAATTACCAGTGTGGCCTGCGTCTCAGGTCACGGCAAAGATGCCAGATCATGTGAATCTGGCGACGGCGAAGACGCCGCGCCTAGGTAACCGCGAAAACGCCGAGCACGATCAGCAGGAAGATGACGAGAACGATGCCGATAAGCACGCGCGCGCCGGTGGCGGCGGCGCCCGCCAGCGCCGGCATGCCGAGCAGGCTTGCGGCAGCGGCGACGATCAGAAGAATGATGATCCATTTGATCATGGAAAGGCTCCCGGCCAAATTGCGCTGGAGAAGCAACGCGTTTCGGCTTGTCGGGTTCCTTCCCTAGGCGTCAGGCACGTCCCAGATCTCGCCCGGCCGCAAGGCGCGGAACCGCTCCTGCGGCACGCGCTGCGCCTCCAGCGCCTCGGCCAGTTTTTGCGCCGGCTCGTCGATCGGTTCGTCGGTGAGATGGAAGGTGCCCCAATGGCAGCCTGCGGCGTGAGCCGCGTTGCATAGCTGCATGCCTAGCACGGCTTCCTCCGGGTTCTGGTGCTGCGGCGCCATGAACCAGCGGGGCTCGTAGGCGCCGATCGGCAGGATGGCGAGGCGAAAGCCGCCATGTTTCTCAGCCATCAGCCGGTAATTGGCGCCGCCATGGAAACCGGTGTCACCAGCGAAATAGATCTTTCCGGCGGGGGTTTCGACCACGAAGCCGGCCCACAATGCCATGCGGCGGTCGCGTGCGCCGCGCGCCGACCAGTGATGCACCGGCTCGATATGGACGGCGACGTCCTTGGCAATCTCCACGCATTCGCCCCAGTCATGCGCGGTCAGCCGCATGCCCGGCACGGCGCTGTCGATGATGGCGTCGTTGCCAAGCGGCGTCAGCACCTGCGGATCGTGCCTGGCCTTCAGCCGCTTGAGCGTGGCGAGGTCGAGATGGTCGTAATGATTGTGGCTGACCAGCACGAGGTCGATCGGCGGCAGCTGGGAAAAGGCGATGCCCGGCGCATTGACGCGCCTGGGTCCGGCAAAGGAGAGCGGCGAGACCCGCGGCGACCACACCGGATCGGTGAGGATGTTGAGGCCGGCGGTCTGGATCAGCAGCGTGGAATGGCCGACCATGGTCAGGCGCAGCCCGCTGCCGTCGATGCGCGCCGCCGGCTCTGCCGGCTCAAACGGGCTCGGATTGGCTGTGGGCCATTTCGAACGCTCGCCGCTCAGCTGCCATTTGAGCAGGTCGGTGAAGCGGCCGGGCAGCTGGCCGTCGGGGTTGAAGAAAAGAGTGCCGTCGAAATGGTCGCTGGGCGGGCCGCTGTAATAGCGGTTGGCGGCTTTCTTTCTGGCTGCCAATTTTCCGCTCCACAAGTTTCAGTCTCTCCAAAGATAGGACCGCAGGCCGGTGACGCAATACCGGGCGGCAGCCCGACACCAGCCAGCGGTGATGCCGGCTTGCTGGTGTCGGCAGTGGTTTTCAGTGTAGGATTGCTGTCATAGCGGAGGGGTTGAAACCATGCGCTGGCTGGCTTTTCTTGCGGTCATCGGGATAGTGTCCGCGCCGTCGATCGCTGTTGCGCAGACGCAGCCCGACAAGCCCAGCGCCTGCAACCATGCGCCAACCATCGTGGCCAGCGCCGACTTCCTGCTTGCCGAACCGGCAACATTCCCGAATTTCTGGCGCGATCGTTTTGGCGACGACGCGGCCTATCTGAAGATACATTATGGCGGCCTCGCCTACGCTGAAGGCTCGACGCTTCTGGCCGATTTGGAAAAACGCAGCCATCCGCCGCAGCGCATTGTCGAACTCAGGCTTGCCTATGCAAAACCGGCGGACCGGGCGGCGATGATTGCGGCCATGCAACCGCTGCGCAACGCGAAGTCGGTTTTGCCACAGCTTGGCCTAGCTACCGTCCACGCCCTTGTTACCGAGGATGGCGGCGATTGGCTGCTGGGCGAACTGGGGCGCTTGCAGACGTTAGATCTGAATCAGGCGACAGACGTCGCCGAGACAATTGCGGGTGCGCTGTCCGCTCTTGATGATCCGGCAAAGACTCAGCTCGCCCAAAGGGCCGAGAATGCAGGCATTTGGCCGCTAGCTCTCTATATGCGGGCACTCAAGGATGACCTCTCAGACTACGTCGCGTACCTCGACAAGCTTCCACCCCAGAAGGGCAATCGCACGGGCTCTATCCGCAATGCCCTTTACTCAGCCTATCTCCGCCCTTCCTTCGATATCTCCAAGCAGCCAGCCGAAGTGCAGGCGCTCGACCGTCAAACCGATATGGGGCCGGCTATCCGACAAATCGGGCAGCTGATGAACTCTGCTCCTCAGGCCGCGATCTTGCTGCCCCTCGTGAACCAGACCGGCAATTTGAGCCTCGGCACAGCGGTGGCAGGGGCGATCAACGCGCAGATTGCCGCAAAACATCTCGACCCGATCAACAATCCCGATACGATCACGGCAGCCATGCTCGACGGGATCGACTACGTTCTTGGCCGCCGCGACCGGGAGCATAATTTGCGCGACGCTCTAATCGACGAAATGCAGGGCGAAACGGCGGAGTCGTTCATGGACAGGGCGTTAGCCCGGGTGATGTTGGCCCCCTTCATGCTAGACAATGGGGCCGAACCGCCACGTCGCCCGGATCTGCTCACAGCGACCTTCCCCTGGGAACAGTGGGTCGGATTGGCCGGCAAGCTGAAGACCGGCGAAGCCATCGCGCCGGAAGATCGAATCGCTGCGGCCGATCTCATGATCGCAGCCGACCGTCCTGCGGATGCGTTGGCCTTGCTGAAAGCGGCCGGCGATTGGAAGACGGCAGTGCGGCGCTCTCATGAGCTGGCGCTTAGGCTGGACCGCCGATGCGCCGACCTGCTGCGGCCGCCAATGCCGGTTTCGCAGCCGCTCTACCGGTTCGAGCCGCGTTAGGGCACCTTTGGGTCAAGTTGCGGATGACGATGAGGTACCCCGCTGGCCGGATGATTGCGATAAATTTGCAACAATTCTTGCTGCAAACCCTATTTTAACCATATCGGGTTGAAATTTCGCCACCTTCTCCATCTTGGTGAGGGTGAGAGTGTGCGGACGGCGTCCCCCCAGCCGGATCCGACGGAGGTTGACATGACTTTTTCGAGAAGCGGCCTGGTGGCCGTATCGCTGGCAGCGCTGTTTGCAAGCGGCTGTTCGACCTCGCGTTTTTCATCGATGGATGATCAGCAGCCCGCCCCGCTGCAGCCCGCACCCGCCGGCACGGTGAGCGGAAGCCAGCTGCCGCCGCCGGCAGCGCCCGGCACCACCGACCCGTCGCAATTCCCGACGGCGCCGGCCGGCACGCAGGTCGCCTCGCTGCCGCCGGATGGATCGGCGCCTGCGGGCGCCACCGACCTCACCGCGGCCAGCGTCGCCGGCGTCTGGAACGCCAGCGTTTCGGGTCAGAGCTGCAAGGTGGCAACGCCGCAGACCAAATTCGGCGCCGGCTATCGCGCCGGACCATTGCATTGCCCGGCACCCATCGACGGCATCAAGTCGTGGAACGTCGCCGGCAAGCAGCTGACGCTCTATGACGAGAATGGCGGCACCTTGGCGCGGCTCTATTCGTCGGGCGGGTCGAAATTCGACGGCCAGACTACCACCGGCCTGCCGATTTCGCTTACAAGATAAGCTGCCTATCCCTAGACAGCGACGTGACCGATGCATCTGCGTGACGGCCTCCAGACCCATGCGACCGTCAGGCAGCGCTACGACCATCTGGTCGACACCGGCGCCATCGAGCGCGATCCGGCGCAGGAGCGCATCGCCGCCGCGCTCGACCGGCTGACCGACGAGATCTCGGTCAAGCGGCTGGCGCACAAGTCGAGCGCGCTCGGCTGGTTGTTTGCCCGCAAGCGCGAGACCCGCGAAGTCGTCAAGGGCCTCTACATCCATGGTGGCGTCGGCCGCGGCAAGACCATGCTGATGGACATGTTTTTCGAGCTGCTGCCGGTCCGGCGCAAGCGCCGCGTCCATTTCAACGACTTCATGGCAGATGTGCAGGACCGCATCCAGAAGCACCGGCAGGCGCGCAAGAACGGCGACGTCAAGGAGGACGATCCGATCCCGCCGGTGGCGCTCCAGCTTGCCGAACAGGCCTGGGTGCTGTGCTTCGACGAGTTTTCGGTCACCGACATTGCCGATGCGATGATCCTGTCGCGGCTGTTTTCGGCGCTGTTTGCCAATGGCGTGGTGCTGGTCGCCACCTCCAACGTCGCGCCCGAGAATCTCTATCGCGACGGTCTGAACCGCCAGCTCTTCCTGCCCTTCATCAGCATTCTCGAGCGCCACGCCCTTGTGCTGACGCTTGATGCCGACAAGGACTACCGGCTGGAAAAACTCGCCCGCACGCCGGTGTATGTCACCCCCGCGGATGCCGAAGCCGACCGTATGCTGGACGAGGCCTGGCGAGCGATGACGCGCGGCGCGCCGGTCGCCGAAACCACCGTCGCGGTGAAGGGCAGGCAGGTGGCGATACCGGCCGCTGTCGGCAATGCCGCACGGTTTTCCTTTACCGATCTCTGTGAAAAGCCGCTCGGCGCGCGTGATTTCCTGGCGATTGCCGGCCGCTTCTCGACCATCTTCATCGATCACATCCCGGTGCTCGGCGAAGGCAGGCAAAACGAGGCCAAACGCTTTATCCTGTTGATCGACACGCTCTACGATCATCACACGCGGCTGGTGGTGAGCGCCGAGGCCGCGCCGCACGAGCTTTACACGGCCAAGCGCGGCGTCGAGGTGTTCGAATTCGAACGCACCGCCTCACGGCTGATCGAGATGCAAAGCCGCGACTGGCTGGAGGACTGGGCGGAACGGCAGAAGGCGCAGAAGCCCGAAGGCAGGCATAGCGAGCCTCCGGTCGCGATGGCCTAAGCCTTCAAGTGGGCGGCAAGGTTCCGGCAACAACTGTGTAGTGGTCGACGAATTCGGGCTTTTCCAGAAGGTAGCGATCGTCTTCAGGATAGTAGCGGGCCAGTTCGGGTGCATCCCCGGCAAAGCTTCGCACGGCGTCCATTGATGACCACCAGCTCGATGTGACGATCTCCGTCGAGTCATCGTCGCGATCGCGCATAAGCATCTGGAAACCGCGATTGCCGGCCGTAGCCGCGTAGTCGAGGCCTCCCGTCCTCTCAACATAGGCGGCATAGGCAACGCGATCCTGTGTACGGATGACGGACGACCAGCGACGCAGAATGAGCGGTTCTGTCTCAGTCATGGCTAACCTCCCTGTTGTCGTGGCGGCATTCTAAAGCCTGTAGGCATACATCACGAATGGCTCGGCTACTGCACCGCGCGACTCATAAAGCGCGCGCGCCGCGACATTGTCGGGCTCGGTGCCGACCCAGGCCTCGCCGCAACCCTGCTCGCGGCCGAGCGCGAACATCGCGTCGAGCATTTTTCGCGCGATGCCCTGGCGCTGGAAGGCGGGCGAGACGCCGACTTCGTCGATGTAGAGTTCGCTCACCTTGTCGGGATGGCGGTGGACGACGGCGGCGCATTGGCCGACGACGATGCCGTCGGCCAATGCGACAATCATCATATGACCCGGCGAGGCGAGGTAGGCGGATAGCCTGTCGGGGCGTACGGGCTCGTCGAACACGTCTTCGGCGATCCGCTTCACAAGGGCGTCATCGCCTAGATATAGTCTTCTGATTTCCACGTTCATTGTGTAAAACCCCTCAAGACGGCTTACAAACTTTGACGTTTACGTAAATCCCATTGTTTCTAACCGATTGAAATTATTCACTCGAAAATAATCGATTGAATATATTTTCCGTCGGGGCTACTGGATGCGGCGAAATCCGCTGATACCACAGCATTCCGGCCTCTTCCTCGACGCCGTCAACCAGATCGCCAGAGATTTGGGCGTCGTCACAGACAAAGGGAAAATTTCCTCACATGGCACGCAACAAGATAGCGCTCATCGGCTCCGGCATGATCGGCGGCACGCTGGCTCACATGATCGGCCTCAAGGACCTCGGCGACGTGGTGCTGTTCGATATTGCCGAGGGCATTCCGCAAGGCAAGGGGTTGGATATCGCGCAGTCGTCGCCCGTCGACGGTTTCGATTCCCGGCTGACCGGCGTCAATGACTATGCCGGCATCGAGGGCGCCGACGTCTGCATCGTCACCGCCGGCGTGCCGCGCAAGCCGGGCATGAGCCGCGACGACCTGCTCGGCATCAACCTCAAGGTGATGGAACAGGTTGGCGCCGGGCTGAAGAAATACGCGCCAAAAGCTTTCGTCATCTGCATCACCAACCCGCTCGACGCCATGGTGTGGGCGCTGCAGAAGTTTTCCGGCCTGCCCAAGACCCATGTCGTCGGCATGGCCGGCGTGCTCGACAGCGCGCGCTTCCGCTATTTCCTCGCCGAGGAATTCAAGGTCTCAGTCGAAGACGTCACCGCCTTCGTGCTCGGCGGCCACGGCGATTCCATGGTGCCGATGATCCGCTATTCAACGGTATCGGGCATTCCGCTGCCCGACCTCATCAAGATGGGCTGGACCTCGAAGGAAAAGCTCGACCAGATCGTGCAACGCACCCGTGACGGCGGTGCCGAGATCGTCGGACTCCTGAAGACCGGCTCGGCCTTCTACGCGCCGGCCGCCTCGGCCATCTCGATGGCTGAATCCTATCTCAAGGACAAGAAGCGCGTGCTGCCTTGCGCAGCGCATCTCTCGGGCCAGTATGGCGTCAAGGGCACCTATGTCGGCGTTCCCGTTGTCATCGGCGCCGGCGGAGTCGAGCGCATCATCGAGATCGACCTGAACAAGAGCGAGCAGAAGATGTTCGACGCTTCGGTGGCGACGGTGCAGGGCCTGACCGAGGCCTGCGTCAAGATCGCCCCGCATCTCGCCTCGAAGTAATCCCCCAAAGCAGCCGATCCGGAGACCATCCAGATGAACATCCATGAATATCAAGGCAAGGCGCTGCTGAAGTCGTTTGGCGCGCCGGTTGCCGAAGGCGTGCCGGTGTTCAAGGCGAGCGAGGCGGAAGCCGCCGCCAAGGCGCTGCCCGGTCCGCTCTATGTGGTGAAGAGCCAGATCCATGCCGGCGGCCGCGGCAAGGGCAAGTTCAAGGAGCTTGGCGCGGACGCCAAGGGTGGCGTGCGGCTGGCCAAGTCGGTTGCCGACGTAGTCGCCAACGCTAATGAGATGCTCGGCCACACGCTGGTCACCAAGCAGACGGGACCTGCCGGCAAGCAGGTCAACCGCCTCTATATCGAAGACGGCGCCGACATCGAGCGCGAGCTTTATCTGTCGATCCTGGTCGACCGCGCGGTCGGCCGCATCGCCTTCGTCGTCTCGACCGAAGGCGGCATGGACATTGAGGGCGTCGCCCACGACACGCCGGAAAAGATCATCACCCGCGCCATCGACCCGCTGACCGGCGTGTCGACGATCGACGTCGACATATTGGTGGAAGCACTGGGGCTCACCGGCGATGCCGCCAAGGATGCCGGCACGCTGTTCCCGATCCTCTACAAGGCCTTTGTCGAGAAGGACATGAGCCTGCTCGAGGTCAACCCGCTGATCGTGATGAAGAACGGCCGGCTGCGCGTGCTCGACGCAAAAGTGTCGTTCGACAACAATGCGCTGTTTCGCCATCCCGAACTGATGGAGTTGCGCGACACCACCGAAGAGGACGAGAAGGAGATCGAGGCGTCGAAATACGACCTCGCCTATGTCGCACTCGACGGCAATATCGGCTGCATGGTCAATGGCGCCGGCCTTGCCATGGCGACGATGGACATCATCAAGCTCTATGGCGCCGAGCCCGCCAACTTCCTCGATGTCGGCGGCGGCGCGTCGAAGGAGAAGGTGACGGCGGCGTTCAAGATCATCACCAAGGATCCGGCCGTCAAAGGCATATTGATCAACATCTTCGGCGGCATCATGAAGTGCGACATCATCGCCGAGGGCGTCATTGCCGCGGTCAAGGAAGTCGGCCTGCAAGTGCCGCTGGTGGTGCGTCTCGAAGGCACCAACGCCGAGCTCGGCAAGAAGATCATCAACGACAGCGGCCTCAACGTCGTGTCGGCCGACGATCTCGACGACGCAGCCAAGAAGATCGTGGCGGCGGTGAAGGGCTGAGCGGATGCCTCCGCGCAAGATAAACCTGGTCGAGGCGGCGGATGCGAAGATCAAGAAGGTCTTCGATCCGCATATTGCCGGTGACGTCAACGACAGCCAGGCCAAGGTTGCCAAGTTCGGCGAGACCTTCGACTGGCACGCGCATGAGCAGGAGGACGAGGCTTTCCTCGTGCTGCGCGGCAGGATTGCCATCGATTTCCGCGACGGTCCGGTCGAGCTTGGCGAGGGCGATTTCATGGTCGTGCCGAAGGGTGTCGAGCACCGGCCACGGTCGCTGACCGCCGAGCCGGTCGTGCTGATGTTCGAGCCGGCGACGACGCTCAACACCGGCAACGCCAAGAGCGACCTCACCGTCTCCGACCTGAAGCGGCTCTGACCCATGAACGCGGCTTCGTTCTCCTCGCTCTCGGCCGATCACCAACGCCTGCAGGCGCTGGTCGGCGCGTGGCGCGGCGAGGAAGAGGTGGCGGAAACACAATGGGCCGATGGCGGTACGGCAACGTCCGACGTGCTGGCGGAGGCGCAGTTCGGCGGCCTGTTCGTGGTGCAGCGCTATCGCCAGCGCCGCGATGGGACCATCTCGTTCGGCGCGCACAGCGTGTTCGGCTTCGACCAGCAAAACAGCCTCGTCACCATGCATCAGTTCGATTCGATGGGCTTTGTGCCGGCCTCGCCGGCCACGGGCACGTGGAACGGCGCTGAGCTGGTCCTGGAGCGTTCGTCGCCGCGCGGCGCCGCGCGCGTGACGTATCTTTTCGACGATGCCGATGCCTACCGCATGCGACTGCATTTCAAACCTGCCGGCAGCGACAGCTGGCAAGACATGGTGAGCGGCGTCTACCGGCGCGTCTCGCCTTCCTCGATCAACGGTTTTTAGAAAAGGGCTCCGATGTCCATTCTCATCGACAAGAACACCAAGGTGCTGGTTCAGGGCCTGACCGGCAAGACCGGCACGTTCCACACCGAACAGGCGCTGGCCTATCACGGCACCAAGATGGTGGGCGGCATCCACCCCAAGAAGGGTGGCGAGACCTGGACCGGCGCCAAGGGCGAAAGCCTGCCGATCTTCGCTTCCGTCGCCGAAGGCAAGGAAAAGACCGGCGCCAATGCCTCGGTGGTCTACGTGCCGCCGGCGGGCGCCGCCGAAGCCATCCTGGAAGCGATCGAGGCCGAGATCCCGCTGATCGTCTGCATCACCGAAGGCATTCCGGTGATGGACATGGTCAGGGTCAAGGCGCGGCTCGATCGCTCGACATCGCGGCTGATCGGGCCGAACTGCCCGGGCGTGCTCACCCCGGACGAATGCAAGATCGGCATCATGCCCGGAAACATCTTCCGCAAGGGTTCGGTCGGCGTTGTTTCGCGATCGGGAACGCTTACCTATGAGGCAGTGTTCCAGACCACCAATGTCGGCCTCGGCCAGACCACAGCCGTCGGCATTGGCGGCGACCCCGTCAAAGGCACCGAATTCATCGACGTGCTGGAGATGTTCCTCGCCGACGACGAGACCAAGTCGATCATCATGATCGGCGAGATCGGCGGTTCGGCCGAGGAAGACGCCGCGCAGTTCCTCAAGGACGAGGCCAAGCGCGGCCGCAAGAAACCGATGGCGGGCTTCATTGCCGGGCGCACCGCGCCGGCCGGCCGCACCATGGGCCATGCGGGCGCGGTCATCTCCGGCGGCAAGGGCGGCGCGGAAGACAAGATCGCGGCAATGGAATCAGCTGGGATCAAGGTATCGCCGTCGCCGGCACGGCTGGGCACGACCTTGGTCGAGGCGATCAAAGGGTAAGTGAGTAGTCATTAGTGAGTAGTGAAAAGGGAAGAACGTGTGAGTAGCTGCTGAGCGGGAAAATTCCATTTTCTACTCACTACTGACTACTCACTATTCCCCTTGAAAAAGGAGACGGAGCGCGGCTCCGCTAAGTGATATGGCAAGACAAGATCAGGCCAACGACCAGTTTTCGCTCACCTCGTTCCTCTATGGCGGCAATGCCGACTACATCGACGCGCTGTACGCGTCCTATGAGGATGATCCGGAGTCGGTAAACCCCGAATGGCAGGACTTCTTCGCGGCGCTGAAAGACGACGCCGGCGATGTGCGCAAGAACGCCAAGGGCGCTTCCTGGGCGCGGCCCTCATGGCCGCTGCAGGCCAATGGCGAACTGGTGTCGGCGCTCGACGGCAATTGGGGCCTGGTCGAGAAGACGGTCGAAAAGAAGGTCAAGGACAGGGCGGTCACCAACGGCGTCGTGCTGTCCGATGCCGACGTGCACCAGGCGACCCGCGATTCGGTGCGCGCCATCATGATGATCCGCGCCTATCGCATGCGCGGCCACCTGCACGCCAATCTCGACCCGCTCGGCATCGCCAAGCCGCTCGAGGATTATAACGAGCTGTCGCCGGAGAACTACGGTTTCACCGCAGCCGATTACGACCGGCCGATCTTCCTCGACAATGTGCTGGGTCTCGAATTCGGCACCATCCGGCAGATGCTGGAGATTCTCACCCGCACCTATTGCTCGACGCTCGGCGTCGAGTTCATGCACATTTCCGATCCCGAGGAGAAGGCCTGGATCCAGGCCCGCATCGAAGGCACCGACAAGGAGATTTCCTTCACCGCCACCGGCAAGAAGGCGATCCTGCAGAAGCTGGTCGAGGCCGAAGGCTTCGAGCAATTCATCGACGTCAAGTACAAGGGCACAAAGCGCTTCGGTCTCGACGGCAGTGAAGGCCTGATCCCGGCGCTGGAGCAGATCATCAAGCGCGGCGGCCAGCTCGGCATGAAGGAGATCGTGCTCGGCATGGCGCATCGCGGCCGGCTGAACGTGCTGAGCCAAGTGATGGCGAAGCCCCACCGCGCCATCTTCCACGAGTTCAAGGGCGGCTCGGCCGCCCCCGACGAGGTCGAAGGCTCGGGCGACGTCAAGTACCATCTCGGCGCTTCGTCGGACCGCGAGTTCGACGGCAACAAGGTGCATTTGTCGCTGACCGCCAACCCCTCGCATCTGGAAATCGTCGATCCGGTGGTGATGGGCAAGGCGCGCGCCAAGCAGGATTATCTGTTCGGCCGCAGCCGTGAGGAAATCGTGCCGCTGGAAGAGCGCGCCAAGGTGCTGCCGCTGCTTCTGCATGGCGACGCCGCATTCGCCGGCCAGGGTGTGATCGCCGAAATCCTCGGCCTGTCGGGCCTGCGCGGCCACCGCGTTGCCGGCACGCTGCATTTCATCATCAACAACCAGATCGGCTTCACCACCAATCCGCGCTTCTCGCGCTCGTCGCCCTATCCGTCCGATGTGGCCAAGATGATCGAGGCGCCGATCTTCCACGTCAATGGCGACGATCCGGAAGCCACGGTCCATGCCGCCAAGGTGGCCATCGAATTCCGCATGAAGTTCCACAAGCCGGTCGTGGTCGACATGTTCTGCTACCGCCGCTTCGGCCACAACGAGGGCGATGAGCCGGCCTTCACCCAGCCGATCATGTACGCCAACATCCGCAATCATAAGACGACGGTGCAGATCTATGGCGACCGGCTGATTGCCGAGGGCCACATCACCCAGGCCGAGCTCGACAAGATGAAGGCCGACTGGCGCGCGCATCTGGAATCCGAATGGGAAGTCGGCCAGCACTACAAGCCCAACAAGGCCGACTGGCTGGACGGAGCCTGGTCGGGTCTGCGCACAGCCGACAACCAGGACGAACAGCGGCGCGGCAAGACCGCCGTGCCGGTCAAGGTGCTGAAGGACATCGGCAAGAAGCTGACCGAGGTGCCGAAGGGTTTCGAGGCGCACAAGACCATTATCCGCTTCCTCGAAAACCGCCGCCAGGCGATCGACTCCGGCGAAGGCATCGACTGGTCGACGGCCGAGGCGCTGGCTTTCGGCGCCATCCTGCTCGACGGCAATCCGATCCGGCTGTCCGGGCAGGATTCCGAACGCGGCACCTTCTCGCAGCGCCATTCCGTGCTCTACGACCAGCGCGACGAGACCCGCTACATCCCGCTCAACAATCTGTCGGCGGCTCAGGCCGGCTATGAAGTCATCAACTCGATGTTGTCGGAAGAGGCGGTGCTCGGCTTCGAATATGGCTACAGCCTAGCCGAGCCGAAGGCGCTGACCTTGTGGGAAGCGCAGTTCGGCGACTTCGCCAACGGCGCCCAGGTGGTGTTCGACCAGTTCATCTCTAGCGGAGAGCGCAAGTGGCTGCGCATGTCGGGCCTGGTCTGCCTGCTGCCGCATGGCTATGAGGGCCAGGGTCCGGAACATTCCTCGGCCAGGCTCGAGCGCTTCCTGCAGCTTTGCGCCGAAGACAATATGCAAGTCGCCAACTGTACGACGCCGGCCAACTACTTCCACATCTTGCGCCGGCAGCTGAAGCGTGACTTCCGCAAGCCGCTGATCCTGATGACGCCGAAGTCGTTGCTGCGCCACAAGCGGGCAGTGTCGACGCTGCCGGAGATTTCGGGCGAAAGCTCGTTCCACCGGCTGCTTTGGGACGATGCCCAGCTGTTGCAGAACCAAGCGATCAAGCTGGTCAAGGATTCCAAGATCCGCCGCGTCGTGCTGTGCTCGGGCAAGGTCTATTACGACCTCTATGAGGAGCGCGAGAAGCGCGGCATCAACGACATCTATCTCTTGCGCGTCGAGCAGCTCTATCCGTTCCCGGCCAAGGCGCTGATCACCGAACTGTCGCGTTTCCGTAACGCCGAGATGGTGTGGTGCCAGGAAGAGCCCAAGAACATGGGCGCCTGGTCGTTCATCGATCCGTATCTGGAATGGGTGCTGGCGCATATCGATGCCAAGCATCAGCGGGTGCGCTACACCGGACGTCCGGCGGCTGCATCGCCGGCGACCGGGTTGATGTCCAAGCATCTGGCGCAGCTCGCCGCCCTGCTCGAAGACGCGCTTGGTGAGTAAAGCAGAATTGGGCGAATAACAGAACTCGGCCCACAGAACAGACAGAGAAGAAACGGACAGGCACAATGGCTACCGAAATCCGCGTTCCCACTCTCGGCGAATCCGTCACCGAGGCGACCATCGGCAAGTGGTTCAAGAAGGTCGGCGATGCCATTGCCGTCGACGAGCCGCTGGTCGAGCTCGAAACCGACAAGGTGACGGTGGAGGTGCCTGCCGCCGCCGCCGGCACGCTCGGCGAAATCGCCGCCAAGGAAGGCGAGACCGTCGGCGTCGGCGCTTTGCTGGGAATGATTTCGGCGGGCGGTGCAGCCGCTGCTCCGGCGAGCAAGCAGGAGACCAAGACGGTGTCGCAGGCTTCGAGTCCGGACGCCGCGCATACCACCAAGCAGGCCGCTGCCGAGACCGCGAAAATTGCTGGCGATGCCGGCGCGGTCGAGCCGCGCTCGATGCCGCCGGCGCCGGCTGCCGCAAAGCTGATCGCCGAGAACAATATGTCGGTCGACCAGGTGTCAGGCTCGGGCAAGCGCGGCCAGGTGCTGAAGGGCGATGTGCTCGACGCCATTTCCAAAGGCGCGCCGTCGCAGCCGGCCGAAACGCCGAAGGCCGCACCGGCGCCGATCGCGGTGCGTGCGCCGTCCTCCGGCGACGATGCTTCGCGTGAAGAACGCGTGCGCATGACCAAGCTGCGCCAGACCATTGCGCGCCGGCTGAAGGAAGCGCAGTCGACCGCCGCCATGCTGACCACCTTCAACGAGGTCGACATGTCAGCGGTGATGGCGCTCAGGACAAAATACAAGGACATCTTCGAGAAGAAGCACGGCGTGAAGCTCGGCTTCATGGGGTTCTTCACCAAGGCGGTGACGCATGCGCTGAAGGAGATCCCGGCGGTGAACGCCGAGATCGACGGCACCGACATCATCTACAAGAACTTTGCCCATGTCGGCGTTGCCGTCGGCACCGAAAAGGGCCTCGTCGTGCCAGTGGTGCGCGACGCCGACCAGATGTCGATCGCCGAGATCGAGAAGGAAATCGGCCGGCTGGGCATTGCCGCGCGTGACGGCAAGCTGTCGGTCGCCGACATGCAGGGTGGCACGTTTACGATTTCCAACGGTGGCGTTTACGGCTCGCTGATGTCGACGCCGATCCTCAACGCGCCGCAGTCGGGCATTCTGGGCATGCACAAGATCCAGGACCGGCCCGTCGTGGTCGGGGGCCAGATCGTCATCCGGCCGATGATGTATCTGGCGCTCTCCTACGATCACCGCATCGTCGACGGCAAGGAAGCGGTGACCTTCCTGGTCCGCGTCAAGGACAGCCTGGAAGATCCGGAACGGCTGGTGCTCGACCTCTAGACGCTGGCCGGTTTGAGCCGAGGAAAGGACTGCGCCGCCGCATGACGACCCGCGCCTCTCGTGTCTTCAGGGTTCTCTCGATGTCATCGGTCGCGATTGGTCTGGCCCTGGGCAATGCCCATGCCGCCTGTCCGCTGGCGCTCGCCGTCTATGGCGATGCCGAGAGCGATGCCGGCGTCGATTTCCGGCCGACGATGAATGCGGTCACCGTCACCAACTCCTTCAAGATGGTGCTCGACAAGGGCATCGTGCTCGACGGCATCGTCATGTGGACATCAGGCGTTTCGCGGCCGCACGGATCGCTCATGTACAAATGCCCGACCGGCGACGTCACCGGTGACGAGCTTGCCGCCTGCACGGTCTGGCAGGGCGTGGTCTACAGCGCCGACGACAAGGGCAACATCGCCCTGTTGTCGGCGGAAGGCACGGACGCGCCGCAGAGCCTGATTTTCCCCGATCTTGGATCGTCGCTGCAGATGTCGTCGGCCTTCGGGCCTAACGGTTTCTCGAAACTGCCGTGGGACGTGTTTCTGCTGGAAGGTTGCCAGGAATGAGTGCGGCCAAAAAAGTGCTGCTGGTCACCGGCGGCAGTCGCGGCATCGGCGCGGCCGTCTGCCGGCTCGGTGCCGCCGCCGGCTACCGCGTCGCGGTCAACTATGCTTCGAATGAGGCTGCCGCCAAGGCGCTGGTCGCCGAGATCGAGGCGGCGGGCGGCGAAGCGTTCGCGGTCAAGGGTGACGTCGGCAACGAAGCCGACATCGTCGCGATGTTCGAGGCGGTCGACCATCGCTTCGGCCGGCTCGATGCGCTGGTCAACAATGCCGGCGTCGTCGACGTCAAGGCGCGCGTCGACGAAATGAGCCTGGCGCGGCTGGAGCGCATGATGCGCATTAACGTCATAGGCTCGTTTCTGTGCGCGCGTGAGGCGGTCAAGCGCATGTCGAGCAAGAATGGCGGCCAGGGCGGCGCCATCGTCAACATCTCGTCGGCGGCGTCGATACACGGCTCGCCCGGCGAATATGTCGACTACGCCGCGTCCAAGGCGGCGATCGACACTTTCACGCTCGGGCTGGCACGCGAAGTCGCGACCGAAGGCGTGCGCGTCAATGCGATACGGCCGGGCATCATCGACACCGAGATCCACGCATCAGGCGGTCAACCGGACCGGGTCGAGCGGTTCCGCGACATGCTGCCGATGAAACGAGCCGGCACGGCCGATGAAGTCGCGCATGCGGTTCTCTATCTTTTGTCGGACGAAGCGTCCTATACGACGGGCGCGATCCTGAATGTGAGCGGCGGCCGCTGAAGGCCAGACCAAGAAGGACAATCCCATGGCTTATGACGTCGTTATCATCGGGTCGGGACCGGGCGGCTATGTCTGCGCCATCAAGGCGGCGCAGCTCGGGCTGAAGGTCGCGGTGGTCGAGAAGAACGCCACCTTCGGCGGCACCTGCCTCAACATTGGCTGCATCCCGTCGAAGGCGCTGCTCTACGCCTCCGAGATGTTCGCCGAAGCCGGTCATTCCTTCGATACGCTCGGCGTCGAGATACCGGCGCCGAAACTCAATCTGAAGAAGATGATGGCGCACAAGGATGCGACGGTTGCAGCCAACGTCAACGGCGTCGCCTTCCTGTTCAAGAAGAACAAGATCGACTCCTTCCGTGGCACCGGCAAGGTGGTCGCCGCCGGCAAGGTCTCGGTGTCAGCTGAGGACGGCAAGGTCGAGGAGATCGAGACCAGGAACATCGTCATTGCCACCGGCTCGGATGTTGCCGGCATTCCCGGCGTCAAGGTCGACATCGACGAGAAGGTGATCCTGTCGTCGACCGGCGCACTGTCGCTGGCCAAGGTTCCGGAGCGTCTGGTGGTGGTCGGCGGCGGCGTCATCGGTCTCGAACTCGGCTCGGTCTGGGCGCGGCTCGGCGCCAAGGTCACCGTGGTCGAATTCCTCGACACTATTCTCGGCGGCATGGACGGCGAGGTGTCAAAACAGTTCCAGCGCCTGCTGTCCAAGCAGGGTTTTGAGTTCAAGCTCGGCGCCAAGGTCACCGGCGTCACCAAGGCCAAGAAGGGCGCGACGGTCACCTTCGAGCCGGTCAAGGGCGGGGCGGCCGAGACCATCGAGGCCGACGCGGTGCTGATCTCGACCGGACGGCGCGCCTATTCCGACAGTCTCGGGCTCAAGGAAGCCGGCGTCGAGGTCGATGAGCGCGGCCGGGTCAAGACCGACGGGCATCTCAGGACCAACGTCGCCGGCATCTATGCCATCGGCGATGTCATTGCCGGCCCGATGCTGGCGCACAAGGCGGAGGACGAAGGCGTGGCGGTGGCCGAGACCATTGCCGGTCAGGCCGGCCATGTGAATTACGACGTCATCCCGAGCGTCGTCTACACAAGCCCGGAAATCGCTTCGGTCGGCAAGACCGAGGAAGAACTGAAGAAGGCCGGCATCGGCTACAAGGTGGGAAAATTCCCGTTCACCGCCAATGGCCGGGCGCGCGCCATGCTGCATACGGACGGCTTTGTGAAGATCCTCGCCGACAAGGCGAGCGACCGCGTGCTCGGCGTCCACATCGTCGGCTTCGGCGCCGGCGAGATGATCCACGAGGCGGCGGTGCTGATGGAATTCGGCGGCTCGTCGGAAGATCTCGCCCGCACCTGTCACGCGCATCCGACCATGTCGGAAGCGGTCAAGGAAGCGGCGCTGGCCACCTTCTTCAAGCCGATTCATATCTAGGTCTTACGCGCGGGCCTACGCGACTTCGTCATCCTGGGGCGAAGCAAGGAGCGAAGCGACGCGGCGCAGACCCCGGGATCCATGCCGGGACGTTAAAGCGTCGCAGCGGTCCAGACCTATCGTTTCGACGGTCGCAGCCAGATTCCGTTCTGCATCGTCGCGCCTTCACAGAGGTCGCGGCATGGATCCTCGGGTCTGCGCCGCGTCGCTTCGCTCCTTGCTCCGCCCGTGGATGACGAAGGTGGTGGCTTGCCGCTAAACGCCTAAGTTTCAGAAGCCCTCAAAACAAAACGGCCCGCTTTGCAGCGGGCCGTTCTTCGTTGAAATCAGGGGCCTGATCAGTTGGCCGGTGCGGGCGCCGGAGCCGGAGCAGGTGCCGGGGCGGGAGCTGGCGCAGGAGCCGGTGCTGGCGCAGGGGCTGGTGCGGGAGCAGGCGCCGGTTCGGCGGGCTTCATCGGTTCAGCCGGTGCAGGCGCGGGCGCCGGTGTGCTGGCTGCCGGCGGCTCGGCGGGCGCAGGATGCTCGCCGCTTCTGCCGAAAATATAGTACGCAACAATCGCAAGGATGACGACGACCAGCGCAATCAGCCAGCCGCTGCCACCACCCGACTTAGGCGCTGGGTCGTTAGGGTTCGCCATAAAAGTGTCCTCCGTGGATGAAAAGCATCAATCAACACCCATCAACGCGCAACCGTTGAACGGGTTTCATACTAGGCCTTGAAATTGCCGAACGCAGGAAAATTCTGATTCGCAATCTCTTGTTGGCCAGTATTTCCCCCGCAAAATCAATCACGAACGGGTGGAAACGAGTTTAGCTGGCCTTTTTCGCCAAAAATAGGGCCAACCGGCCTTCGGGTCGCGAATCAACTGCGAATACGGACGAGCCGCGTCTTGGGTGATTCGGTGTGCGAGAGGCGGCGGCGCAAGTCAGTCGACGGCGGTGACAGTGTAGCCGGCTTTGCGAAAATCCTCGATCAGACCTTCGGGGCCGGGAAGATGCAGGGCGCCGACCGCCATGAAGGCATTGCCCTTGGCCAGGATCGGCTGGGCGTGGTCGACCATCACCTTGTTGCGGTCGGTGATCATGGCCTGCTCGAAGGCGGCGTAGCCTGTGGCGTCGTCTTCCTCGCCCGGCGACATTGAACGCAGGAGCGGCCAGAACGTGCCGGTATCGCCGCGCTGGTAGAGCACGATCATGGTCTCGTTGATGTCGTTTATCTTGTCGCCGAGCTTCAGGGTTTCAACCAGCCCCTTGATGTGAAAGGCGATCGGCAGCGAAGCCATGGCGCGGAGCTGGCCGGCGGCGGTCTCCAATCCTTCTACCGGCTTGCCGTTAGCCTTGGCGTCCTCAGCCAGCTTGACGTCGAGAACCGGAGCGCCGCCTGCCTGGCGGGCGACCTCGCAGACCGGCAGCGCGACCATGGCCGACAGCAGCCACGGTTTCATCTTGGAGACGCTCGCCGGCGGAATGCCGCGCGCATCCAGCCCCTTGTTCACCACCGCCGCATCCTCCGGCGACAACAGCGACGACAGCGTCGTGCTGTCGGTGAACATCATCAGCTCGGGCTCCTTCAGCATGGCCTCCATCATCTTCTGCTTGTCGAGCACGTCGGTGGTCTCGATGATGATGGTGCCGGCGGCGTCATAGGCCTTTTGGGCGGCCGGCGGCAGCGTGGTCACGCGCGGGTCGGTCATATGCATGGTGCCGAACAGGAAGGACGGCTTTTCGCCGGATTTTTCCAGCTTCCACAACAGGCCTTTGCCGTTCAGCGTCGCCGCCGCTTCCGTCTCGATCCTGGCATAGGCGGCAGGGTCGTCTTTCTGCAAGGTGGACAGCAGGTCCGACCCGGCGCAGATCGGGGCTTCGGCATGTGCCTTGCCAATGGCGAGCAGCAGTACGACGAGGAAAGACAGGAAAAACAGAGCGTTGAGTGCGGCGAGCAGCTTCAGCGACACAAGGGCCGCGCGGTCGGCAATGGCGATGACGCGTTTCATGATCGCTTTTCTAGGACCGAAAAGCGGCGAAACGGTTAATCGGTGTGGCGAAATTGAACGGTTCAAGCCCTTGGGTGAGCGGACTCGTAAATTTCGAGCAGCCTTGCGGTGTCGACGCCGGTGTAGACCTGCGTCGTCGACAGGCTGGCATGGCCGAGCAACTCCTGGATGGTGCGCAGATCGCCGCCGCGGCCGAGCAGGTGGGTGGCGAAGGAGTGGCGCAAGGCGTGCGGGGTCGCGGTATCCGGCAGGTTGAGCGCCGAGCGCAGTTTCGCCATGTCGCGCTGGACGATGGCCGGGTTGAGCGGTCCGCCGCGGGCGCCGCGGAACAAAAGGCCCCTGGGGTCAAGATGGTAGGGGCACAGTTTGCGGTATTCGGCGATGGCCCTCAGCGCCACCGGCAGCACCGGCACCAGCCGCGTCTTGCCGCCCTTGCCGGTGACGCGCAGCACGGTGTCGGTCTCCGACGCCAGATCGGCGGCACTGAGGCCAAGCGCTTCGGAAATGCGCAGGCCCGAACCGTAGAGCAGCGTCAGCACAGCGGCGTTGCGGGCGGCGATCCAGGGTTCTTCCGCCAATTGGCCTTCGACCGAGACGACATGTTTTGCGTCGCTGGCGGTGAGCGGCTTGGGCAGCGATTTCGGCTGGCGCGGGGCGCGCAGCGCTGCTGCTCCCGCTGCGTTGGCGAGACCGCGCCGTTCGAGGAAACGCAGCAGCGAGCGGATGCCGGCAAGACCCCGGCCGAGCGTGCGGGCGCCGGCGCCGGCGTTGCGCCGCGCGGCAAGAAAGCCGCGCAGGTCGGCCGGGCGCAGAGTGGCGATGTCGGAAATGCCGGGCGAGCCGCCGCAATGTCCCGTCAGGAAATGCAGGAACTGGCGCGTGTCGCGCTCATAGGCTTCGACCGTCGCCGGCGACAGCCGGCGTTCGCGCGCCAGCATCTTCAGCCAGTTTTCGCGCGCTGCCTGGAGGTCGGGTTTTGCCGGGATGAGGAATTCCTGCATGCGGCCATTATCCGGTGGTCGGGTTAGGAAGCGGTGAAGAACCCGTCATTGAAATGGCCACGGGCGATCATTGAAATGACGCCGGTAGGGCGCTAGAGCAAGGCAAAGGATATCAGCCATGTCGAAGCCCCAGAACCCCGTCCAGATGGCCGTGATCGGCGCCGCCCACGGCATCAAGGGCGAGCTCAGGGTCAAAACCTTCACCGGCGAGCCGCTGGCGCTGGCCGATTATGGCCCGCTCTATGCCAAAGACGGCCGCGCCTTCCAGATCACCGATATAAGGCCGGCCAATACCGTCGTCGTGGTGCGCTTCAAGGGCATCAGCGACCGCAATGCCGCCGAGGCGCTGGCCGGAACCGAACTGTTCGTCGACCGCTCGATGCTGCCGGACGATGGCGAGGAGGACGAGTTCTACCATGCCGATCTCGTCGGGCTCGAGGTCCGTGACGATACGGATGCGGTCCTCGGCAAGGTTGTCGCCGTGCACAATTTCGGCGGGGGCGACATCCTCGACGTGACGCTTGGCGGCCGCAAAGGCGTGCTGATTCCGTTCACGCAAGCCGCCGTGCCGCAAGTGGCGGTTGCCGAGGGTTTCGTCCGCGTCGACCCGGCAGCGGCCGGGCTGATCGAGGACGAGGATGGCGAGGCGCCGCATGACGACGGCTTCGACCCCAAGGGCAGGCCGCGCGGGCCGCGCGACGCCGGAGGCAACCGGTGACATTCAAAGCCTCGGTGCTGACGCTTTATCCCGAGATGTTTCCGGGCGGGCTCGGCCTGTCGCTGGCCGGGCGGGCGCTGGAGGCAGGCACATGGTCGCTGGAAGCGGTCCAGATCCGCAACTTCGCCGAGGACAAGCACCACACGGTCGACGACACGCCGGCCGGCGGCGGCGCCGGCATGGTGATGCGCGCCGATGTGCTGGCCAAGGCGATCGATCACACGGCGCCGGCCGGCGATCCGCGGCCAAGGTTGCTGATGAGCCCGCGCGGCAAACCGCTGACGCAGGCGCGCGTGCGCGAACTGGCGGCCGGGCCTGGTGCGGTCATCGTCTGCGGCCGCTTCGAAGGCGTCGACCAGCGGCTGATCGAGGCGCGCAGCCTGGAGGAGGTGTCCATCGGTGATTTCATCCTCTCCGGCGGCGAGCCGGCGGCACTCGTGCTGCTCGACGCCGTGGTGCGGCTGTTGCCCGGCGTCATGGGTAATGCGGTGTCAGGCGAGGAAGAAAGCTTCGAGAATGGTTTGCTCGAGCATCCGCACTACACGCGGCCGCAGGAGTTCGAGGGCAGGCCAATTCCCGAGGTGCTGGTGTCAGGCAATCACAAGAAGATCGCCGCATGGCGCCGTGCCGAGTCCGAGAAGCTGACAAAGGAGCGGCGGCCGGATTTGCTGGATGAGCGCGGCAAGAATGGCTGAGATTGCCCAAAGTTCGGCGTCGCTGCGGTTGTTCGGCGACGATCTCGATCCAGCCGAACTCACGAACCTTTTGGCAGGCCAACCGACCTACGCCGTTCGGAAAGGGGATTATCATACACATCCCCCAAACCAGCCACCTCGTGTCGCGCTGAAGGGCCTCTGGAGGCTGTCGTCTGGAAATGGCAAGGGCGACCAACTCGATCACCAGATCGCAAGCATCCTGAACACGCTCACGTCGGACCTTGGCATCTGGGCAGATCTCGTGCGGGGATTCAAGGTAGATATGTTCTGCGGTGTCTGGCTCGATGAGGAAAATCAAGGCTTGGGATTGACCCCGACTACACAGCAAATGCTGGGTGAACGTGGCATCAAACTGGGACTCGACATCTACTACGCACCGCCAGGGCACAGCGACTACGATTCGGCCTGAGAGCGATCCGCCTCACCCCTTGCTGAAATAGTAGAAAGCCAGAAACAGGCCGACAGCAACGACGAAGCCGCGTACTGCGTTTTGCGGCACGCGCTTGGCGATCCATACGCCGGCATAGCCGCCGAGCGCGCCGGCGGGGATCATGACGATCGCTTGCGGCCAGGCGACGACGCCGCCGGAAACGAAGACGATGATCGCCACTGCCGCGATGACCACGGCCAGCATGTTCTTCAGCGCGTTCAGTCGATGATAATCGCCGGCCTGGGTCAGGCCGAGCGTCGCCAGCATCATCACGCCCATGCCGGCGCCGAAGAAGCCGCCATAGATGGCGGTGAGAAACTGCGCCAGCGAGCCGGCCAGCGAGCCGACAGCGGCCTCATGCCCGGGCTTGGGCGCCGGCTTCAGCCACGGTCCGGCGGCGAAAAGCGCTGTGGCGGCCAAAAGCAGCCACGGCACCATGACGCGAAAGGACGGGTTGGACAGCGCCAGCAGGATGAAGGCGCCGGCCAGCGCGCCGGCCGCCGAGATCAGGCAGAGCAGCAGCGCGCCGCGCCAGAAATGCTTGATGTCGGTCCAGTAGGCGAGCGTCGACGTGACGTAGCCCGGAAACTGCGTCACCGAGGAGGTGGCGTTGGCGACGATCGGCGGAACGCCGACCAGCGACATGGCGCCGAAGGTGATGAAGGTGCCGCCACCGGCGACCGCATTGCATGCGCCGGACAGAAAGCCTGCCGCAAACAGCAGGACCGCGTCGAGAACGGACATGTCGAAAATCGTCATGAGAATGGGCGCCGGACAACAATGCTTCACCCGGCTTAGGAAGCTTGTGGGGCCTGCGCAACCCTGTACTCGACGATTGCGTGGTGGCATGCGACCAAAAAAGACAGGGCCAAGGCGTGACAAGTGCGTGAAATAGCTGTATGTGCCCGCCCGTACTGGCGAGAAAAATCTCCCAGACCCGTCAACAATGACGGTGTAGTCGCCCCTGCCCGATGTCCGGAAGACAGATGTCTCGGAGACAAAGGGCATAGCCGAGCGGTCAATGGAACTGCAAGGCGAGTGTCGGACGCTCTGACTGTCGGAAGAACAAGAAGTGGACTATTGAGATGGATATCATCCGTCAGCTCGAGGCCGAACAGGCCGCCAAGATCGAAGCCAAGCGCAAGCTTCCCGAATTCCAGCCCGGCGACACCGTGCGCGTCCAGGTCCGCGTGACTGAGGGAACCCGCACCCGCGTCCAGGCCTATGAGGGTGTCGTCATCGCCCGCTCCGGCGCCGGCTTCCAGGAAAACTTCACCGTCCGCAAGATCTCCTACGGCGAAGGCGTCGAACGCGTTTTCCCGGTCTTCTCGCCGATGGTCGAGGGCGTCGAGATCGTCCGCCGCGGCAAGGTGCGCCGCGCCAAGCTCTATTACCTGCGCGATCGTCGCGGCAAGTCGGCCCGTATTTCGGAAAACACCGGCGTGCGCGCCCGCAAGCTCAACGATGAGGAGCGCGATGCGCTGAACGCCGAGAAGGCCCGCATCGAGGCCGAGAAGGTCGCTGCCGCCCAGGCGCTGGCCGCCGAGACGGCTGCCAAGGAAGCGGCCGAGAAGAAGGCCGCCGCCGAGGCTGAAGCAGCTGCCAAGGCTGCCGCGGAAGCGACCCCGGCCGAATAAGATCTCGGCCAAGGATTTTGAAAAGGCGGCTTCGGCCGCCTTTTTTCGTTTCACCGGAGTGTGAACGATTGTCGGCCGAGAATCCGGTTGCGGCTGTTGACAGGCAATTATCTTGTACACTAAATAATCGTGCACAAGATAATTGGAGAACTGAAATGTCCGCACTCTACACCACACAGGCCCACGTCACTGGCGGCCGCGCCGGCCATGGCGAGACCAGCGACGGCCTGCTCAAGGTCGACCTCGCTTTGCCCAGGGAACTCGGCGGAGCGGGTGGCGCCACCAATCCCGAGCAGCTGTTCGCGGTCGGCTATGCCGCCTGCTTCGAAAGCGCCCTCCGCTTCGTCGCGCGCAAGCAGAAGCTGCCGCTGACCGATGCGTCGGTGACCTCGACCGTCAGCCTGCTTCCCAATGGCGAAGGCTTCAAGCTCGGTGTCGCGCTCGCCGCCGAGACGAAAGGCCTTGATCAGGCGGCGGCGGAAGCGCTTGTATCGGAAGCGCACAAGATCTGCCCCTATTCCAATGCCATCAAGGGCAATATCGAGGTGGCGCTTTCGACTGTGGCGCTTCCGGCAAAGGCAGCATGACGACGACGACCGAAACCAGAGCCAGCGAAGTCCCGGCGGATACCGCCGGGACGATCGCTGTTCCGCGCCTCGACCAGCAGCTCTGCTTCGCGCTCTATTCGGCAAGCGGGCTGATGACCAAGCTCTATCGGCCGCTGCTCGACCCGCTCGGCCTGACCTATCCGCAATATCTGGCGATGCTGGCGCTGTGGCAGCATGCGCCGAGCACGGTCGGCGAGCTCGGCGAGGCGCTGGGGTTGGATTCGGCGACATTGACGCCGCTGCTCAAGCGGCTCGAGGTGGGTGGCCTCGTCACCCGCCGGCGCGATCCGGCCGACGAGCGCCGCGTGCTGGTCGAACCGACGGCAAAGGGCCAGGCGCTGCGCGCCCGCATCAAGGACGTTTCCGCAGGCCTTGCCTGCGCCATGCCGCTGGAAGTCGAGGAGCTAAGGTCGCTGCACCGCACCTTGACCGGGTTTGTCGCCAAATTGCGTGACGCGACGTCAACATCCTGACCCGTCATTTGACGGTTTCCCTTCTGCCCGCGAGCGGCCTAGTTTGCCGTGGCGGGCACGGAATAAATGCCGACCGCGAAGCGTTCTAAAACCGCGCCGGTTAAAGGCATTGAAATCCACTTTCACCCGGCCTTAAGTACCGGACCGGCTTGCAAGCCGTCTGCGGACGGCTAAAGTCGCGCCCGGATTTTCATGCGAGCCCGGCTGTATATGGGCTTCTCACCCTGGAGTGTGTCATGACCAAATCGAAACTGCTGCTGGCTGCGCTTGCGGCCTGTCTTCTCGCGCCCGTCGGTGCATGGGCGGCCGATGCGCTGCCCGATCTCGGCGGCAAGAAGGTGGTGGTGGTGACCGAAAACGCCTATCCGCCGCTGCAGTTCATCGACGCCAAGACCGGCAAGCAGATCGGCTGGGAATATGACGCGATGGACGAGATCGCCAAGCGGCTGAACTTCAAGGTCGAGTACCAGAACACCTCCTGGGATGCGATGATCCAGGCGGTTTCCGACAACCAGTACAACATCGGCATGACCGGCATCACCATCAAGGACGACCGCAAGGAGAAGGTCGATTTCTCCGACCCCTATATGCGCTCGGAACAGTTCATGCTGGTACGCGGCGACGAAAGCCGCTTCACCGACGCCAAGACCTTTGGCGCCTTCAAGGACGGGCTGATCGGTGCCCAGGCCGGCACCACGCCCTTCTACACCGCCGTCTACAGCGTGCTCGACGGCAATGAGCAGAACCCGCGCATCAAGCTGTTCGAAACGTTCGGCGCCACCGTGCAGGCACTGAAGTCCGGTGACGTCGATGTCGTCCTGACTGACGGCACCGCCGGCAAGGGCTATGTCGATGCCTCCGAAGGCAAGCTCAAGCTGATCGGTGGCCCGCTCGGCACCGAGGATTTCGGCTTCATCTTCCCGAAGGGCTCGGACCTGGTGAAGCCGGTCAACGCGGCAATCGCGGCGCTCAAGGCCGACGGCACGCTCGAAGCGCTGAACAAGAAGTGGTTTCTTGATTACAAGATGGGGCAGTAGGCGCTGTTGTCGCTACAGTCGGCAAAGCTGCCAATCTCCCCCCTTGCGGGGGAGATGCCCGGCAGGGCAGAGGGGGGTGTGCCGGAGCGCCCCCTTTTCATTTCGAGCTTTTCCAAACAGAATCCGGCCAAAGGTTGTGCCTATGACCGGTTGACAGGCTGGAGGGACGGCACCCCCCTCTGTCCTGCCGGACATCTCCCCCGCAAGGGGGGAGATCAGCAGTTCTTGCGAAGGCAGCTGTTCATCGGCATTGGGAACTGATGCCCCCCGCCTCAACCCCCAAATCCGACTTCCCCTGGTGGCTGGCTGTCGCGATCGTGCTTGCCGTCTTGGCCGCGCTCTTTATTGCCGCCAGCGATCTCTACGCCCAGGTTTTCGCCACCGTGGCCAAGGGCATCAGCATCACCGTCTTCGTCACCGTGGTCGCCTTTGCGCTGGCCTCAGCCATTGGGCTCGGCATCGCCTTGATGGGGCTGTCGGGGTCGCGCTGGCTCAGGCAAATCGCCCGCTTCTATGTCGAGATCATCCGTGGCGTGCCGATCCTGGTGCTGTTGTTCTGGATCGCCTTTGCCGGCGCGCCGGCCTTCGTCGCGGCCTGGAACGCACTGACCGCGCCGCTGCAGAATGCCGGATTTTTCGGCGAACTGCTGGTGCGCGACGTCTCGCTGTTGTGGCGCGCCATCATGGCGCTGACCATCGGCTATTCGGCTTTCATCTCCGAGGTGTTTCGCGCCGGCATCCAGGCGGTCGAGAAGGGCCAGATCGAGGCTGCCAAGGCGTTGGGGTTGTCGCGCACGCAGCGCTTCCGGCTGATCGTGTTTCCGCAGGCGATCCGCACCATATTGCCGCCGCTCGGCAACGACTTCGTCGCCATGGTCAAGGATTCGTCGCTGGTCTCGGTGCTCGGCGTCGCCGACATCACCCAGATGGGCAAGATCTACGCCGCCGGCTCGTTCCGCTTCTTCGAGACCTATTCGATCGTCGCCTATATCTACCTCATCCTGACCGTCGGCCTGTCGCTGGCGCTGCGCGCCCTGGAGCAGCGACTGCGGCGGGCGCAGGAGGAATAGAAGTTCCGCGACGACCGGGCTACGATCGCGACCGGATCGTGCCGGGAGGATATCGATGAATGTCGACAAGGCCAATGCGGCGCTGGATTCTGTCTATTCGGCCGACACGCCGGAAGGGCTGGCCAAGGCCTATGCCGACTGGGCCGCGACCTATGACAGCGAGACCGCCTCGCTCGGTTATCTCTTGCCGTTCCTGATCACCGCCTGGGTGGCGCGCCATGTGCCGGCGGGGCAAGGCCCGCTGCTCGACGCCGGCTGCGGCACCGGCCTGTCGGGTCCGTCGCTGAAGGCGCTCGGCTATCACGACATTGCCGGGCTCGACCTGTCCGACGACATGCTGAAGATCGCCGGGAGCCGTGGGGCCTATGGCGATTTGAAAAACGCGATGCTGGGCGGTCGGCTGCCCTGGCCCGACGGCCACTTTCGCGCCTTCTTCTCGACCGGCGTGTTCACCATCAGCCATGCGCCGGCGTCCGGGCTGCAGGAGCTTGTCCGCATCACCAGAAAGGGCGGCCACGCCATCTTCACCGTGCGCGACCAGGTGTTCGAAACCGGCGGCTTCCAGGCCGTGTTCGACGAACTGGAGCAGGCCGGGAAATGGCAGCCGGTCGAGCAAAGCCCATGGTTTCGCTGCTACGCCATCGCCGAGCCGGACGCGCTGGTGAAGACGTTTGTGTTTGAGGTGGTGTGAGTGGCGAGTTCGCCGACCTTGACGCCCTTCCTCTCCCTCCGGAGGGGGGAGAGGTGGCGCTGCGAAGCAGCGACGGAGTGGGGGAACCACCTGGCAATCGTAGCCAACGGACTTTGAAAAGGGACCAAGGCGCAAGAATCTTCCTGCACCGCGCTGAGGGTCGACCCCCACTCCGTCGAGCTTCGCTCGACACCTCTCCCCCGATCGACGGGGGAGAGGAAAGGCGCGAGTTCGCCGACCTTGGTGCCCTTCCTCTCCCCGAAGTGCGGAAGTGAGAGCGAGGAACGCAAGTTCTGCTAAGCTCGCCGCAATTGCCGAAAAGCCAAAACATTGGTATGAGCCACGCCATGGAAGAGCTTTTTGGCGATCCGGCCTACAAGGGTTTCGTGCTGCAGGACAGAAAACGCCTGCCGTCGCGTTTCTCTGCGCGCGTTTCCGGCGCGCTCACCAGCCGACTTAGCTGAGCCGTCCGGCGCGCCGGTCGTTGTCCGGCGCCTCACCTCTTCCCCTTTTGCAAATCGACGGATTTACGCACATGAGCGCACCGCGCACCCTCTACGACAAGATATTCGACGAGCATGTCGTCGACCGCCAGGACGACGGCACCTGCCTGCTCTACATCGACCGTCACCTGGTCCATGAAGTGACCAGCCCGCAGGCCTTCGAAGGCCTGCGCATGAGCGGCCGCAAAGTCCGGCATCCGGAAAAGACGCTGGCCGTGGTCGATCACAATGTCTCGACCTCGCCCGAGCGCAAGTTCGGCATCAAGAACGAGGAAAGCCGGATCCAGGTCGAGGCCTTGGCCAAGAACGCCAAGGATTTCGGCGTCGAATATTATTCCGAAAACGATATCCGCCAGGGCATCGTCCACATTATCGGTCCGGAACAGGGCTTTACGCTGCCCGGCATGACCATCGTCTGCGGCGACAGCCACACCTCCACGCACGGCGCCTTCGGTGCGCTGGCGCACGGCATCGGCACATCCGAGGTCGAGCATGTGCTGGCGACGCAGACGCTGATCCAGCGCAAGGCCAAGAACATGCTGGTGCGTGTCGACGGCAAGCTGCCGGAAGGCGTCACCGCCAAGGACATCATCCTAGCCATCATCGGCGAGATCGGCACCGCCGGCGGCACCGGCTACGTCATCGAATATGCCGGTGAGGCGATCCGCGCGCTGTCGATGGAAGGCCGCATGACCATCTGCAACATGTCGATCGAGGGTGGCGCGCGCGCCGGCCTGATCGCGGCCGATGAAACGACCTTCGCCTATGTCAAGGACAAGCCCCGCGCGCCGAAGGGCGCTGCGTGGGATGCAGCACTCGAATACTGGAAGACGCTGCAGTCCGACGAAGGCGCGCATTTCGACAAGGTGATCGTGCTCGACGCGGCCAAGCTGCCGCCGATCGTCTCCTGGGGCTCCTCGCCCGAGGACGTCGTTTCGGTGCAGGGCGTCGTTCCCAATCCCGAAGAGATCACCGACGAGAACAAGCGCACCTCAAAGATCCGCGCGCTCGACTATATGGGGCTGACGCCGGGCACAAAGATCACCGACATCACGCTCGACCGGGTTTTCATCGGCTCCTGTACCAATGGCCGCATCGAGGATCTGCGCGCCGTGGCCAAGGTGGTCGAAGGCAAGACCGTGAGTGCGCATGTCGATGCGATGATCGTGCCGGGCTCCGGCCTGGTCAAGGAACAGGCGGAAGCCGAGGGTCTCGACAAGATCTTCATCGCCGCCGGTTTCGACTGGCGCGAGCCAGGCTGCTCGATGTGCCTGGCCATGAACGACGACCGGCTGAAGCCGCATGAACGTTGCGCCTCTACCTCGAACCGCAATTTCGAGGGCCGGCAGGGTTTCAAGGGCCGCACCCATCTGGTGTCGCCGGCAATGGCGGCAGCAGCGGCGATCGCCGGCCATTTCGTCGACATCCGCGACTGGAAATAGGCTTCCGGCGCGGAGTTCATAATCCATATCGGGCCCCGGACCGCATCGCGGTTCCGGGGTCTTTTTTGATCCGCGCTGCCTGCATATTCGCTCCCGCTTAACCGCTTGTTGGGGCTTGGGCTCTAAGGTCTTCCCCGACGTCAAGCGGGGAAGTCACCGTCCTTTGGACACCGGTCTGTTCATTGCGCTGCTCAATCCGACGATCGCGCTGGCACTCGGCGCGGCGTTCCTCGTGCTGTGGTTCTACCAGCGCCACCGGCCCTACCTGGCGGTGCTCGGCGCGAGCTATTGCGTGTCCGCGCCCGGCTTCCTGCTGCAATATTTTACCTTGCCCGTCGGCATGGTGCTGACCAAGCTCGCCTCCAACCTCTGCTTCACCTTTGCCGCCTGCTGCCTCGTCGGCGCGATCATCGCGCGCTACGGCAGGCGCGTGCCCTATATCGCGATCGGCATTCTGGCGGGTGGCGGGCTGGCTGCGTTTTGCTGGTACCTGTTCGTCCAGCCGGACCTCACCTGGCGCATCCTGTCCATCAATTTCGGTTTTGGCGGCCTCAGCCTGCTGGTCGCCGCCGAGCTGCGCGTCGTGCGCGACAACGGCCCGACCGAAAAGATCCTGTTCGTGCTGTCGTTGCTGTCCGGGCTGAACTTCATCGGTCGGACGCTGCTCGTCGTCATCTCGCACGGGCCTTTCACCAGCTATGACGGCTTCTACGGCTCGTCCTACTGGACGACGGCGCTGCTGACGCACGCGCTGCTGTCGTTGCTGATCGCGCTCTGCCTGTTCTCGGCCGCCGCACTCGATGTGATGAAGGCGCTGAAGACCGAGACGCATACCGACCCGCTGTCCGGCCTGCTCAATCGCAGGGGTTTTGAGGAGCGCGCCCTGCTGGTGCTGGAGCATTGCGCCGCCGCAAAGGTGCCGGTCGCGCTGGTGCTGGCCGATCTCGACCACTTCAAGGCGCTCAACGACCGCTATGGACACGCCACGGGCGACCAGGTCATCGCCGACTTCGCCGCCAAGCTTCGCGCCGCCGCCGGCGCGCGCGCCGTTGCCGGGCGCATCGGCGGCGAGGAGTTCGCCGTGCTCTTGTCGCTGAGCGACCTTGCCACGGCGCGGCTGTTTGCCGAGGCCGTGCGCACGCACTATTCGGCCGGCAACGTCGACGGGTTGCCGCCGGGCACCAAGGTGACTGCGAGCTTCGGCGTCGCGGCGCGCTCCGGCGAAGAAGGGCTGGAGCCGCTGATGCGACGCGCCGACGAGGCGCTCTACAAGGCCAAGAAGAACGGCCGCGACAGCGTCCGGCTGTCCTACGAGCGGGCCGAAACGGTGTTCATTCCTGACACCGGCAGCGCCAGCTAGAGCAATTCCAGGAAAAGTGCATCGCGGTTTTCCGTCCGGAATTGCGTAAACAAGAAACTTAGAGCGGCTCACCGTCTCGTTTCACGGAAACGGCGAACCGCCCGGTCTATTTGTCTGAGCATGATCTTGGCCGAAGAACCGGATTCCACTTTTCGGAATCATGCTCTAAATGGCTGTGTTAACGTCTTTTTCGCGCGTCGATGATTTGCTGTTGACCAGAGCGCGAAAGAGGTCATGAGCAGCGCAGACGTCATTCTTGTCATCAACATGTGCGTCGCAGGCCTGCTGGCCGCGGCCTTCATGACCATCGCTGTTCATGGCGTGGGGCGTGCGGCGGCGCGCTGGCTGGCGTTCGGCTATGTCCTGGGCATAGTCTATTGTGTCATCGAATTCAGCATCCCGGCCTTCGCCAATGCGCGCCCCCCGGTTGTCGCCGCCTTTGCGGTTTTCCTCGGCGCCACCATTGCCTTCAATGGCGGGCTCGCCCGCAAATACGAGGTGACGTCGCCCTGGGCGCCGATGCTGGTCTTCCTGGTCCTCGCCACCGTCGCCGTCTATTTCGTGCAGGACCTGCCGCGGCAATCGCTTGTCCGCATGATGGCCTATCAGCTTCCCTATGCCGTCATGCAATTCGTCGGGCTGGCCATCGTCTGGTTGTCCAGGCAAAGACGCGGGTGGCTCGACATCACTCTGATGGCCGTTCTGGCCTCCAGTGCGGTGCAGTTCGCTTCAAAGCCATTTATTGCCGGTGCTCTCGGCGGCTGGGGCGCCAACCCGCAGTCCTATCTGCACAGCAGCTACGCCCTGGTATCGCAGTCGCTGGGGACCGTGTTCGCGCTGGCGCTGGCGCTTTTGATACTGGCCGTGCTGGTTCGCGACGTGCTGGCCGAGGCGACGTCTAAGTCCGAAACCGACATGCTCTCGCAGCTGCTCAACCGCGGCGGCTTCGAGCGCCATGCCAAGCTGGCGCTGCGCGACGCCATGCGCCAGGGTGTTCCGGTGGCGCTGGTCATTGCCGATCTCGACCATTTCAAGGGCATCAACGACAGTTTTGGCCACGCTTCGGGCGACCGTGTCATCGAGACCTTCGCCGGTTTCCTGCGCGATGCGGCGGCTGACCATCATGTCGCCGGCCGCATCGGCGGCGAGGAATTCGCTATCATCCTCCCAGGCACCAACCTTGCCGCTGCAAGGCTGTTTGCCGAGGGCGCGCGCAGCGCCTTCGGCGCCTTGCCGATCGAGAGCCTGCCGGCGAACCACCGCTGCAGCGCCAGCTTCGGCGTCGCCGAACTTCACGCGGGAGAATACTTTTCCGACCTTTTGCGGCGCGCCGACGACGCGCTCTATCAGGCCAAGGGCTCAGGCCGCAACTGCGTGCGTGTCTCGACCGGGCTAACCGTCGTGCGGCAGCCGGGCACCAAGGCGGGCCAAACCGATTGGTCTAAATCAGTATGACGTTTCGTTGAAACGCCATCCTGATTTAGCTCTTTGTTGGAGCATGATCTTTTCCGAAAACCGGTTCCCACTTTTCGGGATCATGCTCTAACGGCAAAGGCTGAGGTTGGGCATCTCGCCGTCAGAGAGGCCGTACATATAGGAGCGGCCCTTCACGAACACCGGCGGCTGATAGCAGCCACGTCTGGAGACGTGGTCCGCCTCGTCTTCATAAAGGACTTCGGGTTCTGCTTCCGGCTGGCCGGCACTGGTGTAGTCGGACAATTTCTTGGCCAGTTTGCCTTCGCCGACGATGATGCGCTTGTAGCCGGCGGCGCTGTCGATGACGAGATTGCCGAAGGAATCGGCATAGACGCGGTCATGATGACGCGACCAGGCCATTGCCGGGGCAGCGAAGCCGAGACTGGCTGCGGCCAGCACAAGCGCTGCAAGGCGCGTTCTTCCCGAATTCGTAAGCATGGGTGTCCTCTCTGCTCTGGACCCGTTCGAATCGGAAATTAACCTTTTATTAACCTTTGTTAAGAGGGCAGGCGCATCCAGCGGCGATCTCTCGTCAAACATGGTTAATATCCGACGGTATGGAAAACCCGCCGGCCATCTTTCGGCCATGCTTGGCCGCACCATCAGGCCCTGGGGCACAGCAGTTTGCCGCGCGGAGGACAACCATATGGCGTTACGCCGGACCTATCGGATAACGCTTGCGCTTGTTGCCTTGCTGAGCACAGCTGCCTGTGTGCCGCAGAACAACGCGCCGAAGGCCGCAAGCGCTGGAGCTCCCGCCGTCTTGATGGCGCCCGGCGCGCCTGTGACCGCTGCCCCCATCGCTATCGAAACGGCCGTGCCGCAACCGCGTACCGCGACCTACAGCTGCGCCGGCGGCGACAGGATCACCATCGAGAATCTCGGCACATCGCTGCACGTTCTCAGCGCCGACGGCACAGCGGAGGATCTGCCGGCCTCGCCTGCCAACCAGAACAGCCGCTATGGGGCGGCCCATGACGCAATCGTGATCGACGGACGCGAGGCGCTGGTGATGAAGGGTGGGAAGACGCCGGTGACCTGCAAGCGCTGACGGATGCGTTGATATTCAGGTGAGGCCGGCCTGCAAATGGCCCATACCTGCGCTTCCGGTGCTCACGTACTTGAGTACGCTCCGCTCCGGTTCTCGGTATGAGCCATTTTCGACTCGGCCTGACCTGAATCTCAACACATCCGGGCGCTTGTGCGAGACGATTTTTTCGCACTGCAGCGAACCGTGCGCCGGCTTCGGGCCGATCCCTAATCGATTGAAGCGGAAAGCCGGGCTTTTGTCAGACTAAATGACGTTTTCAAAACGATTTTCTGGCTTTGACGCGGTGCAAAAAGAGCATTAGAAACCGGCTGTCTGAAGTCATATATCGAGGCGGTAAATGCCGCTTTCCACCGCGGCTCCGGACATCGAACTGGGGCAGCCATGAGCAAATCACCAGCCACCCGAACCGCCAGACGTGAACGGCCGCTCTCGCCGCACCTGACGATCTACCGGCCGCCGATCACCATGACGATGTCGATCATTCATCGCATCACCGGCGGCGCGCTCTATTTCGGCACGCTGCTGGTCGCGGGCTGGCTGATGGCGGCGGCGAGTTCGCAAGGCGCCTTCGATTGGGTCAACTGGGCCTTCGGCACCTGGCTCGGCCGCCTCATTCTGTTCGGCTACACCTGGGCCCTGATGCACCACATGCTGGGCGGTGTGCGCCACCTCGTCTGGGACACCGGCGCCGGGCTCGAGAAACACACGGCATCGAAGATCGCCTGGGTGACGCTCGCCGGCTCGGTTGCGCTCACGCTGCTGATCTGGGTCGCCGGCTATATGGCGCGGGGTGCCCTGTGATGAGCGGCAACAACAGCAACGATATGCGCACGCCGCTGGCCAAGGTTCGTGGCCTCGGCTCGTCCCACGAGGGCACACAGCATTTCTGGCGCCAGCGGCTGACGGCGCTCGCCAACATTCCGCTGACGCTGTTCTTCGTCGGCTTCCTCATTGCGCTCAACGGCGCCGGCTATGCCGAGGTGCGGTCAGCGCTTGCCAATCCGTTCGTGGCGCTGGTGATGATCCTTTTCCTGATCTCCGGGCTCTACCACATGCGGCTCGGCATGCAGGTGATCATCGAGGACTATGTGATCAGCGAAGGCCTGAAGCTGCTGACGATCGCGCTCAGCACATTTTTCACCATAGCGGTCGGCGTCGCCTCGATCTTCGCCCTGCTCAAGCTGGCATTTGGAGGCTGATTTTGGCCAAGGACGCAAAATCAGCCAACCCGGCTTACACCTATGTCGACCACAAATTCGACGTGGTGGTCGTCGGCGCCGGCGGCGCCGGGCTGCGCGCCACGCTCGGCATGGCCGAGCAGGGCCTGCGCACCGCCTGCATCACCAAAGTGTTCCCGACCCGCTCGCATACGGTGGCGGCCCAGGGCGGCATCGCCGCCTCGCTGTCCAATATGGGCCCTGATTCCTGGCAGTGGCACATGTATGACACCGTCAAGGGCTCGGACTGGCTGGGCGATGTCGACGCCATGGAATATCTGGTGCGCGAAGCGCCGGCCGCGGTCTACGAACTCGAACACTACGGCGTGCCGTTCTCGCGCACCGAAGAGGGCAAGATTTATCAGCGGCCGTTCGGCGGCCACATGATGAACTATGGCGACGGCCCGCCGGTGCAGCGGACCTGTGCGGCCGCCGACCGCACCGGCCACGCCATCCTGCACACGCTCTACGGCCAGTCGCTGAAGAACAACGCGCAGTTCTTCATCGAGTATTTCGCGCTCGACCTGATCATGGAGCCGGACGGCACCTGCACCGGCGTCGTCGCATGGAACCTCGACGACGGCACCATCCACCGCTTCTCGGCCAAGATGGTGGTGCTGGCGACCGGCGGCTATGGCCGCGCCTATTTCTCGGCCACGTCGGCGCACACCTGCACCGGCGACGGCGGCGGCATGGCGGCACGCGCCGGCTTCCCGCTGCAGGACATGGAGTTCGTGCAGTTCCACCCGACCGGCATCTACGGCGCCGGCTGCCTGATCACCGAGGGTGCGCGCGGCGAGGGCGGCTATCTCGTCAATTCCGAGGGCGAGCGCTTCATGGAGCGCTACGCGCCGTCGGCCAAGGATCTGGCCTCGCGCGACGTCGTCTCGCGCTGCATGACGCTGGAGATCCGCGAAGGCCGCGGCGTCGGCAAGAAGAAGGACCACATCTTCCTGCATCTGGACCATCTCGATCCGGCGGTGCTGCATGAGCGGCTGCCGGGCATTTCGGAATCGGCCAAGATCTTTGCCGGCGTCGACCTGACCAAGGAGCCGATCCCGGTGCTGCCGACGGTGCACTACAATATGGGAGGCGTGCCGACCAATTACTGGGGCGAGGTGCTGAACCCTACCGCCGAAAATCCCGACCAGGTGTCGCCCGGGCTGATGGCGGTGGGCGAAGCCGGCTGCGCCTCGGTGCACGGCGCCAACCGGCTGGGCTCGAACTCGCTGATCGATCTGGTGGTGTTCGGCCGCGCCGCGGCAATCCGCGCCGGCCAGGTCATCGACCGCAATTCGGCGATCCCTTCGCCCAACGAAGCCTCGGTCGAAAAGATCATGGATCGCTTCGATCGGCTCCGCCACGCCAATGGTTCGACGCCAACCGCGGTGCTGCGCGAAAAGATGCAGAAAGCGATGCAGGAAGACGCCGCCGTGTTCCGCACGCAGGAATCGCTGGAGAATGGCTGCAAGCGCATTTCGGAGATCTGGACCGAGCTCAAGGACATCAAGGTGTTCGACCGCTCGATGATCTGGAACTCCGATCTGGTCGAGACGCTGGAACTGGAAAATCTGATGGCCAATGCCATCACCACGGTCTACGGCGCCGAGGCACGCAAGGAGAGCCGTGGCGCGCACGCGCGGGAGGATTTTGCCTCGCGCGACGACAACGTCTGGCGCAAGCACACGCTGGCGCGGCTCAGCGAAGAAGGCAAGGTGACGCTCAGCTATCGTCCCGTGCATACCGAGCCGCTGCTGGCCGAAAAGGACGGCGGCATCAGCCTCGCCAAGATCGCGCCCAAGGCCAGGGTGTATTGATGGTGGCGCTGGCGACCTCAGGCTATTCGGGCACGCCGCTTCCGGCCAAGCTTGGCCTGAAGGACGGGATGGTCGCGGCATTCATCGCGCTGCCCGACGATCTCAGCGATCTTGCTGATGCAGTCGACTTCGCTCAGGTTCACCGGCTGGGCGAGTGGTCTGACATTTCGGGAACGACCCTGAAATACGATGCCGTCCACGCCTTCACCCGGCAGCGCACTGAGATCGAGGATCGTCTCGGCGATGTCGAAGCGGCGATCAAGCGCGATGGCATGGTCTGGGTGTCCTGGCCGAAAAAGGCATCGAAAGTGCCGACCGATGTCACCGAAAGCGTCGTTCGCGCTGAAGCGCTGAAGCGCGACCTGGTCGACGTCAAGGTCGCTGCCGTCAACGAAATCTGGTCCGGGCTGAAGCTCGTCATCCGAAAGGACCTGCGGTAATGGTCGAACTCACGCTTCCCAAGAACTCGAAGGTGCAGCCGGGCAAGACCTGGCCGAAGCCGGAGGGCGCCACCAACCTGCGGGAATATCGCATCTACCGCTGGTCGCCGGACGATGACGAGAACCCGCGCATCGACACCTATTTCGTCGACATGGACGATTGCGGACCGATGGTGCTCGACGCGCTGCTCTACATCAAGAACAAGATCGACCCGACGCTGGCCTTGCGCCGCTCCTGCCGCGAAGGCATTTGCGGCTCCTGTGCCATGAACATCGACGGTTCCAACACGCTGGCCTGCACCAAGGGCTGCGACGACATTTCCGGCGCCGTCAAAGTCTACCCTCTGCCGCATATGCAGGTGGTCAAGGATCTGGTGCCCGACCTCACCAATTTCTACGCTCAGCATGCTTCTATCCAGCCTTGGCTGCAGACGGTTTCGCCGACGCCGGCCAAGGAATGGCTGCAGAGCCATGAGGACCGCGAGAAGCTCGACGGGCTCTACGAGTGCATATTGTGCGCCTGCTGCTCGACCTCGTGCCCGAGCTATTGGTGGAACGGCGACCGCTATCTCGGCCCGGCCACGCTGCTGCAAGCCTATCGCTGGCTGATCGACAGCCGCGACGAGGCCAAGGGCGAGCGGCTCGACAATCTCGAAGACCCGTTCCGGCTCTATCGCTGCCACACCATCATGAACTGCGCGCAGACCTGCCCCAAGGGGCTCAACCCGGCCAAGGCGATCGCGGAGATCAAGAAGATGATGGTGGAGCGGCGAGTATGACCGCGATCGTTTTTCCTTTTTACGCGCCTTCGGCGACGCGGCTGCCGAAATCAAGAAGATGATGGTGGAGCGCCGAGTCTGACGCCGAAACTACCCGCGGACTTTTCGCCGGACGCCGTCGCGGCACTCAGGGCTCGCCTCGATCTGGTGCGAAGCCAGGGCGTAAAAATCCTGTTCGCCATCGAAAGCGGCAGCCGCGCCTGGGGCTTTCCATCTCCCGACAGCGACTATGACTGCCGCTTTGTCTATGTCAGGCCGGTGAGCGATCACCTCGTGCTGCAGCAGGCGCGCGACGTCATCGAGTTTCCGATCAAGGGCGAGATCGATGCAGGCGGCTGGGACCTGAGGAAGGCGTTGCTGTTGGCGCTTGGCGGCAATGCCGTCATCGTCGAATGGGCAAAATCGCCGATCATCTACGAAGAGGTTGCGGGGTTTCGCCGCCGTCTTCTCGACCTTTTGGCCGAGATCGTCGATCCGGCGAAAGTATCGCACCACTATCTCGGCCTTGCGCGCTCGCATGTCGCCAAGATCGGCAGTTTTGCCGATGAGGTGAAGTTGAAGAAACTATTCTACCTGATCCGCCCGCTGGTGGCGCTAGACTGGATGGAGCAGCGCGGCTTTGCCAGCCTGCCGCCGATGAACCTGGGCGAATGCCTCGACCAGACCGAGGTACCGGCTCAGGCCAGCGACGAAATCCGCGGCCTGATCGAGCGCAAAAGCCGGACGCGCGAGATGGGATCGGGTCTCATCCCGACCGCAATCGCGCGCTATCTGGAAGCGCGCTATGGTCACCACGAAATGAACCTTGCCGGCGCCGTCAGGGACGAAGCCGGCCAGGCGCGCAAACATGCCCTTGCAACCGAGTTTTACCGCCGGGAGGCTGAACTGCCATGAGCGAAGACCTTCCCATCCTCAATCCCGTCGAAGCCCGCGTGCTCGGCTGCCTGATCGAGAAGAAGGAGCTGACGCCGGATGTCTATCCGCTGACGCTGAATGCGGCACTTGCCGCCGCCAACCAGAAGACGGCGCGCGAGCCTGTCATGGCGCTGGAGCAGACGGAGGTGCACCGGACGCTGAAGCTTCTCGAGCAGAAGGGGCTGGTGCGGCAGATGTTCGGCTCGCGCGTCGAGCGCTATGAGCATCAGATGGCGCAGCGCTTCTCGCTGACCACGCCGCAGACCGCGGTGGTCGGCCTGCTCCTGTTGCGCGGACCGCAGACAGCGCATGAGCTCCTGGCGCGGGCTGAGCGCATGGCGCGGTTTTCCTCGATCGAGGATCTGCGCGCCGAACTCGACATGCTGATCGGCCGTAGGCCGCCACTGATCCAGGAGATACCGCGCGGGCCAGGCCAGCGCGAGGACCGTTACGTGCATCTGCTTGCGGGTCCGGTGGATGTCGCGGCGTTGTCGGCGCAGCGGAGTACGCATGTCATGCCTGCATCCGATCTGGAAGCGAGGGTGGAATCGCTGGAGCAGGAAGTCGCAGCCCTACGCGCCCGGCTCGATGCGTTGGGGGCTTAGTAATCACCGGAGCGTCAGCGGGACAGCGCCCCCCTCTGTCCTGCCGGACATCTCCCCCTCAAGGGGGGAGATTGGATGTCACGCCGGCTTTCGCCAATCTCCAACGTTTCAGAAGAGGGCCGGACAGCGAAGCTGCTGATCTCCCCCCCTGAGGGGGAGATGCCCGGCAGGGCAGAGGGGGGCGCGAAGGATCGCTACCCCCGGAAAAATCGGCTGATCAGCCCAGCTTCGCGTCGAGCGACACCTTGATCGCGCCGAGCGCCTTGGACACCGGGCACTCCGCCTTGGCCTTCTCGGCCAATTCCTTGAACTTCGCCGCATCGATGCCCGGCACCTTGCCGACCAGAGTGATGGCGCTGCCGGTGATGCCGGTGCCGGGCACCAGCGTCACCACCGCCTTGGCGTCGAGCTCGGTGGCGGGCGTGCCGTTCTCGGCCAGGAAATGCGACAGCTGCATGGCGTAGCATCCGGCATGTGCGGCAGCGATCAACTCTTCGGGGTTGGTGCCGGATTTGCCGCTCTCGTCCTCGAAACGCGCCTTGAACGAATAGGGCGTGCCTTTCAAGGTGCCGCTCTGCGTGTCGAGCGTGCCCTTGCCTTCCTTCAGATTGCCTTTCCAGACGGCGTTTGCGATGCGGTCCATAAAATCCTCCTTGATTGCAGCGATGGCGCCGGCCAGGCGGCGTTCCCCTCAACTATAGCGCGGCGGGAGGGGAAGACCACCGCGCTGTTGGCGCGCGCATGGCGATCCAACGACGTGGTCAAAATTATTTTGAAAAAATCTGCGTGCAAAAATGTCGACTTGCATCAGCGCCGACCGTCCTGCGGGCGGCCACGGATTCTCGTGGCGGATGGAGGTACCCATGAACAATCTGTTTTCTGCCCATTGGAATGGCACCGGCGCAGGGTTGAGGCCGCAAGAGATCGACTGCTCGCGCCCTTCCGGCTTCGGCCGGCTGCTTTTGGCTATCGCCATTATCGGTCTTGCAGTCTGCGTGCTCGACAATGTCTCCGCCGGGAAGGCTGCAACCGGCACGCTGATCGCCTATGGTTCGTCCGAGCAAGGGAGCTGGAAATGAAATATGTCTGTCTGGTCTATGGCGAGGAAAAAGATCTCCACGCCATGACGCCGCAGCGTCTGGCCAAGCTCGACGCCGATTCGATGGCCTATGACCGGTCGCTGGATCAGCAAGGCAAGCTGATCATCGCGCAGGCGCTGCAATCGGTGAAAACATCGAAGACGGTCCGGCGGCGCCTGGGCAAACGGCTGATCACCGACGGCCCCTTCGCCGAAACCAAGGAGCAGTTGCTCGGGTTCGTCATGATCGAGGCCGATACTCTCGACGCGGCGCTGGAGATCGCTGGCGAGATTCCGCTGGCCGAAATCGGCACCATCGAGGTCAGGGCGATCTACGACGTGCCGGGGTCATAAGAAAGACGGGGCGATTTGTCGGCTGCGCGTGAGCAGACTCACGCCGGTCGGCGGATCATGTCCGCCGCCTTCTCGGCGATCATCACCACCGGCGAGGCGGTGTTGCCGGAGACGATCCGCGGCATGATGGAGGCGTCGATGACGCGCAGACCCTCGACACCGGTCACGCGCAGATCGGAGCTGACGACGGCGCGGTCGTCGATGCCCATCCGGCAGGTGCCGACCGGGTGGAAGATGGTCGTCGCGATAGAGCCGATCTGGTACAGCAAATCGTCGTCGGACTGGTGGGCGAGACCGGGCAAGATTTCCTGGGGATGGAAGGCTTCAAGCGCCTTGGCGGTCATGATGCTGCGCGCCTGGCGCACCGAGCGCAGCGCAATCCCGCGGTCGCGGACGGTGGACAGGTAGTTCAACCGGATCTCCGGTTGCTCAGCCAGTTCGCGCGTCGTGGCATGCACCGAGCCGACGCTATCGGGCCGCAGATTGCAGACCGACATGGTGATCGCCGGGAACGGATGCAGCGGGTCGCCAAGCCGGTCGGTCGACAGCGGCTGGACGTGATATTCCAGGTCCGGCGTTGCCATCGACGGATCGGATTTGCTGAACATGCCGAACTGGCTCGGCGCCATCGACATCGGTCCCGACCGGGCAAAGGCATATTGCAGCGCGATCCGCGCCTTGCCGGTCAAGCTGTTGGCAAGGGTGTTGAGCGTCAGTGCCGATGACACTTTGTAGACGGTGCGGATCTGCAGATGGTCCTGCAGGTTCTCGCCGACATCGGGGCTGGCCTGGACCACATCGACGCCGAGCGCGGTGAGGCGGTTCGGTTGGCCAACGCCGGAAAGCTCCAACAGTTTCGGCGTGTTGATCGAGCCGGCGGTCAGCAGCACCTCGCCTCTGGCTCTTGCCTCGACGGCTTCGCCGCCTACGAGGTAGCGGACGCCGGTCGCGCGCTTGCCCGCGAACAGCACCTTCTCGACATGGGCGTTGACGACCAGCCGAAGGTTGGGCCGCCGCAGCGCCGGGCGCAAAAAAGCCTTGGCCGTGTTCCAGCGCACACCCTTGCTCTGGTTTACTTCGAAGAAGCCTGACCCCTCATTGTCGCCGTCGTTAAAGTCCTCGCGCGGCATGATGCCGAATTCCTTGGCAGCCTCTTGCACCGTGTTGAGGATCGGCCAGGACAGGCGCTGGCGCGCCACTTTCCATTCGCCACCGGAACCATGCAGCTTGGTCTTGCCGCCATGGTGGTCCTCGGATTTGAGGAAATAGGGCAGCACGTCGTCCCAGCCCCAGCCGACATTGCCCATCTGCCGCCAGCCATCATAGTCGGCCGCCTGGCCGCGCATGTAGATCATGCCGTTGACCGAGGTGCAGCCGCCCAGAACCTTGCCTCGGGGATAAACCAGCGAGCGGCCGTTCAGGCCGGCTTCGGGGGCTGTCTTCATCATCCAGTCGGTGCGTGGATTGCCGATGCAATAGAGATAGCCGACCGGGATATGCACCCAGTGGTAATTGTCGCTGCCGCCGGCCTCGAGCAGCAGCACCCGCGTCGCCGGGTTTTCGCTCAGGCGGTTGGCCAGCACGCAGCCAGCCGTGCCTGCGCCGACGATGATGTAGTCGTAGTCGCCATCGAGCCGTTGGGTCATTGCGGTGTTGTACTCGGTTGGGCGGCCTGTTCTGCCCAGAACGATCGCAGCGTATCGGCGAGGCCGCAATAGGCGCGATAACGCCTGTTGTAATGATCCCGCATCGCCGGGTCCGGACGATAGGCGGCGCTTTGCCGGGTCATGGCGTCGACGCCGGCCTCATAGCTGGCGAACAGACCGGCCGCGACGCCGGCGCCGATTGCCGCGCCAAGCGCACCGGTCTCGCGCGCCTCAGGGACCGTGATCGGTACGCCAAGCCCGTCGGCGAAGATCTGTGGCCAGTGTTCGCTGCGCGAGCCGCCGCCCGACAGCACCGCTTTGTCGAAGCCGACGCCAGCGTCTTTCAGGACATCGATATGGCGCCGGTGCTCGAACATCACGCCCTCGAACAGCGCGCGCAGCAGATGGCCTTCCTTGTGCCAGCCGGCGAGGCCGTAGAAGCCGGCACGGAACTCGGCTCCCTGTCCCGATCCGTAGAGAAACGGGTGGAAAATCGGATCGTCCCAGGCCGGCGTCACTGAGCCGACAGCCGCGTTGCAGTGGCCGAACGGATCCTCATGATGGGCGCCCCGCTCGACGAATTCGCGCACATACCATTCGAGATTGGCGGCCGACGTCGCGCTGGATTCGATGTTGACGAAGCGGCCGGGGCCGAAGCGCGCGACCATGAAAACGTTGGGATCGACCACAGGCGCGGTGGAAAAGACCTGATTGACGGACCATGTGCCGGCGATGATCGAGGCTTCGCCGGGCCGCACGACGCCCGCCCCCATGGCGCTGGCGACGACGTCGAAATACCCCGCGATGACCGGCGTGCCTTCAGCAAGCCCTGTCTCTTCGGCCGCCTGTGCGGTGACCGCGCCGGCAATGTCAGCGCTGTCGAGCAATCGCGGCAGTTTTGGCTGTGCGTCCTCGATGCCGTAATGCGCCAGGAGCTCGGCGTCATAGACGCCTTCGGGCATACGAACGAGGCCGCAACCGGACATGTCGGAGACATCGCTCACCCGCTCGCCGGTCAGACGGAAGGTGATGAAGTCCTTGCAAAGCATTGTGGTGCCGGTCGCGGCATAAAGGTCGGGCGCATGCTGCTTGACCCAGGCCAGTAAGGTCGGCGTCTGTGCCGGCCACGGCTTTTGCAGGCAGATGGCATGCAGTGCTTCGGCGTTGCGCGCCGCCAGCGTCGCCGCCGTGGAGGCGGCGCGGGTGTCGAGCGACTGGATGCCGATCAACGGGGCGCCGGTGCGGTCGACCAGGTAGAGGCCGTTGCCATGGCCGGCGCAGCCGATGGCTGCGATTTCGCGCGCATCGATGCCGGCCTGCGCAATGCAGACGCGGATGGCGTCGCGCGCATCGGCCCACATATGGTTCAGGTCGCGCTCGACATAGCCGGGTTGCGGCGTGTGCGAACGGCCGGCGACGGCATGCATGGCGAGTTGCCGACCGGTTCGGTCGAACAGCACCGCCTTGATGATGGTGTTGCCGGCGTCGAGACCGAGCAGATATGCGGCTTGATCAGCCATTGTTGTAGATGTCCCAGGCTTCTTCGCCACCGGCATCGTTGTGGATCATCGCCATCAGCGCGTTGACCACAGCCTTCGGATTGGCATGCTGATAGATGTTGCGGCCATAGACCAGCCCCTTGGCGCCTTGCCTGAGCAGTGCAGAGGATTTCGCCAGCACTGTCTTGAGGTCGTCCTTGCCGCCGCCGCGCACCAGTACCGGCACGCGCGCCGCCTCGACGACGCGGTGGAAATCCTCCGGCCGGTCGGTCGGGTCGGCCTTGATGATGTCGGCGCCCATTTCGGCGGCGAGCCGCACCAGCGTCACGATCTTTTCGGCGTCGCCATCCACCTGATAACCGCCCCTGATATCGTTGGGCAGCATCACCAGCGGCTCGATCATCAGAGGCATGCCGTAGCGGTGGCAGGCGGCGCGGACCTTGCTGATGTTTTCGACGCATTGGCGAAACAGCTCGGGCTCGTCGGGCAGCATGAACAAATTGACGACGACGCAGGCCGCATCCATCTCCAGCGCGCCGATAATCGGCTCGTCATGATTCTGCAGCATCGACCACATCACGCGGTGGCGCTCAGCGTTATAGGGATTGCCCATGTCGATGCGCATGACCAGCGCCGGCTTGTCCTTGTCCGGCCGCGCCTGCAACAGATCAGCCTGGCCATAGGTGAGCTGCAGCGCGTCGGGTCCTGCCGCGATAAGTGTGTCGATGACCCTGGGCATGTCCTCCAGGCCGACGAGGAAACCCGGCTCATTGCAGACGCCGTGATCGAGCGCCACGTCGAGGCAATTGCCGTTGGTGAACATCCGGTTCATCCGGGCTTTGGCGCTGACTTTCATGTTCTGCTCCTGCGATGGTGCGTTGGTCGAGCATCTCTTGCGAGACGCCATGATAGGTGTCGAGTTCGGCGATCAGGTTTTTTATCTCGTCGTCGCGACGCTGGTGGGTCCAACCGCGCTCGGCGACCAATGTGTCGGCGATGCGCTCGATTGACCCCATCGAGATGTCGCCGGCGATGGCAAGCGAGGTGCGGCGCAGGACAAGGTCCGAGAGGCCGGTCACGAACTCATGCCGGATGAGATAGACGATCTCGGCTGCCGTGGTTTCGGTCCTGTCGTCCAGCCGGATATCGTCGGAACGTCCGAGGCAGAAGAGGATGATGTCGCGCGCGCCGCTGCCGTAGCGATCGACGAGATAGGCGGCGCGGTCGGCGCTGATTGCGAACGCACCGACGAGATCGGCCGCCAGCGACGCCGGGACTGCGGGGAAGCCTAGGCCGCCGCCGATCGGCAGGGTCAGCGTCCTGCAAACGCGTTCGCGGCCAAGCTCGGCCAACACGTCGTCCGCTGCCTGCTCGGCGAAGGCGCGGAAGGTCGTCCACTTGCCGCCGATCATGCAGAATTGCGGGATGTCGCCGGCAATGCGATGTACGGAATGGCCACGCGATATCCTGCCGGTGAAGGCGTGGTCGCTCTTCGGCAGCGGCCGGATGCCGCTATAGGTGAAGACCACATCGGAGGCATGGACCGGAATGGACGGGAACACCAGCCGCGCCGCCGCCAATATGTAGTCGGTCTCAGCCGGTTCGCAGCTTACGCGCCCGGCCTGGCTGACGCGGATATCCGTCGAGCCGACCAGCACCTTGCCGAGATAGGGAAACATGATGCAGACGCGGCCGTCAGCATTCTCGAAGAAAATCATGTGGCCGCCGAGTGCCCAGTAGAGCGGCTCATTGTCGAGGATGAGGTGCGAGCCCTTGGTGCCCTCGACCAAGGGCGCTGCAGGCGTTTCGGAGGCGTCGAGCCGGGCGATTGCCGAATCCAGCCACGCACCGGTCGCGTTGACGATTGCCTTGGTGGTCACGACGAAACGTTCTCCACCCGCCATGTCGGTGAGTTCGAAGGCCGACCCCGCCCGCGCGATTTCGGCGCGGTTGAGCGCGAGGCTGTCGGGCGCCAGGCGTGCGGTGTCGAGCAGCAATTCGATGCCGAGCCGTTCGGGATAGCTGATCCAGGCGTCGTAGTAGGTGGCGGAATAGCGCAGTTTCGGGTCGAGCGCCGGCCATTGCGCGAAGGTCGCTTTGGCGCCGCGGAAATTGTGGCGGGGCAGCACCCGTCGCCTGCGCGTCGTCCAGTCGTAGAGCGCCAGGCCCGCCTTGATTGCCAGCGCGCCGCGGCTGGAGGGCGTTTCCGAAAGCCCGAGAAAACCCGCCGCACCATTCATCAGCCCGGAGAAGACGGTGCGGATCGGGATTGTCGTCGGCAGCGGCCGCACCATATGCGGCGCGTTGGCCAGAAGCGCGTCGCGTTCGCGCAGCGATTCCTGCACCAGGCCGAACTCGCCATTCTCGAGATAGCGCAGGCCGCCATGGATCATGCGCGAGGGTGCCGCGCTGCAGGCCGAGCAGAAATCATTGCGCTCGACCAGCAGTACCCTCAGGCCCTGCAGCGCCAGTTCGCGGAAGACGCCGATGCCGTTGATGCCGCCGCCCACGACGACGACATCGAACGCGCCGTTGCGGCGGATCGTGTCGAGGATGACGGTTCTCTGGTCAGGCATGGCTTTGCCGGGCAAGGTTGGGCCGTTCTGCCGTCCGGTGGACGGCAGCTCAACTGAGTTTCGGTTATGGATGGCGTCAGGCGGCGAGATTGGTCAGATGGCGGCTAGCGGCCTCACTGATCTGGTTCAACTCTTCGCCGGACAATCTGATGCGGCCGGCTTGCGCATTTTCCCTGGCCTGCTGCGGGCTGCGGGCGCCGCAGAGCGAAAAGGTGATGCCCGGCTGCTGCAGCGTCCAGGCGATGACCACCTGCGCCTCGCTGGCGCCGTGCGCCTCGGCGATCGGCCGGATCGCTTCCATCAGCGCCGCCACCTTGCGGCGGTTGGCCAGCGAGAAGCGCGGATTGTCCTTGCGCTGGTCGTCGCCGGTAAAGACGCGATCCGGGCCGATCTTGCCGGAGAGAAGGCCGAGCGCCAGCGAGGAATAGCTGAGCACGGACACGTTGTTGTCGGCGCCGAAGGGCAACAGGTCGCGCTCCATGTCGCGCACCACCATGCTGTATTCCTGCTGGACGGCGTCGAGCTGGCCGGCCGCGAGATAGGCCTTTACGTCGGCGACGCTGACATTGCTGGCGCCGATGGAGCGGATCTTGCCCTGGGTTTTCAGGCGATCGAGCGCTTCCATCGTTTCAGTGACCGGTGTCGTCGGATCCTGCCAGTGGGTGATGTAGTGGTCGATATGGTCGGTGCCGAGGCGGCGCAGGCTTTGCTCGACTTCATAGACGACAGAGTCGGCGCCGAGATAGCGATGCACGGGCGCGCCGTCATAGTCGAAGAAGTGGTTGCCCTTCTTCGTATGCCAGACCAGGCCAAGCTTGGTGGCGAGCACCACCTTGTCGCGGCGGCCCTTGATCGCCTTGCCGACGATTTCCTCCGACAGGCCCTGGCCATAGGCCGGCGCGGTGTCGATCAGCGAAACACCTTCGTCGATCGAGGCGCGGATCGTGTCGATGGATTGCGCCTCGTCAGTGCCGCCCCACATCCAGCCGCCGATGGCCCAGGTGCCCAGGCCAATCGCGGAGGCGGATATCCCCGACGCGCCAATGGTGCGCGTCAACATTTCAGGCGACATTGCGTATGCTCCCCGCATTACTCAGGACTGCGTTGGCCGTCTCTTCGTCGACGACCAAAGATTTCAGATAATTGCCGCGCAACGCGGCGCGGATCGGCCAGACTTTTTCGGCGCCGCTGGCGACCCCCATCACTGTCCGGCAACGGCCGAGCTCCGAAGGCGCCAGCGCCACCAGCCGGTCGTTGGGCGGGTAATCGGCAAGCGTGCCGTCGTCGCGGATCAGATGCGCAAGGAACTCGCCGACCGCACCGCTGGCGGCGAGTTTTTCGCGGTCAGGATCGAGGCCAGGGTGAAGATCGTAGTAGCTGGAGCCCGGCGTCTGGATCGAACCGACGCCGACCAGCGCGATCGCGGCCTTGCGCGCCAGGTCGAAGATTTCGCGCACCGAGGCCATGTCCAGCAGCAGATCGCGCTGCTCGCGGCTTTCGGCAAACAGCGGCGCATGCAGCAGCATGCTGGTGCCGCCGAGGCGTTCGGCCAAGCGCGTCGCCAGATGGTTGACGTCGGTATAGTGCTTGCCCTGCACGCCGCCGGTGAGAGGTACGACGGTGATGTCGAAGGCGCGTTCCGGCTCAAGGTTCTCGACCAGGGCGCTGATCGCCTTGCCGCCGGTGATGGCAATGACGTCGCCGTCGCGCAAGGTCTCGAGCAACTGGTTGGCCGCGGCGCGGCCCACCTGCTGCAGCGTGCTGTCAGGACTGCCGGCGACGGTCGGCGTCACGATCGCAGTCGCCAGCTGGGCGACCTCGGCCAGCTGTTTTTCGATATCGACCAGACGCTGGAACGGACTTTCGACCGCGATCCTCAGCATGCCGAGCTTGCGCCCCTGGGCAATCAGGCGATTGACCTTGGACGGCGACAGATTGAGCGCCGCCGCGATGTCGTTCTGCTTCATGCCGTCGACGAAGTGCAGAACCAGCACGGTGTGGATCTGCCTGATCGCCTCGAAATCTTCCCTGCTGTCCGCCATCTCAGCCCCGCCGCTTGTTGAAGTAATAGTCGGCGGTCACCGCCGTCAGCAGAATGGACCCGCGGATGATGTCCTGCCAATAGACGGACACGTCGAGCAGAGCTAGCGAGCTTGAAACGACGGACAAAAGGATGGTGCCGAGGATCGCGCCGAGAATGGTGCCGGCGCCGCCGGTCAGGCTGGCGCCGCCGATCACCGCGGCGGCAATGACGTTGAGCTCCATGCCGGCGCCGAAGGTCGGCTGGGCCGAGCCGAAGCGGGCCATGTAGATGATGCCGGCAAAGCCGCACAGGGTCGAGCATAGCGTCGTCGTCAGGAACACGACTTTCTTGGTGCGGATGCCGGAATAGGCCGCCGCCTTCTCGTTGCTGCCGGTGTAGAAGACTTTGCGGAACATCGTCGTGCGGCGCAGCATGAAGTCGGACAGGATGACGAAGACGATGAAGATGATGATGACGACCGGAATGCCGCCAATGGTGCCCTGGCCGATGAATTTGAATTCGGGCGGCAGCGTGTAGAGTCCGAGCGGGCGGCCACCGGTGCCGAGCAGGCACAGCCCGCGCGCAATCACCATCACCGCCAGCGAGACGATGAAGTGGTGCAGGCCCACTCTGGTGACGAAGAAGCCCATGAACGCGCCGATGCCGGCGCAGGCGGCGATGGCAACCAGAGATGCCACCCAGGGATCGACGCCCCCAAGGAACAGCAGGCCGGCGATCACCATGGCGAGTGCCGTGACCGAGCCGACCGAAAGGTCGATGCCACCGGAAATCAGCAGGATCGTCATACCGACGACGACAATACCTTCAACTGCGAAGGCCATCGCCATCGCCCGCATATTGTCCCAGGTCAGAAAATAGGGCGATGCGAACGACATGACGGCAAAGAGTACGGCGATGATGAGGATCAGGCCGATCTCGCGCATCCGGATCAGGCCGCCGAGCCTTTCACTGAGCCCGATCCGGGCGGCTCGCGTCGCGCTGTCCATGCTTTCCCCCACGATGCTCATGTCGCGCTCCGTTGCCGGCCTTCATCGGCAAGCGATGCCAGGACCATGATGTTTTCTTCCGTCATCGCATCGCCGGTGACCTCGCCGGTGATGCGTCCCTCGCGCACGATCAGCACGCGGTCGCAGACGCCGATCAGTTCCGGCAGCTCGGAAGAGATGACGACGATACCGACGCCGTCACGCGCCAGCTTGCGCAGGATGCGGTGGATTTCCGCCTTGGCGCCGACATCGACGCCGCGCGTCGGCTCGTCGAGGAAGATCACCTTCGGGTCGACCGACAGCATCTTGGCGATCGCCACCTTCTGCTGGTTGCCGCCCGACAGCGTCGACACCGGCTGACCGACATGGCCGCATTTCAAGGACAGCTGCTTGCCGATCGTCTCCGCCTGCTGCTTCTCGCGCCGATCGTTGATGAGGCCGAAGCGCGTCGAAATCCGGTCGACCGCCAGCGCCGAGATGTTGGCGGCGATCGACATGTCGAGAAACAGCCCGTCGCCCTTGCGGTCTTCGGAGAGGTAGACGATCCCTGCAGCGATGCTGTCGCCATAGTGGGTCAGCGACAGCGGTTTGCCATGCAGGCTGACATCGCCTGTCACCTGGCCTTCCAGCCGGCAGATGCCTCTGACGATCTCGCTGCGGCCAGCGCCAATCAGGCCGCCAACACCGAGGATCTCGCCCTTGCGCAGCTTGAAGCTGATGTCGCGGAAGGTTCTCGCCTCGCAAAGGTTGCTCACCTCGAGCAGGATTTCCTCAGTGCGTTCGTCGTCGCGCAGCTTCTCTGGATAGAGGCTGTCGATGACGCGGCCGACCATGGACGCCACCACCTGTTCGGGCGTCGTCGCCGCTATGTCGAGCGTGGTGATGTATTGGCCGTCACGCAGCACGGTGACACGGTCGCAATTGTCGAAGATCTCGGCCATGCGGTGCGAGATGTAGATGATGCCGATGCCTTCGCCGGCAAGCTGGTGAATGATCTCGAACAGTTTCTTGGCCTCGCGCTCGGTCAGCGCGGCGGTCGGTTCGTCGAAGATGAGGATGCGGCAATCGAGCGTCAGCGCCTTGGCGATCTCGACCAGCTGTTGCTGGGAAATCGACAGGCTGCGCACCATGGCGGTCGGATCGATGTTGCCGAGCCGAGCCAGGATCGCCGCCGCGCGCTTCTCGAGGTCGCGGTAGTTCATCAGCAGCGCCTTGCTGGCGTTGGTGATCGACATGAAGATGTTTTCGGCCACCGAGACATCGGGGCACAGTGCGATTTCCTGATGCACGAAGCCGATGCCGAGCTTTTGCGCCTCAAGCGGCGAAGGGATCGAGACGGAGCGGCCATCGATCTGGATGTCGCCGCTGTCGGGCGGCAGGATGCCGTCGATCACCTTCATCAGTGTCGACTTGCCGGCACCGTTCTCGCCGGCAATGGCGTGGATTTCGCCGGCGCGCAGTTCGAAGGACACATCGCGCAACGCCCGCACAGGACCGAACGATTTGCTGAGGCCGGATATTGTGAGAAGGGCCGGGGTTTCCACTGCGGTGCTCGCCTGCTCAGGGAGGGTGAGGCAACCGCGCCGGATGGCGCGATTGCCTGATGGACGCGATCAGCTGGGATCGCGGCCTTGCATGTACTTGTTCAGGTCGAACGAGTCGGCATTCTCCTTGGTGATGACGGCAAAGCCGTTGTCGGCAAAGGGGATGCGCATCGGGTTGTAGCCCGACGCCTTGTAGTCGTTGAACGGGTCGATCAGTTCCGGATGCGCTGCCATGAAGGTGGCGACGAAGCCGAGATAGCCCTGCATGCCCTGGTTGGGGCTCAGCGCCATGTGGATGTTGCCGGCCTTGATCTGCTCCAGCGTCGCAGGCGTAATGTCGGCATGCATGATCAGCACCTTGGCCTTGGCTTCGAGAACAGCAGCGACCGCGCCTTCGGCCGAACCGGCTTCCGGAATCCACAGCGCCTTGAGGTTCGGGTTGGCCTGCAGCATCGAGGCCACCGCCTTGTTGGCGACATTGGCGTCCTGGTTGGAGGCCTGGCGTCCCACAAGCTTCATCTTCGGATAGTTCTTGGCGAGATAGTCGATGAAGGCGGTGACGCGCAGATCGTGGTTGCTCTGGCCGGGGTTTTCCAGCACGCCATATTCGGCGTCGTCGCCGACCTGCTTGACGATCTCCTCGGCTGCGAACTTGGCTTCCGCCAGATTGTCCGAGGTGATGTAGGACACGCGCTTCGACTTCGGTGAGTCGGCGGCGAAGGTGACGACAGTGGTGCCGTTCTCGATGGCGCGGTTGATCGGCTCGATGAACGGATCGGCCTGCATCGGGTGCAGCAACACGCCGGCCGGCTTCTTGATCAGATCCTGTTCGAAGGACGCAATCTGCTTGGCGATGTCATAGTCCGGCGTGCCCGAAAACACGGTCTTGCAACCCATCGCCTCGGCCGCCTGTTTGAAGCCCTGATAGACCGGCACCCAATAGGGATGCGCGGAGACCATGACGTTCATCACATAGGTCTCGTCCGGCTTGCACTGAAACTTGCTCTCTGCCGACGCAGCACCTGGCATCGCCAAGGTCAGCGTCATCACGGCGGCGCTCAATGCGCCCGCCAGCCCAATCCTGTTCATTCTCTCCTCCGGGTTCCCCGACGATGAAAGCCTCGTCGCGTCAGCTTTTGCAAGAAATTTCATCATATGAAATCTCTGGCGAGTTTGAATAGGCCGAGATTTTTTGCGTGTCAATCATGTTGCACGAAATATCATGCAGTGAAATTTCTTGCAGGCATACCCATTGATCCGGGCGGTGTCCATCGCAGGGGGCATCGTCTGATTGGCTTTGCGGCCGGCGACCTGAAACCAAGATGTTCGGTCTCGGTGTAGGTGCTCGGAGGGCAAACCCTCTGTTTCTTAACCAGCCGCAATTCTTGCGTGTTGAAGCAACGTCGGAGTTCTCTTATCGTCGCCGCAATTTCCGGGGAATTCGATATGCCTTTCATAATTGCTCTTCTCGGCGTGCTGGGAGCGGCGGCGTTCTGGTGGTACCGCATGAAGGCCATGAACGACGCCGCGCGCGAGGTCGCCGATGTCGTCGGGCGCGTCCAGGGCAACATCCGCCGCAAGAAGCTGCGCAAGCAGGCGGCGCTGTCGCCGCTGACGGCGATCGACGACCCTGTCGTGGCGGCGGCGACGCTGATCACCGCGATGGCTGCGGAGCATGGCCCGATCCTGCCGAAGCGCGAAACGGTCATCCGCGAGGTGATTTCGCAGATCGCAGAAAACCAGAAGAAGACCGACGAAGCTGTCGTCTACGCCAAGTGGGCCTCGGCCCAGATCGACGACACGACCATCGTCATCGACAAGCTGGCGCCCTTCCTGCGCGAGCGCCTCGATCCGCACGAGCGGGAAGATCTGCTGCAGATGCTGAACCGCGTCGCGCAAGGTGGCGAGCAGAGCTTCAAGGTCGCCGACCAGCGCATGCTGCGGCTGCGGCAGAAGCTGGGTTTTGAGGTGAACTGAGAAACCGCCCGGGCGCATGTCATTCTGGATAGCGAATGCGATAGCATCGGTTGCCGCTTACCTTATCGGCTCTACGCCTGCGGGCTATTTGGCAGGAAAACTGCTTAAGGGCATCGATATCCGTGAGCACGGCTCCAAGTCCACCGGCGCGACAAATGTATTGCGCACACTTGGAAAATGGCCCGCCTTGGTGGTGCTTCTGGTGGATGTGCTGAAAGGGGTGGCAGCGGTCGTCCTTGCCCGTTGGCTTTCCACCACCACACTGCCGGCAACATCCGAGATGCCCGCTTGGGCTCCCTGGGTTGTATGCTTGGCCGGACTTGCAGTCCTGCTCGGGCACAGCCGTTCGATCTGGCTGAATTTCACCGGCGGCAAATCGGCTGCGACGGGGTTGGGCGTTTTGCTGGCGATGTCCTGGCCAGTGGGTCTGGGCGCCGCGACGGCGTTTGCCGTCGTGCTGGCAATTTCCCGGATCGTCTCCCTGAGTTCGATGCTGGCGGCGCTGACCGCGATCGTGCTCGTCTGCGGCATGGACCAACCATTGCCCTACCGGCTGCTGGTCATTGCCGGCGGCATCTATGTGGTCGTGCGCCATCGCGCCAATATTGGGCGGCTGGTGTCAGGAACCGAGCCGCGTCTGGGGCAAAGCGAGAGCCGGGCTAGATCGCCTCGCCCTTGAGCAGCCGCGGCGTGTCGCCGGACAGCCCCGACGCCTGGCGGATGAAGAACTCCTTCAGCCTGGGCATGCGTTCGACGAGGCCGAGGCCGATGTCGCGGATTTGGCGCAGCGGGCCGATGTCGTTGGAAAACAGCCGGTTCAGCACGTCGGTGGTAACGCCCATCTGGACGGTGTCGAAGCGGCGCCATTGCTGGTAGCGCTCGAGCACGTCGAGCGCGCCGATGTCCTGTCCGAGGCGATCGGCTTCGACCACCACTTCGGCAAGCGCCGCCACATCCTTGAAGCCGAGATTGAGGCCCTGGCCGGCGATCGGGTGAATGCCGTGGGCGGCGTCGCCGGCAAGGGCGATGCGGGGCGCGACAAAGGCGCGTGCGATGGTCAGGCCGAGCGGCCAAGCGCGCGGTTTGTCGGTGACGCGGATTTCGCCGAGCTTGAGGCCGAAACGCAGTTCGAGCTCGTGCTCGAAGACGAGGTCGTCGCCCGAAACCAGTTTCTCGGCATCCTCGGAGCGTTCGACCCAGACCAGCGATGAACGGTTGGTGCCGTCTTCGGCCGGCTTCAGCGGCAAAGTGGCAAACGGGCCGGCCGGCAGAAAATGCTCCTCGGCGCGGCCATTGTGCGGCCGCTCATGCGCCACCGTGCAGACGATGCCGGACTGGCCGTATTCCCACTTCACCGTCTTGATGCCGGCCATGTCGCGCAATTTCGAATTGACGCCGTCGGCGGCGACCAGCAGCCGCGCCTTCAGCGTCGCGCCGTCGGCCAGATGCACGATGATGCCGGCGCCAGTGTTGTCGAAAGATGCGACCGCGACACCTTCGAGGATTTCGATCCCGAGCTTTTGCGCGCGGCGGCGCAGGGCGCCGTTCAGATCCTTGTTGGCGACCATGTGGGCGAACGGTTCGCCGGGAGCTACCTCGCCGTCGAAGGTGAGAAACACCGGGCGCACCGGATCGGCGGTGCGGGAATCGGTGACGATCATTTCGGTGATCGCCTGCGATTGACCGACGATTTCCTGCCAGACGCCGAGCTGGTCGAGCATGCGGCAGGCGGCAGCGGCGATGGCCGAGGCGCGGCCGTCTTTCTGCCAGACGCCGGCAGGGGCTGCATCGACGACGGCGACCGCCAGGTTGGGCCGCGCCTGTTTCAGCGACACGGCGGCGGCGAGGCCGACATAGCCGGCGCCGGCGACCAGCACGTCGAGCGAGTTTTTTGCGTCCGTCTTGCGGTCTGCCATGTCAATTCCTTTCGAAGCCATGACCGTCCTGCCCCCACTGGGGCATTGCGGCCTTGACTGCCCGCCATTCCTGTCCGAAACCGCCATAGCATCTTTAAGGCGAGGTCACGAAGCATGACAGCGGCCATGGACGAGCTTCTCAGCATTCTCGACCTCGAGCAGCTGGAACACAATCTGTACCGTGGTCGCAGCCCAAAGCTCGACTGGCAGCGCGTCTTCGGCGGCCAGACCATCGCCCAGGCGCTGGTCGCCGCCCAGCGCACAGTCGAGCCCGAGCGCCATGTGCATTCGCTGCACGGCTATTTCATGCGGCCGGGCGATACCAAGGTGCCGATCGTCTACGAGGTCGACCGCATCCGCGATGGCGGCTCCTTCACCACGCGGCGCGTGGTGGCGATCCAGCACGGCCAGGCGATCTTTTCGCTGGAAGCCTCGTTCCAGCAGGACGAGGTCGGGCTGGAACACCAGCTGCCGATGCCGCGCGACGTACCGGCGCCCGATAGCCTGTTGTCGCAGCGCGAATTGCTGGGCAAATTCGGCGAAGCGGTGCCGGAAGGGATCAAGCGCTACTGGGAGCGCGACCGGCCGATCGAGATGAAGCCGGTGATGCTGAAGCACTACACCAGCCGCGAAAAGCTGGAGCCGCAGCAGAACATCTGGATCCGCACCACCGGCCCGGTGCCGGCCGACCGCGGTATCCAGGCGGCGGTGCTTGCCTATCTCTCCGACATGACCCTGCTCGACACCTCGACTTTTGCGCACGGCCGCGCCATTTTCGACCGCGATATCCAGGCGGCAAGCCTCGACCACGCCATGTGGTTCCACCGCAGCCATCCGCTCGACGATTGGATCCTGTACACGCAGGACAGTCCGTCGACGCAAGGGTCGCGCGGCTTCACTCGCGGCTCGCTGTTTGCCCGCGACGGCACGCTGATCGCCTCGGTTGCCCAGGAAGGCCTGATCCGCCTGAAGCGCCCGCCTGCCGAATAGGCATTTTCTTAAAATTGCCTATTTTTTAATCAGTGACTGTCCGATGAGAGTGCGCGCCGCACTGCCGCGCCCCGGGCAATCCGTTTGTTTACAATGAGTTAACACGCTGCTTCGGCAACTGGCACGGAGCTTGAATCCTGTTGGGCACTCTCCGGGCTCTTTGGGATCGGTGAAGGTGTGCAAACGCGGGGGACCGCAACAGCAAAGGGTGAAACCTTATGAAAATCGTGATGGCAATCATCAAGCCGTTCAAGCTCGACGAGGTGCGCGAAGCGCTCACCGCCGTCGGCATCCAGGGCCTGACCGTCACCGAAGTCAAAGGCTACGGGCGTCAGAAGGGACATACGGAAATCTATCGCGGAGCGGAATACGCGGTCAGTTTCCTGCCGAAAATCAAGATCGAAGTCGCGGTCAGCACCGACCTGGTCGACAAGGCCGTTGAAGCCATCACGGCGGCAGCCAAGACCGGGCAGATCGGCGACGGCAAGATCTTCGTCTTCGGCATCGATCAGGCGGTGCGCATCCGTACCGGCGAAACAGACACCGACGCGCTCTGAGCGGCGAACACGTATTCCAATGGAGAGTTCAATGAATATTCCTTCCACCTTGAAGACGACGGGACGCGCGGCCGCACTCGGCTCGCTCGCTCTCGCAGCATGGGGCAGCGTCGCCGCCTTCGCGCAGGAAGCAGCCCCGGCGGCCGCGGCTGCCGCCCCGGCGGCGCCGACGCCCGTGCTCGATACCGGCAACACCGCCTGGATGCTGACTTCGACAGCGCTGGTGCTGATGATGACCATTCCGGGCCTCGCCCTGTTCTACGGCGGCATGGTGCGCAAGAAGAACGTGCTCGCCACGATCATGCAGAGCTTCGCCATCACCTGCCTGGTGACGATCCTGTGGTTCATGTTCGGCTATTCGCTGGCCTTCTCCACCAATGATTCCGCCAGCGTGAACAGCTTCATCGGCGGCGCCTCGAAATTCTTCCACCATGGCATCACCACCTCGTCGCTGTGGCTGCCTGGCGTGGCGAACATTCCCGAGTTCGTCTTCTCGATGTTTCAGATGACCTTCGCCATCATCACGCCGGCGCTGATCGCCGGCGCCTTCGCCGAACGCATGAAGTTCTCGGCGCTGCTGATCTTCATGGCGCTGTGGCTGCTGGTCGTCTACGTGCCGGTCGCGCATTGGGTCTGGGGTGGCGGCTTCCTCGGCACGGCTGGCGTTCTCGACTTCGCCGGCGGCACGGTCGTCCACATCAACGCCGGTGTCGCGGGCCTGGTCTGCGCGCTCGTTCTCGGCAAGCGCGAAGGCTACGGTACCGTCAACATGGCGCCGCACAACCTGGTCTATTCGGTGATCGGCGCTTCGCTGCTGTGGGTCGGCTGGTTCGGCTTCAACGCCGGTTCGGAACTGGCGGCTGACGGCCTTGCCGGTGCTGCCATGCTCAACACTCAGGTTGCCACCGCCGCGGCGGCGCTGGCCTGGATGTTTGCCGAATGGATTGTCGCCAAGAAGCCGTCCGTGCTCGGCATTATCTCGGGTGCGGTTGCCGGCCTCGTCGCGGTGACCCCGGCTTCCGGCTTCGTCAACCCGACCGGCGCCTTCATCGTCGGCATCGTCGCCGGCGTGCTTTGCTACATCTCGGCGGTCAAGGTGAAGCACATGTTCGGCTATGACGACTCGCTCGACGCCTTCGGCGTGCATGGCATCGGCGGCATCATCGGTGCGCTGCTGACCGGCGTGCTTGCCGATCCGGCAATCAACAGCCTGTCGTCGGGCGCATCGCTCGGCAAGCAGGTCTACGGCGTCGCCGTCACCATCGTGTGGACGGCTGTCGCCACCTTCGTGATCCTTTACATCGTCAAGGCGCTGGTCGGCCTGCGGCCCAGCACCCAGGAAGAGGTCGAAGGCCTCGACGTCACTCAGCATGGCGAGGTGGTTCCGTAAGGCCACCTGCCAACGGGACCGGCGGAACCCTCCTCCCGCCGGTCCCCCAATTTGCTTCAGAATCCCGTCGTGACGCTCCCGAAAAGGGCTCACGCTTTGAGGCCCGGGTCATTCCGGGCCTCTCTTTTTTGCAAACTGTTCCGGCGAACCGGGGCTCACCATTGTCGTGCGCATCCCCCGCGCGGGGGATGAAAGCGCCCGATGGGTGTGGCACCCAGACCCGCGACTGTGTTCGAACGGGAAGCCCGCATGAAAAAAATCTACGAAAAGCCGACGCTGACAAAGCGCGAAAAACTGTCCCGTGTCATCGCCATGGCGTCGGTGCCGATAGAGTAACCTTCGGCTCACGCCAGGCCTCACGGAATGGGCGCAGAAGCTGCAGATTGGTTGTTGTTACAGATCTCCCCGTGCGGGAGATGAAAGCGCGGGTGGCAGGTCGCCGGGTTTTGCGACACTCGCTCCAAGAGGAAGGCTCATCATAAAAAAGGCCTATGAAAAGCCGACGCTGACAAAGCGCGAAAAACTGTCCCGTGTCACCGCCGGCATCCCTTTGTCGCAGCAGGCATGAGCCGAAATGGCCGTGGCGCGCGCTGTGCAAGATCGTCGCCCGCGGCCTTATAGTTAATGCGGCCTTAACCTTCCCCCCGATAGTCTGGCGTTCGAATCTGCCGGAGTGCGTCATGCGCCCGGCCAGGCAAAAACAGACGGGGAAGAGCATGCGTTCAGGGGCTTCAGCACCGCTCGCGCTGACCGATTCGGGGCACGGCATCCAGGCATTCGCGCGGCGCCAAGTCGGTCGGCTGGTTGGCGCCGGCCTGTTTGGGCTGGTCGCCTTCGGCGTCGCGGCGCTGGCCACCTGGAACGTCGCCGATCCGAGCTTCTCGCACGCCACCGACAACATCGTCACCAATGCCATGGGCTATGCGGGCGCGGTGTTCTCCGACCTCGCCATGCAGTTCTTCGGCCTGGCCGCGGTCGCCGCGCTGGTGCCCGCGGTGATCTGGGGCTTTCTCCTGTTTTCAGCACGTGGCGTCGACAGGCTGCCGAAGCGCGGCCTCGCCTGGTTCGGTTTCGCGCTGCTTGCCGCCGCAATCGCCGGCTGCGTTGTGCCGCCCAAGACCTGGCCGCTGCCGACCGGCCTCGGCGGCGTGTTCGGTGACATGGTGCTCAACATCCCGGGCCTGCTCATTGGCGGCTACCCGACCGGCCTCGTTGCCAGCATCATTGCCCTGGTGCTCATTGCGCCGGCGCTGTGGCTGTTTGCCTATGGCTCGGCGTTGATTGCGCGCAAGAACGGCTTTGCCGTCATGGAGCGCACTGCCGAGCCCGATCCCCGAGAGGACGATCTGCTCTTCGACGAAGACGAGGACGAGGGCGACGAGGGGATATTGGCGCTTGGCGCCATCACCCATTGGTGGCTGTCGTTCCGCGCCTACCTGCATCGCCGATCCGTACGCCGTCAGCAGGAGCGCGACGAGTACGAGCCGGAGATGGAGCAGCGCTCCACGGCATGGCGTCGCGCTGCCGAACGGGTCGAATCGGCGGAATACGCCGAAGCGCGGATGAGCCCGGATGGCCGCGCCCGCGTCGAACCGGAATTCTTCGCCGCCATGGTCAATGACCGCAGCGCTTCCGTCGATCCGGACGATGACGACGTCCTCGATGCCGGTTTCGACAATGGTGACGAAGACGTCGAACTCGACGACGAGCCGGTCGAGCGCCGTGGTGCGCCAAACGCCAAGGTACAAAACTTCCGCTCCGATGCGGCGACCCGTGTTGCAGCACCGGCGGCGCGCCCCGTGCCGGGCGCCCGCGTCCAGCGCGAGGCGCAGACCTCGCTCATCGGTTCCGACACGTTCGAGATGCCGTCACTGCATTTCCTGTCCGAACCGAAAAACGTCGCCAAGGATGCCAGCCTTTCGAAGGACTCGCTGGAGCAGAATGCGCGGCTGCTGGAGGGTGTGCTGGAGGATTTCGGCGTCAAGGGCGAGATTATTGCCGTCCGGCCAGGCCCGGTGGTCACGCTCTACGAGCTGGAGCCGGCGCCCGGCATCAAATCGTCGCGCGTCATTGGCCTCTCCGACGACATCGCCCGCTCGATGAGCGCGATCGCCTGCCGCGTTGCCGTGGTGCCCGGCCGCAACGCCATCGGCATCGAACTGCCGAATGCCAAGCGCGAGACAGTGTATCTGCGCGAAATCATGGCCAGCCGTGATTTCGAGACGACCAAGATGAAGCTGGCGCTGGCGCTCGGCAAAAGCATCAATGGCGAAGCTGTCATCGTCGACATCGCCAAGATGCCGCACGTGCTGGTCGCCGGCACCACCGGCTCAGGCAAGTCGGTCGCCATCAACACCATGATCCTGTCGCTGCTCTACCGGCTGACGCCGCAGGAATGCCGGCTGATCATGATCGATCCGAAAATGCTCGAACTCTCCGTCTATGACGGCATCCCGCATCTTTTGACGCCGGTGGTCACCGATCCGAAGAAGGCGGTGGTGGCGCTGAAATGGACCGTGCGCGAGATGGAGGACCGCTACCGCAAGATGTCCAAGGTAGGCGTGCGCAACATCGACGGTTTCAATGCGCGCGTGCAACTGGCCGAGAAGAAGGGCGAGAAAATCTCGCGCACCGTGCAGACCGGCTTCGACCGCCAGACCGGCGAGGCGATCTACGAGACCGAGAACCTCGACCTCGAGCCGATGCCCTACATCGTCGTCATCATCGACGAGATGGCCGATTTGATGATGGTCGCCGGCAAGGACATCGAGGGCGCGGTGCAACGCCTGGCGCAGATGGCGCGTGCCGCCGGCATCCATGTGATCATGGCCACGCAACGCCCGTCGGTCGACGTCATCACAGGTACCATCAAGGCCAATTTCCCGACCCGTATCTCCTTCCAGGTGACGTCGAAGATCGACAGCCGCACCATTCTGGGCGAGCAGGGCGCCGAGCAGCTGCTCGGCATGGGCGACATGCTCTATATGGCCGGTGGCGGCCGCATCCAGCGCGTGCACGGCCCGTTCGTCTCCGATGACGAGGTCGAGAAGGTGGTCGGTCACCTCAAGCTGCAGGGCGTGCCCGAATATCTCGACGCCATCACCGAGGAAGACGAAGAAGATGACGACGATGCGCCGTCCGGCAAGGGCGGTTCCGGCGGCGGTGGCGGCGGCAATTTCGAGGATTCCGACGATCCCTACGACCAGGCGGTGGCCGTGGTGCTGCGCGACGGCAAGGCCTCGACCAGCTACATCCAGCGCCGGCTCGGCATCGGCTACAACCGCGCGGCCTCGATCATCGAGAAGATGGAGAAGGAAGGCATTGTCGGCCCGGCCAACCATGCCGGCAAACGCGAGATCCTGGTGCCGACGGAGGACGACAAGTTCTGATTGGCCAATACGGCCGGGCGAAGACTGCCCGGCGGCAACCTTTGAACCGTTTGGCGCGTTCAAGCGACAGAGTGCCGTTCGGCCGCCAAACTTAAGTCTAACTGGGGGTCCACGGACTGCAACGAGACACACACCACACGAGAGTGACCGGCATGAAAAACGATCCTTCCGCGCTCAGCGATTTCGCCCCAAACCGCCGCCAGCTGCTCGGCCTTGGCCTGATGCTTGCCGGCGCCGCTGCCGTCAACGTCATACCGGGGTTCCAGCTTTTGGCTTCGGCACAGGCCGCGGTGCCGCCGACGGCGCAAAAGATCGCCGACCATTTCTCCTCGGTCAAATCGATGAGCGGCGAGTTCGTCCAGTTCGGGCCCAACAACCAGCAGACCGGCGGCAAGTTCTTCCTCGAGCGGCCGGGCAAGATCCGTTTCAACTATGAAGGCAAGTCGAATTTCCGGGTGATTTCCGACGGCAAGTCGGTGGTCATCCTCAACAAGCGGTTGAACACATCCGATCTCTATCCGCTGTCGAAGACGCCGCTGAAGCTGTTGCTCGACAACCGGATCGACCTCTCCGGCGGACGCGTCAAAGATATCAAGGAAGAGGCCGACGTGACCACCATCCAGCTTGCCGACAAATCAGTGTTCGGCAACTCGAAGATCACCATGATGTTCGATGCGAAATCCTATGATCTGCGCCAGTGGACGATCACCGACGCGCAGGGCAAGGACACCACGGTGATGATCTACAACACCAAGGAAGGCGTCAGCTTCCCTGCGGACACATTTGCCATCGACTATACGGCGAACCGCGAGCTGAACACCAAGACGCGGTAAGGGTCTGCGGGGCACACTTCTCCAGGGTTTGCCGTGCCAAACTTGATGACTGGTGCGAGGCTTGTCTTTGCCGGCTGTGGCTGGCAGTAGTTTCCGGGATCGCTCTTTCAAAAAAGGCGTCATTTCCCGTCAAGGCCCATTCCGGTTCCTGGCAGGTCTTGCGCTGCCCCGGACCCTCGCATGCCCTTCACCATTGCCACCTGGAACATCAACTCCGTGCGCCTGCGCATGCCGATTGTCGAGCGGTTGCTGAAAGAGCAGGCGCCGGATGTGCTCTGCCTTCAAGAGACGAAGGTTCCCGACGAGCTGTTCCCGGAAAAAGCCTTCCGCAAGGCCGGCTACGAGCACATCGCCTTCCATGGCCAGAAGGGTTATCACGGCGTGGCGACGGTGGCGCGGCGGCCGATCGAGGTGGCCGAGAAGCGGCGCTTCTGCGAGATCGACGACAGTCGGCATCTGTCGGTGAAAGTGCAGGCCGGCGGCAAGGCGATCCTCATCCACAATTTCTATGTGCCGGCCGGTGGCGACGAGCCCGATCCCGAGATCAACCGCAAGTTCCGGCACAAGTTGGATTTCGTCGCCGAGATGAACGCCATCCGCGCCGCGCATGATGAGGTGTCAGCCTCGATCCTGGTCGGCGACCTCAACATCGCGCCGCTGGAGCACGATGTCTGGTCGCACAAGCAATTGCTCAACGTCGTTAGCCACACGCCGGTCGAGACCGAAAGTTTCGAGGCGATGCGGATGGCCGGCGACTGGGTCGACCTGATGCGGCTCAACGTGCCGCTTGAAGAAAAGCTCTACACTTGGTGGAGCTACCGGGCGCAGGACTGGGAAGCTTCAAACCGTGGCCGGCGGCTCGACCATGTCTGGTCGTCGCCGAACCTGGTGCCCAATTTTGCCGGCTACGAGATCCTTCGCGCCGCGCGCGGCTGGGAGCGACCGTCGGACCATGTGCCGGTGATTGCGCGGTTTGATCTGGAGTAATCCGCGAGCCAAAGGGGTCGTTGAATGGAGATAGTGGCAGCGCGAGAGCCGGATGTGACATCGGCGGCCGACTGTCTGGCGGCTGCCTTTGCCGACGATCCGCAGATGAGTTTTTTCTTCGATCCTCCGCAGCGTCAGGACCTGGTGACGGAGTTCTTCTCGATCCTGATGGCGGCGCGCTTGGCGCTTGGAATGCCTGTGCTGTTGCTAAAGAGCGAGGGTCGCATCCTCGGTGCGGTGATGGGCTACGATACGCAGCGGCATGAATGGCTTCCGGCTCACCAGGAGAGATGGGCTCTGCTTCAGCAAAGGCAGGCATCGATGGCTTCCCGCTTCGAGAGGGCTGACGCCATCAGTGAGAAATACAAGCCGCAGGAACCGCATTTCTATCTTGGGGTCTTGGGCGTTCACCCCTCAATGCAGGGAAAAGGGGCTGGCGGCTCGCTCATCAAGGCCTATTGCGATCTTGCCGAAAGAGATCCTGTCTCGGCAGGGACGTTTCTCGAAACCGCACAACGAAAGAATTTGGCTTTTTATGAGCGTTGCGGGTTTCAACTCCTCGGCCAAGGTGAACTTGTACCCGGAAAGCCATTCTGGTGCCTGTTCAGGCCAAAACCCGTTCGAGACGGTAATTAGACTTATCCCCGAAACCGCGGCGCCAGCTTCTCGATGCGGGCGATCATGGCCTGGAAATCGTCGAGGATGCGCTGGTGCAGTTTCACAGCCACATCGGGATACTCCTCGAGGATGCGGCGGAACATCTTGCGGCTGAGGCGGATCACTTCCGAATCGGTCTCGGCCGAGGCGCTGGTCAGTCGCCTTGAGTCGGCGATCAGTGCCAGTTCGCTCAGAATCGTGCCAGGACCGGCGGTGCCGATCGGGATGCGGTCGCCATCCTGCTCGCGGTAGAGCACGATCTTCCCACTGACCACGATATAGGCTGAATCGGCTTCGTCGTCTTCGCGGTACAGCTTGCGGTCGGCCTGCAGATGCGTGGCTTCGGCGCCGAAGGCGAGCAGACGCAGCTGTTCCTGCGTGAAACCCTCAAAGAGCTTCACGGCAGACAGGATGCGGATGTCGTCATCCAACGCCATCTCTAGCTGCGTCCCCGAACGGTCAGTCCAATCCCTCCCTTAGAGCGCCGCGCGTCCTCCTGGTCGCGCAAAGACGCTCCAACATTTTCAATCTGCGCAGCGTTCTTCCCCAAAACCGAATCGATTTTGGGTCGATGCGCGGGTCGAGCCAGGCCCCTCCAGCCGGATCGTACCCGAAACAGTCCCGCCCGACCGCCTATTGAATAATGAAATGTTTAAGGAACCAGCTTGTAGCCGCCGCTTTCTGTCACAAGAATTTCAGCATTGGAAGGATCGCGCTCGATCTTCTGGCGCAGCCGGTAGACGTGGGTTTCCAGCGTGTGCGTGGTGACGCCGGAATTGTAGCCCCACACTTCCTCAAGCAGGACGTCGCGCGTCACCACCTTCTGGTCGGCGCGGTAGAGGTATTTGATGATCGAGGCCTCTTTCTCGGTCAGCCGCACCTTGGCGCCGCGCTGGTCGATGAGAAGCTTCTGGCTGGGCTTGAACGTGTACGGACCGACCGAGAAGGTGGCGTCCTCGCTCTGTTCGTGCTGGCGCAGTTGGGCACGGATGCGGGCAAGCAGCACGGCGAAGCGGAACGGCTTGGTGACATAGTCGTTGGCGCCGGCCTCAAGGCCCAGAATCGTGTCGGAATCAGTGTCATGGCCGGTCAGCATGATGATCGGCGCCTTGTAGCCGCCCTTGCGCAGGATCTTAACCGCCTCGCGGCCATCCATATCGGGCAGGCCGACATCCATGATGAGCAGGTCGATGAGCCCGCCGCGCGCAGCAGTGACGCCTTTGGCGGCGGTCGCTTCCTGCAGGACGTCGAATTCTTCGTAAAGGGCGAGTTGCTCGACGAGGGTTCCGCGCAGGTCGTCATCGTCGTCAACGATAAGAATGGTACGTGATGTCATGGATCAATCCGTTGTTTTGAAAAGAATTTTCAGTTGACCGACCCCCATTTATGCGGAAGCTGACCGGCGCAACAGTCCGATCACAGTGATTTGTTCCGTGACACGATCATACAAGAAAAAACGCGATCGCAATGCAGCCGGCGCAATTTTGCCAAAAGGGCTGCGCGTGCTGGTGGTGCGGGCAAGGCCGGGCAACCCCAGCCAGGGCATTTTGCAGGCCGGCAGCAAGGTGTTTGCCTGCGCCTTGGGGCGCGGTGGCATCTCGGCCAACAAGCGCGAAGGCGACGGCGCGACGCCGCTTGGCGAGATGCGGATTTTGTCGGGGTATTTTCGGGGCGATCATTTCCCGGCCGGCCGCAAGACCCGGCTGGCGATGGCGCCGATCGGCCCAGATCTCGGCTGGTGCGAGGTGCCGGACGACCGCAACTACAACCGGCCGGTGAAAATCCCCTACGGCGCCAGCCATGAGCGCATGCGGCGCGACGACCGCCTCTACGACGCCTGCCTGGTGCTCGACTGGAACATGGCACCGCGCCGGCGCGGCCGCGGCAGCGCCATCTTCTTCCACCTGGCGCGTCCCGGCTTCACGCCGACGCAAGGCTGCGTGGCGGTGACCGCGCGGACGATGGCGCGGCTGTTGCCGCTGATTTCGGACAGGACGGTGGTGAGAGTGGTTAGGTAGGCAGTAGGCAGTAGGCAGTAGGGGTACAGGTCGGGACCGCCTTTTTCCTAATGCCTAATCCCTACTGCCCATTCCCTTACCTCCGCGGCCTTTGCCAACCAATATCCAGCAGTCCCAACCGGCCGAGTTCCCGATCCACCGCCCGTGTGACGTCCTTGCCCTGGGCGCCGATGTCGCGCAATTGGCGGTCGGAGAGATCCTCGACATCCTGGCGTGGCAGCTTGATCGCGACCCTTGCCTGGCGAAGCCAATCGGTGACGGCGACAAACCAGGTCGAACGAGGGGCTGGCGAATTGAAAGTGATGATGGACATGGTGTGATCCGTTCCTCCGGATATCAAATCCGGTTTGATGGTGTTTCGATTGCGCCCATCTTGGCGGATTGAAAGAAAAAGGAGAAACGAGTAGTTTTCTCCGTATCATCAAGTTTTATTTGGAGATCGATTGGCCCGCCTGTTGCCTGGAACCCGTGCCTTGAGGACGCTGGAAGCGGCGGCCCGGCACCTCAATTTCACCCGCGCGGCTGACGAGCTCGGGCTGACGCCGGCGGCGGTCAGCCACCAGATCAAGGAAATCGAGGATCAGCTCGGCATCGTTCTGTTCACCCGTACCAGCCGCACCATCCGGTTGACGGAAGCAGGCACGGTGCTGTTCGAGGCCTCGATCGATGCGCTCGACCTGCTCAACCGGGCGGTGTCGCGGGCGCAAAAGATGACGCGCGGCTTGGCGCTCCTGAAGATAACGCTGGACCCGCAGTTTGCGACCAAATGGCTGATGCGGCGTGTCGACGATTTCCGCAAGCATCAGCCCGGAATCGAACTTCGCTTCGACATCACCTATGAGGTGCGCGATTTCGATCGCGACGACGTCGATATAGGCATTCGCTTCGGCACCGGGAAATATCCGGGCATTGTCAGCCACCGGCTGTTCGACAACATCATCATTCCGGTGTGCAGCCCGGCTTTGCTGACCTCCGGTCCGCCGCTGCGCGAGCCGCGCGATCTGTTCCGGCACACGCTTGCCCATATCGTGTGGGCGCGGCAAGGCGTGACCTGGCCTAACTGGCGCATGTGGATGGCGGCGGCAGGCATCGACGATTTCGATGACAGCCGCACCATCGTTTTCGGCTCTTCGTCAGATGCGGTGCAGGCTGCGCTCGACGGCAATGCGGTGGCGCTCGCCGATTTCGCCATGGTGGCCAACGACCTGTCGGAGGGACGGCTGGTGCGGCCGTTCGAACTCGGCCTCAAGGTGGCGGCCGAATTCGCCTATTTCCTGGTCTATCCGGCAGGGTCGGCAAACGACGCCAGGATCATCGCGTTCAAGGATTGGATCCTGGGCGAAGTCCACAATCCGCAACCGGATCCGACGCGCCGGACCTGGGACGAGCTGTAGGTCAGCCGGGGACGACCGGTGCGCCGAACCAGCCGATGATAGCGCCGATGATCAGCAGCACGCCGAGCCAGTGGCCGCCGTCGATGAGGGTCAGGTCCCAGCCGAAATTCTCATAGCGGTGGTTGGCCGTCAGCGTGGTGGCGACAAAGCCCAGCCAGAGGACGAAACCGAAGACCACGCCGGCGACAAGGGTCGGCTCGCCGCCGGTCATCGCGCCGACAACCAGGGCAAAGACCGCAGCCATGATCAGTTCGGTGACAAAGGAGATGATGAAGGGCAATATTGACTTCTTCGCCGTTGACGGATCGATCCTGGCCGCCCTCATCCATGGCTTGCTGAGGGCCGTGTACCAGACGGCGCCGAACAGCCACACCGCCACGGCCGCGACAACAACCGCCAGCCAGTTCACAACTGAAAAATCCATAAATCCTCCCCTCAAGCATGTCGCCCAACGCCTTAGCGGTTTGGGGCAACGACGTGCGTATTCTTCAAATCAATCTCGCGATGGAACGCCTGTTCGGCAGCGCCGTCAAGCGAAGCGCCAGACCGTGGTGCGCTTGACCAAGGCGTCCTCGAGCGCCCGCGTCACCGCCACTTCGTAGACGGCCAGCGGCTCCAGTCCCGCCTTGGGCATGTAGGAGCGGCCGGGATCGCCAACGAGGATGTCGGCGCCGCGCGCCTTCAAGGTCGAAAACCACGGCATGAGCGTGTCGGCGAAGGATCGGTCGTAGAAGACGTCGCCGGCCAGCACCACGTCCCAGCCGGCATCGGTGCCGATGCAGTCCGTGCCGCAATACTCGACGGCAACGCCATTGGCCTCGGCATTGAGGCGGATCGCCGTTTCGCAGAATGGATCGATGTCGGCGGCGATCACGTGTGCAGCGCCGGCTTTGGCGGCGGCGATGGCGACAAGCCCCGAGCCGGAGGCGAAGTCGAGCACGCGTTTGCCGCGCACTTCAGACGTGTTGTCGAGGATATAGCGGGCAAGACCTTGGCCGCCGGCCCAGGCAAAGGCCCAGAAGGGCGGCGGCAGGCCGATCTCGGTCAACTCGTCCTCGGTCCGCTGCCAGAGGTCGTGCGCCTCGTCGGCCAGGTTGAGGACAATTTCCGGCACATGCGGCGGCGCCATCAGCGCCGTGTTGTCGAGAATGAACTTTTTCGCGCTGTTCGGCGTGAGGGCCGTCACGGAGCGGGCGTAAGGCCGCCCATGCGGCAGACCTCTTTCCATTCGGCCGGCGTGACCGGCTGTACGGAAAGCCGCCCGAGCCTGACCAGCGCCATCTCGGCCAGCTTCGGGTTGGCCTTGACCTGTTCCAGCGTCGGCGGGTTGGGGACGTCCTTGAAGGCTCTGATGTCGACGCATTCCCAGCGTGGATCGTCGGTCGTCGAGTCGGGATGGGCAAGCGCGCAGACTTCGGCAATGCCGACGACGTTCAGCCCCTCATTGGAATGGTAGAAGAAGCCGAGATCGCCGATCTGCATCGCTTTCATGTTGTTGCGCGCCGCATAGTTGCGCACACCGTCCCATTGCGTGCCGGCCTTGCCCTTGGCCTTCAGCGCCTCGAAGGAGAAGACCGAAGGTTCGGATTTGAACAGCCAGTAGTTCATGTCTTTGCTCCTCCGTACGTCTTGCCCGAATTAACTAGCCGCCGGCTTGTTGAAGGTCCAGTTCCACTGGCGGATTTCGACGCTTTCGAACAGGCCTGCCTTGGCATAGGGGTCGGCAGCCGACAGCGCCTGCGCGCCGGCCATGTCCGGCGCCTCGACGACGACAAGGCTGCCGTTGGGCTTGCCGTCGGCATCGAGGAACGGGCCGGCAAAGGCCAGTTTCTTGTCGGCGTTCAGGCCTTCAAGAAAGGCGATGTGGGCGGGCCGCGTGTCGACGCGCACCTGCAGGCTGCCCGGCTTGTCCTTGCAAATCAACGCAAACAGCATCTTTTCAAACTCCGGTTTGGCATTGCGACAACAGCTCGCCTCGAACTGCAGAAACCGCGGTTTTGCTTTTATGCGGGCTTTGGGTCAATGCCAAATGACGATCTATCGCGTTGAATCTCTGCCACGGCTCAAGGCCAAGGCGTTGAAATGATTGATCCACTTGAGTTTGACGACAGTCACGGACGATATGCTTCGCCCGAAAGAGTAGACTCAAGGCAACAGCGCTGCATCGCGAAAAAATAGCGCCAAGCCTTTGCGGCTACCGCTCATGAAGGCGCGACTGGATTTTTCGTAAGTCAAAGATAAGCAATTTTCGATATACTACGCTCCCAGCGGGTCAGGTGTGGGAATGGGCTGGTTCTTCCAGAACGCCTGAATAGGGGACGCAATGGACAGCATCGCGGGTGACACGACAGCCAAATTCGACGACGCCACGCCTGCTTTCACGGCCAGCATGGAGACCGAGCATGTCCTCGTCTCTGCAATCATTCCTTGCCTGAACGAAGAATTGACGATCGGCATCTGCATCCGCAAAGCCTTGGATGCCTTCTCGAGGCGCGGCATCAAGGGGGAAGTCGTCGTCGGCGACAATGGCTCCACGGACAAGTCGGTGGAGATTGCGCAAAAGTTGGGAGCGCGGGTCGTCCATCAGCCGGTAAAGGGCTATGGCGCGGCAATCAGCGCCGCGGCTGGAGCGGCCGAAGGCAAATATCTCATCATGGCCGATGCCGACGATTCCTACGACTGGAGCCAGCTCGGCGATTTCGTCGATGCGTTGGAATTGGGTGCGGATTTTGTCATCGGCAATCGGTTCGCCGGCGGTATCGAGCCGGGCGCCATGCCGCTATTGCATCGCTACCTGGGCAATCCTGTCCTGTCCACCATCGCTCGCTGGCTGCACAAATCTCCGATCCGCGACTTCCATTGCGGCATGCGCGGCTTCACCCGAGAGGCATTTCAGAGAATTGGCGCACGATCGCCGGGAATGGAATTCGCCTCGGAAATGATCATCAATGCGCATCGCGCCGGGCTCACCATTCGTGAAGTGCCGATCAAGCTTTACCCCGACAAGCGAAACCGCCCGCCGCATCTGCGTTCCTTCCGCGACGGCTGGCGCCATTTGCGGCTCATCATCGCTCATGCACCGGACACGCTCTACCTGATCCCTGGCCTTACCCTGCTGGTGACGGGTATTGTCGGCCTGGCTTTGCTTTCGTCGGGCCCAATTCAGTTCGACGGGCATTATTTCGGCATCCATTTTGTCGCGCTTGCGTCCATGTCAACGCTGATCGGACTGTCCGCGACACTGCTGGGCATGTTGGCCAAAGTGGCCATCGCCATCTATCACCCGGTTCAGAAGGGACGCGTCGTCCCATGGCTCAAGCGAGGACGCCCGCTGGAATGGCTGGTTGGCGGAGGTGTCTTGATCTTTGCCGGAGGGTTCACGGTAAACCTGCTCCTCGCTCTGCAATGGTTGCTTGTCGACGAACCGATGGAGCAGTCCGTGCACCTCATATTCACCAGCAGTACTGCGTGCGTGGCCGGCGTGTTGATGACCCTGTCCGGTTTCGTGCTGAAGCTGCTGCTTGATAGTCTCGGCGATCCCGGTTCTTTCCGAAGGTAAGCTCGCACCATGAAAGCAAGCAGGGCTTCTCCGCGTATCTGGGATACCGACTGGCTGATACTGCGCGGGCTCGCCAGGCTGTTAAAGGAGCAGGCACGCGCCCATGTCAGGCCGGATACACTGATGGTCGATCTGGGTTGCGGAGACATGCCCTATGCCCGGATGATGCGGGAGATGCGGATCGACTATCGTGGCGCCGATATCGACGATGGCGGATCGCTGCGGATCGACGAGCGTGGCCGGGTGCCGCTTGCCGACGGCGCCGCGGGCGCAGTCCTCTCCGTCCAGGTGCTGGAACATGTGCGCGACCTCGACGCTTATTGTGCCGAAATCAACCGGCTGCTGCGCGATGACGGCGTTCTGTTGTTATCCACGCATGGCACCTGGCTTTACCATCCTCACCCGGAAGATCATCGCCGCTGGACACGAACAGGCCTGATTGCCGATCTCGGCGATCGCGGCCTGGTTGTCGAGGATGTCAAGGCAATCGCCGGTCCGCTGGCCACGACCACATTGATCCGTCTGACAGGCTTTGCCTTCTTCCTGCGCCGCATCCCTGTTTTGGGGGGCGCTTTCGCGTCGCTGCTGGCCGTGCTCATGAACCTGCGCGCGCTGCTGGAGGACGCCATCACGCCAGCGTCGATACGCGACGACAATGGCTGCGTATTCCTCGTTCGGGCACATAAGGCGATCGCATGAACATGCGTGCGCCCTCCACCTACGTCGTTGTGGCGGCGCTGTGTCTCGCGCTCCACAACGCGGTGATGATTCTTTCCGACCGTGCCGGATCGCCTTTGTGGCTGGCCGTCCTGTTGTCCTTCGCGATTGTAGCGGCAACCGGCTACGCCCTGCATGGCGTCTTCACGTTCCGGCAGCCTTTGGCTCTGCCCGGTTTTGCAAGATATCTGCTGGCGATGTCGGCTAACGTTCCGCTGGCGTTCATCTTCACCTGGTTCTGGCGCGACTGGACAGGCCTGGCGATGCCTGTCGCGGCGCCGCTTGCGTCGGTCTGCATGCTGGCGATCAACTTTGCGCTCAGCCGCTGGGCGATCGGCGCGCCAAAATCCACATCCGTCAGAAATCCATGAATCTCCAGATGACGATGCCCTCCATCGATCCGCACCTCCTGCAGGGTATCATGTCGCGCCATCTCGCCATGTACCGAAGCAAAGTGCCGTTCTATCAAGCCACGATGCTCGACAGCTTGCGTCAAGTGTGGGCCGGCGATCATCGCAGGCTGCTGGATGTCGGTGGCGGTACAGGCGTGATTGCACAAGCCATGTCCGAGCTGTTTCCGCTGGAAGAGGTACAAACGGTGGATCTTGTTGACCGTTTCTGCCCGTCGCTAACGGTGTCCACGCACCAGTATGACGGCAAGACGTTACCCTTCAGGGACGATGCGTTCGATGCGGCAACGCTCAACAATGTCATCCATCACGTGCCGCTTGCGGCGCGAGCAGCGCTTCTCACAGAGATTCGGCGGGTGGTGGATGGGCCGCTCTATATCAAGGACCATGAAAGCCTCCACGCGGTGGATCGTCTGCGCCTCATGGCAATGGACGCCATTGGAAACATCCCGTTCGGCGGAATGGTCTGGGCGCGCTACCTAGATCGTGCCGAATGGGAGAGGCTCGCCGCCGAGAGCGGCTATCGCATTGCCGCACGCGCGGCGCCAATGCGATATCGCAATGGCCTGTACGGATGGCTGTTTCCGAACCGCCTTGAGATTACGCTCCGCCTGGAGCGGGTTTGACGGGCGGGCCCTTGCGAATTTTGACGGTAAGCCATTTCTTCGAGGCGCATGGCGGCGGCATAGAACGCGTCGCCGGGCATCTTTGCCGCCGCTTCGCGGATAACGGCGTCGAAGCGTCCTGGGCTGCAAGCGATGCCGACCTTCCGCCCGAGGGAAAAGTGGATGCGGTGCCGATTGCCTGTCTCCAGCTGATGGAAAAACGCAACGGCCTGCCGATGCCCATACCTCGTATGCGAGGGATAGCGGCATTGGCGCGCGCAGTGCGCGGCAGCGATTCGGTGGTGATGCATGATGCGCTCTACGCCACGTCGATCGTGGCAATGGTGGCGGCCAAGATTTACCGCAAGCGAACGGTGCTTGTTCAACACATTGCCAGCGTTCCGTTCTCTTCGCGTATCCTGCGCTTCGCGATGGCGCTCGCAAACCTCCTGGTGACGCGGCCTATGCTTAGGGCGGCGGATGCCCGCGTCTTTATCAGCGACACGGTGCGCCATGAGTTGCTGGGAACGCCCGCGCGGCACCCTTACAGCCTGCTTTTCAACGGGGTTGACCGCAGCATTTTCCATCGATCTCCGGACTCGACCGGCAATGCGGGCTCTCCGGCGCCAGGACGTCGCGTTCTGTTCGTTGGCCGCTACGTCGAGAAAAAGGGACTGTCGGTGATCCGCGCGCTGGCGACCTTGCGGCCCGATCTCGAATTCTCGCTGGCGGGCGCCGGCTCGATCAGGCCCGGCGCCTGGGGACTCGGCAATGTTCGTGACCTGGGCACTCGGACGCCCATGGAGTTGGCGGACCTCTATCGCACGGCAGATCTCTTGCTGCTGCCAAGCGTCGGTGAAGGGTATCCGCTTGTCATACAAGAGGCGATGGCCTGCGGCCTTCCGGTGATTTGCGGCGCTCCGGTCCACCTTGCCGATCCCGATGCAGCGGTCTGGCTGCGTGGTGTGAACATCGACCTGAGAGATCCCCTGGGGTCAGCGCGTCGTTGCGCTGAGGCGATCGACGGCCTTGCCCTGACTGACGCCGAGCGCGATGCGATGGCTGCCCATGCCCTGACGCACTACGATTGGGAAAAGATGGCCCGCAGCGTGATCGCCTTGGCGGGCACTAGCCAAGCGGTGGCACCGACCGAGAACCGGCGAGGGAGCGTTGCCGATGGATGACCGGTCCGCCGTGGAAACCGACATCGGCAACAGGGACTTTTTCGGTATTGCCGAACGCCCGGCCACAATCGGCCTGAGCGTGCTGATTGCCCTTAAAATCGTCCTTCTCTTCGCGCTGGCCTATCGCAGCCGCTTCGTCATGGATGAGTTCGGCCAAGTCGGTTACGCGAAATATCTCGGCAACGGCCTGTTTGACACTATCCAGCCGGCCAAGGCGGTAGGTTTCACGGTTTTTAGCAAGCTGGCAATTCTCATTGGATGGGATGCGACATCCATTATGTTTGTGGGGCGCTTCCAGATGGCGCTGCTCGCCTGCGCCACCATCGCCATGATCTATGCATGCGCGCGAGCGCTCGGCCAGGACAGGCAGCATGCCTTGGCAATTGTCCTGGTCCTGCTGTGCTTCTCCAATTTCATGGAGCGAATTTTCCGCACGATCTCGGAACCGCTGGCGCTGTTCTTCGCGGTCGCGGCGCTGTTGGTGGTCATCAGCGGGAATTCGGCAGGCGCGAGACGGATCGTCTTCGCTGGCATGCTTAGCGGCCTCGCCTTCCTGACGACCCAGAAATCCATCTATTTCAATGTCGCGCTGGGCATGGGATTGCTTGTCAACGCCTTCATTGCGCGACAATACGGAGCCGGGATCAAGCGTGGCGCGGCCCTGGTGCTGGGCTGGATTGTGCCCATCGCCGCGTATTGCTTCATATTCGGCGGCGCCGATCCCCTCCCGATCGCCCGAGGCCTGATATTCGGCCCAGTTGAAGTCGCGAGCCGCGGCGGTGTCGAATATGGCGGCTTGCGACATTTTGTGCTCCAGACACTCGTTCGCAACGCAATCCTCTATGCATTCTGCTTCGGTGGGATCGTCCTTGGGTTGGTACGCATCGGAGCGTTGGAAGAAAGGCAGCGGATTGCACTGACGTTCACCGCCGTCATCACGGTCCTGGTTTTTGTTCATGATCAGCCTTGGCCTTATATCTTCATCATGGCCTTGCCATTCATGGCGCTGTGGTCGCTTGCAGTGCCCGATCGCAACGCGGCCGATGCATTGCCCATGCGTTTGGCGCGGGCGTCGCTTGTGATTGCCGGAGTGATCAGCTTCATCAGCAACGTACTCTATCTGCGCATTGACAATCCGGCGCAGCTGACGCTGATCGCCCGCGCCGAAGCGATGGTCAAACCGGACGAGTTCTATTTCGACGGCATCGGAATGCTGCCCAATCGACGGGAGCCCTCCACCCTCTGGCTCGACCAGTACTACATCTTGAAAACATTGAGGGAGGGCAGCGAATCGGAAGCGTACAAAATCCTCTCGAACACTCCGCCAAAGCTGATCATCTGGTCATATCGCATGGATATGATCGATCCCGTGATTGCCCCTTTTATCCGCGACAGCTACGTCCAGATCGCTCCCAACATCAGAATGGCCGGCCGTCGCCTTCGCTCCGGTCGTGTGGACGTTTTCAAGGTCCCGGTCGCCGGACGATACAACCTCTATACGACGAACGGGCAGCTTGCAGATGGCGAGGTCGAGATCAATGGCACCCCGCGCTCCTTGCCTTTGTTCCTGGAGGCCGGTGTCAGCGACGTTGTTCTGCGCAGCGGTCCGGCCGAGGCGCTGCTGCTTCCGGAAGGTGACTACGAAAACCTCATCGTCGCCGGTGAGGACAATGCCGAACTGTTCAAAAACGTGTACAATTAAATATCAGCTTCGGTCTTCAGCGGCCGCGTCATCAGGGCGGACACAGCCTGCCGTATGGTGATCGTGCCGTCCAGTATGGCCGACACCGCCGCGATGATCGGGGCGTCGATGCCGCGTTCGGTGGCGATGCGGGCGGCGATCGCAGCCGTCGGCACGCCTTCGGCCAACGGCAGTCCGGTCAAGGGTTTGCCTTGGCCAAGCGCCAGCCCGTAGGCGAAATTGCGCGACTGGGCGGACGAGCAAGTGAGCAGCAAATCGCCGAGGCCGGAAAGCCCCATCAGCGTCTCGGGCTTGGCGCCGAAGGCAGCGCCGATGCGGCGCAATTCGACGAAGCCGCGCGTCACCATCGCGGCCTGGGCGCTGGCGCCGAGCCCGGCGCCGGTGACGGCACCGGCGGCGATGGCAAAGACATTCTTCAGCGCGCCGCCAATCTCGACGCCGATCAAATCGTCGCTGGAGTAGCAGCGCAGATTCTGTGCCGAAAACCGGGCGGCAAGCTCGGCTGCTAAAACCTCCTCGCGGGCGGCGACCACGACGGCAGTCGGCAGGCCTCGCGCGACATCGGCGGCGAAGCTCGGGCCGGACAAAGCCGCGACCGGGGTTTCCGGCAAAATGTCCACGACGATTGCCGACAGCAGCGCGCCGGTGTCGCGCTCGATGCCCTTGGCGCAGAGAACCAGCGGAATGCCTTTCGGCATATGGGGCTTTGCCGTCGTCAGCATGGCGCGCAGCGCTTGCGCCGGCGCCACGGCCAGCACGCAATCGGCGTCGGTCAGCGCTGCACCGATATCGCTTGTCGCCGCAATGCCAGGCTCGATGGCGATGCCGGGGAGGTAGCGCGGGTTCTCGCCGCGATGAAATGCTGCGACCGTTTCGTCGTCGCGTGCGTAGAGCCTGACGTCGTGGCCGGCCCGCAGCATGGCCAGCGCCAGCGCGGTGCCCCAGGCGCCACCGCCGAGCACGGCAACGCGCCAGCCCGTCTTGTCCCTGTCGCTTGCCTTGCTCCCGGTCATGCTTTCGCTCCGCGCCGGCCGGAGCCGACCATCGGCGCCGAGATCGAGTCCAGCGGCCAGCGCGAACGCGGCACGAAATCGGCGGCGTTTTCATCCGCTATGCCGGCGCGCAGCCGCTCGATGCCGGCCCAGGCGATCATCGCCGCATTGTCGGTGCACAGGTTGAGAGGCGGCGCGACGAAGGCGAAGCCAGCCTCGGCGCACTGCTTCTGCAGCGTCGCCTTGATGGTGCTGTTGGCGGCGACACCGCCGGCAACAACCAGCGAGGGCGTGGCCTTGTCCGGAAATTCCTGGCGAAAGCGGGCCAGCGCACGGGCGACACGGTCGCCCAGCGTATCCGCCACCGCCGCCTGGAACGAGGCGCAGATGTCGGCGACATCCTGCTCGCTCAGCGGCTGGATGGCGGTCGCCGCCTGGCGCACGGCGGTCTTCAAGCCGGAGAAGGAGAAATCCGGCTGCGCCGAGCCCTTCATCGGCCGCGGGAAGGCAAAGCGCGTCGCATCGCCCGCCGCTGCTGCCTTTTCGACATTCGGTCCGCCGGGATAGGGCAGGCCGAGCATTTTGGCCGTCTTGTCGAAGGCTTCGCCGAGCGCGTCGTCGATGGTGGTCGCCCAGCGCTGGTAGTCGCCGACGCCGCGCACGGCAACGATCTGGGTGTGGCCGCCGGAGACCAGCAGCAGCAAATAGGGAAAGTCGATGCCGTCGGTCAGCCTTGCGGTCAGTGCATGGCCTTCGAGATGGTTGATGGCAATCAGCGGCTTGCCGGCAGCGGCGGCAATCGCCTTGGCCGTCATCAGGCCGACAATCAGCCCGCCGACCAGGCCCGGGCCGGCGGTGGCGGCAATGGCGTCGATGTCGCCGAGGGCTACGCCCGAATCCGCAAGGGCGGCCTCGACGATGCCGTCCAGCGCCTCGACATGGGCGCGCGCGGCGATCTCCGGCACGACGCCACCAAAGGCAGCATGCTCCTCTATCTGGCTGAGCACGATGTTGGACGCAATCACCGGCGCGGACGCGCCGTCCAGCGTCACCACGCTGGCGGCGGTCTCGTCGCAACTCGTCTCAATGCCCAGAACGCGGATCAATTCGTCGCTGTCTCCAGAGATTGTGTCGCCGGACTTTCCTAGTTAGTAGAGGCGGGCCTCGTTAGGGAGAGTGCCGGAAACGCAAAGCCAGCCGGGGGTTATCACGGACCGCGCGCCATGCAAACTTTGAAAATCGGAACACGCGGCAGCCCGCTGGCACTCGCCCAGGCGCATGAGACGCAGGCGCGGCTGATGGCAGCGCATGGCATGCCGGCGGAAGCGTTCGAGGTCGTCGTCATCTCGACCAGCGGCGACCGCATCCAGGACCGGCCTTTGTCGGAAGCCGGGGGCAAGGGCCTGTTCACCAAGGAAATCGAAGAAGCGCTGCTGGCCGGCACGATCGACATCGCCGTGCATTCCTCCAAGGACATGCCGACGGTGCTGCCGGACGGGCTGGAGCTTTCCGCCTTCCTGCCGCGCGAAGATGCGCGCGACGCCTTTATCGGCAAGGCGGTAAAGCGCATCATCGACCTGCCTCGGGGCGCCAAGGTCGGCTCGTCTTCGCTGCGGCGCCAGGCGCTGATCCGGCGCATGCGTCCGGATCTCGACGTGGTGATGTTTCGCGGCAATGTGCAGACCAGGCTGCGCAAGCTGGAGGAGGGCGTCGCCGAAGGCACGGTCCTCGCCCATGCCGGGCTGAAGCGGCTGGAGCTCGGCCACGTCGTCACCGATCTGATGCCGCTCGACGCCTTTCCGCCGGCGCCGGGGCAAGGTGCGATCGGCATCGAGACCCGCATCGGCGACAGCGCCGTCGAAAAGATGCTGACGGCCATCCACGATGTGCCCACGGGCCAGGCGCTGGCCTGCGAGCGCGCCTTTCTGGCGGCACTCGACGGCTCCTGCCGCACGCCGATCGCCGGCTATGCGACGATATCGGGCGGAAAACTGGTTTTCGCCGGGCTGATCATTTCGCCAGATGGCACGCAATCGCATGAGGTTAAGGCCGAAGGCCTGGCGCTGGATGCCGCAGATATCGGCACGGGCGCCGCCAGGATGGTGCGGGTCAAGGCCGGCGAAACCTTCTTCGACGGCTGGGTCTGACATGCGTGTCCTGGTGACGCGGCCGCAACCTGGGGCATCGCGCACCGTGCGGCGGCTGCAGGAGCTGGGATTTGAGCCGATCCTTCTGCCACTGACCGAAACGGTGACGCTGCCGGTCGATGCAAACGCAGCAGGCGACAATGCCGCGGCCGTTGCGATCACCAGCGCCAATGCCTTGCGCCATGCGCCGGGAGACCTCATCGCCACGCTCGCCGCCTTGCCTTGCCATGCGGTCGGCCACAGAACGGCCGAAGCGGCGCGCGCGGCAGGGTTTTTGTCCGTCAGCGAAGGGCCGGGCGACGCCGAGAAGCTGGCCGAAGCGATTGTCGCCGGCCTTTCCGGCAAGGCGATCGTCTATCTCACGGGACGCGTACGGTTTCCGGCCTTCGAGGCGCGGCTGCGCCAGGCCGGCGTCGAGATCCGCGCAATCGAGACCTATGACACGATTTCGCTCGATTATTCCGACGGTGAAATCCTTGCGCGCCTGTCCGATCGGGCGGTCGATGCGGTGCTGCTCTATTCGGCCAAGGCGGCGGCAGCGTTGCGAACCTTGGTCAATCGGCCGGAATCGGGCGATCTCCTTGGAAAGGTGCGGGTTTTTGCTCTCTCCGAGCGCATAGCGTCAGCGTTCGGCGATGCCGCCGGCAAAAAAATACGCGTTGCACGGGAACCCCAGGAGGAGGCGCTGCTTGAGCTGTTGCACGACGGCGCCTGAGCCCCGTGTCATCACGCCGCCCCTTTTCACCTGATGATGATGTGCTAGACCATTTTTCAAACCATCACGCGCCTTAGGGCGCCCAGACGAAGCAGGATTGCGGAGCCCAGGCATGGTCAAGACGCCGAAGATGCGACATTCGAAGAGCCGCCGCGAGCCGGTGACCATCGAACTCGAACCCGGCGCCGTCTCGCGCATTGTCGATGCGGACGCCGCCAAGGCGGATGCGACCGAGGCCTCGGCCGAATCGGTAGCGGCCGAGGAAGCGGCTGCCGTGGCCGATGCACAGGCGGAGACGCCCGACGAGCCGGTTCATGCCGACCAGGCCGATCTCGAGCCGTGGGAGCATTCCGACGCCGCGGCCCAGGCCGCGCCAGAGAGCGATGCCAAGATGTCCGGCGAACCGGAAAGGCCTTATCCCGCCGCCTCCGACGCGCCACCAAGCGCCAGGACCTCCGATTACAGTTTCGAGGATGCCTCGCCCAAATCGGGTGGGCCCAAGGAAACACCAAAAACCGCCGAGGTGAGGAACCAGCCCATGGCCGCGCAGCCGAAGCGTTCCAACGGCATTGCCGCCGGCATCATTGGCGGTGTCATCGCACTGGCCGCCGCCGGCGGGCTGCAGTTTGCCGGCGTGCTCGGTGCACCGGGGTCAGGCGGTGGCACGGTCTCGCTCGACGGCGTCAATGGCGAGATCGCTTCGCTGAAGAGCGAAATCGCCGACCTCAGGGAAGCGGGCGGCAATGGCGTCGCAACGGCCAAGGTCGACGGTCTGTCGACGGCTCTTGATCAGGTGAAGGCCGATGTCGCGTCGCTCAAATCGGCGGTCGAACAAGGTGGCGCCGGCGACAATGCCGGGCTTGCCGCGCTTGGCGACAAGGTCAAGCAGATCGAGACGGCGGTCGCGGCGCTTGGCCAGGCCGGCGGCCCGGTCGATCTCGGCCCGCTCAACGAAAAGCTTTCGAGTCTCGATGCGCTGGTGAAATCGGCCGGCGAGGCGGCCAAGACGCAGGAAGGCCGGCTTGCCGCGCTGGAACAGTCGGTGACGCAGCTCGCCGGCAAGGTCGATGCGCAGGCCTCGCAGCCGAAAATCGCGATGGCCATCGCCGCCTCGGCGCTGAAAGCGGCGCTCGACCGCGGCGCGCCGTTTGCCGCCGAGCTGGAGACGTTCGCAGCGATCTCGCCTGATGCGCCGCAGATTGCGGCGTTGCGTCCCTATGCCGAAAAGGGCGTCCCGACCCGCACCGAAATCGCCGGCGAGGCCGATGCAGCGGCCAATGCGATGGTCGCTGCCGCGACCCCGGTCGACGAGAATGCCGGCTTCTTCCAGAACCTTCTGTCGAGCGCCGAATCGCTGGTCAAGGTGCGGCCGATCGGCGCCGTAGAGGGCGCCGGCGCGCCCGAAACCGTGGCGCGCATTGAAGTGGCGGTCAATCAGGGCGACTACGCCAAGGCGCTCAGCGAATATGCGACGCTGCCCGACGCGGTCAAGGCGGCGGGCGCCGACTTTGCCGGCAAACTGAAGGCGCGCATCGAGGTCGAAACGCAGGTCGACGCGCTCATTGCCGGCGCGATGAAGGCATGAGGACGACACGATGATCCGCATTCTCATCTTCCTCGCCGCCGTCTTTGCGCTCGGCCTCGGCTTTGCCTGGCTGGCCGATCGGCCCGGCGAGATGGTCGTCACCTTCAACGGCTACCAGTACCAGGTCAGCCTGATGGTGGCGGCGGTGGCGATCGTTGCCGTCGTCGCTGCGGTGATGATCGTCTGGTGGCTGATCAAGTCGCTGTGGAACAGCCCGTACACGATCTCGCGCTATTTCCGCGTGCGGCGCCGCGACCGCGGCTACCAGGCGCTGTCGACCGGCATGATCGCCGCCGGCGCCGGCGATGGCACGCTGGCGCGCAAGAAGACCAAGGAAGCCGCCAAGCTGATCCGTTCAGACCAGGAGCCGCTGATCCATCTCCTGGAAGCGCAAGCCTCGTTGCTCGAAGGCGACCATGAGGGCGCGCGCGAAAAATTCGAGGCCATGCTCGACGATCCCGAAATGCGGCTGCTCGGCTTGCGCGGGCTCTATCTCGAAGCCGAGCGGCTGGGCGACCGCAACGCGGCGCGCCACTATGCCGGCCGCGCCGCAGCCGTGGCTCCGCAACTGGCCTGGGCAGCGGAATCGACACTCGAAGACCTGACCGGGCGTGGCGATTGGGACGGTGCGTTAAAACTGGTCGAGGCGCAGAAGTCGACGCGCCAGATCGAACGCGACGCCGCCAACCGCCGCCGCGCCGTGCTGTTGACCGCCAAGGCGCAGGCGCTGACCGACAGCGACCCCAATGCGGCCAAGACAGCGGCACTCGAGGCCAACAAGCTCGCGCCCGATTTCGCGCCGGCCGCGGTTGCCGCGGCGAACCTTCTGTTCAAACAGAACGATGTGCGCAAAGGCTCGAAGATCCTCGAAGCCGCCTGGAAGGCCGAGCCGCATCCGGAAATATCCGAACTTTATACTCATGCCCGACCGGGTGATGCGGTGGTCGACCGCCTGAACCGGGCCAAGAAGCTGCAGGAGCTGAAGCGCAACAACGCCGAATCGTCGATGACGGTGGCGCGCGCCGCGCTCGACGCGCAGGATTTTTCCACCGCCCGCCGCGAGGCGGAAGCGGCGATCCGCATGGATCGTCGGGAAGGCGCCTACCTGCTTCTGGCCGACATCGAGGAGGCCGAGACCGGCGATCAGGGCAAGATTCGGCAATTGCTGTCCAAGGCGGTCCGGGCGCCGCGCGACCCGGCCTGGGTTGCCGACGGCGTCGTCTCCGAACGCTGGGCGCCGGTGTCGCCGGTCAGCGGCAAGCTCGACGCCTTCGCCTGGCGCGCGCCGATGGAGCGGCTCGGCCAGCTCATCGACAGCCATGAGGAAACGCCGGAAGCCACCGTGCCGGTGCTTGCGGCACCTGCCAAGCCGGCAAAGGAAGCCGAGGTGATCGATCATCCGGCCGTCGCCAGGACGAGCAGCGAGGCGCCGATCGAGCCGAAGCCTGTGGTGGGCGACGATCATGTCACGCCGGTCACTGCCGCTGCCTTTGCCGCCGTGCCGTCCGATGCCGAGGCAGTCGAGCCGGCCGAGGAGGTTATCCGGTTGCCGGACGACCCCGGTGTCGACCCTGACGAAGAAGCGGAGAAGTCACCGCGCCGGTTCCGACTGTTTTGAACCCTGACCTGATGTGAGCACCATGTTCGAACGCGTTCTGTCCTTTCTGAAAGACCTGCCCTCCGGGGCCGGGCCTCGCGCCAATGCGGACGATCCGCGCGTTGCCGCCTCGGCTTTGCTCTATCATGTGATGAACGCCGATGGCGTGCGCCAGGATGTCGAGTGGGAGCGGTTCAAGCAGGTGCTGGGTGAGAGCTATTCGATCAGCGGCGCCGAGCTCGATGCGCTGGCTGCCGCCGGCGAGCGCGCCGACAATGAGGCGATCGATCTCTATGCCTTCACCAGTGTGCTGAAGCGCCATCTCGACGCCGAGGCGCGCAAGGCCTTCATCGGCCTGATGTGGGAAATCGTCTATGCCGACGGCGAATTGCACGAGCTGGAAGACAACACCGTCTGGCGCGTCGCCGAACTGATCGGTGTCGAGCGGCAGGACCGGATCGAGGCGCGCCGCAAGGCGGCGGCCGCAGCGCCGGGCGCCAGCGGAACGTCGAGCGACGAATAGGATCCCAGCTCTCCATGCCGCCTAGACCGAGCTCGAAACCAAAGATCCTGATCGTGCTGCATCAGGAGACTTCGAGCCCCGGCCGGGTCGGCCATATGCTGCTCGAGGAAGGTTTCGATCTCGACATCCGCCGGCCGCCTCTGGGCGACAGCTTGCCCGAGACGCTGGAAGGGCATGCCGGCGCCGTGGTGTTCGGCGGGCCGATGAGCGCCAATGACGAGGACGAGTTCGTCCGCCGCGAAACCAACTGGCTGAATGTACCGTTGCGCGAGAACCGGCCCTTCCTCGGCATCTGCCTTGGCGCGCAGATGCTGGCCAACCATCTCGGCGGCAAGGTCGAGGGTCATGACGAAGGGCTGGTCGAGATCGGCTGGTATCCGCTTAAATCCACCGAAGCCGGCAAAAAGCTGCTGCACTGGCCCGACATGGTCTACCAGTTCCATCGTGAAGGTTTTTCACTGCCGAAAGACGCGACACTGCTGGCGACCGCGGAAACCTACCCCAACCAGGCCTTCCGCTACGGCGGCAATGCCTGGGGCATCCAGTTCCACGGCGAACTGACCCGGCTGATGATGCAGCGCTGGGTGGTGCGCGGCGCGCACCGTTTCGAACTGCCCGGCGCCCAGCCCGGCCGCGACCATCTCGGCGGCCGGCTGATCTGGGACATGCACCTGAAGCGCTGGCTGAGCGAGTTTTTGAGCCTGATCTTCGGCAAGCCTACTGCGGGATAGAGTAAATCCAACTACTCTGAACGGCCGAGCTTGCCAAAGACGACATACTTCCGGGAGGCGGGGACGACTGCTTTGCGACGCATGCCGGTCGTTGAGATAAATTGAAAGATGCCTGTCACCAGGCTTTAATAACGGAAGAATCGACCTCATCGATTGCAGCGAGAGTGACTGCCAAACTCTGAAGATCACATCTGCGCAAGACGATAACACTAGCGACAGTACGTGTATGACGGGGCGGTTCAGCGAGATCTTCTTCGCGGCTCAGCGACACGAGAGCGTGGATTTACTTATCCAGACATTCAAGATCGGCGCTCAACCATCACTTGGATTCTCGATTTCTCATGGGCGTAGCGCCAGGAACCTGCTACTGAAGGTTCAAACCAGGCAATATCCACAGGTAACCTTGTGCGCCGACTCGCAGCCATCCTTGCCGCCGACGTCGTTGGGTATAGTCGCCTCATGGGAGTGAACGAGGTCGGCACGCTTGCCGCGCTCAAGCTTCATCGCAAGGAACTGGTAGACGGCAAGATCGGCGAGCATGGAGGACGAATCGTAAAGCTGACCGGCGACGGAATGCTGGTCGAGTTCCCGAGTGTGGTGAACGCGGTCGCCTGCGCCGCCGACATTCAGCGAAAGATGCGCGAGCGGAACATCGACATACCCGAGGACAGGCGGATTGAATTCCGCATTGGCGTCCACCTCGGTGACATCATCGTCGATGACGATGACATCTATGGCGAGGGTGTGAACGTCGCGGCACGAATCGAAACCATCGCCAAGTCCGGTGGAATCGCGGTTTCCGGCCCAGTGCGCGACAATGTGGGCAACCGGCTCGACCTCCTCTTCGAGGATACCGGCGAGCAGAAGCTAAAGAACATCGAACAACCTGTAAGGGTTTACAACGTGTCGCTCGATCCACGTGCTGCGAGCGTAGAGCAGACGCCTCAAGGCAATCTGCCGCAGAGGGAGAAGCCTTCAATAGCGGTGCTCCCCTTCCTCAATATGAGCGGAGATCCGGAGCAGGAGTACTTTTCTGACGGGATTACCGAGGACATCATCACGGACCTCTCCAAGATCTCAGGCCTGTCGGTCATCGCCCGTAATTCTGTATTCACTTATAAGGGCAAGCCGGTCGACGTACAGGATGTGAGCCGGCGCTTCAACGTCACGACCGTTTTGGAAGGAAGTGTGCGCAAGGTTGGCCAGCGCGTGCGAATAACAGCTCAGCTCATCAACGGAAAGGACGGAACCCATCTGTGGGCCGACCGATACGACCGAGACCTGACCGATATCTTCGCTATCCAGGACGAGATAACGAGAACCATCGTCGAGCAGCTGAAGGTAAAGCTTCTGCCGGAGGAGAAAAAGATCGTTGGCCAAGCGCCAACCGAAAACATCGATGCCTACACCTACTATCTTCGCGGGCGGCAGTTCTTGCATAGGCACTCGAGAGCATATTACACGCTTGCGAGGCGAATGTTTTCGAAAGCGGTCGAGCTCGATCCGCTTTATGCCCGAGCGTATTCCGGGATCGCCGACTGCGACTCCTTTTTGTTTCTACATTATTATGAGAACATAGCAGTCGAGAGTATTCTGGCCACCAGCGCCAAGGCACTCGATCTTGAGGGTGGCCTGTCCGAGGCTCATGCTTCGCGCGCATTGGCCTTATCGCTCGGGGAGCGTTATCCCGAGGCTGAGACGGAATTTGAACGCGCGATTGCCCTGAATCCTAATCTGTACGAAGCCCACTACTTTTTCGCTCGCGCCTCCTTCGCGCAGGGTAAACTCGATCAAGCCGCGCGGCTATATGAACGGGCGGCTGAGATCAAGCCAGATGACTACCAGAGCCAGATCCTGCTGATCCCGATCTACCGTTCCCTAGGCCGGGACAAGGATATTATCTATGCAGCGCGCGCAGGAATTAAGCTGGCCGAAGCCGAGTTGGCTCTGCATCCCGATAACCCGCGCCCAGCCTATCTAGGTGCCAGCGCGCTTGCCGAAATTGGAGAGATCGCCCGTGCGAGGGAATGGACGTCGCGTGCGTTGGCCATTGATCCCGACGATATTCTAACCCAATACAATGCTGCTTGCGTCTACTCGCTTTTGGAGGATGCCGAGCCGGCGCTAGATCTGTTGGCGCGTCTGCTTCCGCACGCGAATCACGAGACCAAGGCATGGGTCAAACAGGACTCTGACTTCGCCAAGCTTCACAATCATCCTCGCTGGCAGAAAATACTTGAGCTGGTAACCTGATTGCAACGAGTGGACCTCATCTTGGCGACGGCGCGACGACCGTTTCGGGCCAACTCACGACGCTGCTGCACGGACCTACTGAAAATCGGAGGCCCGAAGCTGTCCGTCCGCTTCCGGCTCCGTCTCAGCCGCGCAAGCTGATTGGCCTGAGAGCCGGATCCAGCGGCGGACTCGATCAGTCGCGGCTGTTCAGATGCCGCACCCGGCGTAGCTGCGGACAGCCAGGCCGTAACCCTACTCGGCGGCCGTCTCCGATGGCGCCTCTGCCGGCGCCGAAGGCTCGACCTCGGCACCGGGCTTGCGCCGTGAAAACAGCGACCTGAGCGTGACGTAGAACACCGGCGTTAGGAACAGGCCGACGAAGGTGACGCCGAGCATACCGGAGAACACCGCGGTGCCGAGCGACTGGCGCATTTCCGCGCCCGGGCCCGTTGCGATCATCAGCGGCACGACGCCGAGGATGAACGCGAAGGCGGTCATCAGGATCGGCCGCAGCCTGAGCCGGCAGGCTTCGACGGCAGCCTCGGCGACCGACAGTCCGCGTTCCTGCGCCTGCCGCGCGAATTCGACGATCAGGATCGCGTTCTTGGCGGCAAGCCCGATCAGCACGATGAGGCCGATCTGCACGAGGATGTTGTTGTCCAGCCCTCGGAACGACACGCCGAGCAACGCCGCGAGCACGCCGAGCGGCACCACCAGCACAATGGCGAACGGCAGCACCCAGCTTTCATATTGCGCCGCCAGCGCCAGGAACACGAACAGCACCGACAGTCCGAAGATATAGACAGCGGCATTGCCGGTGTTGCGCTCCTGATAGGCGAGCTCGGTCCATTCATAGGAGGTACCGGCCGGCAGCGTCTGTGCCGTGATCGCTTCCATCTTGGCCAGCGCATCGCCGGTGGAAACGCCGGGCGCGGCGTTGCCCTGCAGCGGCACCGAGACGTACATGTTGTAGCGCTGGACCAGCGCCGGGCCGGTAACGTCGCGGATCTCGATCAACGTGCCGAGCGGAACCAGCGCGCCGGTCGCCGAGCGCACCTTCAGTTTCAAGATGTCGGCGCGATCGAGGCGGAACGTCTGGTCGGCCTGCGCGCGCACCTGGTAGACGCGCCCGAAAGCGTTGAAGTCGTTGACATAGGCGGTGCCCAGATTGATCGACAGCGTCTCGAAGATGTTGGGGATCGGCACGTTCAGGATGCGCGCCTTGTCGCGATCGATCGCCAGGAAGAATTGCGGGCTCGATGCAGAGAAGGTGGTGAACACACCCGTCAGCCCCGGCGTCTTGTTGGCCTTGCCGGCGATTTCGTAGGCAAGCGCGAGGATCTGCCGCATGTCGGCGCTGTTGCGCTCCTGGATCTGCAGCTTGAAGCCGCCGGCATTGCCAACGCCACGGATCGGCGGTGGCGGCAGTGCGATGATGAAGGCTTCCTTGATGCTTTGCAGGCTGCCGAACAGATTGCCGATGACCTTGGTCGCCGACTGGCCTTCTTTCAGTCGCTCGTCAAACGGCTTGAACCTGGCGAAAATCACGCCCGCGTTGCTGGCGTTGGTGAAGGTCGCGCCGGAGAAGCCGGCGAAGGCGACTGCGTAGTCGACGCCTGGCGTTTTCTGGATGATCTGCGACGCCTGCTGGATGACCGCATCGGTCCTCGCCAGCGAGGCGCCATCCGGCAGCTGGACGACGACGATCGCATAGCCCTGGTCGAGCGACGGAATGAAACCGCGCGGCACCGTCTGCACCATGTAGACCGTGGCGTAGATGAGGCCCGCAAAAACGGCCAGCATGGCGGCGATCGCTATCCGCGAGCCGACCAGCACGCGGACGATGCTCGAATACCAATGGGCGAGCCGGTCGAAGCCGTGGTTAAAGCCGTCGGCGAGCGCCTGACCGAACCGCGCCAGGAAAAAGCGCGGCGGCGCCGCAGCAGTGTGGTGCGGCTTGAACAGAAGCGCGGCCAGCGCCGGTGAAAGCGTCAGCGAATTGAATGCCGAGATCGCGGTCGACACCGCGATGGTGATCGCAAACTGCAGGTAGAATTGCCCGGAAATGCCGGGGATGAAGGCTGTCGGTACGAACACGGCTATCAGCACCAGCGAGATCGCGATGACCGCTGTTCCGACTTCGTCCATGGTCAGGTGCGACGCCGGATTGGGCGCCAGCCCTCTGGCGATATTGCGCTCGACGTTTTCGACCACGACGATCGCATCGTCGACGACGATGCCGATCGCCAGAACGAGGCCGAACAGCGTCAGCATGTTGAGCGAGAAGCCGGCGGCATAAAGCACCGCCAGCGTGCCGATCAGCGACACGGGAATCGCCACGATCGGCACGATCGCCATGCGCCACGATTGCAGGAAGACGATGATGACGATGATGACCAGCACCATCGCCTCGAGGATCGTCTTGTAGACCTCCTGGATCGACTCGGCGACGAACTCGGTCGGATTGTAGACGATGTCGTAGCTCAGTCCCTTCGGGAAATCCTGGGACAGCTCCTTCATCTTGTCCTGGATCTCCGCGGCTGCGGCGAGCGCATTGGTGCCCGGCCGCTGGAAGATGGCGAGCGCCACCGCCGGTTTGCCGTTGAGATAGGAGTTGGTGACGTAATCCTTGGCGCCGAGCTCGATGCGCGCCACGTCCTGCAGCTGGATCAGGCGGCCGTCCTCGGTCGATTTGACGATCACGTATCGGAAGTCGCGTGCATCGTTGAAGCGGCCTTGCGTGGTGACCGTGTACTGGAACGCCGTGCCCATGTTGGTCGGCGGCGCGCCGATCGAGCCGCCCGACACCTGGACGTTCTGGTCGCGCAGCGCCTGCACCACATCGCCCGACGTCATCCCCAGGGCGGACAGTTTTTCCGGATCGAGCCAGATGCGGAGCGAATATTCGCGTTCGCCGAAGATGATGAGGTCGCCGACGCCGTCCAACCTGAGCAGTATGTCGCGCACCCGCGAGCGGGCGTAGTTCGAGACGTAGAGCTGGTCATAGGTATTGTCGGGCGACAGCATGTGCACGACCATCATCAGGTCGGGCGAGCTTTTGGTGGTGGTGATGCCGAGGCGGCGGACTTCTTCGGGCAGGCGCGGCTCGGCGACCGACACGCGGTTCTGCACCAGCACCTGCGCCTGGTCGAGATCGGTGCCCAGCTTGAAGGTGATGGTCAGCGCCATCGCCCCGTCGCCCGACGAATAGGACGACATGTAGAGCATGCCCTCGACGCCGTTGATCTCCTGCTCGATCGGCGTTGCCACGGTCGCTGCGACCGTCTCGGCGTCGGCGCCCGGATACTGCGCGCGAACGACGATGGTCGGCGGCGCGATCTCGGGATATTGCGCGACCGGCAGCTGGGTATAGGCAATCCCGCCAAGGATCAGCAGGACGATCGAAACGACCGATGCGAAGATCGGACGGTCGACGAAGAAATGGGCGAACCTCATTGCGGCAACCCGGCGGTTTCGACCTTGGGCGGCAACGTCACCATCTCGACCTTCACCTTGGTGCCGGGCCTGGCATGCATCAGCCCGTTGACGATGATCGTCTCGTTGCCGGTCAGGCCCGAGCGGATCACCCGGTAGCCGTCGAGAAGCGGGCCGGTGCGCACGGGCTTCGCCGACACCATGCCTGCCTCATCCACCAGGGAGACGATGCGGCGATCCTGATCGGCGCCGATCGCCTCGTCGGGCACCAGCACACCGGTATGCGGCAGCGACCCCGGCACGTTGATGCGACCGAACATGCCTGGCTGGAGAACGCCGTCGGCGTTGGGAAACGTTGCACGCACCCGCATGGTGCCGGTCGCGTTGTCGATGCGGTTCTCGGCAAAATCGAGCTTGCCTTTGAACACCGCCTCCGCGCGGTCGGCGACGCGAACCACCACTTCAAGGCCGCCAGCGCCTTCCTGCATCGAGCCGCCGCGCTCCTTAGCGTCGCGGGCGTAGCTGAAATACAGGCGCTCATCGACGTCGAAATAGAAGTCGATCGGATCGCGGGTAACGATGGTCGTCAGCAAGGTGGAGTCCGGCTGTACGAGGTTGCCGACCGACACCAGCCGGCGGTCGATGCGACCGGACAAGGGCGCCTTGATCTCGGTGAATTCCAGATTCAGGCTGGCCGACGTCAGCGCAGCCGTTGCGCCCTGCATCTGCGCCTGTGCCGAAAGGTATTCCCGCCGGCGGTCGTCGACCGTCGCGGCCGAGATATTGCCGGTCTTGGCGAGTTCGTCGGCGCGATCCAGCTGCATCTTGGAGAATTCGAGCAGAGACTTGGCGACGTCCACTTGCGATTTGGCGGCATCATAAGCCGCCTGGTACGGACGCTGGTCGATGGTGAAGAGCAGGTCGCCCTTGTTGACCAGTGCGCCGTCCTGGAAGCTGACCTTGTCCAGATAGCCGCTGACGCGCGAACGGATGGCGACCTGGTCGACGGCTTCGAAGCGGCCGACGAACTCGTCGTCTTCGACGATTTCACGGACCACCGGCTTGGCCGCCGTCACCACGGGTAGCTGCTGGTCCTGCGCAAACGCAGTGCTGCTGAAAGCCATGCCGAGCAGGAACGCCGACGACATGGCCGCGCGGGCAAGCCAGCCGGCGGATCGACGGGGTCGCCCGCCCGCGTCGCGATGCAGTTGCCCATTGTCCATTTTGCGTCCCCCTCGCTGGACCCGGAGGTCGGTTGATCCGCTTCTACGCTCAGGCTTGTCGTCGAGATCAGAGCCCTACGGTATTGTGCAGGGCAACATAATCATTTTCCATGTGGGCTGAAATGTCCACCCTGTGGTTGCCCCGCCATCTGGCTAGTTCGTTCCAGAACCGGACCGTCCGCTGCCGGTCCATCTCAGCCGTCGTCGGCGCAAACTGATTTGGGGCGAGCGCGGGATCCAGCGGCTTGCTCGATCAGTTGCGGCTGTTGAGATGCCGCACCCGGCGCAGCTGCGGGAACAGCACCGCCCACAGGCCAGCCACGGCAATCGCGCCGATGCCGCCGATCACCACTGCCGGCACGGTGCCGATCAGTGCTGCCATGGTGCCTGCGCGGAATTCGCCAACTTCGTTGGAGGCACCGACGAAGACCTGGTTGACGGCGTTGACGCGGCCGCGCACCTCGTCCGGCGTCCACAACTGGATCAGCGTCTCCCTGATATAGACGCTGAACATGTCGGTGGCGCCGAGGCCGGCAAGGGCCAGGATCGACAGCCAGGTGATGGTGGAAACGCCGAACAGCACGGTGAAGGCACCAAAGCCTGCCACGAAGCCGAGCATGATCTTGCCGGCATTGTCGCGAAGCGGATGCCCGGCAAGCCAGACCGCGACACAGATGGCGCCGATGCCGGGCGCCGAGCGTAAGAGGCCGAGGCCCCAGGGCCCGAGCTCGAGAATGTCGCGGGCATAGACCGGCAGCAGCGCCGAGGCGCCGGACAGAAGCACGGCGAAGAGGTCGAGCGAGATGGCGCCGAGCACGATCTTCTCGCTCCAGATGTAGCGGAAGCCGGCAAACAGCGTTTCCATCGTCGGCTTGTCGGTGGCGCTCTGCTGGGCGGGCTTGGGAATGGTGAAGATCAGCAGACCGGCCACCAGCATCAGCACGGAGGCAGTGGCGTATGCGGCTTCGGCCGAGACGCCATAGAGCAGGCCGCCGGCGACCGGGCCGACAATGGTCGCCGTCTGCCAGGCCGACGAGTTCCAGGCGATTGCGTTACCAAAGTCCTCCGGCGGCACCAGATTGGCGAACAGCGACGACGAGGCCGGTCCGTAAAAGGCGCGCGCCATGCCGAACAGCGCCAGCACGACGAAGATCGGCAGCGGACTGACGAGACCGCGCAGCGTGAAGTACAACAGAACGAGCGCACAGCCCGCCTCGGTCACGGTCGCCAGCGCCATGATCAGGCGGCGCCCAAAACGGTCGGCGACGACGCCGGTGACCAGCACCAGGAGCAGCGACGGCAGGAACTGGACGATGCCGACAATGCCGAGGTCGAAAGGATTGCGCGTCAGATCGTAGATCTGCCAGCCGACGGCGACGGACACGATCATGGTGGCGAAGGTGGTGAGAAACCGCGCCGCCCAGTAGCTCAGGAAGGAGCGGTGACGGAAGGCAGCGTAGCGCTGGTCCGGCGACGTTTGTTCTGCTGTCATGGAGAGAGGCCCCGTTGCAAAGACTTGGCCGGCGGGGCACTTCCACGATGGGCGCTGTTCCGGCCAGGGAACTAAGTTCGCCGGGGCATGTGCGCCCGAATCAATCTGGGATCAAGGGATTTCCGGTCCGTTTGAAGAAACGGAATGGAAAATCATTCCCTCAGTGCGGCGGAGATAGCCTGCAAACCACCCTGCAATTCCGCCTCTTTCGGCCAGCCGAAACCGACGCGGAAGAAGCGCTTCGGCATGTCGAACCAGTGGCCGGGGCCGACATAGGTGCCGTGGCGTTCCAGCAAATTGACGTAGAAGCGGTCGAGGTCGAAGTCGGCGTCGACATTGAGCCTGGGAAAGCCGACGACGCCGCCCTGCGGCCGCACCCAGTCGACCAGCGGTTCGCGGTCGATCCATGCCTGGACGATGTCACGGCGCTTGGCCATGTCGGGCAGCAGTGCGGCCAGGAAAGCCTCGCGGCGCTCCAGCATGCTGCGCGCAATGCCTTCGTCGATGACGCTGCCGCAAATGCCGATCTGCTCCTTGGCGGCGAGGAAGCGCTCCTGCAGTTCGGTATCCCTGGTGACCAGCCAGCCGATGCGGATGCCTGGAATGCCAAAGGCTTTCGATAGCGACGACACGCTGATTGCCTTGGGGCTGAGCGAAGCCGCGGCCGGCAGGCGCTGTCCATAGGACAGGTCGCGATAGGTCTCGTCGACCAGCAGACGGCAGTTGTGGCTTTCGGCGAGTGCAATCAGCGCATCGAGATCGGCCCGCTCCATCATCGTGCCGGTCGGGTTGTGCGGGCAGGTGACGCTGATCAGCTTGGTGTTCGGCCGCAGCTCAGCCGCGACGCGGCTGACATCGACGGCGAACCCTTTGTCGAAGTCGAGATCGACATAGGAGATGGCGCAGCCGATCGCCTTGGGGGTCTCGATGTTGGTGGCATAGTTCGGCCGGACCACGACGAGATGGTCGCGCTCCGACAAAAGCGAGGTCGAGATGATGAACAACGCGCCCGCCGCGCCGGCGGTCACCAGAACATCGTCAGCGGAGATGCCTTTGTCCTGCGCCGCGATCAGCGCCCGCAGCTCCTTGTCGCCGCGATGCTCGCCATAGAACAGGGTGAGGTCCGGCAGCGACAGGCCGATATCAGAGAGTTTCTGGTCGGCGATCGAGCTTTCGGAGAGGTTATAGCGGATGCGGTCGTAACCGTATTCCTCCGGCGCCTCTTTCTCGATCACCATTCTGGCGTAGTTCATGGCCGCTCCCCCAAAGTCCTGACATTTCAGAGGTACAAGCCATAAAAGCACGAAGCCTGCCAAGGCTCATTCGCCGGCAGGCTTCTGTTCCAGTCGTCCAAACTGTTGGCTCAGCGCCGATGCGCTGATTCCGCTCAGGCCGGAACCTTGGCCTTGCGACCCTTGGCTTTGGCCGGTGCGACCGCGGCGGCCTTGCGGCCGAGGCCGATCGACTTGGCCAGCTCGGAGCGCGACGCCGCGTAGTTGGGGGCAACCATCGGATAATCGGCCGGCAAGCCCCATTTGGCGCGATAGGCCTCCGGCGTCAGGTTGAAATGGACGCCGAGATGGCGCTTCAGCGATTTGAACTTCTTGCCGTCCTCGAGGCAGATAATGTAATCCGCCGTCACCGAGCGCTTGGGATTGACGGCCGGGACCTGCGGCGGCGCCACCGGCGCCGGCGGCTGGCTGAGCCCGCCGATCGACGCCGCAACGCTGGCGATGAGATCGCTCAGGCCGGCAACGGGCAAGCGGTTCTTCTCGACGTAAGCGGACACGATATGGGCGGTTAGCTCGAGCAGGTCGATGTCCTTGTCAGAGTCGTTGCTGTCGTCGGCCAATTTATCTCTCCGTCGCTAGGGGGGTGGCGGAAACTCCCAGAGCTGTCCCAGTGGAGCCGGAAATCCGCTCTAGTCATTTGTCTTGCCGCATTTGTACGGTTGCACCCAGATGATTCCATCCGGTGCAATCGCTCTAATCGCCAAATCTGCGTAACGCAATGACTTCGTATCGCATCACACGTCATTTTGAACAACTATACTGAATTTTAATACTATCAGACGATCAGCGCCTTGTCGCGCCATAGTCGAAAGCCGCCCTCGAAAGCGCGCGTATTGTCACCGCGCCTGGATTTGGCGGGCAATTCATCCAGTCTGTCGACATTGCCGCCGCCAATGACGATGTAGTCCGGCTGCAGGGCCGCACGCAGCCGCTCGACGATGTCGAAGACGTATTTGCGCCATTTCTTCTTGCCGTATTTCTCCAGGCCGCGCTCGCCGACATAGTCCTCGAAACTGCGGCCCTTGCGGTAGGGCAGATGCGCCAGCTCCATCGGCTGGCCGACATTGTCGAGGATCATCGCCGCGCCGAGGCCAGTGCCGAGGCCGAGGAACAGCATGCGTCCGCGATCGTAGCTGCCGATGGCTTGCAGCAGCGCATCGTTGACGACCTTGACCGGCTTGCCGAAGGCGGCGGCGAAGTCATAGCCGTCCCAACCCTTGCCGAGATTGGCAGGATCGAGCGACGGCTTGTTGTTCCTGACGGGGCCGGGATAACCCATCGAGATCACGTCATAGGCCAGCCCCTCGGCAAGCGTCTTCACCGTGGCCACCATCTGCTGCGGCGTCAGGTCCGGTCCGGAATCGGCGCGGCGCGGCTCGCCGCCGGCGCTGGTGAGGATTTTTACATGCGAGCCGCCGACATCGATCGTCAGCACGATCGGTTCGGCCTCGGCCGTCGCGGGCTTGGCTGCCTTGGCCATGTCGTTTCCTCCGCTCACTTGGTTTCACGCAATTCCCAAGGGAAAAGCGCTAGCGCTTTTTCCCGGAAAAACCGCTCACACTTTTCCTGGAATTGCTCAAGTCGGATTGATCCAGCCGTTCGGCGGGCCGAAGTTGGCCATCGCGTCGGCCGGGCCCCAGGTCTTCGGCTCATAGATGTGCGGCGGCGTGGTGTCGCCAAGCACCGGGCCGACGATGCGCCAGGCAAGCTCGCTGGCGTCCTGGCGAGTGAACAGCTGGCCATTGCCGTTCATGGCGTCGCCGATCAGCCGTTCATAGGGCGGCATGTCGTTCTTGGTGTCGTCGAGCGCTGTGAGCTCGACCTGCTCGCCGACCATGTCGTCGCCGGCCGCCTTGCGCTGCGCGCCGATCGAGATCGCCACCTGCGGGTCGATGCGGAAGCGGACGTAATTGGCATCGCCGGGCTTGATCGGATCGAAGACGTCGAGCGGCGGCCGTTTCAGCCGCACGATCACTTCGGTGATGTGCACCGGCATGTTCTTGCCGGCGCGGATGAAGAACGGCACGTCCTGCCAGCGCCAGGTGTCGACCATGAAGCGCACCGCGGCAAAGGTCTCGACCGGCGAGTTCGGCTTCACGCCGGGCTCAGCGAGATAGCCGGTGAACTGGCCGCGCACGACGTCGTCCTTGGTCAGGGTGCGGATGGCGCGCAGCACCTGGACCTTCTCGTCGATCAGATCGTCGGCGGAGCGGCCAACCGGCGGCTCCATGGCGAGCAGAAGCAGGATGTTGAGCAGATGGTTCTCGATCACGTCGCGGATCGCGCCGACATCGTCGTAGAATTTGCCGCGGCCATCGATGCCGAAATCCTCGGCCATGGTGATCTGCACGCTTTCGACGAAGTTGCGGTTCCAGATCGGCTCGAGGAAGGAATTGGCGAAGCGGAAATAGAGCAGGTTCTGGATCGCTTCCTTGCCGAGATAGTGGTCGATGCGGAAGATCGACTGCTCGTCGAACACCAGATGCAGCACCCGGTTCAACCAGCGCGCCGATTGCAGATCGTGGCCGAACGGCTTTTCCACCATCAGCCGCGCGCCATGCGCGGTGCCCGACTGTTCCAGCCCCTGGACCACGGTCTCGAACATGGTCGGCGGCACCGCCATGTAGTGAAGCGGCCGCTGCGCCGAGCCGAGCGCCGTCTTCAGCTTCTCGAACGTCGCCGGGTCGCGATAGTCGCCGCTGACATAGCGCAAAAGACTGGCAAGCTTGGCGAACACCTTTTCGTCGATCTTGCCGACGGCGTTGACGATGCCGTCGCGGGCCCGCGCCTGCAGCTGCTTGATGTCCCAGGCGTCGAAGGCGACGCCGATCACCGGCTCGGTCAGCGTCCCCTTGGCGACCATCTGGTAAAGGGCCGGGAATATCTTCTTGTGGGCTAGGTCGCCGGTGGCTCCGAAGAGCACCAGCGTGTCGGACCGTTCCGGGCTCATTTTGCGCGTCTCCCCTGCCGCTTTCACTTGCCGGCCTTCGGCTTTTCGACATGGCCGCCAAAGGCATAGCGCATGGCAGACAGCAGCTTGTCGGAGAATTCGGATTCGCCTTGCGAGGAGAAGCGGTCGAACAGCGCCGAGGACAGCACGGGCGCCGGCACGCCGGTGTCGATCGCCGCCTTCAGCGTCCAGCGGCCCTCGCCGGAATCCGAGACGCGGCCACCGAACTGCGCAAGCCCCGGGTCGCTCTTCAGTGCGCCGGCGGTGAGGTCGAGCAGCCAGGAACCGATGACGCTGCCGTGGCGCCAGACTTCGGCGACCTGCGGCAGGTCGATGTCGAACTGGTAGTATTTCGGGTTTTCCAGCGGACTGGTCTCGGCGTCCGCTGTGCGCGGCCGTTTGCCGGCATTGGCCGATTTCAGGATGTTCATGCCTTCGGCATAGGCGGCCATGACGCCATATTCGATGCCGTTGTGGATCATCTTGACGAAGTGACCGGCGCCGCTCGGTCCACAATGCAGATAGCCGAAGGGCGCGGTTCCGCCCGCCTTGTCGGGCGTGGCGCCGGCATCTGCGCCGGGCGCCAGCGTGGCGAAGATCGGGTCGAGATGTTTGACCGCCACGTCGGGGCCGCCGATCATCAGGCAATAACCGCGCTCCAGGCCCCAGACGCCGCCGCTGGTGCCGACATCGACATAGTGCAGGCCCTTGGGCGCGAGTTCAGCGGCCTGGTCGACGGCGTCGCGATAGTAGGAATTGCCGCCGTCGATGATGATGTCGCCGGGTTCCATCAGCGCTGCCACCTGGTCGGCGATCTTGCCGGTGATCGCCGCCGGCAGCATCAGCCAGGCGCTGCGCGGCTTGGACAGCTTGCCGACGAACTCCTCCATCGAGGCGGCACCGATGGCGCCGTCCGCGACAAGGCCGGCAACGCTTGCCGGGTTGATGTCGTAGACGACGCATTCATGGCCGTCGCGCATGAGGCGGCGCACCATGTTGGCGCCCATCCTGCCCAGTCCCATCATTCCGATCTGCATGGTGTTGTCCTAGTCGCTGGAGGAAACGAAAACTACGTGCGAGCTGGTTCTTCGAGGTCCACGGTGAAGTCGACATTCTCCCAACGGTCGCCGTCGGGCCAGAAAAAAGTGAAGACGATGGTGTTACCTGGCGGAATATCGGCCACGGGCAAGTCCGCCAGATGAACGCCTAAAGCGTTCTCGGCTGTGGGGATTTCGTGGGCGGTCTGCCAATGATCGCTGCTCCAGCGGATCTGCGCCGGCTGCAGCAATTCGACGCGCAGCGTCTTGCCGGCATCCATGGTGCGAAGCCTGTTGTTGAAGCGCCATATCCTCAACGGCGAGCCGGTATTGTCCTTGATGTAGCGCTTGACGCCTTGCGGCGGCATGTCGAAGACGCTGCCGTCGCGCAGCGATCGCAACAGCTTGATGTGTTCCGAATGCGCCCAGACCAGCGGCATGGCGCTGCCCGATGGCTTGCCCAGCCACAATTCGCGCCCCGGCAAATCGGCGCCGTCCCAGACCTGTTCCGGCAGCAGGCCGCCAACCCCGGCGGAGGCCTCGAAGGTTTTCAGCAGGCTTGCCGCCTTGTCCTTGCGTCCGGCGGCCAGCTCATAGTGGGCGCGTTCGCCGGCGAGCAATGGCCAGGGCCGACCCTGGCCAGTGCCGTCGAAGGGCGCGCCGTCAGCATGTTCGCCATAGCCGTCGTCGGTGTAGCGATACCAGAGAGGCCCCTGCGGCAGGTCGCAGCGCAACTGCGCGTCGATGATCGTCACGGTGTCGACGATGCGCGGATCGTCCGCGGCCCTGAGGCCGAAGCGGACCAGCGCCAGCGCGTCCGGGCTGACGATCGCCTCGGCCGGCTTGTCGGTGTCGCCCGGCGGCCGGTTCTTGATCGGTACGAAACCGTCCTTCGGCGATGCGGCGCCGGCATCGTCGGCCGGCGCGATGCGGACATAATAGCCGTCGACGCCGGCTTGCCGGCACTCCGGCGTGTCGCTGACATAGGTCCAGCGTTCGATCTGGTCGTTCCAACAATCGGCGATTTCGCGCAGATAATTTGCCGGCTCCGGTTTTCCTGAAACCTCGAACAGGTCGGCGGCGCCAAGCAGTGCCGAAATCTCGACGGCAAGCGTGAAGGGGCTGTATCCCGCGTCCTCTTCCCAGCGATCCTGACCGGTGACGGGGCCGTTGCGCACGACATAGGACGCCGCCTTCTCGATCATCGGCATGAAGGCTGCGAGCTTGGCGCGCGGCAAATGGCCGGCGCGGTGCAGCGCGTCGGCCAGCAGCAGCGGGAAGGCGCATTCGTCCATCTGGATGCCCGGCCAATAAAGCGAGCCGTCGAGCCACACATTCTGCGGCCAATGGCCGTCCGGCTGCTGGATGGAACGGAGATAGGTGAGGATCTGCAGCGCCTGGCCCGGATCGCCGGCGGCGAGAAAACCGCCCGCGGTTTCAACCAGGTCGCGCGGCCAGACCAGATGATAGCCGCCGAGGTCGTCATCGCCCTTGCTGAAACCCCAGGGGATCGACAGGCTGGCGACGGCAGCACCGGGCCTGGCCAGCGAAAGGTGCGTCGCCAGCACCGCGGTGCTGACGCGGTAGGTGTTGAGGCCGGAAGCATCATGGCGGTCGAGCGGCAGCAGGCCGGCCTGCCATTTCCGCCATTTCGCAACATAGGTCTTTGCCGCAGGCTCAAAACCGCGCTTCAGACTGGCGGCAGCATGTTCGGCGGCTTCGTCCGGCGTCGAACCGAAGCCGAGCGCCAGCAAGGCTTTGCTGTTGTCTGCCGAAAAGCCGATCTCGCCGGTCAGCGCGACATTGCCGTCTTCGGCCCTCTGGCAGGCCGGATCGAGGCTACCGTCGCGGCTGAGCTGCTGCCAGCCGTCGGAAAATCCGGCATAGCCGGCGGAGCGGTCGCCCCAGGGCAGCGACGAGGCGAGCGCCAGGCAGGTGCCGCGCCCGGAGGCGAACAGCATCGGTTTGCCCTTGTGCTCGCCGACCCAGGCCGTGTTGCCCATGCCGGCATTGACAAGATGCGGCGCCAGAAGCGCGTAGACCCGGTAGTCAGCGGCACTACCTTCGAGCGCCGTGAAACTGGTTTCCTGCAAAAGGGCCGGGCGCGCCGGATCGGCCAGAATGCGCTTTTCGATGCGGTAGCGGGCAGTGGTGTTGACCAGCCGGTAGGCGGGCACGCCGTCCTCGAACGGTTCGATGACATGCGTGGCGTCGCGCTTCTCCTCGGAGAACCAGCCGCCGGGACCGGTGACCAGCAGCCCCATGTCACGTGTGCAGGCGCTGTCGAGGCCGGGATAATAGACTTCGTTGACGATGCCGTGGCTGAGCGTGAACCAGACAAGGCTCGCCGGCGACAGCGCTGCGCCAACGCCGCTCTTGGCGCTCGACGTCCAGCGCGCAGGAATTCCGGGTGCGCCTTCGGGAAGGGTCGGCGGCGTCGCTGCCATGCATGGTCTCCTGACCCTTCCCTAGACCAGCACACGAAGGCTTTTCAATCATCGCACCTGAAGTTGATCGCCAAAGCGTGACCGATCGCAGTTGACAAGCGGGCGCATCTGCATTTGTCTGACAATAGATAAAAAACAGGCAGCCAATGCCAAAACCATCAGCAACAGTCGGCGGGGCCGACAATCCACGGGAGGATTATGACATGAAGAAACTGCTCGTTCTGAGCGCGCTTGCGGCAATGCTCGCCTCGGGCACGGCGCTTGCCGACACCAGCGGCAAGAAGATCGCCTTCTCCAACAATTACGCCGGCAATTCGTGGCGCCAGGCGATGCTCGACAGCTACGGCATCGTCACCAAGAAGGCGGTCGAGGACAAGGTGGTCGGCGCCGCCGACATCTTCACCACCGCCGACAAGGAAGTGCCGACCCAGGCCGCCCAGGTGCAGAACCTGATCCTGCAGGGCTATGACGCCATCGTCATCAACGCGGCGTCGCCGGATGCGCTGAACGGCGCCATCAAGCAGGCCTGCGATGCCGGCATCGTCGTCGTCTCCTTCGACGGCACCGTGACCGAACCGTGCGCCTATCGCGTCGTCGTCGACTTCAAGGACATGGGCAAGCAGGAAGTCGAACAGATGGCCAAGTTCCAGCCCAAGGGCGGCAATCTGCTGGAAATTCGCGGCCTGGCCGGCACCTCGATCGACGATGCCATCCATGCCGGCATCCTCGAAGGCGTTGCCGCGCATCCGGAGTTCAAGATCGTCGGCTCGGTGACCGGCGATTGGGACCAGACGACGGCGCAGAAGGCGGTTGCGACCATCCTGCCGTCGCTGCCCGACATCGTCGGCATCGTCGACCAGGGCGGTGACGGCTATGGCGCAGCACAAGCCTTCGCCGCCGCCGGCAAGCCGCGCCCAACCATCATCATGGGCAACCGCCAGGACGAACTGAAATGGTGGAAAGAGCAGAAGGAAAAGGACGGCTACCAGACCTGGTCGGCGTCGATCGCGCCGGGCGTCTCGTCGCTCGCCTTCTGGGTGGCGCAGCAGGTGCTTGATGGCCGCACCGACATCCCGCACGATCTGCTGGTGCCTTATCTCGCCTTCACCCAGGACGATTTCGAGGCAGCGCTGCCGAAGATCAAGGAAGGCGGCGTCGCCACGCACGAATACACGCAGGAAGACGCCCTCGCGGCGATCAAAGCCAATATCAAGTGATGCTTTGCATTCATTGCCAGTGGCATGATCGACCGGATATCGTTGGGCATGCCTGAGGCCAATACGGACATCATCAGACTGAACGGCGCCGAAAAGCATTTCGGCGCCGTTCGGGCGCTTAACGGCGTCGACTTCCATGTTGTATCAGGCGAATGCGTCGGGCTGGTCGGCCATAACGGCGCCGGCAAGTCGACGCTGATGCATATGGTGGCCGGCACGCTGCGGCCGGATGGCGGCGAGATCGCGGTGCGCGGCAATGCGGAAATCGACTACTCGGTGGCGCGCGCGCTAAAACTCGGCATACGCTGCGTGTTCCAGGAACTGTCGCTGTGCCCAAACCTCAGCATCGCCGAGAATACGCGCATCAACCACCCGGCGCTGACCGGCTTCGGCTGGCGGCGCAAGGCGGCCGCGCTTATCGCCGCCAAGCTCGACGAAATTTTCCCGGATCACGGCATCTCGGCGGATGACATTGCCGGCGACCTGTCGATCGGCCGCAGGCAGATGGTCGAGGTGGCGCGTGCCTTCACGGTGACGGGCGATCCGCTCGAACTGGTTATTCTCGACGAGCCGACCTCCTCGCTCGACGCCCATACGGCTGGCCAGTTGCTGGCCTTCGTGCGCCGCTTCGTCGCCGCCGGCGGCAGCTGCATCCTGATCTCGCATGTGCTGGGCGAGGTGCTGCAGAACGCCGACCGCATCGTTGTGATGCGCGACGGCAAAGTCGTCGCCACGGACGCGGCAAAGGCCTTCGACCGCGACCGGCTGGTGGCGACGATGGGGGGCGCCGAGGCGCGCGAGAAAATCGCGGCGGAGATTGCTGCCGCCAGGCCGGCGGACAGTCCCGTAAGGGTGCGGGCGCGGCCTGCCCGGCAAGAGGACGGCAAGGAGCTTGTTGCCCGCGCCGGCGAGATCATCGGCCTTGCCGGGCTTGCCGGCCATGGCCAGACCGACCTGCTGCTGGCGATCTTTGCCGCCGCGACCCGCAGAAGGCCGGGTATCGAAGTGACCGCGCCGGTGGCGCTGGTGGCCGGCGACCGCCAGTCGGACGGCATTTTCCCGCAATGGTCGATCTCGGAAAATATAGGCATCCGCTCGCTTTCGCGACTGCGCAAAGGCCTGCTGATCTCGCCGCAGCGCGAGGCCGAGCTTGCCGAATTCTGGAAGCAGAAGATCGGCATCCGCACGCCTGACATGGCCAACAACATTTTTTCGCTGTCGGGCGGCAACCAGCAGAAAGCGCTGTTTGCCCGGGCGCTCGGCTCCGATGCCGAGATCGTGCTGATGGACGACCCGATGCGCGGCGTCGACATCGGCACCAAGCTCGAAGTCTACGATCTTGTGCGCGAGGAAGCGGCCAAGGGCAGGACCTTCCTCTGGTACACCACCGAGACCGAAGAGCTCGACAATTGCGACCACATCCATGTCTTCAAGAATGGCCGCATCGTCGCCAATCTCACGCGTGGCGAGTTGACGGAGGAAAAGATCATCCAGTCCTCATTCGGCGATGCGGCCTGAGATGACGGCAATCGCTCCCGGTCCAACTTCCTCGCCGCGCGGCAGTGCCGCCCGCGCCCGCATGCTGCGCAGCCTGTTGCCGGCGCTGTCGCTGGCTTTGGTGCTCATCGCCATCGCCTGGCTCAACACGCGCGCCATCAGCTATTTCGGCTTCAGCCTGATGCTCAACCTGGCGATCCCGATCGCGCTCGCGACGATCGCGCAGATGTTCGTCATCGCGGGCAATGAGCTCGATTTGTCGATCGGCACCTTTGTCGGCTTCGTCGGCTGCGTCACAGCGACATGGCTGAAGGATGCGCCGCTGGTCGGCGTGATTGTCCTCATCGGCGCCATCGGCGTCTACGCGCTGCTTGGCGCACTGATCCATCTGCGCAACCTGCCGTCGATCGTGGTGACGCTGGGCATGAGCTTCGTCTGGCAGGGGCTGGCCATTCTGGTCCTGCCCAAACCCGGCGGCAAGGCGCCGGACTGGCTGCTGGGGCTGATGGCGTTCAAGCCGCCCTTCATTCCGTTCCCGATCATCGCCGCGCTGGTGATCGCGGCGGTGGTGCATTTCGGCCTGATGCGCACTTCCTATGGCGTCATCCTGCGCGGCTCCGGCGGCAATGCGGCGGCGCTCAGGCGCGCCGGCTGGTCGCTGCTGCGCACCAAGATCGTGCTGTTTGCGCTGACCGGCCTGTTCGGCGTTCTGTCCGGCATGGCGCTGATCGGCATCACCACTTCGGCCGACGCCAATATCGGCAATGGCTACACGCTGCTGGCAATCGCCGGCGTCATTCTCGGCGGCGGCGAATTCGTCGGCGGCCGGGTGTCGCCGATCGGCGCCGTGCTCGGCGCGCTGACGCTGGCGCTGGCGGCATCGCCGCTGCTCACCTTCATGCACATCCCGCCGGACTGGCAGGTCGCCGCCAACGGCGCCATCCTGATCATCGTGCTGGCAGCCCGCGTCCTGATCAGCCGCAGGGAGAGGTAGCGATGACGCTGGTTAAATCGCTTGTCGCCAAACCCTGGATCTGGTCCTTCCTCGGCGCGCTGCTGGTGTGGCTGGCGACCATCGCGTTTACCGGCGGCTACGGCGCCGGCGGCATGGTGACGGCAGCACTTTCGCTGGCGGTGTTTACCGTCATCGTCGGCGTCGGCCAGATGTTCGTCATCACGCTCGGGCCCGGCAATGTAGACCTGTCGCTGCCGGCCAATATCGGGCTCGCCAGCGCTGTCGCCATGAAGGTGATGGATGGAAGCGATTCCATGATCGTGGTCGGGCTGTTGGCGGCGCTCGCCTGCGGTGCTGCCATCGGCGCCGTCAATTATCTGCTGATCTGGGCGCTGCGCATTCCGCCGATCATCGCGACGCTGTCGGCCAGCTTTATCATCCAGTCGATCGACATCAGCTACGGGCGCGGCCTGCAGATCAAGCCGCCGCCAGGTTTCGCCGATTTCGCCAACTGGCAGATCCTGGGCATTCCTGTGCTGGCGATCCTCACCGTGCTGTTCACCATCGCTGCTGCCATCGCCTTGCAGCGCATGATCTATGGTCGCTCGGTGCTGGCGATCGGCCAGAACATCCGCGCGGCGTGGCTGGCCGGCGTCAATGTCGGCCGCACCCGCTTCCTCACCTACACGCTGTCGGGCGCGCTGGGCGGTATCGACGGCGCGCTGCTCGCCGGCTATTTCCGCGGCGCCAATGTCGACATCGGCAATGAGTATTTGCTCGCCTCGATCGCCGTCGTCGTCATCGGTGGCACCTCGGTCGCCGGCGGCAAGGCCAACGTGCCCGGCGTCTGGGGCGCGGCTTTGTTCCTGGTGCTGCTTCTCACCATGCTCAACACATTCGGCGTCAGCGCCGGCGTTCGGTTGTTGCTGACCGGGCTGATCATCGTCGGCGTCATCACCGTTGCGGGTGGTGAGAAGGCTTTGCGATAAATCACGGCCAAATTTGACCATGTGGACAAAAGTCCGCACCCGTTCCATAGTTCCGCGTCTGATTTCAGAACAGCCGGCTCGACACGGTTGTCAAACAGAGGGGCACTAGATGGAAAACCGGAAAAACAAATCACAATCGACCGGCCTGTCGCGGCGCGACGTGCTGGAACTCGGCGCGCTTGGCCTGGCAGCGGCGATGCTGCCGGGCGTGGCTTTCGCCAAGGACAAGAAACTGAAGGTGGCGGCCATCTTCGCCACGCCGATCGAGGAACCGTGGGACAACCAGATTCACGTCGCCTTGCAGAAGGCCGAGAAGGAACTCGGCATCGAATACAAATGGTCGGAAAAGGTGCAGACCGCCGATTTCAGCCGCGTCATGCGCGAATATGCGCAAGGCGGCTATCAGCTGGTGCTGGGCGATGCCTTCGCCGCCGAGCGTGAATCGCGCAAGACTGCCAAGCAGTTCCCAAAGACCGCCTGGCTGTTCGGCTCCGGCGCCGGCCCGGCCGAACCCAATTTCGGCGTTTTCGACAACTGGATCCATGAGCCCGCCTACCTCTCCGGTATCATCGCCGGCAAGATGTCTAAGTCGGGCACGGTCGGCGCGGTGGCGGCGATGGGCATTCCGGAAGTGAACCGGCTGGTCAACGCCTTCTTCGCCGGCGCAAAAGAGGTCAATCCGAACATCAAGAAGAAGGTCGCCTTCATCGGCTCCTTCTTCGATCCGCCCAAGGCCAAGGAAGCGGCCGTCGCCCAGATCGATGCCGGCGTCGACGTCATCTATGCCGAGCGCTTCGGCGTCATCGAAGCGGCGGTGGAGAAGAAGATCCTCGCCATCTCCAACATGTCCGACCAGTCGAGCCTCGGCCCCGACACGGTCATCACCGGCCCGGTCTGGGACATGTATCCGACGGTCGAGCAGGCGATCAAACTGGTCAAGGCCGGCGTCTTCACCGCGCAGGACTATGGCGATTTCTCGCGCATGGCCAAGGGCGGGTCGTTCCTGGCGCCTTACCACAAGTTCGACAAGACCCTGCCGGCTGAGGTCAAGGATCTGGTCGAGAAGAAGAAGGCCGAGATCCTGGAAGGCAATTTCCGGGTGGATGTCGACGAGAACACGCCGGTCTCGGATTGAGGTTCGGTTGGAGGGTTGGTGCTTGTCGCACCCCCCTCTGCCCTGCCGGGCATCTCCCCCCTCAAGGGGGGAGATGGGCTGCTTTGACGCTGGCTAACATTGTTCGCGGTTTGAGATTGGCGAAAGCCGACGTGACGTCCAATCTCCCCCCATGAGGGGGAGATGGCCGGCAGGCCAGAGGGGGGTGTGACGGGCACGCCCTCACAATTCAGGAGCGCCCTTGTCCGCCCCACTCATCGAAATGCGCGGCATCACCAAGAGCTTCGGCGCCGTTAAGGCGAACGAGGCGGTCGATCTCAGCGTGGCGCCCGGCGAAATCCTCGGGCTGCTGGGCGAAAACGGCGCCGGCAAGACGACGCTGATGAATGTGCTGTTCGGCGCCTATGCGCCGGACGCCGGGGAAATCCTGATCCAGGGCAAGCCGGTGCGCATCACCAGTTCGGCCGATGCACTGGCCGCCGGTATCGGCATGGTGCATCAGCATTTTCATCTGGCGCCGCGGCTGACTGTGCTGGAAAACCTGCTCATCGGCATATCAGGCAAGTCCGGCCGCATCGACCGAGCCGGTGGGCTTGCCCGGTTGTCCGACATCAGTCGCCGGCATGGACTGACGCTCGACCCCGATCTGCCGGTCTCGGCGCTGTCGGTTGGCGAGCAGCAGCGGTTGGAAATTGTGAAGGCGCTGTTTCGCGGCGCCAAGCTTCTGATCCTCGACGAGCCGACGGCGGTGCTGGCGCCGAGCGAGGTTGACGGGTTGTTTTCGGCGCTGCGCTCGATGGCGGCGCAAGGCCTCGGCATCATCTTCATCTCGCACAAGCTGAACGAGGTGCGAGCGCTGACCCATCGCTGCACCGTGCTGCGGCACGGCCGCGTTGCCGGCCGCGTCGACGACCCCGTCAACACGACATCGGCGGAGATGGCGCAGCTGATGTGCGGCCATGAGATCGTGCCGCCGGCGAGGGGGCCGTCGACGCCGGGCGCGGCGGTGCTGACACTCGACGGCATTTCCACCTCGCGGCACTCGGGCACGCCGCTGCGCGATGTATCGCTTGCTGTGCGCGCCGGTGAAATCCTCGGCATTGCCGGCGTCTCGGGCAATGGCCAGCGGGCGCTGGCCGAGGTGATCTCTGGCGTGCGGGCGCCTGACGCCGGCGCGATGACGATAGCCGGCAAACCGGTGACGCGGTTCTCGCCGCGCGAGGTGCAGGCGCTCGGTCTCGGCCGCATTCCGGAAGACCGCATGACGACCGGGCTGGTGACCAATCTGCCGCTCGCCGATTCCATGGTGCTGCCGCGCATCGGCACAGAAGCTTTCAGCCGCAAAGGCCTGCTAAAACCCGAGGCGATCCGCGCCTTCGCGGAAGAACAGATCAAGGCCTATGATATCAGATGCCCCGGGCCGATGACTCGTGCCGGCGCGCTGTCGGGCGGCAATCTGCAGAAGGCGCTGTTGGCGCGCGAACTTGCGTTCGATCCGAAAGTGCTGATCGTCTCGCAGCCAACGCGCGGCCTCGATATCGGTGCCGCCCGTTTTATCCACGAAAAGTTTCTCGGTATGCGCGCCAAGGGCTGCGGCATCGTCGTCATCGGCGAGGATCTGGAGGAACTGCTGGTGCTCTGCGACCGCATCGCGGTGATGTATGAGGGCCGTATTGCCGGCACGCTCGACAGCGCCGATGCCACGATAGCGCGGCTGGGGCTGCTGATGACCGGGGCGGAGGGCCATAGCTGATGTTCCGCCTGGAAGCCCGCACCGCCACCCCCGCCTGGTTCAACCTGGCGCTGCCGCTCATCGCGATCGCAGCCACGCTCATCCTGTGCAGCGGCCTCATCGCACTGGCCGGCGCCGGGGTGCTCGAAGCCTATGGCGTGATGCTGTCGGCCTCGTTCGGCGACAGCTACGCCATCACCGAAACGTTGGTGCGCGCCGCCCCGATGATCTTCACCGGGCTGGCGGTCGCCGTCGCCTTCCGGGCCAAATTCTGGAACATCGGCGCCGAGGGCCAATTGCTGGCCGGCGCTGTCGCCAGCTGCTTTGTCGGCGCCATCCCGATGCCGGGGGCGCTGGCGATCCTGTTGATGGCGGTTGCCGGGGCGGCTGCCGGTGCGGCGGTGGCGCTGGTGCCGGCGACGCTGAGGGTCAAGTTCAAGGTCGATGACGTCGTCAGTTCGCTGCTGCTTAATTCGGTCATCTACTATGCGCTGATGGCGCTGATCGAAGGGCCGTGGAAGGATAGTTTCAGCGGCTATCCGATCTCGCCGCCGATCGAGGATTCGGCAAATTTTCCGGTGCTGCTCGAAGGCACGCGCCTGCATCTCGGCGTCATCGCGGCGCTGGTCGCCGCGCCACTGATCTGGTTCCTGATCGTGCGCACCACGCTCGGCTTCCGCATCCGGGTCACCGGCGAAAGCCCTGAAGCCGCCCGTTATGGCGGCATCCATGTCGAGCGGGTGCTGATCTCAACCGCGCTGCTGTCCGGTGCGCTGGCCGGGCTCGCCGGTGTCGGCGAAGTCGGCGGCGTGCATTTCCAGGTGATGAGCGACATCTCGCCGGGCTATGGCTATTCCGGCATCGTCGTCGCCATGCTGGCGAGGCTCAATCCGCTCGGCGTGGTGCCGGCGGGGATTTTTCTGGCCGCCGTGATGACCGGCGCCGAGGCGATGTCGCGCGCGACCGGCGTGCCGGCCTTCCTCAGCGATGTCATCCAGGGAACGGCGCTGCTTGCCATGCTGGTGGCGCTGCTGTTCACGGCCTATCGCATCCGCCGCGTCGGAGCGGCCTCATGAGCGCAGTGTTCGAACAGATTTTTCAGGTCGGCTTCCTCGCCGCCATCATCCGCATCGCCACGCCGCTGGCCTTTGCCACGCTCGGCGAAATGTTTTCCGAGCGCGCCGGAGTACTCAATCTCGGGATCGAAGGCATCATGCTTTTGTCGGCGATGACCGGCTTCACCGCCGCCAGCCTGAGCGGCAGCCTGTGGCTCGGCGTGCTGGCCGCGGTGTTGACCGGCATGGCGATGGGCGCGCTGCACGCGCTGTTCACCGTGGCGCTCGGCCTCAGCCAGCATGTCTGCGGCATCGGCGTGACGCTGTTCTCGTCGGGCCTCGCCTATTTCCTCTACCGGCTGATCTTCGGCCAGCAATCGGTGCCGCCCAGCATCAAGGGGTTTCAGACGCTGCCGATCCCTATCCTCTCCGACATTCCGGTGCTCGGCCCCGCCGTGTTCAACCAGTTTGCGCTGGTCTACATGGCGATCATCGCTATCCCGCTCGCCGCCTTCGTGCTCTACCGCACGCCCTGGGGCCTGTCGGTGCGCATGGTCGGCGAGAACCCGCGCGCTGCCGATTCAGCCGGCGTCAGCGTCATTGCCACGCGGTTCCAGGCAGTCATCCTCGGCGGCGCGCTGATGGGGCTCGCTGGCGCCTTCCTCACCATGGCGCAGTTCAACGCCTTCACCTTCGGCGTCGTCTCCGGCCGCGGCTGGGTGGCGATCGCGCTGGTCGTGTTCGGCCGCTGGGACCCGTGGCGCTCGGCGGGCGCGGCGCTGCTGTTCGCCTTCGTCGATGCGCTGCAATTGCGCATGCAGGCAAGCGGCCTCGGGCATATCCCTTACGAGGCGTTCCTGATGCTGCCGTTCATCTTCACCATCGTGGCGATGGCCGTGATGTCGCGCAATGCGGTGGCGCCGTCAGCGCTGCTGAAGCCGTTCCGACGAGAGGAAAGGTAGACGAGCAGGACTTGGCGCCGTTCCTCTCCCCCGTCGATCGGGGAAGAGGTGTCGAGCGCAGCTCGACGGAGTGGGGGTCGACCCTCAGCGCGACACAGAGAGATTCTTGTGCATCCGTTGGCGACGGTTGCCAGGTGGTTCCCCCACTCCGTCGCTGCTTCGCAGTGTCCAGCCGATAGATGGGTAACAGTTTGAACCGGATACATAGGTAACAGTTTTGCCCTATGTTGAGTTCGCCGCGGCGCCAAGCGGTTTGGTTGGCGCGGCGCTTCGGCGAACCAGTTTCCTGTGCTTCTGGTCGATAAACCCGAGCGGATGGGCATAGAAGCGCATCGCCCATTCGCCGCTCTCCGTTTCTTCGATGGCAACCGGTTCGCCTGCCAGCGTGGCCGAGACGTAGATTTCGGCGCCC
>NZ_JBFUER010000003.1:0-436188 GCF_056403855.1 Mesorhizobium sp. P2_E7 | reverse complement strand
CAGGGCGCCGAAATCTACGTCTCGGCCACGCTGGCAGGCGAACCGGTTGCCATCGAAGAAACGGAGAGCGGCGAATGGGCGATGCGCTTCTATGCCCATCCGCTCGGGTTTATCGACCAGAAGCACAGCAAACTGGTTCGCCGAAGCGCCGCGCCAACCAAACCGCTTGGCGCTGCGGCGAACTCAACATAGGGCAAAACTGTTACCTATGTATCCGGTTCAAACTGTTACCCATCTATCGGCTGGACAGCTGTCACGGCAACAAAAAACCCGCCACAAGGGCGGGTTCTTGAATCTGCGATGCAGATAAAAACTTACAGGCCGAAACCTTCGAAGCGCTTCTTGAACTTCGACAGGCGACCACCGCGGTCGAGCAGGGTCTGCTGGCCGCCGGTCCAGGCCGGGTGCGTGGTCGGGTCGATATCGAGGTTCATCGTATCGCCTTCCTTGCCCCAGGTCGAACGGGTCATGTATTCGGTGCCATCGGTCATGACGACCTTGATGGTGTGGTAATCGGGATGGATGTCGGCCTTCATTGTCGTGTTTCCTGGCTTGTGGCGCTGCCGACGGGCCCGTGGCCTGCGTCGATGCGCCCCTTTTTAAAACTCGAAGCCGCAGCTATTGAAAAGCCACGGCTTCTAAAACGGTCGGCGAGCCTATACATCAGCCGGAATTGAATCACAAGGCCGCGGCGGGCGCATATTGAAGCGTCCACCTGGAAACGGCCAGAGGAAACGGTCATGGCGGATATCAGCGGCGAGCAAGACGGGCGCAGACGCTCGCTCGGACCGCTCAGGCGCGTCTATCCCTACATCAGCCGCTACCGCAAATTGGTCATCGGCGCCGTCATCTCGTTGGCCATCGCGGCGGCGACGACGCTCACCCTGCCGCTCGCCGTGCGGCGCATGATCGACCACGGGTTTTCCGCGTCCAGCACCACCTTCATCGCCGAGTATTTCGCCGCTTTGGTGGCGATGGCAGCCCTTTTGGCGGCGGCATCGGCCGGCCGCTACTATTTCGTCATCACGCTCGGCGAACGGGTCGTTGCCGATATCCGCAGCGATGTGTTTTCGCATGTCACGACGCTGTCGCCTTCCTTTTTCGACACTGCCCAGTCGGGCGAGATCGTTTCGCGGCTCGCCGCCGACACGACGCAGGTGAAGTCCGCCGTCGGAGCCACCGCCTCGGTGGCGCTGCGCAACGTCATCCTCGGGCTCGGCGCGGTGGCGATGATGGTCGTCACCAGCCCGAAACTGTCCAGCCTGGTCATCGCAGCCATTCCGGTGATCGTGCTGCCGCTGGTCGCCTTCGGCCGTTCGGTCCGACGCCGGTCGCGACAGGCGCAGGACACGTTGGCGCAAGCGACCGCCTATGCCAGCGAGCAGATCGGCGCGGTGCGCACGCTGCAGGCTTTCACCAACGAGACGCTGGTCACCGGGCGGTTTTCGGCCGCGGTGGAGGCTGCCTTCCAGGCGGCACGCTCGTCGATCTTCGCGCGGTCTTTCCTCACCTTCTTTGCCATCTTCATGATCTTTTCCTCGGTCGTGGCGGTGCTGTGGTTCGGCTCGCGCGACGTGCTTGCCGGCACTATGTCGCCCGGCACGCTCGGCCAGTTCCTGCTCTATTCGGTGTTTGCCGCTGGCGCGCTAGGCGCCTTGTCGGAAGTCTGGGGCGAGCTTGCCCAGGCGGCGGGCGCGGCCGAACGGCTGACCGAGATCCTGGACGAGACGCCGGCGATCCAATCGCCCGCAGTGCCGCTGCCGCTGCCAGCCAAGGCAAAAGGCGCGATCAGTTTCGACGACGTCTCCTTCTCCTATCCGGCAAGGCCCGACCGCGCCGCCGTCCATGGCTTGAGCTTCCAGGTGAAGCCGGGCGAGACGGTGGCGATCGTCGGGCCCTCGGGCGCCGGCAAAAGCACGGTGTTTTCGCTGATCCTGCGTTTTTACGATCCCGAGACCGGCCGTATTGCCATCGACGGCGTCGACGTGCGCGAGGCCGATCCGGCCGATGTCAGGGAGCGCATCGCCATCGTGCCGCAGGATGTCACCATTTTTGCCGCGACCGCGCGCGACAATATCGGCTTTGGCCGGCCGGGCGCCACGAATGCCGAGATCGAGACGGCCGCCAGGGACGCGCTGGCTGACGAATTCATCCTCAAGCTCGACAAGGGCTATGACAGTCAGGTCGGTGAGCGCGGCGTGACCTTGTCCGGCGGCCAGCGCCAGCGCGTGGCGATCGCCCGCGCCATCCTGCGCGACGCGCCGATCCTGTTGCTCGACGAGGCGACCTCGGCGCTCGACGCCGAAAGCGAGACACTGGTGCAAAAGGCGCTGGAGCGGCTGATGCAGGGCCGCACCACCATAGTCATCGCCCACCGGCTGGCAACCGTGCTGAAGGCCGACCGCATCCTGGTCATGGATGGCGGCCGCATCGTCGAGGAAGGCACGCATCAGAGCCTGGTCGCCAAGGGCGGCATCTATGCGCGGCTGGCCAAGCTGCAGTTCGAAACAGGGGCAAGCGCGTTTAGGGGTGCGGCGGAGTAGGGCACCATTCGTTTCCAGCCTGGGCATATCCGGAAAAGGAAAGATTTTCTGGAATATAAGTCTATCGGCTTCGGCCGTCTCCAAGCAGAGATGCTAAAGCTTCGCGAAGGCGATTTTCATATCTCCATTTATACTGACGAACCTTGTCGCGCAAGCCAACTGGTGTTATTAATCTATAAATAAATTCGAACCATGATAGTCTAATGCCTACTCCGGGTTCGCTGAACCGAAGTATCCTCAGACGAGACTCTCGATAGGATTGCAGTTGCCGTGCTTGATTTTCGGTCAGGCGCTGGGGGTCATGGAGACGGTTCTCATATAGCCAGAATATTGCTTTTCGGGATTCTTCCCAACCGGAAGAGCTATACTGCATACGACGATATGTTGAGAACAAGCCAGCCATAAACAAAATGAAAAGGCTGAATACAAGTATACCAATGGATCTTGTTTCTAAGTAGAAATATCCAATTAACAATATAAAAATCCACCCTGATACATAGTCGAATACGTCACTCGGGGAGGAATAGTCCTCGGCAGATTCTACCGATTTCCTTATGTCGTGCAGTTTCCTCATTTCATGTATATCTAAGTTCTTGCAATAGCACATCCAGATAAATTCGATATCAAAGTCAAGTGAATCGATATCTTGTCGGTAGCCGACAAATGTGAAAGGTGACAATCTATTCAAAAAACTCAGAATGGATGAATGAGCTTCGAGTATTCCAATAAATACCAGAAGCGATACTATCGTAACAACAATGCTTTTATTGTCAGATGACATCTGACCGATTGTTCCGGCTATTTCAGATGAGTATTTATCTCTATAAAAATACAGAGACTCGATCTGCCGCTGGAAATCAAAATTTATGAACAGCAAGACAAATGTGATTATTATAGTCCCTGTTCGGCTGACGAGGTATGCTACAATTCCTCGAACCGGTTCAAAAAATTTCGTAAAATCCATTCCCTGTGGCCCCCCGCCTTGCCAAGCAGTTTATCTCTTCGAAAGAGACGATGGAAGCCGAGCTTATCATGGCGCCATAAATGTATGCCGCCTGCCGAGCGCTACTTAACCAGTTTGGCTTCAGCTCGACCTCAGTTTGCCTCGGGCTCGCTGTAGGCGAAGTTGTAGTTCCAGCCGGATTTGTCGCTCATCTTCTTTCGCGACCGGAGATAGGCGCCAGTATCCTTGGCGGGAACCCGGTCGCCGATCGTCTTGAGATACCAGTCGACCTGAAACTCGGTCGGCGTGCTCGACCAGCGCGCCTTGAAGGCGACATAGGGCGTGATCACGTCGTCGGATTTCTCCGGTCCGACAAACCGTGCCTTTAGGTTTTTGACGGTGCATTGATGACGCCCGAACATCGGGCTGCCCAGCCAGACCGGCCCGATCCTTCCAACCCTATCCGGCTCCGGCAAACTGTTGATGCCGACATCCGCCTTCAGCGGAAAGTCCTTGATCAGGTCATCGGTGTCGAGCGCCTCGGCCGGCAGCTCGTAGGATTCGACGGTCGTGACGACGTTCTGGTCGCGTCGTCGTGTGTCGACAATTTCGCCAAGCTTGTCATCCCAGGATACTGGCGGTTGTAGTATTGAAGGTAGTCGTCGGCGAGCTTTGTAGCCGATTGCGAAACCAGCCTGTAGCGCATGCTGTCGGCATCCGCATCGCGATAGATCGTACTGACCGTCAGCTTGAGCGCCTCGCCGTTGAGTTTGGGAAAGCCAAACGCCTCGCTGACGAAGGTGGTCGGCTGGAAAAGCTCCTTGCGCTCGATTTTCTCCATCTTCGCGTCGTTGGTGACAATCGGCAAGGCGAAGCCATAGTCGGGCGGAACGAGGTTCTCGGCCCTGCCGCCCTGGAGATAGTTGGTGGCATCGATCCAGTAAGTCTGGCTGCCGATGACGGCCTTGACGATGACGTGGTCAAACGCGCGCATCGTTGGAAGAAGGTCGCCGAGCGCCAGTCCGTCGTCGAGGTCGGTCAGCGCCGGGTCCGCGTGGAAGCCCAGCCGCTGCTGCGCAGATAGAGTTCAGCCGCGGGCAGGCTGGCGCCGGCCCCGCCGGACAGCGATGAATACCGGGACGCCGACGAACAAGGTCAACAGGAACATGCTGGCGATGACCTGTCGCTGCTGCGTGTCCGGATCGCTGACCTTCACTTCGGCGGGCGGCGGATCGACGTAGGTAAAGTCATACTCCCACTGAACGTCCTTGGAGATGTCCTCGACGGACTTCAGATAATCCGCAATCGCCGTGGCAGGAACTTCGCTTGCCAGCGTCTGCAAATTCCATTCCGCCCGGAATTCGGTTGCTGTGTTGCTCCAGGACGTCTTCAGCGACACATAGGGTGTCACGATGTTCTTTATTTCCTCGCCGGAAAACCTGGCCTTGAGGTTGCGCACGGTCACGCTGTGACGACGGTAATACGGAGTGCCGAGCGATATCGGGCCGCGGCGGCCGACGATGGTCGGGGTCGGGAGATAGTTGCCGAGATCCGCCGCCTGGATAGGGAAATTCTTGGCAAGATCGTTGGCCGCCAGCGCCTGCGCCGGCAGTGAGTAGCTCTCTTTCACGCTGACGATGTTGCCGTCGCGTCGATCCAGGATTTCCAGCTTTCCGGTGCTTTGAATGCCCGGGTACTGCTTGCTGTAATATTTCAGGTAGTTGTCCGCCATCTCGGTCAGCGACTGGCCAGCCAGCCTGTTGCGCATCGAGTCGGCGTCGGCGCCTTCGTACATGGAATAGACCGTCAGCGACAACGGATCGCCCGGCTTGTCGGGAAAGTCGAATTCTTCGGCGACCTGGATCGTTGGGCTGGTCAGCTCCGGGGTTGGCATCTTCTCCAATCCGTCGGTGCTGGAAAGCGGCAGCGCGAACCCATAATCGGCCTGCGCAATATTGTATGCCTTGCCGCCCTGAAGGTCATTGGTGGCATCCAGCCAGTATGTCTTGGTTCCGATCTTCGCCTTGACGATGGCATGGTCGAAATCGCGCAGCGCCGGCAGGTGCTGGTCCAGAGCCCGCCCATGGTCGAGATCGGCGAGGGCGACTTCGGCAGAAATGCCAAGTCGCACAAGCGACGAGGCAAGCAGCAATGCCTTGTCCTTGCAATCGCCAAACCCGCTTTGCAGGACAGTCGCCGGATCGCGCGGAATGTAGGATCCCGCACCGATCGACAGGCTGACATAACGGATCTGGTCCTGCACCAGCCGTGTCGCCTGGATCATCCGGTCTTCGGCCACGGGCTGCTTGACGGCGATGTCGTCGAGCTTGGCTGCGAAGTCGGTGGGAAAATCGGTCACCGGCCTGTAGTGGGGCGCAATGGCGTCGACGACGCTGTGCCAGTCTGCGGTCGAGGCCACGTCGACGGAGCCCCAGGCCGGATACTGCACCGGCAGGTTGTCCTCGACCTTGACCGGCTTCGGATTGCGGATCTCCCACACATAGACCGTGTCCGATCCCGATGACGAGATCGCCGGCTTGAGTTCCGTTCCCCTTGGCTTGATCTGAAGCGGCTGACTGGCGGGCCAGGTGATGTTTGCGCGGATGAGCGCCACCGGCTCTTCCCACTCGGTCGCAAAGCTGAAGAAGAAAAGATCCTGGCCGACAAGCGGCGTGATTTCGTAGGTCGTCGCATAGTCGACAATGTCACCGACACGCACATCTTCGACATTGACATGGGCCGTCAGCCAGCCGTCGTACAGGCCTTTCTCGGCGTCCTTTTCCTGCCTGAAAATATCGAATTTCGTGCTTGCCAGCCGGTCGATCACGGCGCCGTCGCGAATGATGCGCAAATGGTTCAAGGTGACTTTGTGCCGCGACGGATCGAACTGCAGGTTGATCCCGGCGCCCTGCTCAAGGCCGGGCCGGTCGACGATCTTGTAGACCGTGCGAGAGTACTGGTCGTAGCCGCCGGTGCGGTGGACGATCTGGTCGTCCGAGAGCAGCCACGAGATGCCGTTCCTGATCTGGTCGGATCGGGTGACGTCAGCCGATGGAACATCGATCAGCCTGGTCCAGGCCGGCGCCGGTCCGATAAGGACCACGTCGTCGGACAGGGCCGGAGAACTCAAGCTGACCAGAAACAGGGCGAAAGCAATGAGCCGCCAGCAAGACTTGATCACACGAAAATCAATACAGATCGACATTCCAGTTTCGCCAGCGCCCCAAAGAGCCCCTTTTGTCAGAGGCTTTCCGGCAGAAGTAAAGACCATGCCCTATGTTTTTGGATGCTGTGTCGGCCGAAATGGCTCAAGCCCCGTATCGCTGCTGCAGGTGACGGGTGAAATGCGCGGCATTCAGTTTTTCGCCGGTGGCGCGTTCGAGCAGTTGCGGCGTCGACCAGTGCGAGCCCTGCGACCAGATCTTGTCGCGGCGCCAGCCGTTGATGGCGGCGAAGTTTCCCTTTGCCAAATCGTCGCCGGCAGAAGGATGCTCGCTGGTCAGCGCCGCCCACTGCTGCGCCGCCATCATGGCGCCCAGCGTGTAGGACGGGAAATAGCCGAAGGCCGCACCTGGCCAATGCACGTCCTGCATCGGCCCGTCGGCCGGATTGTCTATGGTCGACAGGCCAAGATACTCACGCATCTTGGCATCCCACGCCTCGGGCAGGTCTGCGGCCTGCAGCCGCCCCGAGACAAGCTCCTGCTCCAGCTCGTAGCGCAAGATGACATGCAGCGGATAGGTGACCTCGTCGGCGTCGACGCGGATCAGGCCGCGCTCGACCCGGTGCACATGCGGCAGGATGTCGTCGAGCGACCAGGCCTCGCCGAGATGCTTTTCAACGACCGGCAGCGCCCAGCGCCAGAATTCGGGATTGCGGCCGATCTGCTTTTCGACGAACAGGCTCTGGCTTTCGTGCACGGCCATGCCGCGCGCCTTGCCCAGCGGCCAGTGCGCCCAGGCCTTCGGCAGGTTCTGCTCGTAGAGCGCGTGGCCGGTCTCGTGCAGCACGCCCATCAGCGCCGACAGGAAATCCGAGGTCTTGTAGCGGGTCGTGATGCGCACGTCGCTCGGCACGCCACCGCAGAAGGGATGATGCGACACCGACAGCGAGCCATGGGTGAGGTCGAAGCCCACCGCCGCCATCATAGCGAGGCCAAGCTCGCGCTGCCGGTCGATCGCATAGCTGCCCGAAAGCGGCTTGAGCGGGCGTTTGGCCAGCCGCGTTTCCTGCTCGGCCAGCGCCTCAGGCACGAAGCCTTTCAGGAACGTCTTCAGCTCGGTGAACACCGGCGTGATGTCGGCGGCGCGGTTGCCGGGATCGTATTGCTCCATCAGCGCGTCATAGGGATCGAGGCCGAGCGCGTCGGCGCGCAGCGCAGCCTCCTCGCGGACCAGCGCGATGACACCTTCGAGTGCCGGCAGGAAGCCGGCCCAGTCGTTCTTGGCGCGCAGGTCACGCCAGAGCTGCTCGGAGCGCATGCGCGCCACCGTCTGGCGCTCGACGAACTCGACCGGCAGGCAGGTCAGATTGGTGTATTGCCGGCGCAGTTCCCGGACCGCCGCCTGCTGCTCCTCGTTCAACGCGTCCTGTTCGGCGGCGGCGAGCCAGTCGGCGATTTCCGGCGCCGTTGCCCTGGCATGCAACATGCCGGCAAGGGAAGACATGGCTTCGGCGCGCTTCTCACCGCCACCGACGGCCATGTGGGTCGCCTCGTCGGCGCCGAGGATGGCGAGTGCATGTTCCAGCGCTTCGAGCTTGTGGCCGAGATCATCGAGTTTCTGAAAGGACATGGCAGGTTCCGCGTTTTGGACGGCGGGAAAAGATACCAATGCGCCAGGCTTGGCAACCCTCAAAGGTTGCTCTCGCCGATGCAGCTTGCACAGGTAAGGGCGTGCATGGAATGCTGGCCAGCGGCCCAACACCGCCATGAGGGGAGAGCCAAGATGATCGGCAATATTCTGGTTGGGTTGGTGGCGCTGATCCACCTCTATATCGTCTATCTGGAAATGGTGTTGTGGGACACGCCGCGCGGCCACAAGGCGTTCAACCTCAAGCCGGATTTTGCCAGTGCCTCGAAGGTCCTGGCCGCCAATCAAGGGCTTTACAACGGCTTCCTTGCCGCCGGGCTGATCTGGGGCCTCTATCTCGGCGCGGCCGGGTTCCAGATCAAGGTGTTCTTCCTGCTTTGTGTTGCCATCGCCGGGCTGTATGGCGCGGCGACTGTTGGCAGGAAAATCCTGTACATCCAGACCGTTCCGGCAGTGCTGGCGCTCGCCGCGCTGTGGCTTGGCTGGTGACAAAAAAGGACGCCCTTGGGGCTCTATCACTTGCTTGACGCAATTCCGGACGGAAAACCGCTTCACACTTTTCCTGGAATTGCTCTAGATCCCGAGGGCGTCAGATAGTCCCTTCCTCATTCCGGGAATATCAAGAGCGGAGCTCAGCCGTTCGGATAGTTGCCGCCGTCGGAGCCGTCACCCATCATGAAGCCGCTGCCGGTGTCGGACATCAGCGCCTGGTCGACGTTGTCGAGGCGGCGCAGCAGGTCGCGGTACTGCGCGACCGGAATCCTGCCATGATCTGCGGCGGCCGTCCGCTCGGCGGCCTGGGTGATATGGGCGGCCCGCATGTGCAGCCTCTGCGCCTCGGCCGCCGTGATCGAGTTGGCCTGCCTTGCATCGGTGATGCCCTGTTCGACGCCCTGCACCTGCTCAATGAGGCCGGTCACGCGCGGACCGGTCATGTCGGTCGGGTCGCTGGCGTCGAGGGCGCCCTTGTGATGTCCGGCGGCATAGGCGCCGGCGAGCGGAACGACGATCAGTAGTGTCGTGAGGGCTGCAGTCCTGAGAGTCTTCAAAGAACGCATGATGTGCGTCTCCTCCTGCTTTGGAAGGGGCAAGCGCTTTCGCTCCACCTTCCGGACGCGGGCCGTCGGGTTCCGTCGCGTCGCGATGGGAGGCATCGCCGGCGGTTCCCGGCCCTGCGCGGCAAATTAGGAGGCCTAAGATGCGAAGTGTAATTAAAAAAAGATAATGTTTTCAGGCCTTGCCGAGGCTGTCTTGCGCCCTAGAGTTGAGCCGGCGAACAAATTCGCGTGACTAAAAATCACCGTTCGGTGAGCTTCAGTTCAATGCGGCGGTTCTTGTTGCGGGCGTCTTCGGTGTCGGCGGGGTCGAGTGGCTGGAATTCGCCGAAGCCGGCGGCGACCAGCCGGTTCGCGGGCACACCATTCTCGATAAGGTACTTGACCACCGAGGTCGAACGCGCCGTCGACAATTCCCAATTGTCGCGATAGCGGCCGGTGCCGGACAGCGGCTTGTTGTCGGTGTGGCCGTCGACGCGCAGCACCCAGTTGATCTCCGGCGGGATTTCCTTTTGCAGTTCGATGATGGCATCGGCGAGCTTCTTCATCTCGACCTTGCCGGCATCGTTGATCACTTCGGAGCCGGTCGGAAACAGCACTTCCGACTGGAAGACGAAGCGGTCGCCGACGATGCGGATGTTCTCGCGGTCGGCGAGGATTTCGCGCAGGCGGCCGAAGAAGTCGGAACGGTAGCGGTTCAACTCCTGCACGCGCTGTGCCAGCGCGACGTTGAGCCGACGGCCGAGATCGGCGATCTTGGTGTTGGAGTCGCGGTCGCGCGTCTCCGACACGTTGAGCGCGTCCTCAAGCGCGCCGATTTGCTTGCGCAGCGCGGCGATCTGCTGGTTGAGGATCTCGACCTGGCTCAGCGCCTGCTGGCTGATCTGGCGCTGGCTGTCGAGTTCGCCGCCCAGCTGTATGGCACGCTGGTTGGCGGCGTCGCCGGCGCCGGCACCTTGCGCCAGCAACTGTTCGAGCCGGCTCTTCTCCGCCTCTGACGCAGACAGCGATGCCTGCAGATTGGCGAGCGAATCATCCTTGTCCTGCGTCGTCGAGCGCTCCAGCGCCAGCAGTTGCGTCAGTTCGTTGATCTGCGAGTTGAGGCGTGTGAGCGCCGTATCCTTGCCGGAGAGTTCGCGGCCGAGCAGGAATTGCGCCAGCACGAAAACGGTGAGCAGGAACATGATCGCCAGGAGCAGCGTCGACAGCGCGTCGACGAAGCCCGGCCAATAGTCGATGCGGCGATCGGTGCGCCGCTTGGCGAGCGCCATGCTAGTGCACCCCGGGCTTCTTCAGGGCGTCGGCGATCTTTTCCAGCGTGTTGCGCATCGCCTTCTGCTCGTCCGACTGGGCTTCGACCCAGTCGCGCATGATCTGCTGCTCGGAGCGCATGTTCTTGACCAGGCCGGAAATGCCGTCGGCGAGATTGGCCATGGCGGTGGCGACACGCGGATTGGAGCCGCCGCCGTTTTCCTGCATGCTGCGCAGCCGTTCCGACAGAAGGCGGATCTCGTCGGAAGGTTCGCTCTTGGCCGGATCGGCAACAACGATGTCAGAGGAGAGATCGGTGACCGACGACAGCCAGTTTTCGAGCTCGGTGTAGAAGCGGGTCTGGGCGCGGCCGGCCTGCAGGTCAAGGAAGCCGAGCACCAGCGAACCGGACAGGCCGAACAGCGAGGACGAGAAGGCGGTGCCCATGCCGGCCAGCGGCGCCGACAGGCCCTGTTTCAGCGAATCGAGCACGGCGGCGGCATCACCGGTGCCGGGATCGAGCGATTCGATGGTCTCGCGAATCGAGCCGATGGTGTTCAACAGGCCCCAGAAGGTGCCGAGCAAGCCGAGGAACACCAGCAGGCCGACGAGGTATCGCGAGGTATCGCGGCTTTCGTCAAGGCGGGTGGCGATCGAATCCAGCATGGTGCGCATCGAGGAGGTCGAGAAGGCCACGGTCGAGGAGCGGCCGATCATCGCCTTCATCGGCGCCAGCAGCACCGGTTCGGTGGTTTCGGATCCGGCGCGGAACGAATTGACCCAGCGCACTTCGCGAAACAGCCGTCCGACCTGGGCGAAGGCAAGCAGGATGCCGACCACCAGCACACCGACGATAAGGCCGTTGAGGCCGGGATTGCTACCGAAAGCGGTCGAGATCTGGCGGGTGAGGATGGCGGCGATGAAGGCGACGATGACCAGGAAGATGACCATGGTCAGGAGGAAAACCTGTGGGCTCGACAGCTTGTGCGGATCGTACATCAGGACATCAGAGCGCCTGCCCACGCCGAAGGATCTGAGAAAAGCCATCCGTGCCCCGTTTCCGATGCTCTTTATTTGCCTTGACGCAATTCCGAACGGGAAACCGCTTTCCCTGGAATGCTCCAGTGCCGCCGATCACGTAATTCGCGACTCTAAACGGAATTGTGACCAAATTGAATGGCGCTTGGCAATATTGCCCGACAGGGCGGGCGGCGCTCCGCCGTCTAGAGGCGGTTGATGACCAGGCAGTCGACCATGGCGGCAAGATGCAGCCCGGCGCCGGTGATGACAAAGCCGTGCCAGACTGCATTGTGGAAACGCAGCCCCTTCCAGGCGAAGAAGATGACGCCGCAGGAATAGACGATGCCGCCGGCGACGATCAGCGCGATCGACGTTGTCGGCAGCGTCGCGACCAGCGGCTTGGCCAGAACGATGCCGCTCCAGCCGATGGCGAGATAGAAGACAATGGCCAGGCGGTCGAAGCGGCCGGGCAGAAACACTTTGATGGCGATGCCGGCCACAGCCGCGGTCCAGACGAGGACAATCATCGGCAGCGCCAGCGGCGAGCCGTCGAGCTGGGCCAGAAAGGGCGTGTAGGTCGCGGCGATCAGGAGATAGATCGCGGCGTGATCGAACCGCCGCAAGATCCATTTGGCCGGCGATGTCACCGGCCACAGATTATAGGCGAGCGACACCGACAGAACGGTCAGCAGCGACACCACATAGAAAGCGGCAGCGATGTATTCGCCGGGACCGGCATGGAAGGCGGCAAGCGCCAGCAGTGCCGAGCCTGCCGCTATCGCCAGCACGATGCCGACCGCGTGCACAATGCCATCGGCGATCATCTCCGCACGCGAATAGTGCCAGCGCCCGACAAAGGGGATCTCAATTGGCGATTCTGGCGGGGAAAGCGGTGGCATGCTCGTCATCGAAAATCCTGCGTCAGCCCTTATCTGGGCCGTCGCCGCGCAGTATTTCAAGCTTTGGTTGCGGTTTTACGACTGCGGCGCTTCAGCGCGCTGCCCCAGCATGCCCAGTGATCAGCGTGCAGAAATCGGCTTCTTCACAGCCTTGAGCAGCGCACGCTGAATGACCTCGTTGCCGGCAACGACCGAGCCGTTGTCCAGCATGTCCTGGCCGCCATCCATGTCGGAGACGAAGCCGCCGGCTTCGCGGATCAGGAGCAGGCCGGCGGCGATGTCCCACGCCGACAGACCGGTTTCCCAGAAGCCGTCCATGCGACCGGCAGCCACATAGGCGAGATCGAGCGCGGCCGAACCCAGGCGACGCACGCCCGAGACCTCGGCCATCACATTGCGCAGCTCGACGAGAAAATTGCCGTGCTGGCCGCGGCCGAGATGCGGCATGCCGCAGCCGATCACGCAGTCGGTGAGCTTGCTGCGGCCGGCAACGCGCAGCCGGCGGTCGTTCATGAAGGCGCCGCCGCCGCGCTCGGCGGTGTAGAGCTCGTCCATTGCCGGATTGTAGATGACGGCGGCGACCAGCTGGCCCTGGCGCTCCAGCGCGATCGAGATGGAAAAGATCGGGATGCCGTGGAGGAAATTGGTGGTGCCGTCGAGCGGGTCGACGATCCAGCGGTGCTGGTCGTCGTCGCCTTCGACCGCGCCGCGCTCTTCCATCAGGAAGGCATAACCGGGGCGCGCCTTCGACAGTTCGGCAAACAGGATGTCCTCGGCCTTGCGGTCGGCCTGGCTGACATAGTCGCCCGGCCCCTTCATCGACACCTGCAGGTTCTGCACCTCGCCGAAGTCGCGCGACAGCGAGCGGCCGGCCTTCATGGCGGCCTGGACCATGACGTTGAGAAGTGCGGAGCGTGCCATCGTATCTGTTCCTGCCTACGTACCTTAATCTTGATGCATGTCGGTGACCTAAAACCGGGGCCACTTTTGGGCGACATGCATCAGTCTGCGCGGCGCATGTAGGTGAGTTCGTTGGTGTCGACGACGATGCGTTCGCCGGCGCCGATGAATGGCGGCACCAGCACGCGGATGCCGTTTTCCAGCACCGCCGGCTTGTAGGAGGACGCTGCGGTCTGGCCCTTCACCACCGGGTCGGCCTCGGTGATGGTCAACGTCACCTGGTCGGGCAGCGAAATGCCGATCGGCCTGTCCTCATAGAGCTGGACCGTCACCATCATGCCGTCCTGCAGGAAGGCGGCGCGGTCGCCGACGAAATCCTTCGCCAGTTCGAGCTGCTCGTAGCTCTGCGTGTCCATGAACACCAGCGCGTCGTCCTGTGCGTAGAGGAAGGAAAAATCCTTCAGGTCGAGCCGAATCTGCTCGACGGTCTCGGCCGAACGGAAGCGCTCGTTGAGCTTGGTGCCGTTGATCAGGTTCTTCAGTTCGACCTGGTTGTAGGCGCCGCCCTTGCCGGGCTTGACGGTGTTGGTCTTGACCGCCACCCAGAGGCCGCCATCGTGCTCGATGACGTAGCCGGGACGGATTTCGTTGCCATTGATCTTGGCCATAATGATGTTGATCCGGGAATGAGATGGTCGCTGGACAAGCGATTTCGGGCTCCCAAGACCACAAATCACCCGAAGAGGCAAGGGAGCCGGCAGGTTGGCGCCGACCGCAAGGCGTCGATATCAGCAGGTCGGGCACCGGATACGGCGCCGACGCAGGCACGATCAGCCGGGCTGATTGACGACCGAACCGACCGCGTCGGCGATGGCCTCGGCGACCTTCGTCAGCCGATGAATATGCGGCGAGCGCATGACGACAACCTGCATGGACAGGTCGAGGTTCCCCGTTTCGACAAGCGTCACGCCGGTCGGCAGCTGTTTGCCGAAAAGGCGCATCGGCATCAGGCCAACACCATGGCCGCGGCGCACCCATTCCAGCTGCATGGCCGGATCCTGGATTTCGGCGGCAATGGATAGTCTGCGGCCGTCATCGCCAAGAGCAGCAAGCAGACGCTGGCGCGCATCACAGGGCGCAGGGCTCAAAATCCAGGCTGCAATTTTGAGGTCGGGTATCTGCTCCGCCTGCTCGTTCGTCACGATGCCGAGACGTTCGGTGCCGATGCAGGCATCGTCGTGCGCGCTGCCGTCCGCGCGCAGCACGATGGCGAGGTCGAATTGTCCGCGATCGAACTGATCGACCAGTTCGGCGCTCCAGCCGGTCCTGAGCCGCAACGACACTTTCGGGAAGAGCGCCGCGGCGTTGGCGATGGCTTCCGCGACGTCGCGGTCGGAGAGGCCATGGGCGAGGCCAAGGCGAAGCAGTCCTTCCGGCTCTGCCTTCCCCGCAAAGGCTTTCAGCGCCTCCACGGAAGCCAGGATCTCGCGGCCGCGCGCCAGCACTTCCAGCCCCGCCGGCGTCAGTCGCGGCGGCTTCTGCCGGCGGTCGAGCAGCGTCGTGCCAAGCATGTCCTCCAGCCGCTGGATCTGCCTCGTCACGGCCGGCTGCGTCAGCGGCAGGCGCCGGGCGACTTTCTGGATCGAGCCTTCCTCGGCAAACAGGGCAAGCGTGCGCAGTTCCTCAAGCATCGCCGGTATCATGTTCTACAGGCATAATCATGGTGAACATTATGAATTTGAAATCCACCATCTGGCAAGCGATTTTCCTTCCATAAGCAAGGACGACGAACATGAAGGCAATCGAACTGCAGAGCCCGGGCGGCATCGACAATCTCAAAATGGTCGAACTGCCGATGCCGGAACCCGGCCGCCAGGAGATGATCATCAGGGTCAAGGCGACGGCGCTCAACTACCGCGATGTCGAGATCGCGCGCGGCAGCTATCACACGACATTTCCCTTGCCGCTGGTGCCGCTTTCCGACGGGGTCGGCGAAGTCGTTGCGGTCGGCGCCGAGGTTAGCCGCTTCAAGATCGGCGACCGGGTCTGCGGCACGTTCTGGCAGCGCTGGGTCGGCGGCAGCTCCGCCATGGCCGAAGCCTCGTACCAGCGCGGCGGTCCGATCGACGGCTTGCTCAGCGAATTCGCCCGGCTGGACGAACAGGCGGCCGTGATGGTCCCGGCGCATCTCAGCGATGTCGAGGCGGCGACATTGCCTTGCGCTGCCGTCACCGCCTGGCATGCGTTGTTCACCGAAGGCAAGCTCAAGCCGGGTGAAACCGTGCTCAGCCTCGGCACGGGCGGCGTGTCGCTGTTTGCCGTGCAGTTCGCGAGAGCCGCCGGAGCGCGCGTCATCGTTACGTCGAGCAGCGATGAGAAACTTGCGCGGGCGAAAGAGCTCGGCGCGCATGACGGCGTCAACTACCGCGACAATCCGGACTGGTCGTCAGCCGTGCTGGCGCTGACCGATGGCCGTGGCGCCGATCACATCATCGAAGTCGGCGGTCCGCAAAGTTTCGCGCAGTCGCTGAAGGCGTCGGCGCGCGGCGCCCAGATCAATGTCATCGGCTATCTCGGCGGCAGCGAAGGAGCGATCAATCCGCTCGACATTTTCCGCCGCCAGGTGAAAGCACGTGGCATACCGGTCGGCTCGCGCGAATCCTTCGAGGCGATGAACCGGGCGCTCGCGGTCAATCGGCTGCGGCCGGTGATCGACCGGGTCTTTCCCTGGGCAGAGGCGGCAGAGGCCTTTCGGCATCTCGAACATGGCTCGCCCTTCGGCAAGGTCGTGCTCGATCATGTCGGGTGACATCGCCCGTCAAGGCAGGCGGTTTGCCTTCTGCAAGGCCTGCTTGGTCTGGTCGTCGGTCAGCCCTTGCAGGAAATCGTCCATCTCCGGATCGATAAGGCCGGCGCGGCGGGCGACCACGTACCAGGCTCCGGCCAGGATCAGGTCGGGGTCGGTGCCGATGCCGCCCATGTAAAGCTTTGCCAGCCGGTTCTGGGCGGCGACGTTGCCGCCTTCGGCCGCCTGCTTCATCCAGTTGAAGCCGGATTTCAGATCGCGAGCACCGCCGCGGCCCTCGATCATCCAGGCGGCAAGATCGATCTGCGCGGTATCGTAATTCTGCCTGGCAGCCTGCGCCAGCAGGCGGCGTGCCTGGGCATCGTCGTGCGGCTTGCCGCCGACGCCATTGGCGTAGACCTGCGCCATCGCATACTGGGCGTCGGCAAGGCCGGTCGCCGCCGCGCGCTCATAATAGGGCACTGCCCTGGCGATACCGGCATCACCCGGATCCTGCTGAACCAGCAGCTGCGCAAAGTTGAACTGTGCCAGGCGGTTGCCGGCCTCGGCGGCGGCCTGCATCAGCGCATACGCACCCTTCTCGTCCTTCTTGACGTAGCGGCCGTCGAGCAGCATCAGCGCGTACTGGAACTGCGATTCAGGAATCCCTTGTTCGGCGGCTTGCGCATACCATTTGGCGGCCTCGGCAGGGTTGAGCGGCACGCCCAGCCCGCGCGACAGGATTTCGGCCACCAGCGTCTGCGCCGCCGGGTCGCCATTCTGCGCCCGCACCAGCGCAAGATTGTAGGCGGTTTTGTAGAGGCCGCGCTGGAAAGCGCCATAGGCGGGGTCCGCCGGCTTGGCGCCGAAACGCTCGGGATTGATGGCGTCTGCCGACGGCAGCGGCGCGGTGGTCGCGGGCTGCGGCAGCGGGGTCTCGATCGGCTTGTCGACATGAACGCCGGAATTCATGGTGCCGGCCTTTTGGGCATCGGCCTTTGCGGCGCCCGCATCAGCGGCGCCCGTAGCCGGCGCGCTGATGTCGGGTGTGCCGGTATCGGGTGCGCTCGTGTCGGGCCTCGGCTGCGGCAGCGGAACGGGCTCCGCCGCCATCGCTGCCCCGCTCATCAAGGCCGCAACGAGAACCGCGATCGGAAGTCCGGGTCGGCGCACGTCAGTCCTCGAAGCGCGGCGCGGTTTGGTCGAGCAGCGCATTGGCGGCAGCGACCGCCGCCTTCGGATCGGCGCCATCGGCGAAGACGGCGCTGGACAGCGCCACGAATTCGGCGCCGGTGTCCGCCACCGCCTCGACCGAGGCGAGTTCCGACCCCGCCATGACGATGCAGGGGATCTGGATCATGTCGGCCCACCAGCGGCCGAGCGACAGATTGCGCGGATGCGGCTCCGGCTTGTTGTCGTAGCCGAAGCGGCCGAAGAAGATGTAATCGGGCCTGGTTTCACCGAGCTCCAGCGCGTCGTCGCGGGTCTTGGCGCCGCCGGCGCCGACCATCATCTTGCCCTGGAAGTGTTCGATGGTTTCGGCGAGTGCGTCCTTGGAGACCTCGACATGAATGCCGTCGGCCTGGACGCGGCCGGCAATGCGGGTGTCGCCGGCGATGATGACGGCGATGCCGGCCGCCTGCGCCACCGGTACGATCTGTTCGGCAAAGGCCTGGAAGGCAGCCTCGTCCATGCCGTTTTCAGGCAGGATCAGCGAAGCGACGTCGCCGCCCTCGAAGGCAGCTGTAATGCGTTCGGCCGGCGCGTCCTTGGGCGCGATCAGCACGATGCGGCAGCGGTTGGGGGGTGTTGCGTCGTTCATTGGCTTTCGATCCGGGAATTCGCCTATGCCGGGCGAAGATGGTTGCATTGCGGCATAGAGCAAAGCGCCCGCCTTGAACAGGCGGGCGGGGATCGATGCGGCGGCTTGGTTTACGACCGCCGGCCAGCGGCCGATTTGGGGCTCATTTGACGGCTTGGGGACTTTCGGCCGGCGATTTGGCCTTCCACAAAGTCCAGCCGAGATTCATGCCGGCGGCGGCGATCAGGATGGCGGCGGCGCCGACGAGCTGAGCCGGATGCAGCCGGTGGCCGAACGCAATGACATCGACCAGGATCGCCACGACAGGATAGATGAAGGACAGCGATCCCTGCAGGTGTGTCGGCAGTTTCTGGATGGCACCATACATCAATATGTACACCAGGCCGGTGTGGACGACGCCAAGCGTCACCAGCATGGCCCAGCTCCACGTGTCGGCGGGCAAATGGGAGAGGTTGGCAAAGGGCGCCAGCATGACGACGCCGACGCAGACCTGGATCAGCGCGATAAGATGCGGTGGGGTCCCCTTCAGCTTTTTGGCGACGATGGCCGCGACGGCCCAGAAGAAGGCCGCGCCAAGCGCCATGACGATGCCGGTGACATAATCGGTGCCGACGATGCCGGAACCGGCATCGGGCCCTGTCTGCACGATCAACAGCATGCCGGCGAAGGCGATGCCGAGCCAGGTCAGCTTGGTCAGGGTCAGCCGCTCGCCGAAGAACAGCGCGCCGAAACCGACCAGCATGAAGGGCTGGGTGTTGTAGACCGCCGTGGCGATCGAGATCGAGGCGCGGGAAAACGCGCTGAACAGCAACAGCCAATTGATGACGATGGCCGCCCCGCCGAGTGCGGCAATGGCAAGAATGCGCAATGTCAGCCTGCCGCGCAGCAGCCCAAGTGCTGCACAGGTGATGAGCAGCGCCACCGCACCGAAGGCGCAGCGCCAGAACACCACGTCCATGACGGGCTGGCCCGACATGACGACGAACCAGCCGATCGTGCCGATGATTGTCATCGCCGCCGTCATCTCGATCGTGCCGCGCACCGTGCTGTCCATGACAATACCTCTGATATCTGTTTGAGGCTGGATAATCTCATGCGATCCTGAGGGTTTATATGCCTTATGAAAGGTGATATGCGGGCATGGCCTAATTTAATAAGGCGATCTTCGCCTTTTGCGAGAGAATGAAAATGCTGGACGATCTGGACAGAAAGCTTCTCGACATCCTGGTCAAGGATTCCCGGACATCATTGAAGGAACTGGCGCAGCAGGTCGGGCTGTCGTCGCCCAGCGTGTCCGAGCGGCTGCGGCGGCTCGAGGAGCGCGGGGTCATCCGCGCCTTCACTGTCGAGATCGACCCGGAGGCGCTGGGCTATCCGCTGCAGGCGATCGTGCGTATCCGGCCATTGCCGGGCAAGTTGCATATCGTGCAACAGCTGATCGAGGAGATCCCCGAGTTCGGCGAATGCGACAAGGTCACCGGCGACGATTGTTTCGTGGCGCGACTTTATGTGCGTTCGATGAGCGAGCTCGACAAGCTGCTCGACCGCATCGCCGACAAGGCCGAAACCAGCACCGCCATCATCAAGGCGCAGCCGATCCGGCGCCGCCCGCCGCCGATGGGGAATGCTTAGAGTTCCAGCTTGTAGCCGATGTGGCTGGCCTTGAAGCCGAGCCGGTCATAGAAGCGGTGCGCGTCGTGGCGGCTCTTGTTGGTGGTCAGCTGGACAATTTTGCAGCCGCGTGCGCGGCATTGTTCGACCGCCCATTCCAGCAGGCGCTGCCCCAGCCTTTCGCCGCGCCGGTCGGCGGCGACGCGGACAGCCTCGACCTGGCCGCGCCAGGCACCCTGCAGCGACAGGCCGGCAAGATAGCTGATCTGCAGCGTGCCGATGACGCGGCCGTCGTCCGTCATCACGGCGAGAAACTGGTTGGGGTCGGCGTTCACAGCCGCAAAGGCATCGCGATAGGCTTTGGCTAGCGGCTCGCTGGCGTCTTCACGGCTGCTGCCGAGCGGATCGTCGGCGAGCATGGCGATAATGGCCGGCAGGTCGGCTGCCTCGGCGCGGCGGATGTGGGGTTCGCTCATTGTCAAAAACCTGGGGTCAAAACCTGGTGCATCGGGGATGGCGCCCTTATGCATCGGCGGCGATCTTGCCGCAAATCCCGAACGGTCAAGTTACGGACAGTTGATGGACGCTGCCGGCATTTTCGCTGTCGCGGCGCACGGGTTTCTGGGCTATTGCAGGTCATCGCCTTCCCTCCAGCCTACTTCATCCCATGTCAGGTCTGCTCGCCGATCCGTGGTTTTATGCCGCCGCCATTCCGGCGGTGATCCTTGTCGGCCTGTCGAAAGGCGGCTTCGGCGGTGCTGTCGGCTTTGTCGGCGTGCCGCTGATGGCGCTGGCCATGCCGCCGGTGCAGGCGGCCGCTATCCTGCTGCCGATCCTGTGCCTGATGGACATCGTTTCGGTGTGGACGTGGTGGGGCGTCTATGACCGCAAGATGCTGGTCGACATGATGCCGGGCGCGGTGATCGGCATCGGGCTCGGCTGGCTGACGGCAGCCCTTGTGACCGAAGAGATGGTGCGGCTGATCGTCGGCGCGGTCGCGCTGATCTTCGTGCTGCGCTGGCTTTATCTGCAGTTTCGCCACGGCTCCGACCATGCAGCAGACCGCAACCGCATCGCCGCCGCCTTCTGGGGCACCGTCGCCGGCTTCACCAGCTTCGTCGCCCATGTCGGCGGCCCGCCCTTCCAGGTCTACGCGCTGCCGATCCGCCTCGACCCGAAGGTGCTGTCGGGGACATCGGCGATCTTCTTTGCCGCCACCAATGCGCTGAAGCTGATCCCCTATTTCGCGCTCGGCCAGTTCGACACCGCCAATCTGACGGCGTCGGCCGTGCTGATGCCACTGGCGCCGCTGGCTACCATCGCCGGCGCATGGCTGGTGCGGCGCATGCGGCCGGAGATCTTTTATCCCTTCACCTACGCGACCGTGGCCGTGGTCGCGGTCAAGCTGTTGTGGGACGGGATCGCCGGCCTGATGTAAGCAGCGCGAGGCGGCCGTACGGTCGCCTGCATAGTCTTAGGTGTTAGACGGCGCTCGGCACGAGGCGGCGACTGCCGCCAAAGGCCAGTGCGGCGCCGGCGACGACAACCAAAATCATGCCGGCAAGAATACCGATGTCGTGCTCGGTCGGCTTGAGCACCATGTCCGCGACCACGACCAGCATCACGGCATAGTCGAAGCGTGCCACGCTCATCATGCGCTGGCCCATGGCAAGGACAGCAGGTGATATGCCCTCCTTGGCGATCACGGCTCCCATGCGCTCGCCGATTGGTTTGAAGACGAACATGCCGATCGAAAAGGTCGTGGCGTAGCCGACGAGGCCGATGACAATCCACAGATCTGCGAATCCCACCCAGAAGCTGCACATGATCAGGCCGAAGATCAGCGTCAGCATCGACATCGGTGCGAAAAACCTGCCGCCAAGCTGTCCGCTGGCACGGATCGCCTGCAACTTTTCCTCGATGTTTCCGGCACGCTCGGCAAGCATGCCAAGCAGGAACAGCACGAACCCGCCTCCGACCCACAAAGTGGCCGTAACGATGTGGAAGAACTTGACGATCGAATACCAGTCCATTGCCGCTCCTTTTGCGTCGTTCCAGGGCAAACGCTAGTTGCGCGTCTGCTTCCAAAAGAGGGCGGATTATTCCGTACATGTATCGAAGGGATGCCGCTGGAGCGCCGGTTTGTTGCGGCGGCGCGATCACCGGTTTTGCCGCGAGCCCTGGGAATACCCGGCATTTGCCGGATAGACGCCGTTTCAACATTGGTTGGTTTCGCGGCATGATTCTGAAACCTGCCGGGACTAAGCCGCTCGCGTCCGGCGTTTCATTTTGGCCGCGCGCGATCGGACCAAGTCTGCGGCAACCAACGAGGGTATCCCATGCAAGGCGTAGCACGAAACTTCTTCACCCTGGCCGTCATCTACGCGCTGTGCGGCATGGCCCTGGGCCTGCATATGGCGATCACCAATGACCACGGCCAGATGCCGACCCATGCGCACACCATGGTGGCGGGCTGGCTGATGTCGGCGGTGTTCGCCTTCTTCTACCATTTGTTCCCGGCCGTCGGACAAAAGACGATTGCCGTCGTGCATTTCTGGCTGACGGCAATCAGCGGCATCGTGCTGATGATCGGGCTTTATTTTGAACTTGCCGGCCATCCGGAAATCGAGCCGGTGCTGGCCTCTTCCTCGATGGGTTTTTATGCGGGAATGCTGCTCTTCGCCTTTATTTCCCTGCCGGCGATCTGGAAGAAGGCTTGAGCAAGCCGACGATCAGGTTCCCCGGGCCGTTGTGCTGATACGGCACAGAAGGGCAGCGGTCGATCAAGAAATATCCGCGCTGTTAAGGGTTCATTAAGCTTTACAGGTGTTTACTATGTCCATCCAGTTATCTGGATTCTTACCGAGTGGTTGGAGCCACTTCGTTTGACGCCTCCCTGTTAAACTCCTGAGAGCCGCCTTATCCGCGGCTCTTTTTTTGTCCGCATTTTGGGTCGTAAGTTTCAGGTCAATTCGACCTGAGATCATCCGACTCTAGCGCCCATACGCCGGCGTTAACCGTTTGTTAAACATGTGCTTGCCTTCACCGATGGCGAAGCGCATTTTCAAGCCTCAGTCATCTAGGGTGCCGGCGTGACGGCGAAGAAGCCGAATCAGCCGACGGGGCAGTGCAGGGGCGTATCGATGAACGAGCCTTCGAAGGGCAGCGCGAAAACCATCAAGCTGGCGGAACGCCGGGTTTTCTCCCAATCCTTCAAACCGCTTTACCAGGAAGGCATGGGCCTGGTCGAGCAAGCAGCAGAATATCTCGACGGCAAGGGCCGGGCCGAGGCGAAAAAGCTGTCCAGGCTGGCAGCAACGCTCTATGCAGCCGAATCGATGCGGTTGACCACCAGGCTGATGCAGGTTGCCTCGTGGCTGCTTTTGCAGCGGGCGGCGAACTCCGGCGAGATGACCCGCGACCAGGTCGCTTCGGAAAAATCCAAGGTGCGCCTCGACACCGCGTCGGCGCACGACGAAGCGGCCGGCTGGAACGAACTGCCGAAGGATTTCCTCGACCTCGTCACCCGTTCGCTGCGCCTGCAGGCACTGGTGCGCCGCATGGATGAGGAGATCTACGGCGGTGCGTTCGCCGAGGCGCCGTCGGCCGTCCGCCGCGCCAATCCGGTTTCAGACCAGATCACGCTGCTCAACACGGCTTTCGCTCGGGGTTAAACGCCTCTCGTTTCCGGTTTGTTCACATTTCGCTGGCATCGCTGTCCGCCGGAGGTAGACTCGGGCGCATGGGGCAAGCGATTCGCATCATCGGTATTGATCCGGGGCTGAGGCGCACCGGCTGGGGCATTGTCGAAAGCCTCGGCAATTCGTTGCGCTTTATCGGCTCCGGCACCGTACGCTCCGACGACAAGGCGGCGCTGGCGACACGGCTTTGTCAGTTGCATGACGGGCTGGCCGAGATCCTGCACGCCGCCATGCCGCATGAGGCGGCCGTCGAGCAGACCTTCGTCAACAAGGATGCTGTGGCGACGCTGAAGCTCGGCCAGGCGCGCGGCATTGCCATGCTGGTGCCGGCGCGCGCCGGCCTTGTCGTCGCCGAATATGCCCCCAATGCCGTCAAGAAGGCGGTGATCGGCGTCGGCCATGGCGACAAGAAGCAGATCCACATGATGGTCAAGGTGCTGTTGCCGAAAGCCACTTTCGACACCGAACATGCCGCCGACGCATTGGCCATCGCCATCTGCCACGCGCATCACCGGCAAAGCGTCGCCTACAGGATGGCGGCGTTGGCATCATGAAAGGCTATTGAGCATGATAGGCAAGCTCAAGGGCACGCTCGACGAGATCGACGAGGATTTCTGCCTCGTCGACGTGCATGGCGTCGGCTATGTCGCCTATTGCTCGGCGCGCACGCTGGCGTCGCTGCCGTCGGCTGGCGAGGCCGTGGTGCTATTCATCGAGACTTATGTCCGCGAAGACATGATCCGGCTCTACGGCTTCCAGTCGGTGCTTGAGCGCGAATGGTTCCGGCTGTTGATGAACAATGTGCAAGGCGTCGGCGCCAAGGTGGCGCTGGCCATCCTGTCGACACTGGCGCCGGCCGACCTCGCCAATGCGATCGCGCTGCGCGACATCGCCATGGTCAGCCGCGCCCCCGGCGTCGGCAAGAAGGTCGCCGAGCGCATCGTCACCGAACTGAAGAACAAGGCGCCGGCCTATGCCGGAACCGCCTCCGGCACGATCGGCCTGAAGCAGGAACTCGGCGAAGGCTTGGCGCCGGCGCCGATCACCGACGCCGTCTCGGCGCTGGTCAATCTCGGCTATTCGCGCGACACGGCAGCCAATGCCGTGGCGGCGGCGCTGAAGACGGCGGGCGAGGATGCCGATGCCTCAAAGCTCATTCGTTTCGGGCTGAAGGAACTGGCGCGGTGAGTGGTTGCTTGCCCCCTCCTTTACCCTGTGCGAGGAAGGCGGCATGAGCCTTTCCCCTCGCCTCATTGCCCCGGAAAAGCGCGGCGAGGATGCCGAGCAGACTTTGCGGCCGCAGACGCTTGCCGATTTCGTCGGCCAGGCGGCGGTACGGGCCAATCTCAAAGTCTTCATCGAGGCTGCCAAGGGTCGCAGCGAGGCGCTTGACCATGTGCTGTTCGTCGGGCCGCCGGGACTTGGCAAGACGACGCTGGCGCAGATCATGGCGCGCGAGCTCGGCGTCAATTTCCGTTCGACCTCCGGCCCGGTCATCGCCAAGGCCGGCGATCTCGCGGCACTTCTGACCAATCTCGAAGACCGCGACGTGCTGTTCATCGACGAGATCCATCGGCTCAATCCGGCGGTTGAGGAAATCCTCTATCCGGCGATGGAGGATTTCCAGCTCGACCTGATCATCGGCGAGGGGCCGGCGGCGCGCTCGGTCAAGATCGACCTCGCCCGCTTCACCCTGGTTGCCGCCACCACCCGGCTCGGCCTTTTGACCAATCCGCTGCGCGACCGTTTCGGCATTCCGGTCAGGCTCAATTTCTATTCCGTCGAGGAACTGGAGCAGATCGTGCGCCGCGGCGCCCGCATCCTGCAAATGCCGCTCGGCGACGACGGTGCGCTGGAGATCGCGCGTCGCGCCCGCGGCACGCCGCGCATCGCCGGCCGGCTGCTGCGCCGGGTTCGCGATTTCGCCTCCGTTGCCGGCGACGGTCATGTCGACAGGCAGATTGCCGACGAAGCCCTGACGCGGCTGGAGGTCGACGGGCTCGGCCTCGACGCGCTCGACCGCCGCTATCTCTCGATGATCGCCCGCAATTTCGGCGGCGGACCGGTCGGCATCGAGACCATCGCCGCCGGCCTGTCCGAGCCGCGCGACGCCATCGAGGACATTATCGAGCCCTATCTGATCCAGCAGGGTTTCATCCAGCGCACGCCGCGCGGCCGGGTGCTGACCGCCAATGCCTGGCGCCATCTGGGCCTCGATGCGCCGAAGGACCTGGCGCAGCAGCAGATCAACCTGTTCCAGGAAGAGTAACGGAGATTTGTCCTCCGGAACCGCTTGTCTGCGCAGAATCTCCTCAAGCCTGCCAGCGTGAAGGCGCATTCCTGGATTTTATCGAGCGCAAATGTCGGCGCGAACTGCTCCGATCAAGCGCCGGAGCCAGGAAAGTGATCACCAGACGCGGGTTCCTGAAATTCGTCGGGGGTTCGTTCCTCTCGCTGGCTTCGCTCAGCGCCTATGCGGTCGGCATCGAGCCGATGCTGCTGACGCATGTGAAGCGTTACCAGCTGACGCCGCCGCATTGGCCGGCGGGATTGAAGCTGCGCGTCGCGGTGCTTTCCGACATCCACGCCTGCCATCCCTGGATGACGCCGGAGCGGATCGCGTCGCTTGCCGCCGAGGCGAATGCGCTCGAGCCGGATGTGATCCTCATGCTTGGCGATTATCCGGCTGGCACTCGCATGGTGACGGGCTGGGTGGATGCGGCCGAATGGGCGCTGGCACTTTCCGGCCTCAAGGCGCCGCTCGGCGTCTGGTCGATCCTCGGCAACCATGACTGGTGGGAAGACCGCACCGCCCAAAAGGCTGGCGCCGGGCCGACGATTTCACGCAAGGCGCTGGAGGCCGTCGGCATTCCGGTGCTTGAAAACGATGTCGTGCGCCTGGAAAAGGACGGGCACGGCTTCTGGCTTGCCGGTCTTGCCGATCAGTTGGCGTTGCTTCCCGGCCGGGCCTGGGGCCGGAGCCGTGGCAAGGGCCTGGACGATCTCGACGGCACGCTGGCGAAGGTCAGCGACCAGGCGCCGATCATCCTGCTTGCACACGAGCCCGACATTTTCCCGAAAGTGCCATGGCGGGTTTCGCTGACGCTGTCGGGCCACACCCATGGCGGACAGGTCAGGCTGTTCGGCTATTCACCGGTGGTGCCGTCACGCTTCGGCAACCGTTTCGCTTATGGACATGTCGTAGAGAATGACCGCAACCTGATTGTGTCGGGTGGACTCGGCTTCAGCATCGCACCGGTGCGGTTCGGCATGCGCCCGGAGATCCTGCAGATCGATCTGGGTCCCGCTTAGGCCTCGCCCCTGACTAGGGCGTGGACTCATTAGCACGCAGCCAAATTCGGATTGATGCGAGTTTGACGAACGCCAGAGGCCCCGGTTTCGGAGCTTGAATCACATCTAGGACAGTGCCACCAACCCGCAATGGTTGGTCGCGGTCCTACTAATGCTCTGAATTTACTTCCGCTTCCCTTCAGCATAACGGACATCGCCGGACTTGCTGCTGGTCCGGCCCTGTCGCGTATGACCCAAAGCGGCCCTGGCGCGGTGTCCAGACCCCGACCCTTCGTCCGGGTGGGGATGGCGGATTGGAGCGCAGCAGCGGTGGTGGATTATTGTCGGGGTTCCAAGTCTCCCGCCGGAGGTTCATCCTGCTATATTCAGTCCAAACCAGCAGGGGGTGGCGGTGGTTACGGCGCGCGTTGAGAGACGGTTAGCGGCGGTGTTGGTAGCGGATGTTGCCGGTTATTCGCGGTTAATGGGCGCTGACGAAGTCGGCACGCTCGAAGCCCTTAAAGCCATCCGCCGCGAAATCGTTGATCCAGCCATTGCGGAACACAAGGGCAGGATCGTTAAGACAACTGGCGATGGCCTCTTGGTCGAATTCGCTAGCGCTGTCGACGCGGTGACTTGCGCCATGGCTGTTCAAGAGAAGATGGCCGGGCGGGAAGGACAGATTGCCTTTCGCATTGGCATCAACATCGGAGACATTATCAGGGACGAAAACGACATCTTTGGTGACGGCGTGAATGTGGCCGCGCGCGTTGAGAACGAGTGTTCGCCGGGCTGCGTATGTTTGTCGGGAAGTGCGTTCGAACAAGTCAGGGGAAAAACGAAGTTCGAGTTCGATGATCTGGGCGAGCGATCGCTAAAGAACATTGATCGGGTGGTTCGAATATATGAAGTTAAACCTGGTAACGTACCGAAGGCAACGATTGCGGATGGCAATAGACCGCTGCCATTACCCGAAAAACCTTCAATCGCCGTTCTACCGTTTCAGAATATGTCCGGTGACCCGGAGCAAGAGTACTTCGCTGATGGCATGGTGGAAGACATCATCACTGCGCTTTCCCGTTTCAAATGGCTGTTCGTGATCGCCCGCAATTCGACCTTCACGTATAAGGGGCGGTCCGTTGACATCAGGCAGGTTGGACGGGAACTAGGTGTTCGTTACGTGTTGGAAGGCAGCGTGCGACGGGCCAGCGACCGAGTACGGATCACAGCCCAGCTCATTGACGCGGAGACCAGGGCCCATATTTGGGCAGATCGCTACGACCGCGCTGTCGACGACATCTTTGCTTTGCAGGATGAAATTACTTTGAGCACTGTCGCCGCGATCGAGCCCAGCCTGCGCCAAGCCGAAATTGAACGGGCGAAGCGCAAACGGCCTGAAAATCTCGACGCCTACGACCTCGTGCTACGCGCGACGCCTCTGGTGGATACTGGGATGCCGGAGGGCGCGTCGCAGGCAGTGCCACTCCTTGAGCGCGCACTTTTACTTGAGCCGAACTACGCGCTCGCGCACGGCCAGACGGCGTTTTGCAATGAAATACTATATCTCCGAGCGGGAAGGCGTGAAGACAATCGCACAGCTGCGATACAGCACGCACATACTGCAGTGGCGCTTGGCCCCGACGATGCCCCAGCACTTGTCTATGCCGCAATCGCTATCGGTCTTGTCGAACATAACCGCATCTTGGCTCAGGAAACGTTCGAGGCCGCTCTTGCAATCTCCCCGTCGGCAGCGTGGGCATATTCGTGGGGCGCGTTGATTTTGGGCTGGGGAGGGGAAGCCGAGCGTGCCATCGAATGGGGCGAGCGGGGTATCCGCCTTAGTCCACTCGATCCGTGGATTACTGCGGCGCTGCATGGCATTTGCATGGGTCATTTTCTTCGCGGGCGCTATGAAGATGCTGCGGCGGCAGCGCAACGGGCCATTCGTAGCAAACCAGGTTTCAGCGTCTCGCACATGTTTCTGGCAGCGGCGCTTGCTAAACTCGGACGAATGGAAGATGCGAGCGCGGCTGCCGGGCGCGTGATACAACTTCAACCCAACTTCAGCAGCAATGGCCAGTGCTCCGCCATCGGTTGCGTGCCGGTACTCGCGACACCTCTTATCGAAGCAATGCGCGCTTCAGGTCTTCCCGAATAATCAGGATCCGCCACATCGCTGCCGATGTGGCGGGCCATGCCGGCATCCCATCGCATCATTTCGCTGCGATGCGAATTTGATCGCTACCAAGGTATAGGGGACCCTCGCGAGCCGTCAGCGCGGCCGATTTATGGGTTCACGGCCTAAGGCAGCGACCGGATCGCATCCATTACGGCGGGCTCGGCCTTTTCGCCGTTGAAAGCGTCGACGATGCCGAAGGCGCCACCAAAACTCCACACCGACCATGAGAAGCCATGCGCCTCGGCGCGCGCTATCATGTCCTTGACATAGGCGGCGCGGTATTGCGGCGGCATGACATAGGGGTTGCCATACTCCTGGCGGATCATGCCGAACTCGCCGAGCGTGATGTTTTCCGGCTTGATGCTGTTGGCCTTGGCCCAGGCCTCGACCTTTTCGAACGGCGCATCCATGACGCCGAGCAGCTTTTTGTCCGTGTCCATGCTGGCCACCTGCTCGTCGAGATAGGCGAGCAGGCCATTGCGCCTGGTCCACGGCGCCTCAGCCTTCATCTTGGCGCGGATCGCATCCAGCTTTGCATCGAGTTCGGCACGCGGAACCGCAGTGAGGGGATAGGGCAGGCCGGTGACATACGGAATGAAATCGCCGGCCCAGGTCGCGCCCTGATGGGTCAGCAGGAACGGATCGTAGGAGTGGAAGGTCCAGATGACGTTGTCGTCGGGGATCGTCTTCGCGTCGATCCTGACCAAAGAGGCCGCATTGGAGTAGCAGGCGCCGGTGAGGATCAGCGTCAGCCTGGTGGCCGAGGCGCGCGCGGCGGCGAACAGCTTCTGCTGACGCTCCGGCCAGAGGCTGGTGCCATCGCTGTCGCAGTCGACGATCGGCTCGTTCATCGGCTCGAAAGCGACCTGCGCCGGGTCCTCGGTGGCAAGCGTACGCGCCATCTTGCGGACGACCTCGACATAGGCGTCGAAAATGGCGGGGTCGTCCATGACCTGGCCCATGCCGATCTCGCGGCCACCGCCGGCCGGGATGAGGTGCATGTCGACGATCACTTTCAGGCCGGCCCGGTTGATCATGCGGGCCGAGTCCCGCACGCTGGCATAAAGGTCGTCGCGAAGCGCCAGCGTCTGGTCCGACATGAACGGCGAGGGGTCGACCGGCATGCGCAGGAAGTCGAAGCCGGCAGCCTTCAGCGCCTTGAGGTCGTCCTCGTTGAGGAACTTGCGCCATTCCGGATAGGGCAGGATGGCTTGTCGGTCATTCCATTTGTCTTCCCCGACCCAGGTGGTCCACTGGTCGAGGTTGAGGCCGCGCTTCATCGAAAAGCTTGCGGCCTGGCCGGGCAGCGCAGACGCCGCCAGCACCAGCAGCGCTGCCATCAAGGTCTTGATCATCGCCGTCAACAGTGCCATCCGGTTCGCTGCGCTGGTGATTTTGGCAAGACAGGTGCCCCGCCGGGGGCAAAAAGGAAAGCGCGATGGACGATCATGGTGAATCGGCGGCACTCACTGCCGGGCTATCCGGCGCGCTGACGGAATTCGGCCATCGGCTGATGGCGCGGGTCTATTATGCCGACACCGACTTCTCCGGCGTTGTCTACCACGCGCGCTATCTCGAATTCTTCGAGCGCGGCCGCTCGGACTACCTCAGGCTTGCCGGCGTCCACCACACCGAACTTCACGAAGGCAAGCACGGCGAGAGGATCGTCTGGGTGGTGCGGCGCATGGAGATCGACTTCCGCGCGCCCGCCCGCATGGACGACATCCTGACCATCGACACTCGCACCGAAGACATCTCTGGCGCCCGTATCGTCATGGCGCAGCAATTGAAGCGCGGCGACGAGGTGCTGGTCGAGGCGAAGGTCCAGGCGGCGATCATCGGCGAGAATGGCCGGCCGAAACGCTTCCCGAAGGAATGGATTGCAGCTTTTATCCCTAGGGCGAACGGGTAAGGCTGCCTGTCGCCGGCCAATCCGAGCGGCGTTGAGTACACCTGCCAGACAAGAAGCCAGGCTTCGGTCCTCCCCAGGGCGCGGCAATGCGCCGCGCCACATTTCCTAACCCATCCTTAACCATAACGGTTCATGAAGGGATTGGTGAAGATTGGAAGAATCCGCGCGCCTTCCTTTCACCAATATTTGCCCTGAAAAGGCCGCCAACGGTGCATTTTGGGGTTAATCGCAAGCTCAGCGCGAACGGACCACAAGGGATGCCCATGGGCCAGCCGCCGCGATGCCCGGAAAATCTTAAGGACTGAACGATGGAAAATATCGCACTCGCCGACCCGGGCGCGCAATTGTCGATTTGGGCGCTGTTCACACAGGCCAGCTGGGTGGTCAAGCTGGTCATGATCGGTCTGCTCTGCGCCTCGGTCTGGACCTGGGCAATCATCGTCGACAAGCTGGTGTCCTATGCCCGCATGCGACTGTCGCTGAATCGCTTCGAACAGGTGTTCTGGTCGGGGCAGTCGCTGGAAGAGCTCTATCGCACGCTCGCCGACCGCAAGACCACGGGCATGGGCGCGATCTTCGTCGCCGCCATGCGCGAATGGAAGAAGAGCTTCGAGAAGGGCGCCAAATCGCCGCTCGGCCTGCAGACCCGCATCGACAAAGCCATGGATCTGGCGCTGACGCGCGAGATGGAGAAGCTGGAGGGCCGTCTCGGCTTTCTCGCCACCACCGGTTCGGCTGCACCCTTCATCGGCCTGTTCGGCACCGTCATCGGCATCATGACCTCGTTCCAGGCGATTGCCGGTTCGAAGAACACCAGTCTCGCGGTTGTCGCACCCGGCATTGCCGAAGCGCTGCTGGCGACGGCCATCGGTCTGCTCGCCGCCATTCCGGCGGTCATCGCCTACAACAAGCTGTCATCGGATGCGAACAAGATCGCGGTGCGGATGGAAGGGTTCTCGGACGAGTTCTCCGCCATACTCTCGCGCCAAATCGATGAAAAAGTAGCGCCCAAGGGCTGAGGTAAGAATATGGGTATGTCGGTTGGCATGGCAGGACGCGGCGGGCGCGGACACAGGCGGCGCGGCCGCCACCATGCATTGATGTCGGAAATCAACGTCACGCCGATGGTCGACGTGATGCTGGTGCTTTTGATCATCTTCATGGTCGCCGCACCCATGCTGACGGTCGGCGTGCCGATCAATCTGCCGGAGACTCAGGCCAAGGCGATGAACGCCGATACCCAGCCGATTACGGTCTCCATCAAGGCCGACGGGCAGATTTATCTTCAGGAAACCGAGATCCCGATCGAGGAGTTGGTGGCGAAACTACAGGCCATCTCGAAGACCGGTTACGAGGAACGCATCTACATCCGAGGCGACACGACTACCAATTACGGTGCCGCGATGAAGGTTATGGGCCTCATTTCGGCCGCCGGCTACAAGAACATCGGCCTTATTTCGCTGCAGGAACAGGGTCAGTAACGCCAAGATGAAGACCGGCCTCACCACATCGGTGATCTTGCATACGGCGGCACTGGCCTTCGGCCTGTTCACGCTGTCGGCGCCGGCCGCCCTGCCGTCCGCGGATGTGGAGTCGGTGGCGGTTGAGATTGTGCCGATGGAGGCAGTCAGCCAGGTCCTGCAAGGCGACAAGAAGGCCGTCATGCATGAGAAACCGGCGCCGACCCCGACACAGCGCCCCGATATCGTGCCCGATGCCCAGAAGGTCGGCGAGAACACCGTCGACACCGACAAGCCGATAACGCCGGAGGCCAAGCCAAGGCCGATCGATCCGACCTTCGCGCCCGAGCAGGCGCCGACCCCGGTCGAAAAGCCGAAGACCGAGGACGTGCCGAAGCCGCAGGAAAAGCCCAAGCCCGTGCCGGCCACCGAGGTCGCACCGGTGCCGCAGCCGAAGGAAGAAGTGAAGCCCGAGCCGGTCAAACAGACCGACCCGAAGCCGACGCCCGCCAAGGAGCCGACGCCGGCTCCGCTGCAGGACAAGACGGCGGCCATCAAGCCGCAGCCGGAGGTCAAGCCGGACGCGGTCGCCGATGCCATCACGCAGGACCAGCCTGCCGAGGCAACGCAACTGCCCGATTCCGCGCCTGCTCCGGAAGCGCGGCCGAAGCCGCAGCCGGCCGAAAGCGCCAAGACGCCGGATCGCAAGGACGCCGACAAACCGGTCAAGGAGGCATCCTCCAAGCCGAAGTCGGATGAAAAACAATTCAATGCCGACGATATTTCCAAACTGCTCGACATGCAGAAGCCCTCCGGCGGCGGCGCCAAGAGCTCGACCCAGCAGTCCTCGCTCGGCGGCGACAAGAACCAGGGCACCAAGCTTTCGCAGAGCGAGCTCGATGGTTTGAAGGCGCAGATCACGCGTTGCTGGAATGTGACGCCCGGCACATTCGATGGCGACAGCCAGAAAGTCACCATCCGGATGAAGCTCACCCAGGATGGCCAGATCGACGGCGCGCCGGAAGTCGTGTCCGGCGGCGACGGTTCCCCGGCTTCCCGCATCGTCTCGGAAGGCGCACGGCGCGCCGTGCTGCGCTGCGCTCCTTACAATTTGCCCGTCGCGAAATATGACGGCGCGTTGGGGTGGAACGAGGTCGAGGTCAATTTCATCCCGAGCGACCTGTACTGAGTTGCCGAGAGATCAACGAGGCTGAACGAATGAAGAAATTTCTCACGACGCTAATGCTGATCGGCACGATTGCGACCGGCATGAGCGGTCTCGCCACACTGCCGGCAAGGGCATTGGTCCAGCTCGACCTGACCAAACCCAATATCGAGCCGCTACCGATCGCCATCACCGACTTCCAGGGCGGGGATGCGCTCGGCACGGAGATATCCAAGATCGTCAGCGAGGATTTGAAGCGCTCGGGCCTGTTTGCGCCGATCGACAGGGCGGCTTTCATCGAGAAGATCGCCAATCCGGATGCGCAGCCGCGCTTCGACGACTGGAAGGTGATCAACGCGCAGGCGCTGGTCACCGGCAGTGTCTCCAAGGAGTCCGATGGCCGTGTCCGCGCCCAGTACCGGCTGTGGGACACGTTTGCCGGCCAGCAGCTTTCAGGCGAACAGTTCTTCGCCAACGATGCCAACACCAGGCGTGTCGCCCACATCATCGCCGACGCCATCTATGAGCGGCTGACCGGCGAGAAGGGCTATTTCGATACGCGTGTCGTCTTCATCGACGAATCCGGCGCCAAGAATGCGCGCAAGAAGCGGCTCGCCATCATGGACCAGGACGGCGCCAACGTGCGCTATCTCTCGGACGGCAAGTCGATCGTGCTGACGCCACGTTTCTCGCCGAATCGGCAGGAAATCACTTACATGTCGTACGAAAGCGGCCAGCCGCGGGTCTATCTGCTGCAGATCGAGACCGGGCAGCGTGAACTGGTCGGCAACTTTCCCGGCATGACCTTTGCGCCGCGCTTTTCGCCCGATGGCCAGAAGGTGATCATGAGCCTGCTGCGCGATGACGGCAATTCCAACATCTTCGCCATGGATCTGCGCAGCCGCTCGACCACCAGGCTGACCAACTCGACCGCCATCGACACCTCGCCGTCTTATTCGCCGGACGGCAGCAAGGTGGTGTTCACCTCCGACCGTGGCGGCCGCGCGCAGATTTATGTGATGGGCGCCGACGGTTCTGGCCAGACCCGCATCTCGTTCGGCGACGGCGTCTATTCGACGCCGGTGTGGTCGCCACGCGGCGACCTCGTCGCCTTCACCAAGCAGACGGGCGGCGAATTCCAGATCGGCGTCATGCGCACCGACGGTTCGGGCGAGCGCATCCTCTCCTCGGGCTTCCAGCAGGAAGGCCCGACCTGGGCGCCCAACGGCCGCGTGCTGATGTTCTTCCGCGACTCCGCCGGTGGCCCAAAACTGGTTTCGGTCGACCTCACCGGCCGCAACGAACAGTCGATCCCGACGGCGAATTTCGCTTCCGATCCGGCGTGGTCGCCGCTGCTGGAGTAACCACGTTTCAGCCGAGCCACCGTTCGCTTCGTTGCAACTTGGCAACAGTGCCCCAAAAGCCCCGTTTCGGGGCTTTTTTCACGCCAAAGTCGCCTTTTGGCCGCATTTCCGCCTACGGTCCGCGACCATTGTGGCATGAGGTTATTCGGCTGCGGACGGGCGGCTGAAACCAAATTTTAACCGTGTTTCTTGAATGCCGGTTAACCCAAACGTGGTTACTGGGTGATCAACGAAATCACTCGAAATACGAAGGAGAGGCGGCATGGGCCGTATCGCAGCACTTACCAGAAACCCGGCGATGATTGCGCTGATCGCGATGCTCGCCATCACCGGTTGCGCCTCGAAGAAGACCCCGAACAGCGCCGCCGACCTCGGTCTCAATGGTGCGGGTGCCGCAACGCCCGGCTCGGCGCAGGACTTCACCGTCAACATTGGCGACCGCATCTTCTTCGATACCGACTCGTCCTCGATCCGCGCCGATGCGCAGACGACGCTGTCGCGCCAGGCGCAGTGGCTCAACCAGTACAAGCAGTATGCCATCGTCGTCGAAGGCCACGCCGATGAGCGCGGCACGCGTGAATACAATCTGGCGCTTGGCGCCCGCCGCGCCGCCGCCACCCGCGACTTCCTGGTCGCCAGGGGCGTTTCGGCAAGCCGCCTGAAGACGATTTCCTACGGCAAGGAGCGCCCGGTCGCGGTCTGCGACGACATCTCCTGCTGGTCGCAGAATCGCCGCGCGGTCACCACGCTCTCCGGCGCCGGTTCCTGATAGCTACGCTTTAGTCGCATAATTGCAACACCTGCATGCGAAAGGCGGCCAATGGCCGCCTTTTTCAGTTCTGGTCCCGGAAACAAAATCCGGAAACAAAATTTGGCCGAAGTCTCGCCTCCTGCTAAGAGCCGAGGGCGCTTGGCTGGTCCCACTGTGATTGGAAGGCGCGAACAGACTCACGAATTACACGGCGAGAGGCACATGCATTTCAGATCGGTCTTGAGCGGCACGCTTGCGCTGCTGCTCGTATCAGGCTTCGCGGCTACTGCGAGCGGCACCGGACAACCCGCCGATAGCGGCTTTTCCTTCCATCTGCCGACGCTCGGCATTTTCGGCAAGAAGGAGAAGCCGGAGCAGCAACAGATCGCGCAGCAGCAGGACGGCACCACCGCTGCCAGCCTTGAGGAACAGCTGCGGCAGATGAACGGCAAGATCGAGGAACTCAATTTCCAGGTCCTGCAGATGCAGGAGCAGATGCGCAAGCAGCAGGAAGACAACGAGTTCCGCTTCCAGCAGCTGGAAGGCGGCTCCAGCGGGCAGCCGCCGGCGCAGAAGAAATCAGAAGCCGCGCCGCAGGATGGCGATACCGGCAACAGCGTTGCCGAGGCCCCGGCAACGCAGGCGCCGGCCGATTCGGGTGCACAATCGGATGGCGGCCAGAGCGTCGGCGAAGTCATCGTCGAATCGCAGACCGGCGATCCCGGCAAGGTGATCACCGGCACTCCGCCAAAGACCTTCGGCACCATCACTGTCGACAAGAACGGCAATGTGGTCGACGCCGGCGGCAACACGCAGGCGATCGCGCCGGCGGAAGGTGCGGCGCCCGCCGCCGAGGCGCCGGCGACCGGCCCCAAGACCGGCAAGTCCAACGGCACGGTGGTGGCGGCGCTGCCTTCCACCAACGATCCGGAAGAAATCTACCGCAACTCCTACCAGTTCATCCTGTCGGGCGACTACAGCACCGCCGAGCAGGGTTTTCGCGACCACATCGCCCGCTTCCCGAAGGACGCCAAGGCGGCGGACGCGCATTACTGGCTGGGCGAATCCCTGCTCGGCCAGCAGAAGTATCATGACGCGGCCGAGGTTTTCCTCTCTGCCAGCAAGGACTATCCAAAGGCAAAGAAGGCGCCCGACATGCTTTTGAAGCTCGGCGTCTCGCTGGTCGGCCTCAAGCAGAAGGATGTCGCCTGCGCCACCTTCGGCGAGATCGGCAAGCGCTATCCCGATATTTCGGCCGCGCTCAAGGAACGCGTCAAACAGGAGAGGGCGCTGGCGGCGTGCTAGTCTTTCCCTTGCATGTCGGCGTCCGGGGACCAGTTTTGGGCGACATGCATTGATGCTCGATACCGAGCCTGACGTTTCGGACTTTTCAACGATCGACTTTTCCAACGGCGCTGTTGCGGCCGTGTCCGGCGGCAGCGACTCCACCGCCCTCCTTCTTCTCCTCAAAGCTCACCTCGACCGCAGCGCCCCGACAGCCAGGCTGCTGGCGGTGACGATCGACCACGGTCTGCGCCCGGAAGCAGCGGCGGAAGCACGCGCCGTTGCAAAGCTCTGTGCCGAGCGCGGCATCGCGCACCGCACGCTCAACTGGTCCGGCGCCAAGCCGTCGACCGGCCTGCCCGCCGCGGCGCGCGAGGCACGCTACCGGCTGCTGGCCGAGGCCGCGCAGGCGCAAGGCATCGGTGTAATCGTGACCGGCCACACAGCGGACGATCAGGCCGAGACCGTGCTGATGCGAGCCGCGCGGAAGGATGGCCACCAGTTTGGTGAAACGGCAGGCCGAGGCCTCGCCGGCATGGCGCCGGCAACCCTTTATGACTGGCGGATCTGGATCGCGCGGCCGCTGCTCGGCGTACGGCGGGCGGCATTGCGCGCCTTCCTGCGGCGCGAACATGTCGGCTGGGCGGAGGATCCGACCAACACGGATGCGCATTTCGAACGGCCACGCATTCGCAGCGTGCTTGGCGAAGACCGGAGCGGGCAGCGTTTTGCCGAGACGATCGGCCTGGCCAGGCGTGCAGCAGCCGAGCGCGAACAACTCGGCCGCCGCGCAGCCGCGCTGATCGGTGAATTTGCCAGCCGGCCGGCGAAGGGTCTCATCTGTCTCGATCCCGGATTGATCAAAGCCGACGACACGCGAGCGGCGGTCTATGCGCTGCGCGTTCTGCTGGCGGCGACCGGCGGCGTCGCCTTATTGCCGGACCAGGCGCGCAGCGAAGCGCTGTTCGAGCAAATGCGAGCCGGAACGCTTTGCGCCACATTGTCGCGGACGGTCGTCGATAGCAGGCGCACCGGCATCTTCCTGTACCGTGAATCGCGCGACCTGCCGCCCGCCGCACCGTTGGCGGCCGGACTCTGGGACGGTCGCAGGCGGGTCGCCGAAGCAGAGGCGATCACATTGGGCGACAGTTCTGGGGCATTGTTGATCGCGCCGCTCGGCGCTGCCGCCGCGGCCGAAGCGATTGCCGGGAATGGCGCGCCGCCGAGCCTTGCCCGCTCCGCTTTGGCTGCGGAACCGGCGCTGTGGCGCGGCGGCGAATGCCTTGGTTTTGCAGGGGATGGAACAGCGGCGCCGGCAATCGCCCTCAGCCCGGCCGTGGCGCCTTTTGCACGCTTCCTGCCTTGCTTCGATCTGGTGCTTGCCGGGGCCGTGGCCGAACTGACGGGCGCGCCGCCCGTCCCGGCCTTGCCTTCCAGCCGCCACAGTGCCGGTTGATGGTGGCGTGAAAGCTTAACCCAGACGTGCTGTTATGCTTGGCAAGGGGAGGCGCTCTCCCTATGTTAGGCCCAAGTTTCCTCTCATACGCGTGCCCCACCAGGTACCAACGGGACAATTGATGAATCCGAATTATCGCAATCTCGCGCTCTGGGCGATCATAGCGGTCTTGCTCATTGCTCTCTTCAATCTGTTCCAGACGCCGCAGACGCGCGGAGCCTCGCAAGACGTTCCCTATTCGCAGTTCCTGCAGGAGGTCGCGGCCGGTCGGGTCAAGACTGTGGTCATCTCCGGCGCCCGCATCTCCGGCACCTACGCCGACAACGCCAACGGCTTCCAGACCTATTCGCCTGGCGATCCGCAGTTGGTCTCGCGACTGCAGGACAAGAACGTCACCATCAACGCACGTCCTGAATCGGACGGTTCCACGTCGCTGTTCAGCTATCTCATCTCCTACCTGCCGATGATCCTGATCCTCGGCGTGTGGATATTCTTCATGCGCCAGATGCAGTCCGGCTCCGGGCGCGCCATGGGCTTCGGCAAGTCGAAGGCCAAGCTTCTGACCGAGGCGCATGGCCGTGTCACCTTCCAGGATGTCGCCGGCGTCGACGAGGCCAAGGAAGATCTGGAAGAGATCGTCGAGTTCCTGCGCGATCCGCAGAAGTTCCAGCGCCTGGGCGGCAAGATTCCGCGCGGCGTGCTGCTCGTCGGCCCTCCCGGCACCGGCAAGACGCTGCTGGCCCGCTCGGTCGCCGGCGAAGCCAACGTGCCCTTCTTCACCATTTCGGGTTCGGACTTCGTCGAGATGTTCGTCGGCGTCGGCGCGTCCCGCGTCCGCGACATGTTCGACCAGGCCAAGAAGAACGCGCCCTGCATCATCTTCATCGACGAAATCGACGCTGTCGGCCGCCATCGCGGCGCCGGGCTCGGCGGCGGCAATGACGAGCGCGAGCAGACGCTGAACCAGCTGCTGGTCGAGATGGACGGCTTCGAATCCAACGAGAGCATCATCCTGATCGCCGCCACCAACCGGCCCGACGTGCTCGATCCGGCGCTGTTGCGCCCGGGCCGCTTCGACCGCCAGGTGGTGGTGCCGAACCCCGACATCGTCGGCCGCGAGAAGATCCTCAAGGTGCATGTGCGCAACGTGCCGCTGGCGCCCAATGTCGACCTCAAGGTGGTCGCGCGTGGCACGCCGGGCTTCTCCGGCGCCGATCTGATGAACCTGGTCAACGAATCCGCCCTGATGGCGGCGCGGCGCAACAAGCGCCTCGTCACCATGGCCGAATTCGAGGACGCCAAGGACAAGATCATGATGGGCGCCGAGCGCCGTTCGTCGGCCATGACCCAGGCCGAGAAGGAGCTCACCGCCTACCACGAGGCCGGCCACGCCATTCTGGCGCTCAACGTGCCGTCCGCCGATCCGCTGCACAAGGCGACCATCATCCCGCGCGGCCGTGCGCTCGGCATGGTCATGCAGCTGCCGGAAGGCGACCGCTATTCGATGAGCTACAAGTACATGGTCTCGCGGCTTGCCATCATGATGGGCGGCCGCGTCGCCGAGGAGTTCAAGTTCGGCAAGGAGAACATCACGTCGGGCGCCTCCTCCGACATCGAGCAGGCGACCAAGCTGGCGCGCGCCATGGTCACGCGCTGGGGCTTCTCCGACAAGCTCGGCCATGTCGCCTATGGTGACAACCAGGAAGAGGTCTTCCTCGGCCATTCGGTGGCGCGCACGCAGAACATCTCGGAAGAGACCGCGCAGATCATCGACGCCGAAGTGCGCCGGCTGATCGACGAGGCCTATGTCTCGGCCAAGTCCATCCTGACCAAAAAGAAGAAGGAATGGATCGCCCTGGCGCAAGGCCTGCTCGAATACGAGACGCTTTCTGGCGAGGAGATCAAGCAGCTGATCGCCGGGCAGAAGCCGGCGCGTGATCTGGGGGATGATACCCCGCCAAGCCGTGGCTCGGCCGTGCCGAAGTCCGGCCGCCGCAAGAAGGGCCCGGAGCCCGAAGGCGGCATGGAGCCTCAGCCTTCGAGCTGAGGTCCGGCCTGGAGACTGATTGAGAAAACGCCGCGGTCTGGCCGCGGCGTTTTTGGTTTTTGGCGCAAGAGTTCCCGGCCGGGCAGACGTCCGCATCCATTCGCTTGACTCCTTTCACAGTCGGTATTGATTTAGCCGGCTGTCGTCGGGTCAACCGACGCGGGTGCGTGGGAGGTTATCATGGGCAAGAAGGACAAGCGGGCCAGAAATGCGCCGGTCGGAGGCGAGGTCCATCTCGACGCGGTTGAGGGCGAGGCAAAGGAAGCAGCCTGGAAATTGCCGAACGGCGATGCCGGCACGGGCAAGAAAAAGAGGAAGAAGGCCAAGCACGCCGACGCCAAAAAATCCTACCGCTACGTCGACGAACTTGTCCGGCTGCAATTCGAACTGATCAAGTTGCAGGACTGGGTCCAGAAGGAAGGGTTGAAGGTCGTCGTGATTTTTGAAGGCCGCGACGCGGCCGGCAAGGGCGGTGTCATCAAACGCATCACCGAAAGCCTCAATCCGCGCATCTGCCGCGTCGTGGCATTGGGCACGCCGACCGAGCGCGAACGCAGCCAATGGTATTTCCAGCGCTATGTCCAGCACCTGCCCGGCAAGGGTGAGATCGTGCTGTTCGACCGCTCCTGGTACAACCGCGCCGGTGTTGAGCGCGTCATGGGCTTCTGCACCGACGACGAATACAGCGAGTTCCTGCGCTCCTGCCCCCTGTTCGAGGAAATGCTGATCAAGTCCGGTATCATCCTGATCAAATACTGGTTCTCGGTTGGGGACGACGAACAGGAACGCCGCTTCAAGGAGCGTATCGACAATCCGATCAAGCGCTGGAAGCTGTCGCCCATGGACCTCAAGTCGCGCGAACACTGGGTCGAGTATTCCCGGGCCAAGGACATGATGCAGAAATTCACCGATACCGATCAGTCGCCGTGGAACATTGTCGATGCCGACAACAAGAAGAAGGCAAGGCTCAATTGCATCAGTCATCTGCTGACGCGGATTCCGTATAACGAGATCCGCCCGGCAAAGATAAAGCTGAGCCCGCGTCAAAAAGACGACGGCTATGTCCGCCCGCCCAAGACCAGTCAGCACTGGGTACCGACCGTCTACTGATCCTGCACAAAGAAAAACCCCGCGAACCTGGGCAGGGTCCGCGGGGTCCCTTATCAGCTCGAAGCTTGGGAAATCAGCTCTTCAGCTTGGCGTTGCAGAGGCTGTAATAGCCCCCGCCCTTCTGGATCCAGCGAAGGCCGTTCAACGTACCTGCGTCCTTGTTGCCGTGGTAACCCTGCAGGCAGGTCTTCATCCGCGCCTTCGCGGGCTTTTCGGTCTTGAACTCGGCGGCGAGGGTGGTCGGGAATGTCACGCCCGCCGGGGCTACAGCGGGGGCGACCGCCGCGCTGGTTTCCTTCTTCGGCTGCGGCTCGGTTTTGACCGTATCCGCGCTGGCACTCTCCGCAGCTGACGTCGCGCACTTCTCCGTGCGGAAAGCGCTCCAATCCATGCCGTTCAAAGTGCCGCCTTCCTTGGCTGTGCGATAGGCCTCGCCGCATTCCTTCATCGTCAGTGCGCTTGCAGGGGCGACGCTCCAAGCAACCCATGCCGTCACAGCCAATGCCGCCAATTTCAATCTGGACATAAGACCCTCCCGGTTGACAAAAAAGTTCGATGCCCTTTTGTATACTGTTTGTTCCGTATATGTTCAACTGGAATCTTTGCAAACCACCGATAAGTCTGGCGGTGGGCAGTGTGGGCGAATAGATGATGCCGACAGCTTCCGCCATATGTAGACGCGAGCAAAGCCGGGCGTCTTCGAGCGCAACAAAAAGGCCCGCGCATGTTGCGATGCGCGGGCCCTTGTCTCGAGAATATGGCTACGCGATCAGCTCTTCAGCTTGGCGTTGCAGAGGCTGTAGAAGCCGCCGCCTTTCTGGATCCACTTCAGGCCTTTCAACGCATTGGCGTCCTTGAGAGCATAGTACTGCTCGAGGCAGGTATGCATGCGGGCCTTGCCGGGGGTTTCGCTGGCATATTTCTTGGAGATCGCGGTCGGGAACTTCACGCCCTTGGGAGCAACGACGGTCGGGGCTTCCGGATCGGCCTTGTAGCTCGCCTCGCTCGGAGCCGGCACGGTGTCGTCGTCATCTGCGCCTGCGCCGCATTCGGCCTTGCGGAAGTCGTTCCACTTCTTGCCGCCCAGCGTGTTGGCAGACTTGGCCGCTTGATACTTGGCGCTGCAATCGGCCATGCTCAGGCCCTTGCCGCTGCTGTCGGCAGCCGCCTTGGTGGTTGCCTTGGCCGGTTGTACTGCCGCGGATGCGCCGGCGGCGCATTCGGTCTTGCGGAAGTCGTTCCATTTCGCGCCGTTGAGCGTGCCGGCAGCTTTGGCGGCCTGGTACTTGGCGCTGCATTCCTTGGCCGTCAGGCCCTTGGCGCCATCGTCGGCTGCGGCTGCTGCCTTGGTCGTGGCCTTGGCGGGTTCTACCGCCGCGGATGCGCCGGCGGCGCATTCGGTCTTGCGGAAGTCGTTCCACTTCGCGCCGTTGAGCGTGCCGGCGGCCTTTGCCGCCTGGTATTTGGCGCTGCATTCCTTGGCCGTCAGGCCTTTGGCGCCGTCGGCGGCAGCGGCGGCCTTGGTCGTGTCCGCCTTGGCGGCGGCGGCCTTCTTGGCGGGCTTGGCGGTCTCGGTGGTGGCGGCCGCGTCAGTACCGCATTCGGCCTTACGGAATTGGTTCCAGGTCTGTCCGTTCAGCGTGCCGCCGTCCTTGGCGGCATTATATTTGGTACTGCACTCGGCCATGGTCAGCGCGTTGGCAGGCGCGGCCATGAACAAGGTTGCGACGGCGAGACCCGTCAAGGTTGCAAGTTTATGGATGAGCATGGCGTTTCTCCCGTTGCTGCCGCCGATGGTGTCCCTTTGGTGAATCAATAGCTCTCAACGCTAGGCTGCGCCAGATGCTAACCCGCGCCGATACCCCCGGAAAGCGCGTCCTCTCGACAAGGTGATGAAATCATTGCGATCTGCGGCCTCCAACAGCAGGGTTTGCCGGATCAAACTGCGCCGAGCGGTCCAGTGTGACTGGTATATTGCGGCAAGACCGTGTCATCGTGCTGCGCAGCGAACGGACCTAGACAGCCCGCTACAATGATTTTCTAAGAATTCGTAATATACAATCACACAATGTGATCGTAAGGCTCGGCCCAATTGTGGCATTAGAAGCCGGCTGAAAAACCGACGGGGATTCTGGCTAACATGGCAGGACGATATTTCGGCACCGACGGCATTCGCGGGCGCGCCAACAAATTTCCGATGACGGCTGAGATCGCGATGCGGGTCGGGATGGCCGCCGGCCTGTCGTTCCAGCGCGGCAGCCACCGCCACCGCGTTGTGCTCGGCAAGGACACGCGGCTGTCCGGCTACATGATCGAGAATGCGATGGTGGCCGGCCTTTGTGCCGCAGGCATGGATGTGTTCCTGCTCGGCCCGATTCCGACGCCGGCGGTGGCCATGCTGGTGCGCTCGCTGCGCGCCGATATCGGCGTCATGATCTCGGCCTCGCACAATCCTTACTTCGACAACGGCATCAAGCTGTTTGGGCCTGACGGCTACAAGCTCTCCGACGAGATCGAGGAGCGCATCGAGAGCATGCTCGACAAGGACATCGAACTGGCGCTGGCCGATTCCGACGGGCTTGGCCGCGCCAAGCGTGTTGACGGCGTGCATGACCGCTACATCGAATTCGCCAAACGCACGCTGCCGCGCTCGATGTCGCTGTCGGGTCTCAGGATCGTCGTCGATTGCGCCAACGGCGCCGCCTACAAAGTGGCGCCGGCCGCCCTTTGGGAATTGGGCGCCGAGGTCATCGCCATCAATGTCGAGCCGAACGGCTTCAACATCAACAAGGAATGCGGCTCGACCCATCCGGCCGGTCTGCAGAAGAAAGTCCATGAAGTGCGCGCCGATATCGGCATCGCGCTCGATGGCGATGCCGATCGCGTCGTCATTGTCGACGAGAACGGCACGATCGTCGACGGCGACCAGATCATGGCGCTGATTGCCGAGTCCTGGCACCAGAGCGGGCGGCTCGCCGGCGGCGGCGTCGTCTCGACGGTGATGTCCAATCTCGGCCTCGAACGCTTTCTCGGCGACATCAAGCTGCAGTTGCACCGCACCAAGGTCGGCGACCGCTATGTCGTCGAGCATATGCGTGCGCATGGCTTGAATGTCGGCGGCGAGCAATCGGGCCACATCGTGCTGTCCGATTTCTCGACCACCGGCGACGGGCTTGTCTCAGCGCTGCAGGTTCTGGCCTGCATCAAGCGGCAGAACCGGCCGGTCAGCGAATTGTCGAAGAAGTTCGAGCCGGTGCCGCAGCTGTTGAAGAATGTCCGCATCGCCGGCGGCAAGCCGCTCGAGGAAGCCCCGGTCAAGGCGGCGATCGAAGATGCGCGCAACCGTCTCGGCAAGGCCGGGCGACTGGTCATCCGGCCCTCCGGCACCGAGCCGCTGATCCGCGTCATGGCCGAAGGCGATGACCCGCAACTGGTCGAAGCCGTGGTCAACGACATCGTCGACATCATTTCGGAAACGCGCAGCGCCGCCTGACCGCGCTGCCTCCAGCGGCAGGTGCGACCTGCCGGCTCAAAGACTTTCAAGGCCCGCCTCCAGGCGGGCTTTTTGTTTCGACTAGTGCGGTCCCGACGTGATGCCGGCAGAGCCGTTTGCTAAAATATCGAGAATTCGTGGTTAATCGACAGGGTTAAACGCCTTTTAACTTTTGCAATTCATTATCCACAACTGAGGTCAATCATATTCGGGCGGGTTGGACTTTCCCGACGGTTCTCAGGGGTGACAAGCATGTTCAATACAGGAAAGAAGGCTCTTCTTGCCGCACTGCTCGCAGGCGTGGCCGGGCCGGTATTCGCCGCTGATCTGGCGGAGCCGCAAGTTGAAGAAGCACCGCCGCAGGCAGTCTACGAGCAGCCGGCAGAGGTCGGTGGCTGGTACATCCGTGGCGATCTCGATTACCACAAGTCGGATCTGCGCGGCGTCAACTACACCACTTATACCATCGATCCCGTGACCAACCTTATCACGCCTGGCGAAAGAAGTTTTGATTCCGCCAAGCTCAAGGCCGGTTTCTCGCTCGGCGCCGGCGTCGGTTACAAGATCAACGAACACTTCCGTACCGATCTGACGGCCGACTACTGGTTCAAGTCGAAATTCAACGGCTCAACCTCGGATATCAGCGGGACTTCGGTCGAGGTGTCGAAGATGAGCGCCTTGCTGCTGCTCGCCAACGCCTATGTCGATATCGGCACTTGGCACGGCGTGACGCCCTATGTCGGCGCCGGTATCGGCGGCGCGCATATCAAGTGGGATACGGTCCACGATCCGAATACCACCGAGACCAATCCCGGCTCGTCCAACTGGCGCTTCGCCTATGCGCTCATGGCCGGCGCTTCCTATTGCCTTACCGACAAAATCATCCTCGATGCGGGCTATCGCTTCTCCCATATCCAGGGCGGCCGCATGTTCGAATGGGATGCAAGCAGTTCCGGCCCAGGCCACGATCGTGGCTTCAATACGCACGAAGTGCGCGGTGGCTTGCGCTACCAGTTCGGCGGCAACAATGGGTGCGCCGCGCCCGTGGTGGCCTATCAGCCCGAGCCGGAGCCGATCTACACCAAGTAGTCACTTCGAAATCCTGGAATTCGCGAACCGCCCGGCAAAGCCGGGCGGTTTTCGTTTGCGGATTGCGGTGCATTTCAATCGGCCGCGTGCGCTGAAGAAAGCCTATCGAAATCAATTCGGTAACGCCGCGTTATCCTTAACCCACACTTAACCACTATGGTTAACAATGCCTACTGAAACGGCGCTTGCAATCAAATGACGTGCGCCAATTTCAGGAGCCGGGGACCATGAATTTCAAACTGCTGACAGTGCCGGCGCTCGCCGCACTCGTGCTTGCTCCGCTGACACCGGCGCAGGCCGCCGACTACGATCCGCCGGTCTATGTCGATCAGGCGCCGGACTATCAACCGGTCGAGGTCGGCTCGGGCTGGTATCTGCGCGGCGACGTCTCCTATCTGGCGCAGAAGAGCTACCAGGATCAGGATTTCACCTTCGCCCCGGCGAGCTTCAGCGAAAAGCAGGATCCGGCCTTTGCCAGCATCGGCTTCGGCTATCATTTCAACGACTATCTGCGCGCCGACCTCAATCTCGGCTATCTGCCGGGCAACAAGGTTGGCATCCACTACGACGATAGCGCGATCGTGGTAGTGCCGGCCACGGCGACGGTGGCGTCGGCATCCCTGGAGAATTATTCCCTGTCAGGGATGGTCAATGGCTATGTCGATCTTGGCACCTATGTCGGGATCACGCCCTATCTGGGCGCCGGCATCGGGCTGGTCCGGAGCAAATACAAGCTGTCGGCGAGCTACTTCACCGACAATCTCGACCCTACGGATGACTTCGAGCGGAGCGACAACAAGACTCAATATGCCTTGGCCTATACGCTGGATGCGGGCCTGGCCTATCAGGTGACCAAGAATGTTTCCGTCGATCTCGGCTATCAGTACTTTTCGGCGCCGGATGCCGAATATGTCACGGCCGCAAGCCTGAACTCCTATCCGGTCCGCAAGGGGATCAGCAATCATCAGGTCAAACTCGGGCTGCGCTACGACCTCTGGTAGGGCTGGCTACAGACCCAAGCCTGACGGCGGATCCTCTCGATCCGCCGTTTGCGTTTGAGCTCACGACATCCTGATCGCGGATTTGCCAGTATCTTGTCAGCGACAAAAACTTTCCTCTTGACGCCTGATGGCTGAACGCATATCGCCGTCCGTGGGCCACCCCTCCCCAACGAGGGGCCACTATCTGGAAGGATAGACCACGATGACGACGCATACGAAGCCCGGACTCCGTCCGGCAAACCCCAATTTCTCCTCAGGTCCCTGCGCAAAGCGCCCCGGCTGGTCGGTCGAGGCGCTGAAGAATGCCGCGCTCGGCCGTTCGCACCGCGCCAAGATCGGCAAGACCAAGCTCGAACAGGCGATCGAGCTGACGCGGGAAATTCTCCAGGTTCCGGCGGACTACCGCATCGGCATTGTGCCGGCGTCGGACACCGGCGCCGTCGAGATGGCGCTGTGGTCGCTGCTTGGCGAGCGCGGCGTGGACATGGTCGCCTGGGAAAGCTTTGGCTCCGGCTGGGTGACCGATGTCGTCAAGCAGCTGAAGCTCGCCGATACCAGAAAGATCGAAGCGGGTTATGGCGAGTTGCCTGATCTGGCCAAGATCGATTTCGACCGCGACGTAGTCTTTACCTGGAACGGCACGACTTCAGGCGTGCGGGTGCCGAATGGCGATTTCATTCCGGCCGACCGCAAAGGCTTGACCATCTGCGACGCGACCTCGGCCGCCTTCGCCCAGAGGCTCGATTTCCAAAAGCTGGATGTCGTCACCTTCTCCTGGCAGAAAGTGCTGGGCGGCGAGGGTGCGCATGGCATGCTGATCCTCAGCCCGCGCGCCGTCGAGCGGCTGGAAACCTACAAGCCGGCGTGGCCGCTGCCGAAGATCTTCCGCCTGACCTCGGGCGGCAAGCTGATCGAAGGCATCTTCAAAGGCGAGACCATCAACACGCCGTCGATGCTGTGCGTCGAGGATTATCTCGATGCGCTTCATTGGGCGAAATCGATCGGCGGTCTCGATGCGTTGATTGCCAGGGCGGATGCCAATGCCGCGGTGCTCGACGGCTTTGTCGACAGATCATCATGGCTCGGCCATCTCGCCGTCGATGCGGCGACACGGTCCAACACCTCTGTGTGTCTGTCCTTCACCGATAGCCAAGTTGCCGCGCTCGATGCCGACGGGCAGGCGGCTTTCGCCAAGGCGATCGTCTCGGTGCTCGACAAGGAAGGCGTCGCCTATGACATCGGCTCCTATCGCGACGCACCGCCCGGCCTGCGCATCTGGTGCGGCGCGACTGTCGAGACGTCCGATCTCGAAGCGCTGCTGCCCTGGCTCGACTGGGCCTTCGCCACGCAGAAGGCGTCGCTGAAGGCAGCGGCCTGAGATTGCATGGCGGCCCGCGGGCCGCCATTTCCCCGACAATCCAATTGAAGGAGGCCGCCATGGCGCCCCGCGTTCTCGTCTCGGATAAACTCTCCACCACCGCCGTGCAGATCTTTAGGGATCGCGGCATCGAGGTCGACTATTTGCCCGATCTCGGCAAGGACAAGGAAAAGCTGCTCGAAGTCATCGACCAGTATGATGGTCTTGCCATCCGTTCGGCGACCAAGGTCACGGAAAAGCTGATCAACGCCGCGACAAAGCTCAAGGTCGTCGGTCGCGCCGGTATCGGTGTCGACAATGTCGACATCCCGGCGGCAAGCCGCAAGGGCATCATCGTGATGAACACGCCCTTCGGCAATTCGATCACCACGGCCGAGCATGCTGTGGCGATGATCTTCGCGCTTGCCCGCCAGATTCCCGAAGCCAATGCCTCGACCCATGCCGGCAAGTGGGAAAAGAACCGCTTCATGGGCGTCGAGATCACCGGCAAGACGCTGGGCGTCGTCGGCTGCGGCAATATCGGTTCGATCGTCGCCACGCGCGGCGTCGGCTTGAAGATGCATGTCGTTGCCTTCGACCCGTTCCTGTCGGACAGCCGCGCCGAGGAACTCGGTGTCGAGAAGGTCGAGCTCGACGAGCTGTTCGCTCGTGCTGACTTCATCACACTGCACACGCCGCTGACCGACAAGACGCGCAACATCATCGACGCGGCGGCGATCGCCAAGATGAAGAACGGCGTGCGCATCATCAACTGCGCCCGCGGCGGGCTGATCGTCGAGGCCGATCTGGTCGCGGCGCTGAAGAGCGGCAAGGTGGCCGGCGCCGGCGTCGACGTATTCGAGGTCGAACCGGCGGAGAACAATGCGCTGTTCGGCATGGAGAATGTGGTGGCGACACCGCATCTCGGCGCCTCCACGGCGGAGGCGCAGGAAAATGTCGCGCTGCAGGTGGCCGAGCAGATGGCCGACTATCTGATCAAGGGCGCGGTGTCCAACGCCATCAACATGCCCTCGATCACGGCGGAAGAAGCGCCGCGGCTGAAGCCGTTCGTGAAGCTCGCCGAAGTGCTCGGCGCCTTTGTCGGCCAGGTCACCGAAGATCCGATCAAGGAGGTCGAGATCCTGTTCGACGGCTCGACCGCGACGATGAACACGCGCGCGCTGATAAGTGCGACGCTCGCCGGACTGATCCGGCCGCAGGTCGCCGACGTCAACATGGTGTCGGCGCCGATCATGGTGAAGGAACGCGGCATCATCGTTGCCGAGGTCAAGCGCGACAAGTCGGGCGTGTTCGACGGCTACATCAAGCTGACGGTGAAGACCGAGCACATGACGCGCTCGATAGCCGGCACCTGCTTCTCCGACGGCAAGCCGCGTTTCATCCAGATCAAGGGCATCAATCTCGACGCCGAGGTCGGCCAGCACATGCTCTACACCACCAATGCCGATGCGCCTGGCATTATCGGCCTGCTCGGCACGGTGTGCGGCGAGAACGGCGTCAACATCGCCAACTTCCAGCTTGGCCGCAACCGGCCAGGCGGCGATGCCATCGCGCTGCTCTATCTCGATGCCCCGTTCCCGGAGAATGTGCTGGAACAGGTCAAGGCGCACAAGTCGATCGACTCGGCCAAGCGGCTGCAGTTCGACGTCAACGCGATGTGATCCGCACTTCTCGCGACAGATCGAAAGGCGCGGCCCAGGCCGCGCCTTTTTTCGTTTAAGCCGCCGGCAAGGTCACCGTCTTGCGCCCGCGATATTCGGCGAGCGAGATTCCGCCCAACACCAGGACGAGCGACAACGCCTGGTAGAGCTGGAATGTCTCGCCGACGATGATCACCGAAAGCAGCGTGCCGAAGATCGGCACCAAATTGATGAACAGGCCGGCGCGGTTGGCGCCGATCAGCTCGTTGCCCCTGATGTACGTCACTTGCGAGATGACCGAAGCGCCGATCGCGGTGTAGACGATGACGGACCAGCCCTTGATATCGGGGACGATGACCTTGCCGGACGCGACCTCCCACAGGACGAAGGGCAGCGAGGTGATGAGCGCCGCAACCGCAAGGGACAGCATCAGGCTCTGCCAGCGCATCGCCGGCTTCAGCCGCAACCCGACCGAATAGCCGCTGTAGAGGATGACGGCGATCAGCATGATGGCATCGCCGAAGTTGAGTTCCAGCGTCAGCAGCCGGCGCGGATCGCCGTGGCAGGCAGTCAAGATGACACCGAAGATGGTCAACACCACTCCGGCAATCTGCGCCCAGCTCACGCGCAAGCGGAAAAAGATGAAATTGGCTGTCATGATCAGAACCGGCATCGCCGCCTGTTCGATTGAGACGTTGATCGCCGTCGTATAGTTGAGCGCCGTGTAGAAAATGGTGTTGAACAAGGTGAAGCCGCTGGCCCCAAGTGCCGCCAGGACGAACCAGTGTTTGCGCACCACCGGCCAGTCCTCCTTGATCGTGCGCCAGCCGATCGGCAGCAGGATCGCCACCGCCAGCACCCAGCGCAGGAAGACCAGCATCATCGGCGAGACATGGTCGACCGCCAGCTTGCCGGCGACGGAATTGCCGCCCCACAGCAAGGTGGTGACCAGCAGGAACAGGTAGGCGCGTCGGTGCATCGCGGGATTCCGGCCGCCGCAGGAGCTGCGGCTTTGCCGGCCTATTGCCCCCGCCCACCCAAGTAAATGATGACAAAGCCGAAAATTGTTGTGCCTCAGGGCATTTTCGGCGGCAAAGAAAGGTCGCGCTTGCGAGGTCTTGACGCTATAGAGGCCTGTCGTTTCGAACCATATCCAGGCCGCCAGGGCGGCATCTCAAGGGAAAAGAAACATGGCCAATGTGGTGGTCGTCGGCTCGCAATGGGGCGACGAAGGCAAGGGCAAGATCGTCGACTGGTTGTCGGAGCGCGCCGACGTGGTCGTGCGCTTCCAGGGTGGCCACAATGCTGGCCACACGCTGGTCGTCGACGGCAAGGTCTACAAACTGTCGCTGCTGCCGTCGGGCGTGGTGCGGCAAGGCAAGCTGTCGATCATCGGCAATGGCGTCGTCTTCGACCCGCACGCCTTTGTCGCTGAAGTGGCGAAACTCAAGGCGCAAGGCGTCGAGGTGACGCCGGACCGCCTGAAAATAGCCGAAAACACCGCGCTTATCCTGTCGCTGCACCGGGAGCTGGACGGATTCCGCGAGGACGCCGCCTCCAATTCCGGGACGAAAATTGGCACGACCCGTCGTGGCATCGGCCCCGCCTATGAGGACAAGGTGGGCCGGCGCGCGGTTCGGGTGATGGATCTGGCGGATTTGGAAACGCTTCCCGTAAAGGTCGACAGGCTGCTGACGCATCACAATGCGCTGCGTCGCGGGCTTGGCCATGGTGAAGTCACGCATGAAGCGATCATGACCGAACTGACCTCGGTCGCCGACGAGATCCTGCCCTATATGGACCGCGTCTGGAAAATACTCGATGACAAGCGCCGTGCCGGTGAGCGCATCCTGTTCGAGGGCGCGCAAGGCACGCTGCTCGACATCGACCACGGCACTTATCCGTTCGTCACCTCGTCCAACACCGTCGCCGGCCAAGCCGCGGCCGGCTCGGGCGTCGGCCCGGGCGCCATCGGCTATGTGCTGGGCATCACCAAGGCCTATACGACGCGCGTCGGCGAAGGCCCGTTCCCGACCGAGCAGAAGAACGAAATCGGCGAATTCCTCGGCACGCGTGGCCACGAATTCGGCGTCGTCACCGGCCGCAAGCGCCGTTGCGGCTGGTTCGACGCCGTGCTGGTGCGCCAGGCCGTCACCGTCAACGGCATCAAGGGCATCGCGCTGACCAAGCTCGACGTGCTCGACGGGCTGGATGAAATCAAGGTCTGCACCGGTTACCGGCTCGACGGCGAGGCGATCGACTATCTGCCGGCGAGCCAGGGCGCGCAGGCGCGCGTCGAACCGGTCTACGAGACGCTGGAAGGCTGGAAAGGCACCACCGCCGGCGCACGCAGCTGGAACGACCTCCCGGCGCAGGCCGTCAAATATGTCCGTTACATCGAGGAGCTCATCGGCGCACCCGTCGCGCTCCTTTCCACCAGCCCGGAACGGGACGACACAATACTTGTGACCGATCCGTTTCAAGACTAGTTTTCTGAAGCCTTTCCGGGCATCGCGGCCGATTTGCGGGGGCCGGCGCGGAAACAAACTACAGGTCGACTGAAGCATGGCAGATTTCGTTGCTGTTCTGAAAAAGGCGCTCGACAAATATGGCGAGCCGGCGCTCGACGTGCGCACGCGGACCTATGACGGCGCCCGTGCGGCGCTGGTCAAAAAGCTTGCGGATTTTTCGCCGCCGCTGTCCGCCGACGTCATTGCCAAGCAGAAACGCTCCCTGGAAGACGCCATCTCAAGTGTCGAGCGGGACTATGCCAAGGCGACGCCGGCTTCCGATCCGCTGGCCGAGCTCGAGCACATCTTCTCCTCCATCGACCGCAACAAGAACCAGTCCAGCCATGTAAAGCCGCCCGCTACGCCTGCACCCGCGCCGGCATGGCAGCCAGCAAAACCTGCGCCGTCGGCGCCGGTTGCCCGGACGGAGCCGAGCTGGCAGCGGCCTGCGCCGACACCGCCGCCGCCTGCTGCGCGTGCCGAAACCGTCAACGAGTCGGCCGCGGAGCTGGACGCCGACGACGATAGCGCCGATGTGTTCGCCAATGACGAGCAGCCGGCTGCGGACACCTTCCAGCGCCTGCGCCCGGCCGAGCGCAAGCGCAGCTATGGCGGGCTGATCGCCGCTGTCGTCGCGCTGCTGGTGGTCGCCGGCGGCGGCTATGGCATCTGGCTGAACAAGGATGCGTTTGGCTCGATGCTCGGTTTTGGCGGCACCAAGACTGTCTCGACCGAACCGCTGGTCAAGCCGGCACCGGCAAAGCCCGCGGCCGAAGCGCCCGCACCGGCTGCCGCCGGCGAGGGAACGAAATTCACGCAGCGCCTGACGCCCGAAGGCGGCGAGACCGACCCCGGTCCCGCGGCCGGTCAAAGCGGCATTGGCGAGGGCGAGTCCGTCGCGGCGCTGACCACGCCGCCGCCTCCGGCTCCCGCCCCTGCGGCCGCTCCCGCCCCTGCGGCCGCGCCAGCGCCTGCAGCCCCGGCGCCCGGCGATACCGCAGCCACGGCGGCGCCCGCTACGCCGGCGCCTGATGCTGCGGCCACGCCGCCGGCAACACCGCCCGCCGATGGCGCCGCCCCGCCGGCCAATGGCACGGCACCGGCTGATGCCGCCGCCACGCCGCCTGCGCCCGCGACCGGCACGCCGCCGGCGGCATCGACGGCCGCAACGCCCGAGCCGACCGTTGCGGTCGGCCAGAAGGCGATCTTCTATGAAGAACGCACCTCGACCGCGCAGGGCTCGGCCGAACCCGGCAGCATCGTCTGGTCGCTGGTGCAGGAATCGCCCGGCGGCGACCTGCCGCCCGAACCGGCAATCCGCGCCGAGGCGACCATTCCCGGCAAGGACATCCAGCTGCGCATGACCATCCGCCGCAACACCGACCAGACGCTGCCGGCCAGCCACATCATCGAGATGATCTTCCTGACGCCGGAAGGCTTTGACGGCGGTGGCGTCGACAACATCCTGCGCGTTGCCATGAAGAGCTCGGAACAGGACGCCGGCAGCCCGTTGATCGGCATCCCGGCTAAAATCGCCGACGGGTTCTTCCTGGTGGCGCTCAACGACACCAAAGCCGACGAGGATGCCAATCTGACCTTGCTCAGGGGCCAGGACTGGATCGACGTGCCGGTGGTCTACAAGACCGGACGCCGGGCGCTGCTGACCATGGAAAAGGGCATCCCGGGCGAGAAGGTGTTCGATGAGGCGCTGAAGGCCTGGCAGGCGAAGACGGCGGGCTGAGACCGGCGTTCAAGTAGGCTGAGTTAAAATGGACGATATTTGGCCAGCGGCAGCCCGTTGCGCCTGACGTAGTCGTTCGAGCTCTCGATGGCGTCTTTGTTTTCTTCTTGCCATCGACGTGCCTTTTCCGCAGCGATCGCCTTGGCGAGGCCCGTCTTGGCGGCGCGAGCGATGTCCATCCCCAAGGCCCTCGCCTCGTCGATCAATCGAAGGTTAATGGAAAGTTTGAGCGATTGTCGCGAAGACTGAGCATCGGCCATTCGAACGGCTATCCATACCTACGGACAAGAGCATGGCAGCGCGCTTGCAAGGCTGCAAGCTTAGCCTTCCATCTCCTCGCGCAGCATTTCCAGTTCCAGCCACTCCTCCTCCAGCGCGGCCAGCGTGGCGCGTTCCTTGTCGAGAGCGGCGATGGTCTTCTGGAACGAGGCCGGGTCGCGCTCGTAGTAGGCGGGGTCGGCGATGTTGTTCTCCAGCCGTGAAATCGAGGCCGTCACCGCCTCGATTTTCTTGGGCAGCGATTCCAGCGCGAATTTCTGCTTGAACGACAGTTTCTTTGCAGGCCCTTTAGGTGCTGCCGTTTCGGCTCTGGGTGCAACCGGCGTGTCGCCGGCTTCGGCCTTGGCGCGGGCCTTGCGGTCGTCGAGCCTTGTGCCGCCGCGCTGCGCCAGCATGTCGGAATAGCCGCCGGCATATTCGATCCAGCGGCCGCCACCGTCCGGCGCGATGATGCTGGTTACGGTGCGGTCGAGGAAATCGCGATCATGGCTGACCAGGATGACCGTGCCGGCAAAACCGGCGACGAGTTCCTGCAGCAGTTCCAGCGTCTCCATGTCGAGATCGTTGGTCGGCTCATCAAGCACCAGGAGGTTCGCCGGCCGGGCCAGCACACGGGCCAGGATCAGCCGCGCCCGCTCGCCGCCGGACAGTTCGCGCACCGGCGTGCGCGCCTGTTCGGGCTTGAACAGGAAATCCTTCATGTAGGAGACGACATGGCGCTGCTCGCCATTGATGACGAGGTTCTCGCCGCGCCCGTCGGTGAGATATTGCGCCAGGGTCTCGGCCGGGTCGACCGCCTCGCGCTTCTGGTCGAGCGTGGCGATTTCCAGATTGGTGCCGAGCCGCACCGAACCGGCATCCGGCTTCATCTCGCCGGTCAGCATCTTCAGCAGCGTCGTCTTGCCGGCGCCGTTCGGCCCGACCAGGCCGACGCGGTCGCCACGCTGGATACGGCTCGAAAAGCCCTTGACGACGGTGAGGTTGCTAAAGCTCTTCTCGATGTTTTTCGCCTCGATCACCAGCTTGCCGGATTCGGCGGCGTCGCTGGCCACCATGGTGGCCGAGCCTTCGGCGCCGCGATGGCCGCGAAAACGCTGGCGCATGGTCTGCAATTCGCCGAGCCGGCGCATGTTGCGCTTGCGCCGCGCCGTCACGCCGTAGCGCAGCCAGTGCTCCTCGCGCACGATCTGGCGGCCGAGCTTGTGCTGCTCGCGTTCTTCCTCTTCCAGCACCAGGTCGCGCCATTCCTCGAAATGGCCAAAGCCCTTGTCGAGGCGGCGGGTCTGGCCGCGGTCGAGCCAGACGGTGGCGCGCGAGACGCGTTCGAGGAAGCGGCGGTCATGCGAGATGACGATCAGCGCCGACGAGGTGCGGACAAGCTCCTCTTCCAGCCATTCGATGACGGACAGATCGAGATGGTTGGTCGGCTCATCAAGCAGCAGAATATCAGGCTCCGGCGCCATGACGCGGGCAAGTGCTGCGCGCCGCGCCTCGCCGCCGGAGAGGTCGTTGGGGCTTTCCGTGCCGGCAAGGCCGAGATGCTCCATCAGATAGGTGGCGCGGTAGGGATCGTCGGCCGGCCCGAGCCCCGCCTCGACATAGGCGCGCACATTGGCAAAGCCCTCCATGTCGGGCATCTGCGGGAGATAACGCACCGTCGCCGAAGGCTGGCGGAAGACCTCGCCGTCCTGCGGCTCGATCAGCCCGGCGGCAATCTTCAGCAGCGTCGACTTGCCGGAACCGTTGCGACCAACGAGTGCAATCTTGTCGCCGGCTGATGCCGTGAGTTCAGCGCCGTCGAGCAACGGTGCGCCGCCGAAGGTCAGTCTTATCCCGTCGAGATTGAGAAGGGGCGGGGCCATATCAGCTTTCAGGCAAGGGGAAGGGGTGAGCGAGCAGCAGCGCGCGGCCGTGGCCGAGCGCGATTTCGAGCCGGCCTTTCACTTGGTTGGAGATGGTCAGCGACGAGCCGAAGGTGACCTCGACATGGTCGAGCGGCCATTTGGCGCCGGAAACGGTCAGGCCCGAGAGATCGGAGAAGCCGAGCACCGAAAACAGCGTGCCGTCGGCATAGTCGAAGCCGGCCTTGCCGGGCAGGAGGGGGATGCCTTCCTGCGCGCCACTGGTCAACAGCACTTTTGTGCCGGCCTCGGCCAGACGCAGGCTGAGCGCCAGATGCAAGAAGGCGTGGTCGGCGCGTTTGCCGCCGAAAGCCCCGGCCAGAACCAGGCTGGTGGCGCCGCGTTCCAGTGCGGCGGCGATGGCCAGTTCGCCGTCGGTCTTGTCCTTTTCCGGCGGAAATATCTGGCGCGGCACGGCGGCGAGATCGGCGGGCAGGTCCGCCGGCACAGAATCGAAATCGCCCACCCATAGCTCCGGCATCAGGCCGAGCATCCGGGCATGACCGATGCCGGCGTCGGCGGCGATGATACGCGAACCCTCGACCTGGCGGTCGAGCCGCGGCGTGCGGACGAGATCGCCGCCTAGCAGGATGGTGAATGTGCTCATATCCGGTGGCCCTTACCAGCCCCGCCGGCGAAACGGAAGGCCGAGAGCCACCACCGCCGGCAAAGTTCCGCTTGCGTGGCTCCTTGGCCAGGCCTATGTGTCGAGGCGCTCTAACGGGGTGCCGGACGCGATCTTCGCGGACCGGCTGAGAGGCAGTCTCGCCAACCCGCTGAACCTGATCCGGTTTGTACCGGCGGAGGGATTAGACGCTTCGGATAGACCGACGCCTCAATTCCTTTCAACACGAATGAAGGAGGCGCCGATGCGCATGATTTTGTCCCGTCTTGTCCCAGCCCTGGGTGTTGCTGTTTCGCTTTTGGCAAGCCCTGCGTCCGCGCAGGACAAACTCACCATCTACACCTACGAGAGCTTCACCGCCGACTGGGGGCCAGGTCCTGCTGTGAAGAAAGGCTTCGAGGCCGAATGCGGCTGCAGCGTCGACTTCGTCTCGGTCGCCGACGGCGTCGCGCTGCTCAACCGCGTCAAGCTCGAAGGGGCCTCGACCAAGGCCGATATTGTGCTTGGTCTCGACACCAACCTCACCGCCGAGGCCAAGGCCTCCGGCCTGTTTGTCCCGCATGGCGCGGTGGCTGAAAACAGCGTGCCGGGCGGCTGGAGCGACGATGTTTTCGTCCCCTTCGACTATGGCTATTTCGCCGTCGTCTACGACACTGAGAAGCTGAAGACCCCGCCGAAGAGCCTGAAGGAATTGGTCGAAGGCGCTGCTGCCGACAAGATCGTCATCCAGGATCCGCGCACGTCGACACCGGGTCTTGGCCTGCTGCTGTGGGTCAAGTCGGTCTATGGCGACAAGTCGCCAGAGGCATGGGCGAAGCTCAAGCCTAAGGTACTGACGGTGACGCCGGGCTGGAGCGAGGCCTATGGCCTGTTCACCAAGGGCGAGGCGCCGATGGTGCTGTCCTACACGACGTCGCCGGCCTACCACATGGTGGCCGAGAACACCGAGCGCTATCAGGCGGCGTCCTTCGAGGAAGGCGAGTATCTGCAGATCGAGGTCGCCGGCATCACCACCACGGGCGCGAAAAACCCGCTGGCGGCAAAGTTCCTGGCCTTCATGACCGGGCCGAAATTCCAGGACGTCATTCCCGAGACCAACTGGATGTTCCCGGCAGGCAAGACCGACAAGCCGCTCAACCCGGCGTTTGATAAGCTGGTGAAGCCGGCGAAGACGCTGCTGTTTTCCCCGGAAGAGGTTGCGGCCAATCGCAAAGCCTGGGTGGATGAGTGGCTGGCGGTGATGAGCAAGTAGGACTTAGGATGGCGCTTGAACACCCCCCTCTGTCCTGCCGGACATCTCCCCCGCAAGGGGGGAGATCAAGCGCTCGACCGCTTTCGCCAATCTCCAACGCTGCAAGGGTAGGGCGAGGAGCGAGGCTGCTAATCTCCCCCCTTGCGGGGGAGATGGCCGGCAGGCCAGAGGGGGGTGGGCGGGAACTCGACCTTCACGAAAATCGCTCGTCAGCCTATCGCAGCGTCGGATAGTGCAAAATGCGCTCGCACTACTCTTCTGACCCCCGCGTCACCGCCGGCATTGTCGCGCTCGCGGCTATCGCGCTGCTGATCGGCGGCGCCTTTGCCGGGCTCATCCGCGAAGGCGCGCATGACCTCGCCGGCGCTGTGTCCGCCTTCGATCTCTACCTCCTGCGCGTCGTCCGCTTCACGCTCTGGCAGGCGGTCCTCTCGACGCTGCTTTCCATCGTACCGGCGCTGTTCGTCGCGCGCGCTTTGTCACGGCATCCGCGCTTCTTTGGCCGTGGCTTCATCCTGCAACTGTTCACCGTGCCCCTTGCCTTGCCGACCATCGTCGCGGCGCTGGGCATACTGGCGCTCTATGGCCGGGCCGGCTACTTCGCCGCGATCGGTGGCCAAAGCTGGCCCGATATCTATGGCCTGTCGGGCATCCTCGTCGCGCATGTCTTCTTCAACCTGCCGCTGGCGACGCGGCTGTTCCTTGAGGCGCTCGGGACAGTGCCGGCCGATCAATGGCGGCTGGCGAGCCAGCTCGGCATGGGGGCCAGGCCAGCCTTCCGGCTGATCGAATGGCCGGTGCTACGGTCGGCTCTGCCGGGAGTCGCCGGCCTTGTCTTCATGCTTTGCATCACCTCATTCACGATCGTCCTCATCCTGGGCGGGGGGCCGGCGGCGACGACGCTGGAGGTCGCCATCTACCAAGCGCTGCGCTTCGATTTCGATCCGGCGCGGGCTGTCACACTGACATTGCTGCAGATTGCGCTGACCTTCGCCGTCGTACTGGCACTGACGCGGCTTGGCGCCAATATGACCGGCGATGCCAACCTGCCGGTGGCGCCGCGCCGCTATCTCTCGGCCGGCCCGGTCGAAACGGCGCTCAACGCAATATTGATCGTGCTCGCCTTGCTGTTCGTCGCCGGGCCGATGGCGGCGACCGTCACTTCGGGCCTTGGCGCCGATCTCGGGCGGCTGGCAGGCGAGAGCGCGGTGCGCCAGGCGACGCTGACCAGTGCCGTCCTGGGCCTGCTCGCGGCGCTGCTTTCGGTGGCGCTGTCGCTGTCGCTGATCATGGCGCGCCGGGCGCTGTCCCTGCGCCGCCATGGCGGCGCTCGCCCGCTTCTCGAGCACGCCATGGACACCGGCGCCGGTTTTGTCCTCGTCGTGCCGCCCATCGTCATCGGTGCCGGCTGGTTTCTCTTGCTGCGCACCGTCAGCGATGTCTTTGCCATCGCGCCCATCATGGTCGTCACCGTCAACGCGGTGATGGCGATGCCCTTTGCCATCCGCGCCATGCGCCCCGCCTATGACGCGGCGAGCGAACGCCACGAAAAGCTGTGCGCACAGCTCGGCATTTCGGGCTGGAGCCGGCTGCGGCTGATAGACTGGCCGTCGCTGCGGCGGCCACTGGCCACCGGCTTTGCCTTCGCCATGGCGCTGTCGCTCGGCGATCTCGGCGTCATCGCGCTGTTCGGCAGCGATTCGGTGCAGACATTGCCTTATCTCTTGCTGGCGCGCATGGGCAGCTACCGCACAGCCGACGCCGCCGGACTGGCCTTGCTGCTCGGGGCGGTCTGCCTCGCCCTGGTGGTCGCCGCGGACTGGTTGGGACGAGGAGAAAGATCGTGAATTCCGTCAACAAAGGCGCAGCCGTGCGGCTGGACCAGGTCGCCTTCAGCTATGGCGAGACGCCGTTCCTGTTCGATGTCGAATTCACTGCCTCGAAGATCACCGCCATCATGGGCGCCAGCGGTTCGGGAAAATCGACGCTCCTCAATCTGGTGGCCGGCTTCGAGACGCCGCAATCCGGCAGCGTGCTGATCGGCGGCGTCGATGTTGGCGCTTCCGCGCCTTCGGCGCGGCCGGTCTCGATGGTGTTCCAGGAGAACAACCTCTTTGCCCATCTCTCGGTGGAAAAGAACGTCGGGCTCGGCCGCTCACCGTCGCTTAGCCTGACGCAAACCGATCGCGCGGCAATCGCCGAGGCGCTCGAGCGTGTCGGCCTCGCCGGCAAGGAAAAGCGGCTGCCGCGCGAGCTCTCCGGCGGCGAAAGGCAGCGCGTGGCGCTCGCCCGCGTGCTGGTGCGCGACCGGCCGGTGCTGTTGCTCGACGAGCCGTTCGCTTCGCTCGGACCCGCGCTGCGCGACGACATGCTCGACCTAGTGGCCGGCGTCCATGCCGAGCGCGCGATGACGGTGCTGTTCGTCACCCATCAGCCGGAAGACGCGCGTCGCATCGGCGAGCAGATGGTTTTTCTGGACAATGGGAGGGTTGCCGCCACGGGATCTGCCGCCGATTTTTTCGAGGGCACTGGCCCTGAAGCGTTTCGGCGCTATATCGGCGCAAGTTCGGGCGGATCACGCGATATTGCCCGGAAGCGGACATAATTTACGACCAAACCGGCTACAGGTGATGTGGCGCTTGCTTGCCATGGTCCAGCTGATGTGGCTAGGTCCGCCCAGTACTGGTCCGGCACGAGCCGTGATTTGCCCCCTACAGCGCCGCATCCATCCGGATGCGCAAAAACGCTGTAGGTTTTTTGATTTGTGCAGGATTGCCACCGAAAATTCGATTTTTCGCTGGCGCGGACCCTTGGGTCCAGGTCATGCGCCGAGAGCTGAAGGGACGCCGTGCTGTCGACCGGCACTGACACTTTGAGACGCAGACCGCTGGCGCGCTTCCTGGCGCTGGCCGGCCTTGCCGTGGCGCTGGCCAGCTGCCAGATGTTCACGCCTCCGGAAGTGCAGGAATCCGGCTTCCAGCCGTCCGACAAGCCGATCACGGTCGACAATGTCGCCGCCAACAGCAAGCTCGCCGAACTGGCGAAGGCGCAGCATCCGCGCATCCTTGCCACCTATGGCGGCGAATATTCCGATCCCAAGCTCGAGCGCATGGTGGCCAAGGTCGTCGGCAGCCTGACCGTGGTGTCGGCCAATCCGACCCAGACCTATCGCATCACCATCCTCAATTCGCCCAACGTCAACGCCTTCGCGCTGCCGGGCGGCTATCTTTACGTCACTCGCGGCCTGCTGGCGCTGGCCAATGATTCGGCCGAGCTCGCCGCCGTCATCGCGCATGAGATGGGCCACGTAACCGCCAACCATGGCCTGCAGCGCCAGCAGCTCGAGGCCGAGGAAGGCCTGGCGACCAAGGTGGTCTCCGATGTGCTCGGCGACAGCCCGACCGCCAAGGCGGCCTTGATCCGCGGCAAGCTCAGACTGGCGCAGTTCTCGCGCAACCAGGAGCTGGAGGCCGATGCCATCGGCATCAAGTCGATCGGCGAAGCCGGCTACGATCCCTATGCCGCCGGCCGCTTCCTGCAGTCGATGTCGGCCTATACGGATTTCCGCTCGATATCAGGCGCCACCGATGCCAGCCTCGACTTCCTGGCCACGCACCCCAACACGCCGCAGCGCATCGACCTGGCGCAGCGCCACGCCCGCCAGTTCGGCGCGCCGGGCGTCGGCACGCGCGACCGTGACTCCTTCCTGGCCGGCATTGACGGCCTGCTCTACGGCGACACGCCGGAAGAAGGCTATGTGCGCGGCCAGACCTTCCTGCATCCGGGGCTCGGTGTATCGTTCACCGTGCCGGACGGTTTCATCATCGACAATACGGCTGCGGCGGTGACGGCGACCGGCCCGGGCGACATGGCGGTCCGCTTCGACGGCGTGTCGATCGACAAGGACCGCGCGCTGACCGACTATATCAAAAGCGGCTGGGTGGCCGGTCTCGACGAGACCAGCGTGCGCCAGGAGACGATCAACGGCAATGAGGCGGCGACCGCGCATGCCGGCGCCGACGGCTGGCAGTTCGACATTGCGGTGATCCGTGCCGGCGGTCAGGTCTACCGGCTGTTGACGGCGGCGCCCTCGGCCAGCACGACACTCGACCCGGTGGCGCGCTCGGTCAGCGGCTCGTTCCGCATCCTGAGTGCGGCCGAGAAAGCAGCGCTGAAGCCGCTGCATATCCGCGTCGTCACCGTTCAGGCCGGCCAGACCATGGGATCGCTTTCAGCCCAGATGGTCGGCGTCGACCGCAAGCTCGATCTGTTCAGGGTGCTCAACGCGATGTCGCCGGGCGCCTCGGTTTCGGCCGGCGACAAGGTCAAGATCGTCACCGACAAGTAAGAATCGGGCCGGCAGGCGGCGCTACAGCTCGCAGCCGGTCTGGTCGGCCACTGATGACCGCCGCCGTCAGCCAGGGCTGCCGCCGCCGCCTTGTCCACCACTACCGCCGCCGCCGCCCCGCCAGGGCGCAATGAATGGACCGGTTTCGCTCGGCACCGGTCCGAGCAGTTTCGGGAGGGGCTCCCTTCTCGGCCTGGCGACCTTGGGCGGCTTCGTGCGAATGACCTTGGTTTTGATGATCGTTTGCGTTTCGGGCTTGCAGGCTGCGATCGCCAAGGCATTGCGCCCAGCAGGACCGAGAATGCTCATCGTATAGATGTTCTGGCGTTCGATACCGGCCCTGAGGAAGGCCACGGCACGGGCCGAGTCGGCGGGCACGCCATTGCGACCGTCCTTGAAGATCACGGCGAGATCGTTCATGGCATTGCTATGCCCCATCGCCGCCGCCTTGAGCAGCAGGTCCAATCCCTTGCCGGTATCGCGCTTCACGCCGAGGCCATTGAACAAGGCTCGTCCCCACGCCGTCATCGCGTAAGGGTCGCCCTTGGCGGACGCTTCTGAATAGAGGCCATTGGCTTTCGTGGAATCCGCAGTCGTTCCTATTCCGGACGAGGCGATGCGGCCGAGTTCGAAGACGGCCCTGACATGTCCCCTGTCGGCAGCCAACTGGATCGCCTTGCTGGCTTCGTCGACCTTGCCTGACGCCAGCAAGGCACGCCCCAACTCGTAGTGGAAGCGGGCGATGTCGGGGTAGGCCTTCACCGCCGCCTGGCAAAGCTTGACCGCGTTGCCGCCGATCTCGTTGGGCAGCAGTCCTGGGACCACGCCTTGCAGGTCGAGGGGTTCGCCTGCCGCCTGGTCGCAAGGGTCGACCTCTGGCGACAGCGTCATCGTCGCTCGTTTCGACGAATTGTTGGCTCGGATTTCGAAGCCGATCTTGATGGCAGCTGTCGAGCCGACCTGCGGCTCATAACGCAGATCACCGACTTCATTGGCCATCAGGCTCGATTGCGGCGACAGGATGCGGTCCGGCAGCGACAGCGTTCCCGTTGCCGGATAGCTGGCGAGCTTCAGGCTGATGCCTGGATCCTTTGCCGGCAGATCCAGCTTCAGCGGCACCGGGCCTATTCCGACCGGAACCTTGACATCGCGATCCCCGATCGCCTCGGCGGCGCCGGAAATATGGATGCCGCGCTCCAGCACCCGCTGCTTCTGCTCATCCTTGAGCGAGGCGATGATCTGCTTGCCGTCGGCGCCCTCATCGCTTTTGACCCGCAGCACCAGAACGCCTTTGGATTCTCCGCCCCAGTCGTCATGCGTGGCGTAGGCCAGCGTGTCCACTTGTTCCTGCGCGCCGACGCCCTTGGGGACTTCCATCTTCAGACGCGGCAGATCCTTGCTCTGGATCGGCTGCCCCACTTCGACAGCTTTGCCATCCAGCGTCAGCCGGCCGAGCGTCGGCGGGCTTTCAATGCTGACGGTAACCGCGCCGCCTTCCACGTCGACAGGCTGCGGCAGGTCCAGCGCGACAGGACCGACGCCGGACGGCACGATTTTCTCCAGCACTGGCGGCAGCGAGGGCCGGGTCACACGACGCATCAGCACGACGTCGTCGATCAGCGAGGAGTTTTCCCACGGAACCTGCTTGCCATCCGTGGCCTTGACGACATCACGGCGCACCGCGGCCATGACCGTCCGTATCTCCTGGTTCGGCGCCAGCGCCCGGCGCGAGAATGCCGACGAGAAAGGGCCGAGATCGCCGGACCCGTCATAGGCGATTGCTCCAGGTTCCGTGGCAAAGGCGATCAACGTGTTCTGCGAGCTTTTGACTTGCGCGAGGCCGGTGCCGCCGGTGGCGATCAATTGGTCGCGCAGCCAATAGTCCTTGCGTGGAAACGGATTGTTGCGGCAGGCATCGAGAATGATCACCTGGATCTTGGATTTCGAGCGCAGCTGCTCAAGCACATCATCCAGCTTGACGGCCTGGACCTCGATGTCGGCTGCATCCTTGAGCGAGGCATCGACCGGGATCAGAAAATTCTCGCCGCCGATCTGGAAGCCGTGGCCGGAGTAGTAGACGACGGCCAGATCGGCGTCGTCCGCAGCCGCGAGATAGTTGCGGAACTGCTCCTCGAACTGAAGTCTGGTGACGTCCTTGGCAAGGAATACATTGAAGCCAGCCTGCCGAAAAGTGTTCGACACATCGTCGACGTCGTTGTCAGGATTCTTGAGAGCGGGAATGTTCCGGTACGCGGAATTGCCGATGACAAAGGCAACCCGCCGATCGGCGCGAGCATCGAATGTCGTCAGGCCCACGAGGACCAAGGCCGCAAGGATCGCATAGCATCGCAACATGACAAACCTCCATCCGCTATGACCTGTTCGGTCGCAGGAACGCAGCGGCCGGTCTGTAAAACGGGTCACAATCTACAAATATATTGTAGAGGAATGCCGCCATGACGGCGATACATTATTACTTAATCAAATTCTTACTTATCACCTTTCAGGAACATCGCAGGTGCGTTCAGGCTGCCTGCGTCTGAAACTCCGGATTCTGCTTGACCAGCGCGACCTTGAGCTTTTCCATCGCGCGCGCTTCGATCTGGCGGACACGCTCCTTGGAAATGCCGAGTGTCTCGCCGAGCGCTTCCAGTGTCGCGCCATCGTCGCTCAGCCGGCGTTCCTCGATGATCCTGAGTTCGCGGGCATTGAGCGCGCCGAGCGCTGCCTTCAACCAGAGCAGGCGGCGTTCGAAATCGATGGTGTCGCTGGCGACTTCGTCCGGCAGGGGATCGTCCGAGACGAGGAAGTCCATGCGCTCGGTGGTGCCGGTATCGTCGGCGAGTGGCGCGTTGAGCGAGGAGTCAGGTGCGGACAGCCTGGAATCCATCATTGCCACATCGGCCTCAGAGACGCCGAGCGCTACCGACACTTCGCGGTAGAGCGTGGCGTTGGAGATCGGCTCGGCGCCATTGGCCAGCCGGGCGCGCAAGCGCCGCAGATTGAAGAACAGCGCCTTTTGCGCCGACGAGGTGCCGCCGCGCACGATCGACCAGTTGCGCAGGATGTAATCCTGCATCGAGGCACGGATCCACCAGGTCGCATAGGTCGAGAAGCGCACCTCGCGCTCCGGCTCGAAGCGCGCCGCCGCTTCCAGCAGCCCGACATGGCCCTCCTGGACCAGATCGCCGAGCGGCAGGCCGTAATGACGGAATTTCGAAGCCATCGAGATGACGAGCCGCATATGCGCGACGGTGATCTGGTGCAGCGCCTGCTGGTCCTGGTCTTCCTTCCAGCGCAAGGCCAGAAGATGTTCCTCGTCGCGCTCGAGATAAGGGGCTCTCATCGCCGCGCGGACCATGGTCCGTCCTGCCGTGTCTTCGATCATGCCGCGCTCCTGCTCCCGGACATTTTCGGACGGCCTGGCGGCCGCTAGCTCTGGTCTGACGCAATTCCGGTCGGAAAACCGGTTTCCCACTTTTCCTGAGAATTGCTTCGGGTCTGGCGCAGCCGGGGTTCTTGAAATGGCAACGCAGCGCCCTACAACACGGCATGAACGTGCCACACCGGGGATTGGTTCCGCCGCCGATGGCGGTTGTTTTGTGCTGTCCGAAGGGCGCGCCGACACCGCCGCGGAGTGAGGCGATTAGCATGAATCAGAGCTGCTTTGAGAATCTGATTTCTGGATCGCCGTATTTTTGAAACCTGGTTCCTTATTTTGCGGCTCTCTATCTGTCAGTTTCCGGCTCTCACAAGCGCCGGACACCGGCCAAGGACGGGATCACAGAAAAATGAAATGGCTCAATTCGCTCATCGTCGCCGGAACGCTGCAGGTTCTGGCCGTCACATCCGGCCATGCCGGCGCCAATTTCGACCAGATCAAGCAGGCTGGCACCATCAAGGTCGGCACGGAAGGCACCTACGCGCCCTTCACCTATCATGACGAATCCGGCGCGCTGGTCGGCTTCGACGTCGAGATCGCCAAGGCGATCGGCGACAAGCTCGGCGTGAAAGTCGAGTTTCTCGAAGGCAAATGGGACGGTCTGATCGCCGGTCTCGACGCCAACCGCTATGACGCTGTCATCAACGAGGTCGGCATCACCGACGCACGCAAGGCCAAGTACGACTTCTCCGACCCCTACATCGCCTCCAAGGCGGTGCTGATCGTGCGCGGCGACGACACTGCCATCAAGACCTTTGCCGACCTCAAGGGGAAGAAGGCGGCGCAGTCGCTGACCTCGAATTTCGGCAAGCTCGCCGAGACCAACGGCGCCGAACTGGTCGGCACCGACGGCTTCGACCAGTCGATCCAGCTTTTGCTCACCGGCCGCGCCGACGCCACCATCAATGACAGCCTGTCCTTCCTCGACTTCAAGAAGCACAAGCCAGACGCCAATGTGAAGATCGCCGCGCAGGAAGAAAACGCCGACTATTCCGGCGTCATCGTGCGCAAGGGCGATCCGGAACTGGTGGCGGCGATCAACAAGGCGCTGGCCGACATCAAGGCCGACGGCACCTACAAGAAGATCGCCGACACCTATTTCGGTCAGGACGTTTCGCAGTAACGAAGGCCTCCCGGCGGTTTGCCGGCAATGACACAAGAGCGGCGGGCCGTCTTTGACGGTTCGCCGTTTTTCGCATGATATGACAGCCGCACAATCGCACTGCCGGTCCTGCCGGCGGTCCGTGAGCGAAGGAGCCGTTCGTGCCGCACTGGCTATACCTGATGCTGGACTCGTTGCCGACGCTGCTGTGGGCGGCGCTGATCTTCACCGTACCGCTGACGCTTCTGTCGTTCGCGCTCGGCCTGTTCGTCGGCCTGGTTGTTGCGCTGGTGCGGCTGTTCGGGCCGAAGCCGCTGGTCGCCGTCGTCCGCTTCTATGTCTGGATCTTTCGCGGCACGCCGCTTCTGGTGCAGCTGTTCCTGATCTTCTACGGCCTGCCCTCGGTCGGCATATTGCTCGATGCGTTTCCGGCGGCGCTGATCGGCTTCACCCTCAACATCGGCGCCTACAGTTCGGAAATCATCCGCGCCGTGATCGGCTCGGTGCCGAAGGGACAGTGGGAAGCCGCCTATTCGATCGGCATGACCTGGAGCCAGGCGATGCGGCGCACCATCCTGCCGCAAGCCGGCCGCGTCGCGGTGCCGCCGCTGTCCAACACCTTCATCTCGCTGGTCAAGGATACGTCGTTGGCCGCGGCCATCACCGTGCCGGAGATGTTCCAGGCGGCGCAGCGCATCGTCGCCACCACCTATGAGCCGCTGATCCTCTATGTCGAGGCAGCAATCCTCTATCTGGCGATGAGCTCGGTGCTGTCGGCATTGCAGACGCGGCTTGAAACGCGGCTCAACCGCTATGGCGGCTTCCTGGAGGCGCGCTCATGATCGGCCTCACCGACATCGAAAAGCGCTTCGGCGACAATCTCGTGCTGAAGGGTGTGACGGTCACCATCGCCGAGGGCAGCGTCACCGCGCTGGTCGGCCCCTCCGGTGGCGGCAAGAGCACGCTGCTGCGCTGCATCAACCTCCTGGAAATCCCGACCTCCGGCACGGTGCGCATCGGCGACGAGACGCTGGAATTCCGCCCCGGCATCAAGATCCCCAGCCGAGATATCCAGCGCTTGCGGCTGCAGACCGGCATGGTTTTCCAGAATTTCCAGCTGTTCCCGCACCGCACCGCCATCGAGAACGTCATGGAGGGGCTGGTGACGGTGCTGAAATGGCCAACGGCAAAGGCGCGCGAACGGGCGTTGGCGCTGCTCGAGAAGGTCGGCATGGCGCACAAGGCCGATGCCTGGCCGGCGACGCTGTCGGGCGGCCAGCAGCAGCGCGTGGCGATCGCCCGCGCGCTGGCGCCGTCGCCGAAGGTGCTGCTGTGCGACGAACCGACCTCGGCGCTAGATCCGGAACTGGCGCAGGAAGTGGTCGACGTGCTGGGAAAACTCGCCAGCGAAGGCACGACCATGGTGATGGCCACACACGACCTCAGGCTGGCCTCCAAGATCGCGCAGGAGGTGGTATTCCTCGACGCCGGAGTCGTCGTCGAGAAGGGGCCGTCCGCTGTGGTGTTCTCCAACCCGGAGCGCGAACGGACGAAACGTTTTATCGCGACGCTGAAGCAGGAAGCCGAGAAAGAGGCTTAGGCGAGCTCCCTACCACCCCCTTGTGGGGAGGTCGGACCGTAGGTCCGGGTGGAGGTCGGCGCTGCCCTCAACCCCGCTGCTTCACAGCGACCTGCCTGGGCGAGCCACGGGTCTCGCCCGTCCTTCGGACCCCCACAAGGGGGAGGGTAAACCCAAACAAAAAACCCGGCACAAGGCCGGGTTTTTCATGAATTCGACGGTGAAAGCGATCAGGCAGCTTCTTCCTGTTCGGCTTCCTCATTATCGGCCTTGGCGCCGCGCTTAGGGCCCTTGTTGAGGTTGACCTCGATCAGGCGCACGGCTTCGGTTTCCGACATGCGGTTGACCGCGGCGATCTCACGAGCCATGCGATCGAGTGCCGCCTCATAGAGTTGACGCTCGGAATAGGACTGCTCCGGCTGGTTGTCAGCACGGTAGAGGTCACGCACGACTTCCGAGATCGAGATCAGATCGCCCGAATTGATCTTGGCATCATACTCCTGGGCGCGGCGCGACCACATGGTGCGCTTGACGCGGGCGCGGCCCTGCACGACCTTCAGCGCGCGCTCGACATAATCCTCTTCCGACAGCTTGCGCATGCCGATGGAGGTCGCCTTGGCGACCGGCACTTTCAGCCGCATCTTGTCCTTCTGGAAGTCGATGACGAACAGTTCCAGCTTGTGGCCAGCTACTTCCTGCTCGTCGATCGAGACGATCTGGCCGACGCCGTGCGCCGGATAGACGATGTACTCGCCGGTCTTGAAACCGTGACGTGCCGCGCTGGACTTCTTCTGCGGGGTGATCGTTGCCATTACGCCCTGAACTCCTTGTTGTGGTACCGGCGGCCTGCCGGTCCGAACGCCTGCGACCGGGGACTCCGATCGTTAGCCGCACAACAGATGAACCCATCGGAAAAAGCCGGGACCGGCACACCGCCTGCATAGCGACTGCCTGGCCCAGATTGCTCTGGTCCGATTGGGGATTTCACCTTTCGATGATTTTGGGCGCTTGCGCCATAAATCGACGTTGTGTCACCGGCATGTTTCAGTCTGTGTAACACAAAAAGTCGGAAGAATCAAGGTTTTGCTGCAAACGCGAAGGTCGAGCGCCGTCGCCGCCTGTCAAGGCAGTTAATGTATCATCGGCGTTACGCAGCGTTATGACGGCCGATCGGCCCTCTCAGTCAGTCGCCTTCGCCGGGTTCGGCGGAGAAATATTTCTCGAACTTGCCGGCCTCGCCGTCGAAGGTCTTGGCGTCTGCCGGAGGCTCCTTCTTGGCGGTGATGTTGGGCCACTTCTCGGCGTATTCGGTGTTGACCTGCAGCCATTTGTCGAGACCCGGCTCAGTGTCGGGCTTTATTGCATCGGCCGGGCATTCCGGTTCGCAGACGCCGCAGTCGATGCACTCGTCGGGATGTATGACGAGCATGTTCTCGCCTTCGTAGAAACAGTCGACCGGACAGACCTCGATGCAGTCCATGTACTTGCATTTGATGCAGTTGTCGGTCACGACATAGGTCATTGGTCGGCTCCGGGACGTCCCGTTCTTGTCAGGCTTTTTTGGTGAGGTAACGCCTTTGCCCGCCGCTTGCAAGGGCGGCCATGCCTGGCGGGACCGGCGCTTCCGAAATGGAATTCCGAAACGCCGGCGTGGCGATCTTCTCAGTCCTCGCCAAACAGCCGGTCGGTTTGCCTGCGTTCTTTCTTGGTCGGCCGGCCGCTGCCGGCCTCGCGCAACGCGGGAATGGCATCGGGAACAGCCTCGCCTTTCGGCGCCGGCGGCGGGGACATGTCCTCGTAGAGCGTGCGGGCTTCTTCGGCCGGGCCACGCCGCACGCCTGTAGCCAGCACCTTCCAGACGGAGATGCGGCGATCAAGTGTGATGGTCAAAACGTCGCCAGGCTTCACCAGATCCGAGGCCTGCGCTGCTTTGTCGCTGTTGATGCGGACGCGTCCGGCGACCACCAGCTTGGCCGCCAGCGAGCGCGATTTCACCGCGCGCGAGAAGAACAGCCATTTGTCGATGCGCTGGCGACCCTCGGCAACCATCGAACCGAGCCTAAGCCTACTTCTTCAGCTGGTCGCGCAAGGCGGCGAGCTTGGCGAAAGGCGAATCCGGGTCGAAGCGCACCGGGCGTTCCTCGCGCGGCTTGGCCTGGAATGCCGGCTTGCCGCCTTGTGGGCCGCCTTTGCCTTCCGGCCTGCCGCCTTTCCAGTCGGGGCGGCCTTCGCGCGAGCGCTCGCCTTGCGGCTTGCCCTCGCGGCGCTGTTCGCCTTCGGCCAGCGGCTTGGGCTTGAACTTCGAGCGGTCGAAGCGCGGCTTGGCGGCACCGTCGCGCTGGTCGCGGCGGCCCTGATAGGCCGGCCGCTCACCCGTCGCCGGCTGTCCGCCGGCTGCATCGGCAGGCGCATCGGTGCGCGCGGCCTGGCCATTGCGCGGGCGATTGCGGTTTTCGTGACGATGGCGCGGGCGCTGCTCGAAACGACCCTGGCGCCACAACAATATCGGCTTCGGCTCTTCAGCCTCTGGCGCGGCTTGGCTTGCTTCACCCTCCCCCTCGTGGGGAGGGTCGGCGCGCAGCGCCGGGGCGGTGGCAGCGCCGGCGTCGCCGGTTGCGGCTACAGCGTTGGTGGTGTCCGCATCGTCAGCGCCATCACCCCCACCCGCGTCGCTTCGCGCCGCGACCTCCCCCATCGAGGGGGAGGTAAGGGGGTCGGCGCTTTCGGTGACGGTGGCGTCGGTTACGGCAATATCTTCTGCGACGGGCGAAGCTTCTTCCGCGACTTCTGCCGGAGCTTCGACCTGCATTTCCGAAACAGCCTCCGCTGCCGCTTCGGCGGCGGGCTCTGCGGTATCCTCTGACGTGACCTCTGCGGCGGTAGCTTCAACGGCCGCATCCGGCTCTGTGCCCTCGGCCGGCGCTTCGGCTGTCACATTCGCTGCCGCGGCTTCCGCCGCTGCCTTTGCAGCCGCGTCCGCTGCCAGCTTGGCCGCAGCCGCTTCCCGCGCGGCATTGTCCTGCGCCTCCAGCCGCGCCTTCACTTCCGCGGGCGGCTTCGGCTCGGCGCGGTAGCCGAGGCCTTTGAGGATCTCTTCCATGTCGTCGGCGGTGGCGCCGAGGATCGACATCATCGGCGGCGTCACCATGAAGGACTGGCCGTCATAGGCGCCGTCCGGGCGCTGACCGAGGCCGGGCTTCCAGTTGGTCGCCGGCCGAATCAGGTCGGCCAGCCGCTCCAGAATGTCGATGCGCACGGCGCGGCGGCCGAGATTGCGGTAGCCGGCGAGCTTGTAAAAAGTCTTGTCGAAGGCCGGATCGATAACCACCGAGGTGCGGCCGGAGGCCAGCGCGTGGACCACGTCGCCAAAGCCGGGCTTGTCCTTGCCGTCGTTCTTCAGCGCCCATAAAAGCGTGATCAGTCCGGCGGGCGCCGGCTTGATCAGCGCCGGCACGAAGACATGGTAGGCGCCGAAGCGGACGCCCAGCCGGCGTAAGGCAGCGCGTCCCTCCTGGTCGAGCGACTTCATCTCTTCGGCGATATCGCGGCGGTTGATGAGGCCGAAATGCTCGACGAGCTGGAAGGCGATGCCGCGGCCGATGCCGGTGATCTGCTCGGCATTCTTCAAGTCGACCAGCGGCTTCAGCAATGACTCGATCTGGAAATTGACGAAGCGCTCGGCGCGCGCGGCCACCTTGTCGCGGGCGGGCCCGGTCAGCTGCTCGTCGGCCAAAAGCACCAGGCGCGGCTTCAGCGCGTCCTCGCCGGCAACCAGCGTGCCGATCGGCGCGCCGATCCAGCGCAGCGTGCCGTCGGAGCCCAGCGCCAGGTCGCCATTGGCGCAGGCGCCGAAGCGTTCGGCGCGCGCTTCGAACTCGGCGGCCAGTGCTTTTTGGGCTGCCGTGCGCACGGCCTTGGCGTCTTCGCCGCCGGCACTCTGGTCGGCGGTGAAGCGGAACCCTTGCAACTCGCCGACATGATGGCCTTCGACAAGGACGGTTCCGGTAGGACTGATTTCGGCTTCAGGCATTGTATTTTCTCTAAGGCGCCGCATGAGGACGGAAGTCCTGCGGTCTACAAACCGTTTCGTCAACCGCTCATGCAGCGCATCCGACAATCTGTCTTCGATTTCGCGCGTCTTTTCCTGCCAGTGTGCCTGATCGGCCAGCCATCCCGGTCGGTTGGACACGAATGTCCAGGTGCGGATCTGGGCAATGCGATGCGACAGCGTATCGATATCGCCTTCGGTGGTGTCGGCCCGGCGCACCTGCTCAGCCATGTAGTTCTCGTCGACATGGCCGTGTTTGGCGAGGTCGGTGTAGATCGAGGCGATCAGGTCGGAGTGCTGGGCCGGCGCGATCTTGCGGTAGTCGGGCAGCGCGCAAGCTTCCCACAGCAGCGCCACGCGTTTGGGGTTGGTGGCGAGAGCGCGGATATCCTCGTCGCGGGAGAGATGTTCGAGCGCCTGCGCATCGACCGCCGGCAGCGCCCGCGTCAGGCCTTCGACCGGCGCGTTGGCCTCGATCGAGCGTTTCAGCGCATCGAGGCTGGCGAAATCGAAATGCGCGGTGCGCCACTGCAGCACCTTCACCGGATCGAATTCATGGCCTTCGATGCGCTTGACCAGTTCCTCGTCCAGCGGATCGACTTGGCCGGTGACGCCGAAAGTGCCGTCGCGCAGATGGCGTCCGGCACGGCCCGCGATCTGGCCGAGTTCGGCGGCCGTCAGATTGCGGTACTGGTAGCCGTCGAATTTGCGGTTCTGGGCGAAGGCAACATGATCGAGATCGAGGTTGAGACCCATGCCGATGGCATCGGTGGCAACGAGATAGTCGACATCGCCCGCCTGGAACATTGCCACCTGGGCGTTGCGGGTGCGGGGCGACAGCGCGCCGAGCACGACGGCAGCGCCGCCTTGCTGTCGGCGGATCAGTTCGCCGATGGCGTAGACCTCGTCGGCGGAGAAGGCGACGATGGCGGTGCGACGCGGCAAACGGGTCAGCTTCTTCGAACCGGCATAGGCGAGATGCGACAGCCGTGGCCGCGTCACCACCGAGACGCCCTTCAGCAGGCGCTGCAGAATGCCATGCATGGTGGCAGCGCCGAGCAGCAGCGTTTCCTGGCGGCCGCGCAGGTGCAGGATGCGGTCGGTGAAGATATGGCCGCGTTCGAGATCGCCGGCGAGTTGCACCTCGTCGATGGCGACGAAGGCGGCATCCGTCTCGCGCGGCATGGCCTCGACGGTGCAGACCGAATATTTCGCGCCGGGCGGCTGGATCTTTTCCTCACCGGTGATCAGCGCCACCTTGTGGGCGCCGACCTTTTCGCAGACGCGGGCGTAGACTTCTCGCGCCAGAAGGCGGAGCGGCAGGCCGATGATGCCGCTCTCATGCGCGACCATGCGCTCGATGGCGAGATGGGTCTTGCCGGTGTTGGTCGGCCCAAGCACGGCGGTCACGTCGCGGCCCGACAGGATCAGCGGCTCGGTATGTTTCGGCTGGATGTTCATCGGCCTGGAAATGAGGCTTTCTGCATCGTGTTGTCGGGAGCGCACCTTAACTGGCGCGTATGACAGGCGACACATAGGGATTTCAACCGCGAAGCGAAAGCGGAATGTTCCGGTCGTCAGTTGCGGAGTCTTCTTCGCATTCCGGATTCGCTCCCGATTAACAGTTGGAACGAGTCTGGAACGAATCGGCGACGAATCAGTGACTCCTGCAGATTCAGCTTTTGTTCACGGCTACATGTGGGTTTTGCGACTGGGAGTCGCACCACATGCTGAATCGCCGAAACTGGCCCGATTCATGCAGGGCGAGCTTTGGCATTAACCTTTGCCGGTGAAGCGTCGTCGTGGCTCGCTCGGCCTCAGTCAAGATTATGAAATTATTGAGTTTTCTTAACAAGCCTTAACCATTTGGCCGGGCATTTCGGCCTTCGTCATTAACGTTTCGGTCAAAGCCGGAACGAATCGGCGACGAATCAGCGATGCCGGGACTTTCCCGTTTTGTTCACCCCAACATGTTGTGTTATCCACAGCTTGTCCACCGACAATTCACAGCTTGTGAAGCGGGTTTCGCACAGACCGAGCGGAGGCAGTTAATCTTTGCGTGCCGGAATGGGGCAGCGCCTCACCCCCAGGCTCTCCGAGCATGCCGGCCGGCGATGGAAAAACGGGTCCGTTCAAGGGCCCGTTTTTCTCTCAGCCGAAATATTGGTCTCAAACGAAGTACTGGCCGCCATTGGCGGTGATGGTCGAGCCGGTGATGAAGCCGGCGTCTTCGGAAGCGAGGAAGACGACGCAGCGCGCGATCTCTTCCGGTTCGCCGAGCCGGCCGACCGGGATCTGCGGGATGATGCGTTCGTTGAGCACTTTCTCGTCGATCGCCTTGACCATCTCGGTGGCGATGTAGCCGGGGCAGATGACGTTGACCGTGATGCCCGCGCGGGCACCTTCCTGCGCCAGCGCCTTGGAGAAGCCGATGTCGCCGGCCTTGGCGGCGGAGTAGTTGACCTGGCCGGCCTGGCCTTTCTGACCGTTGATCGAGGAGATGGTGATGACGCGGCCGAACTTGCGGTCGCGCATGCCGCCCCACAACGGATGCGTCATGTTGAAGACGCCGGAGAGGTTGGTGTCGATGACCTCTTTCCACTGCTCGCGCGTGAGCTTGTGGAACATGGCGTCGCGGGTGATGCCGGCATTGTTGACCAGCACCGAGACGGGGCCGAGATCGGCCTCGACCTGTTTGATCCCGGAAGCACAGGCGTCGTAGTCGGCGACGGACCATTTGTAGGTCTTTATGCCGGTCTCGGCGCTGAATTTCGCCGCAGCCTCGTCATTGCCGGCATAGTTGGCGGCAACGGTGTAACCCGCATTCTTCAGGCCGATCGAAATCGCGGCGCCGATGCCGCGTGATCCGCCAGTGACGAGCGCTACTTTGGTCATGTGTCCTCCCAGGCATTAAAGTTGTCGCATGAACGAGTGGGTAATTCCTCTTTCCCCACCCGCTTCCGTTGGTACCTAGTTGTCGTTCTTACAGCGCTTCCACGCACAAGGCGACGCCCATGCCGCCGCCGATGCAGAGCGTGGCGAGGCCCTTCTTGGCGCCGCGGCGGCGCATCTCGAAAACCAGCGTGTTGAAGACGCGCGCGCCCGACGCACCGATCGGATGGCCGATGGCGATCGCGCCGCCATTGACGTTGACGATCGAGGTATCCCAGCCCATCCCCTTGTTGACCGCACAGGCCTGGGCGGCGAAGGCTTCGTTGGCCTCGACGAGGTCGAGGTCCTTGACCGACCAGCCGGCCTTTTCCAGAGCCCGCTTCGAAGCGGGAATAGGTCCGGTGCCCATGATCGCCGGATCGACGCCGGCGGTCGCCCATGAGGCGATGCGCACCAGCGGGGTGATGCCGCGCCGCGACGCTTCGGCCTCGGTCATCAGCAGCGCGCCGGCCGCGCCGTCATTGATGCCGGACGCGTTGGCGGCGGTCACCGTGCCGTCCTTGTCGAAGGCCGGCTTCAGCTTGGTCATGGCGTCGATGGTGGCGCCGTGGCGGATGTATTCATCCTGGTCGACAATGGTGTCGCCTTTCCTGCCCTTGATGGTGACGGCGACGATCTCGTCCTTGAACTTGCCGGCCTTCTGCGCGGCCTCGGCCTTGTTTTGCGATGCCAGCGCGAACTGGTCCTGGTCGTCGCGGGTGATCTGGAACTGGCGGGCGACGTTCTCGGCGGTGTTGCCCATGTGGTAGCCGTTGAAGGCGTCCCACAGGCCGTCCTTGATCATGGTGTCGATCATCTTGTAGTCGCCCATCTTGACGCCGGCGCGCAGGTGCTCGGCGTGCGGCGACAGCGACATCGATTCCTGGCCGCCGGCGATGATCACCTTGGCGTCGCCGGTGGCGATCTGCTGCATGCCGAGCGCGATGGCGCGCAGGCCCGATCCGCAAACCTGGTTGAGGCCCCAGGCGGTGGTCTCCTTGGGCAGGCCGGCATTGATCGACGCCTGGCGGGCGGGGTTCTGGCCCTGGGCTGCCGTCAGCACCTGGCCAAGAATGACCTCGTCGACTTCGCCCGGCGCGACACCGGCGCGCGACAAAAGCTCCTTGATGACGATGGCGCCAAGCTCATGCGCCGGCGTGGCGGCGAAGGCGCCGTTGAAGGAGCCGACAGCGGTGCGTGCGGCGCTGGCGACGACGATTGAATTGGCAGCGGACATGTTTCTCTCCAGACTTCGAGGTCGTATTCTTGGGTGTTTGTTGGACTTTTCTTGCCCGTTCCACACCCCAAGTCAAACCGGAAATGGGCATGCCGGCCATGCGCCGCAAGCAGGGCACGCGCGCTCGGCGCGATCGCCTGGGCTTTGCTGCGCAGCATATTTAGCCCGCCATGCAGCAATAAATGATGCCGCACTGCACAAAGCGCTTGGAATTATGGAGCTTTTGCGCATATCCTTAAAAATGGCGCAATCGTTACCGGCGGCTTACTCAGGCACGCCGGTGTCCCCGGGAGGATGCTGATGGCCGCGAAAGACGACCCAATCATTATCAAGAAATATGCCAACCGCCGTCTCTACAACACCGGCACCAGCACCTATGTGACGCTCGAGGATCTGGCCGAGATGGTCAAGAAGGGCGAAGAGTTCACCGTCCAGGACGCCAAGACCGGCGACGACATCACCCATCCGGTGCTGACCCAGATCATCTTCGAGCTGGAGAACAAGGACGGGCAGAACATGCTGCCGATCCCGTTCCTGCGCCAGCTGATCGCCTTCTATGGCGACCAGATGCAGATGATCGTGCCGAGCTTCCTCGAACAGTCGATGATCGCCTTCTCCAAGGAACAGGAACGCTTCCGCGAGCAGATGAAGGGCGCGATCGGCAAGTCGCCGCTGGATGTGATGAAGATCGCCACGCCGATCAAGGCGCTGGAAGAGCAGACGCGGCGCAACATGGAAATGTTCCAGAACGCCATGCGCCTGTTCACGCCGTTCCCGTCAGCCACCTCGAACGGCGCTGCCGCGGCCGCACCCGAGCCGGCCCGCAAGGAAGCGCCGGAAAAGGGCGGTGACGACCTTCAGGAGTTGAAGGAACAGATCGCCGCCATGCAACGCAAGCTCGACACCATGTCGTAGCGGCGGCCGTATGGCCTGACCGGTTCAACCCGGTTGGGCCTTGCCGTCACGGTCGATTTTCAGCTGCCAGGGTTCCCAGATTTCGTCGGGCTGCCCGCCGAGCGAGCGGTAGAATGCCTTCGCCGGCAGGTTGGATTTCAGCACCGTCCACTTGATGGCCGAGGCGCCAATGTCGGCGGCGTATTGGCGCAGGTGTTCTACAAGCGCATGGCCGACCGCCATGCCGCGTGCCGGTTCAGTGACGTAGAGTTCCTTCAGCCAGACAACCGGCTTCAGATCGTAAGTCCAGGGGATGATGTAGTGGACGGCGATGCCGGCGATGACGTCCTCTCGCTCCGCCACGAACACGCCGAACCGGGGCGACGGCCCCAGCCCGTGCTCGATGAGGTCCGCTTCGGTGAGGCGGAACTTGTCGTCATAGCCCTCGAAGATGGCCAGCGCCCGCATGAGAATGAGCACCTCGCCGACATCCTGCCGCTCGAACGGACGAACTGTAGCCATCGCCTTCTGCATGCTTCCCGTTGTCTTCAATGTCGACCATATAGCGTGCGCGCTCCCGCGCCAGCCGAGAACAGTTCGGCGTATCACGCCGAACTGTTCTCGGTCTTTTCTTGACGCAATTCCCTAAGGGAAAGCGCTGCGCGCTTTTCCCGGGAAAACCGCGGCACACTTTTCCTGGAATTGCTTGATCATGCCTGCAGAACACCGGGCTCCTTGCCCGACGCGAAGGGGCTGCCTTCGTCCTGCCAGCCGGTGATGCCGCCGATCATGATCTTCACGGGACGGCCGAGGCTGGCCAGCTTGAAGGCTGCCTGATCCGCGCCATTGCAATGGGGTCCCGCGCAATAGACGACGAACAGCGTCTCTGCCGGCCACTGCGCCATCCGCTCGGCCGATATTTCGCGGTGCGGCAGATGCAGCGCGCCCGGCACATGGCGGCGTTCATAGGCGTCCGGCGAACCGACCACATGCAGGAGGACAAAATCCTGCTCGCCGCTGCGCAGCGCCGCTGCGACGTCCGAGCAATCGGTCTCGACGGAAAGCCGGCGCAGGAAATGGTCCCGGGCGATGTCCGACGATGCCGCCGGAATGTCTGTCACATAGCTCATGTCTGATCTCCATTGCTGATGCGATGGAGAGATAAAGCACCTGATAGGGTGATTGCAGCTGGCAGCTTTGCCATATATCGTCAAGATCGTGCCAAATATGCCTGCCGTCCATCCGCGTCCTGCCAACCCGCTCGTCGTTGCCGTTGCCTATGACGGCTTGTGCACGTTCGAGTTCGGCGTGGCGGTTGAAGTCTTTGCCTTGCCCCGGCCGGAAATGGGCGAGGATTGGTACCGCTTTGCCGTTGCCGGAATCGACGCGGGTGAAATGCGGGCCCTGGGTGGTGTGCGCATCGTCGCCGATGGCGGGGTCGAGCTGATCGGCCAGGCCGGCACGGTGATCGTGCCTGGATGGCGCGGCTCGGAGGCGCCGGTGCCGCCGGCGCTGATCGAGGCGCTTCTGAAAGCGCACGAGAGAGGCGCCCGAATTCTTTCGATCTGCTCGGGCGTGTTCGTGCTTGCCGCCGCAGGCCTGCTTGCCGGCAAAAGGGCGACCACGCATTGGCGCTACAGCGAGAAGCTGGCAGAGCTGTACCCCGACATCACTGTGGTTCCTGACGTCCTCTACATCGATGAGGGAAATGTTCTGACATCGGCTGGCAGTGCCGCGGGCATCGACCTTTGTCTGCATCTGGTGCGGCGCGACTTCGGCACCAAAGCGGCAAACATGGTGGCGCGTCGTCTGGTCGTGCCGCCGCACCGCGACGGCGGCCAGGCGCAGTATGTCGAGAGTTCCGTTCCCGAGCCACACGAGCGCAGCCGGCTTGGACCGCTGATCGACAGAATGCGTGCCAATATTTCCGCCGACTATTCCGTCGCAACTCTGGCCGAACTGGCCGGGATGAGCGAGCGGACATTTCTGCGTCGGTTCGCCGCCGCGACCGGCGTCACGCCGGCACGCTGGCTGCTTTCGGAACGGCTGTCACGGGCACGCACGCTGCTGGAAGACACCGCCATGCCGATCGAGCTGATCGCCGAGACCGCCGGCTTTGGCGCGGCCGGCACGTTGCGGCATCATTTCCGCCAGCAGTTTTCCACGACCCCCGTCGCGTATCGCGCGCGGTTCGGGACCAATGCCAAGTCGGCCTGACGCCGGTCAAACCAATGCGCAATCAGGTCAACGACCCCTCATAGCGGCCGCGCGGCCTGATGATGCTGCCGCTCATGATCTGCTCGACCATATGCGCGGCCCAGCCGACGCTGCGGCCAAGCGCGAACAGCTGGAATGGTGCATCGCGCGGCAAGCCAAAACTGCGTGTCAGCGCAGCCAGGGCGAAGTCGATGTTCGGGTGCGTGCCGGTCGCGGCGATCGCGGCCTTTTCCAACTGTTGCAGCGTCTCGTCGACAGGGATGACTGCCAGAAGTGCTGCGGCTCGCGGGTCGCCTTCGGGATAGAGCGGGTGGCCGAATGCCGGCAAGGGCCGGTCATGGCCAAGCCAGCGCCGGACCGCCGCCTCGGCGCCGTGCCGAGCCGCATCCTCCGCCAGTTGCATCACCGCTTCGCCGGCGCCGCCGTGGCGCGGGCCGGTCAGCGTCGCCAGGCCCGCCAACAGGCAGGCGGCAGGCGAAGCCCCGGTCGAGGCCGCGACCCGGGCAGTGAAGGTCGACGCGTTGAGTTCATGATCGGCGAGCAGGACGAGGGCGCTGCGGATCGCCTCCGCGCCGGCATCACCCACCGACCAGCCCTGCGCCAGACGCCGATGGACAGGTGCTGTGCCGCCCGCGGCGCCCAGTGCCTGCGCCAGCGCCCCTATTGTGTGCGCAGCCTCAGTGCACAGCGAGGCGGCGTTGCGTCCAAGCGAAGGCCGTCCTTGGCCCGCCAGCATGGAAAGCTGTGCAAAAGCGGCAGCGCGACCGGCTGAATGAGGTGGCTCAGACGACGGAGCCTTGAACGCCACCGGTTCAGCTGAAGCCCAGAGCACGGCGGCGGTTTCCTCCAACGTCGCCGATTTGGCGAGCGCAACGGCATCCTGACCGCGATAGATGAGGCGACCATGCAGAACGGTCGAAATCGCCGTTGCGATCGACGGTTCGCCCCAGGCGATCGCGCTCTCGGCGATGGCCGACGGACTGCGTCCGCGCGCCCGGCGTGTAGCCAAAGCTGCAATGTCGTCGGCGCGGTACTGGCTGCGGCGCGGATCGGTCTCGTCCGGCCGCATGCCGATGCGGCCACGGCTGACATAGGCGTAGAGGGTTTGTGGCCGGACTTTCAGCCTTTCCAACGCCTCTTCCCGCGACAACCATTCGGACATTTTGAGCCTGATATTGATTATATTGATCAAGATTGATTAGGGCGCGGTTCGACCCTTATCTCTTGTGGAGGAAAGCTGCAAGGAGATGAGACATGGCAAACGGGCTCGATGATGTGGTGGCTGCGGAGACCGTGCTCTCCGATGTCGATGGCCTTGGCGGCCATCTGACGATCCGCGGTTACGCCTTGCCGGAACTGGCGGGGCGCTGGCGCTACGCGCAGGTGGTCCGCCTGCTGCTGGATGGCTTCTTCAACGACCTTCCCGGAGATGCCGAACTGGCGGCAAGACTGGGCGAGGCGCGCGTCGAGGTGTTCGAGCGGCTCAAGCCTTCGCTGCCGCTTTTGGCGCCGCTCGAGATCTACAGCGCCATGCGCGCCGGCATGGCGCTGCTGCCGGACGGCGAGAGCCTGACGGACGCGTTACGGCTGATCGCGGCGCCCGCGGTGCTGACGCCAGCCCTGCTGCGCTTCAAGCGCGGCGAGCAGCCGATCACGCCCGAAGCCAAGGCCGATCATGCCGCCGACATGCTGCGGATGCTCAAGGGGTCGGTCCCGTCGCCGGCTTTGGCGAAAGCGCTCGACACCTACCTAGTCACCGTCTGCGACCACGGTCTCAACGCCTCGACCTTCGCTACCCGCGTCGTCGCTTCGACGCAGGCCGGGCTGACATCTTCTATCCTGGCCGGGCTCGGCGCGCTCAAGGGGCCGCTGCACGGCGGCGCGCCGGGTCCGGTGATCGAGATGCTCGATGCCATCCAGGCGCATGGCGATGCCGCCGCCTGGCTGCGCGATGAAATCCAGCATGGCAAGCGCATCATGGGCTTTGGCCATCGCGTCTACCGCGTGCGCGATCCGCGCGCCGATGTGCTGAAAACTGTCGTGCGGCAGCTCGGCAGCGAGGGCGAGACCGGCCAACGGCTGGCTTTCGCCGAGAAGGTCGAGCAGACGGCGCTCGAGGTGCTGCGCATCGCAAAGCCACAGCGCTCGCTGCAGACCAATGTCGAGTTCTACACCGCGCTGGTGCTGGAAGCGGCGGGTTTTCCGCCGCAGGCCTTCAGCAATGTCTTTGCCGCCGGGCGCGTCGCCGGCTGGATCGCGCATGCGCGCGAACAGCAGACGACAGGACGGCTGATCCGTCCGCAGTCGCGCTATGTCGGGCCAGTGCCGAAGCTTGTTGCCTGAGGTTCCAGGGCTGTTTCGGAAGAACATGGCCTCTCCGCCTCACGGCGGAGGGGCTTTTTCTTTATGACCAAAATTTCATGTGATCACGCGACCGTGTTCGTGTTCTTGCCTCGGTCATCACTTATATGCTGCACTGCAACATAAGTCCGCTGCAGTCGAACCCGCGCGATTCCCCGGGCGGGATGAGGCAGCAGCGACCAAACCGATACAGGAACGCCATGACGAAAAACGGCAAGGCGGAGGAAACGAAGAAGATCAACATCGCGCTGCAGGGCGGCGGTTCGCACGGGGCTTTCTCCTGGGGCGTGCTCGACCGGCTGCTGGAGGATGGCAGGCTCGATATTTCGGCGGTTTCCGGCACCAGCGCCGGCGCCATGAACGCGGTGGCGCTGGCCGACGGCTTCGTGCGCGGCGGCGTTGAAGGAGCACGCAAGAAGCTCGACGATTTCTGGCGTGCGGTGGCGGCGAAGGGCCGCTTCAGTCCGGTGCAGCGCATGCCGTGGGACGTCGCCTGGGGCAACTGGTCGATCGAAAACACGCCGGGCTATTTCTTCTTCGACACCATGTCGCGGGTGTTTTCGCCCTATGTCGCCAACCCGCTCGGGCTGAACCCGCTGCGCGACGTGGTCGAGCAGGAGATCGATTTCGCCAATGTCCACGCCTGCAAGTCGATGGAGCTGTTCATCTCGGCGACCAATGTCGAGACCGGACAGCTGCGGGTCTTTTCCGACGGCGAGATCGACCTTGACACGGTGATGGCCTCGGCCTGCCTGCCGCAACTGTTCCGCGCCGTCGAGATCAAGGGCGTGCCCTACTGGGATGGCGGCTATGGCGGCAATCCGGCGCTGTACCCGTTCTTCAAGACGGCGGCGACCGAGGACGTGCTGCTGGTGCAGATCAATCCGGTGGTGCGCGAAGGCACGCCGAAAAGCGCCAATGAAATCCAGAACCGCATCGACGAGATCACCTTCAATGCCGGGCTGCTCAACGAATTCCGCTCGATCGCCTTCGTCAAGGAACTGATCGCCGCCGGCCGCCTGCCGCGTGGCGAATACCGCGACATTCGCATGCACCGCATCGACGCCGACGAGGCGTTCAAGGATCTGTCGGCATCGTCGAAGGTCAATGCCGAATGGGCGTTCCTGAGCTATCTCAGAGACCTTGGCCGCACGGCCGCCAGCGACTGGCTGGAGGAGAATTACGACGCCGTCGGCAAGCGCCCGACGCTCGATCTTTCCGGCGAGCTCGACGACGGCTTCAAGCCGGTGCGCGGCCCGGCGCCGGGACGGCGGGTCAAGGAATTTCTCGCGGCGCGCAAGAAGCCGGAAGCGGAGCGCCGGCGGGCCTAAGCTTTTCCGCCGAAGACGGGGTGTGCTCGCACACCCTGTCTGATGCGGACATCAGGCGTCGGCAACGTCCCTCGGCTCAGCTCTCGGCGCCAGTCGCCAGTCGCCAGTCGGTTTCCCGGTGTAGCGCAACCTTTGCGTGCGACGGTATACAAAATCATACTGACGCCTGCTGCCATCTGCTGGGCAGCGGCTGAGGGCGCGCCTACATCTGAGCGCGAAAAACTAGTGCTGACGCAGGATGGTGTCGGCGCTCAAAACGCCTTTGAAAACAGGCTGGCCTCTCGCATCCACGCAGCGCTGGACATTGTGTCGGCGTATCGCAAGGTAGCAGGCTGTTCGGTTCACATCCGTTGCAGAACCTGCCGGCGCTTTCGGCATTTGTTCTGTCCGGACGATCGACGCTTTGGCAATCCGGACTTGAGTCGCATGCCTTGCCACTTTGCAAGCAATTCCAAGGCATTACTTAAATTGAACGTAGCCGGAGGTGTTGGTCTTTCGCCAACAGGAATTGGTACGGCTTCTCGGCCGAGGCCTGTGTCCGGGTCAGAAATCTGGCGCAACTGTTGGCCAAGGCGCTGTGCTGCTTTCCGCCGGGGGATATGGCTCGCCGATAGGGCCATCAGGGAAGATCAGGCTATCACGGAAAGATCGTAAGCCGGCTGCGGTCCGACCGCGTGACAGGACGCTGACAAATCTTTTCCCGCTAGCCACACTCCGTCCTGCTTGCGCAATGCTCCTGCAACTTTTCGACTGTATTGCGGTGCAACTTTGATGTAGAAGCGCGGCTTCGCCGTTCACGGCAAATTGAAGACGGCCTAGCGCGCACCCATATCGGCGACGCGCCCGAGTTGGAAGACACGGAAGCTCCTACAAGACGGTTTGGCCGAACCCCACAGTGGAAAAACGATGATGCCGAAAATCAGGTTTCACAAGCTTGCTGCTATTGTCGTGCTCATCGGCTTTGCCGCCTGGATGGGAACGGGTGCGTTCTCGTCCGTCGGCAGCGCCGCTGTCGAAGGTGCAGCCAAGGCAGGCGATCCGGCGAAGCCGGGCGATCAGGCCAAGGCGCCGGATGCAGCCAAGCCTAAAACCGCAGAGGCAGAGCCCAAAGCGCCGCTGCGCACCGTTGCGGTGGTGACGCCGCCGCGCAAGACCTATGCCCGCGCCATCCGCATTTCCGGCCTGACCGAGGCCGACAAGCGCGCAGTGCTGGCGACACGCGTCGCCGGCGTCATCGAAAAGCTGCCGGTGAAGCAGGGCGATCACGTCAAGACCGGCGACCTGGTGCTGATGCTGGCGGCGGAAGAAAAGATCTCGATGGTCGACAACGCCAAGCAGTTGGTCGTGCAGCGCCAGGCTGAATTAGAGGCATCGCTGAAGCTGATGAAGACCGGCAACTTGCCCAAGCTGCAGCTCGACACCGCGCGCTCGAACCTGACCGCAGCGCAGTCGCAGCTGGAGACGGCGCAGGCCGAACTCGACCGCAATCTGGTCAAGGCGCCTTTCGATGGCGTCATTGACCGGGTGCCGGTGGAACTCGGCAGTTCCGTCATGCAGGGCGGCGAAGTCGCCACCATCCTCAAGCTCGATCCGGTCATTGCGCGCGGCGAAATCAGCGAGCGCGATCTTGGCTACCTCAAGCTCGGCGACAAGGCCGCCGTGCGCCTCGTCAGCGGCCAGACCGTCGAAGGCACCGTGCGCTACATCAGCCGCGACGCCTCGTCGGCAACCCGCACCTTCCGTATCGAGATCGCCATCCCGAATGGCGACGGCTCGGTACCGGCCGGCATGACGGCCGAGATTTCGCTCAGTGCGCAGCCGACCGACGCCGTCATGTTGCCGCGCTCGGTGGTGACGCTGAGCGACAAGGGCGACCTCGGCATCCGCGCCGTCGACAAGGACAACAAGGTGGTGTTCTTCCCGATCGACCTGGTCGACGACTCGCCGAGAGGCCTGGTGCTTGGCGGCATCCCCGCCGATGCCCGCGTCATCGTCGCCGGCCAGGAACTGGTCAAGGAAGGCGATGTCGTCAAGCCCGTCGAGGCCGACCAGGCGATCATACAGAAACTGTTGGGCGAAGCGACAACGCAGTAGCGCCGGGGCGGCCCCGGGCGGGGACAGCCGGCCGCAATGCGGCTCCTGAAATCTTGAGAACAGGCGTTAGCCATGGATATCGTCAAACTCGCGATCAACAATGCCCGGTTGACCATTTCGGCCCTGCTCTTCCTGCTGGTCGCCGGGTGGGTCGCGTATCAGTCGACACCGAAGGAAGCGGAACCCGACGTTCCGATTCCGATGATGTATGTCAGCCTGATCTATCAGGGCATTTCGCCTGAGGATTCCGAGCGCCTTCTGCTGCGGCCGATGGAAAGCAAGCTGAAGAGCCTGAAGGGCCTCAAGGAAATGCGCTCGGCCGCCTTCCAGGGCGGCGGCTATGTGCTGGTCGAGTTCCAGCCGCAGACCAATCTGGCGACCGCACTGCAGGACACGCGCTCCAAGGTGCAGGACGGCAAGGCCGACCTGCCGCAGGCGGCCGAAGAGCCTGTCGTCACCGAGGTCAACATCTCCGAATTCCCGGTGCTGGTGGTGACGCTGTCGGGCGAACTGCCCGAGCGCGTGCTGACGGCTGCCGCGCGCGAACTGCGCGACCGCATCGAAGAAGTGCCCGGTGTACTGGAGGGCTCGCTGCAGGGCTCGCGCGACGATCTCGTCGAAGTCGTCATCGATCCGATGAAACTGTCGTCCTACGGCCTGCAGCTCGATCAGCTGATCGGCGCGGTAGGGGCTTCCAACAGCCTGGTCGCCGCCGGCAACATAGAGGGCTCGGAAGGCAAATACGCGGTCAAGGTGCCGTCGCTGATCGAGACGCCCGAGGATGTGGCGTCGCTGCCGGTGGTCGCCGGACCCAATGCCGTGGTGCAGGCCAAGGACATCGCCACGGTGCGTTCGACCTTCGCCGATGCCACGACGATCACCCGCCTTAACGGCAAGCCGGCCATCGCTATCGAAGTCAAGAAGCGCATCGGCGCCAATCTGATCGACACGCTGGGCAAGGTGCGGGAGGTATCCGACGCCTTCGTCAAGACGATGCCGGAAGGCATGAACGTCACCTACACGCAGGACAAGTCGGTCTTCGTCAACCAGCTTCTGGGTGACCTGCAGAACCATGTGATGATCGCCGTCATCCTGGTGTTCATCGTCATCCTCTATGCGCTGTCCGGTCGCGCCTCGCTGCTGATCGGACTTGCCATTCCGTCATCCTTCCTGATCGGCATCCTGTTGCTTGCGATGATGGGCTACACGATCAACATGATCGTGCTGTTCAGCCTCATCCTGGCGGTTGGCATGCTGGTGGACGACGCCATCATCGTCACCGAATTCGCCGAACGGCGCATGGGCGAAGGCATGCCCAAGGCGGAAGCCTTCGCGCTGGCCGCCAAGCGCATGGCCGGTCCGGTCATCGCCGCGACCATGACCCGCATCGCGGCCTTCTCGCCCCTCTTGTTCTGGCCCGGCATTATCGGCGACTTCATGAAATACATGCCGATCACGCTGATCGTCACGCTGTCGGCCTCGATGCTCTATGCGCTGGTGTTCGCGCCGACGCTAGGCGCGCTCTTCGCCAAGGCGCCTGAGCATCATGAGGAAAACCGCGACGGCTGGTATATGGCGCTGGTCAAGCAAGCGGTGCGCTTCCCCGTCACCGTGCTGGTGCTCACCGCCGTGCTTTTGACCGGCATCGTCTTCGCCTATTCGAAATATGGCGCCGGCGTCGAGTTCTTCCCCAGCGTCGAGCCCGATTACGGACTGCTCTATGTGCACGCCCGCGGCAATCTCTCGCTGGACGAAATGGACACCGCAACCAAGATCGCGGAAGACCGGCTGCTCGGCTGGCCCGGCGTGAAGTCGGTCTACACTCGCGTCGGCAAGACGCAAGGCGGCGGCCAGGATGTGCCGGAAGATGTCGTCGGCGTCATCCAGTATGAGTTCATCGACTGGCGCGAGCGCAAATCGGCGAACCAGATTCTGGATGAGTTGCGCGCCGTCATGGCCGGCATTCCCGGCGTCGATGTCGAGGTGCGCGTGCCGGAGGCCGGTCCGCCCACCGGCAAGGCGATCCAGCTTCGGCTTTCGGCCGTCGATCCCAAGGGGCTCGACGACCAGGCCCGCGCCGTTGCGGCCCGCATCGCCAAGGTGCCCGGCGTCATCGACATCTCCGACGGCCTGCCGCCGCCCGGCGTTGACTGGGCGCTCGAGGTCGACCGAGCCAAGGCGGCGCAGTACGGCATCAGCCCGACTGCTGTGGGCACGGTGGTGCAATTGGTGACCAACGGGTTGAAGCTGTCGGAATACCGGCCAGCCGGCGCCGACGATGCGGTTGACATCAGGCTGCGCCTGCCGGAGGACCGCCGTACGCTGTCGACGCTCGACGAGCTCAGGGTGCAGACCTCGCAAGGTTCCGTGCCGATCTCGAATTTCGTCGTGCGCAAGCCCGAACCGACGGTCGGCATCCTCAACCGCATCGACGGTGCGCGCACCGTGGTCGTCCAGGCCAATGTCAGCGCCGGCGCCCAGGTCGCGGCGGTGCAGGCGGAGGTGACCAAGGCGGTCACCGACATGAAGCTCGACAACGGCATACGCTGGAAGCTCGCCGGCTCCAACGAGGACAGCGCCGAAGCCAGCGCCTTCCTCGGCAAGGCCTTCGGCGCGGCGATCTTCCTGATCTTCCTGGTGCTGTTGATGCAGTTCAACAAGTTCACCAGCGTGCTTCTGGTGCTGTCCTGCGTGGTCATGGCGACGATCGGCGTGTTCCTGGGCCTGCTTCTGACAGGCGAGGCGTTCGGCATCGTCATGTCGGGCATCGGCGTGATTGCGCTGGCCGGCGTGGTGGTGAACAACAACATCGTCTTGATCGACACCTATGACCGGCTGCGTGAAGAAGGCTGGGACAAGATGGAAGCGGTGCTGCAGACCTGCCGCGAGCGTGCCCGCCCCGTCGTGCTGACGGCGGTGTCGGCGATCCTCGGCGTGCTGCCGATCGCCTTTGGCCTTGGGTTGGAAATCTTCCATCACGAGACGACGATCAACGCGCCGTCGACGCAGTGGTGGATTTCGCTGTCCTCGGCCATCGTCTTCGGCCTGTCCTTCGCCACCCTGCTGACGCTGGTGGTGACGCCGTCCATGCTGATGATCTTCACCCGCAGCAAGAACAGCCGCTTCTACGCGTTCTTCCGCGGCCAATTCGGCGGCGACATGAGGAAAAAGGCTATGACCGCGCCTGACATGGACGCCGGCGACGAGCCGCCGATCGCCTTCCCGAAAGCCGCCGAATAGAGCAGTTTTCATCTCTCAGACAAAAGGCCGCCCGGAACAACCGGGCGGCCTTTTGCATTGTCCCCTCGTATCTGACGTGCAAGCCGAGGGATTCTGAATGACCGTCACCACCATCCTGATCATCGTTTTGATCCTGATCCTGATCGGCGCTGTGCCGGCATGGCCGCACTCGCGCTCCTGGGGCTACGGCCCCTCAGGCATCGCCGGCGTTGTTCTGGTGGTGCTGCTGATCCTGGTGCTGATGGGCAGGATTTGACCAGGCCCACCGCGGTATCGGGGCACGCACACGCTATGGCCCTTGGCCGCGTCGCTCCCTTGCGTATACGCTGCCCGAACGACAATCATCGAGGGGAATCATCGAGGTGAACGCAGACATCGCCAGCCCGCCAAGGCCGCTCGCCGAGATCGCCAGCTATCACGCCCATATCTATTATGGCGGGCAGGCCGAGCGGCAGCATGCCGAATGGCTGCGCCTGTGCATCGGCGAACGTTTTCGCGTGCGCCTGGGCAATTGGCGCGACGAGCCGGTCGGCCCGCATGAGCAGGCCATGTACCAGGTCTCCTTCGCCACCGAGATTTTCGCCACTCTCGTTCCATGGCTGATGCTGAACCACGGCGGCCTCAGCATCCTCATCCACCCGAACACGACAAATCCCAAGCGCGACCACCTGGTCGATCCCCTCTGGATAGGCCGCCCGTTGGGGGTGCACGGCGAAGTGCTCGGCGAGGAGGATGAGGCGGAAGAGGCGCTGGAGGTGAATACGGAGCCGACGCTGGAGGCCTAGGGGTACGAGTCGACGGCGGATGGCCGTCATTCACGCCGCACCCTTATTTGGCGCTCGCTTCTCCGGGGTCAAGCCGTCGGTGCTGCGCTGCGCCGCTCGAGTGCGGTCTTGCGGATGATGTCCGCGATCTCCGGGCTGCTGCTGCATAGCATCTGGAAGTCCACCACGTGCAGCGACAGGAGTGAGACCGCGGTTGCGGCGCTGACGGTCGCCATACGCGGTTCGCCGCTGATCAGCGCCATCTCGCCAAAGAAGGCGCCAGGTCCAAGCTCCACGGGGTTCGGCGTCGCGACGGTGACGCGCCCCTCCACGACGAAGAACATCTGATCACCGGGCTCGCCTCTGCGGCAGATCACGGCGCCCGCCGGCACCGTGCGAGGTCTTAACGCGCGCACGATCTCGACCAGCACGGCCGGGCCGAGCTTCTGAAACAACGGCACGCCGGCGACCAATTGCCAATTGCGGACGAATTCTCCGCGGCGAACTTCCTGAGAGAAACCGGTGGCAAGAATGCCGGCCCAGAGCGCGAAGATGCCGATCCCGCTCATCATGACCGCCCCGGCAAGGACGCGGCCGGCGAAGCTTTGCGGAATTTCGTCGCCATAGCCGGTGGTGGACAGCGTGACCACAGCCCACCACATGGCCTGGGGGATGCTGCCGAACTTGTCCGGTTGGATGTCGCGCTCGATGACATAGCCCGCGAGCGCGACACCGAACAGAACGACGCCGAAGAGCGTGGTGACGCCGATCAGGTTGCGCGCTTCGTTGGCCAGCACCCTGCCCAGCACCGGGAAGAAGGTCGAGTCGCGCAGCGGTTTCAGCAGCCAGACGGCACAGTAGAGGCTCCAGTCGGGCGTGCCGACGAGCAGAAATGCCGCGAATGGAACCAGGACCGCGAGCACATCGATGGTGATTGCCGGCGTCCTGTCGTGAAGGTCTCCCGCACGGCGCTTGAGCAGTGTCGCGACCATCTGCACAAGATAGGCGCCCCAAATGACGGCGAGCAGGGCAACCAGAGCCAGCCTGCTTCGTCCCGAAATGCTCGGTGACGTGAGCGCAGCCACCGCCAGGAGACCGGGCGCAGCCAGCACCGCGTTCAGCGGCGCGTAAATTCTCAGGAAAGGCAGTACCGACATTCTATGCCCACAACCGGCGACTACCCTGCAGAATAGGATGGCTTCAAGGCAAGCGCAAAGATGCTTGCCGTCGCCGCGATGTGCATCACCGACGCTGTGATAAAATCCGCGCCGGAACCGTGCTAGGATGCCTGCCGCACGCGATCTGTCGTGCTTCAAATTGGCCAGGAACGATTGTCATGCTCAATCCGATTTCCATCATGGCCGACCGGCTCGGCGACCATCTGTCGGAACTCTACCTGCAGTATTTCTCGCATCGCAATTCGGAGTATGCGGCCTACATAGGCGGCGCGGCCCGCCTTGTCCTGGAGCGCATCGGCAATTCGAACGCTCTCTATCACAACATCGAGCACACGCTGATGGTCACGCTCGCCGGCCAGCAGATCATCCGCGGCCGGCTGCTTTCGGAATCGCTGACCCCCGATGACTGGCTGCATTACACCTGCGCGCTGCTTGTCCACGACATCGGCATGGTGCACGGCGTGTGCCCGGGCGACAGCGACGACAGCTTCGTCATCAACGAAGCCGGCGAGCGCCATACGCCACCGCGGGGCGCCTCCGACGCGGTGCTTGCGCCCTATCATATCGAGCGCGCCAAGATCTATGCGCGCCAACGCTTTGGGTCCTCGAAGTTCATCGACGAGGAGCGCATTATCGCGGCGATCGAGATGACGCGCTTTCCGGTACCGAGCGATCCGGCCTACCAGGCCACCAACACCGAGCCGGCGCTGGTCAGGGCCGCGGATCTGATCGGCCAGCTCGCCGATCCCTTCTACCACCGCAAGCTGCCGGCGCTGTTTGCCGAGTTCTCCGAGACCGGGATGGTGGAAAAGCTCGGCTGCAAGACCGCCGCCGATCTCGGCGCCTGCTTCGCCGATTTCTTCACGCTGAAGGTCGAGCCCTATATCGGCGACGCGATCCGCTATCTCGAGCTGACGACCGAAGGCAAGCAGTGGGTCGCCAACCTGCACAGCAACCTCTTCCAGTCCGGGCTGCGCCCGGCCAGGATCGGGCCCTTCCCCGGCGTGTTGCAGCCGGCGAGCCTTTCGGTGGTGACCTGAGAGCGGAGATTGTTTGCCGCCCGCGCCATCTTCGCTGACGGGTAGATTTTTGCCCACGTAGCCGGCGGTGGGTGCCGTTTCAAAAGGGGGGACGCATGGCCAGACTTGTCGCACTCTACAAGACGCCGAAGGACCTCGCCGCATTCGACAGATACTATTTTTCGACGCACATTCCGCTGGCCAAAACCATTCCCGGCTTGACGAAATACGAGGTCAGCGATGGCGGGGTCCATTCCCCGGATGGACCTTCTGCCTATCATCTGATGGCTATCCTCCACTTCGATTCCCTCACCGACATTCAAGCCGCCTTTGCCTCTCCCGAGGGACAGGCCACGGCGGCCGATCTTGGCAATTTCGCAGATGGCGGCGTGGAGCTTTTGCTGTTCGAGACCAGGGAAGTCTGAGCCTCGCCCCTTCAAGCGGTTTGTCCGCCGGGCAGGCGTGGCGCTCCCGGCACGAAAGTGCCGGGAGCGGTATCGTCACTTCACGAGTGCGGCCTTTTCAATCACCGCCGCGACTTCCTTGGCGTGGACGACGAGAGAGGCATGGCTGCCGGCGACCTCCGTCGTCTCAGCCTTCATCCTCTCAGCGAAGATCTTCTGGACCTCGGGCGCGATGACCTTGTCCTTCGTGCTGATCACATAGAACGTCGGCTTGTCGTGCCAGGCTGCCGTGTCGACGGGAGCCTCGAACGCCGTGTGGTTCAACGGCAGCTGGTGGTTTGCCAGGGATTCGGCGATCTCCGGGGGAAGGTCGGCCGCGACTGCCGAAGGAAACACTTTGGGATCGATGAAGAGGTTGCCCTTTCCGTCGGGATGGATCGCCGCGCCGCCTTCGGTAGCCGGACCGCTCTTGGACAGGCTCGCCAGAGATTCGCCTACGTCGGGCGCGAATGCGGAGACGTAGACGAGCGCCGAGACCTTTGGATCGTCGCCTGCCTGCGTGATGACCACACCGCCCCAGGAATGGCCAACGAGAACGGTCTTGCCGTTCTGTTTCGCCAGCGCCTGCTTGGTGGCATCGACGTCCGCTGCCAGCGAGGTGAGCGGGTTTTCGACCACCGTTACGTTGTAGCCCTTCTTCGTGAGGATATCGGCAACCGGCTGCCAGCTGGTCTGATCGACGAAAGCGCCATGGACGAGCACGATATTGTGCGCCGCCCCCTTGGGCAGTTGAGCTGATTGGGCGGGGGCGGCAAACGTTGCTCCGGCCATGAGGACAGCGGCCGCTGAGAGTAGAAGATTTCGCATTCATTGCTCCTGTTTGGATGACGGACGACGGGCGTCCGGGGAGGCAGGTGTGTCGGCAAAAGTCGGGGTTCCCATCCGCCGTTGGCGTGATGGTTTACCGCGCGACCCGTTGGCTCGACTTGCGACCAAGTAGTACGGGGAACATTTGGACGTTAGGCCTCAATCGTCCGAATATTGTGTCGGACCGTCCGTCGTAGTAGCATCCGAGCGGATGGACATCCTCGGCCAAGTGCTGGATCGCGTTCGCCTCGGTGGAACCCTGCTGTTCCACTTCGAGCTCGGCCATCCATGGAACCTGGCATTGCCGGCGCGCCCCTATGCCCTGTTCCATTATCTCAGCCTGGGCTCGGCGACCCTCGCGCTCGATGAGGGACGAGAACTCCACATGACCGCGGGCGACTTTGTCGTCATCACACGCGGCGAGCCTCACGTGATTTATTCGGATAGCCGGACGACGCCGCTACTGATTGTGGACCTCGATCGACCGCCCGGACGTCTTGGCGTCGTTCGTCATGGCGGCAACGCTGAGCCGCTCTCGACGATGATCTGTGGCAATTTCACTGTGGAGCGGCCCTCGCGCGGCAGCGTGTTGGAGCTGCTTCCGCCCCTGCTTCTCCTGAGGCCGACGGAAGACGGCGGATGGCTCGAGGCGATCCTGCAACGCATGGTGAGCGAGTCGGCGCTTGCGCGCCCCGGCCAGGACGTCGCCCTCTCACGACTGACGGAAGTGCTCTTCGTCGAGGTGCTGCGAAGCTGGATCAAGTCTCTCGCTTCAGGAGAAGGCGGGTGGCTGGGGGCGATGGCGGACCCGCACATAGGACCGGCGCTTCAGTTGATCCACGAACAACCGGATCAACCCTGGACCCTCAGCGACCTGGGGCACCGCGTGGGGCTCGGTCGCTCGGCGTTTTCAGCGCGCTTCACCAAGCTCGTCGGAGAGTCCATGTACCGCTATCTGATCGCACGCCGGATGTCGGAGGCGGCGTTTCTGCTCGAAACAAGCGACGAGGGGATTGCACGGATCGCGACCCGCGTCGGTTACGAGACCGCGGCCGCGTTTTCGAAGCTGTTCCAACGACATCATGGCCTGTCGCCCGGCCGTTATCGAGCAGCTCGCCGGTCTGACGGTGGCCGAAGGCAAGGGGGAGCGCTGGAAGCAGAAGTCGCCGATTGACCAAGCTGGCTTTCTGGAAGGTCCGGCGATTGGGCGGCGGGGCGGAGCTTTTGCTCTTCGAGACCAGGGATGTCTGAGCCTCGCCCTAGGCGGGCGATCGACTGCTTTGCGCCTCATGTAGGTCGTTGAGCAGACCCCACCCGCGTCCCAAAAGCGGACATCCGAGCGAACATCCGAGGCGGCACGTTTGCGCCAGTTCCCCGACATTGCCAACCAGCTTCTCAAGTTGTTGGCGGCTTCTTCCGCAGACGATCTAATACACTGCACGTCACGGTGGGGCACATTCCCTTCAGCATGTGCTAATATGCCAACCATGCGCGGCCGTGTGCAAAGTACGGCGTTCGCAGCTTGGGGACTCCAACCAATGGTGAGCACATGATCCGCAAGGCGCTTCTTTGGTCGGCTGCATCTTTGCTCACCGGGGCCATTACGCTGTCCGCTCACGCTGCCGGCAAGGTCGTCAACCTTTACAACTGGTCCGACTACTTGGATCCCTCGGTCATCGACGACTTCACCAAGGACACCGGTATAAAGGTCGTGTACGACGTCTTTGACTCCAACGAGATCCTCGATACCAAGCTGCTTACCGGCGGCTCCGGCTACGACGTCGTCGTGCCAAGCGCCAGTTTCCTAGCCCGCCAGGTGGCGGCGGGCGTCTTCCAGAAGCTGGACAGGTCGAAGTTGCCCAATATCGCCAACATGTGGGACGTCATCGAGCAGCGCACAGCCAAGTACGACCCGGGCAACCAGTATTCGGTGAACTACATGTGGGGCACGGTGGGTTTGGGGTACAACACCGCGAAGATCAAGGCCGCGCTGGGCGTCGACAGACTCGACAGTTGGGACGTCTTCTTCGATCCCGAGAAGCTGAAGAAGCTCGCCGATTGCGGAGTCTACGTGGTCGATTCGCCCACCGAAATCCTGCCCATCACGATGAACTATCTTGGGCTGAACCCCGAGAGCACCTCGCCGGAAGACTTCGGTAGGGCCGAAGAGGCATTGATGCGTATCCGTCCCGACATCCGCAAAATCGAGTCATCCGAGTACATCAACGCTTTGGCGGACGGCGACATCTGCCTGGCGATCGGCTGGTCTGGGGATGTCCTGAAGGCGCGCGATCGTGCCGCTCAAGCCGGTAACGGCGTCACAATCGCCTACTCGATCCCCCGGGAAGGCACTGTGATGTGGTTCGATCAACTGGCAATCCCGGCAGATGCGCCGCACGTGGATGAAGCGGATGCCTTCATCAACTACCTCATGAAGCCTGAAGTCGCCGCCAAGAACACAAACTATGTATTCTTTGCCAATGGCAACAAGGCCTCACAAAAATTCGTTGAAAAAAGCGTCCTCGGAGACCGCTCGATCTATCCTGACGATGCCACGCTAAAGAATCTTTTCACCGTCTTTCCGTACGACCCGAAGACGCAGCGCGTGGCAACGCGCACCTGGACTAAAATCGTCACGGGTCAGTAGTTGACGGCAGTTGCGCTTCCGGCGAACCGCCCATTATTCACCGGTCAGCCGTCAATCCGCAATGCCTGCTTTCCGCAGGCCATCTAGCCAATGCTCCACGTCCTCCTGACGGCGATATGGAGAGCCGCGTTTATAGTCACCTAGAGTGAAACCAGGCTTGCGCTCGAGGCATCTGCCCCAAGCCAGTGTTGCCTCGTCGATGCGTCCGAGCTGTCCCAAACACGCAGCCAGATTGGCGAACCCGCGATCATAGTTGTTGTTGTCCCAACGGCGGAACGAATCCATCGAAGCCTCATAGTCACCGAGTAGATAGTAAGCGAATGCGAGTAGCTCGTGGACATCGCGGTGTTCGAGCGGACTCAGCCGTCTGAGTCGCTCGCCGATCTCGCCGGCCTTCGTGAGTTGACCACTCCAGAGGCAGATGTACCCGACCCAGACGAGTACGCCCGGGTTTGTCTGGCCCATCGCGAGCGCGCGTTGAGCATAAGTCTCGGCAGTCTCGAACTGCCCTTTCCATCCATGCAGAGCGGCGACGACCGCCTCCGCCAGTCCGCTGGCGTCGCCGAGTTCGATAGCCCGCAAGGCCGATTGCATGGCCAACTCCTTCATGTCTCCGTCAGCTCTGAAAGCGGAGAGGGTCGCGTAGGCGTCCGCGAGGCATGCATGCACCCGCGCTGAATCGGGCTCCCAGCCAAGAGCCAGCTTTAAGAACTCGACACCAGCGACGGTGTCCTTCTCGGTGAATCGGTGCATTGCATCGATGCCGCGCAAGAATGCATCATATGCGCTGAGGCTCGTTTGCGTTTGCCTGGTCCGAACGATCTCAGCAGCGCCTACCTTGCCGACTAGTGCCCAGGCGATCCTCTCTGTCACCTCGTCCTGAACGGCGAAAAGGTCCTCGAGGTCTCGATCGTAGCGCTCGGCCCAGACGTGATTGCCAGTAGCCGCTTCTATCAACTGCGCAGTGATCCTGACGCGTGCAGCCGCCTTTCGAACGCTTCCCTCGACGACGTACCGTACACCGAGCTTCCTTCCGACCTCGGTGATGTTTACGGATTGACCCTTGAAAGCGAACGAGGAATTGCGCGCGATCACGAACAGACTCTGACTGCGACTGAGCTCGGTGATCAGGTCCTCAGCTATTCCATCCGAGAAATAATCCTGCTCGCGGTCTGCAGACATGTTTGTGAACGGAAGAACCGCCACCGATGGCTTGAACGGAAGCGGCAAATCCTCCGCTGAAGCAATTGACGCTGAAGGTTCTGGATCATCACGCTCTTCTGTTTGAACCCGGTAGGCACGCACAGGCCCGGCAATGTTCTTCATCGTATGCTCGCCCAGGTCGACGAACGTATAGGGAATCTTTCCCCTCACTTGATCATAGACGCTGCGTCCAATGACGACGCCTCCGGGCTCACTGACCTTTTCCAGCCTGGCCGCCACGTTTACGCAGTCACCGTAGATCGTCGTCTCATCCAGTATAACCTCGCCGGCGTTGACACCCATCCTGAAGGCCATGCGCCGGTCTTCAGGAAGACCCGTATTGCGCGCAGTTATGCGTTCTTGCGTCTCGACTGCGAACTGCAACGCATCGACGGCACTGGGAAACTCGATCAACAGACTGTCGCCCGCAGTGCCGACCAGCCGACCATTGAATTGCGCGATCTTTGGATCGATCACTTCGGCGCGCAATGCCTTTAGATGGAAGAGAGTCCCGGCCTCATCGGCTCCCATCAAACGCGAGTAGCCAACTACGTCCGCTGCCAAAACCGCCACAAGCTTTCGTTCCGGGCGCGCCACAATGCCTCCTGGACCCCAAAGACGCCACGTGGGTTTGCTGGGAACGTAGCACTCGCGTCTATGCGCAACTAGCCGTCAGAGAACGGCCGCTTTCGGCCAGCTTCAGACCCTTTGGTTCCACCGGGCTGAACGTCCGCTATCGTTCTTCGGACGCCAGAAGCCGCCATTCCGCTGTCGGCTCCATCCGCGACGTTCGGGCCTTGTGCTGGCCGATGGCGGATGCCGCGCCCATGTCACCCCCCCGCCAACCGTGGCAGCAGAAAAATCTCCGCCCCCTGCGGCAATTCCTTCGACCAGGTATCGCGATAGATCGTGCCGTCGATGGCCACCGCGATGCCCTTCTCGATCCATGGCTCGATGCCGGGATACTGTTCAGCCAGTTTCCTGAACAGCTCCCTTATGTCCTTGGCCTCGACCTTGCTCTGGCCGCCGGCGAGCTGGCCCAGCGCACCCCAGAGGGTGACTTCGACCATTTGCCAGACCTCGCTATTCTTGATGGATCATGATGTTATCCGAAAACCGCTTCACACTTTTCGGCATCATGCTCCCCGTTCCGCCTCGATGGCGGCGAGGACCCTTGGCGGCGACATGGGTATGTGGGTCATGCGCACGCCGGCGGCGTTCGAGACCGCATTGGCAATCGCCGCCAGCGGCGGCACGATCGAGGTCTCGCCGACGCCGCGCACGCCATAGGGGTGGTTGGGGTTTGGCATCTCCAGGATCTGCGTGTCGATCATCGGCAGGTCCGAGCAGACCGGTATGCGGTAGTCGAGGAGGCCGGCGTTCTGGAGACGCCCGTCCTTGCCGTAGATATACTCCTCGTTGAGCGCCCAGCCGATGCCTTGCGCTGCGCCGCCCTGGTACTGTCCCTCGACATAGGTCGGGTGCACCGCCTTGCCGGAATCCTGGATCACCGTGTACCGCACGACGCGCGCAGCACCCGTTGTTACGGCAAATCGGCTAGATGATCTTGCGAACATCCTGTTCAAAGCTGAGGACGTGATGCAGCGCGATGCGCTCGGCCGTTTCGCCATCTCCCCGGCAAACTGCCTCGAGCATAAGGGTTTGCTCCTGCAGGACCTTGTCGAGGCCAGACATCAGCTCCGGAAACCGCCGCGTCGCGACATGCAAGATCCTGAGTGACAGGTTGTGATAGTGGTCGAGCGTGTCGAACAGGTAGGGATTCTTGGCGGCGCGATAGATAAAGCGGTGGATGCGTCGGTCGAGCGCCAGCAGAGGTTCGAGTTCTGGAGGATTCGCAAAGGCGGCGAGTTCGGCGATCAGGCCGTGGGCTTCGCGGCGTTCGGGCTCGCGCAGGCGTTCGGCAGCCAGTCGCGTCGCCCAGGATTCAATTCTCGCCCTGGCTTCATAGATCGCCGATAGATCGCTGATGTCGATCGTGCTGACCGAGGTGCCGCGGCGACCGTTGACATCGACGAAGCCATCGCGCTGCAGCCGCAACAGCGCCTCGCGCACCGGCGTGCGACCGACGTCCAGCCGCCGCATGAGATCGGTCTCGCGAAGCAGGGTGCCCGGCGCCAGCTTGACCGTGATGATGTCCTCCCTCAGCTGCAGATAGGTGCGCTCGGCCAATGTCGAGCCAGCCTCGTCGGTATCGTCTTGCGGCATCCGCTCGTCCATCCAACTCACCTCATAGGGATCGAATCCGATCGCCAAGGAATCACTTGACAACGGATTCATATAATATACTGATCAATATATCACACATATATTGATCCGGTTACAGGGAGGTATCGGGGATGGAAAAGGGTGTTTTGACTCAATCGCGATTCAAGGCCGGCGTTGCCGCCTTGCTGGGAATTGGATTGCTGGCCACGGTGGCGCATGCGGACGGGCTTGAGACGCTGAAGCCGGGCGTCATGCAGGTCACGATCGAGCCCTATATGCCCTACACGGCGATGAAGGACGAGAAGCTAGTCGGGCTGGACAGCGATATCCTTGCCGCGGTCGCCGATAGATTGGGTCTCAAGATGGAAGTCAGCGTCACCGATTTTCCCGGTATGCTGGCATCGGTACAGTCGCGACGTGCCGACATCACTATCGGCGGCATCGCCTGGTCGGACGCGCGCCAGAAGGTCGGCCTCTTCACCGACCCGCCTTACTATTCGCCACCGGCGATGGCGGTGCAGGGCACTGCCGACTATCCCGACGTCAAAAGCCTGGAAGGCAAGGATCTCGGGACCGTCACCGGCTATGTCTGGGCGAAATCGATCGCGCAGGTACCGAACGCTACCCCGCACACCTATCCGCAGGCCGATAGTGTCTTTCAGGACTTGTCATCAGGCCGCCTGGATGTCGGCTTTCTCGACCCGCTGCTGATCATCTATCAGCAGAAGGAACGGCCGGACATGAAATTCCGGGTCGCATATCTGGCGCCGCCAACCGCCGACGAGATCAAAGCCCATCCCGACTACCAGTATTTCCAGCCCTATATGACCGGCTTTTACCTGCCAAAAGAGGCGCCGAAGCTCGCGAAGGCTGTCTCGGACCAGATCGATGCGATGTACAAGGACGGTTCGCTTGCCGCGCTCGTCACCAAATGGGGCGGCGACCCGAAGCAGTTCCTGGTTCCTTCGCCGGAGATGGCGGCTCAGCGCCGGGGCGTGGACCGCCCCGCGGATTGGTCGCCGCCCTCGATCGCGCCTTGAGCGTCGGGGCAAGCACATGTCCCTTTTCCACGCTCTCACCGGGTTTTTCCAGGTTCCCTGGAGCGACTACGCAAGCAATATCGGCTGGGGTCTGCTCAGGACCCTGACCTACACGATCGTCAGCTTTGTCGGTGCCGCTGTCCTCGGCCTCGTGCTGGCGCTGATGCGCCTCAATCGCTTGCGTCTGGTGCGTCTGCCGGCCGCCATCTACACGGAGATATTCAAGAACGTCCCGTTGCTCGCGATTATCTTCGTCACCTATTTCGGCCTGCCGTCGGTCGGCATCAAGCTCAGCGTCTTCGTCGCCGGTGTCCTGAGCCTCATGCTGTTCTATGCCGCCTATCTGTCCGAGATTTTCCGCGCGGCCATATCCGGCATCCATTCCGGTCAGAACGAGGCCGCCCAGGCGCTGGGTCTTGGCCGCGGCACCACCTTTGGCCACGTCATTCTACCCCAGGCGCTCAGGCTGGCGTTGCCCGGCACCAACACCATGTTCGTCGACCTTCTGAAATCGACGTCGCTTCTGGTGACGATCTCGGCCGTTGAACTGATGACCCAGGCGCAGCTGATCGCCTCCGAAACGTTTCGCGCGCTCGAAGTCTATCTGGTGATTGCGTTTGTCTATTTCGCCGTCTGCTACCCGATTTCGCAATGCCTGCTCTGGTTGGAGCGGACCATTCAGGCCGGCGTACCGCTGTCGCTGGGGCGCCGGCGGCGGCTGAAGCTGGCGAAGACGCTGCTCGCGGGCGGAGCCTAGACCGATGGCACACGAGACACTCAATAGGGAGCTTGGCACGACGGCTTCCGGCCCGGCAGTCACTATCCGTGGCTTGCGGAAATCCTTCGACGGGAGGCAGGTGCTCGGCGGCATAGATCTCGACGTGCCGGCTGGTCGGATCATCAGCATCATCGGCCAAAGCGGCGGCGGCAAGACGACGCTGATGCGCTGCGTTAACCTGCTCGAGCAGCCCGACGACGGCGTCATCGAGGTCAATGGCGAGACGATCTGCGACAAGGGTGCGGTGACGTGCAGGAATCTCGCCAAGCTGCGCCAGCGCGTCGGCATGGTGTTTCAGCGCTTCAACCTGTTCCCGCATCTGACAGCGGTGGAAAATGTCGTTCTCGCCCAGATGCATGCCGCCGCAATTGGGGAGCGCGAAGCGGTCGAGCGCGCGGTGCGCCTGCTCACGCGCGTCGGTCTCGCGCATCGGGCAACAGCCTATCCGGAACGCATGTCTGGCGGCGAGCAGCAGCGCGTCGCGATCGCGCGCGCCCTGGCTCTCGGACCGACTGTTCTTCTGTTCGACGAGCCGACCTCCGCGCTCGATCCGGAATCGACCGGTGAGGTGCTGCGTGTGATGCGTGAACTGGCAAAGGACGGCATGACAATGATCCTCGTCACCCACGAACTGCCTTTCGCCCGCGAAGTCTCGGACTGGGTCGTCTTCATTGACGGCGGCCGGATCATCGAGCAGGGAACGGCGGCCGACGTGCTCGACAACCCGCGTGAAGCACGAACGGCTGCCTATGTCGCGCGCTACGCCGCGCCTGCCTGAACGCCAGCCAGCAAGCAGTCCTAACAGAACCCATTGGCGCAGTGCGATCCGGGCACGGCACTGCCAACGCCGTTTCGCAAAGTCCCTGGCGCCAGCCACCGTCTTTGCCTCAACGCATGTGGACCAGATGAGCAGGATTTCGACCGACATCGCCGTGATCGGCGGTGGCGTCATAGGTTTGGCGATTGCGCTTCGGCTTCGCGCTGACGGACGCGATGTTGTCGTGATCGAACCGAACGAACCCGGCAGTGGCGCGTCATACGGCAACGCAGGGACCATCGCGGACTATGCGGTAATACCCGTCGGGACGCCGGCGGTTCTGAGGAATTTGCCTTCCCTGCTGCTCAACGCGCGCAGTCCGTTGTCGATCCGTGCTTCCGCCTTGCCGGCCCTGTTCCCCTGGCTGGCGCGGTTCGCCTACGAATCCCTGCCGCACCGTTTCAGGGAAAACACCCGGGCGATCGCCGAACTCGTATCGGACGCATCGTCGGCATGGAGAGAGTTCGCGGCCGAAATATCGGCATCGGACCTGCTCTCCGCGAAGGGCTGTCTCTATCTCTACGAAACGCCCAAGGCCTTCAGGGCGGCCGCCACCGATATCGATCTGCGCCGCTTCTATGGCGTTGGTCAGGAACTGCTTTCGGCCGATGAAGTGCATCGGCTCGAACCTCGGCTACCGCCCTTCGAAGGCGGCGGCCTGTTTTTTCCGGGCGCGATCAATCTCAGTGATCCGGGCGAAGCGATGGCGCGGTTGACCGCAACAGTCCGACGGGCGGGTGTGCAATTCGTCAAGGCCTCTGCACAAACCATCGCCCGGGAAGCGAATGGGATCCGGATCGTTGCGGGCACCTTCGATATCCGCGCCCGGACCGCTGTCATCTCCGCGGGCGCCCGCTCGCAAACGCTCGCCGCCCAAATCGGTGACCCGGTCAGACTCGATACCGAACGTGGCTATCACATTGAATTTGACATGGCCCACCCGCCGATTGAACGGCCAGTCTGCCCTACAGCGCTCGGCTTCTATCTCTGCCCGATGCGGGGCCGGTTGCGCGTTGCGGGCCTTGTAGAACTCGGCGGGTTGGGGGCTCCCGCCAATGCGCATCTAGTTGCGGCACTGATGGCAAATTCGCGTCGGGTTTTTCCAGACCTGGGGGAGCCCAGCCGCACATGGCTCGGATTCCGGCCTTCGATGCCCAATTCTGTGCCCGTTATCAGGCCATCGAGAGGGGGGCGGGATGTGATCCTTGCCTTCGGCCATGGACACATAGGGTTGACACTCGCGCCGCGCACTGCCCGACTGGTGAGTAAGATTCTCGACTCCTAGTCGCGTATCGTGACGCCAACCTGAATGTCCGCTCTTGAATATCTGCGGTGGGAAGCTGCCCGTCTGCTAGCGGCCCATCCAAGACGTTCGAGGCCTCGATGCTAGGCGATGGCGGAGGCAGCTCCCCCAGCTACCCGCCCGCCAGTCTCGGCAGCAGAAAAATCTCCGCGCCCTGTGGCAATTCCTTCGACCACGTATCGCGATAGATCGTCCCGTCGATGGCGACGGCGATGCCCTTTTCGATCCAGGGCTCGATGCCGGGATACTGTTCAGCCAGCTTCCTGAACAGCTCCCTGATGTCCTTGGCTTCGACCTCGACCTTGCTCCGGCCGCCGGCGAGCTGGCCCAGCGCACCCCAGAGGGTGACTTCGACCATTTGCCGGACCCCTATTCTTGACCGAGCGTGATGTTATCCGAAAACCGCTGCGCACTTTTCGGCATCATGCCCTGCCTTCCCGTTCCGCCTCGATCGCGGCGAGGACGCGTGGCGGCGACATCGGGATGTGGGTCATGCGCACGCCGGCGGCATTCGACATCGCGTTGGCGATCGCCGCCAGCGGCGGCACGATCGAGGTTTCGCCGACGCCGCGCACGCCATAGGGGTGGTTGGGGTTGGGGATCTCGAGGATCTGCGTGTCGATCATCGGCAGGTCCGAGCAGACCGGGATGCGGTAGTCGAGGAAGCCGGCGTTCTGCAGGCGACCGTCCTTGCCGTAGATATATTCCTCGTTGAGCGCCCAACCGATGCCTTGTGCTGCGCCGCCCTGGTACTGGCCCTCGACATAGGTCGGGTGCACCGCCTTGCCGGCATCCTGGATCACCGTGTAGCGGATCACGCGCGCGGCACCCGTCTCGGGATCGACCTCGATGTCACAGATGTGGGTGGCGAAGGAGACGCCGGCGCCGTCGGCGACGAGCTCGCTGTGGCCGGCGATCGGCCCGCCGGTCTTGCCGGACGCGGCGGCGATCTCCTTCAGCGACAGGGCTGCGAGGTTGCCGTATTTCTCGCCCTTGGCGATGGCGTGGCCGTTTTCCCAGATCACGTCGTCGACCGGGATGTCCCACATCTGCGCGGCGCGGTCGCGCAGGATCTTGATCGCGTTGCGGGCGGCCGAGATCGTCGCCATCGATGACGAGAAAGTGCCGCGGCTGCCGTCGGTCATGTCGTTGTAGCCGAGCGAGGACGTGTCGGCGACCACCGCCTTGAGCTGGGCATAGTCGATGCCGAGCTCCTCCGCCGCCACCAGCGACAGCGATGCGCGCGAACCGCCTACGTCCACCGTTCCGACGGCCAGCGACACCGAGCCGTCCATGCCGATGTTCAGGTCCACGCAGGTCTGGCCACCGAAATTGAACCAGAAGCCGCAAGCCATGCCGCGCCCCTGGTTTTGCTTGAGCGGCGCCTTCATGTGCGCATGGGTCTTGGCCGCCTCCAGCGTCGGGCCGATGCCGATCGGGCCGTAGACCGGGCCGTAAGACGACCTTGTGCCCTCCTGAGCGGCGTTCTTGATGCGGAACTCGACCGGATCCATGCCGAGCTCCTTGGCCAGTTCGTCGACCGCGCTTTCCACCGCGAATGCCGCCATGGGTGCGGAGGGCGCCCGGTAGGCGGCGGTCTTCGGCCGGTTGACCAGCACTTCGTAGCCGACAGTCTTGACGTTATCGAGCTTGTAGCAGGCGAACGCCGTCATGGCGCCGATCTCGGCCCAGGTGCCGGCATAGGGGCCGCTGGAATAGCGCAGCGTCGCCTCCGCGGCGGTGATGGTGCCGTCCTTGCGGGCGCCGATCTTCACGTCGATCGAGGTGGCACTGGTCGGGCCCGAGGCGCGGAACACCTCGTCGCGCGTCATGACCAGCTTCACCGGCCGGCCTGCCTTGCGCGACAGCGCCAGCGCCACCGGCTCGGCCCAGACATGGGTTTTGCCGCCAAAACCGCCGCCGATCTCCGACGAGGTGACGCGCAGCTTCGAGGCTTCCAGCCCGAGCAATTGCGCGCAGTGCTGGCGGTAGACGAAATGGCCTTGCGTGCAGACCCAGAGGTCTGCGGTGCCGTCGGACGAGACGTTCGCCACGCAGGCATGCGGTTCGATATAGCCCTGATGCGTCTGCTCGGTCTTGAAGGAGCGCTCGACGATGAAATCGGCATGGCCGAAACCCTGATGGACATCGCCATGGCCGAACTGGCTGCGCTTGGTGACGTTGGAGGGCTTTACCGGCTTTTCCTCGAGGCCTTCGGTGAAGATCGTGTCGTTGATCAAGGGAGCGGTGTGCTTCATCGCTTCGTCGACATCGGTGACGTGCGGCAACAGTTCGTAGTCGACCACGATGAGCTTCAGAGCCTGGCGCGCCGTGCTGGCATCGACGGCGGCGACCGCGGCCACCGCATGGCCATCATAGAGCGCCTTGCTGCGCGCCATGCAATTGTCGAGGACGTCGTACATGCCGGCATCGCCATCGGTGAGGTCCGGCAGGTCGGCGGCGGTGATCACCGCCTTCACGCCGGCCAGCTTTTCGGCCTTCGAGGTGTCGATCTTCAGGATCTTTGCGTGGGCATGCGGGCTTCTCAAGACACGCCCGACCAGCTGTCCGGCCATGTTGAAGTCGGCGCCGTAGCGGGCGCGTCCCGTCACCTTGTCGATGCCGTCAGGGCGGAGGGGGCGGGTGCCGACGGATGCGAATTTGCGGCCTGAAAAGCGCGGATCGAAATTCATGGCTTAGGCTCCCTTCATCACGATTGCCGCGTCCTGGACGGCGCGCACGATCTTGTCGTAGCCGGTGCAGCGGCACAGGTTGCCGGCGAGGCCGAAGCGGATTTCTTCCTCGGTCGGATCGGGGTTTTTGGCCAGCAGATCCTTCGCCGCGATCAAAAAACCCGGCGTGCAGATGCCGCATTGTAGGGCGGCATGTTCGAGGAATTTCTGCTGCAGCGTGTGCAGCTTCTCGCCATGCGCCATGCCCTCGACGGTCTCGACCTGCCGCCCTTCAGCCTCGGCGCCCAGCACCAGGCACGAGCAGACCAGCCGGTTGTCGAGGATGATCGAGCAGGCGCCGCAGTCGCCGGTGCCGCAGCCTTCCTTGGCGCCTGTCAGGCCGAGCCGGTCGCGCAGGACGTCGAGCAAGGTCTCGTCGGGCTGGCAAAGGTACTCGACGTGATCGCCGTTGATTGTCGTTGAAACCGCTATACCGGCCATCATTTGCCTCCTGCACGTGCATAGGCGGTCGTCGCTGCACGTCTGGCCAGCACGCCCGCAACTTTTCGTCTGAACTCGATGGTGCCGCGCTTGTCGTCGATGGGGCGGCAGGCGCCAGCGCAGACCTTGGCTAGCCGCTCAAGGGCTGCTTCGTCGAGCTTCCGGCCGATGAGAGCCTCGGCTGCCTCCTCGACCAGAAGCACCGTCGGAGCCGCGGCGCCCAGCGCGACGCGGGCGGCCGTGATGACGCCATGCTCGTCGAGCGTCAGGTTGACGCCGGCGCTGACCACCGCGATGTCCATCTCAGTGCGCGGAATGAAGCGGAGATAGGCGTCGCCCGAACGCGGTGCGCGCTTGTCGAGCAGGATCGCCTCGATGATCTCGCCCTTGGTGAGCGATGTTTTGCCCGGTGCGATCGGCACGGCCTCAACGGCAATGGTGCGCTTGCCGGAGGGACCGGCAATCACTGCCTTGGCGCCGGCGGCCACCAAAGCCGGGACGCTGTCGGCGGCCGGCGAGGCGTTGCAGAGATTACCGGTTATCGTACAACGGCCCTGCACCTGCTTCGAGCCGATCAGCTTCGCCGCTTCGACGACGCCAGGCCAAGCTTTCTTCAGGGCTGCGTTCTCTCCCAGCACCGCGCACGGAACGGCGGCGCCGATGCTAAAGCCGTTGGCCGTCTCCCTGATCTCGCTCAGGCCCTCGATTGCCTTGATGTCGACGATCAGGTCTGGTTCGACAAACCCGCCCTTCATCCTCACCAGAAGGTCACTGCCTCCCGCCAGAATGGCTGATGTGCCGGAAGAGCCGGCCAGCAGGCCAACGGCATCTTCGATTGAAAGCGGACGTATGTAACGCATCGTCTCCCCTTGGTGTCAGTGTCTCGCCGACCGTTATAACCAGTCTCCTCATAATGACCATCCGGTTGCTGATTTCCGCGATTGGGCCAGGTGCGAGTTGGGTTCCATGCCAAGCGTGGCTGATGCCCTACACTGTATGCCTACGCTGCATCTTTTGCACGAGGGGTGGTGACGCCGATGTCCTTCAACGCCTCAGCCACAGCCTGATCCAGCGGGGTGTGCGGGATCTCACCGATGATGGCTTCCAGCCGGTCGGACACGAGCCGGTGCGGTTCGAAGCGGAGGTAAGACATCGAGACGATCTCGCGCCACATCGCCACGAACGGGCTGCCGGCGCGCAGCACCCACCAGGGCATGTAGGTCCGTTTCAGCGGATGGCCCAGCGCCTTCTCGGCGGCAGCCTTGATGTCCATGTCGGTGACAGCGTGGCCGGGGAAATTGAGCGCCTCGTAGAAGCCGAGCTTGTCGAGGTTGCGCGCCAGGCCGACGAAGGCCACGGCGAAGTCCGGCAGGTAGGCCCATTCATGCACGAGGTTGGCCGGGCCGGGCGCGGTGTAGACGCCCTTGTTCATCTTGGCCGCGACGACGAGGTCAAACCACGAGCCGCTGCCGGTGCCGCCGAAGAAATCGCCGGCGCGCAGGATGATGGTGCGCACCCGGCCGGCATCGGCCTCGCGGCGAAACAGCGCTTCCATCGCGCAGCGTATGCGGCCCTTCTCGGTGGTCGGGCGGAACGGCGTGTCCTCAGTGACGACCTGCGGCATCGGCGAGCCGTAATTGTAGACCGTGCCGGGGAAGAGATGCAGCGCGCCATTGGCATGGCAGGCAGCCATGACGTTTTCGGCCATCGGCATGCATTTGCCCCAGTCGGTATAGATCGGGTTGAGGCCGTTGAAGACAATGTCGACGCCCTCGGTCGCGTGGATCAGCGACTGGCGGTCCATGGCGTCGCCGGCGACGGCCGTGGCGCCGTTGAGTTCGGACGGCACCTTGCCGGTGCGGGTGACGGCGCGGACGTCGAAGCCGGCGTCGATGAAGGCCTTGCCAACCACGCGGCCGAGCCGGCCATTGGCACCCAGAATTGCGATCTTGGTCATTTTCGTCTCCGTGTTCGTGTTTGCAGGCCGAATATGATGGCTTCATCCTCGAATGAAAATTGACTGAGATTGGCGTTCTGATATTCATAATTGAATGGCTGAAATCGACTGGAACCTGATCAAAAGCTTCGTCACCGTGGCGGAAACCGGCAGCCTCTCGGCCGCCGCGCGAAAGCTGTCGGCCAGCCAGCCGACGCTTGGGCGTCACATTGGCGAGCTCGAGCAGGCGCTCGGCGTTACGCTGTTCCGGCGCGGCCGGCGCGGTTATGCGCTGACGGAAGCCGGCGCCACGCTGTTCGAGCGTGGCAGAGCGGTGAGCGAACAGGCGAGCGCCTTTTCGCTGCTGGCGCTGGGCTCGGTCGAGGCGATCGAAGGCACGGTGCGCATTGCCGCCAGCGAGGTGGTGGCGGCCTATGTGCTGCCGAAGATGACGGCGCGGCTCGGCATCGAGGAGCCCGGCATCGAGGTCGAGATCGTCGCCTCGAACCAGGTCGAGAACCTGCTACGGCGCGATGCCGATATCGCCATCCGCATGGTCAAGCCGGCGCAGAACGAACTGACGGCGCGCAAGGTCTGCGATATCCCGCTCTGCTGCTGCGCGGCAAAATCCTATCTCGACGGGCACGGCCGGCCGCTCAAGCCCGCCGACCTTGTCGGCCATCCGCTGATCGGCTTCGACCGCAGCGACGAAATGATCCGCGGCTTTACCCAGTTCGGCATCCCGGTCACCCGCAGCAATTTTCGTTTCAGGACCGACAACCAGATCGTTCTGTGGGAGGCGCTGCGGGCGGGAAACGGCATCGGCCTCGGCCAGGAGCCGCTCGCCGACAGCGATCCATTGCTGGAGAAGCTGCTGCCCGGAATGCCACTGCCCAGCCTGCCGGTGTGGCTGGCCATGCATCGCGACGTGCGCACCAGCGTGCGCATCCGCCGCGTCGCGGATTTCCTCTACGAGGAGTTGAAGCGTTATTCGGCCGGGGCGGCCGCGAATTCGGCGCGGTGAGCGAGCCCGGCCATCAAAAGCACGACGATCAGCAGCCCCGACATGGCGACGAAGATCGGCCCGAAGCTGGAATGCTCGGCGACGAAGCCGATCGCCGACGGCGCCACCAATATGCCGGAGTAGCCCATGGTGGTGACGACGCTCATGCCGGTGCCGGACGACATGCCTTCCTGATTGCCGCCGGCCGAAAAGATGATCGGCACCATATTGGCAATGCCGAAGCCGCAAAGGGCGAACGCCGCGATGGCGATCCAGGGCGAAGGCGACAGGCCGGCGACCAGCATGCCGGCGGCGGCGACCACAGCCGAGCCGCGCAGCGTCGCCACCGCGCCGAAGCGGTTGCGCACGCCATCACCGAAAAAGCGCATGACCGCCATGACGCCGGAGAAGGCGGCATAGGCGAGGCCGGCAATGGCGAGATCGGCGCCGAGTTCCTGCCTCAGATAAAGCGCTGCCCAGTCGAGCACGGCGCCTTCGGAGATCATCGTCAGCAGCGCCATCAGCCCGACGAGATAGACCAGCGGATTCGAGGGCAGCGCGAATTTGTGGTATTCGGCGGCCTGCGGCTTGTCCTCGGCAACGAGGTAGCCGACCGCGACCGCAATGACCGCGAAGGCAAGTACGGTCACGACCGCCGCATGGGCGAGGTGGCCGTAAGTCTGGATGGCGTAACCGCCCAAGCCGCCACCGGCAAAACCGCCAAGGCTCCAAAAGCCGTGCGACGACGACATGATGGCGCGGGAAAGCCGGCGTTCGACCACCACCGCATTGGCGTTCATGGCGACATCCATGCCGCCGATCGAGCCGCCGAAGATGACCATGGCAATCGCCGCCAGCGGCACGTTGGGCGCTAGCGCCACGACCAGCAAGCCAAGGCTGCCGCACAGGCCGAACCAGCGCAGCACGGTGCGCGAGCCATATCTGGAGATCAGGTGGCCGCACCAGCTCATGGCCGCGACCGCGCCGACGCCGAACAACAGGATCAGCAGGCCGAGCGTGAATTTCGAAATGTCGAGCCGGGTAAGGAACACCGGAATCTGCGGCGCCCAGCTGCCGGTCAGGAAGCCGTTGGCAAGGAAGATGGCGGCAACCGCCCATCGCCCGCGAATGGCGCTCTGCATCGCGTTTTGCGCGCTCATGGTTCGATTCCGGTCAAAAATGGCTTTGAACGGCAAATTAGATCGATTCAATTGTCAGTCAAGCGCTGGTGGCGGGAATTGCTTGGACCAAAGGTCTCAGGACTGGACCGGAATCGTTCAAGGCGGACTACGGCCCTCGGAGATTGGCGAAAACGCCCCTCCCTTCGTCATCCACGGGCGGAGCAAGGAGCGTAGCGACGCAGCGCAGACCCGAGGATCCATTCCGTGACGCCTGTGCAATGCTGCGGTGCAGAACCGGCTCTGGTGAGCGGGACCTTCATTCTGAGCCGTTGCGCTCTTCGGCCGATGTCACGGCATGGATCCTAGGGCTTCCGCGACGTCGCTTCGCGACTGCTCCACCCTAGGATGACGAAACGCGTAGGGCTCCGCCAATCGCGGAGGGATGAAGGCCCGCAGGCATCGTTTGCCGGACGCTAATGATCCCTCGGCCGCCTCGCCTCGAACTCGGCCTTCTTGGCGTCCGAAGCCTCGGTCTGGTTGAGCGCCTGCCACTCGGCATAGGGCATACCGTAGACGATTTCGCGCGACTGATCCTTGGGCAACGCAAGGCCCTGCGCCTCAGCGGCCTCGCGGTACCAGTTCGACAGGCAGTTGCGGCAGAAGCCGGCGAGGTTCATCAGGTCGATGTTTTGCACATCGCTGCGCTCGCGCAGATGCTCGATCAGCCGGCGGAAGGCGGCGGCTTCGAAATCGCGTTTCTGGTCGTCGCTGAGTTCGGTCATGCCTTGATCCTCACAGCGGCCCGGTGCGCGAGCCGAACATCTTCACCTGATGTATATCGGCACGACGATCGATGGCGTCAACGATTGGCGCCAGCCGTTCGGCCCAGGCCAGCGCGCCCTTGCTGTCCGCGATCAGGTCCTGGCGGATTTCGATCAGCGCATGGGCAAAGCCGTTGACGATGGCATGCTTGAACATGGTGTCGCCGCGCAGCGCGCCGTCATAGGGTTCGTTGTCGCCGACGACGAGGTTTTTATCCTGCGCCAGCATGTCGATCAGCGGCCGCGCCACGCGGTCGTCGAGGTCCCACAGAATGCCGACATGCCAGGGCCGCGCAACGCCTTGCATCACCGGGGTGAAGGAATGCACGGAGAAGATGAACGGCGCTTTGCCCGAGGCCTGCGCCACCGAGGCGATCATGGCGCCGACCGCGTCATGATAGGGCCGATAGAAACCGTCGAGCCGCCTTTCGCGCTCTGAGGGTGCGATGGGGTAGTTTCCCGGCACGACGGTGCCGTCATAGAGCTGGCGGATCAGCGTCGGGTCGTCCTCGCCGCGATTGGGGTCGATCAGCAGGCGCGAAAAATTGGCGATCACCGCCGGCACGTCGAGCGCTGCCGCCAGTTCGCGCGTCACCATCTCGACGCCGATGTCGTAGGCGATGTGACGCGCGAGCTCCGCCGCCGGCAGGCCGAGGCTGCCATACTCCTCCGGCAGGTCGCGGCGGGCATGATCGGCGACAAGCACGATGCCCCGCTTGCGGTCGCCCTCGACAAGATCGAAAGGCGCGAAAACTGTGGATCGGGTCATTGGCTGAAAAGGTCTGTTCGCTGGCGTCCGGGGAGGGTGGTATCGTCATTCCACGAAGAGGACGCCGGCGCAATGCCGTTGTTTGGCCACGGTTTCTGCGAAAATCCGGTCACGCGCGGCAGATTGCGTGTCGGGGGCCTTTCTAAATCGATTGGAATTGGACAGAACGGCGCGTTGACATGCGCCCGGACTTTTCCGAAAAGGGGCGTTGAGAGATGCAGATGACGTTGTTGAGGGGTTTCGGGATGGGTTCCGCCGGCAGGCCGCGTGCGCGCAGCGCCTTTGCCGTGCCGCTCCTGACCTTGACCGTGGGGCTTACCGCGCTGGTCGCGGCCTCGCCCGCCCGCGCCGATTTCCGCGTCTGCAACGCGACGCAGAACCTGGTCGGCGTCGGCATCGGCTACCGCGCCAAGGCCGGCTGGATCACCGAGGGCTGGTGGCACATCGAAGGATCGAGCTGCAAGACGCTGATCGAAGGACCGCTGTCATCAAGGTTTTACTATCTTTATGCAGAAGACGCCGAGCGTGGCGGGCGCTGGGATGGCCCGATCAACATGTGCGTGGCCGAAAAAGAGTTCAAGATCGCCGGCGTTACCGATTGCGTCGCCCGGGGCTTCCAGCGCGCCGGATTCCAGGAATATGACACGGGCGAGCAGGCAAGCTGGATGGTCCAGCTGACCGATGAGTCCACAACGGGAGGCGCACCAGCCGCCCCGGGAACAAACAGTCAATGAGACGTAGCCGCAAGGTCAAGATCCTCGCCACCATCGGTCCAGCCTCCTCATCCGAGGAGATGCTGCAGAAGCTGTTCGAAGCCGGCGCCGATGTCTTCCGCATCAATATGAGCCACACCGACCACGAGCTGATGCGCACGCTTGTCGCCCGCATCCGCGCCGTCGAGGAAAAGGTCGGCCGTCCGATCGGCATCCTGGCCGATCTGCAGGGGCCGAAGCTGCGCGTCGGCAAGTTCGCCAACGGCAAGGAGGTGCTGACCGCTGGCCAGACCTTCACGCTCGACAACAATCCCGAGCCCGGCAATTCGACTAGGGTCTACCTGCCGCATCCCGAAATCCTGAGCTCGGTCGAGGCCGGCCACCGTCTGTTGATCGACGACGGCAAGCTGGAGCTCAAGGCTCTGAGGAGCGACGGCAAGTCGATCACCTGCACGGTCGTCGCCGGCACGACGATCTCCGACAAGAAGGGCGTCAGCCTGCCCGACACCGACCTGCCGGTCGGTGCGCTGACCGAGAAGGACCGCAAGGACCTCGATGCGGTGCTGGCGGCAAGCGTCGACTGGGTGGCGCTGTCCTTCGTGCAGCGGCCGGAGGATCTCGCCGAAGCCCGCAAGATCGCGCGCGGCCGGGCGCTGATCATGGCCAAGATCGAAAAGCCGCAAGCCGTCGCCCGGCTGGCCGAAATCATCGAACTGTCCGACGCGCTGATGGTCGCCCGCGGCGATCTCGGTGTCGAAATGCCGCTGGAAGCGGTGCCCGGCATCCAGAAGCAGATCACGCGCGCGGCGCGCCGCGCCGGCAAGCCGGTGGTCGTCGCCACGCAGATGCTGGAATCGATGATCACCGCCCCGGTGCCGACCCGCGCCGAAGTCTCCGACGTGTCGATCGCTGTGTTCGAAGGCGCCGATGCCATCATGCTTTCAGCCGAGTCGGCGGCCGGCGCCTATCCGGTCGAGGCGGTGGCGATGATGAACCGCATCGCCACCAAGGTCGAAACCGACCCGACCTATGCCGGCATCATCAACGCGCAGCGCTCGGAGCCGGAAGCGACCGGCGCCGACGCCATTTCGCTCGCCGCGCGCGAGATCGCCGAGACGCTGAAACTGTCGGCGATCATCACCTATACGGCGTCGGGCACCACGGGCCTGCGCGCCGCGCGCGAGCGGCCGCAAGTGCCGATCATCGCGCTGTCGCCGATCCTCAACACGGCGCGGCGGCTGTCGCTGCTGTGGGGCACGCATTGCGTCGTCTCGCCCGATGCCGTTGATCTCGACGACATGGTCGACCGCGCCTGCCGGATAGCTTTCGAAGAGGGGTTTGGCCAACCGGGCGACCGTGTCATCATCACGGCGGGCGTGCCGCTGCGGACGCCGGGTTCGACCAACATGCTGCGCATCGCCTATGTCGGATCTGACGTGCAAGCCACCCGCAACATAGGTTGAGGCTTCAACGCGTCACAGTTCGCAGCGCTCTTGCCGCAGCTTCGGCGTGATCGATGCGCCGAAGGAATCGGAGAGCGCGAGGGATTGGGTCATAGAGATACTGATCCGGGCCGCGCATCTTTCGCCGGTTGAGGTCGGCGGTGTCGAGCAGGTCGAAATCGACCCTTTCCAGCGTGCAGTGCCAGCCGGCGCTGTGCGAAGCCCATCCCCTTTTGTGGTGCTGCAGAAGCCGCTCGCGGCTGGAATAGCCGTGGTAGTCGAAGGCGATCACGCCGTTCGTCATATAGATATGGTTGCCGTAGAAATCCTCGCCCGGAATGATCCGTTCGCCGTAGAATCCGTCCAGGGGAGGATGGCTGAGGAAGGTGCCCGCAAGGATGTGACAGGCACCGTAGCCGAAGAAGATGCGGTCCGGTAGCGCCCAGAATGCTTCGGGGTTTTTCTTGATGCCGTGCTTCAGGACATACATGCGGCGATCAGGTCGGGGCGAGTTCCGCGTCGGGCACGGTGATGTCGGGGCATTGTGCGTCGTAATAGGCATCGCCGGCGATCCGCGCCTCCACGGTTTTCGCCATTGTCTGCAGGTCGACGTCCTTGCCGGCGACCTTCTCGATGGCGCCGACAACGAGGTCTGGCGCGATCCAGTCCGGCTTGTGGCCGAGATTGTGGACCCAGATCAGCTCAGCGCCGGGGATATCCCTGACAAGGCCGACCGAATGGATCGAGGCATAAACCACCTTGTCGCGATCGCCTGAGATGACGATCGTCGGCGCCTTGATGTCGCGGTAATGCGGCGCGGCCTTGAGCGCATAGTCGTAAAGGCCGGCGACATCGATGGCGTTGGCGCGGAAAGCGTCGGGACGCAGCACCAGCGGGATCGAGGCGTTGCCGACATAGAAGTCCGGCACCTTGTTGGGAGAAAACACGCAGGCCGTCGCGTCATCCATCTGCAGCGTGCCGGCCGGGTAGGTCAGCGTCTCCGAAAACAGCCAGCCGACCACCGGCATGGCGGTCAGCTTGTAGTACCAGGCGGTCGCGCCGCCCGGCCAGGGGTGGCTGACCGGCGACAGGAAGACCAGGCCGAGCGTCTTGTCCGGGTGCTCGCGGCCAAAGGCAGCGGTGATCACACCGCCGAAGGAATGGCCGACGACGATCGCCTTCTGGATGCCGAGACGGTCCATCAGCTTGGCAATGGTGTTGGCCTGCGCCGACGGGCTCTCATTGTTGCCGGGGCCGCGCCCCGACCAGCCGAAGCCTGGCCGGTCGAGAAAGACCATCTCGGCGCGGCCTTCAAGCAAAGGCCGGATCGGCAGCATCTGATCTCTAAGGTTGGCGCTGGCGCCATGGATAAAGACGATCGCCGGCAGCTCGGCATTTTGCGGCGCCGGCACATGGACATAGTGGATGCGGGCGCCGTCGATGTCGGCAAATTCGCCGGCCGGCGGATTGCGCCACTCGATCAGCCACGCCCCGGCGCGGGTGACGCCGGCAAGGGCAAAGACGAGCGCGAGGAGGAAGGCACAGGTGGCGTAAAGGAGGTTCATGCGCGGAGATACGGGGGTGGAGGGGGAATAGTTCTAGGCAGTAGGCAGTAGGCAGTAGGCAGTAGGCAGTAGGCAGTAGGCAGTAGGCATGGGTTTCAACCGCCGCCCTACTGCCTAAGCCCTATTCCCTACTGCCTAACTCAAATTCCTTCGCCGGCAAGCTCTTCCGAGAGCGTTGCGACCTGGTCCTGGGCGCTGCGCATCATCGGATAGATGGCGAGCACCTTCTGCCAGGCTTCGAGCGCCGATTGCTTGTGGCCGGTGGCAGCCATGATCTGCGCCAGGCCGGAAAGCGCGCCGAAATGGCGTGGTTCCAGCTGCAGCGTCTGGTCGATGTCGGACATCGACTTCCCGAAATTCTTCATCATGTAGTGGACGGTGGCGCGCCGGTTCCAGCCTTCGGCATATTTCGGCTGCAGGATGACGACCTGGTCGAGGAAGTCGAGAGCGACGTCGAACTTCTGGTCGTCCATCGCCTTTTGCGACCATTGCATCATCAGGTCGATCGAGGCGCTGCCCGACTGGAACCATTCGCCCCAGATGCGCCCGGCGATGCGCTCGGCCGCCTTTTCGTTGCGCTCGCGCTTCAGGTCGGCAAACAGCTGGTCGAGCCGGGCTTCCTTGGTCACGGCAACCGGCGGCGTCGTGGCGGCCGGTGGATCATCCGCTCGCACCGCTGTGGCGCTGAACAGGAAGAGGGTCGCGAAAAATGCAAAAAGAATCCGCATCGCCGGAATCTAACCCCGGACGGCGGATCGTCAAACTGAAATTAGCGTGAAGGTGCCGGATCTCCGGCAAATAACATCACAGGGACGGAGGCAACGAGCCTCCGGCCGAAAACTCAGCCCTGGCGCGCCTTGTAGCGCGGAGCGGTCTTGTTGATGATGTAAACGCGGCCCTTGCGGCGAACCAGCTGGTTGTCGCGGTGACGCGCCTTCAGCGCCTTGAGCGAATTCTTGATCTTCATGGTCTTGCCCGTGGTCTGGGCCCGGTTCGGGCCGAATTATTAAGGCGCGCCAGAAGACGCGCCTTTGAACTTGCGTGGCTCATAAACGAGGAGCCTTGCCCGTGTCAACCGCAAGCGTGCCGCATAGTGGCTGAGAACGGCTTTGGCCATCAAATATCCGCCATCTCCACTCCCCGCCATTGCGCCGCCGAAGGCGGGCTGGAATGGTGCGGCGCCTGCAAGTTGATTTGGAGACGTCCATGCGCCTGTTGTTTCTGTCCGCCTGCTTTGCCGTTCTGGCCGCGGCCTCCACCGCACAGGCGCAGGAGTGCGACCGCAACGACGACAGCCAGCAGATGATGAATATCTGTGCGGGCGAGGACTACCAGGCGGCCGATGCCAAGCTCAACCAGGCTTACAAGGATCTGGTCGGCCGCAACGACGACAAGAGCAGGAAGCTGCTGCAGGTCGCGCAACACGCCTGGATCGCCTTCCGCGATGCCGAATGCGCCTATACGACGACAGACAGCGAAGGCGGCTCCATCCATCCGATGGAAGTTTCGCAATGCCTGACCGAACTGACGGAGCAGCGCACCAGGCAGCTGACGTCCGGCGCCAAATGCCAGGAAGGCGACGCGAGCTGCGCCAACCCTGACGAGGACGGGGATCTGAACGACGAGTTGCAATAGGGGTCCACACCCCTCAGGCAAAGCGCTGCGCTCTTTCCCGGAATTGCTTAGCCGCGACGGCTGATGCGCGTGAAATGGCCCATCTTGCGGCCCGGGCGGGCTTCCGCCTTGCCATAGAGATGCAGCATCAGATCAGGCTCGGCGAGCAGAGCGGGCACGCGCAGGACGTCGTCACCGATCAAATTCTCCATGACGCAGTTGGAATGCCGGCCCGGGTTGCCCAGCGGCAGGCCGGCAATGGCGCGGATATGCTGCTCGAACTGCGAAACGACACAGGCGGCTTCCGTCCAGTGGCCGGAATTGTGCACCCGTGGCGCCATCTCGTTGGCCAGCAGCGTGCCGTCGGCAAGGGCGAAGAACTCGACGCCGATGACGCCGACATAGTCGAGGGCCGACACGATTTTTGCCGCCGCCGCTTGTGCCGCGGCCGCCGTGTCCGGCCTGATTTGCGCCGGCAGGGTCGAGGTGTGCAGGATGCCGTCGCGGTGGACATTCTCGGCCGGATCGTAGGCGGCGACCGCGCCGTCCAGCCCGCGTGCGGCGATCACCGAAATCTCGCGCTCGAAAGTGACGAACGATTCCAGAATCAGCGGCACATTGCCCATGGCCTCGCAGGTGCCGGCAAAGCCGCCGGTCTCCATGTTGCGGAAGACACGCTGGCCCTTGCCGTCATAGCCCATGCGGCGCGTCTTCAAGATGCCGCTGCCGCCGAACTCTCTCAGCGCCGCCGTCAGTTCGTCGTCATTGCCGACGGCGCGGAAATCCGCGGTCTTGATGCCAATGCCGTTGAGGAATTGCTTTTCCGCCATCCTGTCCTGCGCCACTTCCAGCGCCCGTGGCGGCGGATAGACCGGAACCTTGGCAGCAAGCGCGCTGGCGGCGGCCACCGGCACGTTCTCGAATTCATAGGTGACAACGGCGCTGACCGCGGCCAATTCGGCAAGCGCGGCGGCATCGTCATAGGCGGCCGTGATCTGGCGATTGGCGACCTGTGCCGCCGGGCAGTCGGCCTGCGGCTCAAGGATCACGGTGCGGTAACCGAGGCGCGCGGTGGCAACAGCCAGCATGCGGCCGAGCTGGCCGCCCCCGATGATGCCGATGGTCGATCCCGCCTGCAGGCTCACGGCGCGTCCGTTGGTTCGGCGGCAACCTTTGCGGTCTGGGCGGCGCGCCAGGCATCGAGCCGGGCGGCGAGCCGCTCGTCGTTGAGCGCCAGCACGGCAGCCGCCAGAAGGGCGGCGTTGGCCGCACCCGCCTTGCCGATGGCCAGCGTGCCGACCGGAATGCCGGCCGGCATCTGGACGATGGAGAGCAGCGAATCCTGACCGGACAGCGCCTTCGATTCGACCGGCACGCCGAACACCGGCAGCGGCGTCATTGCCGCCGTCATGCCGGGCAAATGCGCGGCACCGCCGGCGCCGGCAATGATCACCTTGTAGCCGGCCGCCTTGGCGCCCTTGGCGAAATCGTAGAGCCGGTCGGGGGTGCGGTGGGCGGAGACGATCAGGCGCTTGTGCGGGATGCCAAGCGCCTCAAGCGTTTCGGCGGCGTGGCGCATCGTCGCCCAGTCGGACTGGCTGCCCATGATGATGGCGACGTCGGCGCGGTGATCGGTCAAGCGCATGCTCCCGGCGGCAAAGGCGCGCCTTAGCGGAATTCGGCATCGACGGCAAGGATGCGCGGCGCTTGGTGTCTTTTGGTGATATCAAAACCGGCCGTTAGCGACCGGAACGTCCGGCCTGCGGCGCCGAGACCAGCACGGCCGAAGCGGCGTTGGCGGCGGCGACGGCCGCCCGCATGGCCTGTCCCCTGGCAAGGGCTGCGGCCAGCGCACCGACGAATTCGTCGCCCGCGCCATGCGTGCTGACAACCTTGACCGGGACGGCCGGGAGCGCGAAGGCCTCACCGCCCCGATCACAACAGGCGACACCTTCGCCGCCCGCCGTGACGATTGCGACGGGGCAAAGATCGACCAGCTGCCGCGCGGCTTGCGCCGCACCGTCGAGCGTTTCGACCACCGCCATGCCGGCCAGGTATTCGGCCTCGATGGCGTTGACGATGAGGATGTCGACCAACGCGATCAGATCATCGGAGAGTTTGCGGGCCGGAGCCGCGTTGAGCACGACCCGGCCGCCCCTCGCCTTTACGGCGCGCGCGGCGGCGATGTTGGCGGCCTCAGGCACTTCGTTCTGCAACAGCAGCACCGTCGTCTGGGTCACCAACTCGGACGCCGAGGCAATGTCGGCCTCACCCAGAGTGAGGTTGCTGCCCGAGACGATCACTGCGCCGTAGTCGCCTTCTGCGTCGAAGATCGCGACGCTCATGCCGGAGCCTGTATTCCGCGCCACCCGCACACAGCTGTGGTTGACGCCGGCGCGCGTGAGATTGGCCAGCAGAGCCGTGCCGAAATCATCGTCGCCGACGGCTCCTATCATCGCCGCACGTACGCCGGCGCGCGCCGCCGAAATCGCTTGATTGCCGCCCTTGCCGCCACATTTCGGGTGCCAGGCATGGCCGGTTACCGTCTCGCCCTTGCGTGGCCGGTCAGGTGCATCGACCATGATGTCGTAATGCAGGCTGCCAAACACGGTGACCAGGGGCGGATTGCTCATGAGCCGCGGTCTTTTCGTTTTGATTTCACCGCCGACATGGTGCGGCCAAGATTGCGCTCCGCCGCCTGGTAATCGCGCTGCGCCACCGCCATGAACAGCGCGTCGAGAATATTGAGCTGTGCAATGCGTGCCGCCGCATTCTCTCCCATCAATGGCGAGCCCTGCGCGGTCGAGCACAGCACGATGTCGGCCAGCTCAGCGAGTGGGGACCTGTCGTAATTGGTGATGGCCAGCGTGCGTGCGCCGTTGCTGCGGGCCAACTGGATGGCGTCGATGACAGCCGACGTGTTGCCGGAATGCGAGAAACCGACGGCGATATCGTCGGCGCCGAGCAGCGAGGCCGACATCAGCATCATATGCGAATCGTCATAGACGGACGCGCGAATGCCGATGCGCAGGAATTTGTGCGAGACGTCGCGCGCGATCTGCGCCGAACCGCCGACCCCATAGAAGTCACGATTCCTTGCCCTGTAGAGCAAATCAGCAGCGCGATCGAACTCTGCGATATCGAGGATCGCCAGCGTCTCTTCCAGAGCCTGGATGGAGGTGCGGAACACTTTTTGCACGATTTCCGCAGGGCCGTCGTCGAACGATAGCTCCCGGTGCATCTCCGCCGTCGGCAGGCGGCTGTATTCATAGACGGCGGTGCGGAACTCGCGATAACCGGAGAAGCCCAGCTTTTTGGCGATCTTGACCACCATCGCCTCGGACACGCCCGACTCCCCGGCAATCTCCTTCAGGGGAATGCTCTCGTCGAAGCGGCGCCGGCCGAAGACGGTCTCCACCACCTTCGCTTCCAGCGGAGTGAGGTTCGGCATCATCATGCGGATGCGCGGACCTACCGCTTTCAGGTCCAGCCCGCTCAGGCTCATGTGTCCGGTCCGAGCATGATTTCCTGGATGATGGCTTGCGATGTCACCGCATCCTGGCTGCTTATCGCGGCGGACAGACGGTTGTCGCGGTCGATCCGGTCGACGATGTGCAGCATGCGTTTGACGGTGGCGATGTTGACTTCGCATTCGTGAACCGGATCGAGCCCCGTCATGTCGGGGAACGTGTCGAAATAGATTGCGCCGACGTAGCCGTCGCGGCGGATCTGCCTCAGCAGTTCGATGGTCTGCAGCGTATGCACGGCGCCGACCATCAGCCCATCGTCGCGCTTGGCGTAGCCGTCATTGAGATGCACGCCGAGCAGCTTGCTATGACGCGCCACCAGAGCGGCGGCAAAGGCCGGTTGCTCGTCGGCATAGAGCACATGGGCGAAGTCGAGCGTAACGCCGAGATTGGGAAGGCCGACATCGCGGATCGCCAGCAGTGTCGTCGCCGCATCCGGCATCAGGCTGTAGGAGCGGGGTTCATTGGGTTTGTATTCCAGGCTGATCTGGCAATCCGGATCATGCGCGGCGACTTCACGAATTCCATCAATCTCGTGTTCCCACATCACCGCATAGTCCGCCTGGAAGGCATAGTCGAAACCATCCTGGCCAAGCCACAGAGTCATCAGCCTGGCGCCGGCCTCGCGCGCAGCATCGATGCCGGCCTTTGTCATGTCGATGGCCTCGCGGCGCACCGCCGGATCAGGATTGGTGAAGGCGCCGAGCTTGAAAGCCGGATTGGAGTAGTAGCGCATGGCAAAACCATTGATGCCAAGGCCAAGCTCGCCAAGTCTGCGGGCAATTTCGGCAGGCTTTTCGCCGACGTGGTCGGGAAAATTCAGATCGACGTCGGTCAGCCCGGCAACCTTCGCGGCGCGCGCCGCCATCTGCATCAGGGATGGCTTTCCGGTGAGACCGGGCCACTCCGCCTGTGGGCGCGAAGCAAAGGAATTCAGGCGCGTGGCGAAACGACTGGCTGTCATGGTCGACCCTTTTGGCGACCGTGACTTCACACAAATGAAGAATTTTGTAAAGTTCCGATTTGAGGGGCAGCAGTGGCGTTACACCGCCGCCTTGCGGAAGCCGGCGACGAAATCGTCGAGCTCGGGTCGTTCCATGTCGGAGATCGCCCAGTAGGAGAAGGCGCCGTCGCTCCAGTGCACCATGGAGAAGCCGCCCGAAGAAACGTCTTTCGGCTCGGTGACAGGGCCGCCTTGCTGCGGTTCGGCCACCAGCGTGATCAGGTGCTCGCGGTGGCGGTAGACCAGCGCCGGCACGGGACGGCCCGAGACGACCTCGACCCGGCCGCCGATCAACGCGAAGCCGTCCGTCGCAAGATCGGGAGCCGGCGGCGACACCCCGATGCGGGCATCGAGCCATGGCTTTACCGTGTGGCGGTCGGACGAGACGATGTCGATCGGGCTGGCGTCGAGCAGGCTACGGCGATGGTCGCCGGCGATCTCCGAAGCAATGCTGTCGGAGGCGCTGTTGAACATCACCCATTGCGTGGCGCCGCTGGCCAGCACTGCGGTCATGACGATCGACGCCGCCATGGCGCGCCAGTCGAACGAACCGAAGCGGCGCGCCCTTGGCGATGGCCTTGCCTGGGACAGCCGCGTATCCGTCGCTCGCCGTTGCTGGGCTGCAGCGGCGGTCAATCCCGGCAGCGCCGGCGGTGCGCTCCGCTCCTCGTCTTGCGTCTTCTGTTCTGACGATACCGTACCGATTGCCGCGATGCGGGCCCGAAAGGCATCGCTGACATCGGGGCGCGGCAAGCGGCCGACCGCGCGTTGCAAGGCAAGGATGCGGGCGTGTTCGGCGGCAAGCGCGGGATCGGCCGCGATACGCCGCTCCACCGCGAGTGCGGCCGCCGCGTCGAGTTCGCCATCAACCAGAGCGTGGATCATCAGCCTGATGCCTTCGGGGTCGTTGGGCAGTCCGTCGTCATGCACGGTCATGGCGCTCTCCCCAGTTCAGACGCTAGCAGCCCGCGGGCCCGTGCCAGCCGTGACATCACCGTGCCGATCGGCACGCTGAGCATCACCGATATGTCGCGGTAGCTAAGGCCGTTGATGTCGCGCAGCACCAGCGTTTCGCGGAACGGCTGCGGCAGCGCGGCGATCGCGGCTTCCAGTGCCGCCGTATCGGCCTTGGCGATCAGGCTCGCCTCCGGGCCGTTCTCGTCCGGTACGCTCGTGCCGTGTGCCGCCGCCATTTCGTCGAGATCGCCGAGGTCGCCGACGGCCATCATGGCGCGCGGCCGGTTGCGCGACATCCAGGTGCAGGCGGTGTTGCGCACGATGGTCAGCAGCCACGCGCGTGGATTACCACCAGCATAGCCGGCGATACCGGCATGCGCCTTGATGCAGGCATCCTGCACGACGTCCTCGGCATCGGCGGCATTGCCGGTCAGCCAGCGAGCAAGCGCAAGCGCGTCGCCGAGATGCGGCAGCACCACCTCGTTGAAGCGTTCGGCCAAGGCCCTCTCGCTCAAAGCAGCACCATGATCCGATACTCCGGGGCGGACAGGCCGTGCGCTGTCAGGCAGCGACGGCGATCTCGCCCTGCGGGCGAACCCCGCGGGAACAGGCAAGGCCGCCTGCTGCGGCGAAAGTGAAGTCATCTGCGTCACCAGTGTCAAGCGCCAGGCAGGAGACGCTGATGACGATCATACGGTCCAACGCATGACCACGGCTAATGCCGTGGCCCTGTTCGCTGCCCTCAAAATGATGCGGCATGCCGTTCTCCTCAACGCCTGCAAAGGCGTATGTGTTGGAGACCTGTTGCGGCAGCGATTTATTCCCGCTTGTATCGCGGTCGGAGATCACGGAGTCGTGATCTCAGGTGTCTCGCGCCCAGACGAAGATAGAGCGAACACATCCTCTGGCGATCAAGGGAGTCGCATATGTTGCGAGAAATGCGAGAACTAATTGAGTTCTTCATCTCGCATGTCCGCGATACAGAGACCTTGGAACGCCTGCTCCGGATGATCGACGACCGTGGCTCCTGGCCGAAGGCACATCACCTTTTTCGTGATATGCGACACAAGACGCTACGTGCACTTCGCGGGCACGACAGTCAGGCCGAAGCGCAATTCATGTTTGAAGAGGCCTGCGCCAAAACGCTGTTCAATTATACCCATAGCACTGCACCATTCGATCCCGACTCACCATACTGGATCGTGCCGAACGCGCTGACCTGTGCACAGAAGCTTGGGCTGGATCCGATGGATGTCGTCAGGATTGTCGCCAGGACCGACTGACACGCATCGCGATCCGACGGCGACTACTCTGGCGAGACCTGGCCTTAGCCTTGCATGGCGCCCGCTCAATCCGGCCAGCGCAAAGCGCCGGACGAATCCTTTCGCGGCTGTTTCATCGCATCCGCCGGCCGCTCGGCCGCGGTCAGCACGGCGCGCAGGCGTTCGGCGACGATCTCGGCCTCGCCGGGGTGGAGATTGCACGGGTCGAGGAAGAAATGGCCGCGTTCGACCTCATGGTTGCGCACGATGATCGGTGGCGAGCCGGCCGCCAATGCCGCGGCGAGGCCGGCGGCGGTGAAGCGGCTTTCGGGCGAGACGAAGATCTGCAGCCGGTCGAGCGGGTTGGCGGTCGGGTCGGGAATAATGTGGGCGGCGATGCCCGGAATGCCTTGCAGCGCGCCCTTCCACAGATTGAGCGCCGCTTCCTCGCGCCGGCGGATGCCGGCATGGTCGCGCTTCTCCCAGGCTTCGAGTGCCGCCATGGTGCCGGCGATGCTTTCCTTGCCGACCTTCATGGCGCGGGCGACGCCGCGGTTCTGCAGATAGGCGGCGCGGACAAGATCCTTGCGACCGGTGACGATGCCGCTGGTCGGCCCGGAGAGGAATTTGTGACCGCTGTAGACGACGATGTCGGCGCCGCGCGCCAGAAAACTGCGCAGATCGTATTCGGAAGCCGCGTCGACGATCACCGGCACGCCTCTGGCGTGGCAGATCTCGCAGAATTCCTCGAGGGACAGCATGCCGTATTGCACGGTGTGGTGCGCCACGACGTAGAGCGCCGCCGCCGTGCGCTCGTTGATCGCCTCGCGCACGTGATAATCCTGGGTGACGCTGACGGTGCCCGCCGGAATGACCTTGGCGCCGGCGACACGGATCGACTGGTCGATCGGGGCGCCGTAATTGACGATGTGGCCAAGCTGGATGACGACTTCGGACTTCAGTCCTTCGGTGTCGTCGGGCAGCCGTTCGATCGCCAGCAAATTTGTGCCGGTCATCGCCCCGGCGATCGCCATGGTGATGCCTGAGGCGCAGCAGGCGGTGATGAAGCCGGCCTCGCCGCCGGTCAGGCGGGCGGTGATCACGCTTGCAGCCCGCTGCAGATCGTCCATCTCCACCCATTGCGAGGCGATCTCGGCCATGGCGCTGATCGCCTCGGGAACGATGATCGAGGCGCCGAGCGTCGTCATCGTGCCGGAGACATTGATGATCGGCCGCAGTCCCAACCGTTCGCGGATCGTGGTGTTGGAGCCGGTGTCGGAATAGGTTTTCATGTTCAGCAATCCCTTGACTGTCAGACGGCGATCTCGACGACCGCTTCGATTTCGACGGTGATGTTTCCAGGCAGCGACCCGACGCCGATCGCCGAGCGGGCATGGCCGCCGATCTTGTCGAAGACGTTGGCGAACAGGTCCGAGCAGCCATTGACGACTTTCGGATGGTCGCTGAAGGTTGGCGTCGCGTTGACGAAGCCGAGCAATTTGACGACGCGCACGATGCGGCCGAGATCGCCGGCGGCGGCATGCATGACCGCCAGCAGGTTGAGGCCCGTGAGTTGCGCATGCTCATAGGCCTGCTCAACGGTGACGTCGTCGCCGACCTTGCCGGTGCACAGCGTGCCGTCGGCGCGCAGCGGCCCCTGGCCCGAGAGAAAGATCAACCGGCCGCTTTCGGCATGGGTGACGAAATTGGCGATCGGTGTCGGCGGCTCGGGCAGCATCAGGCCGAGCTCGGCGAGCCGGATGTAAGGCGTCATGGAAGAATTCTCCTTGGGGCGTCTTGTTGTTTTAAGCAACTCCCAAGGGAAAGCGCTTCGCGCTCTTCCCGGGAAAACCGCTTACACTTTTCCTGGAATTGCTTTGGGCCGCCCATGTCAGAAATGCGAGGCGCGGAACCGCGCCAGGAAAGAGCGCAGGCGCTCGTTGGTGGTCTCTTGGGCGAGGATCTCCTTCGGCGGGCCGACGGCGCTGACGCCGCCATCGGCCATGAAGACGATGCGGCTTGACGCGTCGCGGGCAAAGGCCATCTCGTGGGTGACCATCACCATGGTCATGCCGTCTTCGGCGAGGCTGCGCACAACGGCCAGCACCTCGCCGACCAGTTCGGGGTCGAGCGCCGAGGTGATCTCGTCGAGCAGCAGGATCTTCGGTTCCATGGCGACGGCGCGCGCTATGCCGACGCGCTGCTGCTGGCCGCCGGAAAGTTCCGCCGGCAGGCTGTCGGCCTTGTGGGCGAGACCGACGCGGCCCAGCCAGTGCTCGGCGATCTGGCGCGCCTCGGCCTTGCTCTTGCCGCGCACCTTGATGAGGCCGAGCATGATGTTGCCGGCGGCGGTGAGGTGCGGAAACAGGTTGAAGCTCTGGAACACCATGCCGGTCTCGGCGCGCATGGAGGCCAGGTCGCGCTCGCTGCGCCGCTGGCGCGCGCCAGCCTCGCGAAAACCGACCTCCTTGCCGTCGATGCGGATCGAGCCTGAGTCATAGCTTTCGAGGAAGTTGACGCAGCGCAAAAGGGTCGTCTTGCCGCTGCCCGAAGGCCCGATGACGTTGACCACCTCGCCCTTCTCAACCTTGAGGCTGACCGAGCGCAGCACCTCGACCGAACCGAAGGCTTTCGAGACCCCGGCAATATCGAGAAGCGCTGTAGTGTCGTTCAAGCTTGTGGCCATCGTGCTAGTCCCGGATGAAGGCGAAGCGCCGTTCCAGCCGCCGGCTGGCGTAGGAAAGCGAATAATTAACGGCGAAATAGATCAAGGCGCCGAGGATATAGAGCGGCATCGCCTCATAGGTGCGGCCGATCACCTGGTTGATCGCCTGCATCAGGTCGGTGATGCCGAGCAGCGAAACCAGCGCGCTGCCCTTGACCGCATCGGTGACGCCGTTGATCCACGGCGGCAGGAAGCGGCGGAAGGCTTGGGGAAAGATGACGGAGGTGAGCCGCTGGCGAAAGGTCAGGCCGATCGCCATCGCCGCCTCGGACTGGCCCTTGGGAATGGAGCCGACGGCGCCGCGTACATATTCGACGACCTGCGCCGTCTTGAACAAGGTCAGCGCCAGCACCGCGGCCCAGAAGGATTGCAGATGCAGACCGGCCGCGGGCAGGCCGTAATAGACGAAGAACATCAGCACCAGGATCGGGATGCCGCGGATGGTGTCCGAGAAGATGCGCACAGCCCAGCGCAGCGGCGCCGGGCCGTAGACCAGGCCGACGCCGAGCGCGACGCCTGCAATCAGCGACAGCACCACGACCAGCAGCGATACCCACAGGGTCACGGCGAAACCCTGGGCGAGGAACGGCAATGCGTAGAGGATCTGGCCAAGCATGTCAGCGCGCCGTCCTGAACCGTCGCTCGACCAGCCGCAGCCCGAAGAGCAGCGCGTAGCCGGTCACCAGATACATCGCCGTCGTCACCAGATAGACCTCGACGATGCGGAAGGTGTTGAAGTTGATCCACTGGGCGCCATAAGTCAGTTCGGGCACCGAGATGACCGAGGCGATGGACGTGTCCTTGAACAGCGAGATGAAGGTGTTGGACAGCGCCGGCAGCGTGATGCGCAGCATGGTCGGCAGGCGCACGTGGACCAGCCGCTGCCAGGGTGTCAGCCCGATCGCCTTGCCGGCATCGAGCTGCCCGCGTGGCACGGCTTCGAGGCCTGAGCGGAACACCTCGACCAGGTAGGCGCCGCTGTAGACCGACAGCGTCAGCACGAACGAGGTCGGCGCATCGTAGGCGAGATCAACCACGGTCGGCACGCCGTAGAAGACGAGATAGACCAGCAGGATCAGCGGCACGTTGCGGATGAACTCGACGTAAGCCGCGATGATGGCGCGCACCACGCGTCCGGCCGAGACGTACCAGACCGCCAGCACCAGGCCGATGACGATACCGATGGCGATCGAGATGACGGCAAGCTCAAGGCTGAGCAGCAGGCCGCCCCAGAGCTTGTCGAAATGCCGCCAGATCAGGTTGAAGTTGAGCGTATAGCCCATGCGTCTCCCGCAATGCCGAGGAACGTCAAAGAAGAGGGTGGAAGGGTGCCGGGCACCCTTCCACAGGCTGCGTCAGATGACCGGGAAACCTGGATGCCGCGCCGGCGGCTCCAACCCGAAATAATCCTTGAATGCCGCGTCGTAGAGCGCCGTTTCATGACCGAACATTGCGGTCGCGAAGGTCGTGTTGACGAAGGTCAGCCAGTCGAGATCGCCTTGCCGGAGCGCGGCGCCGTAAAGCATCGAGAACCAGCTCTTGCCGGCATCGAAATACTTGTCGGGATTGCGCGAGGCGAGCCAGCGGACCGTCGAGAGGTCGACGGCGGCCGCGTCGACGCGCTTCGATTCCAGCGCCTGGAGCACGTTGGCCTGGGTGTCGATCTGCATCACCTGCGACTGCGGCAGGACGAGATGGACATTCTGCTCGGCATCGACGTTCTGCAGGATGGAAATCCGTGTCGCCGAACCGCCGGCGAGCAGCTTGTCGAATGTCTTGTTCTCGGCTGTCGGAAGCGTCAGCAGCGCGACACCTTCGACGTAGTACGGCCTGGAGAAGTTGATCAACTGCGAGCGCTGGGCAGTCATGGTCATGAACTGGATGGTGATGTCGACCTTGTTGGTGGTGACATTGGGAATGCGCTGCGCCGGGTCCTGCATGACGAACTCGACCTTGGTCGGGTCGTCGAAAAGACCCTTGGCCAGGATATGGCCCATGGTGATGTCCATGCCGACGAGTTCGCCGGCATCGTTCTCGAAATGCCAGGGTGCGTTGGTGCTGCCGGTGCCGACGATCAGCTTGCCACGCTCCAGAACGGTGCGCAGCAGGCTGTCCGGTGCGGCCTGTGCCGCCGCCTTCTGAACGTCGACCGACGCGGCTGCGCCTATCACTCCGGCCGTGGCGAGCCCGGCCATTCCTAATTTCAGAAAATCACGTCTCTTGGATGTGTCGTTCACTGCGACCTCCTTTTCGTGTGTACCCCTTTTTCAGGTCCATGCTCTTTTTTGCAATTTGTCTCTTACAAAAGACACATGTACCTTGTACAAGACAGATACTAACATCAGGAATCAGTAATGCAAGACGACATTGGCGTTAAAGATCGGCCCGACGTCAGCCCGACCGAGGACAAGACCCCCGGCTCTCGCGAGAAGGGTCTCAACCGGGTGCTCGAGATATTTGAGTTCCTGCACACCACGCAGCGTGCGATCGGCATTGGCGACCTCGCCAAGGGGGTCAACGCGCCGCGTTCGACGACCTATACGCTGGTGCGCTCGCTGGTCGATGCGGGTCTCCTGGAGATGGAGGGCGACGGCAACAGGGTCTATTTCGGCAAGAAGCTCTACCTCTACGGAATGGACTATGTCCGGGGCAACGACCTGCTCAGGCGGGGCCGGCAGGAGGTCGACAATCTGTCACGCGAGACCGGCGAGACCTCCGAATTGTGCATGCTGCAAAGCGGCCGCTACACCATCGTCCATTCCAGCCCAGGCACCAGGCCGTTCCGCATCAGCTCCGCCACTGGCCTGCAGATTCCGCTGCCATGGACGGCATCCGGGCGGCTGCTTCTGGCCGGGTTGGAAAGGGACACCATTCAGGACATGGTGTCGGAAGACGACCTTTTGCTGCCCGATGGCCGCAGGCTGCAGCTCGACGATTTCATCGCCGATATCGCGACGGCCAGGACGACGGGCTATTGCATCACGTCGGGGCTGGTCGACGCCTATACCAAATGCCTGGCCGCCCCGGTGTTTTCCGTCACAGGCAAGGTCGAGGCAACGATGTGCCTGGTGGTTCCGATCGACACCGCGAAGGAAAAAACCGACGAGCTTGTTGCGCTATTACGTGAACGCGCCGCAAGGCTTTCGATCCCGGGGTAAGGGTAAGGCTCTGAGGCTATCGCTCAGGCGATGATGTCCGGAATGATCTTGTCTTCCAGCGCCATCAGCCGGTCCTTGAGGAACAGTTTTTTCTTCTTCATGCGTTGGATCTGCAAAGGATCACAACCCATGGCGATCATCGCATTGATGGCCGCGTCGAAATCGGCATGCTCTTGTTTCAGCCGAGAAAATTCGAGGCGGATATCAGCCTGTTCCTGTTCGGACATTATCTACCGTCTGCACGTCTGCGGCGCCCAATGATGGGCCTGATTGGGCGGGACCGGCGGGGTTTTGTAGCCGGCGCGCAGCCAATACCACATTTCACATTGTCGTGGAATGCTACCACGCAGCATTCGACATCGCCGCTGGATGGTGGCAGAGTGTCATGGTGCCGTCACAGAACGACCTGCGGTGGACGTGCCTTTGACGGCTGCAATCGAGGAAACCATGAAAGGGAGAACCAATCATGTCTCTTGCATCCCATCTTGATGAGTTGCAGCGGAAACACGGTGATATCGAACGCGAGATCGACGATGCCATGAACCATCCATCGGTCGACGACCTCGAAATCGTGAATCTCAAGCGACGCAAGCTGGCACTCAAGGACGAGATTGAAAAACTGAAGGCGAAACCGACGACACACTGACGCCCTTCCTGGATTAGACGCGCCGTTCGGGCGCGTATCCATCGCTCCGGTGGCTACACGCCGCTGGAGACTTGTTCTTGTTACCGATTCCGACACTGTTGGCCGGTCGACACCGTCTGTGACGGGTCGCCGCGCCACTGCGATTTGGCGACCCTGCCGGCCTGTCGCCATTGACAAGCCATCTTTGCTCCTCCACCTCATGCCCGGACCTCAGCGCAACGCGCTGGCAACTGTTTGAGCGTAGTTTGCGCGTCAATGCGGGCGCACGTCGCTCCGGAGACAAGAGGCTGCCGGCATGACCGGATATTTTTCCTCCCCCTTTCCACGCCGCACCTCGGTCGGCGTCGATGTCGGCGGTGTGACCGTCGGCGGCGGCGCGCCGGTCGTCGTGCAGTCGATGACCAACACCGACACCGCCGATATCGACCAGACCGTCGCGCAGGTTGCTGCCCTGCATCGCGCCGGCTCGGAGATCGTGCGCATCACCGTCGACCGCGACGAGAGCGCTGCCGCCGTGCCGCGCATCCGTGAGCGGCTCGAACGGCTCGGCATCAATGTGCCGCTGGTCGGCGATTTCCATTATATCGGCCACAAGCTGCTCGCCGATCATCCGGCCTGCGCCGAGGCGCTGGCCAAATACCGCATCAATCCCGGCAATGTTGGCTTCAAGGACAAGAAGGACCGCCAGTTCGCGGCGATCGTCGAAATGGCGATCAAGCACGACAAGCCGGTGCGCATCGGCGTCAATTGGGGCTCGCTCGATCAGGAGCTCCTCACCCGGCTGATGGACGAGAACCAGCGCCGAGGCTTTCCGCTGACGGCGCAGGAGGTCACCCGCGAGGCGATCGTGCAGTCGGCGATCCTGTCGGCCGAAATGGCCGAAGAAATCGGCTTGGCCCGCGAAAAGATCATCCTGTCGGCCAAGGTCAGCGGCGTGCAGGATTTGATTGCCGTCTATACCGAGCTTGCCACACGCTCCAACCATGCGCTGCATCTCGGCCTCACCGAAGCCGGCATGGGCTCCAAGGGCATTGTCGCCTCGTCGGCCGCCATGGGCATCCTTCTGCAGCAAGGCATTGGTGACACCATCCGCATCTCGCTGACGCCGGAGCCGAATGGCGACCGCACGCGCGAGGTGCAGGTCTCGCAGGAACTCTTGCAGACCATGGGCTTCCGGCAGTTCGTGCCGATCGTCGCCGCTTGTCCCGGCTGCGGTCGCACGACGTCAACCGTGTTCCAGGAGTTGGCGCAGAACATCCAGGCGGATCTGCGCAAGAACATGCCGGTCTGGCGCGAGAAATACCCGGGCGTGGAAAACCTCAAAGTCGCGGTGATGGGCTGCATCGTCAACGGCCCCGGCGAATCCAAGCATGCCGATATCGGCATCTCGCTGCCCGGCACCGGCGAGACGCCGACGGCGCCTGTCTTCGTCGACGGCAAGAAGGCGGCGACGCTGCGCGGGCCGTCGATCGCCGCCGATTTCGAGAAGATGGTCGCCGACTATATCGAGCAGCGGTTTGGACAGCACGGCAAGGCCGCGGCCGAATAGGCCGATGCGCGCGTTGCTCAAAGCCGGTGTGATCCTGCTCTGCGGGCTGGGCTCTGCCGGACAGGCACTCGCCGATCCACCACAATCGCGCTCTGCGGCGAAACGACTGATCGGCCGCGTTTGCGACCTGATCGAGGCGCATGCCGAGCAGAATGGTCTGCCCAAAGACTACTTCGCCCGGCTGATCTGGAAGGAAAGCCGGTTCGATCCCAATGCGGTGAGCCCGGTCGGCGCTGAAGGCATCGCCCAGTTCATGCCGGGTACGGCCAAGATGCGTGGCCTTGCCGATCCCTTCGACATCGACCAGGCGATCCCGGCCTCGGCGAAGTATCTCGCCGAGATGAAGGTCAGCTACGGCAATCTCGGCCTGGCGGCGGCCGCCTACAATGCCGGTGAGAACCGGGTGTCGCGTTGGCTCGGCTCCGGCGGCTTCCTGCCGATGGAAACCGAAAGCTATGTCTTCGACGTCATGGGCGAGCCGGTCGACAAATTCTCCGACAGCGCCTACGCCGGAACGGTCGCGCCGCTCGATGCCAAGACCAGCTTTGCCGTCGCCTGCCGCAAGCTGCCGGTGATCATGTCGAGAACGGTCGCCATGGCGTCGATCAATGTGAAGCCATGGGGCGTGCAGGTGGCCGGAAATTTCCGCCGGGGTGCCGCGATCAATCAATGGCTACGGGTCCGGAGCCGGTTTCCGGCCCTGCTCGCCAGCCATGATCCGGTGGTCAGCCGGGTGCGCACGCCGATCGGCCGGCGCGGCATCTATGCCGTCAGGATCGGTGTCGACGACCGCGCCGCCGCCAATGTCATCTGCCAAAAACTGCAGAGCGTCGGCGGTGCCTGTATCGTCGTGCGGAACCGGTAGGCGCGAGGGGGCGACATGACGGCCAAAATCGTCCTGCTCAACGGCGTCGGCAGTGCCGGCAAGAGTTCAATCGCGAGAGCCCTGCAGACAATCACCGCCGAACCCTTTCTGCATGTCCAGATGGACGCCTTCCTCGATATGTTACCGGAGGCGCTGCAGAACCATGCCGATGGGTTTTCCTTTGAGACGATGCTGGACGACGGCAAGCCATCGGTGGTGATCAGGAGTGGGCCGGTCGGCGCGCGCACCATGCGCGGCATGCGCCACGCCATCGCGGCCATGGCCGGGCAAGGCAACAATCTCATCGTCGACGACGTGATCTTCAATGACGAAATAGCAGAGTATCGCGCATTGCTGTCGGGCTTCGATCTGCATCTGGTCGGCGTGACGGCGCCGCTAGAGGTGCTGGAAGCGCGCGAAGCCGCGCGCGGCGACAGGATGCCCGGGCTGGCGCGCTGGCAATATCCGCGCGTCCACAACGGCACGGATTACGACCTCGAAATTGACACCAGCCAACTCACGCCGCTCGAATGCGCCCGTCGCATCCAGCAGGAATTTCGGCTATAGGCCGGCGCTGAAGCGGCCGGGCTTGCTCTGGCTCTCGTGAGCAACAAGGGTAGCGCATGTTAGACGGCTACATAATCTGCGGCACGCCGAGAACCGGAAGCACTTTGCTGTGCGGCCTGCTGGCATCGACGAAGATGGCAGGCGATCCGCACTCGTTCTACCGGCGGCAGGACATAGCGGAGTGGGCCGAAGAATGGCATTTGCAAGGTCCCGGGACGATGAGTGAGCATGAGTTCGATTTCGCCTATCTCCAGGCGGCAATCAGGGCCGGGAAGGGCGGAACAAGCGTTTTCGGCCTGCGGCTGATGCGGGAAAATCTGGCTGAGCTTTCGGCGATCCTCGACCGGATTTTCCCGGCACTGCCATCGGACAAAGCGCGTTTCGAAAGGGCCTTCGGCCGTGTCCTCTACATCCACCTTTCGCGCGAAAACAAGCTGGCGCAGGCGGTCTCGCTGATCAAGGCGGAGCAGACCGGGCTTTGGCATATCGCGCCCGACGGAACCGAGATCGAACGGGTCGCGCCGCCGCAGGAACCCCGATACGATTTCGAGCGAATCCAGCATGAGCTCGCCAAACTCGAAGCCTATGACGCGGCCTGGAACACATGGTTTGCGGAGCAGGGGATAATGCCGCTGCGGATTGGCTATGAGCGGCTTTCAAGCGATCAGGCGGCTACGTTGACGGCCATCTGCGCAGCGCTCGGCGTTCAGGCGCCGAACGCGGAGGATGTGAAGCCGGGCGTCGCAAGGCTCTCGGACGCGACAAGTCTCAACTGGATGCGCCGCTATCGTCTGGACACGGCGATTTGATCAAGCCGTCTTCGCCGCCACCGTCTCGCTGAGCCAGGTGCCGATCTTGCTGCCGAGTCGATCGGGCGAGACGGGCTTGGGCAAATAGTCGTCCATGCCGGCCTCGATGCATTTGTCGCGATCGCCCTTCAGCGCGTGCGCGGTGACGCCGATGATCGGCGTGTGGTTGCCGGTTGCCGCCTCCGCCGCCCGGATGGCGCGGGTCGCCTCGTAGCCGTTCATCTCCGGCATGGAAACGTCCATCAGGATCAGCTTCGGCCGCAGCGCCCGGTACATTTCGACGGCGGTGCGGCCATTGCCGGCGATGCGGTAGCTGAGCCCCAGCCCATTGAGGATCTGGCCGAAGACCAACTGGTTCACGTCATTGTCTTCGGCGATCAGAATATCGATCGGGCCGTTCGGCGTGGTCATCGATTCGGGAACCGTGGCCGCAGGCATCACCGGGCCGCGAATGACGGTGAAGGCCGGCGGCGCCACGGGCGCTGCCTGCGCGACAACCGGCTCGCGAACGAAGTGGGCTTTGCCGATCTGGGCGCGGGCCTTCTGGATGACCGAGATGACGGTGCCAAGCAAGATGGCCGAGCGCGCCGGCTTGGTCAGGTGCGCGGCAATGCCGAAATCGATGACCATCTTGCCGAAATCGACCTGATCGACCGACGTCAGCAGCACCATCGGGATGGCGGAGAGACGGCTGTCGGCGGAAATCGCCTTGGCGACATCGGCGCCGTTCATGCCCGGCATCTGGTAGTCGAGGATGATGCAATCGACCGCGGCACCGAGCTGGCTGGCGCGGTCGAGGAAGGCGAGGCCGACAGCGCCGCTTTCGGCAGCCGCGCAGTCGAAGCTCCAACTTCTGAGCTGCTCCAGCAGGATCTCGCGGTTGACCGGGTTGTCGTCGATGACCAGCACGCGGGCGCCGGTGACGTCGACCGGCACGATCTCGTCGCGCGAGTCCTGCTGATGCGCCGGCAGCGGCACGGCGAACCAGAACACCGAGCCGCGGCCGATCTCGCTTTCGACGCCGATCTTGCCGCCCATCAGGTCGACGAGGCGGGCGGCGATCGCAAGGCCGAGGCCCGTGCCTTCATGGCGGCGCGTCGACGAGCCGTCGACCTGGGCGAATTTCTCGAACACGTTCTCCAGCTTCTCGGCCGGAATGCCGATGCCGGTGTCCTCGACGCGAACCTTGAGCTGGACCATACCGTCGACCACCTCGCCGCCGACATCGATCAGCACATGGCCCTTTTCGGTGAACTTCACCGCATTGCCGAGCAGATTGGTGACGATCTGGCGGAAGCGGCCGGCGTCACCGACGACATGGGCCGGCAAACGCGGGTCGACACGCACGATCAGCTCGAGGTTCTTTTCGGCGACGCGCGCCGACACCAGCGTCGCAACGTCCTCGACCGCTTCGGCAAGCCGGAAAGGTGCGGGATCGAGCGTCAGCTGGCCGGCATTGATTTTTGAGAAATCGAGAATGTCGTTGATGATGGTGAGCAGCGCATTGCCGGATTTGACGATGACGTCGGTGAAGGTCTTCTGGCGCGCGGTCAGGTCGGTCTTGGCCAGCAGTTCTGCCATGCCCAGCACGCCGTTCATCGGCGTGCGGATCTCGTGGCTCATATTGGCCAGGAACTCCGATTTGGCGCGATCGGCCGCTTCGGCCTTGAACAAGGATGCGGCGGATTCAGTGAAAGCGCGGCGGATCGCCTTTTCCATCGGCCGGAAGATCCACAAGGCGGCAATGGCAAGAACCGCAAACAAAAGGCCGCTCGCCCACAGAAGCAGGCGGTCGCTGGAGGCGTCGGCCAGATGGCGTTCACTGTCCATGGCGGTGCGCACCCGCACCAGCATCGGCTGGACGAACAGATCGTTCTGGTTGACGATTTCGCGCGAACTCCATTCGTCGGTCTTCTGCGCCGCCGACATCAGGTTGAAGTTGCGCACAATATCGCGCGACGACCAGAACAGGTCGCCGTTGACGGAAGCGGAGGAGAGTTCGCTGAGGGTCCTGGCCGACAGGCTCGGCTTGATCGCTGCAAGCTGGGCCGACAGCGTTTCGATCTCACCGGTCAGGCGCTGCGAATGGCCGCGCGCGGCGGCGGCAAGTCCGTCACGGGTTTCCGTGCGCCAGGCTGTGCTGGCGGTTTCGGCAAAACTGGAGGCGTTGCGCAGGTCGCGGGTGAAGACGACGAGATTGCTGCTCAGCGCGTCGATGTCGTGACGGAAGGAATTGACGCGATTGAGCGCAAACATCACGGCGGCGGAGGCCAGCGCGAAGATCAGCAATCCCGAGATATAGCGGATCCGGATCGAACGGATGAAGGAAGAGTATTCCGGCATGCGCAACCCCAACACATACGCATCATTTTAATGGTCGGGATTACGCTTGATTTACATTAAAATTTCGTTCGCGCCGGATCCATTGCATTCATATGTGCCAAGGCACCGACTGGATATCTCGAACTCAGGCGTCCTTGGCCCGGTAGGCATCAGGAATGACGAAGACTTCGTCGGCGCGGCCGTAGCCTCCATCGGCAACTTCCTCGATCAGCACCATTGTGTAGGGGCGAACGCCTTCACCGAAATACTCGACGAACATTTGCGTGGTCCTGTGAACGAGTTCTTCCTTTTGTGCCTTCGTCAGAGCGGCCTTCGGTGTCTTGAAGTTGGCAAACGGCATTTTCAGTTTCCTTCCAGGTTGAATGCTGCAGGAGTGGATATAGCTTGCCACGTCATCCGAATAATGGGCCTCCTATTGACAGCAGTATTCGGGCAGAGCGAACACTAGAGCCATGGATCGACTCGACAGGATGCGGCTGTTCGTTCGCGTGGTGGAGCGGCGCAATTTCACAGCGGCGGCTGCCGACCTCGGCCTGCCGCGTTCGACCGCGACCGAAGCAATCAAGCAATTGGAGGACCATCTCGGGACGAGGCTGTTGGACAGGACCACGCGCCACGTCGCCACGACGCTTGACGGACAGGCCTACTACGAGCGTTGCCTCTCGATCCTGGGTGAAGTGGAGGATGCCGAGGCGGGATTCCGCAGCACTGAGCCGCGCGGCTTGTTGCGCATCGACGCGCATCCGCTGCTCACGCAGAGATACTTGTTGCCGGAGTTGCCTGCATTCCTCGAACGCTATCCCCAGATCGATCTCCATATCGGCCAGGGCGACCGGCTGGTCGATCTGGTGCGCGAAGGTGTCGATTGCGTCATCCGTGCAGGCGAACCACAGGACAGCGGCATGATCATGCGACGGCTGGCGATGATCGGCGAAATCACCGTCGCCAGCCCGGCCTATCTGAAGCGCCAGGGGATGCCTGCATCGCCTGACGCCCTGGAAGGCCACCAGGCCATCGGCTTCGTTTCCTCGCGTACCGGCGAAGTCCTGCCGCTGGAGTTCACGATCGGCACAAGGGTGCATCGGGTCACGCTGCCCGGCCGGGTAAAGGTCAACAATTCGGACACCGCGGCCGCGTTGGCGCGCCTGGGCTTCGGGCTTCTCCAGGCACCACGCTATCGGCTCGAAAAAGATCTGGCGGACGGGGCGCTGGTCGAGGTGCTGCAGGATTTTCCGCCGATGCCGACGCCATTATCGGCGCTCTATCCGCAGAACCGGCAGCTTGCTCCCCGGCTACGTGCTTTCCTGGAATGGGCGTCCCGCATCTTCGCCGAGGCAAGGCTGTGATGCCGGCGTCACCCCTGCGCCAATCCCAGCTGTTGGGCAAAAAAATCGGGCCTGATGTCACACCAGCCGATGTTGTCTCGTCATGAGAGCGTACCCAACAACAAGGACTGCAATCATGACTGCCAAAATTGACCTCTTCGCCGCCGCTCCTGCGCTGATCAAGCAATGGCAGCGCGCATCGACGGAACTCTCTGTCGCCGCCGGGCTCGAGCACAGCCTCAACGAGTTGGTCAAGCTTCGGGCGTCGCAAATCAATGGCTGCGCCAACTGCATCAACCTGCATGCCACCGAAGCCCGCGAGAATGGCGAGACCGAGCAGCGCATCTATCTGCTGCCGGCCTGGCGCGAGGCGCCCTGCTACAGCGATCGCGAGCGTGCCGCGCTCGGCTGGACCGATGCGCTCACGCGCCTCTCGGAAGGACAGGACCGCGAACGCGCTTATGCCGATCTGAAGGTGCACTTCACCGACGAAGAGCAGGTCAAGCTCACTGTGTTGATCAACATCATCAATAGCTGGAACCGCATCGCCGTCGGCTTCGGCCTCTACACCGACGCGGCAGCGATCCGATCCAGCGCCAAGGCGGCGGCCGCCTGATGACGGAGGCTGAAACCGGGGATGCGGCAGCGGGCTTCGGCCCGCTGCGGCCAAAGCTGATGCGGGTCGCCTACCGCATGCTGGGTTCGGTGAGCGACGCCGAGGATGTCGTGCAGGAGGCCTTCATCCGCTGGATGGGGACGGACCGGTCGCAGGTGCGCGAACCCGAAGCGTTTCTGCGCCGCACGGTGACGCGGCTTTGCCTCGACCAGCTCAAATCCGCGCGGCGCCAGCGCGAAACCTATATCGGCCCCTGGCTGCCCGAGCCGATCGTCGAAGAGGACGATCTGGAAGACGTCACCTTGCCGCTGATGCTGGCTTTGGAACGGCTTTCGCCGCTCGAGCGGGCAGCCTTTCTGTTGCACGATGTGTTCGGGCTGGAATTCGAGGAGGTCGCGACCGCCCTCGAGCGCGACGCAGCCGCTTGTCGCCAGCTTGCGGCCCGCGCACGCGGCCATGTCCGTGAGGCGCGGCCACGCTTCAAGGTGGAGAAGCAACGCGGCCTTGAAATCGCCGAAGCCTTCTTCGCGGCATCGCGCAGCGGCGACATGCGGGCGCTCGGCGCGCTGCTGACGGCCGACGTCAGCGCCCATGCCGATGGCGGCGGCAAGCGTCCGGCGGCCATGCAACCGCTGCTGGGGTTCGATGCCGTCATGAAGCAGTACGAGCAGGTGGCGGTCTGGCTGCGCGAGAAGGGGTCGACACTGGTTCGCGTCGGTTTCATCAATGGATTGCCGGGGTTCATCACGCTGGAAGCCGATGGCGAACTGCAGACCACCGCGCTTGACATCGAGGACGGCAAGATCTCGGCCATCTATGTCATGCGCAATCCCGACAAGCTCAGGCATCTGCACTAGCTCGTAGACTCATCAGCCCTGAATCGGAATCCGGCGCAATGTGAAAGCAGCCAGTCGGCAAACGACCTCATTCCGGCTATTGGTCATCCGTGCCAACAGGGCAACCAGAGGACAGACAATCGCTGCATATGCGGTCAAACCAGTCGGGAGAGCGGCAGCTCATGCATAGCGACCAGGTGCGCATCGAAATCGACCTTGCACGAGACCTGATCCGCGATCAGTTCCCTCAGTACGAAGATCAGAAGATCGTGCCGCTCGTAACAGCAGGTACCGTCAACGCAATTTTCCGCATCGGCTCAAAATACGCCGCACGCTTCCCCTTGCGAATGATGGACCAAACCCAATGCACCATCCTGCTGAGGGCGGAAGCGGCTGCGATGAACGAACTGAAGGAATATTGCCCGTTTCCAACTCCTCAACCGATTGGGCTAGGCAGGCCGAGCCCAGCCTATCCCATGCCCTGGCTCGTACAGAGTTGGATAGAGGGCGAAACGGCGACGCCCAACGGGCTGAGCGGCTCAACAGCCTTCTCACTCGATCTTGCTCGTCTCGTAACCTCGCTTCGCAGGGGAGACGTGAAGGGGCGACGTTTCGATGGGCGAGGGCGAGGCGGGAACCTCTCAGATCATGATGATTGGATGGAGGTCTGCTTCTCCAATAGTGAAGACCTTCTCGACGTCGCGCGTCTCCGGCACCTATGGGCTGTCCTGCGCAAACTGCCTCCTGCAGGTTCCGAGGTAATGAGCCATAAGGACCTCATCCCGGCAAACCTCTTGGTACAAAGGGAAAGTCTGGTCGGAGTTCTTGACGGTGGCAGCTTCGGCCCAGCCGATCCGGCGCTCGATCTGGTCGTTGCATGGCACCTACTCGACCGTGCCCGTCGGGCAGCCTTTCGCGAAGCTATTCAGGCCGGTGAATTGGAATGGAGGCGCGGCGCCGCATGGGCTTTCCAGCAGGCGATGGGTCTCGTTTGGTACTATCGGGTGACCAATCCGACCATGAGTGCTCTGGGGCGAAGCACGATCTCGCGTCTGCTTGAGGATCTCGCGGTCTAGTCCGCGAAATTCGGTATCAGTATAGCGGCATCCGGGCGGTTCGCTCGCAAGCTGACCGACCGCTCCCCGCCAATCTCAGTTGTTCGCGTTTATGGGTTCACGGCCTAGTCTAGGATGCCTTCCCACCCTCAGGTGTCTGGATCAGCCTCCGCGCCGCATCTGCTCCTGCCGCAAGGATGCGATCCGACAATTCCGTTCCTGCCACCGCGCGGGCCAGTTGGAGCGCTCCGATGAGGGTCGCAAAGACACCCAGCGCATCGCCTTCCGGATCTTTGGCCCGCGGAAATGCGGCTGACAACTGGCGCGCCAAAACCAGCAAGCGCTCGGTATAGGCTTCGCGCGTTTCGGGTGGCTGACGTGCCAGTTCCGGCAACAGCGCGGCAGACGCGCAGCCCGTTCCCGGATTGTCCCGGTGCTCAGCTGACAGATACGCCGCTATGCCCATCTTCGGACCACCAGCGGCCAACGCCTCCTGCAGTTGCTGCGACTGGGTCTCCATAGCCGCTACCAGGCTTTCACGTACAAGCTCCGCCTTGGATCGGAAATGCGGATAGAACGCTCCGTTTGTCAGCCCGGCGTCGCCCATGATGGCTGCCAGTCCGGATGCGGCTATGCCGTCACCGCGAAAACGCTGGGCTGCGACCTCCACGATCCGATCGCGTGATGCATCCTTTCGGCCCTTTTCGTAGCGCATGGCTGCTATTCCTCTGTGCTATTGCATTATGCTCGTAATGTGATATTACGATCGTAATCCAAACAGTAGCAAAAAGCTAGCCCTCATGTCTCCGGAGTATCAAATGAGTGCATTTTCAGGAAGAACCGCTGTTGTGACCGGAGCCTCCTCGGGCATCGGCCGCGCCAGTGCCGAAGCCTTGGCGCGGGCGGGATATACCGTCTTCGGGACAAGTCGCAGCAAGGCCCGCAACGGCCCGACGCAGGTGTCCATGCTGATGTGCGACGTTACCGATGGGGAGTCGGTCAGCGCCCTCGTTTCAACCGTGCTGGCTCAAACCGGCCGCATCGACCTGCTGGTCAACAATGCCGGTGTCGGCCTGCTTGGCGGCGCCGAGGAATCCTCGGTCGCACAGGTGCAGGCCCTGTTCGACGTCAATCTGTTCGGCGTCATGCGCATGACCAACGCCGTGTTGCCGTCGATGCGGCGGCGCGGCCAAGGGCGCATCGTCAACATTGGCTCGATTCTGGGATTGGTACCCGCGCCATACTCAGCACATTACTCGGCGGTCAAGCACGCACTCGAGGGCTATTCGGAATCGCTCGATCACGAGGTTCGTGCCTTCAATATTCGTGTCTCGGTCATCGAGCCGGCATTCGTGCGCACCGTCTTCGACCAGAACGGAATCGAGCCGGATTCCCTGTTGGAGGAATATGATCAGGCGCGAGCCGGGCTCAAGGCGCTGCTTGCCGATGTGATGCCCAAAGCCGATCGACCGGAAGTGGTGGCGGATGTGGTCGTCAAGGCGGCAACCGATGTCCGTCCGCGACGGCGCTACACCGCCGGCAAGGCAGCGCGCCAGGTCAGCCTGCTGCGCCGCTTTGCCCCCGCGGAGATGTTCGACAAGACCTTGCGCAAGCAGTTCCGCTTGCCGGTCTGAGCAACGGTGAGACCGAGAATTCACGCACAACGGCATACCAACAGACACTTTCAGAAAGTCACTGCCATGAAAGCATTCGTTGTCGATAAATATAACAAGAAAGGCATTCTGCGGCTGGCCGAGATGCCGGAGCCGGAGCTGCAGGACAATGATGTCCTGGTCGAGGTCCATGCTGCAGGAGTGAACCTGCTGGATTCCAAAATCAGAACCGGCGAATTCAAGCTCATCCTGCCCTATCGCCGGCCCTTCATCCTGGGTCACGACGTGGCTGGGAGGGTTGTCAGGGTGGGCTCGAAAGTCCGCAAATTCAAACCCGGCGACGCTGTCTATGCGCGGCCGCGCGACGGCCGGATCGGGACATTCGCCGAATTCATCGCGATTGATGAAGCCGACGTGGCCCTGAAGCCCGCGAACCTCAGTATGGAAGAAGCGGCTTCAATCCCCCTGGTCGGTCTGACCGCCTGGCAGGCGCTCGTTGAAAGGGCAGGCCTGAAGAAAGGCCAGAAGATCTTCATCCAGGCCGGCTCCGGCGGCGTCGGGACATTCGCCATCCAACTCGCAAAGCACCTCGGCGCGACCGTTGCGACAACGGCGAGCGCGGCGAGTGCCGGTCTGGTCAAGGGTCTCGGCGCCAACGTCGTCGTCGACTACAAGAAAGACGACTTCGAGAAAGTCTTGTCGGGTTACGACGTCGTCCTGAACAGCCAGGACGCCAAGACGCTTGAAAAATCTCTGAATGTGCTGAAGCCGGGCGGCAAGCTCATCTCCATTTCCGGTCCGCCGGATCCCGAATTTGCCAGGAAGCAGGAACTGAACGTGGTGCTAAGGCTGCTGCTGCGCCTGCTGAGCCGCGGTATTCGGAGCAAAGCCAAGCGCCGAGGCGTGGGATTTTCGTTCCTCTTCATGTGGGCGCAAGGTGAGCAGCTGAGCAAAATCACTTCCCTCATCGAAGATGGGGCAATCCGCCCGGTTGTCGACAGGGTCTTTCCATTCGAAGCGACCAATGAGGCTTTGGCTTACGTCGAAACAGGACGTGCCAAGGGCAAGGTCGTCGTCAAGGTCAGATAGCGAGCCCACGGAAGCGCCCATCTGCCAACAGCCAAAACCTCAGCTGTTGCGGATTGCCACGAAACTCGCCGCTGCCTTCAGCGGGGCTGCCTCTTCGCCGTAAGGCTCGAGCAATTCATGGGCCTGCTTGACCAGCCCATGGAGCTGGCTGCGCGCCCAATTCGTTCCATGCAGCGCCACCAGCGTCGCCTTGCCGGCGGCGGCGTCCTTGCCGGTCGCCTTGCCCATCTGGCTGGCATCGGCGGTCAGGTCGAGCAGATCGTCGGCAAGCTGGAAGGCAAGGCCGACCGCCGAGCCGAATTCGGCCAGCCGGTCACGGTCCTGCGGGGCGGCGCCGGCGATGATCGCGCCGGCTTCGCAGGCGAAGCGGATCAGCGCGCCGGTCTTCATCGCCTGCAATCGGATGATGCCGGCCTCGTCCGGCCTGTTGCGCTCGGCTTCAAGATCGAGCGTCTGGCCGCCGACCATGCCGCCGGCGCCGGCAGCACGGGCCAGCGCCAGCACAAGCGCTGCTCGGCGCTCCGCCGGCAAGGCCGTCGCCTCGTCGGCGAGGATATCGAAGGCAAGCGTCAACAGCGCGTCGCCGGCTAGGATCGCGGTGGCCTCATCGAAAGCCTTGTGCACCGTCGGCTGGCCGCGGCGCAGATCGTCGTCGTCCATGGACGGCAGATCGTCATGGATCAGCGAATAGCAATGCACGCATTCGAGCGCGGCTGCCACGCGCGATGCGGCCTCGCCATCGGCCCCAAAAAGGCCGGCACTTTCCATGACCAGGAAGGGGCGCAGCCGCTTGCCGCCGTTCAGCACGCCATGGCGCATGGCAGCCATCAGGCGCTCCGGCCGGGCGATCTCGCCGGCAAGCGTGCGCCCGTCGAGCAACAGCCGGAGTTCGGTCTCGATTGCCGCCGCCCGCACCAAAAGTGCGGCTTCAAAGGCCATTTGCTCGTCTTTCGTCATGGCCGGGAGCGGTAGCCGACACTCAGACGTTGCGCAAGAAGCCTCACGCCATTATGCCGGAGGCGGGAGAATGGCGCGGGTGGGGCGGCTTGACGGAACCTATCGTCGATCATGAAACCGAAGGGCTGGACATGGCGCGACCGAGGCGCGTGAACCGCGCCGGTCTGAAGCGCCTGGGTCGGCGCTGCCTGGTCGTTGCCGCCGTGCTGGCGGCGATACCCATTGTGCTGACCTTCCTCTACCTGCCGTCGTTCGTGCATCCGATATCGACCTTGATGGTCAAAGATCTGGCGACGTTTTCCGGCTACGACCGGCGCTGGGTTTCGATCGACGATGTTTCGCCGGTGCTGGCCAATTCCGTGATCATGTCGGAGGACGGGCAGTTCTGCTTCCATCGCGGCGTCGACCTCGGCGAATTGCGCGGCGTCGTCGACGATGCGCTGGCCGGCGAGGCAACGCGCGGCGCCTCGACCATCACCATGCAGACGGTGAAGAACCTTTTCCTGTGGTCGCGGCCGCTGGGCTCGGTGCGCAAGGTGGTCGAACTGCCGCTGGCCGTCTATTTCGACGCGGTGATGTCGAAACGACGGATCATGGAGATTTATCTCAATATCGCCGAGTGGGGGCCGGGCATTTACGGCATCGAGGCGGCGGCGCAGCATCATTTCGGCGTTTCGGCCAAGCAGCTGTCGCGGCGGCAGGCGGCCCTGCTCGCTGTCTCGCTACCCAACCCGATCGCCCGCAATCCGGCCAAGCCCGGCCCGGGCCTGCGGCGGCTGGCGTCACTGATCGAGCGGCGCGCCGGGCGCTCCGGCGCATATGTGGGGTGCTTAGACTAGCCAGCTCAAAAAAATTTGCCTCAACGCTGGCCAAAACGGCGTAGGGCGTGTATAGGCACCCGACTTTCTCAGATTATGGCCCTGACGCGGCCCTTTCACGAGGGCTATCGGGGCATTTTGACCATGTAGTGGAGCATATCCATGGCCGTTCCGAAACGAAAAACCTCTCCGTCCAAGCGCGGCATGCGCCGCTCGGCCGACGCTCTCAAGGCCCCGACCTATGTCGAGGACAAGAATTCCGGCGAAATGCGCCGCCCGCACCACATCGACCTGAAGACCGGCATGTATCGCGGCCGCCAGGTTTTGACGCCCAAGGAAAGCTGAGACCAGCTTTTCGACGGTTTGAATACCAAAAAGACCGGCCATTGGCCGGTCTTTTTGCGTTTGGTGGTCGCCCGGCTGCCTCACGCCGTCCTCCATGCCAAAGGCCGAACCGTCGCTGGCGATACACGCCGCCATCGCGGTGCTGTATTGCGTTGCGTCGCCGCGATTGCGGCTGAAGCACGTGCCGGCACCGTTGGTGCGGCGACAGAGGAAACCGCATGACCAAGCTCACCACAGCACCGCGCGATGTCTTCCAGACCTTCATGAATTTCCCGCTGGTCGAGGATCTCTATGCGCTGAAGGCCGATGTCGCCATCATCGGCATGCCTTACGGCAGGCCCTACACGATCGACGAGCTGATCAACGACCAAACCAACGCGCCGACTGCGGTGCGGCGCGCCTCGCAGCGCATCAGCCTCGGGCTCGACCGTTATGATTTCGACATTGGCGGAACCCTGTTCGACGGACAGGACGTCAAAGTGGTCGATGTCGGCGATGTCCCCGGCGACGCCGCCGGCGGCCATTACGGGCTGGCCGAAGCGGCGATCCGCAAGATCCGCGCCGCCGGCGCCTTGCCGATTACCATCGGCGGCGATCACGGCATTCCGATCCCGATCTTCCGGGCGCTCGACGGTGAAGGACCGATCACGCTGGTGCAGATCGACGCCCATCTCGACTGGCGCGACAACGTCAACGGCGTCAGGGAGGGCTATTCCAGCCCCATCCGCCGCGCCTCGGAGATGGCGCATATCGCCGAGATTTTCCAGCTCGGCATCCGTGGCCAGGGCAGCGCCCGGCTTGAGGAGGTCGATGCGGCCCGCGCCTACGGCTCCAACATCATCACCGCCAGTGAATGGCAGGACATCGGCACGGCGGCGCTGCTCAATCGCATCCCGGATGGCGGCCGCTACTACCTCACCATCGACGCCGACGGTCTCGATCCCGCGGTCATGCCGGCGGTCGAGGGGCCGGCACCTGGCGGCGTCAGCTACCGGCAGACGATCGATCTGATCAAAGGGCTGTTCGCCAAGGGGCGCGTTGTCGGCATGGATATCGTCGAGATCGCGCCGGCGCGCGACGTCAACGAGATCACATCGATGACCGCCGGCCTTTTCATCCTCAACGCCATCGGCGCTGCGGTGCGGGCAGGGCAGTTCAGGCGCTGAGTCGGGTGACACGGTTGTTGCATCCGGTCTTCGACCGTGTTCACACGCGCTAGCGAAAAATCTTGACGGCGTGCCTGCGGAGCATTCTACAGAAGGTGCCCCCATCGTTTACGCAATTCCTGTGGGAAACCGCTTTCCTGGAATTGCAAGAGGAGACGCCTGATGTTCGGTGCTATTCCGCTGCTGATCGTGCCCTTCGTGGCCTACAATCTCGGACTCCTCGGAATATTCGGCAGCGGCGACGATCCGTGGGCGACCGAGATATTCTCGTTTCACATGATGTCGGGCGGGGTGTTTTCGATGACGCTCGGCGACCTGATGGTGGTGATCGGGCTGATCTTCCTGTTCCTGGAGATGGTGAAATCGGTGCGGACGACAAACGCCTCGATCATGGACCATCTGTTGTCGACACTGGTCTTCGTGGCGTTCCTGGTCGAGTTCCTGCTGGTGAAGGGTGCGGCGCACTCCGTCTTCTTCACGCTGATGGTGATCGCCCTGTTCGACGTGCTGGCCGGCTTCTCGGTGTCGATGCGGTCGGCCAGCCGGGATATCAACCTCAACTAGCCGAAGGGTCGGTCAGCCCGGATCGGCGGTGAAGCCGGCGGCTTCGATGCCGGCGATGGCGGCGGCCTCGTCATTGTCCGACGTATCGCCCGAAATGCCGACGGCGCCGATGACGGCGCCTGACTGGTCGCGGATCAGAACGCCGCCAACAACCGGCAGGACGCGTCCGCCCGAGACGTCGGAAATGCCGGCGACGAGGTGCGGGCGCTCCTTGGCAAAGGCCTCGACGCGGCGCGAGCCCATGCCGACGGCGAGCGCGCCATAGGCCTTGCCGGCCGACATTTGCGGGCGCAGGAACGAGGCGCCGTCCTGGCGCTGGAAGGCGACGAGATGAGCCCCGGCATCGAGGACGGAGACACCGAGCGGCTTGAGCTTCAACTCGGCGCCCTTGGCGAAAGCTGCGTCGATGATGTGCTTGGCCTTTTCGAGAGTCAGTGCGGTCATGGCGGTCTCCTGTTCAAAACGCGTCGATCATCGACCTGACATGCGAGATGCGAAATCCCGGTTGCGGTTGAAATTGCTTCGCGTGGGAAAGCGGAATGGCGGACGGCTCTAGCGGCGTGCCGTTGACCAGCATCCGGCCGATATGCTCGGCCGCTCCAGTCTGCCATCGACTATGGGGATCGTCGACTTATGGGGGTATTCAGGCGATTTTCTTCTTGGCCCGGGCCGGCTTCTTGATCGGGGCGGCAGGGGCGTTGGCGAGGTCTTCGGCTTCCTTGGCAAGGCGCAGAGCCCTGAGCTTGTTGGTCTTGGCCTGGCGGGCGTCGGCCTCGGCGACATACTCCGCCATCGCCTTTTGCCGCACCGTGGCTGCTTCTTCCTGCTTCTTGAAGCGCATATCTGCCCGGGCGCGGGCAGTATCCTTAGAGTTCTCAACCAAGAGCGTTATCCAATCCCATAAATTATGTTTTTCAGCCCCTTGATAGCAGAGCCGCCCCATAAATGGGAAAATAAGTTGGTCAGGAGGCCGGGGGTTGGCCAGCGCTCGACGCCTTGCGAGCCACCACAGCCTCGTATCCGGCCTGCAATGTGGCGCGGACGGAAGGCCGCCCCGGCGCAATGGCAGGCGCACCCAGATGGTCGTGGCGCAGCTCGTCCATGAACTGCTCCCACATCGCCGGCCCGCCCTTTTCCAGGAGCTCAGCGCGGATCGATAGCTCCTCGCTGACCGGCAGCCAGACGCGGCCCCAGGCGCCGAGATGCGCCATGATCGGCACCAGCGTGATGGCCATCTCGGTCAGGCTGTAGATCGCCTTCTGCTTGTGCGAGGGGTCATCGGCCTTGGTCAGCATGCCAAGTTCCATCAGCCGCTTCAGCCGGTCGGCCAGGATGTTGGAAGCAATGCCCTCGATCGAGCCGTTGAGCAGCTCGCGAAAGTGGCGTTTGCCGCCAAAGATCATGTCGCGCAGGATGATCAGGCTCCAGCGGTCGCCAAACACTTCCAGCGACAGATTGATAGGGCATCCCGAGCGGTGTTCGGTTTTCATCCGACTCTCCCAAAAAAACCAGTTGCATTATCGTATCAGTTTTATTATCGTGCAACCGATTGCAAAACGCAATCAGTTTGAAGCATGAGCGAGGAGATTCCCATGACAAAGGCCGCAGCACCCGAAATCGTCTCCCAGACGTTTGGCGATCCCGGCGATCCCGCCATGCTGCTGATCATGGGCGCCATGGCCTCGATGCTGTGGTGGCCGGAGGCTCTGTGCGAGAAACTCGCCGGCGAAGGCCGTTTCGTGATCCGCTACGACAATCGCGACACCGGCCTGTCGACCAAATATGCGCCGGGCGAGCCGCCCTACACATTCGATGACATGGCGGACGATGCCGTGCGCGTCCTCGACAGCTACGGCATCGGCAAGGCGCATGTGGTCGGGATGTCGATGGGCGGCATGATCGCGCAACGGTTGGTCCTGAAACACCCCTCGCGTGTCATCTCGCTGACGGTGATCAGCAGTTCGCCGGTGGGCATCGACACATCGCATCTGCCGGGGACGACCGAGGCCTATATGGAGCACTCGGCCGACGGCGCAAAAGTCGACTGGTCGGACCGCGAACAGGTGGTCGGCTTCGTCGTCAAGGACGCGCACGCCATTGCAAGCACCGCGCATCCGTTCGACGAAAAGGCGATGAGGGCCTTCATCGAACGGGACTATGATCGATCCGGCGGCTTTTTGAGCGCGACCAACCATTTCATGCTGAAAGGCGGCGTGGATGTGAAAGGGCGCCTGCACGAGATCAAGGCGCCGCTGCTCGTCATTCATGGGACATCGGATCCGATCTTTCCGGTCGAGCATGGCGCTGCCCTTGCCGACGCTTTTGCCGGCGCACGGCTTGTCCGCATCGAAGGCGGTGGCCACGAACTGCATCCTCAGGATTGGCCGATCATTGTCGCCGCCCTCGTCGCGCATACCAAACCCTGACGGGCAGGCCAGAACCTTGACACAGTCGCCTCACGGCAATAGTTAAGTAAATGCTTCAGTGTTGGCGCTGACTGGCATGGCTCCAGCAGCGACGAACCACAAACAGACGAGCAAAAAATGTCCCTGACGTTCCATTTTCATCCGCTGGCATCGTTCTGCTGGAAACCGCTGATTGCGTTTTACGAGAACGCCACGCCGTTCACGCCGGTCATCGTCGATCTCGGCGACGAGCAGTCGCGCGCGGCGTTCCTGAAGGTGTCGCCGACCGGCAAGATGCCGGCGCTGCGCGACGACGCGCGCAACCGCACGGTGCTGGAATCCACCATCGTCATCGAATATCTGGCCGCGCATTATCCAGGGCCGGTCGAGCTCATCCCGGCAGAGGCTGACCTCGCTCTCCAGGTCCGGCAGGCCGATCGTTTCTACGATTTCTATGTGCAGGCGCCGATGCAGAAGATCGTCGGCGACAGGTTGCGGCCGCAGGACAAGACCGATGCGTTCGGGGTCGAGGAGGCGCGCGCGCAACTGCGCAACGCCTATGCGATTGTGGAAGAGGAGATGCGCTCGAAAATCTGGGCGGCCGGCCACACCTTCACCATGGCCGACTGCGCGGCCTCGCCGGCGCTGTTCTACGCCAACAAGGTCGAGCCGTTCGGCGACAAATATCCGGCGGTGAAACGCTATCACGACCGCCTGCTCAAGCGGCCGTCCTTCGCCAGGGTGATCGAGGAGGCGCAGCCCTATTTCAAGTTCTTCCCCTACAACAACGGCTGATCGCGATGCTGCACGATCCCGCCCAGCTCGACCTGATGTTCCAGGCGCTTGCCGATCCGGCCCGCCGCAGCATGGTCGAACGGCTGTCGCGCGGCCCGGCCTCGGTCAGCCAGCTGGCCGAACCGCTGGCGATGTCGCTGTCGGCCGTCGTCCAGCATCTGAACGTACTCGAGGCAAGCGGCCTGGTGCACTCGGAAAAGCTAGGTCGCGTGCGCACCTGCCAGATCGCGCCGCAGGCGCTGCGCAGCGCCGAACACTGGATCAACGAACGGCGGCTGACATGGGAACGCCGGCTCGACCGGCTGGGCGATTTTCTTGCCGAAACCGAAGACTCAGAAAACTGAAGGAGGCCATTTTGACCGAACGATCCGTCGTCCATTCCACCTTCGTGCTTGAGCGCGTCTATCCGGCGGCGCCGGCGAAAGTCTATTTCGCGCTGAGCGATGCGGCCGCCAAGCGGCGCTGGTTTGCCGATCCGGACAGCCCACGACCCAGCCGCTACGAGATGGATTTCCGCATCGGCGGCAAGGAGATCAATGTCGGCGGGCCCAAGGAGGGACCGCTCTATACCTTCGCTGCCACCTATCTGGACATCGTGCCCAATGAGCGCATCGTCTACAGCTACGACATGCTGGCCGGCGATGTCAGAATCTCGGTTTCGCTGGCGACAATGGAGCTCCGCCCGGAGGGCACGGGCACGCGGCTGGTGCTGACCGAACAGGGCGCGTTTCTTGATGGCCACGACACGTCTTCGTCGCGCGAGCATGGAACCGGGTTTCTGCTCGATGCGCTGGGCAAGGCGCTTGCCGCGGACGCCTGAAACTCGGGAGAAACGGTTGATGTCTCGGCCTATGCTTCCCAGAACTGATCAAGCCAAATATTGAGCCTGAGGAAGCCGGCATTGCTGACCGTATAGACCCGCCTCGTGCCTTCGGCCTTGGCCTGAACCAGACCAGCGTCCAGCAACACTTTCAAGTGCTGGGACACGGCCGGGCGGGAGACTGGCAGGCCCGAAGCCAGTTCGTTGACGGTTTTCGGGCCGCGCCGGAGCTCTTCCAGGAGATAGCGCCGGTTGGGATCGGCAATCGCCATGAAGGCGTCAGAAAAGATCATGCCTATACTTGTGGGGCAAAGTTTTTCAAATCTCAACCGTCAGCTTCCGCTTTTCTGAGCCGCAATGCTTCAGGGGTGACCGAGCGATCGGCCGGCTGGGTCTTGAAGGCGTCGCGGTCTTCGATCGGCACCGGCGCGCGGCGGCTGATGCGCAGCAGCGTGTAGGCGGCGAGGCACAGATGCGCCAGCGCGGTGGCCAGGAAAAGGCCCTCGGGCCGGAACCAGCCCATCAAAGCGGCGGCCAGCAAGGGCCCGATCATGGTGCCGAACCCGTACAGAAGCAGCAGGCCGCCCGAGACCTTGACGAAATCTTCTGCGCGCGCGTGGTCGTTGGCATGCGCCACCGCGATCGAATAGAGCGTGTAAGCGAAGGCGCCATAGGCGGCCGTCAGCACGATGACGAGAACGGCGGAATGGGGTTCGAACAGGAAGATCAGGATGGCGAACAGTGCCGCGCCGAAAGCCGCACCCGCCAGCACGAAACGGCGGTCGGTCTTGTCGGAGAGGCGCCCGGCCGGAAGCTGCATGGCCGCGCCGGCAACGACGACAAGGCTCATCATCAGTGCGATCTCAGCCGTGGGAATGCCGATACGGGCGCCGTAGACCGCACCCAGCGTGCCCCAGGCGCCATTGGCGATGCCGATCAACAGACAAGCGATCGCCGACACCGGTGAGTTGGCATAAAGCCCTTTGACGTCGAGCTTGACGTCCTGCAACGGCTTGGGAGACGAAGCCGACGACACGGCGGTCGGAATCAGCGACAGGCAGAACAATATGCCGGTGATCATGAACAGCGACGCCGATTTGACGTCGCCGCCGGCAACGATCATCTGGCCGCCCATGATCGAGGCATAGGTGACCATCATGTAAAGGCCGAAGACGGTGCCGCGGTTCTCGTTGGTGGCCTTCTCGTTCAGCCAGCTTTCGATGACCATGAAGGCGCCGGCCATGGTGAAACCGGTGAAGGCGCGCAACAGGATCCAGACATATTCGTCGATGATCAAGCCGGTGAGCAGCGCCACGATGGCGCCCGACGCGGCAAAGGCGCCGAACGCCCTGACATGGCCAGCGCGGCGCACGAGGCGCGGAGCGAAGAAGCAGCCGGTGACGAAGCCACCGGCCCAGGCAGTGCCCATCAGGCCGAGCGATGCGGTGGAAAACCCTTCGAGCTGGCCGCGCAACGGCAGCAGCAGGCCGTGCAATCCCGAAGCCGCGAGCAGGAAAGCAGTGCCGCGAAGCAGCGAGAGGATCGGTCTGTAACTTGCGAACATGTTTTGATCCGGCTGGAGGGGCTTGTCAGTTCTGAAGATGGGAGCAGCTCTGATGACAGGCGCATTCGGGCTTTTCGGCGGCGAATGCTTCGGCGTTGAAAACTAGCGCAAAAACTAGCCGCGGCGAAATAGGGCCTCGGCCGCCGATTTGGTGCTGCCCTTGGTCTGCAGTTCGGCTTCCAGCCGGGCAATTTCGTCGCGCAATATGCCGATCCGCTCGGTCAGGTCACCGACCGAAAGCAGCGACAGATCCTGCCCGATCTCATGCGGCCGGGCTTTCTTTTTTGGTTCGTCGTCGAAGATCGCCATCGTCGCTCCTCGCTCATTCAGCATTTGCCTGATCCGGCAATCAGCATACATAGGGCAGGGGCGCTGATGCAAACAGCCGGCGGCAAGCCGGCGCGGCAAGACGGGAAATTTCATGGCAAGCGGACATAAAATTCCGGCCAGGATGACGGCCATCGCAATTTCGCAGCCCGGCGGGCCGCGGGTGCTGAAACCGGAAACGCGCGACGTGCCGGTGCCCGGCCCCGGCGAAATCCTGATCCGGGTGCGCGCCGCCGGGGTCAACCGGCCCGACGTGCAGCAGCGCAAGGGCGCCTATCCGCCACCGCCCGGCGCGTCGGACCTGCCGGGCCTCGAGGCATCGGGCGAAGTGGCAGCGCTTGGCGACGAGATATCGCGCTGGCGCATCGGTGACCGGGTCTGCGCGCTCACCCCCGGCGGCGGCTATGCCGAATATGTCAAGGTTCATGCCGGCAGCGTGCTGCCGCTGCCCGCCGGCTTCACCCATACGGAAGCGGCCGCCGTGCCGGAGAACTATTTCACCGTCTGGCACAATGTGTTCGAGCGCGGCGGCCTGAAGAAGGGCGAGACGCTGCTCGTCCATGGCGGCTCATCCGGCATCGGCACCACGGCGATCCAGTTGGCGTCGGCCTTCGGCGCCTATGTCGTCACCACCGCCGGCTCCAAGGAGAAATGCGACGCCTGCCTGAAACTCGGCGCCGACCGGGCAATCAACTACCGCGAGGAGGATTTTGTCGCCGCGGTCAAGGACGCCACGGGCGGCAAGGGCGCCGACGTCATCCTCGACATGGTCGGCGGCGACTATGTCGCGCGCAACTACGAGGCGGCGGCGGTCGAGGGCAGGATCGTCCAGATCGCCGTCCAGGCCGGCGCGGTGGCGAGCGCCGATTTTTCAAAAATCATGGTCAAGCGGCTGACGCATACCGGCTCGACACTGCGGCCCCGCACGGTCGAGTTCAAGGCAGCGATCGCCGCGGCGCTGGAAGCTCAGGTGTGGCCGCTGCTTGGCACCCGCAAGGTGTCGCCGGTCATGGACATGATCTTCCCGCTGGCCGACGCCTGGCGCGCGCATGAGCGCATGGAAGAGGGCGAGCATATCGGCAAGATCGTTCTCGACGTCGGCTAGGATGGGTCGATATTCAGGTGAGGCCGGCCTGCGAACGGAGGCTTCCTGCGCTTCCGGTGCTCACGTACAAAAAGTACGCTCCGCTCCGGTTCACGCAAGCCACCATTCTCGGCGCGGCCTGACCTGAATCTTGCCCCATCCTCCGCGCTCAGCCTGCCAGCAAGATGAACATAGGCTTAATGGTGCAATGCAGCATTTGCATTGCGGCTATGCAAAGACGTCTGTTCAATTCGTGGGCAGCACTGCCTATCTAAGCGTCATCGAAACGAATTGATCCAACAAATGGAGGAATACCATGAACCCGATCCGCGCTTTCCGTAACTGGCGTATGTACAACGAAACCGTGCGCGAGTTGAACAAGCTCAACGCACGTCAGCTCAGCGACCTCGGCATCAGCCGCGGCGACATCGAGCGGATTGCCCGCAAGGCCATCTAATTCGAAGCATGGCCGGCCGTAAGGCCTGGCCATGTGCTAGAAGCAAGAGCCGCAGCAGACGTTTGCCGTCGCCGGTTCCGAGCCCGCTGGACCCCGTCCGGCGGGTTTTGTCGTTTTGGACCGCCTTTTACGACTTGGCATCAACGACTGCCGAGGCCGAGGCCTTTCGGCCTCCACGCGGTCTGGCGCCCGGCGGCTGCGCCCTCCTCCCAAAAACATTGCGAAACGGCAGCGGAGCGGTTATACAGGCCGCGAATTTCCCATTTTGGTGGCTCTAAACCACCGCCCGCGCGGGAACGCGGGCGAACGAGAAGGATTTTTGAAATGGCCAATACGCTGCTGATGCCCAAGGCGACTGCCGTCTGGCTGGTCGACAACACCGCGCTCTCCTTCGAGCAGATCGCGCAGTTCTGCGGGTTGCATCCACTCGAGGTCAAGGCGATCGCCGACGGCGAATCGGCGCAAGGCATCAAGGGCATGGACCCGATCATGACGGGACAGCTGACCCGCGACGAGATCGCGCGCGCCGAGAAGGATCCGAACCAGCGCCTGAAGCTGTCCGACCCCAAGGTGCGGGTGCCGGAATCCAAGCGCAAAGGCCCGCGCTACACCCCGCTTTCGAAGCGTCAGGACCGGCCCAATGCCATCCTGTGGCTGGTGCGCAACCACCCGGAATTGAAGGACGCGCAGATTTCGCGCCTGGTTGGCACCACCAAGTCGACGATCGAACAGATCCGCGAGCGCAAGCACTGGAACTCGGCCAATCTGCAGCCGATGGATCCGGTGACGCTGGGTCTCGCCTCGCAGATCGACCTCGACATGGAAGTCAACCGCGCCTCGCGCGGCCGCGAACAGGCGCAGCCTGTCGGCGACACGCTGCTGCCGGCAGCCTTGACCGAGCGGCTGGTGCCGGCGCCGGAGAAGCCGAAGGACGAAGATGCCGAGCTCGACGCCAACGCCGTGTTCGCCAAGCTCTCGGCGCTCAAGTCCAAGAACGAAGATACCGACGACGAGTAGGCTTCGCCACATCAACAAAAAAGCCCGCTTCGTGCGGGCTTTTTTTGTTGGAGGTAGGTCTCAGCTGCGGGCTGCACGGTCCGGCGTCATGCCGTAATCCTCCGAGCGTTCGACCGCGCGGTAGAAATCGGCGAGCTGTTTGCCCCGCTCCGGCTTGAAGATGCGACCGGCGATGACCACCGAGGCGATGCGGTCGATGCGGAAGGCGCGGAAATCTTCGCGCATCTCGCACCAGGCGATCAACGTCCACACCTTGCCCCAGAACCACAGGCCGAGCGGGCGGATATCGCGCCCGGTGCTGCGGCCGGCCTCGTCGCGATAGTCGATGGTCAGCACCTGGCGCTTCTCGACGGCGCGCTCGATCAGGTCGATCGCCTCGCGGGCAGCGTCGCTCACCACCCACATCGGCGTATGGATCTCGGTGCGGGCGATGCGGTCCTTTTCGGCGTCGGGCAGCACGGCGCCGATCTTGACCAGCGCCTCGTCGGCGGCGCGCGCCATGGCAGCGCCGCCAAAGGCGCGCACCATGCGGGCGCCGGCGACCAGCGCCACGATCTCGTCACGCGTGAACATCAGCGGCGGAAGGTCGAAACCCTCCCTCATCATGTAGCCAACGCCCGCCTCGCCATCGATCGGCACCCCGGTCGACTGCAAATCGGCGATATCGCGGTAGATGGTTCGTTCGGAAACCTCGAGCCAGGTGCCCAGCTTCTGGGCGGTGACCAATCTGCCACCGCGCAGATGCTGCACGATCTGGAAGAGCCTGTCGGCACGGCGCATCGTATGGTCCCTCGGCTGCGTTTCTATGAATGTCGTGGTCCCTGAACCGGGTCCGGGCGACATCCACTATGGTTTCAATCCTTCGCGCTTACGCTGCGCGGCGACGAATTCCGCGCCGAAGGACAGTTTCCTCGTCGTCGGCGCGTTGGTGTCGAGCACGCGCCAGAACGGTGCGATATCGCTCAACGTCATGCCGCGCTCGAGATCCTCGTTGGCGGCCTCTGCAACAGTGCGCAGATGATAGCCGATGGTGACCGGACATGTCACTTGTGCCCCGTGCTCGATGGCGAGCGCGGAGCGCAAGGCGCGGACGTCCATCTCGACGCCTTTGGGTATGGAGCGGATGAAATCATCGACCTGGCGTGCCGTCGGCACCAGCATCGGCTGGCCCTCGACGACGTCACCCATCGTACGCGGCGTCGGTTTCACGCCATTGATGCCCGGCGTGTTCAGCCTGTCGTTCCAGCTTTTCACCATTCATGTCTCCTGACACGTTTATGGCATGGTGCTCCTGACAGCATTCTGTCAGGAGCTTTCAGCATTTTGCGTGGCGACCGTCGAAAGGCTTTTCGCCAGCCACCAGGCATCGCTGCCCGAGCTTCATGTCAATGATCTGGGCGTGGCGGGGGCCGTATCCAAGCATTGCCATGAAAAAAAGCCTCAGATCTCACGCATGCGCCGGTGACCTTCATACATATCGGGCCAGCCAATGTCCTTGCGGATGTCCGCCGGCAAGGAGTTCATGAAGCGCTGGGTACGGACTTCATTGCGCATCGTGCGGATCTTGCCGACATAGTGCTGTACGCTGTTCAAAATACCAAAGCTGTTCATGACCGTCTCCTCTTCTCTGATGGAGACACTATCGCACACCCCTCCTGACAGCAGTCTGTCAGGAGCCTGTCAGGTCGCTGAAGAAAGCTGCGAGGTGCCTTGCGACCCGCCCGGAAACGAGCCGATTGTCAGGAATGGCCGGATTGGCAAAGACCATGCAAGAAGCGCTTTGACAGCCGTCCGCGATGCTGGTCAAAGGCAGCATGTCGAAACTGCTCGCCCTTGTCATCATCGGCATCATGCTCATCCAGATCATCAAGCCGCTCGGCTGGCCTGGCTTGAGGCGGCGCGGCGATTTCTGGAAGCTGGCGCTGCTCGCCATGGCTGCCATCGCGCTGGCCGGCGCGCTGGGGCACTGGACATAGAGCGCTTCGCTGTCCACTTGCGGGCAGCGGAGCCAGGCACTCCTCCCCTCAGCCGGTCGCGGTCAGGTCGGATCGACCGTGCCCATGGCGATCATGCGAATTGCGGTGAGGCTGGGCACGAAGAAGTAATCGCCACCGCGCGTCGTCACGAATTCAGGCAGGTTCGCCGCGATGAAGGGTGTGGCATTGGCCGGCCCGGCCGGAATGACGTGCTTGCTGGATTCGGCCCGGTTGCCGGTCAGCGGGCAAGTGTCGTTGCCGGCTTCGAAATCCAGGCCGTAGCTCATCCATTGCTGCTGGATGAATTCGAACTGCCGGAAAATGCTCGAACAGATCGCCATCATGATGACGCCCTGTTCGCCGTCGGGATCGGCATAGGGCAGCCCGCGGCGCAGGATGCGGCGGCGGTTGGTGAGCGTGCTTGCCCCATGCGTGTCGCTTAGTAAGGGGTCGAGCATGTCGCGCGGATTGGCGCGGCGTATGTGCGCGCCGAACGGGCATTTGGCGCCGTCGGGATCATCGCCGTAACGGAAGCCGGTGAGCAGCTGGGCAAAGGCGGCGAGCCGCTCCTGGTGTTTGACGTCGTCGCGCGGCTTGCGCAGCGCGGGGTCGATGCAATCCTTCCATTCGGCCATCAGGCGCTGGTGTTCGGCCCAGTTCGGTGCGACCAGCAGCGGAATGCCGGACCGCCAGCGGCCGACCAGCTTGGCCGAGACGGTCTCATAGGCCTCCACGTCGTCGGCAATGCCGGTGACCTGCTTCCACAGGGCCGCCTGCCGCTGCATCTCGGCCTCGAACCCCGGCACGTCCTGGCGCAGCTTGCGCCAGACCATGAAGGTGCCGTTGCGGGCAAAACCGGGCGGCTGCGTGGCGACCGGAAACTCCTGGCCCTCGTCGACCTGACCGAGGATGAACTCGCCGGTCTCCAGCGCTTTCCAACTGGTCTTGGGATCGTAGGGGCCTTCGGCGATCTTGCCGGCGCCAATCACGGCGCGGCCCTCTGCGTCGGCCTCGAACTGGCCGCGAAAGACCGGATCGCTGATGCCGTCGGTGAAGCCGAAGGGCTCCTTCGGCTGCGGGACCATCGTGCCGTCGGGACCGGGGCACATCAGCGCGGCGGAATCCTGCCAAAGGCCTTGTCCGTCAGCGCCGTGCCCTGCAAGGAGAGCCACGCCGCCGTTGGACTTTGCCACAAGCTCCTGCAGCCATGCGGTCCATAGCCCGAGTTCAGGCAGCGGTGTGCCGTCGGGATTGGCGCCGACATTGAGCGACACCCAGACATGGGCCGGGCGAACGGTCCCGTCGAGATGCGAGCGCCACACCGGGTCCCACCGCTGCGGCGCGCTGCCTTCGACATCGCCGAGGATGTCGGCGCGGCAGCCCATGCCGTCGATGAACTCGTCGGGCAACAGTCGCAGCGTGCGGGTCGGCAGATCGAGCGCGCGCAGGCCGAGAAACGTAAAGCCGATGTTGAGCGTGATCGGCGGCTTGCGCAGCAGTGTGGGTCCGGCGCCGCCAGCCTCCGACTTGCCCCATGGCTCGGCCGTGGTGATGCGCGGCCGGATGCCTTGCACGAACAGCCGGCCGGCAGCAGCGTCAGCGATGGTGAAAAACAGATGCCGGCTGTGCGGAAAGCCAAAACGGCCGTAGGGGCGGTGGATGTTGCCCTGGATGTCGGGAAGGTCGAGCTCGATCATCGCGCCCACTCCGCCGCCGGCGCCCGGATTTCACCGGCCTGCTGTGTGGGTCCCGTCGGATCCTCCGGTTTTATGGCGCCGAGAAAGGCACCGAAGCGGGCGTGAAGCGTTGTGTCGTCAAGGCCCTGCACCTCGATGGCGAAATGGGTGAAATGCTGCTGGATGAACAGCGACTTCAGCACAGAAGGCAGGTCGGCGCCGGGTGCGGTTGGAAAGGGGGTCATGCCCTGTTGGAAGACCCTGCGATACAGGCTCCAGGCCATGAGCAACGTCACGACGACCAGCAGCGAAACCACGGCGACGCCCCATGTGGCTGCCGTCGCGATCCATTGCGCAAAAGCATTGTGAACGCCGAAGACGGCGAAGATGCCGTGCAGGAGGAGGATCGCCAGCCATATTGCGATCGCGCCTGCCGCGGCGATGCCGACCGGCTTGAGCGCGCCGATCTCCAGCTTCTTGTCTTTGACGTCGAGGCCGTCCGGCCAGTAGTCGTTGAACGGCATCGTCGTCTCGATCTGGCAGCGTTTGATATAGGCGTGAAAATCCTCGGCCGTTTTGACACGGTCAAAGCCGACGCAGTGGCCGAAGATGACCATCAGATCGCTTTGCATCGTCGCCCACAATTGATCGGTGTAGGCGCGCAGCGCATCGCCCTTGGCCTGTGCGTCGATATCGGCCGCGAACAGCAGAAAAGGTGTGCCGAGCTGGTCGACAGGCTGCGGCGCAAGCGGATTGACGCTGCGTATGGCGCCGACCAGCGCATCGCCCGAAATGCGTCCGTTGAAGGCCGGCCCGTTGATGATGACGAAGCGCGCGAGATGGTTCAGCGTGTTGCGCGAGAAGGGCGACGGCCATGCATCCGGCGGCGATGCCGCCGTCTGCTTTCCCGTGGCCATCAGCGCCAGCTTCTGCGCCAGCATCTGCCGGTGCGAGCGCGAACGGCCGATTTCCGGGTCGATCATCATGTCGACCCGGATGGGAGCCAGGACCGTCAGGAAATAGTGGCCGCCGTCAAGGTTTGGCATTGGCCGCCCCATGCTTCTTGTTCAGCATGTCGATGAATTCGTGCCGCGCCTTGTCGGCCTTGCGCGTCGCCACCGAGGCGATCGGGGCAAAGCCCGGGGACGCGAGCGAATTGGCCACCTTCACAAGCGCCTGCCTGTAAGCCTGCGCGAAGGCCTTCGGATCGCCACCGGCATGAAGCCTGGCAAGCGTCAGCACTTCGTTGCGCACCCGCAGCGCTGCCTTGATGTCGCGCTGTGCGGCGCCCGGCGTGGCGTTGTAATAGTAATTGGTATGGATCTGGTTGGCGCCGATATAGTCCTTGAAGCTCGAGATCGGGATCGAGTGGGGATATTTGGTGCTGGCGTACCAGAACATGTCCAGGCCGCTCGGAATACCGTCGGCGAAGGCGTCGATATACTGGTCCCAGGTGCCGTTGAAATTGGACAGGAACAGCATGTAGTCGTTTTGAATGGCCTGCTTGCCCTGACCGAGATCAGGCCATTGGTCGCGCCGGATGATCACCCAGCGCGCGAAATGAATGAGCTTCAGTCCAAGCAAACCTGACAGCTGCGCAGGCCCGGCGCGCGCCACCATGAAAATCAGGTGCTGGATCCAGGTCCACCGAGGCCGCATCGGCGTCAGCACATTCATGGCATATGCTTTGCCGGCGATGTTCGACATGCCACCCAACCCCCTTGCCCAATGGCAGAATGACCCAGCAGTAGTGAATCCGCAAGGCAGTGTTGCAGAAGTAACGCCTGTTTGGCGCATCCCTGTTGTTTTGACTTGAAATATTCTGCTGCCAATCCCCTGGGGGCAGCCTGCAATCAACAGTATTTCTAAAATAATCGATCCAGTTCTCCGAACCGGCTAGCCTGAGCCGGTGCGCACTCTGGTCAATCGGCGAGGACCTGCCCAACCAGATGTTCGGCCCAGGCCCGGTAGCCTGCTTCCGAGGCATGAAAACCATCGGAGGCAAAACCGGCCTCCGGATTGGTGATCGGCAGTCGCGGGGCGGGTACGGCGCCACGCTCGAAACACAGGCGCTCGCCCATGCGGTTCATTGCGGTGGCGCGGATCTCGAGGATTTGGCCCAGCAGCGGCGGCATGGCCGGCGCGCGGGTGAATTCCAGCACCGGCGACCAGACGACGCGCGCCTCCGGCCATTTGGCCCGAAGTGCGTAGAGCAGGCCACCGAACTCTTTCTTGAAGCGCGGCACCGAATGGAAATTCTTGGTGTCGTTGGTGCCGATGGCGAGCACGATATGCGTCCACGGATCGGCCGACAGATTGGGCAGTACATGGTCGCGGATCTGGCCCGACGTTGCCGAGTTGAAACCGGCGGCGCGCCAGCGCACGGCGTTGCCGGTGCGCTGCGCGATCATCACGGCAAGCTGCGCGGCCAGCCCATCCTCGGAATTGCCGATGCCGACCGACGCTGCCGAGGAATCGCCCAGCACCAGCAGCGAGATTGCCGGCGCCTTGCCCGATATCTCGTGCATCACCGGCCCTTGTGCCGGCAGCATGCGGGTGGTGCGGCGGCGCACGCCGAGCCCCTGCCAGACATAGACGGGGTAGGCGAGCCAGGTGAGAAGAGCCGGAAAGCGCATGGCGATACCGTTATAGATTGGCGGCAGGCTTAGCGCATGTTCGAGCTGAGGTGAACGCCTTCAATCGTCGCAGCAGCTGGGCTTGTCGGCCTGCCTGTCCTGATACTCGTCATGCAGCCGTACCCAGTCCATCAGGCTTTGATAGGGGCCATTTTCGTCACGGCCTTTCGGCGTCATGTCGAGATAGTCGTACGTGCCGATCTGTGCCTCGCCGCCGCGGCCGCGCGACGTGAAGGTGAGGAAGATGTCGCCGTTCTCGTCCTTGAAGAAAACACTTGTGCCGGCAAGGTCCTTCGACGTGCGCGGACGCGTCTCGAAATTGTAGGTGGTGTCGCCGGCCGCGATCTGCTTGTCGGTGAAGGAGACCTGCATGTCGAAGTTGAAATCGGAAGCATAGGACGACACCCAGTCGAACTTCCAGCCCATGCGCTGCTTGTAGGGCAGCAGCTCGGCCAGCGGCGCGCGCGCAATCACCACCAGCGACACGTCGTGGTGCCGCAGGTGCTGGTTGGCGCTGTCAATGTGGTCGGCAAGGAACGAGCAACCTTCGCAGCGATGATCCGACCCTGGCGTCATCATGAAGTGATAGACGATCAACTGGCTGTTGGCGCCGAACAGTCCGGCCAGGTTTTTTGGGCCTTGCTCGGACTCGAAGACATAGTCCTTGCGGATTCTCAGCCAGGGCAGTTCACGTCGTTCGGCCGCGATGCGCTCGCGAAACCGTGTCAGCTCCTTCTCGCGCGCCAGATGCGCCCTGTGCGCGTCAAACCAGTCTTCGCGCGAAACCACCTTGTTGCGAGGCATGAACTTCTCCCTGTTTGTTCACCCAAGGACGTTCGGGATAGACGCAAACCGACATCGCCAGCGGGTTTTGCCGAAAGGGAGATAAGGATGGACAGGCTTTGCCCCAAGCCCGTGGACGTCACAAACAAAAACCCGGGCGCATCGGCCCGGGTTTGAATAAGACGCAAGGACCGCGCTCAGGCGGCCTGTTCGAGGTTCGCCTTCCATTTTCCCAGCGCCGCCAGATGGTTCATGTGGGCGCGATGGGTGAAGGCGGCCTGGCCGGCGGCGACGTTCGATGCCTTGCCGCTCCAGGCTTTTTGCGGGGCGGCCTGCAGGGCGCGGCCATAGGAGAAGGTCAGCTTCCACGGATGCGGGCCGATGGCGTTGATGGCGTTGAGGTTGGCGGTCGCTTCCTCGTCCGACTGTCCACCGGAGAGGAAAGCGATGCCCGGCACCGCCGCTGGCACCACTTCGCGGAACAGTTTGATCGTCTTTTCGGCGATTTCCTCGGGGCTGTTGGTCTTGCCGGATTTCTTGCCTGCAATGACCATGTTGGGCTTCAGGATCGAGCCTTCCAGCACAACGCCGGCCGCGTAGAGCTCGTCATAGAGCTTCACCAGCGTCGCCTTCGAGACAGCGTAGCAGGTGTCGATGTCGTGGGCGCCGTCCATCAGCACTTCCGGTTCGACGATCGGCACGATGCCGGCTTCCTGGCAAAGGGCGGCATAGCGGGCGAGCGCATGGGTGTTTGAGGCTATCGAATTGGCCGAGGGCACGCCCTTGCCGGTATCGATGTCGATCACGGCGCGCCATTTGGCGAAGCGTGCGCCGAGCTTGTAGTAGTCGGCAAGGCGTTCGCGAAGGCCGTCGAGGCCTTCAGTGATGGTGTCGCCGGGAAAGCCGGCCAGCGGCTTGGCGCCGGCATCGACCTTGATGCCGGGAATGGCGCCCGCGGCCTTGATGATGTCGACCAGCGGCGTGCCGTCGGCAGCCTTCTGGCGGATGGTCTCGTCATAGAGGATGACGCCGGAGATGTATTTCGTCATCGCGTCCTTGGCGCGGAACATCATCTCGCGGTAATCGCGGCGGCTGTCGGCGGTTGACTCGACGCCGATGACGTCGAAGCGCTTCTTGATGGTGCCGGAGCTTTCGTCGGCTGCCAGCAGGCCCTTGCCGCCGGCCACGATCGCGGCGGCAATGTCTTCGAGACGTTCGCTCATTCTAGCTTCTCCTTGACGGTGTTGTTCCGCGCTTAACGGAAGTCTAGCGCCAAAGGAATGGCATCGGAAAGCTCGAATCGATTGAAAGTCTCAGGTGCCTCCTGAAGGCCCTCTCTATGTTGATCGCTTCAGTGCTTCAGCACGTCGACGCCGGGCAGCGGCTTGCCTTCCATCCATTCCAGAAAAGCGCCGCCGGCGGTCGAGACATAGGTGAAATCGTCGGCGACGCCGGCATGGTTGAGTGCGGCCACCGTATCGCCGCCACCGGCGACCGAGACCAGCTTGCCGGCGTTGGTGCGGGCTGCCGCATGCCTGGCCGCTGCTACCGTCGCATGGTCGAAAGGCTCGATCTCGAAGGCGCCGAGCGGACCGTTCCAGACCAGCGTCGCGGCGCGGTCGATCCATTCGCCGATCGCCTTCACGGTCTTTTCGCCGACATCGAGGATCATGCCGTCGGCCGGCACATCCGAGATGGCGACGGTCTCGCAGGCCGCACCCGCCTTGAACTCCTTGGCGACAACGCCGTCGACCGGCAGGATGATGGCGCAGCCGGCTTCGGCCGCCTCGATCATGATCTGCTTGGCGGTCGGGGCAAGGTCGTGCTCGCATAGCGACTTGCCGACAGCGGTGCCCCGCGCGGCAAGGAAGGTGTTGGCCATGCCGCCGCCGATCACCAGCGCGTCGACCTTCTTCACCAGGTTCATCAACAGGTCGATCTTGGTCGACACCTTGGCGCCGCCGACAATGGCAACGACAGGGCGGACTGGATTGCCCAGACCTTTCTCCAGTGCCTCGAGTTCGGCCTGCATGGTGCGGCCGGCATAGGCAGGCAACAGCCGCGCCAGGCCTTCGGTCGAGGAGTGCGCCCGGTGCGCGGCGGAGAAGGCGTCGTTGACGAAAATGTCGCCATTGGCGGCAAGCCGCTCGGTGAAGGCCGGGTCGTTCTTTTCCTCGGTCTTGTAGAAGCGAGTGTTTTCGAGCAGCAGCACGTCGCCCTTGTTCATGGCGGCGACTGCACTTCCCGCCGTGTCGCCAACGCAATCCGAGGCAAAGCCAACGGGACGGCCGAGCACCTCGGCTGTGGCCTTGGCGATCGGCTCCAGCGAGAATTCGGGCGAGGGACCGTCCTTCGGCCGGCCGAAATGGGCGAGCAGGATGACCTTGGCGCCCTTGCCGGACAGCTCGGCGATGGTCGGCGCAATGCGCTCGATGCGGGTGGCGTCGGTGACCTTGCCGTCGGCGACGGGCACATTGAGGTCGACCCGCACCAGCACGCGCTTGCCGCTGATACTGCCGATATCGTCGAGTGTCTTGAAGGCGGCCATGCTGGTTCCTTTCCGTGAAAATCGCCGGGACCATACCTCGCATCAATGACGATGCAAGGCTTAGGCCGGGGTGGCAGTGAAAATTTGAAGTTTTGATCGAAGGTAGCGCAGACGGTTGCCTTGTCAGCTCTCTGTCGTTGCCTTTTCCGGCTCTGGAGCCGGCTTCTTGTCGGCTCGCGCTTCGGTTGCTGTCTCTATCGGCGCCAGTTGCGGATGAAGGCGGAGAGACGATCGCCCATCTCGCCGGCGCTCAGGAAAACCGGCACCCGAGCCACCGGCGCGGTTGGTTCGAAGGACAGGCCGAGCCCGGTGATCTTGCCCTTGTCGTCGACGTCGCGGACGATCAGCTCGATCGGCCCGATCAGCACACGGTCGGCATATTCGGCATGGCCGCCGAGCCTTGCCGCCACCAGCGCGCCGACGGTGAGCTTCTGCTCCGCTTCGTTGAGACCCGGTGCATAGGCGGCTTCCAGTTCCCCGGCCGAGCGCGCCGGATCGACGGCGAAGGCGCCGAAGAAATCGGCATCCTCGGGGTCGACCACGGCGCGGCTGGCGAACAGCTTGTCGAGCAGGCGCGGATAGCGGTCGGGCACGAAGATGTAGACCTGGTCGCCGGCGGCGAGCCGGCCCATGTCCTGGAAGCGCATCGAGCGGCCGTCGCGCAGCACCAGCGAGGGCCTGGCCCAGCGCGGGATGCGCTCGCCGCGCGCCACCGGGCTGCCGGGCGCGACGCGGTAAGCGAGAAGCTCGTGATGGGCCGAGCCCGGCAGTTCGAGCTCGACCTTGTCGAGCGGCCCGAGCCTGGCAGGCACGATCAGGCCGAGCCGGCGCGCCAGCGGGCCGACCGTCCAGCCCTGCACCACCAGCGACACCAACACGATGATGAAGGCGGTGTTGAAGATGACGCGGCCGTTCTCCAGCCCGCCGAGCAGCGGGGTGATGGCAAGCAGGATGGAGACCGCGCCGCGCAGGCCGACCCAGGACACGAAAGCGACCTCCGGGCGCGGCAGGCGGAACGGGATCAGGCAGAGCCAGACAGCGACCGGGCGGGCGACAAACATCAGGAACAGGCCAAGCAGCACCGCCGGCAGCATGATGGCCGGAAACTGCGAGGGCGTCGCGAAGAGGCCGAGGATCAGGAACATGATGATCTGCGCCAGCCACGACATACCGTCCTGGAAGCGCTTGAGGATTGTGACGGCACGGATGTCGGAATTGCCGGCAATCAGCCCGGCGAGATAGACCGCCAGGAAGCCGGAGCCGCCGATGGCGCCGGCGGCGGCAAACACCATCAGCGACAAGGTCAGCACGAAGATCGGCAGCAGGCCGTGGTCGAGATTGAGCCGGTCGACGAGGCGTACGATGGCAAGGCCGCCAAGCGCGCCGACAATGGCGCCGAGGCCCATATTGAGCACGAAGCCGAGGACCAGATTGGTGACCAGCACATGGGTCTCGGGATTGGCGTGGGCGGCGATGACCTCGACCAGGGTGATGGTCAGGAAGATGGCGATCGGGTCGTTGGTGCCGGATTCGACTTCGAGCGTCGCGCGTACGCGCTCGCGCAAATTGATTTCGCCGGCACGCAGCAGGAAGAACACTGCGGCCGCGTCGGTCGAGGCGACGGCAGCACCGAGCAGGAAAGATTCCAGCCAGCTGAGGTCGAGCAGATAATAGGCGGCGGCGCCGAACAGGCCGGTGGTGATAAGCACGCCGAAGGTCGCCAGCGACAGCGCCGGTCCGGCCGCCTGGCGCAGCGCATTGAGCGGCGTGCCAAACCCGGAATCGAACAGGATGACCGCCAGCGCCAGTGAGCCGGCAAAATAGGCCAAACGCGCATTGTCGAATTCGATGCCAAGACCGTCAGTGCCGGTGGCAAGACCGATGCAGAGGAACAGAAGCAGCAGAGGGGCGCCGAAGCGGAAGGCGATCAGGCTCGAAAACGCGGCGGCGACGACGAGCGCTGTGCCGACCAGCGTGACGAGATAGATCGCATGCTCCATCCGTGACTTGCCCCTCGAATTCCTCTTTCTCCCGATTTACGGGAGAGTGGGGCGAAGGCATGGCCAGTGCAAGGCGGGAGGATGGTTTTTTGCCCTATGCCGCTGATTTTCCGGCATTTGGCGGCTCAGCGCGCCTCCGACGAAAAACGCCCGGGCAAAGCCGGGCGTTTGAAGCTGTCAGACGTGGGTCTGCGATCAGGCGATGGTCTTGCCGAAGGCGACCGAGGTGTCGGCCATGCGGTTGGAGAAGCCCCACTCATTGTCGTACCAGGACAGCACCGAAACGAAGTTGCCGTCCATGACCTTGGTCTGGTCGAGCGCCATGATCGAGGAGCGCGGATCGTGGTTGAAGTCGATCGAGACATTCGGGTGATGGGTGACGCCGAGAATGCCCTTGAGCTTGCCGTTGGAGGCAGCGATCACCGCTTCGTTGATTTCCTGCACTGTGGTCGCGCGCTTGGCGATGAACTTGAAGTCGACGACCGAGACGTTCGGGGTCGGCACGCGGATCGAGATGCCGTCGAGCTTGCCCTTGAGGTCGGGCAGCACCAGGCCGATCGCCTTGGCGGCACCGGTCGAGGTCGGGATCTGCGAGAGTGCTGCGGCGCGGGCGCGGTAGAGATCCTTATGCATGGTGTCCAGCGTCGGCTGGTCGCCGGTGTAGGAATGGATCGTCGTCATCATGCCCTTTTCGATGCCGACGGCCTCGTGCAGGACGGCTGCCAGCGGCGCCAGGCAGTTGGTGGTGCAGGACGCATTCGAGATGACGATATGGTCCTTGGTCAGCTTGTCGTGGTTGATGCCGTAGACGACGGTGAGGTCAGCACCTTCGGCAGGGGCCGAGACGACGACGCGCTTCGCGCCGGCGGTCAGGTGTGCTGCGGCCTTGTCGCGGGCGGTGAAGATGCCGGTACATTCGAGCGCGATGTCGACGCCCAATTCCTTCCACGGCAACTGTGCCGGGTCCTTGATGGCGGTGACCTTGAAGGTCTCCTTGCCGACGGTGATCTGGTCGCCGGACACGGAGACTTCATGGGGGAAGCGGCCGTGCACGCTGTCATAGCGCAGCAAATGCGCGTTGGTCTCGACCGGGCCGAGATCGTTGACGGCGACGACGTCGATGTCCTTGCGGCCGGATTCATGGATGGCGCGCAGGATGTTGCGGCCGATGCGGCCAAATCCGTTGATGGCAACTCTGACGGTCATTTTACTCTCCCTGGGAGCTCGAAAGGCGGCAGATGGGTCCGCAGCTTCATAGCTGCGGATGGGACAAGAATCCAGCCGCAGAAGGCCGAATTTAAATCGATTAGGTTGGTCCAGTCCCGCGAAACCGCCGCAGCGGTCAGCGGGACTGACCCTGGTATTACTTGCTGTGCAGGCGGGCTTCCGCCGCCTTGGCCGCAGCTTCGGCGGTGATGCCGAAATGCGGGTAGAGCTGCTCGATGGTGCCGGAAGCGCCGAAGCCGTGCATGCCGATGAAGATGCCGTCGGAGCCGATCAGGTGATCCCAGCCCTGGCGGACGCCGGCCTCGATCGCCATCTTGATCGGCGCGTTGCCGATGGTCTTCTTGCGGTAGGCGTCGCTCTGCTGGTCGAACAGTTCGAAGCAAGGCACCGAGACGACGCGGGTCGGATGACCGTGCTTTTCAAGCAGGTCGCGGGCGCCGAGAGCGACCTCGACCTCGGAGCCGGTGGCGAAGATCGTCACCGCAGCGTCACCACTGGCCGCGGCCAGTTCATAGGCGCCCTGGCTGCTCAGGTTCTTGGCCGAGAATTCGGTGCGCACCGTCGGCAGGTTCTGGCGGGTCAGCGCCAGGGTCGACGGCGTCTTCTCCGTCTCAATGGCGATCTGCCAGCATTCGGCGGTTTCCACCGCGTCGGCCGGACGGAAGACATTGTGGTTGGGGATGGCGCGCAGGGCTGCAAGATGCTCGACCGGCTGGTGGGTCGGGCCGTCTTCGCCCAGACCGATGGAATCATGGGTCATGACGAAGATCGAGCGGATGCCCATCAGCGAAGCCAGCCGCATCGACGGGCGGGCATAGTCGGAGAAGCACATGAAGGTGCCGCCATAGGCGATGAGGCCGCCATGCAGCGTCAGGCCGTTGAGGGCGGCCGCCATGCCATGCTCGCGAATGCCGTAATGGACATAGCGCTGGCCGTAATCGTCCGGCGTGATGTTCTTGGTCTGGCTGGTCTTGGTGTTGTTGGAGCCGGTCAGGTCGGCCGAGCCGCCGATGGTTTCGGGCACTGCGCCGTTGATGACTTCCAGCGCCATCTCCGAGGATTTGCGGGTGGCGACCTTCGGCTTGTCGGCCGACAGCTTCTTCTTGTAGTCGGCAATCACGGCATCGAAGTTTGACGGCAGTTTGCCGGCCAGGCGGCGCTCGAACTCGGCCTTGAGCTTTGGCTCGGCCTTGGCCAGACGGCCTTCCCAGTCGGTGCGCGGCTTGGCGCCGGCCTTGCCGGCTGTGCGCCAGGCGTCGAGGATGTCGGCCGGAACCTCGAAGGGCGGCGAGTCCCAGTTGAAGAACTTGCGCGCGCCGGCGATCTCGTCGGCGCCGAGCGGCGAGCCATGCGCCTTGTTGGTGCCGGCCTTGGTCGGTGCGCCGAAGCCGATGGTGGTCTTGCATGCGATCATCGTCGGCTTGTCGGAATGGCGGGCGGCTTCGATGGCATAGGCGATCGCTTCCGGATCGGTGCCGTCAATGTGGCTGGCGTTCCAGCCGGAGGCCTGGAAACGGGCGACCTGGTCGGTGTTGTCGGCCAGCGAGACCGGGCCGTCGATCGAGATGTTGTTGTTGTCCCAGAAGACGATCAGCTTGTTCAGCTTGAGGTGGCCAGCCAGCGCGATGGCTTCCTGCGAGACGCCTTCCATCAGGCAGCCGTCGCCGGCCAGCACATAGGTGTAGTGGTTGACGAGGTCGTTGCCGAAGGCGGCGTTCATGATGCGCTCGCCGAGCGCGAAGCCGACCGAGTTGGCGAGGCCCTGGCCGAGCGGGCCGGTCGTCGTCTCGATGCCAGTGGCGTGGCCGTATTCGGGATGGCCGGCGGTCTTGGAACCGAGCTGGCGGAAATGCTTGATCTGGTCGATCGTCATGTCCTCGTAGCCGGTCAGGTGCAGCAGCGAATAGAGCAGCATCGAACCATGGCCGGCCGACAGGATGAAGCGGTCGCGGTCGGGCCAATGGGGGTTCTTCGGATCGTATTTCAGGAACTTCGTGAACAGCACGGTGGCGATGTCGGCGCAGCCCATGGGCAGGCCGGGATGGCCGGACTGGGCCTTTTCGACAGCGTCCATGGCGAGAAAACGGATCGCATTGGCCATCCGGTCATGTTGTTCACGCGACGTCATGGTACCTCCGGGGTGGGGATTTGCGGGCTTGGCAGAGCCCTGGAAAGGGGTGCGCGACACATAGCAGGCGCGCGCTTTTAGTCAACAAATCGGCTGCACATTTGCCGGTCTTGTGATGCCGGCGGCCGGCCTACATTAGTGTTAGCAGGGGACAGTCGCGAGAGCTTTGTTGACGTTGCCTTCACCCGGTGCCTAATGTTTCCGGGATAACGCGTTCTGAACGCGAGCGATTCGGTGATGGGCAGGGCACAGGACGAAGGCCATGACCGGGGAAACCACACTCAAGGAAGTCATCCACAGGCTGGGCAAGGCCATCGAGGGCCTGGAAAACGCCGTCGCGGCCAAGCTCGAGCATGAGCGCGACTATTCCGAAGCCGAGGCTGAAGTGCAGCGCATGAACGCCGACCGTTCCCGGCTGGCGCAGGAGCTCGACAATTCCGAAGCCCGCGCCGAACGGCTGGAAGATGCCAACAAGGAAGTGTCGCGCCGCCTGGTGACCGCCATGGAAACCATCCGCGCGGTGCTGGACAGATAGGAGCTGCAGGCCATGGCACAGGTCACGGTTTCCATCGACGGCAAGCAGTACCGCATGGCTTGCGACGAGGGCCAGGAAGAGCACCTGATCGATCTCGCCGAGCGCTTCGACCGTTATGTCTCGCATCTGAAGGATTCGTTCGGCGAGATCGGCGACCAGCGGCTGACGGTTATGGCCGGCATCATGGTGATGGACGAGCTGTCGGAGCTGCAGAAGCGCGTTAAGGGCATGGAGACCGAGGTGCAGACGCTGCGCAAGACGCGCGACGAAGCGCTGACCAAGGCCGACAAGAACGACACCGTGCTGACCAGCGCGCTCGGCGCGCTTGCCCAGCGCATGGAAGACCTGGCGACATCGCTGGCGGTCAACAAGGCCTGAGCCAGGCTGTTCTCGCAGAAGCGAAAGATTGTCGGCCTCAACGTCGGGTGCGTAGCACGAAAGTGCTCGTTCCGCCGTCGACAAGAGTTTCCTATTATCTCCCGGCCGCGATTTATGCGCTAAGATGCGGCAATGCCGGAGCGTAGGCGCCACCTTGGTGCCGCTCCTAACGAAATCTGTTGCAGGGGAAATGTGCCATGAGCCTTCGTATCAACGATATCGCGCCGGACTTCACCGCCGAAACCACACAAGGGACGATCAATTTCCATGACTGGATCGGCGACGGCTGGGCGATCCTGTTCAGCCACCCGAAGAATTTTACGCCGGTGTGCACCACCGAACTCGGCACGATGGCGGGTCTGGCTGGCGAGTTCAAGAAACGCAACGTCAAGGTCATCGGCATTTCCGTCGATCCGGTTGCGAGCCACGACAAGTGGCAGGCCGACATCAAGACCGCGACCGGCCAGACGGTGAACTACCCGCTGATCGGCGACAAGGACCTCAAGGTCGCCAAACTCTACGAGATGCTGCCGGCGGGCGCCGGCGAAACGTCGGAAGGCCGCACGCCGGCCGACAACGCCACAGTGCGCTCGGTCTATGTCATCGGGCCGGACAAGAAGATCAAGCTGGTGCTGACCTATCCGATGACCACCGGCCGCAACTTCGACGAGATCCTGCGCGCCGTCGATTCCATGCAACTGACCGCCAAGCACCAGGTGGCGACGCCAGCGAACTGGAAGCAGGGTGAGGACGTCATCATCACAGCTGCCGTCTCCAACGAGGATGCGATCAAGCGCTTCGGCGCTTTTGACACGATCCTGCCCTATCTCAGGAAGACCAAGCAGCCGTCCGCCTAGGTTTTCTCGACCCGGGCGTTATCGATTTTTGTCCTGTTCTGGCAGGGTGTGCTTGACGGGTGCGCCTTGCTGGATGACCATGCTCCTGGTTCATTCCGGCAGAGAAAATCATTCCTGCCGGAGCGAAGGGCAGGGGACCGGACATTGGACGCAGCTTTGGCCAAGCCGCTGGTCAGCGGCTTCTACGACAAGCCGACCGGAGCCATACAGTATGTCGTCGCCGACCCGGCGACGAAAAGCTGCGCCATCATCGACCCGATCCTCGATTTCGACGAAAGGTCCGGCGCCACGGCGACGAAAAGCGCCGATGCCTTGCTGGATTTCATCCGGGAAAACGGACTGGAACTCGAGTGGATCCTCGATACCCATCCGCATGCGGACCATTTCTCGGCGGCACATTATCTCCGGGAGAAGACCGGCGCGCCGACGGCGATCGGCGACAGGATCGTCGAGGTCCAGAAGCTGTGGAAGGCGATCTACAACTGGCCGGATTTCCCGGCCGACGGCTCGCAGTGGGACAGGCTGTTCGGGGAAGGCGAGACGTTCCTGATCGGCAGCGTTCCGGTCAAGGTGTTGTTCTCGCCCGGGCATACGCTCGCCTCGATCACCTATGTGGTTGGTGATGCCGCCTTCATCCACGATACGCTGTTCATGCCCGACAGCGGCACGGCGAGGGCCGATTTTCCCGGTGGCAGCGCGGCGCGGCTGTGGCGTTCGATCCAGGGTATCCTGGCATTGCCCGACGACACGCGGGTGTTCGTTGGCCACGACTACCAGGAGGGTGGCCGCGAGCCGCGTTGGGAGAGTACGGTGGCGGAGCAGAAGGCGAAGAATATTCACCTGGCTGCGGCGCGTACCAAGGCCGAGTTCGTCGCCTTGCGCGAGGCGCGTGACCGGACATTGCCGATGCCGCGGCTGATCCTGCATGCCCTGCAGGTCAACATGAACGGCGGCAAGCTGCCGGAGCCGGAGGCTAATGGCCGAAGGTATCTGAAGTTTCCGCTGGATGGGCTGTGAGGGCGCGGCGCTTGAACTGCTGATCTCCCCCCTTGCGGGGGAGATGCCCGGCAGGGCAGAGGGGGGTGCTGTCCCTCCGGCGTGTCAGCCAGATGTAGCTGTGCCCTGAAATTTCCAATCGGGATGACTAAAATCTGAGGGTTGGCGTTCCTTCACACCCCCCTCTGTCCTGCCGGACATCTCCCCCGCAAGGGGGGAGATTGGATCTCACGAATGCTTTCGCCAGCAAACACAAAAAGGCGGCGCCGGTTTCCCGACGCCGCCTTTTGTTCCTTGCCGAACCCGGCCTTAAGCCGCGGGCTGTGCCTCGATCGTGCGCAGGGCCTGCATCTGGCGCTTGGCGGCGGCCTTGACGGCGTCCTGCACCTTCTCGAAGGCGCGCACCTCGATCTGGCGCACGCGCTCGCGGCTAATGTCGAACTCGGCCGACAGCTCTTCCAGGGTCAGCGGCTCTTCGGCGAGGCGACGGGCCTCGAAGATGCGCCGCTCGCGATCGTTGAGCACAGCAAGAGCACCCGACAGCATGCCGCGCCGGTTTTCCAGTTCGTCCTGCTCGATCAGCATGTCTTCCTGGCTTTCGTGGTCGTCGACCAGCCAGTCCTGCCATTCGCCGGATTCGCCTTCGCTGGCGCGGATCGGCGCGTTGAGCGATGCATCGCCCGACAGGCGGCGGTTCATCGACACGACTTCAGCTTCGGAGACGTTCAGCCTGGTGGCGATCTCGGTGATCTGGTCAGGCTTCAAGTCGCCATCGTCCAGCGCCTGGATCTTGCCCTTCACCTTGCGCAGGTTGAAGAACAGACGCTTCTGGTTGGCGGTCGTGCCCATCTTGACCAGGCTCCACGAGCGCAGGATGTACTCCTGGATCGAGGCCTTGATCCACCACATGGCGTATGTCGCGAGGCGGAAGCCGCGCTCGGGTTCGAATTTCTTGACGGCCTGCATCAGGCCGACATTGCCTTCCGAGATCACTTCGCCGATCGGCAGGCCGTAGCCGCGATAGCCCATGGCGATCTTGGCGACGAGCCGAAGGTGGCTGGTGACGAGCTTGTGCGCAGCGGAAGTGTCTTCATGCTCGGCGTAACGCTTGGCGAGCATGTACTCTTCCTGCGGCTGAAGCATGGGAAAGCGGCGGATTTCTTCCAGGTAGCGGCTGAGGCCGCCTTCGCCGGAAACGATACTGGGTAATGACTGGGCCATGATAGCGCCCCCTCTCTATTGGAGTGATGCCCCCGAAACGCGGCGGGCATGTGACGCGAGCACCAAAAGGCTCGCCCGCGACAATCGATTTATATAGGAACAAAACCAGAAAAGACAGACATTTGTTCAACACGAAACAGTGTGTCACGCCAAAGTGAACAATGCCGCTCAGGTTTTAGATGGCGGGTTCAGAGCTTGCGAAAGCCGCCGACGAGTTCCTCCATGTCCCCCGGTATCGGCGCCTCGAACCTCATCGATAAATGGGTAGTCGGGTGTCGAAATGCAAGGAGCCAGGCATGCAAGGCCTGCCTGGAAAATGCCTTGACCTGGCTTTTCAGCGGTTCGGGCAGCCGGTTGGCCTTGGTGCGGAAGGCCTGGCCATAATCGGGGTCGCCGATGACGGGATGGCCGATATGAGCCATGTGGACGCGGATCTGGTGGGTGCGGCCGGTTTCGAGCCGGCATTCGACCAGGCTGGCGGTGGCGAACGCCTGCTGGTCCTCGCCGAACCGCTCCTTCACGGTGAAATGGGTGACGGCGTGGCGGGCGTCGTCGCGCCCTTCCGGCACCACGGCGCGGCGCACGCGGTCGGCGGCGCGGCCGAGCGGCGCGTCGACCGTTCCGGCCGGCCGGGGCGGGATGCCCCAGACCAGCGCCAGATAGGCGCGTTCGAGGTCACCGGTGCGGCCATGGTCGGCAAAGGCTTCCGACAGCGCCTTGTGGGCACGGTCGGTCTTGGCCACCACCATGACGCCGCTGGTCTCCTTGTCGAGGCGATGGACGATGCCCGGGCGCCTGACGCCGCCAATGCCTGAAAGACTGTCGCCGCAATGGTGGATCAGGGCGTTGACCAGCGTGCCGGTCCAGTTGCCGGCGCCGGGATGGACGACGAGGCCGGCCGGCTTGTTGATGACGATCAGCTCGTCGTCCTCATAAAGCACCTCGAGCGCGATGGCCTCGCCTTGCGGTTCGGCCGGTTCGGGTTCGGGCATGACGATCGATACGCGCTCGCCAGCACTCATCTTGCGCTTGGTCTCGTCGACCGGTTTGCCGTCGATTGTGACAGCGCCCTGTTTGATCAGCATCTGCACGCGGCTGCGCGACATGTCGGGGCCGAGGCTCGCCGCAAGCCACTGGTCGAGGCGCTGTCCGGCGGCATCGGTGCCGGCCTCGAGCACGGTTGGTTCCGCCTCTATGAATTGTCTGGTCTCTTCGTTATGAGCGCTCATCGAAAAAAGTTCCGGAATGTTCTGCCATGGCCCGGCCCGCCGACGACGAAGATCAGGAAAAGCCGCTCGACCCCGAGATCGAAAAGGTGCGCGGCAGGCTCATCCGCTTCATGGCCATCAATCTCGGCCTGCTTTTGCTGGCCCTTATGGTGGTGATCGCGGCCATTGTCTACAAATCGCGCAAAGCGCCGCCTGCGAACCCGCCGCTGGCCAGCGACATCCAGGTGCCGGGTGGCGAGCCACTGGCAGAGGACATCGTGCTGCCGGTCGGGGCCAAGGTGATCAGCCAGTCGCTGTCGGGCAACCGTATCTCGATCGACACCGAGCTTGCCGACGGCAGCCGCACCATCTTCGTCTACGACATCGCAGAGCGCCGCATGATCGGGCGCTTTGCCATCCGCAACAAATAACTGGCTGCAAATGCAGCAGACAAGTTTGCAGCCGATATGACCGGGTTTGCCGAAAGCCGCCGCATCGCCACCGTCACGCTCGTCGTCGCCGATTATGACGAGGCGATTGCGTGGTATGTCGGCAAGCTTGGCTTTGCGCTCATCGACGACATCGATCTCGGTGACGGCAAGCGATGGGTGACGGTGACGCCGGCCACTGGGCAAGGCCCGCGGCTGCTTCTGGCCGAAGCGTCGGACGAAATGCAGAAAAGCCGCATCGGCGACCAGACCGGCGGCCGGGTGGCTTTCTTCCTCGAAACCGATGATTTTGCCAGGGACCACACGGCGATGCTCGAAAACGGCGTCGACTTCCACGAAACGCCACGCCATGAGCCCTACGGCACGGTGGCGGTGTTCGCTGATCTCTACGGCAATCTGTGGGACCTGATCGAGCCGAAACGCTAGGTCGGCAAACCGACATTCCACAGAAGCGGTCCGGCCGTTCGAAGCCCAGTTGCTTTTTCCAAACCGTCAGCCTATATCGCCGGTTCTTGAACGCGCCCATCGTCTAGCGGTCAGGACACCGCCCTCTCACGGCGGGAACAGGGGTTCGATTCCCCTTGGGCGTACCAAGGATTTCAATCATCCAGTTGCGGCTCAGCCAAAACCGTCAAATAACGGTCGAATAAATCCGCGCGACCCAATGAGTGGGACGGGGGGAACAAAAGAGCCCGCCACCGTCAATGGACTCGGCGCCGGGCCTATGGCTCGCTACAGGGCCAATCTTCAGGCCTCGTCAAGCCAGAAGGCAACTCGGTCTGGGCGTCTCCGCAAGCCATGTTGAGCTGCCACTGGGACAGACCCGCCGACTTGGAAAGATCGAGGCCCTCGATACGGGTCTGAAAGAAAAAAGCGCGGTCAAAGTCTATCGGCGCGGTGAACGTCGCTCCTCGGAAGTCCGCCCGCGCGAGATTGGCAAACGAAAAGCGGCTGCCGCTGATATCGGCGCCATGGAACTGCGCTCGCCCCATTTCCGCCTTTGTGAAATCAACATTGGTCAGATTGGCGTCCTGGAAATTCGAGCGCTGCACTTCCGCGCCCGTAAACACAGCGCCCTGCGCGTCCATATGGCTGAAGTCGGTCCTGTAGGCCTCGATTTTGTCGAACCGGGCGCCTTTGGCGGTCGAGTCGGCCAGGGAAGCACGCACAAGCGTTGCCTTCTCAAAATTTGCCGCAAGGAGATTGCTGTTCCTGAGGTCGGTCGAAGTGAAATCGACACTGACCAGGTTCGCCCCGCTCAGGTCCTGTCCTTTTAGGATGAGAAGCTTTTTGTCACAGTCCTGCCAATTGATGCCAGGCGTCGCGGCTGCGTCGCAATTTTGCGCGGCAGCGGCGTTCTGCCAAGCAAATACAATGCAAACCGCTAGAACCAAGCCGGATGCGCCGTAAGCTCTGGTTCGTCTCAAAGTCATTGTTGCTGGACCTCTGCTGCTCGCCGACAATCGACCTTACCACATCTGCTGACACTCGAAAGCGACGGCGTTTGCCCGCTAATCCCGCTAGTCCCCACCGCCAAATGAAAAGCCCGCCACCATGAGGCAGCGAGCCATTGTCCTTCAAAAGTTACGCGGCGTAGCCGGCGATATCGTCCTCCCGGCTCATCGTGTGGTCCTGCGCAGCGTCATAGCGGCGTAGCAGATCGGTCAGAGAAATTGAGCCTGCTGGTACATAGCTACGGCGACCCGTCGGTATGAGCCCCGTCGTAAATGCTCGCCCGAAGCGGGTCGAACGCGGGCGCCATGGCACTGGGAACAGATAAAAACAAAGCGGGCAATGGCGAAGAGGTGCCGCCAAGGCATCCGCCCTCTCACGGTGGGAACAGGGGTCGATTCCCCTTGGGCGTACCAAGCAACGGCTCGCCGTTTCTCCCCTCGACAATTTTCGGGCAAGCAGTCGTGCGGATCGCGTTTGACCGCGAGGGTCGGCGGCATCAGCAAAACCCGGCAAGACCGTCTGCCCGATGCACCCAATTTAAGTCAGGCCGCGACGCTTGAAAGCGTAGCAATCTCTGTTACTTGCGGTGCGGGGATAGCGTCTGCGGCAACGCGGATATGGGTTGGGTAGAGTAGGTAATGACCTCGGTCAAAATGATGTGCCCGCGCTGTTACGGCAGCGGCAAGGTTTTCGATTGCTTGAAATGGCGTGAGTCGAAAGGCCATTGCTGCCCGCAAGGCACGCATCGGGCCGGTTGCCCCGGGCAGACCATGGTGTGCGCCGAATGCGCGGGTCTCGGCGCGCCGGCGGAGGCCGAGTTCAGAGCTGTCGCTTAGCCAATATCCTGCAGCCTTAAGCCTTTTTCACCGTCGAGCGCCCGCAGGCTCTGCGAGCTTCTGGCGTGGTGCTGACAATTGCACTAGCATCAAGGCCGAAGCCTTGCAGCAAAGGCTCGTTGGCGGCGCGCAGAACGCCGGGGAACGGATCGGGAAAAGCCGCCAGGCATGCACATCCGCTGCGCGCATGGCGTGCGGCGATGGCTGAATCCAAGCTCGCCCCACAAGGCGAGAGGCCGGCGAGGAGGAGACCGATGCAGAAACTGCAATCGCAGGGCGTCCATCACATCACGCTGGTCGGCGCCGGGCGACAGACCTCGATCGATTTCTGGGAGGGCGTGCTCGGCATGCCGTTCATCTTCGAGCAGCCGAATCTCGACAAGCCCAGGGAAAGCCACCTCTATTTCGATCCGGGCGACGGCAGACTGATCACCATCTTCACCGACGAGAGCCGCACGGCGGTGGCGCGGCGCACGCCGACAGAGCCGGGCTGCGTCCACCACATCGCTTTCTCGGTATCGCGCGTCACCTTCCTGCAGGCGGTCGCCCGGCTCGACGAGCGCGCCATCAAGCACAGCGGCGTCAAGGATCGCGGCTTCATGGATTCGATCTATTTCGAGGATCCGCTCGGCCTTTTGATCGAACTTGCGTCCTACCGCTTCGAGCCGCCGACGGGCTTCACCCATGCCGACGTCTTGATGCAGGCACACAAGCTGCGCGTCGCGCGCGGCGACTATAACATTGCTGAAGTGCATCTCGCCGACGCGATCCAGACGCTGGTCGAATGGTCGCGCGCGACCTTGTCGGACGACCGGATGCCGAAAAATCCATACTGACGGCCAACAAAAGGGGAGGACCACAATGGCAAAGACAGTGACCAAGAGCGCTGGGAAATCTGGGGCCAAGGCAGCGCCGAAAGCCGCCGCCAAGCCAACGGCAAAAGCGGCTGCCAAGCCTGCGGCAAAGGCATCGGCAAAGTCGGCTGCGAAAGCCGCGGCGAAGCCGGCAGCCAAGAAGTCGGCGCCGAAGACGGCCAAGTCGAAGAAGCCGGCATTGAAGATCAGCATGTTGAAGCCCAGCGTCAACAACATGACGGTCCGGGTGTTTGCGCGTGCGGCCGGGTTCGACGCCGCCGAAACCGACGCTTGGGGCCACACGCGCTCGCCCGAATATATGGCGCGCAACCCCGCGCATCTGACGCCGATGATCGAGGACAAGGGGCTGCCGCGCGGCGTGCTCTGGGAGAGCTGCGCCATCATGCAGTATCTCGCCAACAAGCACGGGCTGGAGAAATTTTATCCGAAGGCGCCGGCGAAGCGGGCGATGGTCGACAGCGCCATGTTCTACCTGATCGGCACGCTCTACCCCTATGTGGCGCGGGCCACCTATCCGGCACTCAACTTCCCGCAGTATGCCGGCGAAGTCGGCCACAGCGATGCGCATCCCGACAAGAAGTCCGAAGCGCAGAAGGCCGCGATGGAGGCGATTGCCGAGCCGCTGGAGGTGTTTCATTCCTTCTTCCGGGACGGCAAGCCGTTCATCGGCGGCAAGCACCCGTCGATCGCCGACATCCGCCTGGCATCGACGCTCGAATTCCTGGCCGTCATCGACTACCCACTGCCCAAATGGGCGAAGGAGTATGTCGCGGCAATCGAGAAGAAACTCGGCAAGGCCTATGCCGAGCCGGCAGGCGATGTCAGAGGCTATATCGCCTATGTGAAATCACAGGCCGGCGCGCAAAGCTAAGGATTCGTTAACCAAAGCCCTGTCTATTGAGGGCAATCCACCCCGCGACCACGGATGTACTGGCGCCGAAGTGGAAGGAAAGGTCGGCGCAATGCCGGCCTTTTTGCTTTTCGCCGATGCGCCGTCAGACACGTTCCCGCGCTCTGCCACAAAGTCTGACATCAGCCATATTGCCATTGCTGGCGTCGACCCTACCATCCATCCATGGCGGCCGAGGTACGAGGAGCTTTGCAATGAAAGGCGTGGCGAGATTGTTTGCGGTGGTTGGTGTTGTGTTGGCCGGAGGCTACCCGTCCAATGCCGCGCCGCTCGATACAATGGGCGATGTCGGCGACGCGATTCAGGCGTGCTGGACGCCGCCGGCCGATGCAGGAAATGCCAGCGTCACCTTGAGTTTCAGCTTCAAGCGCGACGGCACGCTGATCGGCCCGCCGCGACCGACGGCAATCAAGGTCGATGGCGACGCGCTAGCCAAGAAGTCCTTTGTCGACGCCGCAGTGGCTGCGCTGCAAAAATGCCTGCCGCTGAGCTTCTCGCCGAAGCTGGCGCAAGGCGTCGCCGGCAATGTCTTCACCTTGCGATTCGACTCGCCCAAGAAATAGCTGCGCCAATCAGTGGTGCCGGCGCCGGAGGTCCACGTGACGCTGAAGCTCCGGCATCTCGAAGACGTAGTCGGCCCAGGCGGATTCCGGAATCTGCCCGGCCAGATAGCACTCCAGCAACAGGTTCTGTTCGGCATCGAGCGGTCTCAGCGCCCATTGATGATCCAGTCCCAGCGAGTGGAACAGGTTCCTGGTCAGGCCAGAGACAGTGAAGTGAATAGACATCTTCGGTCTCCTTTGACCGACACAACGCGAGACGCCGGGGAAAGGTTTCAACCGCAAGGGCCGATAACGCGAGATTGATCGCGGCGGCCCCCGGCCATCGCCGATGCCTGGCTTCGTCTCAATCTTGAAACAAAAGTGTAATAGCGAATTTACAAGAGCAGGCATAATACACGCGATGTAAAATACCTGACCGTTGCTGGCTTTATCTTAATTAGACTTGCCTCATATATGGAGACTCAATCGGCCAGAGCGGCTGCCGGCTCCACAGGTACAAGGACCAGGGTCGCCGATGATGCGTTTGTGGCTGGTCGTGATCTTCGCACTGGTGTCGATGACGGCGACTGTGCTCGCAAGCTCGGCTTGCCTGGCCGATCCATGCGCGGCGCTCAGGGGCCAGATGGCCTCGTCCGGCGGCGGGATCAGCCCCGAGCTTGCACAGCTGCGCCGCCAGCTTGCGGCGATCCAGGGCCTGGAGAGGCAACGTCGCTGCACGGCGCAAAGTGCTTCGGGCGGCTTCTTCAACGCTTGCGCCGATCTCGCCAAAAGCCGCACACAGGTGCAACGCCAGATCGCCGGCGCCGCGATGTCGGGCCGGGATACGTCGGGGCCGCAGGCCAGGCTCGTCGCGCTCGGCTGCGCGCCCGTTGCCGGGCAACAGAAACAGCGTCCGGCGGGCGCCACGATCGGCAGGAATTCGATGTTGTTTTGCGTTCGCCTGTCCGACGGCTATTTTTTCCCGGCGCCGAAATCGCAGTTCGTGCAAGGCGACGATGTCAAGCAGATGGTCGATCAGTGCCGCTACATCTGCGATGATGCCGGCGTCGACCTGTACACGCTCAGTGATCCAAGCCTTGAAACCGAAGAGATGGTCGCGCTCGATACGCGCAAACCCTACAAGGACCTCCCGGCGGCCTTCAAATACCGCGACGACGCGACGTTCCGGGCATGCGACGTCAAGCGCTACTCCAGGCGTGTCGCCGAGCTGAGGGCGCGCACGGTGACGCCAGCCAATATGAGCAACGCCATCATTCCCTTGCCGTCGGCTAAGCCGGATCTCGGCACGGTTTCGCAAGTCCCCCCGACCGAAGCCGATGCCCCGCAGGCTATCGGCGCTGCCCAGCAGCAATCGGTCGAAGCTTTCTCGCGGCCGGTCAGGATGGTTGGGCCGGCATTCTTCCCGGCGGACTGACGCGCGCCGCCAAAATTCCCTTTTTTTTTATGCATGTCGTGATCCCAAAAACCGGGTCACTTCAGGCGACATGCATCGGGAGCCTATTCGCAGACCATTCTGTAGCGCTTGCCGGGCTCGCTGACATTCTTGCAGGTGAGCGGGTCGGCCGGTTCGGAAGCCATCGCGGGCGGGCTGGATCTGACGTGCCGTCTCGGCGAAGCAATCGTTGTCGTGTGCCGGCGTACCGCCGGCCGGTACGGCTCCTGCGGCGGCGGCGTCGGAAACACGCCTGCTTGTGCCTGCATCTTGCTGGCCTCGGTCTGCGACGGGTCGCGATCCCAGACCCGCCTGATATCGAGCGGCCTCGGGATCACCACCGTGCCGTCATAGCTGCGCGCGCAGCCGCTGCTCGCAAGCAGCGCCAGCCCCAGGAAACAAGGCACGATCCAACCAGTCATCCGCAATACCCCTGCCGACTTATAGCCCGGCCGGGGTTCCGCCGACAACCGGCGGAATACCGCAGGGCAATGTGGGCTCTGGCCGCAGTCTCGATGCATTATGGTTAGCGGATCATTAATGCTTCTCGGGCACATTCCGCCGGCGAACCGCTGAGGGGGTTCGGCCTTGGCTTTCGGGGTGGGAACGGGATGGCTGACGGGACTGTTGGAACACGCGGCGGACGCGGTTCCGGAAAAGGGGCTGTGAACCGCGAGGACATGTCCGTCGTGGCGTTACCCGAAGCGCGGAACGAACTCGTCGAGGCGGACGCCGACTGGATCTGGGAGACCGACGCCGAACTGCGCTTTTCCTGGCTCTCGGAGAATTACCAGGCCGCTACCGGCATCGATCCCGCCAGCATTCTTGGCCGTTTCCGCTTCGATTTCCTCAAGCAGATGTCGCATGGCAATCGACAGGCCGCCGCGCATCTGGAGGATCTGCAGGCGCATCGGCCGTTTCGCCATTTCGTCTATGAATTGAAGGGCGGCCGCCCCGGCTGCCGCTGGGTTTCGATCAGCGGCTCCCCACGCTTCGACGGAGAGGGCGAATTTACCGGCTATCGCGGCATTGGCCGCAACGTCACGGCGCTGGCCAGTGCATTGGACGACCTTCGGCAGGCACAGAGTGGTCAGCCCGCGGCAGACGAAAGCACGCAGCATCTTGCCGATCTCGAGCGGACGATGGATGCCATGCATATGGGCGTCGTGCTGCTCGACGCGAAGCTCGACACGCTCATCGTCAACAAGGCCTATCGCGACCTTTCCAGGATTCCCGACGGAGCCATCACTGTCGGCGCGCCGTTCAGCCTGCTGATGGAGCTCAACCGCCGCAACGGCATCTATGGCGATCTCGATGAACAGCAGTGGCAGCATTACCTCGCCACCCGCATCGAGGAGATCCGCGCCGGCTCGGTTGCGCCGCGCGAATTTCTCCATGCCAATGGCAGGACGATGATGTTCTCGGTGACGCCATTGTCCGGCGGCAAGCGGCTATTGACCTACTACGATGTCTCCGAGCTCAAGCGTCGCGACGCCGAGATCGAGAGTGCCAACGCCAAAATCACCGAGACCTTCGCCAATCTTCGCACGATGGTCGACCAGATGCCGATCGGCGTGCTTGTGCTCGATGCGGACATGCGCGCCGAGGTGATCAACCGCGCCTTCTATGATTTCTGGGAAATCAATCCCCGACGCGCCGGGATCGGCTGCGACTTCCGCGAGCTGATGCAGGCCAGCCGCGATATGGACCCCTACGGCGCGGACGACGCCGAATGGCAGGGCCACATCGCCGAGCGCGAAGCGGAAATCACGGCCGGTGTGGTGGGCTCCAGGCAATTGCCGCGCAATGACGGCCGTACGCTGATTGCATCGCTTGCGCCGCTCGCCGGCGGCAAAAGGCTGATCTCCTATGTCGACGTCACCGACATGAAGGATCGCCAGGCCGAACTCGCCGAGGCGCTGGAAAAATCGCGCCTGGCCGAGGCGGTGATCAACGCCGTCGAGGACCCGATTTTCGTCAAGGACGACAATCTGCGCTTCGTGTTCGTCAACGAGGCGTTCTCGGCGCTGTTCGGACAGACGCCGCAAGCGATGCTGGGCAGGCCCGGCGGCGACTTCATGCCGGGCAAGGACGCCGCGCTGTTCGAAGATAGCGAACGCGCCGTGCTGGCGACCGGCACGCCTTACGAGATCGAGGAGAATTTCGAGGTCGAGGGCGCCAGGCGCTCGCGCATCGTGCGCAAGAACCGCGTCGGCATGCCAAGTGGCCGCAACTATGTCGCCGGTTTCCTGTTCGACATCTCCGACATGAAGCGCCGCGAGACGGAAGCCGAAGACGCGCGCAAGACCCTCGCCACGGTGCTGGAATCGCTCCCCGCCGCCGTCATCATCTACGACCGCGACGACAAGTTTGTCTTCGCCAACCGCAAGCTGCAGGACACGCTGCCGGCACTGGTGCCGGCCTGGCAGCCCGGCAGCAGCTTCCGCGACGCGCTGGAACTGGGACACTCGGTCGGCTATTTCCGACTGAGCGGGGATCCAGAGATCGACAGGCTCTATGACGGCGACCGCGACGTCTGGCTCAACGCAATCCTCGCCCGCTACCACTTGCCGAACACCTCCTACGAGCGTCTCAATCCGGACGGCCGCTGGTACCAGGTCTACGATATGCGGACCGAGGACGGCACCTTCATCGGCGTGCGTGTCGACATTTCCGAGATCAAGAGCCGCGAAAAGGCGCTGCAGGATTCGATGCGCCAGATCGACTTGTTCCGCCACGTCATGGACGAACTGCCGGTCGCTGCGTTCATCAAGGCGCAGGATCTCAGCATCGAATTCGTCAACAAGGCCTGGTGCGCCATGACCGGCATCGCCAAGGAAGATGTCATCGGCCGCACCGATCGCCAGCTGTTCGGCGCCGACGATGCCGAAAGCTACAGCCATGACGACACCGAAGTGGTCGTCACCGGGGCAGTGCGCGAGGTCGAGGAGCCCGTCACACATCGCGACGGCACGGTGCGGCAGTTGATGACGCGCAAGAGCCGCCTGGTGGCGCTTGACGGCTCGGTGCATCTGGTCGGCTCCAGCACCGACATCACCGACGTCAAGGCGCGCGAGCAGGCGCTGGAAGAGAGCATGCGCGAGAACGAGGTGTTCCGCAATCTCATCGACAATGTGCCGGTGTCGATCTACGCCAAGCGCTCGGACCTGCGCCAATTCTACGTCAACAAGGGCTGGTGCGACTTGACCGGCCTCAGCAAGGAGGAGGCGATCGGCAAGACCGACGTCGAGATCTTCGGCGCGGACGGTGAGGCCTTCGTCGCCGGCGATATGGCCGTGCTGCGCACCGGCGAGACGCAGGAGATCGAGGAGACGGTGACGCTTGCCGACGGCAATGTGCGTCACCAGTTCGCGCGCAAGGGCGCGATGATCGCGTCGGACGGTTCGCTCTATCTGATCGGATCGACCACCGACATCACCGAGTTGAAAATGCGCGAGGCCGAACTGCGCGAGGCGCGCCAGCGCGCCGTGCTCGCCGACCGCGCCAAGTCGGAATTTTTGGCCAATATGAGCCACGAAATCCGCACGCCGATGAACGGCGTGCTCGGCATGGCCGAGCTGCTCGCCAAATCCGACCTCGACCCCAAGCAGAAGACGTTCACCGACATCATCGTCAAGTCGGGCAACGCGCTGCTTACGATCATCAACGACATATTGGACTTCTCCAAGATCGATGCCGGCCAGCTCGTGCTCGACCCGGCGCCGTTCAACCTGCCCGAGGCGATCGAGGATGTTGCGACATTGGTGTCGACACGCGCCAAGGAGAAAGACCTCGAACTGATCGTGCGCGTCGAGCCGGGCCTGGAAAGCCTGTTCATCGGCGATGTCGGCCGCATCAGGCAGATCGTCACCAATCTGCTCGGCAATGCGGTAAAATTCACCGACGAAGGCCATGTGCTGGTCGATGTCACCGGCGAGAGGGTTGTGGCCGGAACCAGGCTCACCATCTCGGTCACCGACACCGGCATAGGCATTCCGGAGGACAAGCTGAAGGCCGTCTTCGAAAAGTTCAATCAGGTCGATACCTCGTCGACCAGGCGCCATGAAGGCACCGGGCTCGGCCTTGCCATCACCTCGCGGCTGGTCGAGCTGATGGGCGGCGAGATCGGCGTCGAGAGCGCCGAGGGCAAGGGCTCGACCTTCTGGTTCACCGTCACGCTGCCCAGGGCCGGGCAGCAGACAGGGCAGCGCATCATGCCCGTCGACGTCACCGGTGCAAGGGTGCTGATCGTCGACGACAACGCCGTCAACCGCTCGATCCTGACCGAGCAGATGGTGTCGTGGACTTTCGATTCCTGCGCTGCCGAAAGCGGTGCCGAAGGGCTGAAGGTGCTGGTTGCCGCGGCCGCCTATGGCGTGCCGGTCGACTGTGTCGTGCTCGACTACCAGATGCCGGGGATGAGCGGTGCCGAAATGGCGCGCGTCGTGCGCAACACCGCGGGGCTCGCCGACACACCGATCATCATGCTGACTTCGGTCGACCAGTCGCTCGCCAACACCAGCTACCGCGATCTCGGCATCGATGCGCAGCTGATCAAGCCGGCGCGCTCCTCGGTGCTGCTGGAGACGCTGGTCGCCACCATCCAGCGCCATCGCCACGGCACAACAGACCCTGCGCCGGAGGCCGCAAGCGGCGGTTCCGGCGAAGCGATGGTACAGCCGACGTCGACAGCGACGGCACGGGGCGCGTCCGAGCGATCGCAACTGCACCCGCCGCCGCTGCGTGCCCGCGCCCGGGCAGGCGGCAACGAACGCGGGCTCGATATCCTCGTTGCCGAGGACAATGAGGTGAACCAGATGGTGTTCACCCAGATCCTCGGTGAAACCGGCTTCAGCTTCGAGATCGTCGGCAACGGCCGCAAGGCGCTCGATGCTTTCGGCCGGCTCAATCCGCGCATGATCCTGATGGATGTCTCGATGCCGGAGATGAACGGGCTCGAAGCCACGGCCGCGATTCGCCGGCTGGAGGAAGAGAGCGGCACGCATATCCCGATCGTCGGTGTCACCGCGCATGCCTTGAAGGGCGACCGCGAGCGCTGCCTGGAAGCCGGCATGGACGACTATCTGCCCAAGCCGATCAGTCCCAAGGCGCTGCTCGAAAAGGTCGAACGCTGGGCCGGCATCGCGAGCGAAGCCAAACGCGACGCCGGCTAACTGGTATCAGTACCGGGATTCGGCAGATCAGCGGCGTCCAGCGGTATGGTGCGATCGCACCATATCAAAGCTTGCGCCCATTCGGGAAAATGGCCGCAACAAACCGCTCATTCAGTTACGGGCGGGAGCAAGCGACCGCCGACAAGAAACAGCGTCGAAATCTACCCCAACGGACCTGTTTTTGGCGATGGCTCAGCCAAGATACGCTCTGGCCACGGGCAACGCGCTTCCGTCCGGTTTTTCTTTCTCGGCATCGCGGCCTGCGATCCGCCGGGACAAATGCCGACGCAAAATCCCGCAAGCTTATGATTCCAGCGGCAAACTGCGGCTCTGCCGGCGAGGCAGGCCGGCTGCGGCTTTCTGTGCGTCCATCCGACGTTACCGGGCTGACACGAAACTGTCATGCGACTGTAATAATCGAAGGCTATTGGCCTCAGCGGGCGCCGGCTGAAGAGGGCGCCGAGAGACCATCTTCCGAACAGGAGCAGGCCACATGAAGAAATTCCTCGTTACGGCATCGGCCGTGGCGGTAGCGTTCGCCGCATCGTCCGGTGTCGCCGCTGCGCGTGACCAGATCCAGGTCGCCGGTTCGTCGACCGTGCTGCCTTACGCCAAGATCGTCGCCGAGCAGTTCGGCGAAACCTTCACCAACTTCAAGACCCCGGTTGTCGAGTCCGGCGGCAGCGGCGCCGGCATCAAGGAATTCTGCAAGGGCGTCGGCGAAGACACCATCGACATCGCCAACTCCTCGCGTCCGATCAAGAAGGACGAGCTGAAGTCCTGCGCCGACGCCGGCGTGAAGGAAGTCCAGGAAGTCCGCATCGGCTATGACGGCATCGTTTTCGCCACCGACATCAAGGGCCCGGATTGGGCGCTGGTTCCCGCCGACATCTACAAGGCGCTCGCCGCCAAGCTGGTGGTTGACGGCAAGCTCGTCGCCAATCCGAACACCAAGTGGAACCAGGTCAACCCGAAGCTGCCCGACTGGGATATCGCTGCCTACATCCCCGGTGAAAAGCACGGCACCCGCGAAGTGTTCGAGACCAAGCTTCTCGACGCCGGCTGCGACAAGGCCGCCCTGAAGGCCGCCGGCATTGCCGACGACAAGGAAATCGGCAAGACCTGCATCGCCATCCGCAAGGACGGCAAGGCTGTCGACATCGACGGCGACTACACCGAGACGCTCGCCCGCATCGACTCCAACAAGACCGGCGTCGGCGTGTTCGGCCTCGCCTTCTACGAGAACAATGCCGACAAGCTGAAGGTCGCCACCGTGGAAGGCATCGTGCCTTCGACCGAGACGATCGCAACCGGCAAGTATCCGGTTTCGCGCCCGCTGTTCTTCTACGTCAAGAAGGCGCATCTCGGTGTCGTTCCCGGCCTCAAGGAATATGTCGAGTTCTTCCTTGACGACCAGATGATCGGCCCGGAAAGCCCGCTCGCCCAGTACGGCCTGGTTTCGGCTCCCGACGCCGAGCGTCAGAGCCAGCGCGACGCCTTCGCCGCCGGAAAGACGATGTAATCAACTGACCGGATCAGGGCGCGGACCAAATCCGCGCCCTGATTTTGCCGCTTGCCGCAACGGCGGCGGCGATCTGAATTTTCCCTGGGGTGGGTGATGTCGTCCTTGCTCGTACTCGCCATAGTCATTGCCATCGGCGTGGTCGCCTTCGTGATCGGCCGCCAGCGCGCCGCGGCGCAGGATACCGGCAAGGTCAAGCCGCATTCGCGCGCCCACTACCACGGCTGGTGGGCCTTTCTGCTCGCCGTCCTGCCTGCCGTCCTGCTGCTCGCCGTCTGGGACATTGGCTCGTCCTTCTATCTCGACCGGCACATCCACGCCGCCTTGCCCGAACGCACTGTCGACTCCAAGGTCGCCAGCGAAGCGCTCGACGCCAGCCTGGTGAAGAGCCTCGCCAAGGGTTTGCGCCGGCTCGATGCCGCTACGCCGCTTCCCGCCACCTTCGCTGAATTGCAGCCGTTGCTCATCGCCAAGGGCGTGGCGCTGGCCACCGACACGCAGGACTACATGATTCCGATCGCCGTCGAGGCCAACAAGGTCCAGGACAGGCTCGGCCTGTTTGGCGCGGTGATCACACTTGCACTGTCGATCGCCGGCGCCTTCTATGCGCTGCGGCAGATCGCGCCGCGCGCCAGGGCGCGCAACAATGTCGAGAGGCTGATGCTGTGGGGGCTGCTTGCGGCCTCGACCATCGCCATCCTGACCACGGTCGGCATCGTGCTGTCGATGCTGTTCCAGACCATCACCTTCTTCGAAAGCGTGTCGCCGATGAGCTTCTTCTTCGGCACAGTGTGGGATCCGCGCTTCGCCGCCGCCGGTTCGGGCGGCAGCCAGGGCCAGTTCGGCCTGATCCCGCTTCTCGCCGGCACGCTCTACATTGCCGCCGTCGCGCTGCTGGTGGCCGTGCCGGTCGGGTTGATGTCGGCGGTCTACATGTCCGAATATGCCTCGCGCAGCGTGCGCTCGGTGGTCAAGCCGGCGCTGGAATTGCTGGCTGGCATCCCGACCATCGTCTACGGCATCTTCGCCGTGGTCACGCTCGGGCCATTCATGCGCGACCTGTCGGCGGCACTCACCGGCGGCTCGCCGTTCATCCAGGGCCAGAGCATCTTCACCGCTGGCCTGGTGATGGGCGTGATGCTGATCCCGGTCGTGTCGTCGCTGTCCGACGACATCATCACCGCGGTGCCTCGCGCCATGCGTGACGGCTCGCTCGGCCTGGGCGCCACGCGCTCGGAGACGATCAAGCGGGTGATCCTGCCGGCGGCACTGCCCGGCATCGTCGGTGCCATCCTGCTAACTGCGTCGCGCGCCATCGGCGAAACGATGATCGTCGTGCTGGCGGCCGGCGTCGCCGCCAATCTCACCGCCAATCCATTCGAGGCGATGACGACCATCACCGTCAAGATCGTCAACCAGCTGACCGGCGATCTCGAGTTCAACTCACCGCAGACGCTGGTCGCCTTCGCGCTCGGCCTGACGCTGTTCGCGCTGACGCTGGTGATGAACATTGTCGCCCTCTACATCGTGCGCAAGTACCGGGAGCAGTACGAATGACCGACATCCCCCTGGACACGATGGCGGGTGCTGTCGCGCGCCCGCGCCGCGACATCGGGCTGAAGGCGCGCTACGCCGCCGAACGCCGCTTCCGCATCTATGGTGTGATTGCGATCTCGGTCGGCCTGGCGTTCCTGGCCATCATGCTGATCACCATCGTCTCGAAAGGCTACACCGCCTTCTGGCAGACGACGGTGACGCTGCCGATAACCTTCGACGAGAAGGTGATCGATCCCTCCGGCAAGCGCGCCACCGATCCGAACGTGCTGATCAAGGCGAACTATCCCAAGCTCGCCGAAAACGCACTGGTCGCCAAACTCGGCATCGATCCCGCCAACAAGCCGATGATGCTGAAGCTCAAGGGCTTCCTGTCGGAGGGCGCCCGCGTCCAGCTGCGCGACATCGTCGCCGCCGATCCCTCGGTGATCGGCACGACGCGTGACGTCAACATCCTGGCCGCCGCCAATCTCGACTCCGCCTTCAAGGGCCAGATCGACCTCAGTGTCGATGAAGCCCGCCGCAAGGTGTCCAACCAGCAGATCGATTGGATGAACAAGCTCAAGGCCGATGGCGTGATGGCCGAGCATTTCAATACGGGCCTGTTCACCTATGGCGCCTCCAGCCGGCCTGAGACGTCGGGCATGGGCGTGGCGATCATCGGCTCGTTCTACATGATGGTGATCGTGCTGTTGCTGGCGCTGCCGATCGGCGTCGCCGCCTCGATCTATCTTGAGGAATTCGCCAAGAAGAACCGCTTCACCGACCTGATCGAAGTCAACATCAATAATCTGGCGGCGGTGCCGTCGATCGTCTTCGGCCTGCTCGGGCTTGCCGTGTTCATCAACTTCCTCGGCATGCCGCGCTCGGCCGCCTTCGTCGGCGGCCTGGTGCTGACATTGATGACGCTGCCGACCATCATCATTGCCACGCGCGCCGCCCTTGCGGCGGTGCCGCCGTCGATCCGCTCGGCAGCGCTTGGGCTTGGCGCCTCCAAGATGCAGATGGTGTTCCAGCACATCCTGCCGCTGGCCGCGCCCGGCATCCTGACCGGCACCATCATCGGCCTGGCGCGCGCGTTGGGTGAGACCGCACCACTGCTTCTGATCGGCATGGTCGCCTTTGTCGCCGACTATCCGAAGACACCTTTCGACCCGGCAACCGCGCTACCGGTGCAGATCTACATGTGGGCAAACGAGGCCGAACGCGCTTTTGTCGAGCGCATGTCCGGCGCCATCATCATCCTGCTGGTCTTCCTCATGGCCATGAACATCACCGCGATCGTGCTTCGGCGCCGGTTCGAGCGGCGCTGGTAGAAAAAAGGCAATTTGGTATGAACATCATGACCGAACAGTCCCTTGAAAACGCAGTGGGCGACAAAATGAACGCCAAGTCGAACGAAGTGATCAAGATGCGCGGCGACAAGGTCGGCGTGTTCTACGGCGAGAAGCAGGCGCTGTTCGACGTCAATCTCGACGTCCGCCAAAACCAGGTGACCGCGCTGATCGGCCCGTCCGGCTGCGGCAAGTCGACCTTCCTGCGCTGCCTCAACCGCATGAACGACACCATCGATTCAGCGCGGGTGACCGGCAAGATCACGCTCGATGAGGACGACATCTACGACAAGAACATCGACGTCGTCGAACTCAGGGCTCGCGTCGGCATGGTGTTCCAGAAGCCCAATCCGTTCCCGAAGTCGATCTACGAGAACGTCGCCTACGGCCCGCGCATCCATGGCCTGGCCAAGCGCAAGTCCGACATGGACCAGATCGTCGAGTCGAGCCTGAAGAAGGCGGCGATCTGGAACGAGGTCAAGGACCGCCTGCAGGAACCCGGCACTGGCCTGTCCGGCGGCCAGCAGCAGCGCCTGTGCATCGCGCGCGCCATCGCGGTCTCGCCGGAAGTGATCCTGATGGATGAGCCCTGCTCGGCGCTCGACCCGATCGCCACCGCCCGCGTCGAGGAGCTGATCGACGAACTGCGCCAGAACTACACTATCGTCATCGTCACCCACTCGATGCAGCAGGCAGCGCGCGTGTCGCAACGCACGGCGATGTTCCACCTCGGCTACCTGGTCGAGGAGGGCGCCACCGACAAGATGTTCACCAATCCCGACGACAAGCGCACCCAGGACTACATTACCGGCCGCTTCGGCTGAGCCGTCCAGCGGTTGAATTTTCAGGCACGAGGACCAGGATCATGGGTGAACATACCGTCGCCTCCTTCGATGAAGAGTTGGGCCAGATCAGCAAGCTGATCCGCGACATGGGCGATCTGGCCGGGTCGATGGTCAGCGGCTCGACCAAAGCGCTGCTCACGTCGGACAACGCGCTGGCGCAGCGTGTGGTTTCCGATGATGCCATCATGGACGCGCGCCAGCGTGAACTCGACGACCGCGCCATCACGCTCATCGCCAAGCGCCAGCCGATGGCCAACGATCTGCGCGCCGTGGTCGGTTCGATCCGCATGGCCGGCGACCTCGAGCGCATCGGCGATCTCGCCAAGAACATCGCCAAGCGCGTCGGCACTGTGGGCTTGAGCGTCACGCCGCGCGACCTCTCGCATTCCATCGATGCGATGGCACAACTGGTGCTGATCCAGGTGCAAGGGGTGGTCGAGGAATATGCCGCCGCCGATGCGGCCGCGCTGGCGAAGCTCAGGAATGAGGACGAGCGCATCGACGTCAAATACACGTCGGTGTTTCGTGAACTCTTGACCTACATGATGGAAGACCCGCGCAACATCACTGCCTGCACGCATCTTCTGTTCTGCGCCAAGAATCTGGAGCGCATCGGCGATCATGTCACCAACATCGCTGAAAATGCGTATTATGTGCTGACCGGCCAGCAATTGCCTGCCAATCGCCCGAAGCAGGACGAGACGGCGATGGCCACGTCGGCCTGACAAGGGTGAACTGCTGATGATTGCGCCACGCATCATGGTCGTGGAGGATGAGGAGCCGCTGGGCGTGCTCCTCCGCTACAACCTCGAATCCGAAGGCTACCAGGTCGAAGTGGTAACGCGCGGCGACGAGGCCGAAATCCGGCTGCAGGAAAATGTGCCCGACCTTCTGGTGCTCGACTGGATGGTGCCGGCGGTGTCCGGCATCGAGCTTTGCCGGCGGCTCAGGATGCGGCCCGAGACCGAGCGATTGCCGATCATCATGCTGACCGCGCGTGGCGAGGAGAGCGACCGCGTGCGCGGGCTTTCGACCGGCGCCGACGATTATCTGGTCAAGCCGTTCTCGACGCCGGAATTCATGGCGCGCGTGAAGGCGCTGCTGCGCCGCGCCAAGCCGGAAGTCCTGTCCAGCGTGCTCAAGGTCGGCGACATCGTGCTCGACCGTGAATCGCACCGAGTCTACCGCAAGAAGAGCGAGATCCGACTGGGGCCGACCGAGTTCCGCCTGCTCGAATTTATGATGCGCCACCCCGGCCGTGTGTTCTCACGCAGCCAGCTGCTCGACAATGTCTGGGGCGAGACGATCTACATCGACGAACGCACGGTCGACGTGCATGTCGGTCGCTTGCGCAAGGCGGTCAACAATGGCCGCATGCCGGACGTCATCCGCACCATCCGCGGCGCCGGCTACGCCATCCGCGAAGACTAGAGCCCGGCGCGCCGGGCCGTCGCCGGCCTCTCAGGCGACGTGCTTGCCGGTCTTCGCTTGAATGCCGGGCGCGAAAATCTCCTGGTCGACGAAGCTTAGCGCCCGCATGGCGCAGCCCTCGCGGATCAACGGCAGTTCGTTGGGCTCGGTGTCGAAGGAGATCGACTTCGAGTGCTGGCCGCCGGCGGTCTGGGCGATCGCCTCGCGCAATGCCGGCTCGATCAGGTCGAAGGCGGCGGCGCTGACACCGACCATGGCGACAGGGGCGGGGTCGATCAGCGCGAACAGGCTGCCAAGGCCGAAGCCGAGCGCCTCGCCCGCCTTGCGATAGGCTTCGCGCTCCGGGCCATCCGTCTCGCGGGCGCGTGCGGCCAGCGCCCGCATGTCGGCGTCGCCGACATCGACCGGTTCGGCATCCTCGCTCATCATCTTTGCGCTGCGCCAGATAGCGTAGTTGCCGGCATAGGCCTCGACGCAGCCGCGCCGCCCGCAACGGCACAGCGCGCCGCCGGGCCGGTGGATCATGTGGCCGAACTCGCCGCCGGACGAATGGGTGCCGGTGAACAGTTCGCCCTTCAGCACCAGCCCCATGCCGATGCCATGCGAGAGCAGGATGGCGATGAAATCGTCGCGATAGCGGTCAGGCTGGCGCCATTGCAGCGCCACCGCCATCATGTTGCAGTCGTTTTCCATGGTGGCCGGAATGCCGAATTCCGCTTCCAGTATGTCGGCGAAGGCAATGTCGGTCAGCGGTGTGATCGGCGACCACAGCATGGCGCGCGCATGCGAATCGGTGATGCCCTGAATGCCCATGGCAATGCGGGCGACGCTCTGGACGTCGAGGTCGGGATCCTCGAGCCGGCGTCTGACAATGGCAGTGCATTCGCCGATCAGTTCGTCGCGCGAAATGGTCAGCGTGTCGAGCCGGCGCTGTTCCTCGGCGACCACCTGGCCGGCATAGTCAATGACGGTGACGGAGAGGAAGTTCAGCGACAGCACCACGGTCATCACCGCCGCCGCTTCCGGGTTGAGGCCAAGGCCGACCTGCGGCCGGCCGCGTTTCAGCGCGCCGGTCTCGCCGGGCTTGCTTTCGGCCAGGATGCCTTCCGCAATCAAATCCGACGAGATCGCCGATATGGTCGAATGGCTGAGGCCGGTGGTCGCCGCGATCTCGGTCCGCGACGGTTGGCCGGCACGGCGCACGGCCGAAATCACCATCGCACGGTTGCGACGGCGCAAATCGTCGTGGCGGATTCCAACCGACATTTTTGTTTCCTCCCGGTCCTCCTCGCGCCTCATGATAATGAAGGCGGTCAGGGGCGCTACGCAAATATTGGCAGAAGCCGGCGGCGCTGTCATTGTTTATTGCGAGTCTCGAAAAAATTCGCGGAGGCCATCAGATTCCATCAGAATCGATGTTGACAGCGCCTCGCCGTTGGACCAGTATTTTTTCGAGGCTCGAAAAAATAGAGCCTCTGTGTGCCGGCCTTCGGGCCAGTTTTGTCGCGCCGCGCGCGGCGCAGGGAGGATTAACATGAACAGATTTGCAGCCGCCATGCTGGCGGGTGTCGCCATGTCGCTGACGCTGGTGTCGGTCGCGCAGGCGAAGGACAAGGTCATCGGCGTGTCGTGGTCGAACTTCCAGGAAGAGCGCTGGAAGACCGACGAAGCGGCGATGAAGGCGGCGATCGAGGCTGCCGGCGACAAGTATATTTCCGCCGACGCGCAGTCCAATCCCGGCAAGCAGCTGACTGACGTCGAAAGCCTGATCTCGCAGGGCGCCAATTCGCTGATCATCCTGGCGCAGGATGCCTCCGCCATTGGCCCGGCGGTGCAGAAGGCGCTGGACGAAGGCATTCCGGTGGTCGGCTATGACCGCCTGATCGAGAACAAGGACGTCTTCTACCTGACCTTCGACAACAAGGAAGTCGGCCGCATGCAGGCTCGTGAAGTGTTCAAGGCCAAGCCGGAAGGCAACTATGTCTTCATCAAGGGCTCGGGCTCCGATCCGAATGCGGATTTCCTGTTCGCGGGCTCGATGGAAGTGCTCAAGGAAGCCATTGACTCGGGAAAGATCAAGAATGTCGGCGAAGCCTATACGGACGGCTGGCTGCCGGCCAACGCGCAGAAGAACATGGAACAGTTCCTGACCGCCAACGACAACAAGGTCGATGCCGTGGTCGCGGCCAATGACGGCACCGCCGGCGGCGTTGTCGCCGCGCTGACGGCGCAGGGCCTTGCCGGAACGGTTCCCGTCTCGGGCCAGGACGGCGACCATGCCGCTCTGAACCGCATCGCGCTCGGGACCCAGACCGTATCGGTGTGGAAAGACGCGCGCGAGCTCGGCAAGAACGCCGCCGAGATCGCCTCGCAGCTCGCCGACGGCAAGAAGACGAGCGATATCGCCGGCGCCAAGGATTTCACCACGCCTGGCGGCAACACCGTCAAGTCGCTGTTCTTGACCCCCGTCGCGATCACCAAGGACAACCTCAACGTCGTCATCGACGCCGGCTGGATCAAGAAGGACGAAGTCTGCACCGGCGTCGCCGCCGGCAGCGTCGCAGCCTGCAACTAAGCTTGGTCTGTTTCCATTCGATATCGACGCCGCGGCCCAAAGCCGCGGCGTTTTCTCAACAAGATTTGTGTTTCCGCCAGAGGCGGCTAACTTCTAGGCTGTGGTCCGGCATCCGCGTCAGACGGCAAGCCGCTGGGAGGACATCATGACCGACACAACCTCGCCTTCGCAGGCCGACACAGCGCGTGCGTCGGAACTCGGCCCGGTCGCCCGGTTCCTGAAGGCGACCGAGATCGACACCCGCATGCTCGGCATGATCGGCGCGCTGGTGATCATCTGGATCGGCCTGCATATCCTGTCGGGTGGTCTCTTTCTGACGCCGCGCAATTTGTGGAACCTGTCGGTGCAGACATCAGCCGTCGCCATCATGGCTTGCGGCATGGTGCTGGTCATCGTCATGCGCAACATCGACCTATCCATTGGCTCGGCCGAAGGGGTGATAGGCATGGTGATGGGCTTTGCCCAGGTGCACTTTCTGGTGCGCTTCATCGGGCTGGAACTCGGCAATCCGTGGATCTGGGTTCTGGCTTTGGTCATCGGCCTGGCGCTCGGTCTTCTCATCGGTGCCTTCCAGGGCTTCATAATCGCCTATCTCGAAGTGCCGGCCTTCATCGTCACGCTGGGCGGCCTGTTGGTCTGGCGCGGCGCAGCGTGGTGGGTGACCAGCGGCCAGACCGTGGCGCCGCTCGACGCCACTTTCCAGCTGATGGGCGGTGGTCCCGCCGGGTCGATCGGCGCGACCTGGAGCTGGGTTGTGGGCGTCGTCGCCTGCCTTGCCGTGGTGTTTGCGTTGTTCAACGGGCGCGTGCAGCGCAAGCGCTTCCGCTTCCCGCTGCGCCCGGTCTGGGCCGAAACCCTGATGGGCACCGTTGCCTGCGCAATCATCCTGGGCGCGGTGTGGGTGGCCAATTCCTATCCATGGCCGGTCGGCATCGTGAACCGCTATGCGGCCGCCCACAACATCACCGTGCCCGATGGCGGACTGTTCATTGCGCATGGCATCGCCATTCCTGTGCTCATGGCAATCGCGGTCGGCGTTGTCATGACGTTCATCACCAACCGGACGCGCTTCGGCCGCTACGTCTTTGCCATAGGCGGCAATCCGGAAGCCGCCAATCTGGCGGGCATCAACACGCGCTGGATCACCATGAAGGTGTTCATGATCATGGGCGTGCTGGCAACGATCGCCGCGGCGATCTCATCGGCCCGGCTGAATTCGGCCACCAATGCGCTTGGCACGCTGGACGAGCTGCTGGTGATTGCCGCCGCCGTCATCGGCGGTACCTCGCTCGCCGGCGGTTCGGGAACCATCATCGGTGCCATGCTCGGCGCGCTTTTGATGCAGTCGCTTCAGTCCGGCATGGTGCTGCTCGGTGTCGACTCGCCGCTGCAGAGCATCGTCGTCGGCGCCGTGCTCGTCATCGCGGTGTTTCTCGACACCGTCTACCGCAAGCGGGTTTAGGGAGAACGATCATGACTGAGAAAACCGCTCCCTCCGCTGCTCCCGCGGGCACGCCACTGGTCGACATGCGCAACGTCTCGATCGCTTTCGGCGGCATCCGCGCCGTTGACGATGCCTCGGTCGATCTGTTCCCTGGCGAAGTGATGGCGCTGCTTGGCCACAACGGCGCCGGCAAATCGACGCTGATCAAGATCCTGTCCGGCGCCTACAAGCGCGATGCCGGCCAGATTTTCGTCAACGGCCAGGAGGCTTCGATTTCCAACCCGCGCGATGCCAAGAAATACGGCATCGAAACCATCTACCAGACGCTGGCGTTGGCCGACAATGTCGACGCCGCCGCCAATCTGTTCCTCGGCCGCGAAATCATGACGGCCTGGGGCACGCTCGACGATGTCGCCATGGAGGCCGAAGCACGCAAGGTGATGGGCCGGCTCAATCCGCGCTTCCAGCGCTTCAAAGACCCGGTGATCAAGCTGTCGGGCGGCCAGCGCCAGTCGGTGGCGATTGCCCGCGCCATCCTGTTCAACGCGCGCATCCTGATCATGGACGAACCGACGGCGGCTCTTGGTCCGCAGGAAACGGCGCAGGTCGGCGAGCTGGTCAAGCAACTCAAGGCCGACGGCATCGGCATCTTCCTGATCAGCCATGACATCCACGACGTGTTCGAACTTGCCGACCGCGTCTGCGTGATGAAGAACGGCCAGGTCGTCGGTACCGCGCGCACCACCGACGTCACCCAGGACGAGGTGCTCGGCATGATCATCCTCGGCAAGTGTCCGCCCGGCGCCATTCCGGGTCCGGGCGCGCTGAAGATCGCCGCCTGAGACAAACACTATTATCGGCTGACGGTCATCTTCTCCGATGCGCGATCGATAAGCCGGCTAACATCTGGAACGTGATGTGCCAGCTGTCACGATGGTTTGGCCTCGCCATTGTGTTGGCGCGGTGACGTGCCATAAAGGTCCCAGAGACATGGGCCGCAGCATCCTTTGAAGAAGTTTTTCCCGATCGTCGCCTTCATTGCCGTCGCGCTTATCAGCCTGACGATGGCAGGCTTCGCCTACTTCGCCACCCAGGAGGCGGCACGGATCAAATTCGAGGCGACGGCCGACGATGCGCTCAACCGCATCGAAAGCCGCATCGACCTGCATCTGTCGCTGCTGCGCTCGACGCAGGCACTGTTCGACGCCCGCAATGGCGAGATTTCGCGAAGCGAATTCGAGGCCTTCTTCAGTGCGCTCGATGTCGACAGCAATTTTGCCGGCCTGCGCGGCATCGGCTATCTCAGGCTGGCCAAAGCCGGCGACGAAGCGGCGGTCGAGCGCGACATGTTGCGCGACCGTGGCGTGCCACACGCTGTCTATCCGGACTCGTCACAGTCCTGGCGCACGCCTATCGTGCTGTTCGAACCGCTCGACCCCTCCAACGAGTCGACCATCGGCTACGACATGTTCACCGAACCGGTGCGGCGCGAAGCGATCGAAAAAGCGATGGCCGATGACGCGCAGCATGCAAGCGGTCTGGTTCAACTCGGCCAGGGCACGGGTGCGGCGCAGACTTTTACCGGCTTCCTGGTCTTCGTCAGGCTCAATGTCGAAACCGCGCCGGATGGCATCAACGCGTCCAGATCGTCGACTTCAGGCTTTCTCTACGCCGCTTTCCGCGCCCGCGATCTGTTCCAGACCGCGCTCAGCCGCTCACCGCTGCTGCCGGTCAACACTGAGGTCTATGACGGCAAGGTCGACGCCGGCAATCTTCTGTTCCAGTCGGAAACGCCGCCGGTTTCGAGCTTTGGCGACAGGCTGCTGGTGACGCGCAAGATCATCGTCGCCGGCCGGCCGTGGACGGTGCTGTTTCGGCCGACCAGCGCTTTCTCGCAGCCGTCGTCGCGCGCCATTCCGGTGATGCTCGGCCTGTTCGGGCTGCTCCTGGCCGGCGCCATAGCGCTGGTGGCCCGCTACCAGGAGCGCGCCTATGACGCCAAGTCGCTGTTGCACGAGACGACGGAAAAGAGCCTGCTCGAAAAGGATCTGATGCTGCAGGAGATGAAGCATCGGATCAAGAATTCGATCACACGGGTGCTGGCGATCGCGCGCCAGACGGCAGCACACGCCACCGACGTAAAGGAATTCTCCTCCTCCTTCTCGGCCCGCCTGCAGGCGATGGCGGCGTCTCAGGACATGCTGACGCGCTCGCGCTGGCAGAAGGCCGACCTTGGCGATCTCCTTCGCATCGAGCTTGGCCAGGTGTTCGGCAAGGAGCTTCCGGACGGGATATTGTCAGGGCCTCAGGTGCTGCTCGACGAGACGACGACGCAGGCGCTTGGCCTTACCTTCCACGAACTGGCGACCAATGCGCTGAAATATGGCGAGGCCGGCAATTCCGTCGGCGCGCTGAAGGTGGATTGGTCGTTCGAGGGGCGCGGATCCGGCAGGATGCTGGTTCTGAACTGGCGCGAGGCGGGGCAGAAGCAACTAGAAGCGCCGGCCAAGACCGGCTTCGGCACCAAGCTGATCGATCTCAATGTCACGCGCGAATTGCGCGGCACGATCGCCAGAGATTTTCGCGCTGACGGACTTACGGTGGAAATCAGGATCCCGCCGCCCGATACAGGCAAAAAAACGGAGACCGGCTAGCCGGTCTCCGTCTCGATTGTTTGACGCTTTGAAGCGGATCAGCAGCGAGCGGTGTAAAGCCGGCCGCGATTGTCGCGATACTGGCAATAGCCATTGCGCAGGTTGCGCACCAGCAGACCGGAACCGGCACCAACGGCTGCGCCGATGAGCGCACCCTTGCCGCCGCCAACCAGGCCGCCGACGCCGGCGCCAACCAACGTACCGACACCCACGTCCTGTTCGGTCGTGCTGCAGCCGCTGACGGCGACCACGGCAACCATGGCAATAATCAATTTCCGCATTGAGTCTCTCCTCACTTTCGTCCTCACTTTAATAAGCTCCAGCCGCCATTTAGCATGAAATGACGGCTTTTGCCCGCTCGATTTTATTGTTGGCGAAGATAGTCTTTTTCGGGGCGCGTCAAATCCGACGCAACCACGACGTTGGAAATCTGCAAGGATGCGTCGAGCGAACCGTCAGGGCGCACGTTCCAGACGATCTGGTCGTAGTCGTCCTCCAGGGCAGGATCGACGGCAAGACATTTGGCAACGACGTGCTCAGCCTGACCCTGCACGTCACCCATGGCGAAAGGCCGCTCGGCGGTGCATGCCTGCGCGGTCTCGAACACGCTGACCGGCACCGGCAGTTCGCGGCATTCCGTCATGCTGTTCGAACAGCCGATAACCAGAAGCAAAGCGGCGATGTGTTCCACGGCGAGGATCCTCTCGCCATAAGAACGGTCTGCAGCCGTCAAAGTTCCTGTGATGAAAGCTGGGGACGTTAATAATTGGCTGGCCAGGGAGCCAGACCGGACTCTCAGCTCAGCCTGACTTGGAGCAGTGTGAACTTGAGCGACCCTGGCTCAGCCCAGTTGCGACGCCAAGATCAGCACGATGGCGGCGACGAACGCGACAGCGGCGAAGCGAAGCAAGGGATGCCAGGGGTGCGGCGCAGGCGTGGCGGAAGCGTCCGGATCCTGAAAGCCGCTCATCGAGACGCGGGCGGCCTGTTCCAGCCTGTTCATGTCGGCAACCGTCAAGATCATTCCTCCCATACTTGCGTTGCAGGCCGCGGCCGAAGCGTTGGTTGAATCGGCCGAGAGCCGGCAATCTCTGGGAGCCTCAGCATCGGACTTTATGGTGAACAGCGGGTTAAGGAATCCGGCGCTCTGGGCTCTCTGCTTGACGCAATTCAGGACGGAATTGCTCTGAGGCAAATTCGGCCCATCACTCGGTTTCGAAATTGCCGTGCGGAACGACAAGCCGATATTCGAGACGGTCGCCAGTGATTTCCAGTGTCGCCGTGCCGTTCAGCGATGCCGGCACGACGCGTTCGAGAGCAACGCTGCCGAAGCGTTTCTCGGTGCGCCTATTGTCATTGGCGACGATGGCCTCGACCCAGGTCAGCGACAAAGCCGGCTTATCAACGGCCTCCGTGAGGTTCGACAGATTGGCGGTAACCTCGACAAAGCCATCCGGCCGCGCGAGGGCACCGTAGCTGAATGAATTGACGGCGAGCTCGTGCATGGCCAGGCCGATATGAAGCGCGGCGTTGGGATTGAGGTATGGGTTGACGCCATTGAAGCGCAGGCTCTGTGCGGGATCGGCGCCGTAGCGCACGACCTGGCCACGGACAAGCTCGCGTAGTGCAGCACCCCGCCAGTTCGACGACGTCACCAGATCCTGAGAGGAGGCCAGTGACTGCAACCGGCCGCGAAAGCGCGTCAGGAAATCGTCCGATGTCTCGGAATAGCGGCCGGTCTGGGTGGCAATGCTCTGGATGATGGCCAACAGGTTTTTCGAGCGGTGGCTGACCTCGCGCAACAGCGTCTTCAGCGTCTGTTCGCGGCGTTTCTGCTCGGTTGTCTCCACCATTGTGGTGACAACACCCTGAACATCGCCGCCATCGCCGCGATCGGCATCGACCCACACCTGGAACCAGCGGATGCCTTCGGCGGTGGGAACGCTGAGCTCGAGGCGTTCGGGATTGCCGGAAGCGATGACGTGGCGTTTCACGGCGTCGATGTGTTCGACCTGGGCCGGCGGCAGGATGCCGTTGCTGTCCGCAGTGTCGGAATCCCATGGCTCTCGCATGTTGCGCGCCCACACGGTCTTCATCTCGCGGTCCTGATACAGAACGGAAATGCCGGCATTGTGCAGAGCGTGGAGCAAGGCACGGCCGAGTTGTATCCCGCTTTCAGCGGGATGCAGGGCTATGACTTCGTCACTCCGCCCGCTTTCGCCTGTCTCGCCTCTGGCACGCATCAGTCACCTGTCCACCCACTCAAGCTGAACGATCCACGCAGAAATCAGTTCCTGAAGTAAGCCCTGAAACAGGTCCGCCGGACGGTGTCCCTTTGGGAGGACACCGCCCGGCGGTGGCTGGAAACCGTTTGAGGGGTGCGGCTTCCAGTGTTGGCTCGCTGCCGGTCTTACGACGCCCGCCTGAACAGGCCGGCCAGAAGCGAGATGACGAGGAAGGCGAGGAAGATGAAGAACAGGATTTGCGCGATGCCGGCGGAGGTACCGGCGATACCGCCGAAACCAAGCGCGCCGGCGATGATCGCCACAACCAGAAATACGAGCGCCCAGTAGAGCATGATCTGTCTCCTTCCGATGCTGAGATAAGAACGTGGGTGGTTGGTGTTTGTTCCACCCTTTGCCGAAAAAGGCAGCCTTTGGAAGGGCCCCGGACGCGAATTGATTCAGGCACGCGAGTGCGACCATGCAAGCGCGGCATGCAACGAACGACGACTGGCGATCGCCGGTGGACGATCGCCAGTGCCTGGCTACGCCGCGGGATGCGGCGAACGTTGGAGATTATGTCAGGCGGCGGCCTTGGCCTGCCGGTCGAAGAACAGCGCCTGGCTGATCAGCGCCTTGACCATGTCGGGATTGAACGGCTTGGTGACGAGGAAAGCGGGTTCGGGCCGCTCGCCGGTCAGCAGACGCTCGGGGAAGGCGGTGATGAAGATCACGGGCACCGAGGTCGACGACAGGATCTCGTTAACGGCATCGATGCCCGAGCTGCCGTCGGCAAGCTGGATGTCGGCCAGCACCATCTTCGGCCTTGTCTTGCCGAACATCGCCACCGCCTCGGCATGGGTGCGGGCGGTGCCGACCACACGGTGACCGAGGCTCTCGACCATTTCCTCGATGTCCATGGCGATCAGCGGCTCGTCCTCGATGATCAGCACGTCGGTCGCCACCTGGCGGGAAATCTCGTTGCTCGCCTGGGCAAGCAGTTCGGAGAATTCCCCGGCGTCGACATCGAGAACTTCAGCCGCCTCGTCTTCGCTAAAGCCTTCGACCGCAACCAGCAGGAAGGCTTGGCGTGGCCGTGGCGCAATGGCGTTCAGATTGGCGGCGGCTCGCTGCTCCCATGCCGATTGCGCCTGCTCCTGCGGAACGCGAATGGCAATGGAGGTGAACAATTTGGCGAAAACCTTGTAGATCGCGATGCGGTCGTTCGACGCTTCGGGGAAGATGTCGACGTCGGCGATGATAGCTTCGAGCATCGCGGCGACCAGCGCATCGCCACTCTCCTGCGATCCCGAAACGGCGCGCGAAAAGCGGCGCAGGAACGGCAGGTGCGGAGCAATGGTTGCGGAAAGGCTCATGATAGACGTCTCCCTCAGATGACGTGATTGCATAGATTCCAGGTCAAGCTGATTGCAAGCCCCGGCAAACAAACGCGGGTTTTGCGAAAAAGTTCCGAGGGTTGTGGAACGAATCTCCAGGGACCACGTTTGTGGTGCGATGGGCAACCAGACGAGGGGGCCGCTTTGCGTTGTGTAATAGGGCGGCTCGGGACGCTGGATTTTAAGGGCGAAATGAAGGACATGAATAAAGAAACACTGGCTGGCGTCGCTGACAGGCGCCGGGCCAATTCCGGCGACCCGCTCGGGGCGAATTCGGAAATCGGCCGCAAACTCAAACAATATTATGACGAGCTGGTCTCCGACAATGTGCCGGATCGCTTCGCCCAGTTGCTCAGCCAGCTGGAACAGGCCGAACCCGCACAGAAGAAGGACTGAGGCATGGCAGCTGTCTCACAAGGGTTCAAGACCGATTTGCTCGGCTCGATCCCGAGCCTGCGGGCCTTTGCCGTGTCGCTGACGCAGAATGCCGACAAGGCCGACGATCTGGTGCAGGAGACGCTGGTCAAGGCCTGGGACAAGCATGAGAGCTTCCAGCCGGGCACCAATCTCAAGGCATGGCTGTTCACCATCCTGCGCAATGAGTTCTATTCGCAGATGCGCAAGCGCGGCCGCGAAGTGCAGGACAGTGACGGCATCATGACCGCCAGGCTCGCCGTTCATCCGGCCCAGCACGGCCAGCTCGACCTCAAGGATTTTCGCAGCGCGCTCGAGCAATTGCCCGAGGACCAGCGTGAGGCCATCATCCTGATCGGCGCTTCCGGCTTTTCGTATGAAGAGGCTGCCGAGATCTGCGGCTGCGCGGTCGGAACGATCAAGAGCCGGGTCAGCCGGGCCCGCACGCGGTTGCAGGAGATCCTGAAAATCTCCGGCGAAGACGAATACGGGCCGGATGCCATCTCGTCCCAGGTCACCGGCTCGAACGCCGCCTGACAACGGAGCCCGTTTGCGGGTTCCTAAGTCCCCATCGACGGCATTTCAGACTGGCGCGCGGCCGCAGGCCACGGCCAGCGCCTCGACGAGGTCGTCTCCCGAATATGGCTTGGTCACCAGTCGGACGCCCGGGAAAGACGCCTTGATCTCGTCCGCGTCCGAATAGCCGGAGGCAAAGACGAAGGGTGTGCCCGCCTGTTGCAGTTGCGCGGCGAAGTCGAGCGTCGACGTTCCACTCAGCATGAGGTCGACGATAACGCCGTCGAACCTGTCGGCGACCGTCTGCTCGTCGATCTCGGCCAGATCGCGGGCAATCACCACGTCGCCGGCGCCATGGTCGCGGCAAAGCTGCTCGACATCCATGGCGATCAGGAATTCATCCTCCAGGACAAGAATTCGCAATCCCTCAAGCAATGGGGGCACCTGGCATTCTCTCCTTAATTCTTGCGGCATCGGGTTCAGTGACTCCAGTCAACCGCATCGCGGACCTTGGGGGAATGGCCAGTGGCCTTAATCCGAAAAATTCGCTCGCCGGGTCTGCTCCAACGCCAGGCGAGCTTCGAATTCGCCTCACTGGAGTGCAGTGAGTCATGATCGCTATTTGCCATCCTGTCATTTAAAAAAGACATGCCCATCGCCGGCGGCGGAACCGCGGACCTTACAAAGGCGTTGCAGAGAGTCTCTGTCGAAGGGGCGTTCGAAGAGGGGTCGAAATGTCTGGCCAGAACGGTCGTTCCTTTTCCAGCCGCCAATATCCGTGCGAGAAGTGCCCGCTCCGGCCGTTGCAGGTGTTCCGGGACTTTGAGAAGCAGGAGCTTGCCTTCGTCAGCACGTTCAAGAAGGGCGAACTGGCCGTCGACAAGGGCGCCACGGTGCTGGTCGAAGGCAGTCACAGCGCTCATCTGTATACGGTGCTTTCGGGCTGGGCCTTCCGCTATAAATTGCTATCGGACGGCAGGCGCCAGATCCTGAACTATTCCATGCCCGGCGATCTCATAGGCCTGCAGGGCAGCCTGCTTGGTGAGATGCAACACTCAATCGAGGCGCTGTCGCCGATGCTGTTATGCGTCTTCGAACGCGAAAACCTGCACGAGCTCTACCGCAACCATCCGGGCCTTGCCTACGACATTACCTGGATGGCATCGCGCGAGGAGCGCATGCTGGACGAGAATTTGCTCAGCATCGGCAGGCGCACGGCGATCGAGCGCGCGGCCTATCTCATCGCCTTTATCGCCAGCCGCGCGGCGGTAGTCGGGCTCAACGGCAAGGCGCCGGTGCAAATCCCGATCACCCAGCAGCACATCGCCGATACGCTCGGCCTGTCGCTGGTCCACACCAACAAGACGATCCGCAAGCTGATCGACCGCAAGCTCATCGCCTGGCGCGACGGCGGTTGCGAAGTGATCGACAGGGACGCGCTGAAGGACCTCGCGCGCTGGGAAGGGCTGGGTGAAGGTCGCCGGCCGTTGATCTGACCTGGGATCAGCTGGGCTGGACTCACAGAAGCAAACGCCCTTTCATAGATAGGGTCTCCGACTTCGGAACCTTGACGTGTGTGGGGCGTTTGAAACCAAGCAAACGCAAGGAGTTATGGGAATGGCAACTGCTGCAGGAAAAACCGCTGGCGAAAGCCAGACGAATGCCGACCTCGAAGCCGATATCAGGCAGTTGAAGGCCGATATCGAAAAGCTCACCAAGCAATTGGCCAAGACCGGCGAGCACGGTTACGGGACAGCCCGGCGCGCTGCTGCCGAAGGCGTCGAGCAGTTGCGCGCCCAGGGCGAAGCCGCCTTCGACAGCCTGCGCGGCAACGCCAAGGATCTGGAGGCCCAGATCACCGCCAATGTGCGCGAAAAGCCGGTGACCTCGCTGGCCATTGCAGCCGGCGTCGGCTTCCTGTTTGCGCTTCTCGCCCGGCGCTAGTTTTCGCTAGACATGGGGACGCTGGCATCGCTGATTTCGGCTTTGGCCTCGGGTGAGGCCATTGCCGCCATGCGCCGCGCGCGCACGGCGGCAGTCGTCTATGGGCTCGCCGCGGTTGCGGCTCTGTGCGGTCTCGGGTTTCTCTTGGGGGCGGCCTATATCTGGGCCGCCGACCGCTATGGGCCGATGGCGGCATGTCTGGGATTCGCGGCCGGCTTCCTGGTGCTGGCCGGGCTCATCCTGCTCATCCATCAACTGGCGGCCGGCACGCGCGCCCGTCGCCGTGCACGAAGGCGCAATGCCGACCTGAAGGCGCTCGGCATCACGGCGGCCCTTGCCTTACTGCCGTCGCTGCTCAAGGGGAAAGGCGGCAAGGAACTTGTCCTTGGACCGATCATCGCGCTGGTGGCCTATGCCATCTACAAGGAAAACGTCAAACCGCCACCGGGCGATCCGGACGACGAGGCCGAGTAGGCCCGAACTCCCCCGACGCTTCAGCTCGGCAGATCTTCCAGCGGCATCGATATTTCTGCGAATACGCCTTCCCGACGGAATTCGTGGACCACCTCGCTGGACAAAACCTTGGCGAGGCTACGGCGGATCAGGATCGAGCCGAAGCCTTGACGTTCGGGCTGATCGACCTTGGGCCCACCGCTTTCGCGCCAGGTCAGCACAAGGCGGCGTGCGCCTTTCTTGCCGAGCGCTTTCCAGTCGACGTCGACCTTTCCCGAGCCCACCGACAGCGATCCGTATTGCAGCGCGTTGCTGGCCAGTTCGTGCATGATCAGGCCGAGGCCCACCGCCTGGTCGGGCGAAAGCAGCAGATCGGGGCCGGAGATCGCGATGCGCGGCTGTTCGGCCGAATCGAAAGGCTTGACCTCGATCTGCATCAGTTCGCGGATGCCGATGCCGCGCCATTCGCGATCGGACAAGAGGTTATGGGCAGCGCCCAGCGCCTGCAGCCTGGCGCCGAAGGCTTCGAGGAATTCGCTTGGGCGGCGGGCGTGGCGAACGGTCTGCGTCGCCAGCGCCTGCACCGTCGCCAACGTGTTCTTGACCCGGTGGTTGAGCTCGCGCAGCAACAACCGTTGCCGCTCCTCACCGAGCTTGCGTTCCGAGATGTCGTAATTGACGCCGAAGATCAGCGTCGGTTTGCCTTCGCCGTCGCGCTCGATGACGCGGCCGCGGGTGGCTATCCAGCGCGGCGGATCGAAGCCCTTGACCCGGTATTCGCCGAAATAATCGTCGCTGCCGGTCAAGGCGTCGCGGAAGCGCGTCTCGGTCTGGTAGACGTCGCGCGGGTCGATGGCGCCCAGTATGTCGCGCGCCCGCAACCGGTTCGAGCGTGGCAGGTTGAACAGCTCCGACAGGCGCACATCGCATTCGATCATGTCGGTGCGGATATCCCAGGCCCAGCTGGCAAGCGAGGCGGCATCGAGCGCAATGGCGCGGCGCTTTTCCTCCTGCGCCAAAGCCGCGGCGGCAATGGCGCCGCTACGGGTGGCGTCCTTGAGCGTAAACAGGCTGGCGGCGAGGCCGGCCAGCGCCTTCAGCTGAGCGAGTGCGGCCGCGGAGGGAAAGTCATGCGGCTTTCGGTCGAGTACGCAGACGGTGCCAATGCGAGCACCGGCCACCACCATGGGCGCGCCGACATAAAAGCGCAGATGATGCTCGCCGGTCACGAGCGGATTGGCGGCGAAGCGGGGATCGATGCTGGCATCGGTCACCACCATAGGCTCGTCGCCGGCGGCAATGGCGTGGGCGCAGAACGAGATGTCGGTGGCGGTCTCGGTCTCGTCCAGACCGACACAGGACTTGAACCATTGTCGTTCGGTATCGAGCAGCGTGACTAGGGCGATGGGCGCCTGCATCACCGCGGCGGCAAGAACGGTGATGCGGTCGAAGTCGGGATCCGCGGCGGTGTCGATCGCCTCAAGCCCGTGCAGCACGGCAAGCCGCTCCGGCGCCGCCACGGCGCGGCGGACCTCGACCGGCAGACCAGCCTGCTTCGCCACCTTGCTATCCACCAAGCCCCCTCGCTTGCAGGCCCCATCCGCAGTGGCGCGCGTCTTGCTCAGCCCTCGCGACCCGGAACTTTTGTAGCAAGCAATCGTTACCCGACCATGTTTCGCCAGCCATGGTTTTGTCCACGCTTGCAGTTGCACCACGGGAACGCCGCCAATGACCAAGATCATCCCTGAGAACAAAGCCCGTCAGGGGCGCTGGGGTTGGCATGGGCTGCGCATCCTGATCGCCGCGCTGCTGCTGGCCTTCATCGCCTGGGGCGCTGCCGAGATTTATGGCGAGAAGATCGACAACAGGGCTCCGGCCAACCAGAGCGCGCCCGCTGGCCAGGACCAGCCAGCCGGCGGCTGAAGCGCTCGTCGTCTTCGGCGCTCGCATCAGGCGGCCTTTGCCTGCGCAGCCCGCGCCGGAACCAGAACATTCAACGCGCCGGGGTGAATCTGCACAGTTGTTTCGCGCTCCAGCTTGACCAGTTCACCGTCGATGACGGCGCCGAATTTCTTGCTTCCGGTGTGGATTTTCACGACTGCCTTATCGGCCTGATGGATTTCGACATGGTCGCTGTCGCGCCACCGGCCGCGCACCATATCGAAAAGGGCCCTGGCCAGTTCGCCGCGCTGCCGCGCCACGGTGACATAGATGCCGAGCACGCCGCCGGCAGGATTGTCGGCATAAGGCAGGTGGCCCTCGCCGAACAGATTGTTGGAGATTCCGATGCCGCTGATACGGGTGACGATCTCGGCGTCGCCGACCGTCAACGTCACCTTCATGGCGGGCGGATTGTTGATCGTCGTCCAGGCGGCCTTTGCCGAAGCGCGGATCTTTCCCAGGCGCGAAGCAAACTCCATGGCGTCGCGCAGCTTCACCATCCTGGCATGCAGGCCGATCGAGAACTGATGAACGAAAGGCCGGCCATTGGCGCTGGCGATGTCGATCGCGTTCACTTCGCCGTCGGCGAAGGACTTCAGCGCCGCATCGAGGGTCTGCGGTATGCCCAGGCCGCGGGCGAAAAGGTTCATCGTCCCGGCTGGCAGGACAGCCAGCGCCTTCTTGGTGTTCATCAGCCGCGCCGCAGCGGCTGAAATGGTACCGTCACCGCCGCCGGCCAGCACCACGTCGATGGCGCGCCGCGAGGCGACCTTGTCGAGCGCCGCGACAATGTCCTTGCCTTCGACGATGTCGATATCGATGGTATGGCCGGCCGCCTCAAGCGTCTGGCGCATCCGGTCCGAAAACGCGGAAAGATCAGTCGTCCGCAAGGTGCCGCCGTCCCGGTTCAGCACCGCCGCAAATCGCATGCCCGCTCCGTATTCTTCTTAGGGCCGGAATGCCCAGCCACAGGCTGGAACGGGCAAGCCTTACAAAGGTTCCATAGGTCGGCCCGAAATGTCGGGCGATTCCACGGACTTGTCCGAGGTGCGGCAACAACCCCGTTTTTTCGGAACAAGCGCCTTGTCACAACGTTGTGAACGCATTGGAGGCGCCGCTTTCGGTCTCCCGGCAATGGCTGCCGGTTGCGGCGCGCACGAGATCACGCAAGAGGAGACTTAATCATGATCCGCACTTTGTTCGCGACGACCGCGCTTGCAACGCTAATCGCCACCGGTGCTTTTGCGCAGTCAACGACAGCGCCGGCGACAACCCCAGCACCGGCTGAAGCCCCTGCCACCATCGCGCCGGCAGCGCAGCAGGCCGAGGGCGCCCTGATGACCAATATCATCGGCGAATCCGTTTATAACGGCACCGCCGACGATGCGCAGAAGATCGGTGATATCAGCGATGTCGTCTTCGATGAAAACGGCCAAGTCAAATCCGCTGTCATCGGCGTAGGCGGCTTCCTCGGCATCGGCAGCAAGAACGTCGCCTTCGACTACGGCAAGCTGCAATGGGTCGAGAAGAACGGCGATCGCTGGCTGGTTGCCGATACGACGAAGGAAGCGCTGACGGCGCTGCCGGACTTCGACCGCAAACCTTATGATCCGGTGCCGTCAGCGCCCGCCGTTACCGACAGCGCTCAGAATGACCCTCAGAAGCCCGTCGACTTGAACGCGGCGCCGTCGGAACCCGCGGTGAAGCGCGCTGATGGCAATCTCGCCACCAACATTATCGGCGAGACCGTCTACAACGGCACCGCCGACGATGCCGAGAAGATCGGTGACGTCAACGACATCGTGCTGACCAAGGACGGCAAGGCCCAGTCGCTGGTCATCGGCGTCGGCGGCTTCCTCGGCATGGGCGCCAAGAACGTCACCTATGATTTCGCCAAGGCCGCATGGGCCGAGAAGAATGGCGATCGCTGGCTGGTGGCCCAGACGACCAAGGAAGAACTGCAGGCGCAGCCGGATTTCGACCGCAAGGTCTATGATCCGGTGCCGGTGACGACGATGTCCGACGCCGGGGCGCCGGCTGCTCCGGCCGCCATGGCCCCTGCGGCGACCGCTCCGGCTGAGACGGCTGCGCCAATGGACAAGACGGCGGAGGCTCCGGCGGCCGAGTCGCCTGACATGAAGGCCACTGACCCGACGCAGACGGCGGCCATCGACAAGTCGATGCTGACCGAAATGCCGGTCGGTGAGATCAGGGGCGACGATCTGAAAGGCACGACCGTCTATGGCGCCAACGACGAAAAGGTTGGTGAGATCGGCGACGTCGTGCTGGCGCCCGACAGCAAGCCGGATGCCGTCATCGTCGATGTCGGCGGCTTCCTCGGCATCGGCGCCAAGGAGGTCGCGATCGGCATGGACAAGCTCAAATTCATGACCGACAAGGACGGCAAGAAGTACCTCTACACCAACTTCACCAAGGACCAACTGCAAGCGCAGGCTGCCTACGACAAGGGCAGCTATGCCGAGAAGCGGGATCAGCAGCGGTTGATGGTGCAGTGAAGGAAGGGAATAGGGCAGTACGGTAGTAAGGCAGTAGGGATAAAAATTAGGGAGCGCGACAGCACTGCCTATCCATACTTTTCCTACTGCCCTACTGCCCTACTGCCCTACTGCCCTACCCACATACCCAGCGACCCCATCCTCAGTCAGCTCCGCCAGCGCCAGCGACTGGTCGAGATGTTCGGCGCGCCAGGCGAGCAGCCGCTCCGCAAATTCAATCCGCACGCTGAGATACGCTGCGTCGGTGGCGACATTGGCTAGCTCGCCCGGATCCTTCTCCAAATCGAACAGCAAGGATGGCAAGCCGCCGCCGAAGTGCACGTATTTGAATTTTTCCGTGCGGATGACGGCGAGGCTGCACTGGCGCGAGCCGATGTCGAAATGCCGTTCGGCTTCGCCGTCGGCAATCGAGCGGAAATCGAATTCCCAATGCGCCGCGTCACGCCAATCCCCTGATGCCTCGCCGTCCAGGAACGGTTTCAGCGAGCGGCCATCGAGATGCGGCTGGGCGTCGGCATCCAGCAGATCGAGCAAGGTCGGGAAGATGTCGACGGCCTCGGTGAAGCGATCGACAACCGATCCGGCTGTCTTGCCGCGACGCGGGTCGCGCACGATCAGCGGGATGTGATAGCTGCCGTCGAAGAAGCCGCCCTTGCCCAGCATGAAATGGTCGCCCATCATCTCGGCATGGTCCGAGGTCAGCACGATGATCGTGTTGTCCCAGGCATTCGCAGCCTGGACCGCTTGCCAGATGCGGCCGAGTTGCGCGTCGACCTCCGAGATCATGCCATAATAGATAGCGCGGATGGCGCGGAGATTGTCGTCGCCCCAGTCGCACACCTTGCCGTCAACGCCGGGGCGGAAACCTCTCCGCTTTTGCCTGCCGAGGTCGTAGGCCAGATAGGGGTGGCTTTCCGCTTCCGCCTGCCAGCTTTCTTGGCGACGGAAGGTAGGGCCGTCCGCAGGATCATACAGCGTGTTGTACGGCTCGGGCACGATGAAGGGCGGATGTGGGCTGATGAAGGAGACATGCGCGAACCAGGGCGCATCCTGTTCGCCCAGCCAGCGGATGAATTCACCGGCGAGGAAAGCCGTCGGCGTCTCGTCCCTGGAATAGACCGGCGGCGCGTTGGTGACGGCGTCGCCCGTTGTTTCACCCACGGGGCGATGGATGCCGGGAGAGCCCGCGCTGGCATCGACGCCACGCGCCTTCAGCCATGACAGCCACGGCTTCTGATGCTCGGGCAGGAACTGGCGCACGCTGAAGCCCGGCAGCACGCCCTCGTAGCTTTTCAGCCGGGGATCGCCCGGCGCCATCGTACGCGGATCGGACGACACGTCGGTGTAGCCGAACAACGTCGGATCGTAGCCGAGCGCGCGGGCCGACAGCGCGATGTTGCCGTGGCGGGCGTCAAGCGGCGTGCCGTTGCGGCAGACGCGGTTGTTCATCTGGTAGAGGCCGGTGTATAGGCAGGCGCGGGCCGGAGAGCAGGGCGCCGCGCCGCCGTAATGCCGCTTGAAAAGGACGCCCTCGGCGGCGAGCGCATCGGTATTCGGCGTCTTCACCGTGGGATGGCCGGCAGCCGAAAGACAGTCGCCGCGCCATTGGTCGCAGGAGATCAGGAGGATGTTCGGACGTCTGCTTTCCGCGGCCAAATTGCGCTATCCTTCATGCTGGGAAGAGGCTCCAGTGAGCCGAATTTTGGCGGTGGCGCAAGCCCGTTGACATTGCTGAAATGGTGAACGTAAATTTTCTGCTGTTCACTATTAGGATACACTCCATTCTGAGTTTGCCGCCTTTGCCGCTGCCGGGCGACCCCTCATATAGGCGTGGACAGCGGCAAGGGCCGCAAAACGCCAAGGGAAGGAGCAAGACAATGCTCGACCAGATCAAGGGCCTGCATCACGTGACCTCAATGGCCGGCGATGCGCGCCAGAACAATGATTTCTTCACCCACAAGCTCGGCCTGCGCCGGGTCAAAAAGACCGTCAATTTCGACGCGCCCGATGTCTATCACCTCTATTATGGCGACGAGCACGGCACGCCGGGTTCGGTGATGACGTATTTTCCGTTCCCGGACATTGCCAGGGGCCGCCACGGCGTCGGCGAGGTCGGCACCACGGCCTATTCGGTGCCGGCGGGTACGCTCGGCTATTGGGAAAAGCGCTTCGCCGATGAAGGCGTTACGGGTCTCTCCCGCGACGATTCGTTCGGCGAGAAAAGGCTCGCCTTCGCCGGTCCCGACGGTGACGGCTTCGCGCTGGTAGAAGACAAGGCCGACTGCCGCGCGCCGTGGCTGAAGGGCGGTGTTCCCGCCGATGAGGCGATCCGCGGCTTCCACTCGGTGTCGCTGCGCCTCAAGGATGGCGGCGCCACCGAAGAGCTGTTGAAGTTCATGGGTTACGAGGAGGTCGACAAATCAGGCAATGTCAGCCGTCTCGCCATCAAGAACGGCAACGGCGCCGATGTCGTCGACATCGAATCGCTGCCGACGGCTGGCTTCGCCAATCTCGGCGCCGGTTCTGTCCACCATGTCGCCTTCGCGGTGGAGAACCGCGCCAAACAGCTCGAAGTGCGCAAGGCGCTGATCGATACGGGCTATGGCGTGACGCCGGTGATCGACCGCGACTATTTCTGGGCGATCTACTTCCGCACGCCGGGCGGCGTGCTGTTCGAAGTCGCCACCAACGAGCCGGGCTTCGACCGTGACGAGGACACCGCCCATCTCGGCGAGGCGCTGAAACTGCCGACGCAGCATCAGCATCTGAGGCCCTATCTCGAAGAGCATCTGCAGAAGCTGGAAGGCTGAGACGATGAGCAAGGACGCTTACATCCACAAGGCGCTGCCGGGTTCGCCCGGCGGCCCGCTGCTCTTCGTCTTCCACGGCACCGGGGCGGACGAGACCCAGCTGCTGTCGCTGGGGCGCGACCTCGCGCCCCAGGCGACTATCATCTCGCCGCGCGGCGATGTCTCCGAACATGGCGCGGCGCGCTTCTTCCGCCGCACCGGCGAGGGCGTCTACGACATGGACGACCTCGCGCGGGCGACCGGCAAGATGGCCGGTTTCATCAAGGCGCAGGTGGAAGCGGCAAAGCCGTCATCGGTGCTGGGCCTCGGCTACTCCAACGGCGCCAACATACTGGCTTCCGTGATGTTCGCTGCGCCTGACCTGTTCGATGCCGCGGTGCTGATGCATCCGCTGATTCCATTCGAACCTGAGGTGAAAGGCAGCCTTGCCGGCCGTCGCATTCTGGTGACCGCCGGCGAGCGCGACCCGATCTGCCCGCCCAATCTGACGTCGCGGCTGGAAGCCTATTTGCGCGCCGATGGCGCCGATGTCACAGTGGAATGGCACGATGGTGGCCACGAGGTGCGGCCGAACGAGATCGAAGCGGCAAGGCGGCTTTTCGCTGGCGCGCCGGTTGAAGGAGCAAGCAATGCCTGACCAACTGCCTGAAATCGAACTGGAGGACCGCGGCTCGAAGGGCCGTTATGTCCTGCGCGGACCGGGCGGCGCCGAGGCCGAGATGACCTTCACCAAGGTCGGCGAGCACCAGCTCATCATCGACCATACCGAAGTGCCGGACGTGTTTCGTGGCCAGGGTGCCGGGCTTCGGCTCGTCACCCGCGCCGTCGAGGACGCGCGGGCCGTGGGCAAGAAGATCATTCCGCTCTGCCCGTTCGCCAACGCCCAGTTCCGCCGCCATCCGGAATGGGCCGATGTGCTGAAGCAATAGGGTGAGCGGCCGGTTCGCCGCAGGCGAATTCATCGTGCCAGGGGCACGATGAAAGGTCGGCGAACGCCGGGACGCTGCGAAGCAGCGGGGACCCGGCAGGTGGATCGGAGCCGCTCAGCCACAAAACGAACACGCGTCTGGCATTTGCGCGCTTGGCCCATCTTGCCTAGATAGAGGTGTCGCCCGCAGGCGCGGTTTGCGCCTGCAGCTCCTCAATCGAATGGCTTCCTGATGACCGAATCCGATCTCGTCCCCGTCTTCGACGGCCACAACGACACGCTGCTGCGACTGTACCAGTCGAAAGACAAGGACGTCGAAAAGCTGTTCATCGAGGGGACGCAGGGCGGTCACATCGATCTGCCGCGCGCCAAGAAGGGCGGCTTCGCCGGCGGCATGTTCGCGATCTTCCCGCCTCCGGTCGAGAAGGCCAAGCGCTCAGCGGTGCCGCCGGCGCCGAGCGACAACGAGCCCTTGCCGCCCGAGCTGCCGCGCGCTGACGCGCTGAACTCCACCATCGCCATGGCTTCGATCCTGTTTCGCCTGGAGCGGGCAGGCGCTCTGACTGTCTGCCGCAGTGCCGGCGACATTCGTGCGGCGATGGCAAAGGATTCGATCGCGGCCGTGTTCCACATCGAGGGCGTCGAGGCGATCGACCCCGAGCTTACGTTGCTCGACGTGCTCTATGAAGCCGGCCTGCGCTCGCTCGGCATCGTCTGGAGCCGTCCCAACGCTTTCGGCCATGGCGTGCCGTTCCGATTTCCCTCATCGCCCGACACTGGTCCGGGACTGACCGATGCAGGCAAGGCACTGGTCAAGGCCTGCAACCAGCTGAAGATCATGATCGACCTCTCGCATCTCAACGAGAAAGGCTTTCGCGATGTCGCAGCACTCAGCGACGCGCCGCTGGTCGCCACCCATTCGAATGTGCATGCACTCTGCACCCATTCGCGCAACCTGACCGACTGGCAGCTCGGCGCCATCCGCGAGACCGGCGGCATGGTCGGGCTGAATTTCGCCACCGGCTTCCTGCGCGACGACGGCAGGATGAACTCGGACACCAGCCTCGACATCATGGTGCGCCATGTCGATTCGCTGCTGCAGGCGCTCGGCGAGGACGGTGTCGGGCTTGGTTCGGATTTCGACGGGGCGATGATCCCGGCGGTCATCGGCGACGTCGCCGGCCTGCCGAAGCTGATCGATGCGCTCGCTGCACGCGGCTTCGGCCGCGCGCTGATCGAGAAGATCGCCTACCGCAATTGGTTGAGTGTTCTCGAAAGAACCATAGGCTGAGGCTTAAGCGCCCATGCGCTTCAGCCAATCCTGGCCGGTGCCACGATCCTTGATGATGGGCAGCGGGTTTTCCGAATCCAGCCGCGCGCAGATGCGGTAGACCTCCAGTGTCTCGGCGCTCATCTCGCCGCGCTTGTAGAAAAACATGGCGGCGGCGTAGCGGGTGCGGCCGGACCATTTTTCTCCGAGCGGCGTGTTGACCAATTGCCACTGTTCGGCGGCTTCCGCCTCGTCATCCGGTTCGTCGGCCATGATCAGAAATCCGCCGGCGGATTGGCGGTGCGGCGGTCGAGTTTGATGAAGGGCCGCGCCACCACCTTGGCTCGCTTCATCAGCTTCTGATACTGCAGCTCGCGCATGGCGTAGATCTCGACCCAGAGGTCTTCCACCATCGTATCACCGTAGGGCCGCGCCAGCGAGGCGATGGCGATGTTGCGTTTGGCCATCGGCGACCACATGGCGGCGCTGACCAGACCGACCTCCTGGCTTTTCTTGTAGTAGACGATGGCATGTTCGGCCGGGATATTGCCCTCGATCTCCAACCCGACCAGCACATGGCGCAGCTTGCGCTTGGCGCGGGTTTCGAGGATGGCGCGGCGGCCGTTGAAATGGCCTTTTTCCAGGTCGATCATGAAGCCGAGACCGATCTCGTCCGGCATGCGCAGGCGGTCGGCGCGGATGGCATGCTCGGCGGTGGTGAAGTCGGCGTTGGCGACGATCAGGCCGGCCTCGAGGCGGGCGCGGTTCAGGGCGGTGTAGCCAATGGCGCGGATGCCACGCAGTTCGCCTGCGGTCATCAGCCGGTCCCACAGGCTCAGCGCTTTTTCCGACGGCACGAACAGTTCGTAGCCGAGATCGCCGGTGAAGCCGGTGCGCGAGATGGTCACCGCGCCGCCATCATGCGGGAACTCGGCGAGGTCGAAGATTTTCAATTTCTCGACGTCGGCGAAACCGGCATCGCGCAGCACGGCGAAGGAGGTTGGTCCCTGCAGTGCGAGACCCGCGACGGCTTCGGTCTCTTCCTCGACTGCGACATTGAACCCAATCGCGCTGTCGAGCAGCCAGGGCAGATGCCGCTCCTGCGAGCACAGGCGGAAACGCGTCGGCGACAGGCGAAACAGCGTGCCGTCATCGAGCACAAAACCTTCATCGTCACACCAAGCCGTGTAATGCACGCGGCCGGGTTTCAGCTTCGTCACATCGCGTAGCGTGACGCGATCGAGGAAGGCTTCGGCATCCAGCCCTTCGACGCGATATTTCGTCATCGGCGAGATGTCGTACAACGCCGCCTGGCTGCGGATGGCGAAATATTCGAGCTCCTCGTCCCACAGCGAATGCGGCGCGCGGTAGCCGGCCCAGTTGTACCAGTCCTGGGTCTTCGCCAGCGCATCGATGCGCGCCTGGAACGGCGTGCCGAGGCGTAGCGTGCGGAAATGACCCTGCGCGATGCTGCGGGCCTTCGATGATTTGATGGTGGGCTGATGGTTCATGACAGCGATCCTTCGCGCCCGTAGAGTGCGGCGGTAACGAATTGCAAAATCATGCTCACCCCTTCATCGCGATGATGCGCTTCGCGGCATTCAATCCTGGCGCACCCGAAACGCCGCCGCCCGGATGCGAGCCGGCCCCGGCGAGGAACAGCCCTTCGACCGGCGTGCCATAACCCGACCAGCCGGAGACCGGTCGTGACATCAGCATCTGGTCGGCCTGCAATTCGCCATGGTGCCAGTGGCCGCCCGGCATGCGGTAGCGCGCCTCGATGTCGGCCGGTGTCAAAAGCTCTGTATACAGCACTGATTTCCCGATGCCCGGCGCGTAGGTCTCAAGCTGCGTCATGATCGCCTTCAGGAATTTCGGCCGGCCTGCGTCCCAGCCCTCTTTCAGCGCATAGGGCGCATATTGCACCACCGCCGACAACACGCAGGCGCCGTTTGGCGCGAGCGACGGATCGGCAAGCGAGGGCAGCGTGATCTCCATCACCGGCTCGGCTGAGAACTCGCCATATTTGGACGGGTTGAAGGCGCGTTCGACATGGTCGGGCGAGGGCGCGATGACCAGACGGCCCTTATGGCTGGCGGCGTCGACGCCGGAAAATTGCGGCGGCCGGTCGAGCGCCAGATGGAGCTTGGCCGCATCGCCCTTCATGCGGATGTTTTTCACCTTGCGTACGAAGCCGGTGTCGATCTCGCGTGGCCCGACGAGGTCAATCATGGTGGCCGCCGGATTGATGGCGGAGACAATCGTTCTGGCGCGCAGCACTTCGCCGCTGTCGAGGGCGACGCCGACGGCGCGGCCTTTCTCGACGATGATCCTGGCCACCGGTGCGGCCGTGCGGATGGTGACGCCGGCTTTTCCCGCCGCCGCGCGGATGGCGGTGACGACCGCGCCCATACCACCCTTCGGCAGCATCTGCGCGCCGGCGGCACCGCCGGTCTCGCCGGCCAGCCGATAGTAGAGGCCGAGCAGCGAGGTCGGCGAGCGCGGGCCGAGATGGCTGCCGAGCGTCGCGTCGAAGGCGAGCAGGCCTTTCAGCCTGATATCGGCAAGCTGCTCATCGAGCAGGTCGGCGACGTTCATCAGGAGAACGCGCAGGAAGTCGCGCATGTCTTCCTTGCCGAGCTTTTTCAGCGCCAGTGCGGTTTGGCCAAGCCCTACGGTTTCAAGCAGCGACATGCCGCCGAGATCAGGCGGGCGCCGCGACAGGAACGGCTTCAGTATGCCGGCGTAGCGCAGCAATTGGGCACGCAATTCCTTCCAGGCGGACTGCTCGGACGGAGTGGAGCCGGTCAGCACTTCGCCATAGGCGCCGTGCAGGACAAGCGGCGGGCCGTCCTTCGACAAGGCGACCGACGGTATGAAGTCGGTGCGCGCGATTTGCAGCCCGTGCTTTTCCAGCTCCAATGTTTTCACCACATCGGGATGCAGGCGATTCAGCACATGGGCGATCGAGGAGACGCGAAAGCCAGGCGCAAACTCTCCGGTGCGCGCCGCGCCACCGACGTCGACTGCTGCTTCCAGCACCAGCACCTTGCGGCCGGCCTTCGCCAACGTGGCGGCAGCGACAAGGCCGTTGTGGCCGCCGCCGATGACGATTGCATCAAATGACGTCATGGGCCGGGCTCATATGCGAGGTCGATTTGGCGAGGTCGCGCAGGATTTCAGCGGCTGCATTGCGGCCGGGTGCGCCCATGACGCCGCCGCCGGGATGGGTCGAGGAGCCGCACATATAGAGGCCGCCGACTGGCGAGCGGTATTGCGCGTAGCCCGGCACCGGACGGTTGAACAGCAATTGGTCGAAGGTCAGTTCGCCCTGGAAAATATTGCCTTCGGTGAGGCCGACCTCGGCCTCGATTTCGCGTGGTGTGCGCACCTCCATATGGACGATGCGGTCGCGGAAACCCGGCGAGTATTCGGCAATCTGCGCGACCACGCTCTCGGCGAAACCGTCGCGATCGGCATCGGTCCAGTCGCGGCCGTTCACCTTGGGCGGTGCGTATTGCACGAAGCAACTCATGAAGTGTTTGCCCGGCGGCGCCATGGTCGGGTCGAGCGTCGTCGGGATGACCATGTCGAGGAACGGGTCCGTCGACCAGCGCCCGGCCTTCCAGTCGTCATAGGCGCGTTCCATGCGCTCCATCGAATCGGTGAAATGCATATCGCCGCGATAGACCGGCGAGTCCTTCGGCAAAGCCGGGAACTCAGGTAGGGAGTCCAGCGCGATGTTGACCTTGCCGGAGGAGCCGCGAATCTTGAAGTTCTTGACCCGGCGCAGGAAAATGTCGGGCAGGTCCTTTTCCTCCACCAGTTTCAGGAAGGTGCGTTTGACGTCGGCGTTGGAGACGACGAGCTTGCCGTAAATCTCCTCGCCGCCGGCCAGCACCACGCCCTTGGCCTTGCCCCTGCCAACCAGCACATGGTCGACCTCGGCGCCGGTGCGGATGGTGCCGCCACTGGCCTTGAACGAGGCGGCGAGTGCCTTGGTGACGGCGCCCATGCCGCCGCGCGCATAGCCCCAGGCGCCGACGGAACCATCGACCTCGCCCATATAGTGGTGCAGTAGCACGTAAGCCGTGCCGGGCGACATCGGCCCAAGCGCGGTGCCGATGATACCGGACAGGGCGAAGTTCGCCTTGATGACGTCGGTCTCGAAATATTCGTCGAGGAATTCCGAGATCGACATGGTCCAGAAGCGCAAGGTCAGCGCCATTTCCTCAGCCGACAGGCCGGCGAACTTCTTGCCGAGATAGAGCAACTCACCGAGGTCGCGTGGCCGAAAACTGGTCGGGTCGGGGGCGGTGCGCATCAGCAGCGGCTGGATGAAGCGGCACTGCCGCGTCACGTCGCGCGAATAGCGGTCATAGGCTTCGGCGTCGCGCCTGGAGAAGCGGGCGAATTCGCGCCGGTGGGCATCATGGTCGCGGTAGTTGGCGAGGTAGTCGCCGTCGCGGGTGAACACAGCGCCGCCCTCATAGGAGATGACCTGCAGGCCGAAGCGCGGCAGTTCGAGGTCGCGCATGATCTCTGGGCGGAACAACGAGCAGACATAGGAGCAGTTGGAGTAGAGGAAACCCGGCGTCAGCTCGCGGCTGGTGGCTGCGCCGCCGACCCAGTCGTTCTTTTCCACCACCAGCACATCAAGACCGGCGCGCTGCAGGTAGCAGGCGTTGACCAGGCCATTGTGTCCGCCGCCGATGATGATTGCATCCCAAGCTTTCATTCAGTGTTCCCTTGCGATCCGCGTTCATTTTTGCGTGATCTTGTCCCCGAATGCGCGGAATTTGGCATGGCTGCCGGCATTTTGTCCAGCCATATTGAATGAATGTTCAACAAATGGTGTTGCGTTTTCTCTGATATGCGCTACGTTTTGCCGGCAATCGAACGGGATGAATTCGGCTGACGGGACCGAGGTTCGATGATCGAAGCGGCAGATGCCGAGCCGGAATATGACGACACCGCCATCCGCTTCCTCGAGGCGTTGTGGGGCGAGGGTTATCTGTCGCCGGGCGGGCCGGACGAAGTCGACCGGGTGATCGAAGGGCTCTCGTTGAAGGGCAAGATCATCCTCGACATAGGCTGCGGTTCCGGCGGCATCACCCTGCATCTGGTTGAGCGCCATGGCGCCGCCCACGCTACCGGCTTCGACATCGAGCGTCCGGTGATCGAGGCGGCCATGAAACGCGCCGCCGCGCGCGAGCTTTCAGACCGAGCCAACTTCATCCAGGCGCCGCCAGGGCCGCTGCCTTTTACCGACGCTTCGTTCGATGTCGTCTTCTCCAAGGATGCGCTGCTGCACGTGCCCGACAAGGGCGCGCTGTTTGCCGAGATCTTTCGCGTGCTGAAGCCGGGCGGTGTCTTTGCCGCCTCCGACTGGTTGATTGGCCATGACGGCGAACCGTCACCGGACATGAAGGCCTATGTCGCGGCGGAAGGCCTGTCGTTCGCCATGGCGTCGCCGGCGCGCTATGCGCAGGCGATGCGCCGCGCCGGCTTTGCCGATGTCACCGTAAGGGATCGCAACCCCTGGTATCGCGAGGTCGCGCGCGGTGAGCTGGAGAGGCTGAAAGGCCCACTCTACCGGACCGCGGCGGCCGCGGTTGGGGCGGCCTATGTCGACAAGAATATACGAACCTGGGAAGCCATGCAGAAGGTGCTTGACAGTGGCGAGCACCGTCCCACTCATCTTCGCGGGTGGAAGCCGGCTATGGTGGGGTAGCCGGCAATGTGGAGCATGACGGCACCGATGAAAGCTGCAGCGCGCGACGAGCGATCCTCCGACACGCCCGGAAAAACCGAACCGGAAAAACGCGGCCGCAAGGCGTCGAAGGAGGTGAGGCAGCTGCAACTGATCGAGGCGACCATCGATTCGCTGGCCAAGCGCGGCTACGCGGAGACGACGATGGCCGATGTCGCCGATGGCGCCGGCCTGTCGCGCGGCATCGTCAACTTTCATTTCGAGAGCAAGGAGAAGCTGCTGATCGCCACGCTGCAGCATATGTATGACGAGTATTCGGCGCATTGGCGTGCGTCTCTCCAGAAAGCCGGTGATGATCCGGCCCGCCAGTTGCAGGTGCTGGTGTGGGCCGACTTCGACCGCTCGATCTGCAACAAACGCAAGCTCGCCGCCTGGCTCGCTTTCTGGGGCGAGGCCAAGTCGCGGCCGGTCTATCAGGCGCTGAGCAGTTCTCGCGACGCTTACTACCAGCAGGTCTTCATCGATCTTTGTGCGACGCTCAAAGAGAGCGGCGGCTATGGCTATGAGCCACAGGTCATGGCGCTGGCGCTGTCGGCCATGCTGGAAGGGCTGTGGCTGCGGCTGATGATGGGAACCGAAGACACCACGCGCGAAACCGCGCTGCAAGCGGCGAATGCCTTCCTCGCGGCGGCCTTTCCCAAGCACTACGGATAACCAGAAGCCGGCCAGTCGAGCCGGCAACAACGACAAAGAGGATGGAACAGCATGAAAAGAATAGCCCGACGCCTGACACTGACATTGGCGCTGACTGCAACGCTGGCGGCTTCGGCCGCAGCGCTGGCGGTAGCCGCCGACAAGGATCTGATCGTGTTCGACTGGTCCGGCTATGAGGACCCGAGCTTCCACCCGAAATATGTCGAGAAGAACGGCGACTCGCCGACCTTCGCCTTCTTCGGCGACGAGGACGAAGCCTTCGAGAAGGTGCGCTCCGGCTTCAAGGCCGATCTCGGCCATCCCTGTTCGCAGAGCGTGACCAAATGGCGCGAAGCCGGACTGCTGCAGCCGCTCGACACGTCGAAGATCACCGGCTGGAAGGACCTCAATCCCGGCATCATGGCGATGAAGGATCTGGCCACCACCTCGGACGGCAAGGCGTGGTTCATGCCCTGGGACTGGGGCAACACCCAGCTCACCTATAACGCCGACAAGATCGACGCCAAGGATGTGCAGTCGCTAAAGGCCTTCGCCGATCCCAAATTCAAGGGCCGGGTCTCGATCGGCGACAATGTCGACGACGCCTATGCGCTGGCCAGCCTCGCCATCGGCCTGAAGGACTGGACCAAGATGACCGACGACCAATTCAAGCAGGCATCCGACTTCCTGCGCCAGGTGCACAAGAATGTTCGCTCCTACTGGACCGACACCACCGACGTCGTCCAGCTATTGAGCGGCGGCGAGGTCGATCTCGCCTGGGCGTGGAACGACGCGACGGTGCAGTCGGTCGCTGCCGGTGTGCCGATCAAGGCCAAGAAAGACACTGACGAAGGCATCTCGACCTGGGTTTGCGGTTACGTCCTGTTCAAGGACGCGCCCGGCAACATCGATAAGGCCTATGACTATCTGAACGCCATCAACGATCCGGAAACCGCCAAGGTGCTGGTCAAGGACTGGGGCTATGGCCAGGCCAACGCCAAGGGTATGGCCGGTGTCGACCAGGCGATCCTGAAGGAAAAGGGCTATGACGACGTGCAAAAATTCGTCGACAAGACCCTGTTCCAATCGCCGGTCCCGTCTGCGCTCAAGCTCAAGATGATCGCCGAGTTCGAGAAGATCAAAGCGGGCTATTGAACCCCTCCGGCCTGACCCGTCTGCCCGTCACTCAGGCGGGCAGACGGTCTCGCCAAGGTCGCTGAAATTCCGTAACGTCGCCCGGCTGCTTTTAGCGATGAGGAGTTTCGCACCATGAATTCCATGCTTCGCCGCCTTGCCCTTGCCGCCGCCTTTTCGCTCGGCGCCGGCGCCGTGCTGGCTTATGCCGAAGGTGGTGGCGACCTCGTCGTGTTCGACTGGTCGGGCTATGAGGATCCGCTACTGCATCCCGACTACACTGCCAAATACGGCGCCGAGCCGACCTTCGCTTTCTTCGGCGACGAGGAAGAAGCCTTCCAGAAGATGCGGGCCGGCTTCAAGGCCGACATCGCGCATCCCTGTTCGCAGAGCGTGGTCAAGTGGCGCGAGGCCGGCATTCTGCAGCCGCTCGACACCAGCCGCATTGCCGGCTGGAAGGATCTCAATCCCGGCATCATGGCGATGAAGAACCTTGCCACCACCGCCGACGGCAAGGCGTGGTTCATGCCGTTCGACTGGGGCAACACATCGCTGCTCTACCGCACCGACAAGGTGACGGCGCAAGAGGCGCAGTCGCTGAGAATATTCGCCGACCCTAAGTTCAAGGGCCGCGTCACCATAGGCGACAATGTCGACGACGCCTACGCGCTGGCAAGCCTGGTCATCGGCCTCAAGGACTGGACCAAGATGACCGACGCGCAGTTCCAGGAAGCGTCCGCCTTCTTGCGCGACGTGCACAAGAATATCCGCTTCTACTGGACCGACGACACCGATCTCAACCAGGCCTTTACCGGCAATGAGGTCGACCTCGTCTGGGGCTGGAACGAGACCTTCGTGACGCTCAAGGGTCAAGGCATGCCTATCGCCATGAACCGCGACACCAAGGAAGGCATTTCGACCTGGGTGTGCGGCTATGTCCTGATGAAGGACGCGCCGGGCAAGCTTGATCAGGCCTATGATTTCCTCAGCGCGGTCAACGCGCATACTGTGTCCGACTATCTGGTCAAGACCTTCGGCTACGGTCACGGCAACAGCGCCGGCATGGCGGCGATCGACCATCAGGTGCTGACCGACCGCGGCTTCGACAATCTCGACAAGTTCCTCGACAAAACCCTGTTCCAGCAGCCGGTGCCGCCCGAGCTCAAGCAGCGCATGGTCACGGAGTTCGAGAAGATCAAGGCCGGCTATTGAGCGACAAGATCGAAAGAACCGACGTCGTCATCGTCGGCGCCGGCTTCACCGGCCTGTCGGCGGCGCTTGCGCTGAGAAAGGCCGGCATCGATGTCGTGCTGCTCGAAGCGCGCGACCGTGTCGGCGGCAGGGTCGAAGCGGTTCGCAACGGGCTTGGCGAATGGATCGACAGCGGCGGCCAGTTTTTCTGTGAAGACATGCCGGAGGTGACGGCGCTGGCAGCGGCCCGCGGCAAGGCCTTCGTCGAGACCTATGTGGATGGCGATTTCATCACCCATCCGTCACTGTCGGTCGAGCAGGCCGAGCGGACCTATTACGGCGCGATGGCGATCCGCGAGCGCATGAATGCGATCGAGCCGGACGACCCTTCGATCGCCGGCATGAGCGTTGCCACCTGGCTCGAACGCCAGCCTGATCCCACCGATGCTAAGACGGCTTTCCGGTCGATGATCGAAGGCCTGTGGTGCCTGGCGATGGACAGAGTGCCGCTGTGGCACCTGATCGACAATGACCGCCGCATCACCAATGAGGTGCCGGAGCTGCAGTATTCCTTGCGTGACACTATGCAGTCGCTGGCCGAGGATCTGGCCGGCGATCTCGGTGACCGGGTGCGGTTGAACGAACCGGTGACGCGCATCGAGCACGGGCCGCATGGGGTTCGCGTCGTCTCGGCAAGCGGCGCCATCGAAGCGCGAAAAGTGCTCGTCGCGCTGCCACCGGCGACGGCCGCGAAGCTCGATTTCGCACCGGCCTTGCCGGCGGTCCTCGAGAAGGCGCTTGGTGTCTGGGAAAGCGGCGCGGTGATCAAGATTCTGGTGCGCTATTCCACGCCGTTTTGGCGCGAGCGCGACCTGTGCGGCATGGTGATGTGGCGCGATTTGCCGGGCCTGTTCGCCTGTGACGCCAGCAAGGATATCGACCACGCTGCGCTGGTCGTCTTCGTCGGCGGACCGCTGGCACTGCGCTGGCGCCCACTCGACGATGCTGAGCTGCGCGCGGAAGTGACGGCAAGGCTGGTGAGCGCCCTTGGTCCGGACGCGGTCGACATTATCGATTTCAGCCAGCGCGACTGGATCCAAGACCACTGGAGCGGCGGCGCCTACAGCGACCTCATTGTCGATGTGACGGCACGGGATGCCGAACGCACGATCCGTGCCGGCGCGGCTCCTGTCCATTTCGCATCATCGGAACTGTCGCCGTCCTTTCCGGGCTATGTGGAAGGTGCGATCGTGATGGGGCGCATCGCTGCCAAAGAGATCGTAGCCGAGCTTCAGTCCGCCATAGCCACCAGGGCCTCGGGATCGTAGGCGAGGCGGATGGAGGTGCCGACCGGGATATCATCGGCGCCGAAATCATTGGTCTCGGTCACCGACAGCGGCTTCTCCAGCCCCGGTATCTCGACGATCAGATGGGTGATCTCGCCGAAATAGTGGCGCTCGACCACCTTGCCGGCGACCTCGAATTTGGCCGTCGTATTGTCCCACAGCACACGCAGGCGCTCCGGTCGGATGCCTAGCGTGGCGGCGCCGCCATTGCGCACGAAGGCCTTCGGCTTGTCGGTCCTGACACGGCCGAAGCCCAGCGTGTCGACGACCAGCGAGGCGGCATTCTCCTCGACGATCTGAGCCTTGACGAAATTCATGCCGCCGAGGAAGTCGGCGACCTGACGGTTGACCGGCCGCTGATAGATTTCCTTGGGCGAGGCGACCTGGGCGATCTTGCCGCCGAACATCACGGCGATGCGGTCGGACATTGCCAGCGCCTCATACTGGTCGTGGGTGACCAGCACGAAGGTGATGCCGACCGCCTGCTGCAGGCGGCGCAGCTCGACCTGCATCTGCTCGCGCAATTTCTTGTCCAGCGCCGACAGCGGCTCGTCGAGCAGCAGCACCTTGGGCCGCATCACCAAAGCGCGGGCGAGCGCCACGCGCTGGCGCTGGCCGCCGGAAAGCTCGGTGGCGAGGCGCTTGCCCAGGCCGGTCAGCGACACCTGCGCCAGCGCCTCCTCGACGCGGCGCTTTTCTTCCACCGCGCCCAGTTTAAGCCGCTTCAGCCCATAGGCGACATTCTGCTCGACGTTGAGATGCGGGAAGATGGCGTAGCTCTGGAACACCATGTTGGTCGGCCGGCGGTTGGCCGGGATGCCTTCCATCGACTGGCCGCCGACCGAGATCGAACCGCTGGTCGGGTTGTCGAAGCCGGCAATCATGCGCAGCAGTGTGGTCTTGCCGCAGCCGGAGGGGCCGAGCAGCGAAAAGAACTCGCCTTCCCTGATGGTCAGTGTCGCGTCGTCGAGCGCCTTGAAGGCGCCGTAGCTGCGGGTGACGCTGCGAATCTCGATCATCGCTCGGTCAGTTTGGGATCGATCAGATTGGGGCCGTTCGGCCTGGGTTGGCTCAGGCATAGAGGCCTCCCTCGTTTTGGGTGCGCCTGGCCGCACGGCGGCGCAGGATCTCGGCAACGGTCATCAAGACAAAGGAGGCAACCAGCAGCAGCGTGCCCAGCGCCAGCACGCCCGGCAGCTTGGCGGCAAAGCGCAGCTGGCCCCAGATGTAGATCGGCAGCGTCGTCTCGGTTCCGGTCAGGAAGAAGGCGATGACAAACTCGTCGAGCGAGATGGTGAAGCAGACCAGCAGGCTGGAAATGATCGCCGGCGCCACCATCGGCAGCGTCACCCGCCGGAAGGTGCCGAAGGCGCTCTCGCCGAGATCGGCGGAGGCTTCTTCGAGGCTGCGGTCGAAACCTTCGAAGCCCGCGGTCAGCACCGTCATCGAATAGGGGATGCAGATCAGGACGTGGCCCAGCACGACCGTGAACAGCGACAGGCTGAGGCCGAGCTGCAGCATGACCAGCAGCATGGAGATGGCGAGGATGATTTCCGGCAGCACCAGCGGCGCCATGATCAGGCCGTTGATGGTGCGGCGGCCGGGATAGCGGTAGCGTGTGATGGAACGGGCAGCGAGGACGCCGAGCAGCGTCGCCAGCACCGATGCAGAGACGCCGACGATCAGGCTGTTCCACGCGGCGTCGAGCAGTGCCGGCGTCTTTGGCAGGTCCTCGTACCATCTCAGCGTATAGCCTGTGAGGGGAAACTTCGGCGTCGGCGCGGTGTTGATCGAGAAGATCGGCAGGAAGATCACGGGCAGATAGAGAAAGACGACGTAGAGGAAGGCGTAGGCGGACAGCCAGCCGCCGCCAAGGAAGCGCCGCATCGCCGTCATCGCGCCAGCCTCTGCGCGGTGCGGATGATGAGCACCGTGGCGCCAGCCATCAGCGTCACGACCAGCATGGTGGTCACCGACAGTGCCGCCCCGAGCGGCCAGTTGGAAGCTTTGTGAAACTGCGATTCGATGGCATTGGCTATCATCACGCCATCCTTGCCGCCGACCAGCCTCGGGGTGACGTAGTCGCCGACGGTCGGGATCATGACGATGAGCGCGGCCGAAATGACGCCCGGCGCCGACAGCGGCAGCGTCACGCGCAGGAAGGAGCGCAGCGGGCCGTCGCCGAGATCGGTGGCAGCTTCGACCAGAGTGCGGTCGACCTTTTCCAGCGAGACGAAGATCGGCAGGATGGCGAAGGCGGCCCAGGCGTGCGTGAGCGTGATGATGACGGCGCTCGAATTGTAGAGCAGTGCTGTCGACGGTTCGTCGATGATGCCGAGGCCCATCAGACCGGAATTCAGCACGCCATTATAGCCGAGGATCACCTTCCACGACATCACGCGCAGCAGATAGCTGGTCCAGAACGGGATGGTGATCAGGAACAGCCACAGGCTCTTGTGGCGGCCACCGTGGAAGGAAATGAAATAGGCGATGGGATAGGCGAGGATGACGGTGAAGAAGCTCACCGTCAGCGAGATGTAGAGCGAGCGCCAGAGCAGATCGCGATAGATCGGCTCGGTCAGCGCGATGCGGTAATTTTCCAGCGTGAACGTGTGGTCGATGGTGAGGTAGTTCTGCGTCCAGAACGAGTGGGCGAACACCACCAGGATCGGCACCAGCAGCAGGATCAAAGCATAGATTAAGGTCGGGCTGATCAGGGCAAGGCCCTGGACGGATTCGGACTGCATAAGGGCGTTTCGCCTGGCCCGCGTCATGCCGAATACGGGCGACCCTTCGGCCGCCGCCGTCATTGCAGCGCTCCGGGCGTGATCTCGGTTGCTGGCTCGAACTGTCCCGCCATGATGCTCCCATTGACCGGGCCGGCTGCCTGTTCCCAATTTTTTGCGGAGCGCGATCGAACCAAACCGATGACCGCTTTTGCTGGTCGCGCTCCAAGCTTGCCGGCTTTCTTTCATCATGAGCGCATCCGTGGATTGAAATCAAGCGCTATTTCTGTAATATTGATTGAACAGACATTCAAAATGAAGTGAAGAAAGCCCGCTTTTCAAGGCTTGGCGCTTCGTTTCGTGTCCGGCGAAAATACGTTCCAGACCTGCGAGGCAATGATGGCGGCTGCAAGAGACTTAAGAGCGATGGAACTGGATGGCGACGCCGATTCGATCGAGCTGGCCAAGCGCCATCTTGTTCAGCCCTGGCCCTATGCCGGCTCTGTCGGCAATGAAGCACGCGCGCTGATCGGCGAAGGCGATGGCATCTACATCACCGACGTTACGGGCAAGCGGCTGATCGACGGTCCGGCCGGCATGTGGTGCATCAATGTCGGCCACCGCAGCGAGGAGCTGGCCAGGGTGATGTACGACCAGGCCATGATGCTGTCCTATAACACGCCCTGGTACACGATGAACGCGCCTTCGGCCGAACTCGCCAAGCGCATTGCCGATCATGCACCGGGCGATCTCAGCCACACCTTCTTCACCACCGGCGGTTCTTCGGCTGTCGAGACGGCGCTGCGTTTCATGCAGTTCTACAACAATGTGCGCGGACGCCCGGAAAAGAAGCTGATCCTCAGCCGCGGCGGCGCCTATCACGGCTCGACCTATCTGTCGGCCTCGCTCAATGGCCGGCCGCGCGACCGCGACTGGATGGACGGCGCTGACGAGCTGGTGGTCAAGCTGTCCTCGCCCGACCCGTTCCGGCGGCCGAAAGGCATGAGCATAGCTGCCTTCACCGATTTCCTGGTCGATCAGTTCCGTGACACGGTCGCCCGCGTCGGGCCTGAGAAGATCGGCGCTTTTGTCGGCGAGCCGGTGCAGGCCTCGGGTGGCGTCGTCGTGCCGCCGGATGGCTATCTCAAGCGCATCCGCGAGCTCTGCAGGGACAACGACATCCTCTATATCTCCGACGAGGTGGTGACCGGCTTCGGCCGGCTCGGCCATGTCTTCGCCTCCGGCGACGTGTTCGGCATCGACCCCGACATGATCACCTTCGCCAAGGGCGTCACCTCAGGCTATTTCCCGCTCGGCGGCGTCATCATCTCGGAGCGGCTGCTTCAGGATATGCGCCGCTCCAACCATCCCGACGCGCTGTTCGGCCATGGCCTAACCTACACCAGCCATCCGATCGGCTGCGCGGTGGCGCTGAAGAACCTCGACATCCTCGAAGACCGCGTGCTTGCCCATACGCGCGACGTCGCGCCCTATTTCCAGGCGCAGCTGAAGACGCTGGAGGAACTGCCGCTGGTCGGCGAAGTCCGCGGCATGGGTCTGATGGGCTGCGTCGAATGCGTCGCCGACCGCGAGAGCAAGGACCCGCTGCAACTGGACAAGGATGTCGGAAAGCGCATCGACGCGCACTGCCACGAGCTTGGCCTGCTGGTGCGGCCGCTGATCAACATGTGCGTGATGTCGCCGCCGCTGATCATTACGCGCGAGCAGATCGACGACATGGTGGCGATCCTGCGCGAGGGGATTTCGCGGACCATGGACGATCTGCGGAAGGAAGGGGTCTGGCAGGGGTGAAGCTTCTCCCTTCTCCCCGTTTCACGGGGAGAAGGTGCCCGAAGGGCGGATGAGGGGCGGCGCCGACATCGGCGGTTGGCCATGTCTCCGCCGTTCACTGTCATCTGTTGATGCGACAATCTCACAAGCCGGCGCTGCCCCTCACCTGCCTGCCGGCATCCTCTCCCCGTAGAACGGGGAGAGGGGCGATCACCGCCGCCGCCCTACACCTGAGACCGCATCGCCTCGTTGAGGTTCCACATGTCCTTTTCCTCAGGCGCTGTTTCCAGGCCCAGAACCGGGATCTGCTTGCGCAGATGGTCGTGGTGGGTGCGCACGCCATATTCGAGGTCGGAGAGATAAAAACCCTCGAAGGCGTCTGAAATCATCGACTCGTTCGACCACACGGAAAGCTGCACATCCTCGTTCATGGTGTCGCGGTCGATGCGGTAGGCGAGGTAGCGCGCCGCGGCCTGTTCCCTGGTTTCGTCGGGGTAGCGGTAGATGGCGCCGCGCAGCAGCGTCTGCCCGGTCGACAGCGGGAACTCCTGATAGAACTGGACCGATTCCGGCATGATCGACAGGGCGTTGTTGGGGAAGATGCCGTAATAGATCCAGGCCCTGCGCAGATGCTCCGGCAGATGCGACGCGTCGGGCGTGAGCTTGATGTATTCGCGCACGCTCCAGCGCCGGCCGGCATGCGGATTGTAGGTGGCGAAGGAGCGAGACACGCCATTGATGAACGGCTCGTCGAAATAGGTAGCGCCGTAGAGATCCTGCAGCGCCGGATGCGCCATGGCGACGTGGTAGCCTTCATTGTCGACGTCGCGCACCGACTTCCAGTTGACCGGCGACTTCTGCGTCCAGATACCCCAGGACGGCACCATCTCTGCGACATTGTAGTGTGCCATCTCGGCCTCGATCGGCTTCAACAGTTCGGCCACCGAGGCTTGAGGTCCGCCCTTGCGGAAGCGGATGAAGATGAAGCCCATCCATATCTCGAGGTCGAGCGGCATCAGGCCGAATTCGGTCTTGTCGAGTTCGGGGAAAGAGCGCGGGCGGGCAGCGCCGCGCAGCGTGCCGTCGAGATTGTAGACCCAGCCATGGAACGGGCAGACCAGCGCGTTCTTGCAGCTGCCCTGGCTGTCTGCGACGACGCGGCTGCCGCGATGCCGGCACATGTTGTTGAAGGCGCGCACGACGCCGTCCTTGCCGCGCACGATTAGCGCCCGCTCGCCGACCACGTCCATGGTCAGATAGTCGCCGGTATCAGGCACGTCGGAGACGTGTCCGGCGATCTGCCAATGGTTGCGGAAGACGTATTCCTTCTCGAGTTTGAGAAGCGCGTCGGAGTGATAACTCCAGCCCGGCAGGCCTCGCCGGTCCCAATCATTGGGGATCGCCACGTCACGGAGGTGCGGGTTCATGGAAAGCTCTTCTTTTGTTGAATACTCATTCAATAAAATCATATTTTGCTTTGAAATGCAATGGTTTGTGGAAAATCGGAATATTCATGATGGCATAAATGAGCCAATCGGAAGCCGGAAAATCCCGGAAAATCCGGGCGTTACCCGAGGTCGTGAAATCGCTGTTCGGCATGTGGATTTGGCCCCGCTGGGCGTGCAAAAGCGGCCCCGCCCGGGGACGAAAAAGTGCCTGCCGTCGCAAATTCAATCCGCAGTGTGAGCTTGTTCATAGTTCGACTGGCCAGCAATAGGCTTTGCTGCGTTCACGGCCCGCCTGTCGTCAACGTTTTGATTGCGCGCATGAAACAGCACCGCAAACGAACCCTGCCGTCGGCACATGACCGGATCTGCCCGGACATGCCCGAATTTCTTGTTTCAAACCTGTTACGCGGGCAAGCCAAGCGCATCATTCGCCCGTTACCAGGCGCGTTTAAGTTCGTTTCATAAGAAAGCGAAGGGGAGCAACATGTATACGAAAGCCGAGATCGCCAGCAATGAACGGCGCGCCAAACTGGCGCTGCGCAAGCGCGCCAGCGACCATCCGGTCGCGATGTTCTCTATGCTGGGCGCCTGCGCTCTTGCCGTCCTGTTCCTGACGCCGGCCTCCGGCCCGGCCTTCGCTTCGCTCAACCCGCCGGCCAATGTCGTCCAGGGCGCGCCGACCACGATCAAGACCGCCCGGCTGCCAGAGCCGGAAATCGATTTTGCCTGCAAGGGCCAGGCCTGGAGCGCCGAGAGCGTGGAGTGCCTGCGCGTCATCGCCGCCCAGTCCGGTGTGCACAAGGCGCGCGCCATCCGCATGATCGCCAACGCTGCGCCGCTGACCACGACACCCAACGTTTTCTGAACCTCCCGAGCGCTTCCTCCCGCGCTCTTTCTTGGCTCCCGACGGTCCTGCCGGTCGGGAGCCTCTTTTTTTCCGGGCCTATCGATATTCGGGTGAGGCCGGCCTGGGAACGATGGCCGCCTGCGCTTCCGGTGCTCACGTACTTTAAGTACGCTCCGCTCCGGTTCTCGGCGTCCACCGTTCTCGGCTCGGCCTGACCCGAATCTCGGTAGACCCTCGGCTTCAGCTTCGGAAGAAAAAATCAGCCGGCGGCGACCACCTGGTCGGCGATGGCGGAGAGCACGCCGCGGACGTCCAGCGTCGAGAACGGCTTTTCCAGGATCTGCGGCCGCTGCTGCACCGGCAAGGCTTCGATCTCGGCCTTGGCGCCGATCAGGTCGCCGGTGACCAACACGAAGCGTTTGGCGAGCGCCGATTGCTCGGCTAACAGCTCGCGGTAGATGGCTATGCCGCTGGTGCCGGGCATGCGCAGGTCGGAGAAGACGATGTCGGGTGGCATGTGGCCGGTCAAGGTCGCCGCCGCGGACGTCCAGGCCGGTACGATCCGCGATTTGATGCCCATCAATTCCAGGATGTCGGAGAGCGAGCCGGCGACGTCGGGTTCGTCGTCGATGATCAGCGCATGGCGCAAGCCGCTGGAACGGGTCGGGCTGTCGCCGACCGCAGCCGCACCGCTGGTGATCGCCGGCAGCTGGACGACGAAGCGCGCGCCGCGCGGCAATACCTCCTCGAACCAGACATTGCCATTGTGCCGCTCGATGATCGACTTCGAGATCGACAGGCCGATGCCGGTGCCGACGCCGACCGGCTTGGTCGTGAAATAGGATTCGAAGATGCGGCCGCGGATCGCCTCGGGAATGCCCGGTCCATTGTCCTCGACCGAAAAGCCGGGATTGCCACGGTCGCTGCGGAATGTCCGCACCTTGATCAGGCGGTCGCCGCCGATGCCGGCCAGAGCGTGCTGGGAGTTGATGAGAAAATTGGCGGCCACCTGCGTCACGTGGTCGGCATCGGCCATCGCCAGCAGCGGGCCGGGCGCGAAATCGGTGTCGATGATGATGCCGCTCGAGCGCGCGCCATAGGCGGTCACTTCGAGCGCAGCACGGATCACCTGGTTGAGATCGGTCTCGGCCTGCGCCGCGGGATGCAAGCGCACCATCGACAGGAAGCTCTTGACGATGCGGCCGCAGCGCTCGGCGGCGGCGCGCACTTTTTCGGCGCGCACCTTGGTCTGCGGGTCGGTGGCGAATTCATGCAGCAGCGTCGATTGCGCCACGACCACGGCGAGCGGGTTGTTGAGCTCGTGCGAAACGCCGGCCAGCAGCGAACCCATCGCCGCCATCTTCTCGTTCTGATGCAGTTTCTCGCGCTGGCGGTTGATCTCTTCCTCGGCGCGCAGCTTGTCGCGCAGGTCGCGGATCGAGCCGAAGATAAGGTGGCGGTCGGCAACCCGCATCTCGGTTGCGGTCAGTTCGATCGGAAACACTTCGCCGGCGGCATTCTGGGTCACCGTCTCCAGCCGCTGGCCGACCATCGGCGCGCCGCGGCCGGACATGTATTCGGCCCCCGAGACATAGCCCTTGCGATAATATTCCGGCACCACCGTATCGAGCAGGTCCTTGCCGAGGATGTCGCTGCGCTGGAAGCCGAACATCTTTTCGGCGGCCGGATTGAATTCGATGATCGAGCCGGTCTCGTCGATGACGATGATGGCGTCGAGCGAGGCCTGCAGCATGGTGCGGCGAATGACTTCGCTGGCATGGGCATCCGACGGCGACCGCTCGATGGCGTCGCCGATGGCGAGCGCGATGATGTGCAGCGCCGCCTCTTCCTCGTCGGTCCACTCACGCTCACTGACGCAGTCATTAACCGCAAGCGTGCCCCACAGATGGCCGTGGGCGAACACCGACACCGACAGGAACGATTTGATGTGCTGCTTTTCGAAATCGGCCCTGAGGAAACCGTCGAGGTTGCGTGTGTGACCGGCGAAGATCTTGCCTTGCCGCTCGTCCTCGGCAATCCGCTCCAGCAGCGGGTCGTTATCGACGATCGATTGCATGATCACGGTCGGCGAGGCCAGCTCGCCACCGAAGCGCGGGTCGATCCAGTAGGCGGCGACCGACTGGGCGAAACCCTGGCCGGGCAATTCGCGCAGCCTGAACAGAATGCCGCGCTGGCAGTGCATGGCCACGCACAGCGTCTCCAGGATGGTATCCATCTCGCGCTGCCAGTCGCCGGCTTCGCGCAGCCGGCGCACGACACGCACGGCCGCCATCGCTGCGCCCTGGCGAACGCCCTTCAAGTCCATGCGTACTGGGTCAGCAGTCATGTCAGCCATTTGTACAGGACCGTGGGTGGTAGGGCTCCAGAACGGTGCACCGTTCCATCTCTTTGTTCCGACGCAACTCCGGACAGAAAACCGCTACGCACTTTTCCTGGAATTGCTAGTGTCCGTCGCCGGTCGGCAGCGAAAAGATATAACCTTCGCCGCGCACCGTGCGCAAAAATTTCGGATTGGCCGGGTCGGCCTCGATCTTTTTGCGCAGCCGCATGATGCGGATGTCGACGGCACGCGACGATTCCGGGTCTTCGACAAAGCCGATCGCTTCGGAGATCGCCGCCCGCGTCAACAGCCGGTTGGCGCGGGTCAGGAAAACCTCCAGCACGTCGAACTCGCTCTTGGCCATGTCGATGACGGCGCCATTGGCGCCGGTGACAAGCCTGCCGTCGAGGTCGGCCTGGAATTGACCGAAGCTCAGCCGGCGCCCGCCATCGGCTTGCGCCTTCGCGGCCTGCGGCGGGCTCGGTTGCGGAACCCGGCGCAGCACGGAGCGGACCCGGGCCAGCACCTCGCGCAACTCATACGGCTTGACGATATAGTCGTCGGCGCCAAGCTCCAGCCCGACAATGCGGTCGAGCGCGGTGCCGGCTGCCGTGGCATAGATGATGCCGATCGGCATTTTCGAGCGCAGCCAGCGGCCGAGCGACAGGCCGTCCTCACCGGGCATGGCGATGTCGAGAATGGCCAGGTTGAACGCTTCGGTCTCCAGCAAGGTGCGCGCCTCGGCAGCGCTTCCGGCCTGGGTCACATCGTAACCATTGGCGCCGAGATACTCGGCGACCGCATCCCTGAGATCGGGCTCGTCCTCGACGATGACAATTCGTGCCCGCACTATGGCCTCGCTCCCGCTTTCAGCAGAAAGTAGATTGGGTATAAACATGATGTCCAGCACTCATATCCGGTTGCAGGGGCAGGGGAAGAAAATATGGCTGCACGATCCGTCATCGCGCTGGTTTCCGTCGCCGATGTGGTGGCCGGCGATCTCGCCGACCATCTCGACCGGCGCGGCCATGACGTGCGCGAGGCGCGGCAACCCTGGGAAGCCGAATCCCTGCTCTCGGCCGGGGGCATAGATGTCGTCATCGTCGGCGATAGCGTCAGTCAGGCGGAGGGGCGGGACCTGCTCAGGCGTTATGGCGGCGGCCAGAGCGTGGACGGGAAGGCCGGGCCGGATTTCATCCTGATCTGCCGGCCGGCCGATCTGGTCGACAAGGTGCTGGCGCTCGAGCTTGGCGCCGCCGACGTCGTCGAGAGTCCGCTCAATGTCCGGGAGCTTGCCGCGCGCATTGGCGGCCTGCTGACACGGCGCGGCAGGTCCGCCCAGGAACTGATCGTGCTGGAAAATGCCACCGTCGATTTGCGGTCGGCCATCGTCATGCACCGCTCGGGTGCGGAAGAGCAGCTGTCGCCGGGTCAGGTGGCGCTGCTCCGGCTGTTTCTGGCCAGCCCGCGCAAGGTGCTGACGCGCGACGACATCATTGCGGCGGCGCCGGCTGAAAATGCCGATGCCTTCGACCGCTCGATCGATTCGCGCATCGTGCGGCTGCGCCGCAAGCTCGACACCGAAACCATCATCACCATACGCGGTGCCGGCTACCGATTCGACCCGCCGACGCAGCGCGCCGACTGAGAGCAGTAAGGCTGGATTGTTTCGCGGCTCGCCCAAAAAAGCTGCGCAATCTTGGGCGGCATGCATAAGCGTCAGCGCACCACCAGAAGCGATGGTCCCGGCGGCAATTCGCTGGCGACGACGATTTCGCTGGAGGCCTGCGCGCGATCCTTCAGGAGAACAGTGACGAGACCGGCAAAGCCGAGCAGGCCCTGTGCGTAGAGCAGTGCCGAAAGCACCGTGGCAGCAGATTTCGTCTTCATCGGTTATTCCCCAAAAATCAAAACCGCGGGTGCTTCAGGATAAACCCGAAGTGCCCGCGCCGCCCACGGAGCCCCCCGCTGCGGCGCGGGCCTTCGGTCCTCTCGGCAGCAAGTTGCCGGAGGGGCCGCGCATCCACTTCAACCCAAGGCCGACCCGCCAGAAGGCCCGGAGACGGTTGATGCGCAGACTGGAGACGATCCAGACCAAGGCTATGAACAGCGCGGCATGCAGCGTCGAAACCTCACCCGAATTCATCACCGCCAGTTTCGTCATCGGGGTGCCGGCGACTGTGCCGATGCCGCCGACGACAAGTGCGGCAATGCTGATCCTGAAAAGCCAGGACAGGGTGATCGGTGTGATGCTCATTTTCGTTTTCGCGCCGGCTGTTCTCGTTGGGATGACTGTGCCGTTGGCCTGTAACCAGATCATGCCGCCCGGGCCGCGCTTTGTTGCAGGTGGGTTTCGAGCGAAGCTAAACGGCTTTCATATATGGATATTCGCACTTTCGTTTGGCGGTATGGTCGCAGCCCCGAGTGCCCCAGGACAGACGGGAAGCTCCTCCTTGGCTTCTCCCCTCGACCTCTTGCTCGTTAACCAGAGGAAACAGATTCGAAACACAAACGAGCATCAAGCGAAGTCTGCCTGAAACATGACGCAGGGATAAGGCGGTCATCGAATTGACGCCGGCCGGGCCGGCAAAGGGGAGCCATCATGTACAAAGCCATTTCCGCCAAACTCATCAACGTCACCGCCGCCGCTGCCGGCGCCACGCTCCTGCTTGGCGCCGCCAACAGCACGGCCCATGCCGCGGCAAGCCAGATCGTGGCGCGTGTTTCGCTGTCGCAGCAGACCATGGAAGTGCTGGTCGACGGCCGGCCGACCTTCGCCTGGAAGGTCTCGACCGGCGACAGGGCGCATGTCACGCCGACCGGCTCGTTCAAGCCGACCCGCATGCACGAGATGTGGTACTCGAAGAAATACGACAACGCGCCGATGCCGCATTCGGTGTTCTTCAGCGGCGGCTACGCCGTGCATGCGACCAACGCGATCAAGCGGCTGGGACAGCCGGCGTCTCATGGCTGCGTGCGGCTGCATCCCGACAATGCCGCCGACTTCTACCAGCTGGTCGAAACCTTTGGCCCGACCAACACCAGCATCGTCATCGTCAAGTAGCAGACTGCGGTTGGAGCGGTTGTGAGGTCTGGCCAACGCCGCGCTTCACCGCAGGCTCCCTGGAGCTCCAGCAGGAGCTTTGCGGTAATCAATCCAGTCAAAAAAAGAGGCCGGAAACTTCCGGCCTCTTTTTTCTTTTTGCACTTGGCAGTTCCACCGAGTGCTTAGTCCACAGGGACCGGCATCAGTTTCGGGTCCGGCTTCTCGGCGTGGTGCGGCAGGTCCTTGCTGGCGATGTAGGTGTAGAACATCGGCACTACGAACAAAGTGAACATGGTTCCGACCAGGATGCCGGTGAAGATCACCAGACCCATCGAATAGCGCGCCGCCGCACCCGCACCGCTGGACACGATCAGCGGCACGACGCCGAGCGCCATTGCCGCCGTCGTCATCAGGATCGGCCGCAGGCGCACCTTGGCCGAGGCTATGATGGCCTCCCTGCGCGACATCTTGTGCTTCTCGCGTTGCTGGTTGGCGAACTCGACCAGCAGAATGCCGTGCTTGGTGATGAGGCCGATCAGCGTGATCAGGCCGACCTGCGTGTAGATGTTGAGCGTTCCAAGCCCCAGATTGAGCGGCACGATGGCGCCGAAGATCGACAGCGGCACAGCCATCATGATGATCAGCGGATCGCGGAAGCTTTCGAACTGCGCCGCCAGCACCAGGTAGATGACGATAACGGCGGCGGCGAACGCGATCAGGATCGTGTTGCCCTGCTCCTTCTCCTGCCGGGACTGGCCGGAATAATCGATGAAGAAGTTTTCGGGCAGGCTCTCCTTGGCAAGGTTCTCCAGGGTTTGCAGCCCGTCGCCCGTGGTGACGCCGGGAAGCGGCAGCGCCGATATCGTTGCCGAATTCAGCTGGTTGAACTGCTCGATCGCGGCCGGCGAGGCGTTGGTCGAAATCTTCACCACGGCCGAAAGCGGCACCATCTCGCCGGTCACGCTGCGCACGAAATACTCGCCGAGCTTTTCGGGATTGGCGCGGAATTCCTTCGGCACCTGCGGGATGATGTCGTAGCTGTTGGAGTCACGGTCGAACTGCGCCACTTCGGCGCCGCCGACCAGCAGCGTCAGCGTCTGGCCGATGTCGGCTATCGGCAGGTTGAGAGCGGCGGCACGGTCGCGGTCGATGGTCACCGTCACCTGTGGCGCGTCAAAGGACATCGAGTTCTGCACGACGATGAAGCGGCCGGAGGCCTGCGCCTTGTTCTTGATCTGCTCGGCCGCCTCGTAGACCTCGGCCGAACCGCCGGTCGAACGCACCACCATGGAGATCGGCAGGCCGCCGCCGGAGCCGGGCAGCGTCGGCGGCGCGAAGACGAAGGCCTCGACGCCGGCAACCTTGGCGAGGCGTCCCTGGATGTCTTCCTGGATTTGCTTCGAGCTGCGCGTGCGTTCGGCCCAGTCCTTGAAGGCGAAGCCGACAAAGGCGCTGTTGGTCGCGCCGCCAAAGGCGACAGCGGAGAACTGCGCCCTGGTTTCGGGAATGTCCTTCACCAGGCCGAGGATTTGGTTGACGTAGGTCTCGGTGTAGTCGGACGTCGCATAGCGCGGCGCTGTCACGATCGACAGCAGGAAGCCCTGGTCCTCTTCCGGCGCCAGTTCGCTCGACGTCTTGGTGAACATGAAGCCGGTGAGCGCAACCAGTGCCACGACCATCAGCAGTGTCACCGGCCGATTTCTCAAGGAGGCGGTGACCGCCCGCTCGTAGACGTGCTCGACACGGCTGAAGGTGCCGTCGACGATGCGCTGGAAGCGGCCGGGAGCGCCGGCCTTCAGCAGGCGCGCCGACATCATCGGCGTGATGGTGACGGCAATGACGCCGGACAGCACCACCGAGCCGGCCAGCGTGACCGCGAACTCGCGGAACAGCGCACCGGTCAGGCCGCCGGTGAAGGCCAGCGGCGCGAACACGGCGGCCAGCGTGATGGTCATGGCGACGATGGCGGAGAAAATCTCGCGCATGCCGTTGAAGGCGGCTTGCATCGGCGACATGTGGTCTTCCTCCATGTGGCGATGGATGTTCTCCACCACCACGATGGCGTCGTCGACGACAAGGCCGATGGCCAGCACCATGGCCAGCAGCGACAGAAGATTGATCGAATATCCCACCGCAAACAAAAGGAAGCAGACGCCGACCAGCGACAGCGGGATGGTCACGATGGGCATCATTACCGAGCGGAACGAACCGAGGAACAGCAGGATGACCACGATGACGATGGCAACCGCCTCGGCGATCGTCTTGAACACCTCGTCGATCGAAGCGCTGATCTGCTCGGTGGAATCGTAGACGACCTCGATGGTCATGCCTTTCGGCAGCGTGTCCTGGATCACCGGCACGATCTTGGTGATCGCCGCAGCTGTGGTCAGCGGGTTGGCGGCTGGCGTCGGGAAGATGGCGAGGAAGGTGCCGGGCTTGCCGTTGAAGCTCACCCTTGTGTCGGTGCTCTCCGCGCCGAGTTCGACGCGCGCGACGTCGCGCAACCGTACCACCTGGCCATCGACCGAACGCAACGGCAGCTCGGCAAAGGCCTCCGGCGTCTGCAATGTCGAGCGCACGGTGATCGACGACACGACATATTCGTTCTCGGTGTTGCCCGGCGCCGACAGGAAATTGGAGTTGTTGATCGCGGTCAGCACTTCGGCCGCTGTCACGCCGCGCGCGGCGAGCTTGATCGGGTCGATCCAGACCCGCATCGAATATTCCTCGGCGCCGAAGATCTGCACGTCGGCAACGCCTTCCACCGTCGATATGCGCGGCCGCACCACCCGCTCGATATATTCGGTGAGCTGCTCCTTGCTCATGTTCGGATTCTGCATCGAGATGTACATCATCGCGAATTCTTGACCGGTGCCCTTGACGATGACCGGGTCCTTCGAGGCATCAGGCAAGGTACCGCGCACGCCCTGCACCTTGGACAGCACCTCGGTCAGCGCGACATCGGGGTTGGAGCCGAGCTTCATCTGCACGACCACGGTGCTCGAAGACGGCCGGCTCGACGAGGTGACGTAGTCGATGTTTTCGGTTGAGGCGACGGCGCGCGCGATCGGCGCCGAAATGAAGCCCTGGATCAGGTCGGCACTGGCGCCGGGATAGGCGGTCGTGATGGTGATCGCCGTCTCGTCGACCTTGGGATATTGCCGGATCGATAAGTTGAAGATGCCCTGGAAACCCAGGAGCAGGATCATGCACGCCAGCACGGTGGAGAGCACCGGCCGGCGAATGAAGATGTCGGAAACGTTCATTGCTGAGCCTGCTGGTTAGCCGACTTGCTGGGGTCAATGGTGTTGTCGACGGCAACGGACATGCCGTTGAAGAGACGGTTTTGGCCGGCGGTGACGACCTCGTCGCCGGCCTTGATGCCCTCGATGATCTCGACCATGCCGTCGTTGCGGCGGCCGGGCTTCACGAACACCTGCGACAGGACGAGCGCCGGCTTCTCCGGTCCTGCCGCGGGGTCGACAGCCGGCTTGTCCGCGGGCTTCGCCGCGGCGTCTTCGGCAGCCGGTTTCGCGTCGGCCGGCTTTGCATCTGCCGCCGGCTTTGCTGCGTCGGCCCCTGCAGCAGGCTTTTCCTCGGGTTTCGCGGCCGGGGCGCCTTCCGCCGGCTTCGCTGGAACGACAACGAAGACGAAGTCGCCGTAGAGGCTCGACGTCAATGCCGTCTGCGGCAAGGACAGGACATTTTTCTCTTGCGGCAACTCGACGCGAACCTGGACGAACTGGCCGGGCGTCAGCTTGCCGTCTGGGTTGGCGACTTCGCCGCGTACGGAGACCAGGCGGCTCGAAGCATCGATCTTGGGGTCGATGCCGCGAATGGCGCCGGCAAACGGCATGTCCACGCCGCCACCGCTGCCGCCGAGGCCGAGTCGCACCGTCTGGCCGATCTTGAGCAGCGGCAGTTGCTGTTCGGGCACCGAGAAGTCGACCCGCATGGTGTCCAGATCCTGCAAAGTCACCACTGCGTTGCCGGGCGAAAGATACTGGCCAAGGTCGATCTTGGGGATGCCGACGGTGCCGGCGAATGGCGCCGTCAGCTGCTTCTGGTCGAGCACCGCCTGCAGCTTGTTGACCTGCGCGGCGGAGGCCGATGCAGCGGCTTGCGCGGTATCGAGCGTGGCATCCGTGCCGACGCCGCGCCGCTGCAGTTCCAGCGCGCGTTCCAGCGCCGTCTGGTCGGACACCGACTGTGCCTTGGCGGCCACGAGATCGGCACGTTCGACGGCGTCGTCAAGCTGCAGCAGGACCGAATCCGCAGGCACCTTCTGGTTGGCGTGGAAAAGGATGTCCTTGACGATGCCGCTGGTCTCGACTGTCAGGTCGACGCCGCGCACGGCCCGCACCGTGCCGATCGCCTCGACGCCCGGCGTCCAGTCCGAAGGCTTGACGACAACCGTCGACACGGTCGTCGCCGGCGGCTTCATGGTGGCGAAGAATTCCTTGATCATGTGGTCGCGGAACAGGTTGAAGCCGACAACGCCGGCGCACACCAGAGCGAGCAGAAGCAGAATTGCGGTAATGGTGATGAAGCGCTTCACGAACTGTCCCCTCGGCGGTGTCCGGCAAAATAGCCGTATATCGGGACACCTATCCGCGGGCGGGTCCCGATTACAAATGACGGCGAACTTACTGTACCGTCTGGACGGTCTTGTCAATTCCGCCTAGGCTCTTGCGGGGGGAAGGGATCGATGAAAACCCGAAGGGCAAATTCGCGCGACAAGATACTCGCCGCCGCCGCCGACGTAGCACGCGAGGCCGGCCCCGGCAGCCTGTCGCTGGACGCCGTCGCCAGTCGCGCCGGCGTGTCGAAAGGCGGCCTGCTTTACAACTTTCCGACCAAGGCCAAATTGATGCAGGGCCTGGTGGAGAATTACCTGCGCGCCTTCGAGCTGGCGTTGGAATCGGGCCGCGTCGCCGGCGCCAGCGGCGAGAGCCTGCTTGCCACCTATATCCGGCTCTCGGCGGATGACTGCGAGGAGCCGAAGCCGACGGCCTCGTGGATATTCTCGGCGATCGCCGAGGATCCGGATTTCCTGACGCCGATAAAAGCCTTCAAGTCGCAGCTGCTGCAGCGGCTGAAGAGCGAGACGCCGGATCTCAAGGCGCTGCTGGTCTGCTTTCTGGCCATCGAAGGGATGCGCAGCATGAGCCTGTTCGATTCCGACGTGCTTTCCGCCGACGAACGCCGCTTGCTTGTATCGGCGCTGCTCGAGATTGCGGGTTAACTCAGGGCGTCGTGGCCGCTGCGTCGAAAGAGAGCTGGCATCGCTGGCCGGCCGGGATCAGATCGTCGGGATTGGCCAGTTCAAGGCGCACGCCGAAGGTGCCGCTGGCGGCATCGAACACCTTGTCCACCACGGTGACGAAGGCATCGCGGCGCTTGCGGTCCGGCTGGTCCAGAACGACGCCGCCATGCGAACCAACGACGATCTTTCCCCACAGCGTGACCGGCACATAGGCCTCGACGTAGAGCGGATCGATCTGCACGATCGTCATGATCGGGCTGTCCTGGCGGACGAACTCGCCGGCGCGCAGGCTCTGCTCGGCGACAAAGCCCTTGATCGGGCTGCGGATGCTTTGCCGGTCGAGCAATGCCTGCTGGCGCCGAAGCTCGATCCCGGCCAGCAGCATCTTGCGCTTCTCGGTGTCGAGGTCGCGCTTGGCGATCTCGACATTGGCCTCCAGCTCCTCGACCTTGGAGGTGGCGACGTTGCCTGAGTTGACCAGCTTCCTCGAGCGCGCCAGATCGGCTTCGGCAAGCGTCAGCCGTGTCTGCTGCGCCTGCATCGCTTCGTCGGCTTCGGCCTGCGCCTGGGCCAGTGCGACATTGGCCTCCTCGACCGTCGATTCCAGCCGCGCCACGACATCGCCCGGCTTGACGCGAGCGCCACGGCCGACATCGACCGACGCCAGCAGCCCGGTGACCGGGCTGCCGATCTGAACGCGCTGCGTCGGCTCGGCCAGGCAGTCGAACGTCATCTCCTCGGCGCTCGCGGCAGAGGCGGCGAGAGAGAGAATGATGGTGGCAATAGCTGCGATCGGCTTCATAGGGTCATGCTTCATGGATTGACGTTGCTCACTCCGGACGGCCGGAGAAGGCAAGGGTGCGGCTCTGTTTTTCGTCGGAGCGCAAGAGGTCGTTGCGCATGCCGGCGTGAACGCGTTCGGCGCGGCGCTGCGCATGGCGCAGCAACCAGCGCGACGGGCCTTCGCCAAGGATGGGGGCGGCCGCACGGCACAAGCTCCGCAGCGACCGGCTGGCGGCGAAATCGACAAGCGCATCATCCAGCGACAGGATCGCCTGGAAGCAGCCGGGCTGGCCTTGCCGGCCGCTGCGGCCGGCGAGCTGATCGTCGATGCGCCGCGCCTCGTGCCGCTCCATCATGATGACGTGCAATCCGCCGAGTTCCTCGACGCCGTCGGCGAGATGGATGTCGGTACCGCGCCCGGCCATGTTGGTGGCGACGGTGATGCGGCCGAGTTCGCCGGCCTGGGCGACGACGGCGGCCTCGGTGCTGTCCTGCGCCGCGCTCAGCACAAGGTGCGGAAGCCCGGCGCGGTCAAGATGCTCGCTGGCCACCATCGAGCAGGCCACCGAACCGGTGCCGACCAGAACCGGCACGCCCTTGGCATGCAGTTCGGCGATGCGCTTGACGGCAACCTGCCATTTCGTCTCCTCGTCAGGCAGCACGCGGTCGACCAGGTTCTTGCGCTGCCTGGGCCGGTGCGTCGGGATCGTCACCACCGGCAGCCGGTAGACGTTCCAGAATTCGCGCGCCACCTGGCGCGCGGTTCCGGTCATGCCGGAGAGGTGGCCGTAGCGGCGGAAGAAGCGTTGATAGGTCATGCGCGCGATGGTGGTACGCCGCGCCGACGGCTTGCAGCTTTCCTTGACCTCGATCATCTGATGCAGGCCGTCGGTCCAGGCGCGGTCGGGCATCAGGCGGCCGGTGTGCTGGTCGATGATCTGCACCTTGCCGTCGCGCACTAGATATTCCTCGCCGCGATGGAAAAGATGCAGCGCCGACAGCGCCTGGCGGGCAAACTCCTCGCGCACAATGACGCCGCGCCACTCCTTGCCATGCGCCTCGGCGAAGTCGGCGATGCGCTCGCGGCCGGCGTCGGTCAGCACCACGCGCTTCTGTTCGCTGAGCATGTGGTAGTCGGTGCCGGCCTCGAGCGTGGCGGCAAGCTCAAGCGCCTCCTGCGCGGCCTCGGCTGAAATTTCGCCCTTGGCTTCGCCGGAGATGACCAGCGGCGTGCGCGCCTCGTCGACGAGCACGCTGTCGGCTTCGTCGACAATGGCGAAATGCAGGCCGCGCAGGCGCAGTTTCGTCAGCCGCGGGGTCTCGTCCTGCAAGCCTTCGATCTTCAGCCGCAGGTTTCCATCGCGCTGTCCCAACACGATGCGGTCGCGCAGATAGTCGAAAGCCAGCTCCTTGTTGGTGCAGTAGGTGATATCGGCACGATAGGCGGCCTGCCGCTCCTGCATCGACTGGCCGCCGATGACGACGCCGACCGACAGTCCGAGCGCGTCGTAGATCGGCTGGGTGAGTTCGGCGTCGCGCTTGGCGAGGTAGTCGTTGACGGTGACGACATGCACCGGCATGCCGGCAAGGGCTGCGGTGCCGGCGGCAAGGGCGGCCGTCAGCGTCTTGCCTTCGCCGGTCGCCATCTCGGCGAGATAGCCACGGATCATCGCGTAGGCGCCGATCATCTGCACCGGATAATGGCGGCGGCCGCTCAGCCGGGCCGAAAGCTCGCGGATGACGGCAAAGCATTCGGCGACAAGGGCTTCGGGAAAGCCGCGCTTGCGCCTCAGCGACAGCGATATCTGTCTTGCCCGCAGGCGTAGCGCCTCGTCCGACAGGGCACGCATCTCGGCGTCGAAGGCATCCGCCTTGGGCACGATGTCGGCCAGCCGGCGGGCGCGGCGCGAAGCACCCGCCACCACGCCGAAAGCCAGGATGCGCGAAGCATAGTCGTCGAGCGGCGCTTTCTTGATATATTCGCGCTCGGCGTAGAGAACCGGCAGCGGCGGCCTGATCAAAGCGGCGTCAGACATTGAAGCGGCTCAGGAAGGTCTGGCGCACGCTGCGCACCCAGCGCCAGATCAGCGGCTCGCTGCCATGGCCGAAGCGGACGAAGACGCGGCTGCCGAGCAGAAGGTGCTTTTCGGCGCGCTCGGGTGCTACGTCGAACACGAACAGCCCTTCCAGCGTGCGCGGCTTGTCGCCGGCCTGGCCGCCGGAGCGCATCGCGACGGTGCCCCCGCCCTCGACGGAAAGCGCCAGGCTCGGCAGGTCGAACTGCGCGGCCGGCACCTCGCGGCTGATATGGGCCGGCACCGGCGCTCCGGTCTCGCCGGCATAGCGGACGTCGACGCTGTCGGTGCGGGCGCGCACCAGGTCGACTTCGCTTTGCGGCACGATCACCCGCAATTGCGGCGTGGCGCTGGACACGACATAGCCGACCAGGTCGCCCTGGTTGAGGAAGCGTCCGGGCAGGTTCGCCGCCTTCGGCAGGATGAAGCGCCCGGCATCGTGGGCGCTGACGACCAGCCCGTCGCGGCGCTGCTTCACCGAGGCGAGCACGCCGTCCATGTTCTTGATCTGCTCGAGCACAACGTCGGCCTCGACGCGGTCGGAAAACCGCACCGCCTCGTAGCGCAGCTGCAATTCGTGCCGCTGCGCCTCGATCAGCGCGACGCGGCCGCTGATGCCGGGATCTTCCAGCCGCAGCAGCGGCGTTCCGGCCGACACTATCGAATCCGGCGGGCTGAGGATCTCGGCGACAATGCCGGCTGTGTCGGCCCGCACTTCGGCGCGGTCGGGTATCCAGACGACACCTTGCGCCACCGTCCCGTAGGGCATCGGCACGAGCAGGATCAGCGTCGCCAGTCCGGCGACAGCAGTGCCGACCAGTGTTATGGCGCGGCCGCGCTGGCCCTGCAGGCGCGGCGTCGTGGTCAGGAATTTGAGGCCCTTGAAAATCGGCATCACCACGGTGCCGAAGACGGTGAACAGCGCCAGCAACGTGCCGATGAAGAACAACTTGGTGGCGACCAGCAGGGCGATGGTGAGGCTGAGCATGATGCGGTAGCAGAAGGACAGCACGGCATAGCCGAACAGCCATTTGCGCTCACCCGGCGCCGAAGCCGGATTGTCGATGTTGGCGATGCCCAGGCAATAGCGCTGCACCAGGTACCAAAAGTAGCGGTTGGCGCGGGTGCCGAGGTTGGGAACCTCGATCAGGTCGGCGAAGATGTAATAGCCGTCGAAGCGCAGCAGCGGATTGCCGTTGAAGAACAGAGTCGAGATGCCGCCGATCACCATGACGTTGAAGGCTGCGGCGCGCGCCAGGCCGGGCTCGGCGTTGACCCAGAAAATCATGGCGGCGGCTGCCAGCGCGAACTCGACCATGATGCCGGCGCTGCTGACGACGATGCGGCGCCATTTCTCGCGAAACGCCGTCGACGAGGTGGCGTCGACATAGGGTGCCGGCACGAAGATGAGCAGCATGATGCCGACTTCGTGTACCGCGCCGCCCCAGGCCTTGGTGGCATAGGCGTGGCCGGCCTCGTGGAATGTCTTGACCAGCGGATAGATGGCGATGATCAGGGCGACATTGCCGGCGCTGAGCAGACGGTCCGATGCGTCGGAGGTAAGCTCAGCCCAGTGCAGCACCGCCAGCGCGATGCCGGTGCCGACCAGCGCCAGCCAGGCGAGCAGCCCATAGATGGTGAACAGCGGCCGCACCAGCGGCATGGTGAGATCGAGCCAGCGGTCGGGGTCGAACAGCGGCAGGCGCAGCGCCATCGGGTTGCGCAGCCTGTTCATCACCTCGTTGCGCGCCTGCTTGGCCGAGCGGTCGCTCAGCTCCTGAAAGTCGGGCGGAAGTTCGCCTTGCAAAAGGTCGGACGCGTGCAGTTCGGCCAGCAGATGGATGGCTTCGTCCTGCGTCGGCGGATCGTCGCCGGCGCGGCGTCCGACGAGATCCCAGATTTCGTGCAGCGTGCGTCGGCCGTCCATCAGCGAGATCATCAGATTGGCCGATGCCGACAGGCGGTGGAAACGTCCGGTCTGGTGGTCCTGCAAGACGTACCAGATCTCGCCGCGGAATTTCTGCCGGTGGATCTCGGCGTGCCGGCGCAGCCTCAGCTTCAGCTCGGCGACGCGGTACCAGGACGGGCTGAACAGCGACTTTGCCATGTCAGCACCCGGCGAATCGTGGCGCGTCGCGTCGCATGGTCACGGCATCCAGCGCCAGCTGGCCAGGCGCCACCACTCGATCACCGGCCGCATCCATATCGAGACCAGCCGGCGCTCGTCGACCGCGATCTTGGCGACGCCGATCATGCCGGGTCGAAGCCGCGGCGACGCCTTGGTTAGGCTGCCCTCGACCTGGAATAGGTTCTTGCCGTCCTTGGCTTGCGCGACCGGCGTGATCTTGGCGATGACGACGTCGAAATGCTCTTCCGGCAGGGAGGCGAAGATGACTTCCCCCTTCTGGCCTTCGCTGACGTCGGCGATCTGGCGCTCGTCGACTTGCATCACAACACGGTAGTCGGTCAGCGGCGCGATTTCGTAAAGCAGTTCGCCGCGGCTGACCGAGCCGCCGATGCGCTGGCTGAGGTCGCCGGAGACGATGAGGCCGTCGAACGGCGCCGCGATCCGGGTGCGGGCGATTTGCTCGTCGATCAGCTTGAGCTGCGCGTCGGCCTGGTCGATCTGACTCTTGACGACGTTGATGGTGGCCGGCTGCCGGGTCGCCAGCGCCTTGTCGTATTCAAAGCTGTATTGCTGGCGCTGGGTTGCCCAGCGCAGCCGCTCGAGCGCCAGTTCACGATCCTCGAGCGTTGCCAGTTCGTCGCCGGATTTCACCACATCGCCGGCGCGGGCCTTGGCCTCCTGGATGAAGCCGTCATAGGAAGAGATGACGGCGCGGCGGACCGAACCTTCGATCTGGGCGTCGGCATTGACGCGGTAGGTATCGGTGGCGAAGTAGCCGAAGGCGGCTGCTGCCGCCAGGGCGATCGCGGCGAGCTTGCGCCCGGTATAGCCTGGCCCGAGCAGCCGCTTGATCTGTTGCCACAGCGATTCCGCGGCCTTGGTGATCAGCCAGCGATCGTTCAGCCGTTTTTCGTTGAGGATCGGCCCGATGGCGGTGGCGATCATGTCGAGGATCTGCACGATCTCCGGCTCGAAGGCGTGGCCGTTGCGGCGCTCGAAGGTGACGGCGCCGATGAAGGCATCGACGACGAACATGGGTACGGTGAGAACCTGTCCGCCATGTTGCAGCCGGGAGACCTCGCCATGAGCGTGGGTGGCAATCGGTTCGTCGGCGCGGGTCGGGTAGAGGATCGAGCAGCGCTGGTCGATGGCTTCGTCCATGGCTGCGCCGATGGCGCGCACCAGGCCCATCTGGCGGCCGAATTGCGCGGTGTGCGAAATGGCGGCGACGCGGGCCGCGCCGCGCCGGACAAAGCCGATGCTGACGCGGGCGCAGTCGAAGCGGATGGCCAACTCGGTGGCGGCCGCCATGCAAGCCGGCCCGAAGCGCTGATGATCGAGAACCGAGGCGATCAGGTCGAGCGTGGCGCGCGAGCGGTCGAGCTGGCGCACATTGGTGCTGGCGCGCTGGCCGCGCAGATGGTCGCGCAGCCAGGCCGAGCCCCACTGGATCTGGCGAATGGCGGCCCGCATCGCGTCCTTGGCCTGCGACTGCTTGGCGACGTCGATGCCGACCGCGACCACGGCGATGATGGTGTCGTCGAGCAGCACCGGAAAGGCGACCGACGGCCTGGCGCCGGATTCGGCGGTGGCGCCACGCGCCACGGAGCGGCGTTCGGTGAGCGCCAATTCGGTCGTGGCCTTGAGGTCGGCGGCTTCGTCACCAACTTCGGGCCATGCCGACAAAAGCCGGAACCCGCCCGGCGCCTCGACGCGTACAATGCCCTTCGTTGCGCCGGGGATCATGCTGCATTGCAAGGCTAGCCACGCGGTAGCGAGATCTTCAGATGTGCCGGCTTCGGAAAGCCGTTTCCAAAGTGCGGGCGCCAGCAGCGTCAAAGAGCTGGCGGACGAGGCATCCTCCGCCATGCCTGCATCGTCGCTCTGCGTGACCTTGGCCATTGTCCGGGCTGCTACTCGACGATGAGGGACCCGTAGCGGGATTCATGTTCGCGCAGCACACCGCCGAGCACAGTCCACAGGCGCTTGGCCGCGAGCGGCGTCAGTATGATGCGGTTGGACAGTTCGACCGAAACCGAGCCGCCGTCCTCGACGTTCCAGGTGCGGTTGGTGCCGAAGAACAAGTCGACCTGCTCACGCGTGCCCTGAACATTGACGACATTGGCGAAATGCGTGGCCATCTGGTCTTCCAGCCACTGGACGCCCTTGCGCTCCTTGCCGCCGTCTTTGGCGGGTGCCGCAGATTTTGCCGCCTTTGCCGATACTGCCTTGGCCATTTGTTCTCCCACGCTTTGTCGCCGTTGCCTGAAAACCGCGGCCGAAACCACGGTTGTCGCATGCACTGCCGGTTCTAATCGTTTCTCGCCCCGAGAAAGGCGCCGGTCCTGATTTCAGGCGGCGCGCCCGGGCAAACAATAGTTCAAATAGAACTGGACCGAAAGCTGTCTTCGCGGCGCGTGGGCCAAAACCAGCCGCTACAGTTAGCGGTTACAGTTACCGGGCTTGCGCGGCAGTATTTTGATCTTGCGCATGACCCGGCATGTCCGGGATCGCGCGCTAGAAATGATAGGCGAGACCGACCGTGCCGGTCAGCAGCGACGGCTTCAACTCGTTCTGGTTCGGCTGGCTGTTGGCGACGGTGAAGCCATCGACTGCCTTGGTGTAGAGGCCTTCCACGCGCAGGCTGAGCTTGTCGGTCAAGGCGGCTTCGACGCCGGCGCCGACCTGGTAGCCCGACAATGTCTTGCTGCCGCCGCCATCAAGGCCGAAGAACTCGTCATTGGCCTTGACCGTCAGGCCGGCAAAGCCGCCCTTGGCATAGACCAGGGTCGAGGGTGTGGCGAAGTAGCCGGCGCGTGCCGTCACTGCGAAGACGCCCTGGACGGTGCCGAACAGTTTTGGCGCGGCCGGATCGGACGAATTCTGCGCCGGATCCTCGAACTTCAAATCGACATAGTCGGCACCGGCTTCGACACCGAGCAGATAGGAAGAGCCAAGCACGAAATTGTAGCCGGCAAAGACGCCGCCGCCGAAGCTCTGCGCACCGTACGGGCCGGCGGTCGAACCGGCCACGGCGACGTCGAGATGCATGGCGCCGAAATTGTAGGAGCCGTCGAGGCCGGCATAGAAGCCGTTCCAGTTCATGTCGGGCGCGGCTTCCACAGGATAGGCGGAGCCCCTGTCGGCGTTGAAGCGGTAGGACAGGCCGGCCGTCACCAGGAGATAGTGCGGATCGAAGGATTCGCCGTCGGTCTCAAGGGTGAACTTGTCGGTCGCCTGGTAGTAGTTCGCCTCGATGCGGCCGGTCAGGTTGCCGAACAGGAAGGTTTCGGCGCCGACACCGATTTCGGTGGCGCCAACCGTCTTGCTTGCGGTGCCGGTAAAACCCTGTTCGGCTTCGAGCTTGATGCCGGCATAGCCGAGACGGCCATAGATCAATGTCTGGGGCGTTATCAAATAGCCGAGGCGGCCCGACGCCGAATAGATCGAGTCGGCCTTGACCAGGGTTCCGAGACCACCGGACGAGAACGGCGAGTAATCGGAGTCGATTTGCGTGTAGTCCAGTTCGAAACCGGCGACCCAGCGATTGGAGAACTGGTAGTCGAAACCGCCATGCACGCCGTAAGCAAAGTCCTCGGCGCCAAAATTATAGCTGACCGTGGCGTCACCGGGGAGGACCGGAAGCTGATCGTAGCCCATATTGCCGAAGGCGCCGCCGGCGTGGGCGCCAATGAAAAAACCGGTCCAGGATGGTCCGCTAACCTCCGCCGCAGGCGCGACGGTGTCGGCAGCCTGCGACAGTGAAGTGGCACTAAGAAGCGCAGCGACCGCGACCGATGCTGCAAACAGACTGCGAACCATTCAAGTCTCTCCCCATAAGCGCCATCTTGCGAGTATCACGCGATATCGAAATGTGCCAAAAAATTGGCACGGGGATCGGGCCGATAATATAAGCTTGCCTTGTACTGTGTCGTATCTGCCACAATACGATTGCTTATCCTGCCTGGCAGCACCGCTGGCACACGACGACGGAAAGCTGAAAACGGATGACGGTTGGTCGGCGCGAAATCAGGCAGGAATCGGGCGCGAGCCGTTCCGATCCCATACGGCAGGTCGACCGCTTCCTCGAAACCGAGATCGAGGCGCGGGCTCTGGCGCTTGCCTTTTCGCGCGGGCTGATCGACCGGCTCGCCAGTCGGCAATCGGTCGATCGCAGCGAGCTTGCCGGGCTGGCCGGGATGCCTGAAAACGCTTTCAGCTTCCTTCTCCAGCTGTTGGCAGGCAATGGCGTGATTCGCGGCGGCGACACGATCCGCCTGACCGCGGATTTCCGCGACACGCTCGCCCTTCGCGATCTGCTCGAGGCCAAACTCTGGTTCGCCAATCTGGTCGCACCGGACGTGCACGGGCTTTTTGCCGAGCTTTTGTCCGACATCCCCGAGTTCATGGCGCGCGCGGCAGTGTTCGAGCTTTTCCGCTATGATCGCTGCCTCGAGGTGACGCCGGAAAACGTTGATGCCGCGGCGCAATGGGTGGGCTACACGACGACGCTCAGCCGATACGAGGCGCCGGCCTGTCTCGACCGGCTCGATCTCGCGCAGAGCAGCCGCGTCCTGGATGTCGGCGGCAACAGCGGCGAATTCGCCCGGCAGATCTGCGAGCGCAACCCGGCAATCGAGGCGACCGTTTTCGACCTGCCTGTCGTCTGCGCGCTCGGGCGCCGCCATGTCCAGGCATCGCCGCAGGCGGCACGGATCGCATTTTGCGAGGGCGACCTCCGGCGCGATCCACTGCCGGCTGGCCACGACCTCATCAGCTTCAAATCGGTCCTGCATGATTGGCCGCAGGACGATGCCGCCGCTTTCATCGGCAAGGCGGCCGATGCGCTCGATCCCGGTGGCAAGATGGTGATCTTCGAGCGCATGCCGATCGAGCTGAAAGGCGCCAGACTGCCCTATTCGATGGTCGCCAACCTCGTCTTCCTGCCATTCTTCCGCAGCCCGGATTTCTACGTGGGCGAACTCGGCAGGCATGGCTTGGCCGACATCGCCGTCCAGTCCATCGGCATCGAGATGCCTTTCGCCCTCATCACCGCGAGAAAGCCATGACCCGGGCGCCCATCGTCGCGATCTCGGGCCATCCAGGCAGCGGCAAGACCTCGCTGACCAAGGCGTTGCAGAAACGGCTCGGCGTGCCGGCGCTGCACTATGACGATTTCGAGATGGTCACCAGCCTGCCGCCGGAAAAGATCAGAGACTGGATCGCGCGCGGTTCGGACTATGACGAGATCATGCTAGAGCCGCTGGTGCGGGAGTTGATCCGGCTTGCCGAGGCGACGCCGCGGCCGAAATGCGTGCTGCTCGACACACTGCTCGGGCGCGCGCACGCCGCCACCGGCAAGCTCATCGACACGTTGATCTGGGTCGACACGCCACCCGACATCGCGCTTGCCCGCAAGATCGGCGAGGCCGCCGGCAGGGCGCGCGCGACGCCGGGCGAAGCGCCGGCCTTCATGGGCTGGCTGGACTCCTATCTCCGGCACTACACGGACTTCATCGCCGGCACCTATGCCGTCCAGAGCGAGCGGGTGCGGCCGGCCGCCGACATCATCCTGGACGGCCGCGCGCCGGTGCAGCAACTGGCCGACGAGGCGATGGTCGCGATCCTGCAGCGGATCGACCTGTTCGCCAAGGCGGGGGATCCGAAGCAGACGCCGATCGAGGCGCCGGGCAGGCGCATGCTGTCGCTGATCGAGGCGCTGAACTGCCCGTTCGGGCTGGAGCGCTCGGCCAAATTCGGCGATGGCGAGATCAACGAAGACCGCTTCCTTGCCATCGTGCACAAGGATTCGCTCGGCCCCGATGCCAAGGCCGGGCTTGCCCGCATCGCCCGCGCGCTGGCGCTGCCGGAAGCCATGCTTGCCATGTTGAGCGAGCACCTGGGCGAGGCCGAGATCGTGCATTTCGGCTATGAGGGCGGCAAGGCCGGCCTCTACAAGATCTATGTGGAGTTTTCCGGACGGGTCCGGCGCGGCCTGGCGAAAGGCGCCGTGACTGCCACCGAACTGGTCCATGTCGCCGTCAAATGGCGGCCCGACGATCCGCAATCGGCGCGGGTTTCGCGCTATTTCTGGCCGGCGGAGGCGCGCGGCGTCGCGGCGATCAGGAGCCGGCTCGGCAAGCTGCATCCGGACGGCGGCACGCCGCCTTCCGTCGATGCGGCGTTCCACATGATCGAGGCGGCGCTTCCACACTGTCCGGAAGACCGGATCTTCTTCATGGAGGTGCGCGAGGACGGCTCGCCGCGGCAGTCCTTCGACATCAACTTCTATTCTGCCGGCCTCGAGGTCGAGGCGGTTGAGCCGGCGATCAGGCGCATGGGCAGCGCCTACGATATCGAGCCGGCCAAGTTGGACGCGTTCCTGTCGCGCATCGCTCGCCAGCCGCTCGGCCATCTGTCAGGAGGCCTGGGCCGAAACGGCCAGGATTTCGCCACGCTCTATTTCGGCGCCGCAGCCAGGAAGGGGGCCGCCCGTGGCTGACCGTCTCGACTGGGCCCTGCCGGACGACCCGCTCTTCGACTACTGCCTGTGGCCTTACAAGCCGGTGGCCGCCACTGCCGGCAAGCTGCGCTCCTCGACCCTGCTCTGGCAGTCGTTCGACGTGCTCGGCGCGCCGCCGCTGCTTGCCGAGATGGTGAATGCGATCGGCACCGAGATCGGTCCGTTCAAGACTGTCTGGGGCGTCAAGCAGAAGGGCGCCGATTTCAGCTGGGAGCTCTATTTCTACGACTATGAGCGGCTGGAACGCGAGGTCTCGATCGAGCGGGTGATGGGTGCCCTGGAGCCCTATGCCCCGTCGACGCTTGGTCTCTCCCCGAAGCGGCCCTATTTCATGTTCTCGATCGATCTCGATGCGGCCCTTGGCGAACGCAGGCGGAGCATCGAGGAGATCAGCGTCTATCTCGGCAACCCAAGCGGCATGGTGTCGTCCGGCCTCTGCTACCAGCTCAGCGCCGCCGGCCTGCGCTTCGACAATCTCTATTATTTCTTCGATGCGAAGGACGATTGGGATGACATTGTCGGCAAGGTGGCGGCATCGGCGCATCTCGATCTCGACGGTCTCGACGTCTCGCAGGTGCTGTGGCCGGAACTGACGGATTGCGGCATCATCGTCGTCGCCAACAAGAAGTATAATGACGGCGTCTACTTCTCCCGTATCCGCATCGACCAGCTGATCTGGTTCGTCGAAAGGCTGGGCTATCCCGAGGCCATCCGCGCCTTCCTCGTCGCTCACAGGACGCGGCTCGACCACATGCTCTATGATGTCGGCATCGATTATCGTATGATCGACGGCAGGGTGGAAATCCTCAAAAGCGCCTATTACGGCGTGGTGTAGATTTCCGATGGGCGCTTGATGTCGATCTACGACCACAGCAAATACGTCTCGCTGACGATGGAGTTCCGCTGCAACCTCAAATGCGTGCATTGCATGATCGAGGGCACGATGGATCGCCTGGCGCCCGAAAGCGACGAAAGTTTTCACGATCTGCTCGCCCACAACAGACGCACGCGGCAATGGACCGGCCTGATCCTCACCGGCTCCGAAATCACGCTTCGCCGTGACCTTCCTGATCTTGCCCGCCAGGCACGCGCGGCGGGCTTCGAACATGTCCGGATTCAGACTCACGGCATGCATCTGGGACGGCGGGCTTACAGCCACAGCCTCGTCGAAGCCGGGGTCGATGAATTTTTCGTGAGCGTCGCCGGAAGCGACGCTATAAGCCATGACACAATTACGACGGTCAAAGGATCATTCGACAAGACCGTACTTGGACTCGAGATTCTCGACGAGTATCCAGATGTCGCGACCATTACAAACACTGTCGTGACCGAAGCCAGCTATCGACTTTTGCCGGCCGTCGTCGACAGGCTGGCGCATCTGAAGCGGCTGACGCAGATGGAGTTCTGGCTGTACTGGCCGATGGCCGAAACCGACGAAAAAGGCTTGGCTGCCAACTACTTGGATGTGCTGCCGTTCCTTAAGGAAGCGGTGCGTCGGGCCCAGGCACTCGGCCGTTCGGTGGAAATAAAGAACTTCCCCGAATGCTTGCTCGGCGAAGATTCTTTACTTCTGGTTAACGATCAACCGCAACTTTACATCGATCCGGCGTTCTGGGACGAATTTGCCAAGAACGGCTTTTATCAGTGCCCCTACAGGGACAATTGCGCCTCTACTCAATGCCTTGGGCTCAACACCGCCTATGTCAAAAGACATGGCGACCATGCCGATCGCCTGTTTCCGTTGAACGATAGTTCAAAACAGGGTGTTGCCCTCGGGGAAACCATAGTCTAAATTCTAATTAAGAATTTCCTGAATCGCAGGAGAAATGAATCAGGCGGGGGCGCTTGATGGCATTCCTTTTTCAGGGCGATATGCTTTCGAGGTCGGCTAATGGTTAAGCAATTACTAATATATGAGCGTGCGGTACCAGTATCGCAGCGAAGCCATGGCGACCTGTCGGTCAGGACCGGCAACAATTTTTCGTTTGCGCGCGAGGTCAATTCGGTGCCGTTGATGGCCGCCGAATTCGCCAATGCTGCCGCCGAATATTCAGTGGTGTTCGCTGGCCAGGGCGACAACATCATTCCAGTCGTTTTGCTTGGCGTGCGCGATGGCGAAAATCTCTTCGTCAATCCGGATGGATCCTGGGCCGGACACTACGTGCCGGCGTTCCTGCGCCGCTATCCCTTCGTGTTCTCGACCACCGATGACGGCATGAACTTCACGCTGTGCGTCGATGAGGAGTTCGAGGGCTGCAACCGCAAGGGCCGCGGCGAGCGACTGTTCGATGGTGATGGCGAGCGCACACTCTATCTGCAGAACGTGCTTGGCTTCCTGCAGGCGTACCAGGTGCAGTTCCAGCGCACGCAGGCGCTGACCAAGCGCCTCAACGACCTCAACCTTTTCGAATCCATGCAGGCGCGTTTCACCTTGCGTGACGGCAAGGTGCTGACGCTGTCCGGTTTCTTCGCGGTCAACCGCGAGCGGCTGAAGGCGCTGTCGGGCGACCAGCTGGCGGAGCTTGCCAGGTCCGACGACCTGGAACTGATCTATCTGCATCTGCAGTCGATGCGTCATCTGTCGGCGACAGCCGAACGAATGGGTGCGGGGGCGCTCAAGGGCAAGGATGACGTGCCTGAACCGGAAACAGCTCCGGAACCTGCGGACGCATGATTTGAGGAAGGGCGCAGCGTTGCGCCCTTTTTAGTGCTTGGGCATTGGGCATTTGGACAGGGGCGTTCGACGGCTGCAAAGCGGCCGGCGGACGGGGGGTGAGCCAAGATGGCGTTTCCGTTCAAGTCGGAAGGCATTTCCGGTCGGCCTATCTCGCACAGGCGAGCGAAGCTTTCTGAAATCCTGAAAGCCAAGCTGGCGCGCCTGGCCAAGGGCTCGCGCGTGCAGCGCGAACTCGCCGACCGCGTGCGGCTGATCTTCGACCCGCTCGAGCCGCGCCTGCTGCTCAACGCCGACCTCAACGTCAATCTGGCAACCGACGGCCCAAGCGTCGACCATGAAATCCTGGTCCGGCTGCTCGAAGAGGTGCAGACGGTCAACAACGTCGCCACCACCATCCAGCAGGTCCAGATCATCGACCAGACCGAGGGCGGCAAGGTGCTGGCCTTCGGCGACCTCAGCACGATGACCAGCATTTCGATAGCCGGCGGTGCCGGTAACGACACGCTGAAGATCGACGAGGATTCGTTCGGCACCCACACGCTGGTGCCGGTCATCTCATTCAATGGCGCCGGCGGCAGCGACAAGGTGGTGTTCGACAGCTCCGCCAACGCAGCCTGGACACTGAGCGGCAACAATGCCGGCAGCATCACCGGCGCGAAGGTCGACGTGAACTTCTCCAGCACGGAGAACCTGAAGGGCGCAGACGGCAACAACGACACGTTCACGATCGCGGCAGCCGGCAAACTCAGCGGCACGATGGATGGCGGCTTTGGCGGCCACGATACCATCGTCTATTCGGGCGGCCTGGCCGCCAGCAGCGCCACGCTCGGCGCCAATGGCTCCGGAAAAGTCACCTTCGCCAATCCGAATGGCTCGACGCTGGCCTTCGAGAACATGGAGCCCTTCGCCGTCAGTAGCGACGTGCTTGTCGTCGACCGCTCGGCGACTGTGGCGGCGGCGGCCAACAAGAACGTCGCCGTGCAGGCGAACGGCGCGAACTCGCTGCGCGTGATCATCGACGGGACCAACTACGATTCCGCCGCGACCGGCAAAGTCTGGCTCTACCTCGGCGACAGCGCCAATGTGACGACGCTGTCGTCGCTGCCGAGCAATGCAGGCTTCTCCCTGATGCTGGATGCCGGCGAGGAGATCGCCGTCAATTCAGCCGTGTCGACCGCGGGCAGCCTCGGCCTCAGCGCCGAGGACGTCAACATCGGCGCGTCGGCGGTCATCAGCGCGCAGTCGATCGACTTCGAGGCCATCGACTGGGCGCGCACTTCGATCGACGCGGCCACGGTCAGCAACGCGCTGAATGCGGTCGTCGGCGCGGCCGCAACCGTCAACATCGCTGGCTCGCTGACCGCGACCGGGGCGATCACCGTTTCATCGCTCGCCGTCAATACGGTGAAGGCGCATGGCGTTGCCCAGACGACGCTGCGCACCATCGTTGCAACCCTGGCCGACACATCGACGGTGTCGCTGGCGGCGACCGCTTCTCTGACTGGTTCGACGGTAAGCGCCACGGCCGACACCGGCGTCGATGTCGACATCATCGTCACCCGCGTGCCGATCCCCAATTTCCTCGGACTGACCGAAGTCGTCATCCCCGACAGCGTCCTCAGCCTGACCAGCATCTCGACCGATCTCATCAATGAGATCAAGGCGGTCTCGCCGACCAATCCCACCGGCGCCTTCAGCACCGCTTCGCAGGCCTTCACCGACGCGCTGGCGCGTGGCGAGATCGTGGAGCAGGACCTCGAGACGATGGCGAAAAACGTCGTCGCCGGGTTCAGCAATTCGCAAGTTCATTCCGACGTCAACGTCACCAACGTCACCACGGTGACGATGGATGCCGCCGCCAAGATCATCCAGAATGGCGGTACAGCGACCGGCGCGGCCGAAGTGACGCTTGCGGCGAGCGACAACAGCCTCGTGCGCGTTTCGCTGCAGACGGAGAAAGACGCGTTCCTGCCGACATTGTCGACGATCGTGGTGTTCTCGGCGCTTGATTCCGACACGCTCGTCCAGCGCACGACCGGCGTTATCGTCGGCCCGGAAAGCGCCGTGGTGTCGACGCATCCGACGGTGATCGACGCCGACGGCAATGCCTCGATCGCCGCCGCCAACAGCGGCGAAGTGCGCAACGAAGTGGTTTCCGATTCGGTCGGCTCGGTCACCAACGAAGCGTCTGAAGGGACCAAGGCGCTGGTGCGCGGCGTCACCGTGCTGGCGGGTGGCCTCAGTGTCTCTGCCGACAGCAACACCACCTATACGTCGAGCAGCCTCGATGCCGAGAACCGGGTGACCGGCGATACATCGGCCAAGATCGACGAAAGCGTGATCACGGCGGGCGCGGGCGGCGTGAGCGTCGCTGCGGCGGACCGCTCCACCATGGCGGCCTATGCCGAACCGTTCCAGCCCAACATCACGGCCGCGGATGCACCGGCCAAGAAGCTGATCGCCAGGGTCAGCGTCATCAATGAAGTGCTGAAGAACACGACCGCTTCGATCGAGCAGTCGACCATCACTTCGTCCGGCACGGTCAGCGTCGCGGCGATCAATGCCACCAACATCGCCGCCTATGCGCAGTCGATCCCGATCGAGGACGATGCCGCCGACGACCTAACCGATCCGCTCAGCGCCAAGAAGATCATGGGCGGCGTGCTCGCCGCCAATGTGGTCAACGGCTCGACCACGGCCTCGGTATCGCAAAGCACCGTGACCACCAGCAATGCGGCCGACGTCAAGGTTTCGGCGACCGACGACACGTTCATCGACGCCACGATCTTCGTCAACATCGACAGCCGCGGCAAGCTCGGCAGGCTGTTCAAGGGCGGTACCAAGTCGACGACCGGCCTCGAAGCGATGAACATCATCGGCTTCACGCTCGGCGCCGGGCCGACGCTCAACGGCAACACGCTGGCCCTGCAGAAGGCAACGCTCGATGCCTTGATCGGCACGCAATTCTTCCAGAATGAAACGCCGGTGCTGGTCAGCGCCAACGTCACCGACTCTGTCGTCGCGGCGGCCGGCGCGCTGCTGGTCAGCGCGATGTCGAAGGGCGTCGCCAACACCACCGTCACCAACATCTCGAAGAACACGACGGATGTCGGCGTTCTCAAGGCCGCCGCCAAGAACATGGCCGCTGTGCTCGCCAACAACCAGGTCAATCGTCTGGCCACAGCGACGATCGATGGCGGCGTGACCAAGAAGTCCGTCAGCGCCGGTGGGGCGATCACTGTTTCGGCCAACGACGATTCGACGGTGCATTCGAACATCAAGATCACCGGCTCGGCCGAAGCCAGCAGCGACGGCGGCCTGCACAGCCTCGAACGCTTTGTCGAAGACGGGCTCGGCGTCCAGCTCGAATCCGACCGCAAGGTCACCGACGGCATCATCAAGCCTGTTGCCTACGGCACGACCGTCGGCCTCGACTATGATCTGGTCACCGACGGCAAGAAGACGCCGCTCGACGTCAACACCGGCGACATCGTGCTGTTGTCCTCGCCGGGCAGCATCGGCCATCTCTACAAATATGTCGGCGTTGGACCGCACCATGTCGACTTCAAGGTTTCCGACCCGGCCAACGATTTCACGGACGAGACCTACTGGGAGGAGATCCCCGGCGAGCCGGGCGATGTCTACACCTATCTTGGCGCCGACAATCCGTCGCTCGACCTGACCAAGGTCGATTTCACCGACAAGGATCTGTGGAAGCCGGATCTCGACTATTCGGTGATCACCGACAAATACAATCTGCGTCAGGCCAGCGCCGGCTCGACCGGCATCGCCATCGTACTCAACGATGTGCGCGGCGGCGCCAAGGCGCTGCTGACGCAGGCGACGGTACTTGCGGACACGGTTACGGTTTCAGCCGATTCGGCCGGCACGATCGAGGCCAATGCCGACGTCTACAACAGCGCCAAGGGCGGCGGACCGTTCGACCAGGACAAGCTGATGGAGCAGATCGCGCCCAAGGGTGCGAAGGGCTACATCTTCAAGAAACTTGCTTCCGCGGGCGGAACCAAGTCGCAAAGCGCGGTCGTCACCACCAATCTTATCCGGGGTGAGACCTCGGCCAAGATCGTCGATGCCACGGTCGGCACCGTTGCCGACAAGGTCGGCGCCGTCATCGTGCACGCCGAGAACAGCTCCTTCATCAATTCCGAGAACTCGACGGTCTCGACCGGCGAGGGCGCCAAGAAGGCGGCCGCCCTGCAGATCGCCAACAACACGATCGGCTGGGAGCGCAGCAACCTGCTGTTCAACACGCTCGAAACGCTGCTTGGCGACGTGGTCGACAACATCGCCGAACCGGTCGGCGCCGGCGATACCCAGCTGCGCGAACAGCACCCGTTCGTGGTCGAGGCTTCGATCGCCAGTTCCAGCATTGTTTCGGACGCCGCGCTCGTCGTCGAGGCGATCTCGAGCGCGAAGATCGTGGCCACAGCCGACGCCAATGCCTCGGCGGCGTTCGAGGCGCTGGCGCAAGCGTCGTCGTCGACGCTCGGCCTGGTCATCTCCGGCAACAAGGTCAGCAGCGGTGCGACCGCGAAGATTACCGGCGGCTCGACGGACGCAGTTAGCGTCGACGTCCATGCCCAGGATGCCGCGTCGATCGAAGCGACGACCAATCTCGGCGCCGACAACAAGGTGGAAAACACGCTTGGCACCGACGTTCTAAACACCATCGCCGGCAACGTCCTCGACGACATCAAATACACGAGCAAGTCCGGCACGCCGGCCATGATCCTCGGCGACCGCGTCAGGGTCGAAACGCCGGAAGTCGATCTCGACGAAGAAGGCGCTGTTGCGACCGGCGTCCAGATCACGACGGGCGATCGTGTTCAGAAGGACGGCGTCATCTACCGCTACACCGGCGGCGGCACGCTTACTGACCTCACCGGCATCAACTTCGCCACCAATGCCAACTGGGTGAAGACGACGGGCGAGCCGGGCGCCGTTTATGAATATATGGGCGCCGACGGTACGGCGGTGAACCTTGGCACGACCAACTTCACCGATTTCGGCCTGTGGAAGAAGATCAACACCGAAGCCCTGCTGCCGGCCGAACTGGTCAAGACCGGGCTGCTGGCGGCCGGCGTCAGCAAGAAGATCATCGACGGCAAGAGCAAGGCGCTGGGCGGCATCTTCGCCCGCAACCAGATCAATACGACGGTCGACGCCGAACTCGTCTCGACCAGCGTCACCACTTCCGGCGCGGTCTCGGTGACCGCCAAGCAGAGCGCCAAGATCACCGCCATCGACACCAGCCATTTCGAATCGCTCAACGATTCCGGCAATGCGTCGCTGGCCGCCAGCGGCGTCTCGGTCGCCAACACCATTTTGGGCAGCACCACCGCCGCCGTGACGGACAGCACGATCACCAAGGGCACCGGTGCTGCTGCCAGCAACGACCTTATCGTTAGCGCGATCAACGACGGGACGATCGATTCGACGGCGCTCAGCGCCGCCTATGCCGGCGGCAAGGCGGCCAGTTTCGTGCTGTCGTTCAACGCCATCGGCTGGGAGCCGCAGAATATCTTCTTCGACGCTGCCGACACGCTGATCGGTTCGCCGGAAGTCAGCGAGGCGCTGGGTGGCGAAAATCCGTTCCAGACGAGCGCGTTCATCAAGAATTCGGATGTCGACATTGCCGGCAGCATCGCGCTTTCGGCCGACACCACCGCCGAGATCTCGGCGACGACTGGCAGCGAGGCCAAGCAGGAGTGGAACAACGGCTTTGGCGTTTCCGCCAAGTATGGCGCGTCGGGCATGGCCGCCGGCGTCATCCTCGCCAGCAACAAGGTCAGCGCCGGTGCCTCGGCCTATATCGACAACAGCGGAACCACCACCCGGCAGGTCGAGGCGGATGGGTCCGTCGATGTCTCCTCGTCCAATGCGGCAAAGATTTCGGCCGACATCACCGTGGTGTCGACCGCGCTGCCGGAAAATACGCTCGACGCGCTGAAGGGTGCTGTCGGCAGGGCGGCCGAGGAGCTCGGCGCCGGCGACTATGATTTCACCACCAAGTCCGGTGTTCGGACGGTCGAGAAAGACGACAAGGTTCGTGTTGCGCTCGACTATCTGAAGGCAGAGGTCGACCTCGACACCGTCCCGGCCAACGATCCGCTCGACATCGTCCATGGCGATCTCGTCGAGAAGGGCGGCACCGTCTACCGCTACCTTGGGGCCGATCCGATCACGGCCAATACCGGAATCGTGCTGACCGACACGGCGACGTGGAAGGCGCTCGATGTCAATTCGGGCGAGGTCTACAAATATATCGGTGAGACGCCGCTTACCAACGTCAATCTCGGCAGCCACGACCCGCTGGTCATCGACTATTCCGATACGACGAAATGGCAGCAGCTGAAGACCTCGGACTTCGAGGACATCTTCTTCCCCAATGTCGGCAATGTCGTCACCACCAATGCCAAGTCGATCGGGCTCAGCATCGCCTACAATGACGTGCGCGGCGATTCCCAGGCTTACATCAAGAAAGCCACGGTCGACGCCGCAGCCGGCGATGTGAAAGTCGCGGCCAAGGGCGTTTCGACAATCACCGCCTACACCACCAACACCGTGTCGGCCTCCGGCGGCAGCGGTATAGACGGTTCGGGCAAGGTGCTCGGCTTCAGCGGCCAGATCGCCACCAACGTCGTGCTCGGCAAGACCACCGCGACTGTCCAGGACAGCACGGTTACCGGCGGCGGCGATCTCGACGTCACTGCCGACAATGAGGCGCGCATCGACGCGCGCATGTATTCGTCCGGCTCGTCGGGTGCGACTGCGGCCGGCGTCACGCTGGCCTACAATTCGGTCGGCTGGGACGCGCAGAACCTGCTGTTCAACACCATCGATACGCTGATCGGTGCGCCCTACATTTCCGACCAGGGTTTCGGCGACAATATCGGCGCCGGCGCCACTGCGTCGATCCTGACGAGTTCGGTCGACGTCGACGGCGCGATCGACGTGTCGGCGCTCAGCAACGCCCAGATCAATGCCACCGTCAGCAATGCGGCGGTGACGGAATCCGCCGCCATCCACGGCGCCTCGGGTTCGTCCTACGGCGTCATCATTTCCTCCAACAAGGTGTCGGGTGTCGCCAAGGCGACGATCGACAACACCGGGTCCACCGGCAAGACCATCGTTGCGGGAGATGGCATCCAGGTCACCGCCAACGATTCATCGGGCGTCTACTCCAATTCGAAGTTGGTTTCGGACACTACGGTCAGCAGCGATGGCGGCGCAGCCATCATCCAAGAGACGCTGAACGATCTCTACGATGCCGACTACGACACGAAGCCGGATGCCGGCGGGGGCACCAAGATCCGCGACATCAAGTTCGGTGACCGCGTACGGCTCGCCGACGATTATGCCGGCAACGTCGTCATCAATCTCGACCAGATGCTGCCGCCCTCGAAATTCCCGATCAAGACCGGCGACATGGTGCAGTTCGAAGCGACGGGCGACGAGGAAAGCGGTCCGGTCTACCAGTACAATGGCGAAAACAGCGTCATCGATCTCGAGGCGCTGGTGGCGGCGATCGCCGACGGCACGGAAAACCTCGATACCGATCCCGCCTGGACCCGTGTCGGTGGCAATGCCGGCAGCATCTACATCTACATGGGTGACAATGCGAGCGGGCAGGGCCTCGATCTCGCGAACACGGATTTCACGAATCTCGGCTTCTGGAAGGAAGCGCCCGAAGCGACGATCCTGCTGCAGGACCTCAACCTGTCGGCGGCGCCCGCCAAGGCGGTCGGCGGCCTGATCGTCATGAACGACGTGCGCGGCGGCTCCAACGCCTCGATCAAGAACGCAGCCGTCACCAGCACCGCCGGCGATGTCCAGGTGGTGGCGCTGGAAAGCGCCGACATCAAAGCCAAGGTCGATACATCGGTTTCGGCATCCGGCGGCAGCTCGGTCGACTGGGATGGCGACAGCAAGACCGGCGCGGCCGACACCAACCCGGCGACGACGCCGGGCACCACCACCCCCGATCCGACGACGCCGGAAACGCCGGCCGATCCCAAGCAGGAGACGGTGAAGGACAAGGTGCTGGCCATCAACGGCACCATCGCCACCAACATCGTGCAATCGAGCGCCACCGCGACCATCGAAAACAGCGATGTGACGAGCGGTGGCGACGTGGATGTCGCGGCCCAGAACGTCTCGTCGATCGTCGCCGACACCAAGAGTTCGGCCTATTCCAGCGGCGGCGACACCGTCGGCGTGACGATGGCATTCAATTCGATCGGCTGGCGGGCGACCAACATCCTGTTCAACGGCGTCGATGCGCTGCTCGGCGACGATCTGATCGCCGACGCGTTCGGCGGCCGCAACCCGGCGATGACGTCGGCTTCGATCATCGATTCCGAAATCGACGCCGACGGCGCGGTGTCGGTGACGTCGGACAACAAGGCATCGATCGATGCCACGGTCAGCAATGAGGCGACGTCCTCTGCAACCTCGATCTCGGGTACCAACGGCAAGGCTGTCGGCCTGATCATCGCCTCCAACAAGGTCGCCAGCGAAGCGACCGCCAAGATCGACAACAGCGGCGGGACGGACCTCGAGGTCAACGGCGCCAGCGTCGAGGTCTCCGCGACCGACGATGCGTCGATCACCTCGCACGGCAATCTGCTGGCGCTGGCCGAGATCAAGAACGACTACGGCATCAGCGTGCTGGCCAATCTGGCCAAGACGGCGCTGGGCAGCTACCAGTTCACCACCCAGTCCGGGGTGCAGACGCTCAATGACGGCGACCTCGTCTATATCGACGCCGACAAGGGCGATGCGACCGCGGGCGAGACCTGGGTCTATGACGGCCCGGACGGCGCCATCGTCGACTTCTCGACCGAGGATTTCACCGGCAGCGAATGGTCGAAATACATCGTCAACGACGTCATCGACTGGGTGAACGACAACATCGTGCCGAGCCTGGCCGGCGGTGACGCCGTCGGCGTCGGCGGCATGGCGATCCGCAACGACATCGACAGCGGCGCGGCCGCGACCATCAATGCGGCGACGATCATCGCAACCGGCAATGTGCTGGTTTCGGCGCTGCAGACCAGCGCCATCCTGGCCGACATCAAGGCACGTGTCGAAGTCACCGGCAGCGCCAAGGGCAAGTCGATCGCCGTCAACGGCGTCATCGCCACCAACAATGTGGTGAGCCACGCCAAGGCCAATGTTATCGACAGCGATATCTCCGGCGCCGATCTCGGCGTGAAGGCCGAGAGCTCGGCCGACATCGACGCGTCGATCGATGCTGACACCATCGCCAAGGCGACGGCGGTCGGTATCACGCTCGCCTTCAACACGATCGGCATTGCCGGCCAGAACTTCCTGTTCAACACCGTCGACGCACTGGTCGGCACCGACCTCGTCGACACCATTTACGGCCATGACGAGAACGCGGCGATCGAGGCCAAGATCGACAATTCCAAGGTCGACATGACCGGCGCCGTGACGGTGTCGGCCACCGCCTCGCAGAAAATCAACTCGGAAATCTCCAACTACGTCAAGACGTTGCGCGGCGGTGCGCCGAACTCTGTCAGTGTCGGCGGCGTCTTTGCGCTGAACCGCGTGCAGATGGTGGTGGGCGCCTCGATCGAGGATTCCGCCAACATCGATGCAGACGGCGCGTTGACCGTCTCGGCCAGCAACACCAGCGAAATCACCTCGCATGTCATCGCGCCGGTGATTTCCATCAACTACACCTACGGCGCCAACCCTAACGGCAAATCGGTCTCGATCGGGCTGGTGGTGTCGCGCAATGCGGTCGACGCCACGGTTTCCGCCACCATCGACGATGTCGCCGACCTCAATGCCGGCAGTGTCTCCGTCAGCGCTTCGCAGGCTGGCAAGATCGACGCCACGGCCGCGGCTGCCGCCGTGTCTGTGGCTGCCGGCACCGGGAGCGGGCTGGCGGTCGGTGTCGCCGCTACGATTGCCTTCAACACCATACTGGGTGCGGTCGACGCACTGATCCTGGACAGCGACGTCAGCGCGACCGGCGACGTCACCGTATCAGCGACGAACACTGCCGACATTGACGCCAAGATTGCCGCCGCGGCCGCTTCGGTCGCCGGCGGGTTCTCGGCCAACGGCACCGCGATTGCGGTCGGCATCGTGCTGGCCTTCAACTATGTCGGCTATGCCGGCAGCATCGAAGCGCCTGGCGTTGCGACGCCGCTGAAGACCGAAGCGCGCATCCGTCATTCAACCGCCGGCGGCAACAAGGTCGGGGTTACAGCAACCTCCAACCAGACCATCGACGCGCTCACCGTGGCTGCCTCCGTCGCGGTCGGTATATCGGCATCCGGCAATGGCACTGCGTTCAGCGCCGGTGGCGTCTTTGCCCAGAACAGCATCGCCGCCGACACCACGGCGCTGATTGACGGCGGTACCGTCGTAGACGACATATCGACCATCACCGGCGGCGCCGGCGGCATCGATGTCGAGGCACTCAACACCAGCCAGATCCATTCCTTTGCCGCGGCCGCAACGGTTGCGGCAGCCTTCGCCTCGACCAATGCGAAAGCATTCTCGATCGGGCTAGCGGTGGCGCTCAACGACATCAAGGGCAGTGTCGCCGCCACGGCCGATCATGCCGAGCTTTCCACCGATGGCGCCATCACGGTCAAGGCCGACAATCACGCACTGATCGAAGCCAAGGGTGCGGCCGCGTCGATGACGGTCGCCTTCTCCGGCACATCTTCCATCTCCATCAGCGGCGCGGGTGCCGGGCTGTCCAACCTCATCGATGTCGATACACTGGCGTCTATCACCGACTCGAGCATTCTCGACAGCGGCAGTGTCAGCGTCGAGGCGCTCAGCCAGTCGAAAATCACCGCCACGGTTCTGGCGGCTTCGGCGGCGGTCGGCGGCGGCGGCACAACCGGCATCGGCGCCTCGATCGGCGCCGCGGTTGCCGTCAACCGCATCGGCGACTGGACGGTCACTGAGGCCGTCGACGCCATGAGCGGCCGCAAACTGCCGACCGGCAACGCAACGCTTGCCGCCAACGGCACGACGGGCGTGCGCGCCTTCATCAGCAACACCGGCGTGGAGAGCGACGGCCAGGTCAAGGTCTCCGCCCATTCCAAGCAGGATATCGATGCCCTTGTGGCCGCCGGTTCGGTGGCGATCGCCGGCGGCGGCACGACCGGCATCGGCGTCAGCGTAGGCGGCGTCTACACGCTCAATTTCGTCGCCGTGGCGACGCAGGCCTACATCACCGACACGCCGAGCGGCGGCGATATCAATGTCGGATCGATCGATGTCGGGGCTCTCGACGAAAGCACCATCGACGTGCTGGCCGGCGCGGCCAGCGTTGCTGCCGGCATGGCCGGCACCAATGGCGTTGCGGTGTCGATCGGTTTTGCCATGGCGCAAAACAAGATCCAGAACAATGTCGCCGCCTACCTCAAGGATGTCGACGACGCCGATGCGAGTGGCGCCATAGAAGTCAGCGCCGAGAACGGCGCCAAGATCCACGCCACCGTCGCAACCGCTTCGATTTCGGTGGCCATCGGCGGTACCAACGGCATTTCATTCAGCGGCGGCGGCGCGGTGGCGCTCAACAACATCGCCACCGACACCAACGCCTTCATCGAGGCAAGCACGATCACCGAGGCGGGTTCCGTCTCGGTCACCGCGAAGGCGTCGTCGACCATCAAGGCCGACACACTTGCGGTATCGCTGTCGCTCGGCGTCGGCGGGACTGTCGGCGGCGCTGCTTCGTTCGGCGCGGCCGTGGCGATCAATGAGATCGGCCATGGTGAAGCCGATCGCGACCAGGTTCAGGCCTATGTACGCGGCAGCTCCATCGAAGCCACCGGCGCGCTCACAGTTGACGCGACCTCGACCGAGATCATCGACGCCCTCGTGGCGGCCGGATCGGCGGCGATCGGCGCCGGCAGCACGGGTGTCGGCATCAGTGGCGCCGGTGCCGGCGCCCGCAACACGATTGCGGTGCGCACCGCTGCCTTCCTCGACGATCCGGACGACCAGACCGGGTCCATCATCACCGTCGGTTCGGCCGCCATCGGCGCCACCGACACGTCTCACATCACGGCAAATGTCGGGGCAGCCTCGCTGGCCGCCGGCTTCGGCGCCACGGGTGTCGCGGTCACCATCGGCGTTTCGATCGCGCTCAACGACATCCACAACGACACCTATGCCGGCGTGCTGGACGGCCAGACGCTGACCTCGACATCAGGCGCTCTCTCGGTCAAGGCGACACAGGACGCCACCATCGATGCGCTCTCGGTAGCGGCATCGATCGGCATCGGCATCGGCGCCAGCGCCGGCATCGCGTTCTCGGGCGCGGGTGCCACGGCCAAGAACACGATCAACGACAACACCATCGCCACGGTCGTCGGCAGCACGCTGGACAGCGATGGCGCGGTTACAGTGGAAGCACTCTCGACGTCCAAAATCACCGCGAAGATCGCCGCGCTGTCGCTCGCGGTCGGCGCTTCGGCAGGCCCAGGCGTCGGCGCCGCCATCGGCGTGTCGGTTGCGATCAACCAGATCGGCAACTGGACGGTTCCCGTCAATCCCGTCAAGGCTGACGGCACGCCCGATCCGACCCGGGCGCCGACCTTCAACGCGGCCAACAGCGGCGGCGTCAGCGCCACGATCATCGACAGCGGCGTGACGGCGGACGACACGCTCACGGTTCACGCCAAGGCTGGCCAGACCATCGATGCGCTGGTGATCTCGGGCGCCGTGGCGCTTGGCGCCGGCACTGTCGGCGTCGGCGTCGCGGGCGCCGGCGTCTACACCGAAAACATGATCGGTGTGTTGACCGAGGCTTCGATCACCGGCGAATCGTCAGCCGACAAGGCGACGATCCGCGCAGCCAATGTGAATGTCAGCGCGGAAGACGTCTCGCACATCACAGCCAATGCCGGTGCTGCCGCGATCTCGGCGGCCATCGGTTCGGTCAGCGTCGGCGTCAGCTTTGGCGTCGCGGTCGCCAAGAACACCATCGCCAATGATGTCGACGCCTATCTCGATTTCGCCGACGTTGAGGTGACCGACATACCGGTCCACAATCCGACCTATACCGCCGGCGTCGAGACCAATGTGCCGGCACATGCGGCAGCACCGGGCACGATCACGGTCTCGGCCAGCGAAGGCGCCACCATCGACGCGATAACGGCTGCCGCTGCCGTCGCCATTTCCGGCGGCGCGGTGTCGGTGTCGGTCGCCGGCGGCGGCGCGGTAGCGCTAAACACCATTCTCGGCGGAACGCGCGCCTATGCGACGGACAGTGTGCTCGACGCCGGTGGCGCCATCAGCTTCAGCGCGTCGAACACCTCTGTCATCAACGCCCATGTGCTCGCGGCCGCGGTCGGCGTCGCGATCGGTGGCGTTGCGGTCGGCGCCTCGCTTGGCTTCGGCGTCGCGCTCAACAATATAGGGTTCAAGGGCGACGGAACGCGTTCGGGCGTCGAGGTCTCGGCCTATCTCCAGGACACCAATGTCGACAGCTACGGCGCGCTCGGCGTGTCGTCGACGTCCAGCCAGACGATCGACGCCAATGTGGCGGCGGCCTCGGTCGCGCTTGCCGTCGGCGGTTTTGCCTTCAGTGCCGCCGGAGCGGCGGCTGTGACGGTCAACAAGGTGGGCGTCGACGCCAGCGCCTTCATCGATGGCGGCACCATCAAGGCCAGCGATGTCACCGTCCAGGCGCAGGATACGTCGAAGATAGATGCCTTCGCCGGTGCCGCTGCTGTGGCGATCTCAGTCGGCTTTGCAACCGGCAGCAGCGCGATCGCGCTTGGCGTCGCGCTTGCCGACAATCTGATCGACAACGATATTTCCGCCTATGCCGAGGATGCCAACATCACCGTCACCGGCGACATTCCGGTGCGGGCCAACGGTTACATCTACACCGTGCCGGGCGCGGGGCCGACCTTCCTGCCGCGCGTAATGCCAGCCTACGCCGCCAACAGCGGCTCGATGTCGATCACGGCGAACGAGAACGCCACGCTGACATCGCGCGCCATCATGGCATCGCTTGCGGCATCGACGGATCTTGGCGTCACCGTCGCCGGCGGCGGCGCGGTGGTTACCAACACGGTCTCTTCCAGCACTGGCGTACGTCTCGAAGACAGCACGCTCAACATCAACGGCACGCTGACGATCAGCGCGCATGACGTGACCACGGTCGTCTCCACGGTCGACGCGATCTCACTGGCGATCGGCATCTTCAGCCTGGCGGCCGGTGGCGCTTCGGCTACGTCCAATATCGGCTCGACCGTTTCGGCCGAAGTTTCAGGATCGAACGTTACGGCCGGCGCGGTCGTGATCGAGGCCGTGGCTACCCCCAAGGCGCGGTCCGAAGCCAAGGGCGTCAATGCCGGCACCGCCGCGGTCGGCGTTTCGCTCGCCAAGGCCAATGTCGACACCCACATCAGCGCCGAGACAAGCAGCACGACGTTCAATGTCAACAGCCTGCGCGTCTCCGCCAGCCAGACGCTTCCCAGCGTCGGCGATACGGCGAACGCCAAGGCGCAAGGCCTTGCCGGCGGTCTGATCGGCGTCGACGCGACAATCACCGAAGCGATCAACACCAGCACGGTGATGGCGCTGATCGGCACCGGCACGCTGATCACCGCGGCCCGCGGCGTCAGCGTCGCGGCGCAGAACGACAGCCGCCAGCGCGCCGATTCCAACAGCGCCGCCTATGGGCTTGTCGCCGCGGGCGCCACCAAGGCCAAGGCGCAGTCGCTGCAGCATTTCGACAATGGCGTTGCAGTCGCCAACACCACCGCCCAGGTGGCGAATGGCATCACCATCAACGCCGGCACGATGAGCATTTCGGCGCTGGGCAGCGACGACAACCAGGCGACGAGCTCGCCCGGCGCCGGCGGCCTGGTCGGCATCGCCGCAGCGGTGGCGGATACCACTTCCAATGCGGTGACCCAGTCCATACTGGGCGACAATGCGCAGATCACGCTCACCAACGCGGCGACGCAGCTTGCCGGCGAGAGCGCGGCGAATTTCACCCTCTACAAAGCCAACGCCGGCCGTTTCGCCATGACGTCGGATCATCTGGCGCGCGCCAATACGGTGATCGTGACCAGCGCCTATGGTGTGCTTTCCGGCTCGGGCGCCGAGGCCGACAACAACATCAATTCGACCTCCAACGTGATCGTCGGCGACGGCGCCAAGGTCACCGCCTACGCGATCAACGCCACCTCGCTCAACCGCTTCGACAAGCCGAACATCGGCGACAACGTCAATGGCAGCACGGGCGGCCTGGTCGCCGGCGCCGGTGTCAGCAGCGACACGCATCTGACGCTGAACACCAAGACGCTGGTCAAGAACAATGCGCAGCTCAAGGTGATCGGCACCTCGCTTACCGCCGGCGAGTTCACGCTGGCGGCGCGCAACGACATCCACTTCTACGAGAACGTCTCCTACAAGGGCGGCGGCCTCGGTTCCGGCATCGGGGCATCGAGCAAGTTCGATGCCGACAATGTCTTCGCCACCGTCCAGATCGGAACCAATACTGCGGTCGACAACAATGTCGAGCTGAACACGGTCGGCGAGATCGACCTCAAGGCCGACACCAATGCCGATGCCGAACTGCATGTCAGCGTCGATAATTACGGTGGCGTCACCGTGTCGGTGGCGGATGCCACGATCGACCTCAGCCCGACCAACAGCGTGCTCATCGGCAACGGCTCGCACATCAAGGCGCTGAGCGACGTCAACGTGCTGGTCGGCATGGATGCCAATTCCAACCACGACGTCTATCGCGTCGCCGTCTACAGCGACACGTTCGCCGGCAGCGTCATCCCGATCGACCATGTCGTGTCCGATGCGCTGCTCTACCAGGAAAACCTGATCACCATCTTCGCCGGCGCGCTGGTCGAGACCGGCGGCAATGTCAGGCTGTTCGCCGACAAGTCCGCCTTCGCCAACATGACATCGCAAGGCAAGGCGGTGAACTGGGCCTCGGCGCTGTCGGGCGCCATCGACAAGGCGCTGGGCGGCAACGCCTATGCGCAGTTCGACGGCCTGGCGCATACCGATTCGCACGCGATTGTCACCGTTGACGGCACCGTGCGCACGGGCCTCAACCGCAACATCGACATCACCATCACCGCGATCGGCGGGACGACGGCGAACCCGACTGTCACCTATAGCGGCGCCGGCTCGGATTCCGTCACGCTGGGCATCGACCAGGCACCGCTGGTTTCCAGCTATTTCGACCTGATCGCCGACGCCGAAGCCAAGAAGCTGGAATATTCCACCAATCCCGACCTCGTCGCTTTCTACAATCGCGAGATCAAGCGGATGGTCAGCGAGCTGCAGTTCCTCGGCCTGGTCGAGGTGGTGCCGATTCTCGATGCCCAGGGCCACCAGGTGGTCATCAACGGCGTGCCCCAGACCGGGCTGCTGCCGGTGCAGAAGAATGTGCTGACCATCCATGTCAAACCGATCCTGGCCGAAGCCGGCTATATCAACATCAACGGCGACGTGCTGCAGGGCTCGGGCACGCTCGACGCGCCGGGCAATGTCAGCGTCAAGATCACCAACAACACGACCGCCTTCCTCGACATTCAGGGCATCTACATCCCCGAGAACAATGGCGGCGTCTTTTTCAACGGCTTCCAGAACGAGATCTCGAAGATCGACAGCGCGGAAACCGATCCGGCCATCGTGCGCAGCCTGCTCAACGGCGTGATCGCCGGGCAGAACCAGGCCAACGCCAATGACGACAATTCGGACGACCAGCGCGGCGGCGAGCCGGTGCTGGTTCCGGGCCTGGTCAATCTCGACATCACCCGCACCTTCGGCGTCGCGCCGGTCAACACGGTGCTGATCAAGAACACGCTGATCGTCGACACCAGTCACAATCCGTGGCCCGGAATCACCGTCTCCGGCGATATCGATGCGATCTCGGCCAGCGTCACGCTCGACAACAGCATCGGCTCCGGCGACATCACCATCACCGGCAACATCCACAGCGCCTCGCTGCATGTCATCACCGCCGGCATGGTGGTGATCGACCTGCCGCCCGGCAGCGTGCTCAACACCGGCGGCGACCCCTATCTGGCTTGGAAGCAGATCACCAATCCGGACGGCATGGGCGCTGCGACCGATGCCGACCGCGATGCCGAGCTCGCGAAAGCGCCGACCAGCGGCATCTATGCCAGCCTGATCTCGATCAACGCCGAATATGTGAATCTCAACGGCCTGATCCAGAGCGGCTCCAGCGACTATGTGCTGAACATCGGCGCCGACACGATCGCCGAAATCGAGCAGATCAAGAAGGACATTGCCAGCGGCAAGATCCAGCCCGGCAAGATCATGCTGAAGACCGCCCAGTACAATGAGTTCAAGGCGTATTGGGATTCGGACCTCGGCAAGATCGTCATCCAGGAATTCCGCACGCCGGCCGGATCGATCACCATCACCGGCAAATTGATGAACACCGGCAAGGGCCAGATCAAGGCGCTCGGCGCCTATGTCAACGTCACCGTCAACAACGCCTCGAACTATGACGTTCTGATCAAGCGCATCGATGTCACCGAGCGCGGTCTCGGCACGATCATCCTCAACGACAAGTCGAAGCGCAGCGACGGCGGCTATACGCAGACTTGGTACCAGACGCAGATCGACGGCACGGTCGACGTGCGCGTCGTCGATTTCAAGCCGGTGGTGGGCGCGCTCGGCGCAAACGGCCAGCCGGTGGCGACCAAGCAGATGGTCGAGACCGGGGCGGTGACGCTCAACACCGTTGCCGGCCAGCATAATGGCAGCTGGGATTACGTCACGCAGTACAATCCCCAGGCCGGATGGCGCTATGGCTGGTCGGTGGCGACCAAGACGCTTGAAAGCGTGACCACAACCTACGGCACGTCGGCGTGGCTCGGTATCGATTTCCTCGCCGCCGACCCGGCCAATGTCGTCAAGACGGAATACAAGCTGCTCGAACAGCCGACGCTGGTTCCCGGCAGCGACTATTTCTACCAGAGCAACGTCTCCGACCCGTACACCCATAGCTCGGCGACCATTACGCTTAGCCAGACCGATCCCGTGCCGGGCGACAAGTGGACGACCAGCACCTGGTACGGCAAGAAGACCTATTACCAGAAGTACACGGTCGAGCGCCGCACGCAGACGACTGCGACCAATTCGATCAAGGCCGACCTGCCGGTGCAGATCAGCTTCATCGGCTATGAGGAAGCCACGGTTAAGATCAATTCGACCGGCTCGGGCAAGGTCATCGTCGACAACGGCATCTACAACGACACCGGCCTTACCCAGGTCGTCTCCAACACGGTAATCGAGGCGAGCAACGACAATTCGGTCGTGCAGGGCGTGCGTGTCACGCTCGACGGCAAGCAAGGCATCGGCACCGACGAGCGGCCGCTGCAGATCGACCTCGTCGATAAATATCCCGAGGGCTACAAGGGCGTTGCCGGCCAGTCGACCGCGTATGCCTATCTGACCGGCCACTCCGCCAATGGCGACATCTACATCAAGGAACGCACCGGCGACATGTCGATCAATTCGGTCGTCGCCGACAAGGGCAATGTGACGCTGATCGGGCAAGCCGGCATCGTCGTCGCCGATTCAAGCTCCAGCACCTATCTGCAGGGCCTGGTCAAGGGCGCCAAGATCACGCTCACCGCCGACACCTATGTCGACGGCCAGGGTGCACTGCCGGCCGGCGCCCAGGGCGGCGTCGGCAATTCGACGACGCATGCGCTGCAGATCGATTCCGGCGACGGCAATGACGACAAGGTCAACATCACCGCGCAGGGCGATGTCTTCGTCTCCGAGACCGCCGGCAACATGCATCTCGAGCGGTTGACCACGCTTGGCAATGTCTGGATCGAGGTCCAGAACGGCTCGCTGCTCGATTCCGATGACGTCTCGGTCAAGGACAAGCGCACCTATGACGAATTGAAGGCCGGCGTGTGGACCGACCTGCAGCTGACCGGAACGACCGGCGCACAGGACAAGATCAACGCGACGCTGCTCGGCTACGAGATGCTGAAGCGCGGCGAGTACGACACCTACTGGCGCCTGAAGTCGAGCCTCGACCCGGTCTCGGGCACGGTGAAGCTGAGCGACGCCGAGCGCCAGTATTACGAAGACACGCTTTCGCCGGCGGATGCCGCTGCCGCGATCGCGACGCTGGAAGCCAACCGCACGGCCCAGTACATCAACCTCAGCGCCATCTATGCCGGCTACGGTTCCACCTACCGTCCGGACATCGAGGCGGCCTACAAGCAGTATTGGACCTATCGCCATACGCAGGCGAATTCGACCACCTACAATCCCGGCGCGACCGTCGGGCTGTCGGCGGCGCAGCTTGCCGACTATGCCGACCTCGACAAGATGTTCGGCCGTCTCGGCCAGTCGCAACAGGATGCGACGCTGTTCATGAGCGCCGACATCAAGGCCGACTACGACCAGTACTGGAGCTACCGCAACGGCCAGACCGATCCGACGAAGTTCGACCCCGAATATGTCGTGGCCATCACCGGCTCCGAGCTGACCACGCTGACCGCCACCCTGACCACTCAAGGGACGCTCAGCGGCCTGTCCGGCAGCGCGCTCAGCGCCTATGTGGCAGACGGCATCCAGACCGAGCGCGATATCCGCACGGCTGAATACCGCAAGCTCAACGAGCAGTTCGGCACGCTGAACGAGACGCAGAAGGACGCCGCGCGGACCTTCGGCTACAGGCTCCTGTTTGCCATCGGCACCAAGGCGACCGAACTCACCAGCACGATCAAGGTCTGGTCCGAGGAAGAGCTGCTCAATGCGTTCGGGTCGGGCCTGACCAAGTCGGTGACCGACACGGAAGTGGTGATCGAAAGCGCCAACATTGTCGGCAAGAACGTCGAGATCCACGCCAAGCAGAACATCGGCATCGTGCAGCCCGAGCTCCAGCTCGACCTCGGTGACGGCAACCAGCACATCATCCTGACCGACGACCAGCGGGTGGCGCTTGCCGCCGCCGAGCGGCAGGACATCGTCTATGTCGGCGGCTACGAGACCTCTCCCGGCGTCGTCGCCAGCTCATACATCGCCTCGACGGTGGTCAACTTCGCCGCGCTGGCGGGCGGTACGCAAGGCACCATCACCGGCGGCGCCAACTGGCCGGCCGGCATGTTCAAGGCCGGCGACCTGCTCTACATCGCCGGCAACACGCAGAACACGACCGAGGACAACGCCTATTTCACCGTCGTTTCGGTGGTCGGCAACGTCATCACGGTCAGTCTGGGCCCGGATCAGTCGTTCGTCACCGAACTTGGCCGCACGGTCGCGCTGGCCAAGGTCGTCGACGATCCGATGAGCACGACCGAGCGCATCACCCGCGTCATCGTCAACCGCCGCGAGGACGTCGACCTGACGGTCGGCGAGCTTTTGACGGCCAAGGCCGGCGGCGCCATCTATCTCGGCTCCGAAGCCACCATCAAGCTTAACAATGTGGTCGCCGGCGAAGGCACGGCCAATGGCGACGACATCCGCATCAAGACCAGCGGCAGTCTGGTCAATGCCGCGGCGAGCGGCGTCAATCTCGACGGTGCCAACATCCTGCTGGAAGCCAGCAAGGGTCATATCGGCGAGGACGGCAAAGCCGTCACCGTCACCATGCGCGGCGACGGCGGCCTCATCGCCAGGGCCCAGGACAATGTTCGCATCACTGCGCCGACCAGCGATCTGAGGATCGAATCCGTCTATTCGAAGAGCGGCAACGCGTATCTGACCGCGACCGCCCAGTCGATCGTCGACGCGCTGCCCGGCTCGACCGCAACCAAGGTGCAGGCACAGCATATCTGGCTCAGCGCCGGCGGCAGCATCGGCACCAGCACCAACGCGCTCGAGATCGATGTCACCGGCAGCCTGTCGAGCGATCCGACCATCAACGCCACCAACCGCGGCACGATCATCGCGGTGGCTGGCGGCTCGATCTTCCTCACCGAGACGCATGGCGACATGAATCTCCGCGGCATCCAGTCGATCAACGGCGACGTCACGCTGGTGGCGAATGAAGGGTCGATCGTCGACGCCGAACTGCCGGATCCGAACTACAACCTCAGCATTCCGGACTCCAACATCGACCCGTCGCATCCGACGCGGGCGCTGGTGCTGCCGAAGGCCGACGTGATCGGCCGCAATGTCAATCTGACGGCCCATATCGGCATCGGTTCCGTCGCCAACGAACTCGACATCGACAGCTCGGCTTCCGGGGCGGGCACAGTCAGCGCGCACACCGACCTCGAAAGCATCTACCTGATCGAGACCGCGGGCGATCTGATCCTCAACGAAGTCGGCGCCGGTACCGCCAATGCGGCGGCGTTCGCCGATGCGGTGGCTTTCATCACCGCCGTCAACGGCAGCATCCTCAACGGCCGCACCGATGGCTTTGCCAACGTCGTCTCGAAGAAAACCTATCTGTTCGCTTCCAAGAGCATCGGCACCAGCTCGAAGCGCCTCACCACGGCGGTTGCCAATCTCGAATCCTGGTCGTTTGCGAACGACACCTGGGTCGAGAATCTCGGCGCGCTGGAAGTTGGCGGGGTGCGGGCCGAGACCTCCGGCGTCAATGCCGGCGGCGGCGCCTATATCAAGGCATCGAGCCCGATTCTGATCACCGAAAGCAGCATTGCCGAGCAGGATGAGCTCGAATTCTGGGCCGAGGACGACCTTGAAGGCACACATATCGGCGATGACGACCTTCCCGATGACATCACCGTCGCGGCCGGCGTGACGCTGGAAGCGTCGCTGGGCGATGTGCGCCTTCTTGCAGGCGACGACGTCCATACCAACGCCACCTCGGTCATCATCTCGCCGACCAAGATCCTGATTGCCGGCGACTACCAGGCCTCGGGCGTCACCGATCCCGATCCGGGCGTCGGCACCTACATCGAATTGCATGGCGCGCTGCAGGCGCCGCAGATCGAGATCGTCGGCGGCCTGGACAGGGACAATATCCTGATCGACGTCGCCGCGCTGCGCGGCAACACGTTTGTCCATGGCGGCGAGAGCGAAGATCTCATCACGGTCAACAAGCTGCCGTCGATGACCACCTATCTGGGTCAGGACGTGGCGCCAGGCGCCAACGGCCTGCCGGCCTTCGGCCGCGACGCGACGGGTCGCATTATCCGCGACGAACTGACGATCGACGGCGAGGGCGGCACCGATGCCGTTGTCGTCAACATCGAGGGCGGCGCCGACTATGTCATGAACATCCATGACAGCGGCGCCGGCGACGATGGCGTCGACACGCTGACCATCGAGGGCACAAACATTGCGGACACCTTCCTGTTCCGCAAGAATTTCATCGCCCATATGGTGCCGGACGGCGCCGGTGGTTACCTGCCGGCCGTCGAGCGGATCAACTACGACGCCAGCAGCAACGGCCGCGTCATCGTCGAGGGCAATGAAGGCAACGACCGCTTCTATTTCGACGACAATGCGGCGATCCTCACCGTCGACGGCGGCGTCGGCAACGACTTCTTCCAGGTCGGCCAGATCTTCGGCAGTTCGCGTGACCAGAAGGTCGATGCGGACGGCGCGCTCGACCCGAGCGGCGCCTATGCGATCATCTCGGAAGAGGACCGCTTCGCCACGACCGAGACGACGCTTGGCTACCTGTCGCAAGGCATCACCGTTCCGGCAGTGCTCTATGGCGGCAGCGGCGAGGACATGTTCGTTGTCTATTCCAACCATGCCGATCTCAGGCTCGAGGGCGAGGACGACAATGACGAGTTCGTCATCCGTGCTTTCGCGCTGGCAGAGGGCGTCAACGTCAAGGTCAATGGCGGCAATGGCGACGACGTCATCCAGTACAATGTCAACGCACCGGTCAACATCGACGGCGGCGCCGGCTTCGACCGGGTCGTGGTGCTGGGCACGGAGCTCGACGACACCTTCGTCATCACCAAGGACGGCGTCTACGGTGCCGGCCTGACGATCAAGATCAGCAATGCCGAGGCGATGGATGTCGACGGCCTCGAGGGCGACGACACGTTCTATGTGCTGTCGACCGCCGACGATATCGTCACCACGCTGATCGGCGGCCTTGGCAGCGACACGTTCAATGTCGCCGGCGACGTCACGCAGACCGTGGTGTCGGACGACGCCAATGGCGACAGCGGCACGATCACCCATACGGTGAGCAGCGCCGACCCGCGGTTCAATGGCCTGTTCACGCCCGGAATCGACCTGACCACCAAGGGCAGCACAGCCGTTGCGGTCGATATCGACGACGGGCTGCAGGTGAAGGAAGACGATGCGACATCGGTGGACAGCTACATGCTGACGCTGCCGATGGCGCCGGTTGCCGGCACCATCGCCTATGTCACGGTCTCGGCCGCGCAGGCCTCGGCCCAGCAGCGCGCCAAGCAGGGCCAGACCATCCTGGTTTCGCTGGACGGCGTCACTTTCTCCGAAGCGGTGACGGTGGCGTTCGACAGCGGCAACTGGGCCGCCGGTCAGAAAATCTACGTCAAGGCGATCTCCGACAGCGCCGAGGAAGGCAAGACGGTTGTCGCCATCAGCCATTCAGTCATCAATGTCGACAGCAACGGCATCGCCCAGCCGCTCGACAATTACGCAATCCCGAACGTGCTGGTCACCGTCATTGACGATGACAAGCCGGACGCCATCATCACCGAAAGCGGCGGCTCGACCAGCGTGTTCGAAGGCGGCGCCAGCGACGATTACACAGTGGTGCTGAGCAAGGCGCCGGCCGCCGGCGAAATCGTCACCGTGACGCTCGCCTCCAGCAGCAACCAGGTCAGCCTGTCGCGCACGACGATCAAGTTCGGGCTGGTCGCAGACATCCCGAACGGCATTTTCGCCTGGGATGACGCACAGACCGTGCTCATCTCCTCACCGAGCGATGGCACGCCCGAAAACCGCATTGTCGCCACCATCAGCAACACCGTCACCTCCGACAAGGCGGACGGCGTCTATGCCGATGTCGACAGCCAGAAGGTCAGCGTCGAGGTGGTCGATTCCGACACCGCCGCTGTCCGGATCATCGAGACCAATGGCAACACCACAGTGTCGCAGGCCGGCGAAACCGACAGCTACCAGATCGTGCTGTCGACACAGCCGATCGCGCCGGTAACGGTCCGCATCACCATTGACGGCCAGGCCAGCGTCAATCTCGGCGCCTCACCTGGCGTGCAGCAGGACGCCACCGGCTACTTCGTCGTCTTCGACGGCACCAACTGGGACCAGCCGGTCACCGTCAACCTCGTCTTCGACGGCGCCGGCCAGGCGCCGCCCGAAGGCATCCGCGTGTTCTCGCAGCAGCCGCATGATCTGACGCGCATCGGCGGGCCGTTGTTCGTCGAGGGCGGCGTCGGACCGGAAGACCGTTCGCTGACGCCTTCGGTGGCACTGCCGGACGAATTCAACCCGCAAGTTGTCCGGCAAATCGAGGTCGATGACGGCACCGATGTCGACCAGCTGGTCGTGTTCAGCGACACCGCACAGGCGCCGCTGACAGGCGTCTTGACCGACACCCATATTTCGGGCCTCGGCATGCCATCCAACCCGCTGTCGGTCGACTATAATGACGGCAATCCGCCGGTCGATGTTGCGCGCGGCATCACCTACACCAATCTGCAGGTGGTCGAAGTCCTGCTTGGCGTCGCCAACGACAACTTCACCATTGAGAGCACCAAGGACCAGACGCTGACGGTCGTGCATGGCGGCGGCGGCAGCGATACGCTGACCGTCCATAACAGCACCGGACCGGTCGTCCTGTTCGGCGACACGTCGGCCAACGGCCTGCGCTACTCCTCGACGCCGGGCACGCCGAACGGCACCGCCTATTCGTTCCTCAACACCGGCAACGACATCATCGATGCCTCGGGCGCCCATGGCGTCGTGGTCATCGACGGCGGCGCCGGCACGGACACGCTGACCGGCGGCCATGGCACCAACTTCATCGCCGGCGGCGCCGATGCCGATCACATCTTCGGCGGCATCACCGGCAAGAACTGGATCATCGGCGACTCGTCGTTCGACGTCGACTATCGCAACCGCACCGTCATCATCGACCATGACGGCAAGAACGCTCAAGGGATCACCGAAACCGCCGGCGCCGACATCATCACCGGCGGCGACACCGGTGACGTCATCATCGGCGATCACGGCACCATCACCCAGGTGGCGACGGTCAACGGTTCGACGCTTGTGCTGGTGCCCGGCACGCTCGACATGATGCTCGACCGCGCGGTCATCAAGGTCGAGACATCCAATCCGGGGGTTGGCGGCAACGACGAGATCGACGCCGGTGGCGGACCCAACATCGTCTTCGGCGGCTTCGGCGCCGACATCATCAAGAGCACCGGCGGCCAGGACCTGGTTATCGGCGACAATGGCAGCGCCGAATTCGCAAATGGCCTGCCAACGATCATCAAGACGACGTCGCCGGAGTTCGGCGGCGCCGACCAGATCACCAGCGCCGGCGGCCGCAACATACTGGTCGGCGGTTCGGCCGGCGACTCGATCAAGGTGCTCGGCGGCAGCGTTCTGGACATCGGCGACGTCGTGCTCGGCGACAATGGCATCATCCTGTTCGACGCCCTTGGCAACGTCACCAACATCAAGAGCACGAATCCCTACTATTATGGGGACGACGTGATTGAGACAGGTGCGGGCGACAACATCGTCATTGCCGGGTCGGGCAACGACATGGTGACGTCGCAAGGCGGTGATGACGTTATCCTTGGCGACAACGGCCAGGCGACGTTCGAGAACAACATCCTCATTCGGATTGAAAGTACCCTCGCCGATCGGCTGGTGAACGGCGCGGTCGTTGTCGCCTTCGACGACAAGATCAAGGCGGGATCAGGCCGCAACGTCGTGTTCGGCGGCAATGGCGATGACGACATCACTGCAGGCGACGGCGACAGCGTCATCCTCGGCGACAACGGGCTGGCGATTTTCGACGCCACCGGCCAGCGCGTCTCGGTCGAGACGACTGATATCGCCTATGGCGGCAACGACACCATCACCATCGCCAGCGGCAACCACGTGCTGATGGGCGGCTCGTTCGCCGACAAGATTACCGCCGGCGGCGGCAACGACGTCATCCTGGGCGACAACGGCATCGCGCTTTACGTCGACGGCAAGATTGCCTCGGTGCGCAGCGAGTGGACTGACTATGACGGCATCGACGACATTGAGGCTGGCAATGGCAGCCATGTCGTGTTCGGTGGCGGCGCAGGCGACAAGATCAAGATCGGCACCGGCAACAGCGTGGTGTTCGGCGACAGCGGCTATGGCGAATTCGCCAACGGCCTGCCGACGCTGGCCTATTCCATCGACACCGCAAAGGGCGGCGTTGACACGATCACCACAGGTGACGGCGACAATATCGTCGCCGGCGGCGCCTTTGGCGATATCATCACCACAGGTAATGGCTCCGATATCATCTTCGGCGACAATGCGCGGTTCGAATTCCTCTTCGGCTATTTGCAGCGCGGCTTCACGATCAGCCCGCTCGATGGCGGCAACGACCTCATCAATTCCGGTGGCAGCAATGACATCGTCGCCGGTGGCACCGGCGCAGACGAGATCCATGCAGGCGCCGGCAACGATCGCCTGTTCGGCGACCATGCCCTGTTCGACCGGGCGCTGCCAAACAACCAGCGCGTCATCTCGATCTACACCACCGATGCCGACGGCGCCGGCAACGACAAGATTTACGGCGGTGCCGGCGACGACATCATCGATGGCCAGCAAGGCAGTGACCTGCTGTTTGGCGGCGACGGCGATGACGACATCACCGGCGGCCACAATGTGGTCGGCGGCGCCGATGGCGACGACTACATCGAAGGCGGGGCCGGCGAAGACGTCGTGCTCGGGGACAATGGGCTGATCGCGCGCAAGGTCGCGGGCGGCACCGACTGGCGGAGCACGATCTGGCAGCTCAACCCGGCGGTACCGGGCAAAGCGCCATCGCTGATGCGCGACGTGATCCGTTTCGATCTCATCGATGGTGTCGGCGGCAGGGACGAGGTCCATGGCGGCGACGATGATGACCGCATCTTCGGCCAGCGCGGCAGCGACTGGCTGTACGGCGACAACGGCATCGACGAGATTGTCGGCGGATTGGGTGCCGACCACATCGAAGGCGGCGCAGGGGTGGACTATCTGCTCGGTGACGAGGGCCAGATCCTGCGGGCGTTCAACGCCGACGGTACGGCTCTGCTCAACAGCGACGGCAGCTGGCATCGCGATGTGGTGCTGGAGGAGGTCGCAACGATCGTCAGCATGGTCACCCTCTATTCCAACACGGCCGTGCCGCGCACGCAGCTCGCATCCCAGTTGCTGGATCCTGACATGCTGCTGCTCGCAGGCGTGTACGATCCCAACAACGTCCAGGTCATCAACGGCCCGGCGTGGAATACGAAGGCGCTCGGCATCGATCTTGAAGCCGCCTACAACGACTTTGTCGATGGCGGCGACGGCGACGATGTGATGTTCGGCCAGCGTGGCGACGATACGTTGCTCGGCGGCGCCGGCAACGACACCATCTTCGGTGACCGGGCCTCCAATGGCAGCGGCTTCCAAACCGATCTGCCCAAGATCGTCAACGCTTTCCGGATCATCGCGGTGACCGATCCCACCGTTAACGTGGCGGTTCCCATCGACGGACTGTTGGTGGTGCCCGGCGTCAATCTGCTGCCTTCGGAACTGACCAATGCGTTGCCGCAGATCGAGATCATGCCCGGCGCAGCCGGATTCCTCGGTGAGTTCTCGGCGAAGAACACGATACTGCGCGGCAACGGCAACCACTTCCAGGTATTTGCCTCGGTGCTGGCCGACGTGACGCGGCTGAAGGACCTTGCCTATGGCAATGACGGCATCGACGGCGGTTCCGGCAATGACAGCATCTTCGGCGACGACGGACGTATCACCAGCATCCCCGAAACCGGCCTGGCGATCATCGACAAGGAAGTCGCCGGCCTGTCGGTCTCGATGAGCGACCTGCTGCGTGACCTGTCGTCGCTGGGATTTGCCAAGGACGCGCTGGATACAGCGCCGAACGCGCCAGTTGTCAGCGTGACAGTAGGCGCCGATTGGATCGTTGGCGGCGATGGCGACGATACCATCTTCGGCGACACCGGGACCATCGTGGTTCCGGCGACAGCGCTGACCGTGGTCGGCGCCAACCTCACCGCAGGCGCGCTCAGCCTGCACAACTGGCTGATGGACTTCCAGACCATTGTTGCCGACACGTCGTATACCGCGCATGCGGCGGGCGAACAGGTCATCGCCGACTACGGCGTCAGGACCGGCACGACGAACGCTACCTTCGTAGCCGGCCAGTCGGTGTTGCGGCCTGCCACGCATCGGTTGAACATCGGCAACGATTATATCCGTGGCGGTCTCGGCAACGACTTTGTCGTCGGCGACCACGGCGTTGTCGTGCTGCCGGTGGTGAGCGCAGCGAACTCCGCCACGCTTGCCGGCATCTCCACCGCCGAACTCGCGGCCGTTAATGCCGCGCTCGCAGCGCAGGACAACGCGCGCACAGCGGCACTGACGGGCCACATAAGCCGCGATCACGCCATCAACGCCAATGCCAACAAGGTTGGCAACTGGCTGTTCGGCAACGGTCTTGGCTACTCGCTCTCTGTCGGCAACGACCAGCTTTACGGCGACGAAGGCAATGACGTGCTGATCGGCGATGTCGGGCTGATCGAGCAGCCGATGCTGACAATCGCCAGCACGACCGCGACGACCAAGTCGATCGCCGACGGCCTGCAGAACTCCTTCTTCAAAACCATAGACCGGCTCTATCTCGGCACCATCAGCGCGGCGCAGGCGCGTGCCGAGGCCTGGGGCGTGCAATCGACGCTCGCCGCATCGAAGGCCGCCGACTGGTCGAAGAACGGTTCGGTCAGTTCGTGGCTGCTCGACACCCTGGACAAGCGCCAGGCTCAGCGACCCGCCGCCGACTATATCGTTCTCGACAGCGACTACGTGGATGGCGGCATCGGCAATGACCTGGTGTTCGGCGATATCGCGGCCGTCATCCCGATCATCACCAACACCACCGGCGCCGGCATGATCCAGAGCATGCGGGTGCTGCCCGTCGGCGAGACTGCCGCAACGCTGACCGCGACGTTGCGCTACGTCTACAACTACGGAGCGTACGGCCCGCTGCATGGCGTCGTCACGTCGGATGTGAACGTGCGCTCGTCGTTCCTGGTCGATGCTGACTGGCTGATCGGCAATGACGGCGACGATATCCTCTATGGCCTGCTCGGCGCCGACTACATTCTGGGCGGCAACGGCAACGATCAGCTCTCCGGTGGCAATGGCTTCGATATCGTCAATGGCGGCACCGGCACCAACATCTATGCCTTCGACCGGACGCGCGACACGGTCCAGGCCGGCGGCGGCACGGATGTGGTTCGCCAGTCGCTGGATGCAGGGTCTGCCAGCCTGGTGCTGGGCAGCTCCTGGGTCAGCCCGCTGATGACGCGGCTTGGCGCCAATGCCAGGACCGCCGCGGCAACGCTCGATCCGACCGGACTGGCTTCGGTCAGGGTCGGCGCCGCGCCCGCACTGGCCGCGGGCATCAGTACAACGCCCAAGGTGATCAATACCGTCGCGCAGGCGCTGCTCCGGCCCACGACGGATCTGAACTTCATCAGGAGCTTCGACCAAACGACCTTGCCCGGCGGAGATGTTGTGCCGTTCATGCGGATGGCGCTGGCGCCGGGCGCGGGCGATGCCGGGCTGTTCATGGCGTTTGCCGCCGCCGCTCCGATGGCGAAGAAAAGTGCTGCCGGGCCCGCCGAATTGATATCGGGCATCCGCAATGGCGACATCGCCATCAAAGGCACGACCCTTGCCTGGACCAACTGGTCCGACCTCATCGGCGGCGTCGACAAGGTCGCGGTCAAGGTTACGGAGGAGACACCTTACGTCGATCTGGACGTGCTGCTCTTCGATGCCGAGACAGGCCGGTTCGAAACGCATGCCGACGCTGACGACGACATAGCGTTCCACTAGATCCGCAATCCGGTTCATCCGCCTCTCGGCCGATGATCCGGATTGACGATCTTTCGCTCACCCGGCTCTAGAGCGTTTCACCGTTTCACTGAAACGGCGAACCGCTCTATCTCTTTTTGTTTTTTCGCACTTCCCAAGGGAAAGCGCTTCGCGCTTTTCCCGGGAAAACCGCTCACACTTTTCCTGGATTGCTTTTGCGCCGGCAAAGAAACGTGATCCGCATCGCGCGCCGGAACAAGGGCTGCAGCGCCCCTTGCCCGATCAAAAAGACCATAGCCGTCACACCAGCTTCATCGACCAGCCATAGCGTCATTCCGAGTACTTTGCTGCAGTGCAAAACGGAGTGGGACGATGGTGGACGTTGTTTCTAGCGAAGCGGGGATTCCGAGACCGGACCATCCGCTCAATCAATCGGGCGGCGCGAAGTGATTCCTGCCGGCCTTCGGCGTGCTGGTGCTCGTCGGTGTCATTTATGTCGGCTACGCGCTCAGCCAGGATCTGGCGGCGGCCAAGACCGTGCGGTGGATCCTGCTTGGCATTGCTGATTGCGCTGGGCCTCAAGCGCCTCGCGCGTCGTGCGGTAGGTGATGATGACGTATTCGCGGTCGAAGAAGCGATACGGGCCGGGCGGGAAGGACGGGTTGGTCAGCGGCATCGCATAGGCGCGCTTCACGACATCGGCGATTTCCAAATTGCTCACCCATCGGTTCAGGAATGATCTTGCGGACGTGCAGGACGATTATGTTGCACGGCAGCATGACAGTGCCATGTCGTGTCACTTCGATGCCAGCGCAAGGCGCGCGTGGAGGATCACAACATTGTAATCGCAATGACATATGGTCCTGCCATTGTTATGTTGCGGTGCACAAACCATCTGCGTCAAAGCTGCTCCCACCAGTCGCGAGATCTCCATGGGTTCCCTGTCTTCGAAGAATGCGCTCGTCACCGGCTCGACCAGCGGCATCGGCCTGGCCATTGCCCGCGCCTTTGCCGCCGAAGGCGCCAACGTCACCATCAACGGCCTCGGCGATGCCGCCGCGATCGAACAGGAGCGCGCCGGCATCGAGAAGGATTTCGGCGTCAAGTGTCGCTACTCCGGCGCAAACATGATGGACGGCGCGGCCGTGACCGCCATGGTGCACGAGGCTGAAGCTGCCTTCGGCAGCCTCGACATTCTCGTCAACAACGCCGGGATACAGCATGTCGCGCCGATCGAAGAATTCCCTGACGACAAATGGGAAGCCATCATCCGTATCAATCTGCTGGCTGCCTTTTATGCCATCAAGGCTGTGGTGCCGGGCATGAAGGCGCGCAAATGGGGCCGCATCATCAACACCGCGTCGGCGCATGCGCTGGTCGCCTCGCCGTTCAAGTCGGCCTATGTCTCGGCCAAGCACGGCATAGCCGGCCTGACCAAGACGGTGGCGCTCGAAGTCGCGCAGGACGGCATCACCGTCAATGCGATCGCGCCTGGCTATGTCTGGACGCCGCTGGTCGAAAAGCAGATCCCCGACACCATGAAGGCGCGCGGCATGACCGAAGAGCAGGTCAAGCACGACGTGCTGTTGGCAGCGCAGCCGACCAAGGAATTCGTCACCGTCGAGGAGCTTGCCGCGCTGACGCTGTTCCTGTGCTCGGATTCGGCCAGGCAGATCACCGGCACGACCTTGCCGATGGATGGCGGCTGGACGGCGCAGTAGGCGTCCGAGGGCCGAGCGCTGCTCTGTCCTTGACAATCAGCGTCGATCGATCCAGCATCAAGGCAAGGGGTTCCTTCGCGACGACCCCGTGAGGCGTCAGCCCAATGATCGCGTCCAAACTCTCACTCTGGAGGTGGACGCCATGCCGTCAACAACCGCAATCACCGCAGCGCAGCTTTCCCGTCTCATCGGCCTGCCGGAAGCACCTGTTCTTGTCGATGTCCGCATCGACGAGGACTATGACGCCGATCCACGCCTGCTGCCGGCCTCATCCCGGCGCGACTTCAAGTCTGTTTCGACCTGGGCGGCCGAGTTCGCCGGACGCCACGTCGTCGTCATCTGTCAAAAGGGCCAAAAACTCTCGCAAGGCGTCGCTGCCTGGCTGCGCCATGAGGGCATCGCCGCTGAATCGCTGGAAGGCGGTTTCGAGGCCTGGCTGGCGGCCAAGGGGGTTCTGGTCACGGCCGAGAAGATGCCGCGCCGCGACGACAAGGGCCGCACCGTGTGGGTGACGCGCGCGCGCCCCAAGGTCGACCGCATCGCTTGCCCGTGGCTGATCCGCCGCTTCATCGATCCTTCGGCGGTGTTCCTGTTCGTCGAACCGGCCGAAGTGCTGGCTGCCGCCGACCGGTTCGCGGCGATCCCCTTCGACATCGACGATGTATTCTGGAGCCATCGCGGCGAGCGCTGCACCTTCGACACCATGATCGAGGAATTCGGGCTGCGCTCCGAGGCGCTCGACCGGCTTGCCTTGATCGTGCGTGCGGCCGACACGGCGCGCCTCGATCTCATACCGCAGGCGGCAGGGTTCCTCGCCGCATCGCTCGGACTGTCGCGCATGTTCCGCGACGATCTCGAACAGCTCGAGGCCGGCATGCTGCTCTATGACGCGTTTTTCAGGTGGTGCCGCGACGCCACCGACGAAACGCATAATTGGCCAAGCGGGGGCAAAACGCCATGAGCGCCCTTGCAGCGGACGACAAGGCGCGTCCTGTCGATGCACCTGCCGCCCCGACCTTCAGGCAAGCCACAAAACTGTGGGCGAAGATCGGCCTGCTCTCCTTCGGCGGGCCGGCCGGGCAGATTGCGCTGATGCACAAGGAACTGGTCGAGGAACGGCGCTGGATCGGCGAGCAGCGTTTTCTGCATGCGCTCAATTATTGCATGCTGTTGCCCGGACCCGAGGCGCAGCAGCTGGCGATCTATATCGGCTGGCTGCTGCATCGGACCGCAGGCGGCCTCGTTGCCGGCATACTGTTCGTGCTGCCCGGCGCCCTGGTCATGCTGGGCCTCAGCACCTTCTATGTGCTCTATAATGATGCGCCTGTCATCGAGGCGCTGTTCTTCGGCATCAAGGCGGCGGTGCTGGCCGTCGTCGTCGAGGCGGTCATCCGCATCGGCAAACGGGCGCTCAAGAACCGGGTGATGGTGGCGATCGCGGTGGCCGCCTTTCTGGCCATCTATGTCGTCAGGCTGCCGTTTCCGCTGATCATCCTGGCTGCGGGGCTGACCGGCTGGGTAGGCAACCGCCTGGCGCCGGCGCGGTTTTCCGGAGCCGCACATGGCAAGGGCAATTTGCCTGACATCAGAGGCGCGGTCGATCTGATGTTCGAGCGCGGCGAACTTGCCCATACCAGGCCGACGAAATGGCACGCGCCGCGCACCATCGTGATCTGGCTGCCGATCTGGCTCGGGGCGGTTTTGCTGATTTGGGCGCTGACCGGCCCAGCCAGCGTGTGGACACAGCTTGGCGGCTTCTTCAGCCTGATGGCGGTGGTCACATTCGGCGGTGCCTATGCCGCACTCTCCTACGTCGCACAGGCGGCCGTGACGTCATTCGGTTGGCTCGCCCCCGGGGAAATGGTCGACGGCCTTGGCCTTGCCGAGACGACGCCAGGCCCGCTGATCCTCGTGCTGCAGTTCGTCGGCTTCGTCGCCGCCTACCGGCACGCCGGCACCATAAGCCCAGTCGTCGCCGGATCGCTTGGCGCATTGCTGACGCTCTGGGTGACGTTCGTGCCCTGCTTCTTCTGGATTTTTCTCGGCGCGCCCTACATCGAGGCGCTGCGCGGCAACAAGGCGCTGTCGGCGACCCTGACCGCGATCACGGCGGCTGTCGTCGGCGTGGTGATGAACCTTGCTCTGTGGTTTGCGCTGCACGTCGTTTTCGGCGCGGTGCACCGTGTCGGCCTCGGGGTGGAGGTGCCGGTGCTGTCGTCGCTGGACTGGCGCGCCGCACTGCTGGCGGCAGCCGCGATGGTCGCCATGCTGAAACTGAAGATCGGCATGCTGCCGACATTAGCCGGCTCGGCACTGGCCGGACTGGCGCTGCTGGCCTTGCCTGCGTAGGCGAGCCGGCGGTCGCGGTGTTTCGCGAACGGATCAGCGCGCGTCCGGGGGAAACGCTTTAGGTCGAGCCCGATACCGCCAAGCTGAACCTGTTCGACGCCGAGAGCGGGCGGGCGCTGGAAAGGTGATTGGCGCTGTCGGCGGATCGGCAACGGCAAAGCACGGTCGGCCATCGAATACTCGCGCATGACGTACTGCCCTGAAAGGGGCACCAGTTGTTCGGTAAATTGATTGTCGTCTAATATCGCCGCGATGGGGACGCGGGAGAGCGCCTTTGACGACGGTGGTGTTGGTCGTACCGGACGAGAATCCGAAGACGAAGCAGGATTTTCATCGCATCGCAGAGGCAATCAGGTCGGAGGGAATTTCTGCCCGTCTTGTCCGTCACAAACGATCGGAGCAGATTGCGCTTTTGCCCCTTTGGCTTTCTCAATCCATGTCCATCGCCATGGTTCGGCGGACCGACCGCAAGTTGCTCCCAGGCAAGTTCTTTTCAGGTGTGAAAGGCAGCAAGATAGACGAGTACAGGACGCTTTCCGCTGCCGGTGTATCGGTGCCACGGTGGGAAGAGCTGCGCCCGGATACCAAACTCGACCCGGCCGAATGGGGGCCTTACGTCGTCGAAAAGCCGTCTGTCGGACGGGCCGGCGCCAATGTCAGGATCAGGAAGATCGGAAGGGTGAAGTTTGCTGACCGCGCTTCATACCCGCCGGACCATCTCGGCCGGCGCGGACCGATGATTGTTCAGAAATTCGTCTACACGGGCGAATGGCCAGTCAGCTATCGTGTGATCACCGTCTTCGGCGAAGTCGTCCTTTGCATCCGGCAAACCACGCGGCGCGGTGAACCGCTGAAGGCGAGATGGGATTTCGGCAAGGGCGGCGGCACGGCCATAGTCTCCAACACCCGAAGTATGGAAGTTGTGTTGGACGCCAATCCGGAGATGATGGAAACTGCCAGGTCAGCCCACCGTTCCGCTTTTCCGGATGTTCCGCTGCTGACCTTCGACATGGCCAGGGACATCGAGACCGGTGAGGTTGGCATATTCGAATGTCATCCGTACTTTCCCTATTGGCCGTTCTCAAGCGCAATCCAGGCCTCGATCCAGAAGGCGAACGGGATCAACTACGAGAATCAGTTCGACATCATGGCAACCATGGGCCGGGCTATCGCCAAGAAGGCGGTTGAAACGTTTCCGTGACGGGACAGGAGTTTTCGGCATCGACGGCGCGCATCGACTGGCAAAAGCTTGCGGTTGGTGCCGGTTCGGTCGAATCCGATCCGCCGGGTTGCTTTCGGCTCCGGATCGAGGAAAGGGATGTGACATGGTGGATTTTGAGCGGATCGACAAGCTGATCGCAGGGGTGCCTCCTGCCCTCGCGCTTCGCGCCGGGCTGGACCTTGGCATCTTCACCCAGCTCGGCGGCAGTGCAATGACCGCCGGCAGCCTCGGGGTCGCGCTCAAAGTCGAGCCCGATCGTCTGTCGCGGCTCCTCTATGCGCTCGCCAGCGTCGGTCTCCTCGACGTCGAGGATGGTCAATTTCGCAACGGCGCCGAAGCGGCGGAGTTCCTCGACGCGTCCAAGCCGACTTATCGCGGCGGCGATCACGCGCTGCTGCGCGAGCTCTGGGGAGCCGACCTTTTGACCGCAGACTCGCTGCGGCAGAACCGGCCGGCTGCGCTGCACGACTTTGCCGAGGCAGGGCCTGAGTCCGCGGCGGCCTTCAGCCGCATGCTCGCCCCCGGCGGAGTGATTTTCGGCCGACATCTGGCCCGCGCGTTGGACCTCTCGACGATCGGTTCGGTGATCGACATCGGCGGCGGCGCCGGGACGATTCTCGTCGGACTTCGCGAGCGCTGGCCGCATATTGCGTCGACGCTGATGGAACTGCCGACGGTCGCAGCGGTCGCGCCAGCCATCCTGGCGGAATACGGCGCCAGCGACGTGGTTGTCGAAGAAGGCGACATCACGGTCGCGCCATCGGTCGGCCAGCACGATCTGGCGATCCTGAAAGCCGTCGTCCAGGTGCTGCCGCCGGACCAGGCGCGCAGTTCGATCCTGAACGCGGCACGTTGCCTGACACAAGGAGGCGAGATCGCAATTGCCGGGTGGGGTGTCGTCGATGACGACCGTCTCGGCCCGCCTGACGGTGTCTTTCTCAATCTCACCTTCCTGAACCTCTATCGCGCAGGCGAATCCTACACTGAAGGTCAGTATCGCGCGTGGATGACCGAGGCTGGATTCCGGGACATTTCCAGGTCGCGCCTGGCGGACGGCACCACGTTGTTTCGTGGGCGCCTCACGGGCTGATAGGTTTCGGAGCAAGGCTGCCCGACGCACCCGTCGCCGTGGCTCTCAGAGCCAGCCCTGAATGGATTGCACAAAGGTCCTGAGACGGCGTGAGCCGATTTTTCCCCTTACCGGGCAGCGCGGGGTATCGGCAGTCTTCTTCACGATGAGCTGTTTGGTGCGCGAGATCTCTTGAAACTCTTGCGCGTAGGCGACCAGGAAGCCATCGACGGCGGACGTGGGACGCTCCCAATTTGCCTTGTTGTCCTTGTAGTCGGTGTAGTCGTCCCAAATGAGCATGCCGCCGTGCTTGAGCATCCCCCATGCCAGGACACTATCCATCATGACGCTTTCGCGCTCATGACAACCATCGATATAAACAAGGTCAAATTCCGCTCCTGCCTGGCGCAGCCTGATCAGCGCAGGCAGGGAGAAATCGCGAATCTTCGTCACCCGATCGGCGTAGCGCTTCAAATTCCTGTCGAACCTTTTCTCCCGTTTGTGGAATGGATCGACGCAGGTGATGACGGCCTTAGGCAAGTAGCTGGCAAAGAAAAGGGCGGAGCGGCCCTCCATGGAACCAATTTCCAGAACTGAAAGCGGCGTATCCCGCAGCGGTTCAAGAATGGGCATCCATATCGAGAGCTTGTTCGTCACATAGTCGCGCTCGGCAAACGACCCTGAAGCGTTGATGCTCTGCCAATCAAAATCCATTCCGATCAGACGCCCCTTCAGTGTAGTCGTGATTGCCGTTCCGGCATCGCTATCATCTCGGATAGTGGCGATTTGCAAGTTCCGAAAGAGGCCGATCAGGTGCCATGAGACGCTCTCGGCCGGTCGGCGATCAGGTGGCCTGAGCTTCGCGGATGCGATCTACCTGTTATTGGTGATCCCGACAGGAATCGAACCTGTGACCTACAGATTAGGAATCTGCCGCTCTATCCTACTGAGCTACGGGACCACGCGGCCCGACACATAGCCGCTTCGGATCGTTTCGCCAAGAGGCTCGCCGAAGGCAATCAAGAGGCCGGCCGAAGGCAATTCGGCCGGCCTCTAGGCGGCATAGGTCAGGCAGCGAGCGCCGTTTCGGCCAGTTTCACCCAGTAGCTCATGCCGTGCGGGATGACTTCGTCGTTGAAGTCATAGGCCGGGTGATGGAGGCCGGCGGTCTCGCCATTGCCGATGAAGATGAAGGCGCCGGGCCGGGCTTCCAGCATGTAGGAGAAATCCTCGCCTCCCATCACCGGCTGGATGGCACGGTGAACCTGGGTGTCACCGGCGACACTCGCCGCGACATCGCTGGCAAAGACGGTTTCTTCCGGATTGTTGAAAGTGACGGGGTAATTGGCGTCATAATCGACAGTGATCGTCGCGCCGAAGGCGGTGGCAATGCCGTCGCAAATGGCGCGGATGCGCTCTTCCGACTTCTTGGCGATCTCCTTCTTCAGCGTGCGCACCGTGCCGGCGATCTCGGCGGTCTCTGGAATGACGTTGTAGGCGTCGCCGGCGTGGAATTTGGTCACCGACACCACCACGGCCTCGACCGGGTCGGTGCTGCGCGAGGCAACCGTCTGCAAGGCGCCGACCAGCTGGCTGGCGATGACGATCGGGTCGATCGTGCCGTGCGGCATAGCCGCATGGCCGCCGCGTCCCTTGACGGTGATGGTGAATTCGGCCGTTGCCGCCATGATCGGGCCCGGCCGGATGGCGAACTGGCCGACCGGCAGGCCCGGCATGTTGTGCATGCCGAACACCCTGGAAATGTCGAAACGCTCCATCATGCCGTCCTTGACCATCTCGTTGCCGCCGCCGCCGCCTTCTTCCGCCGGCTGGAAGATGACCGCCACCGAGCCGGCGAAATTGCGCGTTTCTGTCAGATATTTGGCGGCGCCCAGCAGCATTGCGGTGTGGCCGTCATGGCCGCAAGCGTGCATTTTGCCGGGAACGGTCGAGGCGTAGGGCTTGCCGGTGATCTCGTTGATCGGCAGCGCGTCCATGTCGGCCCGCAAGCCTATGGTCGCGCCTTCGCCCTTGCGGCCATGGATGATGCCGACGACGCCGGTCTTGCCGAGGCCCGTCACCACGTCATCGCAGCCGAATTCCTTCAGCTTCTCGGTGACGAAGGCGGCGGTCTTGAAGACATCGAAGTTCAGTTCTGGCGTCTGGTGCAGATGGCGTCGCCAGCCGGCAACTTCATCCTGCATCTCGGCGGCGCGGTTGAGAATCGGCATTATGGTTCCATCTCGCTGTTGGAGCAGACGGTGTTGGCCCGCTGCTTTGCAATTGTGATTGCCAGGCACTTTGCCATCTTGGCGTCACATAGGGTAAATAGCACCGCAAACAATGTGATCCGGAAATTGAGGGCCGGATCTCATCATGCTGGCCATCGCGTAACGAAATCTTACGGAGCCAGGGGCGACTACGGCAAGAGGTGATTTCGGATTCCATGATGCGGCACAGCCATATCCTCAAATTACTGCTAACGGGAACCCTGGCGCTGCCGATGCTGGCCGGGCCGGCTCTGGCCAATCCGATTGTCCTGTTCGACCTGAACAGCGGCAAGGTCCTGCAGCATCAGGACGCCTTCAGCCGCTGGTATCCGGCTTCGCTGAGCAAGCTGATGACCGCCTATGTCACCTTCCGGGCGATTGCCGCCGGCGAGGTCCAGCTCGACTCGCCGATCAAGGTGACCAAGCATTCGGCCGGCGAGCCGCCCAGCAAGATGGGCTTCAAGCCGGGCTCGGTGATGCGGCTCGACAATGCGCTGAAGATGATGCTGGTCAGATCGGCCAACGACATCGCCATGGCCATCGGCGAGAATATCGGCGGCTCGCAGGCAGGCTTCGCCATCCGCATGAACGCCGAAGCCGCGCGGCTCGGCATGACCGGGACGCATTTCGTCAACCCGAACGGGCTGTTTTCGCCGGAGCAGTATACGACGGCGCGTGACCTTGCCTTGCTGGTGATGGCGATCCGCAAGGAATTCCCGCAATACGCGCCGTGGTTCTCGATCGAAGGCCTTGCCGTCGGCAAGAAGGCGATCCCCAACTACAATCTTCTGATCGGCCGCTATCCCGGCGCCGACGGCATGAAAACCGGGTTCGTCTGTCCATCGGGCTTCAACATGATCGGCTCGGCAACGCGCAATGGTCGCACGCTGGTCGCTGTCGTGCTTGGCGAAAAATCGGCGGTCAGCCGCGCCGAGACCGCGGCAAGGCTGCTCGACCAGGGCTTTGCCACGCCCGATCCGAACGCGATCACGGTCGCGGCCATGCCAACCTATGGCGATGCCGTGTCGACCAACGACATGCATGACGAGATCTGCAAGAAGAAGGCGCCCGAAGAGCAGTCCGAGGCGGCACCGCCGGTCGCCGCGAAGGGCGCCGATGTGCCGAAATCGCCCTATCAGGAAAAGCTGGACCACGTGCCGACGCTGGTCGCCGTCGGTCTTGGCGGCGCCACCGGGCCAGCGCCAAAGGCGATGCTCGACCAGGGCGGCCAGGAATTCGCCGATGTGCCGCTGCCGAGCTGGCGGCCCGACATCCCGGCGCCAAAGGGTTCGGAACCGGTCGTGGTGGGTTCGGCAACCCCGGTGCAGGGCGACCAGTCGGTCAAGGCCGCGAACTAGGAGATGGCGGGCTTTCCGATACCCGTCACGGTGCTCACCGGCTTCCTCGGCGCCGGCAAGACGACATTGCTCAACCGGTTGCTCAAGGACCCGGCGCTGGTCGATACCGCCGTCATTATCAACGAGTTCGGCGAAGTGGCGATCGACCATCTCTTGGTGGAACAGGCCTCGGACGGCATCATCCAGCTGTCCGATGGCTGCCTGTGCTGCACGGTGCGCGGCGAACTGGTCGACACGCTGGCCGACCTCGTCGACCGGCTGCAGACAGGTCGTATAGCCCGCCTTGCGCGCGTCGTCGTCGAGACCACGGGGCTCGCCGATCCGGCGCCGGTGCTGCAATCGATCATGGCGCATCCCGCCCTGGTCCAGGCGTTCAGGCTCGACGGCGTCATCACGCTGGTCGACGCGGTCAACGGCAATGCGACGCTCGATGGTCATGTCGAGGCGGTCAAGCAGGTTGCGGTCGCCGACCGCATCGTGCTGACCAAGGTCGATCTGGCCGGCGATCCCGCCGATCTCGAGGCCCTGCGGGCGCGGCTGCGTCAGCTCAATCCGGGCGCGAAAGTGCTGGAGGCCGGTGACAGCCAAACCGGCGTCGCGGCGCTGTTCGATTGCGGCCTCTACAATCCGGCGACCAAATCCGCCGACGTCCAGCGCTGGCTAGGCGAAGAAGCCGCGCACGACCACCACCATGATCAGGGCGACCACCATCACGGCCAGCATGAGCACGGCGAGCACGACCATGCGCATCGCCACGATTCCCGCGTGCGCTCCTATTCGCTGGTGCATGACGTGCCGGTGCCGTTTTCGGCGATCGAGATGTTCCTCGACCTGCTGCGCTCGGCGCATGGCGACAAGCTCTTGCGCATGAAGGGCGTCATCGAGCTTGCGGAAGACCCGTCGCGGCCGCTGGTCGTTCACGGCGTGCAGAAGATCCTGCATCCGCCGGCGCGGCTGCCGGCCTGGCCGGACGGTCAGCGCGGCACCAGGCTGGTCCTTATCACCCTCGACATGCCGGAAGACTATGTGCGCCGGCTGTTCGCCGCTTTCACCAACCGGCCGTCGATCGACACACCGGATCGTGCGGCGCTGGAGAGCAATCCGCTGGCGATTGCCGGGGGTTGATACTCAGGGTTGCGGTTCGCCGCGCTCGACCAGAAAGCGATGGCCGCCGGTGACGGCCGCTGTTTCAACCAGCTGATGGCCGGCGTCGGCGCAAAAGGCGGGGATGTCGATGACCGCCAGCGGGTCGGTGGTCTCCAGCCACAGCCGGCTGCCCGGCTGCATCGCCGCCAGGCGTTTTTTTGCTTTGAGAACGGGCAGGGGGCAGTTCAGCCCCTTGAGATCGTAGATCGCAGCCAAGGTGAAACCTCAGCCGCCGAACATGCCGAGCAGCTTGTTCTTGATCTTTGCCAGCCGGCTTTCGTCGGCCTGCGGCTCGACGGGCGCCGCCTCGACGCTCGCAGTGGCGACCGGCTGCTGGGCAGCCTGCTTGGCGGCTTCCTTCTCGGCCACCGCCTGGGCCTTGGCCGCTTCCTTTTCAGCCAATGCCTGGGCCTTGGCGGCTTTCGCCGCCTCGATGGCCGCAAGCCGCTGTTCCTCGGCCTTGCGCTTGGCTTCCTTCTCGGCGTCGAGCGCGGCCATCTTGCGGCCGGCAGGCGAATCGATGCGGCCCATGCGCGCCGTCTCGGTCACCGTACCGTCGGAATTGAGCGACGGCGGATCGATCGGCACGCGCTCGCCGCGGGCGCGGCGCTTCGACCAGTCGGAAACGATGCTGGCTTCCTTGATGCCGGCAATGGTCGGCTTGGGCGCCGGCACGCTGGCCTTGACCGCGCCGCTGAAGGCCGCGTCATAGCTGCTTTGATAGGCGTTGTAGGCGCTTTTCAGCGAATCCGGCTGCGTGGTTGGAGGGCAGGCGCCCGTCGGATCGAAGGTGGTGCCCTCCGGCGCCACCTGGTTGAAGACATAGCGCTTCTCGCAGACGTCGACCTTTGGCGGCACCTTGGTGATCTCGAAATTGTCGTAGCCGACCTTCAGCATCTTCCAAAAGTCGTAGTTCGGGTCGTTGCGATAGCGCGCCATGTTGGCGGCGGTCATGCGGAACGGAAAGGCCTGGATCTGGAACTCGGTCTGGCCGCCCTGGAAGGCGTCGCGGCCGAAAGCATAGATCTGTTCGATCTGCGGGTCGGTCATCGAATAGCAGCCCGATGACGAGCAGGCGCCATGCACCATCAGATTGGCGCCGGTGCGGCCATTGGCCCGGTCATAGGCGTTGGGATAGCCGATGTTGAAGGACAGATGATAGTTCGAGCGCGGATTCATCTGCGACGGGCGAACCGTGTAGAAACCTTCCGGCGCCTGGCGGTCGCCCTCGGTGTATTTCGGGCCGAGCTTGCCCGACCATTTGCAAATGTCGTAGCTGGCGACCATCTCGTAGCGGCCGGTGGTCTTGGCCTTCCAGATCTCGAGCTTGCCTTCTTCCTTGAAGATGCGAGCCATCACTGAGGAGGTGCGGACCATGCCCTTGGCCTTCATGTCGGCGAGGATCTTGTCCGGCAGCGGCTTGTTGGCCTCCGGCGCGAAATCCTTCATCGAGGAATCGTTGCAGCCGGCAACGCCGAGGGCGGCGATCAGGATTCCGGTGCGGGCAAGCTTGGCGAACATGGTTACGGCTATGTCTTTTTTCTCGGGGCCAGGGCTTCGGCTGCGCCGGCCAGCACACTAAACCTTCACGGACCCTAAGCCCGTTAACCTTGAAAATTCCTTACCGCAAGCTCCGGGCGGCTTCCCCCACGGCAATTCGTCCCGTTTCACGGAGTTTTCATTGAACCGAATGCGGCGGCATTTTTGTGGCGAAATTGCTCACTCGCGCCACATTGCGGCGCGCAACCGGTCCGAAATCAGAGGCTGCGGCCCATCGCCAGGTATTTTTCACGGCGCTGCTCGCGAAAATCGGTGTTGGCGCCGGCAAAATCCTTCATCGTCTTGGCGATGAGGTCGCCGGTGGCGGCGATCACCGTTTCGGGCGCGCGCTGGGCGCCGCCGAGCGGTTCGGGGATGATGGCGTCGATGATCTTCATCTCCAGAAGATCCTGGGCGGTGATTTTCATGTTGGTCGCCGCATCCTTGGATCGCGTGGTGTCGCGCCACAGGATCGAGGCGGCGCCCTCCGGCGAGATCACCGAATAAATGGCATGTTCCAGCATGTAGACGCGGTTGGCGGTGGCAATCGCAATGGCGCCGCCCGAGCCGCCTTCGCCGATGACGACCGAGATCGACGGCACTTTGAGGCCGAGGCAGGCCGAGGTCGAACGAGCGATGGCTTCGGCCTGGCCGCGTTCCTCCGCACCGACGCCGGGATAGGCGCCGGCGGTGTCGACCAGCGTCAGAAGCGGGATCTTGAAGCGGTCGGCAAGCTCCATCAGCCGCACCGCCTTGCGGTAACCTTCAGGGCGCACCGAACCGAAATTGTGCTTGAGGCGGCTCGCCGTGTCCGAACCCTTTTCCTGGCCGATGACGGCCACCGGTTCGCCGCGGAAGCGGGCGAAGCCGCCGATGATCGCCTGGTCCTCGCCGAAATTGCGGTCGCCGGCGAGTGGCGTGAAATCGCTGAACAGGCCCTTGATGTAGTCGAGGCAATGCGGCCTGTCGGTGTGGCGCGCGACCTGCACCTTCTGCCACGGCGTCAGCGCCTTGTAGATGTCGCGCAGCGCGTCGCGCACGCGTTTCTCGAGCCGGCTGATTTCGTCGCCGACATCGACCGCCTCGCCATTCTCGGCAAGCTTCTTCAGCTCGAGGATCTTGAGCTCAAGGTCCTGCACCGGCTTTTCGAAATCGAGGTAATTGTACATTCTTGAGCGGACCGATGCGTCGGAAGGCAAAGACTGACGGAACCTGAAAACCGGGGCGCCGTGGGGTGGAACGTCGCCCTCACATAGCGATATGAGGCCTAGTCGGCAAGCGGATGATGATCGTTGACCAGCCGCACCAGCCGCTCCTCCAGCACATGCGTGTAAATTTGCGTGGTCGAGATATCGGCGTGGCCGAGCAGCTGCTGCACCGCCCTGAGATCGGCACCGTTCTGCAGCAGATGGCTGGCAAAAGCATGGCGCAGCACATGCGGCGATATTTTCGCCGCCGATATGCCGGCCCGTGCCGCAAGGCCCTTCAGGTCGCGAGCAAAGACCTGCCGGGAAAGATAGCCGCTGTCGCCGGCGGCCGGAAACAGGAACGGGCTGTCGGCGAAAGCCGGCACCTTCGCCCGGGCCGTGAGCCAGGCCCGCATCGCCGTGCGCGCCTTGGCCGACAGCGGCACCATGCGCTCCTTGTCGCCCTTGCCGCGCACCATGAAGAAGCGGTCGTCGCGCTGGGCAACGGTCACCGGCAGGCCGACCAGCTCGGAGACGCGCAAGCCGGTGGCGTAGAGCACCTCGACCAGTGCGTGCAGGCGCAATGCCGCCAGCCGATCGCCATCGGCGCCATCGCCTGCCTCAAGCGCCGCCCGGTCGAGCAGCCGGCCGGTATCGGCCTCGCTCATCGTCTTGGGCAGCGGACGGCCCTTTTTCGGACCGTCGAGCGTGCCGGTCGGGTCGTCGCTGCGCAGGCCCTCGGTATAGAGAAATTTGAAGAACTGGCGGATCGCCGACAGTTTTCGCGCCTGCGAGGTCGGCGCAAAGCCGCGCACGGCGATGTCGTCGAGATAGGCGCGGATGTCGGCCGCGGCTGCACCGGCAAGCCCGCCGCCAATCTGCTGCGAGGCGTCTTCGAGATCGCGGCGATAGGAAGAGAGCGTGTTTTCGGCGGCACCGCGCTCGGCGCTCATCATTTCGAGAAAAGCTTCGATGCGAGCCGCGCTGTTCATGTGCCCTTTGGGGTCAGTTTTTCTTGGGGTTCAGCTTTTCCGGCGAGATGCGCACGGTGATTTCCGCTTTTTTCGGCTCAACGAACATCGCCAGCGCCACCATCGTACCATAGGCAATGCCGGCAAGAATCATCAGCGTCACGACAAAGCGGAACAGTGTCGGCATCAATTTTCGCCCGTCTTCTTGTTCTGCGATTCCAAACCCTGTGCCCTTATGGGACGCCAATCCGGCCAATTCAAGGACGAAGGGTTTTGTCTAACGCAGGTCCATGTGGGAAAACCACTGCACTTTCCGAGACCTGCTCAGGGCGCGATGCTTGACGCAAACGGGCTTTTGATGTCGATACGCCGGCAAAGACGGCTTAGAAACAGCATGGTCTCATGAACGTGTTACCAGCAAATCCTCCCGGCGAGAGCCATGCCGCGCTGCTCGACAGACTGGGCAGCCGCTCGATTGTCTTTGTCGGCCTGATGGGCGCCGGCAAGACAGCGATCGGCCGCAAGGTGGCCGCCATGCTGTCGCTGCCGTTCATCGACAGCGACCAGGAGATCGAAAGCGTATCGCGCATGACCGTGCCGGAGCTGTTCGAACGCTATGGCGAGACCGAATTCCGGGCGCTGGAGCAGCGCGTCATCCTGCGCCTCCTGGAAACCGGCCCGCAGGTGCTGTCGACGGGCGGCGGCGCGTTCATGAATGCGCAGACGCGCGACGCGATCGCGTCGCATGGTGTTTCGGTGTGGCTGAAGGCCGAGCTCGATCTGTTGATGGAGCGCGTCTCCAAGAAGCAGAACCGGCCCTTGCTCAAAAGCCCCGATCCGCGCGCCGTCCTGGAGCGGCTGATGGGCGAACGCTATCCGGTCTATGCCACGTCCGACGTCACCGTGCCGACGCGCGACGACCGCAAGGAGGTCATCGCGACCGAGGTCGTCGACGCATTGTGCGGGCATTTCGGCGTTCCGGTGACCACGGCGCCGGACGAGGTGAGGCCATGAGCGAACCAGTCATTGTCGAGGTCGGCCTTGGCGAGCGCGCCTATGACATACTGATCGGCCCCGGCTTGTTGGCGCGTGCCGGCACCGAGATTTCGCGCCGCCTGCCCGGCACGAGGGCAGCCGTGGTCACCGACGACAATGTCGCGGTGGCACATCTCGAAGCTCTGAAGGCCGGTCTGGAAAAAGGTGGCATCCAGCCTGCCGTCATCACTCTGCCGGCCGGCGAAAAGACCAAGAGCTTTGCCCATCTCGAAGAGGTGGTCGACGGCGTACTGGCCGCGAAACTGGAGCGCGGCGACGTCGTCATCGCGCTCGGCGGTGGGGTCATCGGTGACCTCACCGGCTTTGCCGCTGGGGTCGTGCGCCGCGGCATGAATTTCGTGCAGATCCCGACCTCGCTGCTGGCGCAGGTCGATTCCTCCGTCGGCGGCAAGACCGGCATCAACAGCCCGCGCGGCAAGAATTTGGTCGGCGTCTTCCACCAGCCCAAGCTGGTGCTGGCCGACACCGAAGTGCTCGACACGCTGCCGATCCGTGAATTTCGCGCCGGCTATGCCGAGCTCGCCAAATACGGGCTGATCGACCGGCCGGCGTTTTTCGCCTGGTTGGAGGCCAATTGGGAGAAGGTGTTCGCGGGCGGTGCGGAGCGGGCCGAGGCCATCGCCGAGGCCTGCCGCGCCAAGGCCGATGTCGTCGCCCGCGACGAGTTCGAAACCGGCGACCGCGCGCTGCTCAATCTCGGCCACACATTCGGCCATGCGCTGGAAGGGGCCACACAGTATGACGGCTCCCGTCTCGTCCATGGCGAAGGTGTCGCCATCGGCATGGCGCTGGCGCATCGTTTTTCCGCACGGCTCAACCTGGCAAGCCCCGACGACGCTGCGCGCGTCGAGACGCATCTGCGTGCCGTCGGCCTGCCCTGGCGCATGTCCGACATCCCTGGCGAACTGCCCGACGCCGAGGCGCTGCTTGGCTTCATCACCCAGGACAAGAAAGTGTCGCGCGGCGCGCTGACCTTCATCCTGACGCGCGGCATCGGCCAAGCCTTTATCGCCAAAGATGTGCCGGCGTCGGAAGTGCTGTCCTTCCTCAGGGAAAATCATCCAGCCAGCAGGAAAGCCGGCTGAGATGGACACCGGCTGGATCGTCGTCGCCGTCCTCGCCATCCTCATCCTGTTTTTCATTTCCGTGCGCACGCGCCTGCTTGCCATGTTCGGTTACGAACTTTCGCGCATCGAGCCGCAGCGTTCGACCCAGGACGAATTGCGCGGCGCGGTCGACGATTTCCGCCGCGACGGCCAGATGGTGCGCGAGGACCGCGACCGTGTCGGCGGCCTGTTCGACCTTGATGAGCTCGAAGTCTCCGACATCATGGTCCACCGCACCAATATGCGCTCGGTCAATGCCGACAATGCGCCGGAAGCCGTGGTGCGCGAGATCCTGCAGAGCCCGCACACCCGCATGCCGCTGTGGAAGGGCTCGCTCGACAACATTGTCGGTGTGCTGCACGCCAAGGACCTGCTGCGGGCGCTGAACGAGGTCGGCAACGACTTTACCAAGATCGACGTGATGAAGATCGCGTCGAAGCCGTGGTTCGTGCCCGACACCACGACCTTGCAGGAGCAGCTCAACGCCTTCCTGCGCGCCAAGGCGCATTTCGCCATCGTCGTCGACGAATATGGCGAGGTCGAAGGGCTGGTGACGCTGGAGGACATCATCGAGGAGATCGTCGGCGAGATCGCCGACGAGCACGATGTCGACATCCAGGGCGTCAAGCAGGAAGCCGACGGCTCCGTCGTCGTCGACGGCACGGTGCCGATCCGCGACCTCAACCGGGCGCTCGACTGGAACCTGCCGGACGAGGAAGCCACCACCATTGCCGGCCTGGTCATCCACGAGACGCAGTCGATCCCCGAGGAAAAGCAGGCCTTTACCTTCCACGGCAAGCGCTTCGTGGTGATGAAGCGCGACAAGAACCGGATCGCCAGGATCAGGATCAGGCCGGCGGGCGACGCCTAGCTCGGCCCGCATTACCAATCCTTCATTGGAACTCGACGACGCCAAGGTGCATCTTCGCCGGGGCGGTCAGGAGACGATGGATGATAGACCGGCGAACCCTGCTTCTTGCGTCGTTGGCGTTGTTGCCGGTCGCCGGCGCTGCGGCATCAGGGCGGCGGCCGTCTCCTCAAACCTTCGACTACGGACCAGCCAAGCTCGATATCTATGCGCCCGAAGGCGCCAGTGGCCTACCGGTGGTCTTCTTCGTCCATGGCGGCGCCTGGCAGTTCGGCAAACGCAGCCAGGTCGGCGCCAAGCCGGCCTTTCTGCTCGCCAATGGCTTCTGCTTCGTCTCCATCGACTATCGCATGCTGCCCGAAGCCGATGTCGCCACCCAGGCCGGCGATGTCGAGAAGGCCTATGCCTATGTCAGGGCCAACATCGCCCGATTTGGCGGCGACCCCCGCCGCATCGTCGGCATGGGCCATTCGGCCGGATGCCACCTTATTGCGTTGACCGGCATGCGCGGCGGGTTGCCCGGCGTAGCAGCGCTGATCCTCGACGATACCAGGGCCTATGATCTTGCGGCACTTGAGAAAAGCGGCGGCATGGTGCGGGCCTATGCCCGTGTGTTTTCCGATCCTTCGCAATGGGCGGCCTTATCGCCGGCCAGCTATGTCGACGGAAAGAAGCATCCGCCGACCTTCATCGCCTATTCGCGCGCCGATGGCCGGGACGAGCAATCGACGGCCTTTGCCAAGCGCCTGCGCGTTGCCGGGACGGCGGTGACGCTGTTCGACGGCAGCGCCTATACGCATATGTCGATCAATCATGATTTCGGCGAGGATGGCGACGCATTGACCGCTGCGGCACTGGCCTTCCTGAAATCGACAGTCGGCTGATCGCGGCGAGGCCCTGGATCAGACCAAAAATCCCGGCAGGACATTGCCGCACCGGCTTCTATGGGTGCATTTGCCTGGCAGATTGTCGAACCGGGGAAGAATTTCATGAATGGCGCCGACCTGCTGTGTGACGTGCTGCTGGCCAATGATGTCACCGTCTGTTTCGCCAACCCCGGCACGTCGGAAATGCATTTCGTTGCCGCACTCGATCGCAAGCCTCAAATGCGCTGCGTGCTCGGCCTGTTCGAAGGTGTGGTGACGGGTGCCGCCGACGGCTATGCGCGCATGACCGACCGTCCGGCGGCGACGCTGCTGCACACTGGACCGGGCCTGGCCAATGGGCTGGCCAACATGCACAACGCAAGGCGCGCGCGCAGCCCGATGATCAACATTGTCGGCGACCACGCCTCCTACCACCTGCCGCTCGACGCGCCGCTGACCAGCAACATAGAAGGCCTGGCGGCGCCGATGTCGAACTGGGTCGGCCGCGTCAAGGGTCCGGCCGACATCGCACCGGCCGCGGAGGCGGCTTTCCGTGCTTCGCTGACCCCTCCTGGCGTCACGACGCTGATCCTGCCGGCGGATGCCGCCTGGGGCGAGGTCGACGCAATTTCACCTGGCAAGGTCAAGCTGGCGCCGCCGCCCGCCGTCGACATGGAGGCCGTGCACAAGGTCGCCGAAGCGATCCGCACCCGCCCGGGCCGCGTCGGCATGGTGGTGCGCGGGCTGGCAGCGCGCGTCGATGCGCTTGAAATTGCCGGGAAAATCTCGGCGGCGGGCAATGTCAGCCTGTTCAGCGAGGTGCTGATCGCCCGCATGCAGCGCGGTCGCGGGCGGTTCGCGCCGACACGCATTCCCTATCCGGTCGACGCCGCAACGGCCACGCTCAGGGATATCGACGTGCTGGTGCTGGTCGGCGCCAAGGAGCCGGTCGCCTTCTTCGCCTATCCGGGGAAGCCGGGGCGGCTGGTCCGGGACGATTGCCAGGTGCTTTCGCTGGCGGCGCACGGCGAGGATTTGAAAGCGGCGCTGGAGGCGCTCGCCGACGAGCTTGGTATCAAGGCAACCCAGAAATTCACCGCAGCGACCGCCTTTCCCGACGAATTAACACCAAGCGGCAAGTTGACCGACGACGCGATCGCTCTATCGGTGGCGCGTAAGCTGCCAGAAAACGCCATCGTCTGCGACGAGGCGGTCACCTCGGCACGGCGGTTCTTCGCGCTGTCGGCCTTTGCTGCCCCGCACGATTATATGATGGGCACGGGCGGATCGATCGGCGGCGGCATTCCGATGGCAACAGGGGCGGCGATCGCCTGCCCGGACCGCAAGGTGATCAATCTCGAAGCCGATGGCAGCGGCATGTACACGGTGCAGGGCCTATGGACGCAGGCCAGGGAAAAGCTCGACGTGGTCACGATCGTGTTTTCCAACCGGACCTACGCCATCCTGCATGGCGAGATGAAGAATGTCGGCGTCAATGCGATCGGCGAGAACGCCAGGCGCATGCTCGATCTCGACCACCCCGCGCTGGACTGGGTTGCGCTGGCCAACGGCATGGGCGTCGAGGCTGCCCGCGCCGATACATGCGAGCGCTTCGACGCGCTGCTCGACAGCGCACTCTCGCGCCCCGGACCGTTTCTGATCGAAGCGGTGATCTGAGGCGGCCTACCAGCGGGTCTTTTCACCGGGTGCTGCCGGTTCGATGGCCAGCGCATGGACGCCGGCCTTCAACTCCGCCGCCAGCAACTCGTTGACGGCGCGGTGGCGGTCGATGCGGCTCATGCCGGCAAAGACGGGCGAGACGATGCGGACGCGAAAATGCGTCTCGCCGGTGCCGTCATAGGCGCCATGATGGTCGGAGCCGTGATGGTGATGACCGGCATGGAGATGGCTTTCATTGACGATCACCAACCGCTCCGGCGAAAACGCCTTGTTCAGCTTGTCTTCCATGGTCGCCTGTATGGACATCGCGGTCTCCCTTCACCATATCTGCATGGCGTGATCGGGAAATCGGGATCGATCTCGCCGGGCCGCCTCAAAAATCACCATTCGCCCTGCTTTATGCCGCGATTCAGCGGTTAGGGCGATCATCGCGAAAATGTCAATTCTTGTTTCGCACGTGCGAACAGCCCATAAATGGGTGAGATGAAATCGTACCCCAAATATTTCGAGAAGATTCGGATCCGTCCCGAAAAGGACGCGGAGCTTAAGTCGCGCTCGCCGATCTGCCAGTGGGACGGCTGCAAGGAGGCCGGCACCCATCGCGCGCCGGTCGGGCGCATGAAGGAAGGCGAGTATTTTCAGTTCTGCTTCGATCATGTGCGCGAATACAACAAGGGTTTCAACTACTTCTCCGGCGTCCCGGACACCGAGATCGCCCGCTTCCAGAAGGAAGCGATGACCGGCCACCGGCCGACATGGAAGATGGGCCTCGCCGGCGCCTCGACGCGCTCCTCGCCCGATATGGCGCAGATGCGCTCCGGCCGCGCCGGCTATTACAACCGCATGCGCGACCCGTTCGACCTGTTCAAAGGGCCGAAAGACCCGCGCGAGGCGCGCGAACGCAAGGCCAAGCCGCTTGAGGCCAAGGCGCTGGAAACGCTTGGCCTTGATACAAAGGCGACTGGCAAGGATATCAAGGCGCGCTATAAGGAACTTGTGAAGCGTCACCATCCGGATGCGAATGGCGGCGACAGAGGTTCGGAAGACCGGTTCCGCGATGTGCTGCAGGCCTATCGCGTGCTCAAGCAGGCGGGTTTGTGCTGAGCGACCCAACGGTTCGTGTCGTTTTCCAACTTTCATAAGGGTGGAAAAGGCTCTAAGACCGCCCCCGGACAAAATCGATTGCCGGCGAAATGAGGCATTTCGCCCGTGGAGACGTGGATAGAGATGAACAAGGTCGATCGCGACATCGCCAATTTGCCCGACACGACAGTCTCGGTGAAGGATAAATTCGGCTTTGACTCCAAGATGGTGGTGCCGGCCTATTCGGTGACATCAGAGCATGTGCCGGACGTCGATCCGGACTATCTGTTCGACAAGGCGACGACGCTGGCGATCCTTGCCGGCTTCGCCTACAACCGCCGCGTCATGGTGTCGGGCTATCACGGCACCGGCAAGTCGACCCATATCGAACAGGTCGCCGCCCGCCTCAACTGGCCGTGCGTGCGCGTCAACCTCGACAGCCATGTCAGCCGTATCGACCTCGTCGGCAAGGACGCCATCGTCGTCAAGGACGGCTTGCAGATCACCGAATTCCGCGACGGCATCCTGCCCTGGGCCTACCAGCACAATGTCGCACTGTGCTTCGACGAGTATGATGCCGGCCGTCCGGACGTGATGTTCGTCATCCAGCGCGTGCTGGAATCGTCGGGCCGTCTCACGCTGCTCGACCAGAGCCGTGTTATCCGTCCGCATCCGGCGTTCCGGCTGTTTTCGACCGCCAACACGGTCGGCCTCGGCGACACCACCGGCCTCTATCACGGCACGCAGCAGATCAACCAGGCGCAGATGGACCGCTGGTCGATCGTCACCACGCTGAACTATTTGCCGCACGACAATGAGGTGAACATCGTTCTGGCCAAGGCGAAGCACTATCGCGACGGCAAGGGCAAGGACATCGTCAACAAGATGGTGCGCGTCGCCGACATGACGCGCTCGGCCTTCATCAATGGCGATCTGTCGACCGTGATGAGCCCGCGCACCGTCATCACCTGGGCCGAAAATGCCGAAATCTTCGGCAATATCGGCATGGCGTTCCGGCTGACCTTCCTCAACAAGTGCGACGAGCTGGAACGCTCGGTGGTGGCCGAGTTTTACCAGCGCGCCTTTGGCGAGGATCTGCCCGAGAGCGCCGCCAACGTGGTGCTGGGCTAAGCAGAGCCTCGATGGCGGGTCCGGGCGACAACACGCGCAACAAGTCGAAGACGGGGTCTGAAGCCGACAGCTTCAAGCGCGCCGTCACCGTCTGCATGCGCGCCATTGCCGGCGACAAGGAGCTCGAGGTCGGTTTCGCCAAGGATCGGCCGGCCCTTGCCGGCAGCCGTGCCCGGTTGCCGGAACTGCCGAAGAAAGCCTCGAAAGAGGATATCGCGATCACCCGCGGGCTCGGCGATTCCATGGCGCTGAAGCGCGCCTGCCACGATCAGCGCATCCACACCAAGCTGGCGCCGGAAGGCAAGCTGGCGCGCTCGATCTATGACGCTGTCGAACAGGCGCGCGTTGAGGCGATCGGCAGCCGCGCCATGCAGGGCGTCGCCGACAATATCGGCTCGATGCTGGAGGACAAATACGCCAAGGCCAATCTTGTCGACGTCAGGGACAAGGCCGACGCGCCGATCGAGGAAGCATTGGCGCTGATGGTGCGCGAGAAGCTGACCGGACGGCCGATCCCGAAGAGCGGCGAGCGGCTGGTAGAACTCTGGCGCCCCTGGGTCGAGGAGAAGGCCAAGGCCGATCTCGACGGTCTCTCGGCCAAGCTCGGCGACCAGCAGGCCTTCGCCCGCGTCGTGCGTGACATGCTGGCCTCCATGGAGATGGCCGAGGAACTCGGCGACGACCAGGAGACTGAAGACTCCGAGGACAACGACGAGAACCAGCCGCAAGGCGAGGAGCAGAGCGAGGAGGGCGGCGAAGACGATTCCGGCTCCGAGCAGTCGCAGTCCGAGGATGCCGAGGCGTCAGCCGATGACGAACAGTCGTCCGAGACCGAGGCCTCCGACGCCACGGCTGACGATCTCTCCGACGATGACGATGCGGATGCCGAGACGCCGGGTGAAGCCCGCCGCAACGACAATCCCTTCACCAACCTGCCGAAAGAGATCGACTACAAGATCTTCACCACCGCCTTCGACGAGACGGTCGGTGCGGAGGAGCTGTGCGAAGAGGAAGAACTCGACCGCCTGCGCGCCTTCCTCGACAAACAGCTGGCCAATCTTTCCGGCGTCGTCGGCCGGCTCGCCAACCGCTTGCAGCGGCGCCTGATGGCACAGCAGAACCGCTCCTGGGATTTCGACCTCGAGGAAGGCTATCTCGATCCGGCACGACTGGTGCGTGTCGTCATCGATCCGATGCAGCCGCTGTCGTTCAAGCAGGAGCGCGACACCAAATTCCGCGACACGGTGGTGACGCTGGTGCTCGACAATTCGGGCTCGATGCGCGGCCGGCCGATCACGGTGGCCGCGACCTGCGCCGACATACTGGCGCGCACGCTGGAGCGCTGCGGCGTCTCGGTCGAGATTCTCGGCTTCACCACGCGGGCCTGGAAAGGCGGGCAAGCGCGCGAAAAATGGCTGAAGGACGGCAAGCCGCCGAACCCCGGCCGGCTCAACGACCTGCGCCACATCATCTACAAATCCGCCGACCATCCGTGGCGGCGTGCCCGGCGCAATCTCGGCCTGATGATGCGCGAGGGCCTGCTCAAGGAAAATATCGACGGCGAGGCGCTTTTGTGGGCGCACAACCGGCTGATCGCCCGGCCCGAACAGCGCAAGATCCTGATGATGATCTCGGACGGCGCCCCGGTCGACGATTCGACGCTGTCGGTCAATCCGGGCAATTATCTCGAGCGGCATCTGCGCGCCGTCATCGAACTGATCGAGACGCGCTCGCCGGTTGAGCTTCTGGCCATCGGCATCGGTCACGACGTCACCCGCTATTACCGGCGCGCCGTCACCATCGTCGATGCCGAGGAACTGGCCGGCGCCATGACCGAGCAACTGGCCTCGCTGTTTGCCGAGGAAAACGCGCGCGACACACGCCGCGGCGGCTACCGGCGCGCCGGATGATCCTTTTGACAGCGTGCCTCCGGCAGACGCTTTTCTCCGCAACGGCGCTGCTCGGCCTGGTTTTGACGCCGGCTATCGCCGCCGGGCCAAATGCGGTCGAGCCGGTCGAAGTCTCGGCACGGCCGATCACCGCCTTCCATATCGGCAGCACCGACAAACAGTTCGGCCCGCTGGAATTCGTCGGCGGACTTGAGATGACGTCGCCGACGCGGGACTTCGGTGCGCTGTCGGCGTTTCGTTTTCTCAAGCCCGGCGGCGATTTCATCGGCGTCGCCGATACCGGCTTCTGGTTTTTCGGCACCATAACCCATGACGCCGACAAGCGGCCGTCCGGCATCCAGAACTTCCGCATGCAGCAGATGGTCGATACATCGGGCCGGCCGATCGACAAGAAATGGGAAGTCGACGCCGAAGGCCTGGCGGTCAAGGACGGCATTGCCACCGTAGGCTTCGAGCGCGACCAGCGCGTCGCCCAGTTCAAGATCGACCCTGACAATATGAAGGCGCCATTCAAGCAGCTGAATTTTTTGGTTCCGGCCCATGAACTTCGGCAGAATCGCGGCTTCGAGACCGTCACCCACGCCAATCCTTATGGCCAGCACGAGGGCGGGCTGGTCGTGGTCTCGGAAAAGAGCCTGGACAAAGCCGGCAACATCTATGCCGCCATCATTGAAGGGCCGCACAAGGGCGTCTTCACCGTCAAGCGCAATGGCGATTTCGACATCACCGACGGCGCCTTCCTGCCGGATGGCGACCTGCTGCTCCTGGAGCGCAGTTTTTCGATGGCCGGCGGGGTGAAGATGCGGCTCAGGCGCATCTATGGCGAAAGCGTCGAGCAGGGCGCGGTTGCCGACGGACCGGTGCTGATGGAAGCCGATATGGGCTACCAGATCGACAATATGGAAGGGCTCGACGTCTGGACCCGAGACGACGGCGCGGTGATGGTGTCGCTGATCTCTGACGACAACCATTCGATCCTGCAGCGCAACCTGTATCTGGAATTCATCCTGCACCAGGATTGAACGGCCGGATTTCTGCTTTCCCGTCTGCAACCATGCACGGTTTGGTAACGCCGAATCGGCAAACTGCCTTGCAATCCCTGGTTTCAGTCGGGCGACGCCTGTCTGGAATCGTGCAACCGGTTCCGGACCCCATGACAAGCGTCTCATCCGTATCTCGACAGCAGGTGGCCCTGCAATTGCTGCTCAGAGGAGATTCCGGTGAAAAGCCGAAGCCGGTCGGCCTGCTGACCGATGGCCCAAGCCTTCGCAGAGGCGACAGCGCCCAGCAAACTGCGCTGGAGAGAATCATCAAACTGTCGATCGGAGGCGCTGGGAGCAGCGACGGCTTCCTGCTCGTCATGCCCGTCAATGCAGAGTTCATCGAAAGCGGATCCGGCAACGACGTCGTCAACATTATGTCGTCCGGCGATGACACCGCCCCGAACTACATTTCCCTGGGCGACGGAAACGATCGGCTCAACCTTGTGTCCACTGAAGACGCCACCGCCGATTATTGGCAGGGAAAAACGGCGTCGGGCGCTGTGGTGACGAACGCGATGGTGGGCGGCAAACAAATCGCTGTTGTCATACCCAGCGGTCGCGGCATCTTCACTGGTGCCGGCAATGATGTCGTCAACATTGCTGCCGGACGGGATGCCTACAACGTCGAGGCGGGCGAGGGTAACGATGTGCTCACCGTCGCGGCGGGACGGGATATCTCGGGAATCTGGGGCGGCGCCGGGCGAGACGTGCTTACCCTTGCGGGCGGAATGAACATCGACAACATAACCGGCGACGCCGGCGACGACATCGTCACCGTTGCTGCGGGCAACGAAGCGCGCGGTGTTTCAGGCGGTCAAGGCCGCGACATCATCACAGTCGCCGCCGGGCAAAGGGTCGATGGCATTTCCGGCGGCCAGGGCGACGACATCATCACCATCGCGAGCGGTCAGGCCGTCTTTGGCGTCTACGGAGGCGATGATGACGACGCCATCGCCATCGCCGCCGCCAAGGTCGATCGCGTCGAGGGTGGCAGCGGCGACGACACAATCAGGATCAACGCGCGCACCGCCGACGCGATCTCGGGCGGGCAAGGCGACGACCGGATCGATCTCACCGGCACGGGCAAGGCCAAGCTGTTCTTCGACCGCGGCGACGGCAAGGATGTCATCAACGTTGCGGGAGAGACGACGATCGTCTTCGCCGAGCGTTCGATCGACGACGCCGACATCAGCTATGGCGACGGCAAGATCACCATCTCCTTTGCCGACACTGGCGACTCCGTGACGCTGGATTACACCGCGGCGACGTTGAAAGGATCCACGCCCGAGTTGAGCTTCGAGGACACAGACCACGTTGATGTCCGTCGCGAGGCGCCGCATGGCTGGAATGCTTCAACCCTGTACCGGTATTTCGACGCGCACGGCGCGGGCGGCTTCTCGCTCACCCTGAGGTAAGGCCCCGCGCCTTTCGTTGTTCCGTGTCTCCTGAGGCAGTTGCGATTCGAATGGCGGCGCGCACTCCCGCGTCTCCCCTTCCGTTTGTCCCTCCGCTTTCGATTGCTTGGACGGCTGACCGTATTGCTTGCGAAAATACTTTAGTCATGACTTGACAATTTTCTGATGACGAAATACTCAAGTCCATGCTTAACTATTCCGAGATCGACAGCATCCTGCGGGCTCTTGTCGAGCCCACCCGCCGCCAGATCCTGGAAAGGCTGAGCCGCGGACCGGCGACCGTCAGCCAACTGGCGGAACCGTTCGGCATGACGTTTGCCGCCGTGCTGCAGCATCTGCAGGCGCTGGAAGCCTGCGGGCTGATCCGCAGTGAAAAGATCGGGCGGGTGCGCACCTGCCGGATCGAACCGGGCGGGCTCGCTCCGCTCGCCGACTGGATCGCGCAACGCCGCATTCCGGCCGAACGCCACCTCGATCGTCTTGGCCAGATCCTGGCCGAGACGGACCCCGAAGACCAATCCCCCAAGAAGAATCAGGACAAGGACCAAGCATCATGAACCAGATCGCTCCTGTAGACGGACACTCCGTCATCCACTCGACCTTCACCATCGAGCGCACCTATCCGCAGTCGCCGGCCAAGGTCTTCCATGCCTTTGCCGACAAGGCGACGGTGCGGCGCTGGCGCGTCGAAGGCCACGGCTTCACCATCGCCGAGTTCAGCTTCGACTTCCGTGTCGGCGGCGCCGAGGTATCGCGGTTCAGCTACGAGGGCGGCCCGGAGATCAGGCTCGACGCGCAGTTCCAGGACATCGTTGCGGACCAGCGCATCGTGTTCTCCTACAGGATGGCAATCGGGTCGCAGCCCATGTCGGCATCGCTGACCACCGTCGAGTTGTCACCCTCCGGTGACGGCACCCGCCTGACCTTTACTGAGCAAGGCGTTTTCTTCGACGGCGTCGATTCGGCGCAAGGCCGCGAGGAAGGCACGCGCGGACTTTTGGAGGCGCTTGCCGCCGAACTGTCGAGATAGCGTCCATCCATGGCGGGCAGGATCAAAGCGATCCGCCCGTCTTTTCTCGCAAGCGTCAGCTAGACGGGTTCGTAGCAATCCAGATGACGTGGCGGGCGCCACGCTTGCCATTGGCGCGCGTCTTCACTTCGTCCACGGCAAAACCGGCCTGCTTCAGCCTGCGCGTAAAGCCGCTGTCGGGTCCTTGCGACCACACCGCCAGCACACCGCCGGGCTTCAATGCGGCGCGCGCCGCACCGAGGCCGGCGGCGCCGTACAGGGCATCGTTGCCCTTGTAGACGATGCCTTCAGGGCCATTGTCGACGTCGAGCAGGACGGCGTCCCAGGCCGCCTTGTCGGACCTTATGATGTGCCCGACATCGGCCTCGCGGACACTCACACGGGGATCGTCGAGACAGCCGTCGAAAATGGCTGTCATCGGGCCGCGCGCCCAGGCGATGACTGCGGAGACAAGCTCGGCGACGGTGATGCTTGCGTCGGCGCCAAGCTCGGCAAGTGCGGCGCGCAGGGTAAAACCCATGCCGAGGCCGCCGATCAGGATTCTTGGTTGGCCGCGGCCGGCAATCCTGTCGCAGGACAGTTTTGCCAGCGCTTCCTCGGAACCGCTGAGGCGGCTGTTCATCAGCTCGTTGGTGCCGAGCATGATCGAGAACTCGCTGCCGCGCTGCTTGAGGCGCAGTTCCTGTCCACCATCCGGCGTTTTGGCTGAGTCGAGCTGGACCCAGGGAATCATGGCCTCAAGCGGCCACGGCCGGCTGGCTCCAGCGGGCGGCGAGCAGCCGATAGGGGATCAGCGCCACCACGGCGATGATCAGCTTCACCGAGAGGTCGCCAAGCGCCCAGGACACCCAGCGCATGGTCTCCACCGGCAGCACACCCATCAGGGGTGCTGTCTCCAGCGCGAAGCTGTCATTCGGGCCGGCGAAGGCGAAAAGGGCAGAAAAGGCGACGCTGAAGAACACGACGGTGTCGAACACCGAGCCGACCAGCGTGCCGACGATCGGGGCGCGCCACCAGCTCTGCCGGCGCAGCCGGTTGAACACGGTGACGTCGAGCAATTGCGCGCACAGGAACGCCGCACCTGAAGCCGCTGCAATGCGCACCAGCCGGTCGGCAGCGGTCTCGAACTCGATCAGGCCGTGGCGAAACAGGAAGGGCGGGATAAGGATCGAGCAGATCACCGCGGTCATGAAGCCGACGAAGACGATGCGGCGCGCGACGGTCGGGCCATAGCGGCGGTTGGCAAGGTCGGTGACCAGGAAGGAGAAGGGGTAGGTGAAGGCGCCCCAGGTCAGGATGTCGGCCAGCGACAGGCCGCCGACCTGGCCCTGCATCGGGAACTGCACGAGGATGTTCGATGCCACGACGACAAGCGCCATGGCGGCCACAAAGGGCAGGTATCGCGAGAAGGAAGTCATTTTTTTATCCTGGGTAATGGAACCAGCCAGGCGCTATCCGAAATGCGGATCGCGCTGCCTTGCAAGTTTTTGAGCATCGGATCGCTCCGATGCTCAAGGCGGTCGTCCCCCGCCTTAAAGTCTTTAAGCGGCGGGCTGGTCGGCCAGCTTCTTGGCGATCTGCTTCTTCAACAGGCGCGCGCGCTGCGACAGTTCCTTGGCGTCGGCCTTGGCCAGGAAGGCGTCGAGGCCGCCGCGATGCTCGACCGAACGCAGCGCGTTGGCCGAAATGCGCAGGCGCACATTCTGGTTCAGCGCTTCCGAGATCAGCGTCACATTGACGAGGTTCGGCAGGAAGCGGCGCTTGGTCTTGTTGTTGGCGTGGCTCACATTGTTGCCGGTCTGGACTGCCTTGGCAGTGAGTTCGCAGGTACGGGACATGGTTCTAACCTTCAGTTCTCGCTAAGCCTGCCAAACCATTTTCGCCCGCGCCGGGCGGCGCGCGGTTTTAGTCAGGCGGCCTTATGGAAAAGTTGGCGTTCCATAGTTGCATTTCGCCAATGCGTCAAGCTCCGGCTTGCCCATGCCTGTGACGGGCATTTCATATAAAGGCCGGAATTCAGCCTATAAGCGGTCGCATAGGGACATGCCAGGCCGGAGTTGCCCCGTCTCCGGCTTTAAAATTCAAGGACCGACCCCCGCCATGCTTCGTCCGTCTCATGCCGTTGTCGCTATGCTTGCCGCTGCCTTGCCAACCTCAACCCTTGCCGCAGCGCCGGCAGCTGCCCCACAGTCCTTCAAGGGCGAATACACCGTGTCGTTCCTCGGCCTTTCGGTGGCCAGGGCGAAATTCAACAGCCACTACGAAGGCGATAGCTATTCCATAGACGGCACCGTCTCCAGCGCCGGTATCGCCACTTTGTTCGACGATACGAGCGGCACGATCTCGTCAAAGGGCAAGATCCTGGGCAAGCAGATGCAGCCGCAGGCGTTTCGCGCCGACTACAAGTCCGGCAAGAAGGCTTCCGTCGTCGACATTCGCTTCGCCAATGGCGCGGTTACCGCCACCCAGGTCATCCCTGAGCCGAAAAAGCGCAATCCCAAGACCTGGATACCGCTGGGTGGCAACGATCTGACATCGGTGCTCGATCCGATGGCCGCCACCGTCATCCATGCCGACAGCCTCGACCAGGTCTGCGGCCGCAAGGTGAAGTTCTATGACGGCGAGATGCGCGCCGACCTGACGCTGACCTACGCCTCGAAAGGCTCGATCTCGGTCAAGGGCTACAAGGGCGACACCGTTACCTGCAAGATGAGCTTCGAACCGGTGGCGGGCTACCGCAAGGGCCGCAAGGCGCTGAATTATCTGAAGAACAAGAGCAAGATGATGGTGACGTTTGCACCGCTCGGCCAAACCGGCGTATATGCGCCGATCCACGCCACGGTCGGGACGCAGATAGGCACCTTGACCGTCAGCGCGGGGCGGTTCGAAGCTACTGAATAGGCGCGCCCACCCGACTAGAAATGGGGCGCGCCGCCGGAGACGGGCATGGGGCGCGCAACACTGATCGGGTTTTCGGCGGTTGCCATGTGGGCGCTGCTGGCGCTGCTCACCGACGCGTCGGGCGCCGTGCCGCCTTTCCTTTTGTCGGCCATCACCTTCACCATCGGCACCGCGGTCGGGCTGGTCGCCCGGCTGTTCATGCCGGCCTCCGACAAAAGCCAGAAGATCCCGCGCCAAGTCTGGCTGATCGGCATTGCCGGCCTGTTCGGCTACCACTTCTTCTACTTCACCGCGCTGCGCAACGCGCCGGCGGTGGAGGCAAGCCTGATCGCCTATCTGTGGCCGCTGCTGATCGTGCTCGGCTCGGCGCTGATGCCGGGCGAAAAACTGGCCTGGAACCATGTTGTCGGCGCACTGCTTGGGCTCGCCGGCACGGTGCTGATCGTCACCAAAGGCGGCGGGCTTGCCTTCGATGCGCGCTATGCCTTCGGCTATGCGATGGCGGCGGTCTGCGCACTGCTGTGGTCGTCCTATTCGCTGCTGTCGCGGCGTTTTCCGGCGGTGCCGACCTCGATCGTCACCTGGTTCTGCGCCCCCACGGCGGCGCTTTCCCTCGTGTGCCATCTGTTGCTGGAAAAGACAGTGCTGCCCGACGGTCCCGGCCAATGGCTGGCCGTGCTCGGTCTGGGGCTGATGCCGGTGGGTGCGGCCTTCTACGCCTGGGACATCGGCGTCAAGCGCGGCAACATCCAGGTGCTCGGAGCGGCCAGCTATGCGGCGCCGCTGCTATCGACGCTGGTGCTTATCGCCGCCGGCGTTGCCGAGCCGTCGCTGCGTATCCTCGCCGCCTGCGTGCTGATCACCGGCGGCGCGGCCCTGGCGGCGAAATCGCTGTTCCAGCGCAAGCCGGCAACTGGTGAGGCAAGCGCATGACGATGCCGTTTGCCGGCGGTATCGACGCCAACGCCAATGCAACATTGATTTTTTCGCTGGTGGCGGCGGTGATCTACGCCTTCACCCTGGACATGCGGCCGACGCTTGCCCGCTCGGCGGCAAAGACGCTGTCCGTGGCCATGCTTGCGGTGCTGGCCTTCATGCAAGGTGGGCCGCTGCTGCTTGTCGCTGCGCTGGCCCTAAGCGCCGTCGGTGACGCCTTCCTGTCGCGTGACGGCGAACAGGCCTTCCTCGGCGGGCTGGCCAGCTTCCTGGCAGCGCATATCCTCTATGTGCCGCTCTTCTTGCGCAGCGGCGGCGGGCTGGATGTGCTGGGCACCGAAACATGGCGCGGCGCCATCGCACTCGCCATGGCCGCCTTCGTGGTCGTCATGCTGGCAGCACTCTGGCGCCGTGTCGGCCCAAGCCTGCGGGTGCCGATCGCCGCCTATATCGCGGCCATTCTGGCGATGGGCATTTCGGCGTTGACGCTCGACAATCCGTGGGTCATCGGCGGCGCCGTACTGTTCATGGCGTCGGACGGGCTGCTTGCCACGGAAAAATTCCTGGTGCCGGCAATTGCGCCCTATCGCGCCGGTATCCGTTATGCGGTCTGGGTGCTCTACTATGCCGCCCAGTTGGCGATCACGCTCGGTGTGTTGATATTCAGGTGATGCCGGCTTGCAAAGGGCGGTTTCCTGCGCTTCCGGTGCTCACGTACCCAGAAGTACGTTCCGCTCCGGTTCTCGGAAACCACCCTTTTCGACTCGGCCTGACCTGAATCTCAACACACCTTAAAGTGTTCCGGGTTCCCAGCCGGGTTCGGCCATTTCGAACGCGGCGAAGTCGAAGCCCGGCGCCACGGTGCAGCCGACCAGGGTCCATTCGCCGAGGCTGCGCGCCGATTGCCACCAGCCGGCCGGCACCACGATCTGCGGCCGCTCGCCCGCCGCAAGTTCAATGCCGAGCACCTGCTCGATCACCTGGCTAACCTTTGGACCGCCTTCCTCGCACATCGACAGCGCCAGCGGCGCGCCGGCATGGAAATGCCAGACCTCGGCCGCGTCCTTGACCCGATGCCAGGCCGAAATCTGGTCCTGTTCCAGCACAAAATAAATCGCCGTCGAATGGCCGCGCGCGCCGCCGGCGCCGTCGCGAAAGGTCTCGGCATACCAGCCGCCTTCCGGATGCGGCTTCAGGCCAAGCGTGGCGATGATTTCAGCGGCGCTGGTCATGGCTGTTCCCGCAACGACGATCAGAAGTTGTCCTTGCGCTTGCGGATCTCGGCGAAAACGTCGGCATCGCTGGCCTTTTCCATTCCGAGATGCTTGCGGATCGCCGGGTCGTGCCAGCGCAGGAACGGATTGGTCGACAATTCCTCGCCGATCGTGGTCGGCAGCGTCGCCTTGTTGTCGGCGCGCAGCGTCTCGATCTTCGCCGCGCGCTCCTTCAGCGCAGAATTGGTCGGGTCGACGGTCAGCGCGAAGCGGGCATTGGAGAGCGTGTATTCATGGCCGCAATAGATGACCGTCTCGGCCGGCAGTGCGGCGAGCTTCTTCAGCGAGTCATACATCACCGGCGGCTTGCATTCGAACAGCCGGCCGCAGCCGAGTGCGAACAGCGTGTCGGCGGTGAACGCCACTTTCGAGGCCGGAAAATGATAGGAGACGTGGCCCGCCGTGTGACCGGGCGTGGCGATAACATCGATCCGCTCGCCGCCGAGATGGACGACCGAGCCCTGGCCGACGGTTTCGTCGATGCCGGGGATCTTTTCCTTTTCCGCCTCCGGTCCGACGATGCGCAGCTTGAAGCGCTCCTTCAGCGCCAGATTGGCTTCGACATGGTCGACATGGTGGTGGGTGGTCAGGATCAGCGTCGGCTTCCAGCCGGTGCGCTCGATCGCGGCCAGGATCGGCGCTTCTTCGGGTGCATCGATGATGGCGGTCTCGCCGCTCTTGGGGTCATGCACCAGCACCCCGAAATTGTCGCTGCGGCACATGAACTGTTCGATTTCGACCGGCATTTCTGATCTCTCCATCTGTCGCCGCAGACATAGGGCGCTTGGTCCCCGATGTCATCCGGCTTTGTTGAACTTAGCTTCTGTTCGGCTTGGCGCCTTTGTTGAACTTGAGCGGCATCGCAGCTACCGTCCCGCGTATGCATTCCGATATCGTCGACCTCCGTTCCTTCTATTCGACCACGCTCGGTCGCCTTGCCGAACGCTCGATCACCATGGCGCTGTCCTCGCTATGGGCGACCGTGCCCAATGAGCGGCTGGTCGGGCTCGGCTATACCTTGCCGTGGCTGGAGCGGTTCGGCACCGATGCCGAGCGGGTTTTCGCCTTCATGCCGGCAACACAGGGCGCTGTGGTCTGGCCGGCGAGCGGGCCGACGTCGACGGCGCTGGTCTTCGACGAGGAATTGCCGCTGGTCGATTCCTGCATCGACCGCATGCTGCTAGTGCACTCGCTCGAACATGTCGAAAACCCGCGCGAGACGCTGAACGAGATCTGGCGGGTGCTGTCGCCGGCGGGGCGTGTCGTCATCGTCGTGCCCAACCGGCGCGGCGTCTGGGCCCGGTTCGAGCACACGCCGTTCGGCAATGGTCGGCCATTCTCGCGCGGCCAGCTCACCGAATTGCTGCGCGAGGCGAACTTCACGCCGGCCTCCTGGTCCGACGCGCTGTTCTTCCCACCATCGCCGCGGCGCTTCATGATGCGCTTCCACAATGTGCTGGAGCGAGCCGGTCGGCGGTTCTGGCCGATCTTTTCCGGCGTCATCGTGGTCGAGGCACAGAAGCGGCTCTATCAGGGCGTGCCGGTCGCGCAGCGCGCCTCGCGCCGCGTCTTCGTGCCGGTGCTGTCGCCGCACGGCGCGACAAGGCTTGGCCGCCAGGCCGAAGCGGTGATATCGACCAAGCGTCAGGTGACACCTTCGTGATCACGATGGAAATTGGTGTTGCGTGAGGTTTTCCCACCTATCTGTCGCAGATGCATTCACAGGCCGTTTGAGCTGCGGATGCCTTCAAGTCCCTCCATTCGGTTTCAGCACCGCTTTTGAACGCAAGGACCCAGGCCATGGCTGATCAACCGGACACGAACGCCGCAGCCCAGCCGGTAACCGTCGAAGCCAGCAGCCTGCGCGACCAGGTGGCGACGATCAAACGCGCGCTGGTAAGCTCGCCGGTCCGCAAATGGCTGGTGTGGACGTCGGTCGGCATCATGGCCGTCATCGTCGCGACGTCGATCGGCCAGGTTCTGCTCAACCGCTGGAACCAGCCCTTCTACGATGCGCTGGCGCGCCGCGACATGGCGGCCTTCCTGCACCAGCTCATGATCTTTGCGATGATCGCCGGCACGCTGCTGGTGCTCAACATTGCTCAGACCTGGCTCAACCAGATGATCCGGCTGAAGCTGCGTGAGGCGCTGACGCTCGACCTGATCGACCAGTGGATGCGGCCGGCGCGGGCCTTCCGGCTGGCCAATGCCGGCGCCATCGGCGTCAATCCCGACCAGCGCATGCAGCAGGATGCCGCGCATCTGTCCGATCTGACGACGGACCTCGGGGTCGGCTTGCTGCAGTCCTTCATCCTGCTGGTGTCCTTCGTCGGCGTGCTGTGGCAGTTGTCGTCGGGCTTCGTCTTCCACATCAACGACTGGTCGCTGGCGATACCGGGCTACATGGTCTGGGCCGCGTTCCTCTATGCCGGCATCGCCTCATGGCTCAGCTGGCTGGTCGGGCGGCCGCTGATCCACCTCAACAGCGATCGCTACACGCGTGAGGCCGAGCTGCGCTCCTCGATGGTGCGGGTCAACGAAAATGTCGACGCCATTGCGCTCTACCATGGCGAATCCGATGCCAAGCGCCGGCTCGAAATCGACCTCGGCACGGTGCTGGGCGCCATGCGGCGCATCTACACCGCGCAGATCAACCTGTCCTGGGTGACCGACACCTATGGCTGGATCACCGTGGTGGCGCCCATCCTGGTGGCATCGCCGGTCTATTTCTCGGGCGATATCAGCTTCGGCGGGCTGATGATGGCGGTCGGCGCCTTCAACCAGGTGCACTCGTCGCTGCGCTGGTTCATCAACAACATCGGCGGCATCGCCGACTGGCGCGCCACACTGATGCGTGTCGCCGACTTCCGCATCGCGCTCGATGAAACCGATGTGCTGCACGACAAGGAAAGGCGCATCGAATTCGGCGACAACGCCAATGGCAGCCTGACGTTCGAAAAGCTCCAGGTGGCCTCGCCGGAGGGCTGCACCAAGCTTGCCGACAGCCATGTCGAAATCCATCCCGGCGAGCGCGTCATGATCACGGGCGAGCCCGGTGCCGGCAAGACGCTGTTCTTCCGCGCCATTGCCGGCCTGTGGCCATGGGGCAGGGGGCGGATCGGCCTACCGGCTGGAGAAACCCTCATCTTCGTGCCGCGTATCCCATATTTGCCGGCCGGCACGTTGCGAGAGGTGCTCAATCATGCGAACGGGCATGCGCCCGCTAACGATGCCGACATTTCGGCCGTGCTGGCCGAGGTTGGTCTTGAACGGCTGTCATCGTCGCTCGACCGCGTGGGGCGCTGGGACCATGAGTTGGCCGATGACGAACAGCGCCTGCTGGGCGTGGCCAGGCTCGCGTTGCGGCGGCCGAAATGGGTGATCATCGACGAAGCCATGGATGCGTTCGATGGACCCTCGCTGAGGCGCGTGCTGGCGATGCTGGAAAAGCATCTGAAGGGAGCCGCGATCATCAATATCGGGCGCGGCCAGCACAACACTCAGTTCTTTCCGCGCGGCCTGACGATCGTGAAGGATTCCGGTGCGCCCGCGCTGAAGCCAGCTCGCGTCAGGGCCGGCGCCATCGACCCGCCGCCGAGAGGGGCTCGCCCGCGAAAGAAGTAGCCTAAAGCGCGTCGCATTTGAACGGATTCACGCAACGCGCTTTAGGTCTTTGTTTCATGCATGTCGTTCTCTCAAAACCGGGGCCACTTTTGAGCGACATGCATTAGGCTTTATTTCGCCGCGATCGCGGCGAAGATTCGCGGATCGAAACATCCCTGGTGCGGCCATGCTCGATGCGTTCAGCCTGCTAGCCTGCCTTGCTTGCACTCCGGTCACGCCCGTGGCTGCCCCGGCCAATGCCGTTGCCGTGGATGTCGAACTGGTGCTAGCCGTCGATATCTCGCAGTCGATGGACGAGAGGGAGTTCGCCTTGCAGCGCGCCGGCTATGTCGAGGCGCTCCGGCATCCCGATTTCATCAAGGCTGTGCGCTCGGGCACGACCGGCCGCATCGCGCTTGCCTATTTCGAATGGGCGGGCGTCGTGCGCGAGGACGGCGTCATCGCCTGGCAGATGATCGACAGCGCAGAAAGCGCCAACGCCTTCGCCGACAAAATAGCCGCGCGGCCATTCCGCAGCTTTCGCGGCACCTCGATTTCCGGCGCGCTTGCCTTCGGCACCGGGCTTTTCGATGGCGCCGGGTTCGATGCGCCCCGAAGCGTCATCGACATTTCCGGCGACGGTCCCAACAATACCGGGCTGCCGGTCGCCACCACACGCGATGCCGCGGTGGCCAAGGGCATCGTCATCAACGGCCTGCCGATCCTGATCAGCCCGTCGCCGACCTTCAGCCATCTCGACCAGTATTATGACGAGTGCGTCACCGGCGGGCCTGGCTCCTTCGTGCTGCCGATCTACGCGGCCTCCGAATTCGCCACCGCCATACGCCGCAAGCTTATCCTGGAGGTGAGCGGCATTGCCGATGCGGCCGTGGTCACGATCGACGCGGTCGCACCGATGGATTGCCTGCAGGGCGAGCGCGACCGGCGGTTTTATTCCGATCCGTATTTCCCGGAACTCGATAAATGAGGTTTTGAGGCAGTTCCGGAGGGAAAGCCGCTGCGCGGCTTCCAGTGAAGCGTCAGGCCGGCCGAGCACCGTATTTGTCGCGAAATTCGGCGTAGAGATCGCGGCGCCAGCGCCGGCCGCCGACATAGCCGCGAAACAGTTGCGGCAGCGAATAGCCGAGCGCCTTCGACGACCGGTTGGCCAGATAGCCGGAGAAGGCCTGCGAAACCCTGCCCTTGAGCGCGTCGGCGATTAGCTGCCGGGCGATCATGTAAGGCGGAATGTGGGGGTAGCGATCGGCGATATAGGGGTGCTTGTCGATCAAACTGGCATAGGCTTCGACATAGCCGTCGCGGCGACCGGAGATCGAATTCTCCGAATTGTACTTTTTCCAGTCGATCACCTCGGACAATTGCGCGCCGCTGCGCCGGGCAAAGCGCAGCAGCAATTCGCGATCCTGCATGCGCGTGACGTCGCTGTCGTAGCCGCCGATGGCCAGCAGCGATTCGCGCCGGGCGGTGATCGCCGAGCCGGCAATGAAGATTGTCTGCCCAACCAGAGCCCGCTCCAGCGTGTCGCGGTTGAGGAACGCATCGCGATTGACACAATTGGTGCGGCGATTGCCTTTCAGCGAGACGAAGGAGCTGATCAGCACTTCGAGCGAGGGATTGGCCTCGAACCACTCCAGCGTTCGCTCCAGCCGGTCCGGCAAGTAGACATCGTCGGAATCGAGGAAGGTCACCACCGGCGCCCGCGCCCGTTCGATGCCGGCGTTGCGGGCAGCATTGGCGCCGCGCCATTTCGAGCCGACATAGATCAGCCGTGGATCGCGGATTTCGGCAAGTGCGGCGGCCGTGCCGTCGGTCGAGCCGTCATCGACGACAATGTGCTCGAACCGGGCAAAATTCTGCGCCAGCACGCTTTCGACGGCGCGCACCACCTTGCTGCGGCGATTGTGCGTCGGCGTGATCACCGTGATGAGGGGCTCGATTTCCAAGGTCTTGGCCATTTCAGCTATGCACTACATAAAGGGGCACGTGTTCCGGTTCGTCCCGGATCAGACCAAGCGCCATGGCCGCCTGGGCAAGAAAAACCAGAGTGCAAAAGACCAATCCGACGATCAGGGCAAACGGGATCTGCCAGATTGGCATTCCGACTTGTGGGGCATGGGCAGTGAGGCGTTTGCTCACTCGCCGGGACGTCGAAAACCAGCGCCTTGTTGCCTTCAGCGCGCGTTTGCCTCGGGATGTCGATTCCAGCGCCACATATTTGCGGTCCGCATCGCGACCGGTGACTAGGGCACGCCAGAAGAAAAAGCGCCAGCCGCGCGGGGGATAGTGGCTGGCCCGTGCATCGACCCTGACAAAGTCATATCCGCTTTCTCGCAACTGGTTCGTGAGCAACGTGCAAGAAACCTTGAAACCGTTGTTGGCCGGATAGGGGTGGCTGGCCAACCAGAGTCTGCGAAAGGCGCAATTGTTGGCGTTCATCGCTCGCCTGGAAGCAAAACGTTGATCACCATCGCGCAACGGGAAGAACCATAGAAGGGCAAAGGTGCGCGAGGCGAAATCGTCGAATCCGAGATAGGTGTAGCCGTTCACAGCAGTCGTCTTCGGGTCCTGTAGCGGTTTGAGGAGCGCCGACAGCCAGCCGTGCTCAACCGTCGTGTCAGAATCGGTGAAAATGACGGCGTCGCCCGTGGCCAACTCGGCGCCTTTGTTCTTGACCTCGTAGTACCGGCCACCGGTGCAAGCGCCGAAAACCAGATTTGCAACTGCGCCAAGTCGCGGGACAAGGTCGCAGATTCGTTGCTGGAGAAGCGGCGTGTCGGTATCCTGTCCGTTGTGAACGATTATAACCTCCGGTCTGGCGTATTGATCGTCCGTCGTTGCCCTTCCGATCTCTCGCGCCAAAGCGGTGAGCGAAACGCCAACCTCATCTTCGTTGATGTACTTGGCGTTTTCCATTTCGACAACAATCGAATACGTCTGATTCTTCCGTTCCATGCTCCGCTCAGCATCATGTTGGCAGGCGACGCTACAAAGAACAGGTCCCTATGTCATCAGAAGATGCGAGAGGCGATCCGTCCGCAATAACGAATTTCAGGCCCCGCGCTCCAATGGCAACACCCTCGCCGGTTCGGGCAGCGTGCGCTCGAGGGTAGGTTCGCGGGTCGCCTTGATCCGCGTTCCTATTACCTCAGGCGTAATCGACCGATGGCCGTCATTTCCCCAGATTGCGCCAACGAAGCCGGTTTGCGCTTCGATCGAACAGGGAGTTGAACCATGACCGCCTACGCCGTCGCCCATATGCGCCAAGTCACAATGGGCCCGCAGATCGTCGAGTATCTGCAGCGGATTGACGCCACGTTGGAGCCGTTTGGCGGGCGCTTTCTTGTCCATGGCGGCGACATGGAGGTGCTCGAGAACGAATGGCCCGGGGATCTCATCGTCATCGAGTTTCCGGACAACGAGAATGCGCGCGGCTGGTATAGTTCGCCTGCCTATCGAGAGATCCTGGCCTTGCGGACCGACAATTCCTGCTCCGATGTGGTCCTCGCCGAGGGTGTCAGGCACCCGCACAAGGCGACAGACGTGCTGGAATAGGGGCAAACTCTATCGCTTCAGCAAGAACACCGCTTGCTGGCCGAAGAAATTCCAGAACCACCATGGCATCGACAGGCCGATCTTCTGGCCGTTGCCGTCGAGCGCGGTGGCTTTCTCGACCGAGGCGCCGAGCTCCTCGACCAGATTGACGAAGTCGCGGATGGTGCAGAAATGGATGTTGGGCGTGTCGTACCAGGAATAGGGCAGGTCCTCGGTCACCGGCATCCGTCCCTTGAAGAACAGCGACAGCCGCACCCGCCAGTGGCCGAAATTGGGGAAGGAGACGATGGCGCGGTTGCCGATCCTCAACAGTTCGTCGAGCACCAGCTTCGGGTTGCGGGTCGCCTGCAGCGTCTGCGACAGGACGACGAAGTCAAAGCCTTTGTCGGGATAGAATTCGAGGTCGGTGTCGGCATCGCCCTGGATGACCGAGAGGCCCCGCGCAACGCATTCATTGACGCCGCGCTGCGACAGCTCCAGCCCACGGCCGTCGACCTGCTTGGTCTCCTGCAGTAGTTCGAGCAGCAGACCGTCGCCGGAACCGACATCGAGCACCCTGGACTGCGGCGGGATGAGGTTGGCGACGACCTCGAGATCGACGCGCTGGCTGCCGTTGACGCTCATGATGCGAGCCCTCTCGCCCGTGCCGCCGAGCCTATGAAGCCGTTGATGGCGGCAAACAATTCCGGCTCGTCGAGCAGGAAGGCGTCGTGGCCACGGTCGGTGTCGATCTCGACAAAGGAGACCGAAGCGCCGGCGGCGTTGAGTGCATGCACGATCGAGCGGCTCTCCTCAGTCGGGAACAGCCAGTCCGAGGTGAAGGACACGAGGCAAAAGCGCGTCTTTGTGCCGGCAAAGGCATCGGCCAGCCGGTCGCCATGGTCGGCTGCGAGGTCGAAGTAATCCATCGAACGGGTCATGTAGAGATAGGAATTGGCGTCGAAGCGGTCGACGAACGTCATGCCCTGGTGGCGCAGATAGCTCTCGATCTGGAAATCGGCGTCGAAACCGAAGGTCAGCGCGTCACGGTCCTGCAGATTGCGGCCGAATTTTCGATGCAAGGCGGCTTCCGACAGATAGGTGATGTGGGCGGCCATGCGCGCTACGGCCAGCCCTTTTTCCGGGCGCGCGCCATGCTCGAAATATTTGCCGCCATGCCAGTCCGGGTCGGCCATGACAGCCTGGCGGCCGACCTCGTGGAAGGCGATGTTCTGCGAGGAATGGCGTGCGCCGGTGGCGATCGGCAGCGCCGAGAAGACGCGCTCGGAATAGCATGATGCCCATTCCAGCACCTGCATGCCGCCCATCGAGCCGCCGAGCACGCAAAACAGCTTTTCGATGCCGAAATGGTCGACCAGCATCAGCTGCGCCCGCACCATGTCGCGGATGGTGATGATCGGCAGGTCGAGCCCGTAGGGCTTGCCGGTGGCGGGATTGGTCGAGGCCGGGCCGGTGGAGCCGAGACAACCGCCGATGACGTTGGAGCAGATGACGAAGAAACGGTTGGTGTCGATGATCCTGCCGGGGCCGATCAGCACTTCCCACCAGCCGGGCTTGCCGGTTACCGGATTGGTATTGGCGACATGTTGGTCGCCGGTCAGCGCATGGCAGACCAGAATGGCGTTGGAGCGGGCGTCGTTCAGTGTGCCGTAGGTTTGGTAGGCGATCTGAAACGGCGACAAAAGCGTGCCAGCGTCGAGCTTGAGCGGCTTGTCGGGGCCGAAACGCAACACCGGGCTCGACGGGTTGTCGGCCTCGTTGTTGGTTTTTGCAGCGCGGAGCGCGGTCATGTGACTCTCCTTGCCCGCCGTCAGGCAATAAAAAACCGGCAATGCGATCGCAAAGCCGGTTACGTCACGCAAACGGCCCTTTAGCGAGTTGTTTAACGTGGCTGCAAGCCGACCGGCCAAATCACCACGGGACTGTTACGTTCTTCTAGAACTCGCGCCGCCCGGCGTCAACGGCAAGCTATTGGCCGGGCCTCTCGACATTCGGTGCCACGGCTTGTATTTCCGCTTCGGCCTCCGGATGGGGCATTCTCGACGGATTTGCGACATGGACAAGACAGCGGACAAGGCACGGCCGACGCCCCGCGCGGGCATCATGGACATAGAAGCCTATGTGCCGGGCAAGAGCACGGCGCCGGCTGGCGTCGCCAAGGTCCATAAGCTGTCGTCGAACGAGAACCCGCTCGGCCCGTCGCCGAAAGCAATCGAGGCCGCGCGTGAAGTCGCGGCCAGGCTGGATGTCTATCCCGACGGCACCGCAAGGCGGCTGCGCGAGGCGATCGCCGAAGTGCACGGCCTCAACCCGGCAAACATCATCTGCTCCAACGGTTCGGACGAGATTTTGGGCCTGCTGGCGCAGACCTATCTGGCGCCGGGTGACGAGGCGATTTTTACCGAACACGCCTTCATGGTCTACAAGATCTACATCCAGTCGGCGGGCGCCAGGCCGGTTGCGGTGAAGGAAACCGACGAGCGTGCCGATGTCGACGCGATCCTGGCTGCGGTGACGCCGCGAAGCAAAATCATCTTCCTCGCCAATCCCAACAATCCGACCGGCACCTATTTGCCGTTCCAGGAAGTGCGGCGTTTGCATGCTGCCCTGCCGGGCAACGTGCTTCTGGTGCTCGATGCCGCCTATGCCGAATATGTCCGGCGCAACGATTATGAGGCCGGCATCGAACTGGCAGGCAGTGCGCAAAATGTGGTCATGACCCGCACCTTCTCCAAGCTTGGCCTTGGCGGCGCGCGCATCGGCTGGATGTATGGCCCGTTGCACATCGTCGATGCAATCAACCGCATTCGCGGCCCTTTCAACGTCAACGCGACAGCGATCGAGGCCGGCATTGCCGCCATCCGCGACCGCGCCCATGTCGAGCGCAGTTCGTTGCACAACGAGACCTGGCTTACCTGGCTGAATGAAGAGCTGACGAAGCTTGGTCTCAGGGTGACGCCGAGTGTCGGCAATTTCGTCCTCATCCATTTCCCTGAGGACAAGAAGCATTCGGCAGAGGCAGCGGACGAGTATCTCACCCAGCGCGGCTACATATTGCGACGGGTTACCGGCTATGGCTTCCCCAACGCGCTGCGCATGAGCGTCGGCACAGAAGAAGCCAATCGCGGTGTGATTGCCGCGCTCACGACATTCCTGAAAAGCTGAATCCCATGACATCACCGATGTTCGAGAAAATCGCGCTGGTCGGCATCGGCCTGATCGGCTCGTCTCTGGCCCGCGTCATCCGCCGCGAGGGCCTGGCCCGCCATGTCGCCATCGCGACGCGCAGCCCGACCACGCTGGCGCGGGCGAAGGAACTCGGTCTCGGCGAGAGCTACACTACAGACGCAAAAGAAGCGGTTCGCGACGCCGATCTGGTCATCGTTTCGGTGCCTGTGGGATCGTCGGGCGAGGTGGCGGAAGAGATCGCGCCGGCGCTGAAAAAGGGCGCAATCCTCACCGATGTCGGCTCGACCAAGGCCTCGGTGATTGCACAGATGCAGCCTTACGTGCCGGACGGCGTGCATTTCATTCCGGGCCATCCGCTGGCGGGTACGGAAAAATCCGGCCCGGATGCCGGCTTTGCCGAGCTGTTCGAAAACCGCTGGTGCATCTTTACGCCGCTGCCGGGCACCGATCCGGCCGCACTGGAAAAGCTCTCCGAGTTCTGGCGGCGCTGCGGCTCCAACATCGACACGATGGACCCGCAGCATCACGACATGACGCTGGCGATCGTTTCGCACCTGCCGCACATCATCGCCTACAACATCGTCGGCACTGCCGACGATCTGGAATCGGTGACCAAGACCGAAGTCATCAAATATTCGGCCTCGGGTTTTCGCGACTTCACCCGTCTCGCCGCTTCCGATCCGACCATGTGGCGCGATGTGTGCCTGCACAACAAGGATGCCATCCTCGAAATGCTGGCACGCTTCTCGGAGGATCTGGCCTTCCTGCAGCGGGCGATCCGCTGGGGCGACGGCGACAAGCTGTTCGACCTGTTCACCCGCACCCGCGCCGTACGCCGCTCGATCATCGAGGCCGGCCAGGACATTGACGTGCCGGATTTCGGCCGCCAGGCGGTGGAGCATCCAGCCAAGACCTAAATCCGTTTCAGGCAGGCCAGGTTGCCGCAACCATGGCCATTGTCTCGGCCCGGTCCGGCGCGCCCAGCCGGCCACCGAAGCGCTGGCATTTGAGCGCGGCGGCGGCGCTGGCAAAGCGCAAGGCCTGCTCGATCGGCATGGCTTCGGCGAGCCCGACGGCAAAGGCGCCGTGGAACACGTCGCCGGCGGCAAGCGTGTCGACCGCCTTGATTTTCGGCGCAGCGATGTGGCGCACGCAGCCGGCGGACCGGTCATGCCACCAGCTTCCCGCCGCGCCGCCGGTTACGGCGACGAAGGCATCGGTGCGGCTGGCGAGATCGGCGCAAGCGGTCTCCGGATCAAGTGCATGGCCGCAGACAATGCGCGCCGCCGTCTCCGAAGCGACGATATGCGAGGCCAGCGGCAACAGACGCTCCAGCACCTCCAGCGGCGCGGTGTCGGCGTCGAGGATCGCCGGGCGGCCGGCTTCGCGGGCGGCGGTCAGGGCGAGGGCGGCAGCGCCCGGCCAGCGCACATCGACCAGCACGGCGTCGAAGCCGGAAAGATCGGCGACAGGCAGCGCGTCGGGGTCGGCCTGCGCCTTCGGGTCGTAGAACGGCACGATGATGCGCTCGCCATGGGCATCGACCAGGATCGAGGCCAGCGCCGAACGCGCGCCTTTGACCCGGCGGACAAAGCTGCAATCGACGCCCTCGGCCGCGACGCCGGCCAGCAGCTGGTCGCCGATGGTATCGTCACCCGCGCTTGCCCACAAAAACACCTCGGCGCCGAGACGGCGGGCGGCGCAGGCCGCACTTGTCGCCATGCCGGCGGCGAGCTGAATGCCGTCCGAGGCGATGAACTTGCCCTGATGCGTGGGCAGGGTTTCGAGGCGCAGGATGGTGTCCAGCGTCAGCGCGCCAACGCTGAGCAGTTTTACTGGCCGGCTCATGTGTTGGCTTGGCTAAGCATGGATCTCCTCCCAAAGCGGTTCGCGCTTTGGGGCTATGCTCTAATCGAGCGGCTTGATCTTGCCTAGCGGAATGAAGCCGAGCGAAGCCTTGCCCTTCACCACCTTGAGCGGCATCGACGGTTCGTTGCCGAGCAAAGCCAGGCCGGCAAAGCCTTGTTCGATCTGGCTCTTCTGCTCGGGGATGGCGGTGGCGAGGATTGCCGCCACGGCTTTGGGATCCTTGAGCTTGATGGTCAGATCGGCATTGACCAGGCCGTTGGCGTCGACAGAAACCGGGCCGGAGACGGTGATGCGTGCGGTTCCCGACGACAGATCGAGCTTGTGGATATCGGCCGCCTGGCCGCGCAGGCTCCTGGCCTCCGTCTTCATCAGCGCCACGCCGTTCTTCAGCGTCGCGTCGCCGCTGCCATCGAGCGGCGGCAGGACGCGCCCGCCGATCGCGTCGGCATCGATCTCCAGATCGGTGAAGCTTCCGACGTAGCCGACGTCCAGGCCGTCGGGCCGCAGCTCACCCGCTGCGGTCCCTGCGCTGAACAGCGAAACCGGATCGGTGTCGTCGGCCGGGTCGGTCTGGCCGGACAGGCCTTCGGCCTGCAACGAGATGCTGCGAGGCAAGGGCCAGGACAGCTTTGCACCGGCCTGCAGATTGTCCCAGTCGATCCAGAGCGGGGTCATCCCGGGCACTGAAGTGCGCAGCGGTCCGCGCAACTCGGCGGCGGGCGACAATGGTCGGATGAGTTCGGCCACGAAATTGAAGCTGCCGGTCGAGGCGGCGACGTTTCTGGCGTCGTCCTCGTAGGCCAGCGTGTCACAGGATACGGCAAAGCTCAGGGGATAGCCGCTGACGGTGAGATTGGCGCAGCCGGCCTCGATGCCTCTGGTGTTCAGCTGCGCCACCGCCTTGTCGGCTTCGCTTCTGACGCGGCCGGCGACATAGAACCAGACCGCGCTGTAGACGCCGAACAGCATCACGACGAAAGCGGCGAGCCACAACAGCCGGCGGGGCAACTTCGACGGGCGCTCGTTACTTGACGTCATGCTGCGGCTTTCATTAACGCGGGCGTGTTGCGAGTGGACTGTGGATTACGCAACAAGCAAATAGACAGAAGAACACCGATTCCGATGCGGTGTCGTCACTCTCGTGCAATCAGGCTTGGCGATATGGGCGATTTTTGGGTTTTTGGCTACGGCTCGCTGATCTGGCGGCCGGGATTCGCGCATGTCGAGACCCGGCGCGCCCGCCTTTACGGCTACCGCCGGTCGCTCTGCGTCTACTCCTTCGTGCATCGCGGCACGCGCGAGCGGCCGGGCCTGGTGCTTGGCCTCGACCGTGGCGGCTCCTGCGTCGGGCTGGCGTTTCGCGTGCCCGGTGAGTTGCGCGATGAGGTGCTTGCCTATCTGCGCGAGCGCGAACTGGTGACCAGCGTCTATCTCGAGCGCGTGCTCGACATCCGCCTCGACGGCGGCGAAACGGTCCCGGCGGTCGCCTATATCGTCGACCGCCAGCATGAGCAGTATGCCGGCGGGCTCGACGCGGCGCATGCGGCAAGCGTCATCCGTGGCGCCGTCGGCCAGTCCGGAAACAACGAGGACTATGTGGCGAGCACGGTCGAGCATCTGAAGGCGCTCGGCATTCGCGATCACTGGCTGGAAGAGGTGGCGAGACGGGTCGCGCCCAACGCTACATCGTGAAAATCTGTTTCCCGAGATCGGCACGATCCAGGCTGTTTTCGACGGCAAGCTTGAACTCGCTTAGCGGATGGACGCCGCCGACAGGGATGTGGAAGCCAGGCTGGCCGAAGATGTCGATGATCTCGCGCAGCATCGGCCGGTCGGCTTCAACAGGCGGCGAAAAGAAGTAGCGATAGATGTTTGCCCTGATTTCGGCGCCGCTCAGCAGCACGTCGAAATTGTGCAGTTCGAAACGCTCGGCGCTCATGCCGCCATTGATGACCATCTGCCCGCCAAGAGCAAGGGTGCGGATCAACTCGCCGCTGGCTGGCCCGCCGACATTGTCGATGATGCCGTTCAGTCCTGCGCCGCCGGTCATGTCCATGACAGCTTCCCTTATGTCGCCCTTCACGTCCGACAGGTCGAGGGTGGCGGTGGCGCCAAGCTCCTTCAGATCCAGCCTTTGATGCTGGCGTCGCACCACCGCAATGACGTTGATGCCGCGCCGTTGGGCGAACTGCATCACCATGGTTGAAATCGATGAGTAGCCGGCCGTTACAGCCAGCCACTGACCAGGCTGCACCCTGGAATCCACCAGCAGGTCCCAGGCGGTGATCGGGTTCACCATCTGCCCGGCGCGTTCGGCGGGATAGTCGGCGGGCAAAGGGATCAGCCATTCAGCGGGAATGGCCGCGTACTCGGCCCAGGTGTTGTAGTGGCTGAAGGCGACAAGCGTGCCGGGTTCCAGCGCGACACCCGCTCCTATCGCCTCGATAATGCCTGCACCATGGTTTCCCGCGATCTGCCGGGGAAAATGGGGCTTCTTCGGCTCGGGATAGAGGTTCTGGATGAACAGAAAATCGCCAGGGTTGACCGAGGCCGAGACCATCCTGACCAGAACTTCGCCATCGCCGACGTGCGGGGTAGGAACGTCGCCCAGATAGAGCACGTCCCGCGGTGAGCCAATCTCGTCGAATAGAATTGCTTTCATGTCGGTCTCCGAATGGCAGCGGCTTGGAGGCGACCAGACCGCGAGCGCCGACATTTGTATCGGCGCCGCGGACTCTAGGTTCGGCCGGCAAAAACCAGAATTGGCAGAATTGACAATCTATGTGCTAAACTTGCCATACTGCGAACTCGAGGACGCATCCTGGAACAACAACCTGTCCACGCCGTGATCTGGCTGCCATCGTCTTTCTATTCGGCGGTCGCCGCCACGCTCGTCGAAATGTTCGATCTGGTGAACACCCTTCGCGGTGCACCGGCGATTTCCTTCGAATTCGTGGCGCGGCAGGCAGACGCCACGACGACGCCGGGAATTTCCTTTCACACCAGACGCGAACCCTCGCAGCGCATGGATCTGCTGATCCTGCTTGCCATGCCCGGCATGCAGGTGCCGGAGCTTGTTGCCGCACTGGAGGAAGAGAGCCGTCATGCCGCGCCGCTGATCGCCAGGGCGCAGCGCGACGGCGCCATCATAGCCGCGCATTGTGGCGCCGGTTACTTCCTGGCCGATGCCGGCCTCCTCGATCGAAAACGGGCGACGATCTCCTGGTGGCTGAAGGTCGATGCCCAGCGCCGTTTTCCGAAAGTGCGCTGGGACGCTTCCCGTGTCCTGGTCGGGGATGGCCGGATCTACACGTGCGGCGGGGGCTTTTCAGGCTTGGAGCTCGGCAAGACGCTTCTGAAGGATCTTGGCTTCGTCAAGGAGGAGCGGCTGGTTCGCAAACTCTTGGTGCTGCCGCCGTCGCGCCACAGCCAGGCGCCCTATGAATTCCCGCTCACCGATCTGTTGCCCTTGCATGAGCCATTGCGCGACCGCCTCGAAGCCCTGGCAAGAATCCAGCTCAGAACGCTCGACCTTGCCTTGCTTGGCGCGCATCTCGGCCTGTCGCCGCGAACGCTGGCGCGCCGGTTTGCCGATGAATTGCACACAACTCCTGGCCGATGGATTCAGGACCAACGGCTCGAGGCCGCCAAGACGCTTCTCGAAAGCACCAAGCTTGGCATTGCGGAGATATGCTATCAGGTCGGCTATCAGGATGCGGCCTCGTTCAGTCGGCTTTTCAACCGCACGGTCGGACTGCCACCCGGTGAATACCGGCGTCAAAGTCAGTAGACCACGGGCAGGTTGCGGGTCGCGCCTTTGTGAAGCGCTGGTCCGCTGGAAAAATTGGCTGAGGCCTTTGACCTCGGCGCGGCGAGACCTAGCTTAGCTGCGGCCCGAAGCATTCGGGTTCGCCCGCCGCCAGCCTCACGGAGCCCCATCTTGCAGAAACGTCGTCTCGGTCAAACCGACCTTTCCATCGCGCCGCTGGTTCTGGGCGGCAATGTCTTCGGCTGGACCGCAGACGAGAAGACCTCCTTCGACCTGCTCGACCGGTTCGCCGGCGCCGGCCTCAATGCCATCGACACGGCGGACGCCTATTCGCGCTGGGTGCCCGGCAACAAGGGCGGCGAGTCCGAAACCATCATCGGCAAATGGATGAAAAGCCGCGGCAACCGCGACAAGATCGTTGTCGTCACCAAGGTCGGGTCGGATATGGGGCAAGGCAAAAAGGATTTGTCTGCCGGTCATATCGAAAGGGCGGTGGAGGCGTCGCTGAAGCGGCTGCAGACCGACGTGATCGACCTCTATCTGTCGCATTGGCCTGACCCGACCACGCCTTACGAAGAGACGCTCGGCGCCTATGAGAAGCTGCTTGCCGCCGGCAAGGTGCGCCATATCGGCGCCTCCAACCTCGACGCCGGCCAGTTGCGCGCCGCGCTCGATGTGGCCAGCTTGCGCGGGCTGCCGCGCTATGCCGTGCTGCAGCCGGAATACAATCTCTACGATCGCTCTTCCTTCGACGGGCCGCTGCACGATCTGTGCGCGGCGGAGGATATCGGCGTCATCACCTATTTCGCCCTCGCCAAAGGGTTTCTGAGCGGCAAATACCGCAGCGAGGCCGATCTTGGCAAAAGTGAACGCGGCGGTGGCGTGAAGGGGTATCTCAATGCGCGCGGCATGCGCATCCTGGCGGCGCTTGACGCTGTGTCCGCGCGGCATTCGGCCAGCCAGGCGGAAGTGGCGCTCGCCTGGGTGATGGCGCAGCCCGGCATCACCGCGCCGATCGCCAGCGCCACGACGCACGAGCAGGTCGACAGCCTGGTGCGCGCGGCATCGCTGAAGCTCAGCGCCGAGGATCTCGCGGCGCTGGACAAGGCCAGCGCCTAGCCAAGGCTTCCGCAACAGGGTTGCACGATCGTTCAAGACGGTGCCAGTCCGCCTTTGCCAAACTGCTCTTCGGCATCGTCGCAGAGGCGGGAGCAGCATGGGCGCAGACATTCTTTCGCAGGCGCAGCCCTGGCAGCAATTGCTGGCGCTGGTGCTGGCGGCAACCGTCGTCATGGGCAGTCCGGGCCCGGCGACGATCAGCGTCACGGCGATAGGCGCCGCCTTCGGCCTGCGCAATTCGCTTCGCTACGCCTCAGGGATCATTCTGGGCACGTCAGCGGTGCTGCTGGTGGTGGCCACCGGCATCACCGCGGTGCTCGCCTCGATGCCGGGGGTGGCGCCGGTGCTGGCGGTCGCTTCCGCCGCCTACATCCTCTATCTCGCCTATAAAATAGCGACGGCGCCGCCGCTGGCGGCAGGCGAGAGCGGGGCGGTGCTGCCAACCTTCCTCGGTGGCTTCCTGCTCGCTGTCGCCAACCCGAAAGCCTATGTGGCGATTGCAGCCGTGCTTGCCGGATCCGCGACAGCGGCCGGCACTGACGCTCTCGGTGTCCCAGCGAGGCTCGCAGTTCTTACCCTGATGATCGTCGCCATCCATGTGGTATGGCTACTGGCCGGAGCAGCATTCGCGCAGTATCTGCGCCAGCCGCTGGCGTCGCGGATCATCAATCTGCTGTTTGCGGCAACGCTGGTGGCGACCACGGCATTGGCCGCGTGGCCGTAGCTCAAGCGGCGCCGGAGATCAGGCCCTGGTCTTCGCGGTCGCAGCGAGTTCGGCCAGTCGCTTGACCGCCGTCGGCGGCATTGGCGGCGGGTTCGGCGCTCGGGAAGCTTCGATCAGCAACTGATCGCAAGCGGCTTCCGTCTCGCCGATCAGCCGGTCCATGAATTCGTCCTTGCCCAGCCCGGGCGGGATCGGCGGCAGGAAACGGGCCTTGATGGTGCCGGGATAGCGCATGAATTTGCGGCGCGGCCAGTAGAGGCCGGCGACATGGGCGACGGGCACCACCGGAACGCCAAGCTGCGCGTAAAGCTCGACAATGCCATATTTGTAGGCCGGCTCGTCGCCCGGCGCGCGGCGCGTGCCTTCGGGATAGATGATCAGCTGGCGCGGATTGCGTGCCATTTCCTCCCTGGTCGAGGCAACGACCTGCTTCAGCGCCTTGGAGCGGCTGCCGCGGTCGACCGGGATCATCCGCATCTTCATGATGTACCAGCCGAAGAAGGGGATCCAGGTAAGCTCGCGCTTGAGGATGTAGAGTGGGTCCTGAAGAAGCGGAAAGAAGGCGATCGCGTCCCAGAACGACTGGTGTTTCGGCGCCAGGATGAAGGAGCCCTCCGGCAGGTTCTCGACGCCGGTGATGTCGCTCCTGGTGCCGGCGATCTTGTCGTAGAGCCACAGGCTTGTGCGCGACCAGAATTTCGGCACGAACCAGGCGCGGTGGCGCGGCGACAGGAAATAATACGGGGTCCAGAGGATCATCTGGACGATCAGGTTGACGTAGAAGACGAAGTTGAACGCCAGCGAGCGGATATAGAGCATGCGGGGAAGGGCCCGTTGAGGAGGTGTGCGTTGGTTACACCAAGCGCGGGCAAAAAGGAAACGCCGCAATGGCCTCAGGCCGGGCGCTTCGCCACAGGCCCGCAGCCAGCCTTAGCTCACCAGGCCGCCTGCAGCAGCCGCTGCTTCAGCCGGGGAGCGGCGAAATCGAGGAATGCCCTCAGTTTCACCGGCAGCAAGCCCTGGCCGGCATGGACGAGGCTGACCTGCCAAGGCGGCGGCTCGAACGACTGCAAGACAGGGACAAGCGCGCCCGAACGCACTGCATCCGCGATCTGATAGGACAGCACCCGCGTCAGGCCGGTGCCCACAATCGCGGCATCGATCGCCGCTTCCGCTGTGTTGATGCGAAGGCGTGAGCGGATTGGCACGATGATCTCTCGCTTTTCGCCCGCAAAGCTCCAGCTGGCGAGGGCGGAGGGCCCCTCGAAACTGATGCATTCATGCGCAGCCAGATCCTCCGGCGCCTGTGGCATGCCGTGCGCGGCGATATAGGTCGGGCTGGCGCACACGACGCGACGGATCGCGCCGACGCGGATGGCGACCATGCTCGAAGGCGCAAGCTCGCCGATGCGGATGGCGAGATCGAGATGTTCCTCCGTCAACTGGGTAATCCGGTCGGCCAACATCAGGCGGACGTTGACCTCGCGGTAGGCTGCGAGGAATTCGGTGACTACAGGCAGCACGTGCAGCCGGCCAAAGACGACCGGCGCGGTGATGAACAGGTCGCCGGTCGGCGTACTGTATTCGCCGGCGGCGGTACGCTCGGCTTCGCCGACATCGCCCAGGATGCGGCGGCAGGCGGCGAGATAGGCCTGGCCGGCATCGGTCAGGGACAGCTGCCTTGTCGAGCGGTTCAGTAGACGCGTGTTCAGGTGTTTTTCGAGGTCGGAGACCTTGCGGCTGACCGTCGCCAGCGGAATGCCGAAACGGCGGCCGGCAGCGGAAAGGCTGCCGGCTTCCACCGCGGCGACGAACAGGTACATGGCTTCGAGGCGATCCATGGCTTCTTCCGGAAATTGGAAGGATTGGTTACGAATATGCCATCTACATCCAAAAGATGAAAGCCTCTACATCCGGTGTACAACGGCCAGAGGTTTGGCCTCGCGGAGGCTTCCATGAACGCTCACACCTTCACCAGCGATGTCGCCTTCACGCCGACGGTCAAGGCCATCCAGACCCGCAAGGGGTCGCGCAAGGGTTATGCCAGCGCCGAGGAGCGCGGCGGATGGAGCGCCGTCATCACGCCAGACCTTGCCGGCTTCATCGAGGCGCAGACCAGCGTCTTCCTGTCGACGGCCAATGGCGAGGGCCAGCCCTATATCCAGCACCGCGGCGGGCCTGCCGGTTTCCTCAAGGTGTTGGATGAGAAGACCATCGGCTTTGCCGATTTCTCGGGGAACAGGCAGTTCATCACCCAGGGCAATCTTGCAGACAACAACCAGGCCTTCCTGTTCCTGATCGACTATGCGCATCGGCAGCGGGTCAAGATCTGGGGCACGGCGCGCGTCGTCGAGGACGATGCCGAGCTTTTGGCAAAGCTGATGCCGCAGGACTACAAGGCGCGCCCCGAGCAGGTCATTCTGTTCACCGTCTCGGCCTGGGATGCCAATTGCCCGCAACACATTCCGCAGCGTTTCGAGGCCGCCGACGTGGCGGCTGCACTTGCCGAACGCGATAAGCGGATTGAGCGGCTCGAACAAGAGGTTGCACGGTTGCGCGGCACGTCGGACGGCGCGATCAAGAGGTAATCGACTCAGTCCTTCGCGGTCGAAACCTCGGCCAGCGCGACACTGTCGGCGGTCTGGCGGATCGGTACGATGCCGCGCGCCAGCGCCAGCAGGTATTTGCTGTACTCGGTCAGCAGCACGCGCAGCGCCTCCGGTTTGGTCAGCCAGTCGCCATTGTCGAGGTTGGTGTTGACCACCGGATAGGGCTCAAGCTTCGCGCCGTGCAGCAGGCGGCCCATTTCCAAGAGGCTGCGCGGCATATGGTAGTTGTTGGTGACGAGGATGACGCTGCCATAGGCGTGGCTCTCCACCCATTTGGCGCTTTCCTCGGCATTGCCAATCGTGTCGAGCGCGGCGCGGTCGATGTCGACGCAGCAGGAAAACAGCGCTTTGTCGCCGCCGGTCGCGGCCTGCAATTGGCGGCGGCTGGCCGAGGGATGAACGCCCGAGATCAACAATCGCTCGCCCTTGCCGGATGCAAGCAGATCGAGTGCGGCGTCGAGGCGCGCCTGGCCGCCTGTGAGCACGATGATTGCATCGGCCTTGGCTGGATTGGCGGGCGTAGTCATGTGACTGACCTTGCTGGCGAACCAGCCGAAGCCGCCGGCAAACAGCGCCACCAGCAGGAGCAAACACAGGGAAGCGAGACGAAGGGCGGTGCGCAAACGGCCCGGTCTGGTGCGCACACGCGCACCCACCACTGGCATCTGCCCAGCCGTTCCGGTCGAATCCCGCGCGTTCATCGTCCTATGGTTAATCCTGAAATGCCGCCTTGGTAAGGAAAAAAGCGCACATTGCGTTACGTCAGTTTTCGATCCGTGATCGCCCCTTTGTTCCTGTCCTTGCCTCCCCGTGCTGTTTTCGCTTCTGCTGTCATTGCTCAGCCCGCATCCGGCTGGCGGACATCGATGTCGCTGAGGTAGGCGACGACGGTGGCGTGCGATGTCGCCGCCGTCAGCCCGCCGATCACCAGCACCATCAGGCCGACGCCGAGATATCCTGCCGATCCGATGGCGAAATTGCCGAACAAAGCAGTCGCCTGGTCGGCCTGCGGCGTTGCCATGTTGCGTGACGACCACCAGGAAAAGACAATGAAAACCAGGATCGCAGCGGCGCCACCGGCGGCGGCGCCTTTCATGCCGGTGACCAGGAAATGCCAGCGGAATTCGCGCGCAATGAAACGCGCCTCGGCGCCGACGAAATGCAGCACTTCGATGATATGGCCGTTGCCGGCCATGGCGCCGCGGGTGGCGAACACCACCGTCAGCACTGTCGCCGACAGCATCAGCACCAAGACGGCGATGCCAATGGTGACAGTGGTGCGGGCCATGGCGACCAGCCGGTCGACCCAGGTGCGGTGATCGTCCAGCGAAGCGCTCGGCAGCTTGGGCGTGATCGCCGCGCGGATGGCGGCAAAGTCGGGCGGGCTGGTCTCGTCGATGGTGACGATGATCAGCCGCGGCACCGGCAGTTCGTCGATGTTCAGCCCAGAGCCCAGCCATGGCTCCAGCAGACGCGCGGTCGCGTCGCGGTCGATGATCTTGGTCGCTTTCACGCCGGGGAACTCGCCGACGATCTGCGAGGCCTGGGCAAGGGCTGCCTCCATGTCGAGACCGTCGACCGGCTTGATCTGGATCGTCGCCTCGCGCGAGATCTGGTTCTCCCACACCGAGGCGGTGTCTCGCACCAGCGTGACGGCGCCGAAGGTCAGGCAGGACAGGAAGGTCATGATGGCGATGACCAGCACCAGAGCGCGGCCGGCAATGTTCTGCGCCGGCACGATCGGCGCCATGCGGCGCTGAACGCGCTGCGTCGTCGCCGCCGGCTCCGCGGCCTCTTCATGCAGATGTTCGGCGGATAGCTCAGTCATAGATATCCAGCCTTCCGCCGGCCAGGATCATGCGGCGCGCGTCGACCTGCTCCATCAAGCCGAGATCATGGGTGGCGATCACCACCGCAGTGCCGAGCCGGTTGAGCTCGATGAACAGCCTGAGCAACCGGCGTGCCAGCGGCGGGTCGACATTGCCGGTCGGTTCGTCGGCGAGCAGGATTTCGGGCTGCTCGATCAGCGCGCGGGCAATCGCGGCGCGCTGCTTTTCGCCGCCAGACAGGACCGGCGGCAGTACATGCATGCGCTCGCCCAGACCAACCCATTTCAAAAGCTCGGTCACGTCGGTGCGATAGCTCGCTTCCTCGCGGCCGCGCACGCGCAGCGGCAGAGCGACATTCTCATAGGTGGTCATGTGGTCGAGAAGGCGGAAATCCTGGAACACCACGCCGATGCGGCGCCTGAGATGCGGCAGTTCGGCGCGCGAGATGCGCGAGCGGTCCTTGCCGAAGATGGTGATCAGCCCGCGCGTCGGCTTCAGCGACATGAACAGAAGGCGCAGCAGCGTCGTCTTGCCGGCGCCGGAGGGCCCGCTCAGGAACTGGAAGGAGCTCTCCGGGATGTGCAGGGAGATGTCGCGGAGGATTTCCGGACCCATGCCATAGCGGAGGCCGACATTTTCGAAGCGGATCACGTGCGACGACCTGGAATCTGTGGCGGCGGCGTGCCAGCCCTTTCTGTCAAACGACCATCGGCCGCCATGGTTAACCGTCGGTTAATTTTCGTTGTTTTTGAATGCGTCACAAGGGTTCCGGTGGGGAAGCGTTAACCATTTCCATTTACGCAAAAGAAACGAAGAGCGAACAGCGGGGCCATGATGGCTGAGCAACGAACCGCGCGCCCGGTTTCCGGCGAAATCATGACCGGGACAAGTGCCGCGCCGGAATTGCGTCCTTTGGCGACCGACATCGTCGATGCCGATTATGAGGTGCTGCCTCGCAGTGTCTCGAAGGCGGATGCTATCCAGCCGCCCGCGCGCAGCAAGGCCACACCGTCGATCGAAGGCATGGAGATGCTGCGCAAGCCAGAAGCCGCAACGGTGCGGCCGCCGGCGTCGCGCGGCGGGCCGATCTTCTGGATCGCTGGCGTTGGTGCGGCGCTTGCCGCCTTCTGGGTCTCGGGCGGCCACGCGCTGGTGCGCCAGACGCCGTTCTGGGGGGGCGAACAGCCGGCGGGCACCGTACTCAGCATTGCCGGCGTCACCTCGCGTGTCGACGCGTCCGGCTTCACCCCGGTGCTGTTCGTCGATGGCGAGGCCGTCAATGACGGGGTGAAAGCCGGGCCGTTGCCGCCGTTGGAAATCCGCGTCACCGGCAATGACAGCCGCATCACCCGCTATACGTTGGGGACATCCAACCGTTCGCTGGCGCCCGGCGAAAGATTCGGCTTTTCCAGCCGCCTCGATGTGCCTAGAACCGGCGTCAAGGCCGTCTCGGTCACTTTCGCCGGTTAGGCGACGATCTCTCGGAAAGGTTATTGATGCCAGTTGTGCGCGGCAAGGACATCGAGGTCCTGTTTTCAGCGTCCGCGATCGCGCGGCGCAATCTGGAGCTCGCCAAGGAGATCGCCGAGCACGACTATCACGACCTGCTGGTGATTTCGGTGCTGAAGGGCTCCTTCATCTTCGCCGCCGACTTGATTCGCGCCATGCACGATGTCGGGCTGTCGCCGGAGGTCGAGTTCATCTTCATTTCCAGCTATGGCGCCGGCACCACCAGCGGCGAGGTGAGGGTGCTGCGCGACATCGACAATGAGGTCGCCGGCCGCGACGTGCTGCTGATCGACGATATTCTGGAATCCGGCAAGACGCTGTCCTTCACCCGCAATCTGATGCTGTCGCGCGGCGCCAAAAGCTGTTCCATCGCGGTGCTGCTCGACAAACGCATGCGCCGCCAGACCGAGCTCAACGCCGACTATGTCGGCTTCGACTGTCCCGATTATTTCGTCGTCGGTTACGGCATGGACGTCGCCCACGCTTTCCGTGAATTGCCATTCGTAGGCGTCGTCAAAGGGGACGCCTGAGAAAAGGCTTCTCGACGCTTCAAATTTTCAGAAAAAGTCAACTTTTGCCCGCCAAATTCCGGCCCATGGCAAAGCTTCTGATCGTCGAGGACGATGAGTCCGTCCGCACCCTCGCCGCCCGCGCGCTCGAACGCGCCGGGCATTCGATCGACATTGCCGCCGATGGCGCGCAAGGGCTGGCGATGATCAGCGCGGCAGGCGGCGGTTACGATCTCGTCGTCTCCGACATCCGCATGCCGGAAATGGACGGCATCGAGATGGCGATCGCGGCCGCCAGGCTTTTCCCTGACATGAAAATCCTGCTGATGACCGGTTATGCCGACCAGCGCGAACGCGCCGAGGAGTTGAACGGCATCATTATCGATGTCGTGCAAAAGCCGTTCACGCTGGCCGAAATCCGCTCGCGGGTCGACCAGGCGCTCGCCTGCTTCGCCTGACTTTCAAGCCGCATCCTGGCTTGCGGCAAGGACTGGGGTGACGCCCTTGCGTCGCTCGGTGTTGAGCGCCAGCAGGCCGGCGCCGATGATCAGCGCGGCACCGATGGCGGTGGTCGAGCGCGGCACCTCGTTGAAGAACAGGAATCCCCAAAGCGGCGACCAGATGATCCCCGTGTATTCGAAGGTGGCGACGCGATTGGCGGGCGCCAGCCGGTAGGCTTGCGACAGAAGAATCATGCCGGCCGAAGCGACGAAACCGCAGGCTGCCATCTTGAGGAAATCCGGTGTCGTCGGCCAGGCCCATGGCCGCACCAGGAATTCGAGGCTGGGGTGGACAGCGTGGGTAATGCCGGCAAGCCAGAACGTGCAGGCAACCGCGGCGGCGCCGACGAGGTAGGCGCCGTTCTGGTAGAAGGCCATGACGGTGGAGGATTCGGTATCGCCGATCTTGCGCGCCATCAGCTGCGAAAAACCGTAGAGCAGCGCCGAACCCAGCGACAGGAAGGCCGCCCAGTCGAACAGGCCGGCGCCCGGGCGCAGCATCACCACGACACCCAGCATGCCGATCAGCACGGTGGCGAGCGTCTGCCAGGACACGCGTTCGCCGAGATAGGGGCCGGCCATCGCCATGATGAACAGCGGCGCCATGAAGTAGAGCGCCACAGCGTCGGCCAGCGGCAAAGCGGCGATCGCCAGATAGTAGACGGTATAGGAGCTGAACTGGATGAAGGCGCGGATCGTCAGCAGGCCGAACCGCTTCGAGGCGATGGCCCGCAAGCCGACATCTGCGTGGACGAGAACGATCAGGATCGGCAGAGCGACGATCGAGCGGATCCACATCACCTCGGTGACGGGATAGCCGCCCGACACCGCCTTGACGAGCGGGTCCTGGAGCGAGAACACCAGCACGCCAAGGCACAGGCTGATGATGCCGAGGACGATCCGGTTGCGCATGCGTTGTTGCCGGCCCCTAGAGCACGATGCCGAAAAGTGTGAAGCGGTTTTCGGACGACATCATGCTCTTTCCATCTGAACTGCCCGCAGCCGCCCGGCCGCGGGGTAAAAAGAACCCGCCACCGTTTCGGGCAGCGGGTATGAGTGAGGACTCTTCGATTGGTCCGCAACCGATTTCGCGGCCGCATATCCAATGGGTAGGCTGACTATCGTCTGGCGTTTGACATGTTGCAAACGAATTGGAATGATACCAGCGATCAAATTTGCTTATGACGGATTCGATGCGGCCAACCCTCGACAGCGATCTTCTGCGCACCTTCGTGGCCATTGCCGAAGCTGGCAATTTCACGCGGGCGGCGGAGCAGGCCGGCCGCACCCAGTCGGCTGTGTCGATGCAGATGAAGAAGCTCGAGGAGCTGGTCGGCGACAGCCTGTTCGAACGCGGCTCGCGCGGCGTCGCGCTGACGCGCCGTGGCGGCGAGCTGATCGTCAATGCCCGCCGCATCGTCTCGCTGCTCGACGAGACGGCGGCCTCGATGGCGGCGGCACCCCTCGGCGGGCCGGTTCGCATCGGCATTCCCGAGGAATATGGCCATGCCATCCTGTCGCGCGCGCTCGGCGCCTTCTCCAAGCGCCACACCAAGGTCGAGGTCACGGTGCGCTACGCGCATTCAGGCGCGCAACTGGCGGCACTTGCCGCCGGCGAGCTCGACCTCGCCGTGGTCTTCGAATGGCAGGATCCAGGTGGCGGCGAGGTGCTGATGCACGATCCGACGGTGTGGGTGACATCGAGCCTGCATCACATGCATGAGGAGCAGCCGGTGCCGATCGCGCTCTACAACAGGGCCGGCTGGTGCAAGGACTTCGCCATTAAATCGCTGGAGCAGCGCGGGCTTGCCTATCGGGTCGCCTATACCAGCGACACCACCGGCGGGCTGAAGCTCGCCGTCACCTCCGGCCTGGCGATCGCGCCGATCTCGCACAGCAACATTCCGGACGGCTGCCGCGAGCTCACCGCCGCCGACGGGTTCGGTCACATCGATTCCTCGAATGTGGTGATGCATCGCAACCCCAACGCGTCAGGCGAGGCGATCGACGGCATGCAGGAAGCGATCCGCGACGCGTTCGTCAACAGGTCCGATTAGAGCGGTTGTTTGCTGCAGCTGCCTAGCCTGCCGCATCCTCGTAGAAATGCAGGCGGTTGCCGAAGGGGTCCGCGACCGATACTTCGCGGCTTTGCCAGGGCGTGGTTTCGAGACCCGGCCGGGCGAAGCGGTATTTCTTGCCGATCAGTTCGCGATGCAGCGCCGCTATATCCTCGACCTCGATGCGCACCGCCACGCCCGGCGCGCCGTCACCGTGGTGTTCGCTGAGATGCAGCACGCAGCCGTCGCGGATTACACCCATGTAGAGCGGCGCATTGTCGTCGAAGCGGTGCTCGAACTCGACCTTGAAGCCGAGGAAGTCGAGATAGAACTCGCGCGCCTTGGCGATGTCGAAGATGCGCAGGATGGGCGTAACAGTCCCGAGTTTGGGCATGGCGTCACCATTTCGGTTGGATCGGATCTCCCCGGGCGACGCTACTTCAGTTCGAGCAACCGCTCGAGATAGCTGCGCTCAATGTCGGGGCTGAGCGCGTTGCCGAGCCGCTTGCGGATCGCTTCGAGAATCTGGCGGGCGCGCTGCACGTCGATCTCGTCGGGCACCTTCACCGAGTCGCCGAAATCAGGTCCACGGCTGGCGCGCGGCCGGCCCAGCGGATCGCGGTCGGCATCCTGCTGGCGACCGCCTTCCTGGCTACCGCCTTGGTCGCCTTGCATCGCCTGCAGCTGCTTCATCATCTCCTTGGCGCCTTTGCGCAGCGCCTCCAGCGCGCGACCCTGATGGCCGACGGCCTGGTCGCCTTCGCCTTCGCCAAGCGACTTTTCGGCATTGCCCATGGACTTGCCAGCTTCGCCGAACCCTTCATTGGGCTCGAGGCCCATGCCTTCCAGGCCTTTCTTCAGTCGGTCGAGTTCGCTTTGCAGCTGGCCCTGGCCTTCCTGCAACTGCTTCATCGCATCGGCGAATTCCTGCGGCGTCATCTGCTTTTTGCGGGCAAGCGGATCGCGGTCGTCCCCGACGCCGGGTTTGTCCTGATCCTGTCCGAGCTGCTCGTCGCCATCCTGTTGCTGCTGGTCTTGATCTCGCTGGCCTTGGCCGCGCTGCATCTGGTCCATGCGGTAGGTGTCGTTCATCATCTCCTGCTGGCGGCGCATGATCTCGCCCAGCTTGTCCATCTGCTGGCGCATCTCACTGTCCTGCTCGCCGCCTTGCTGCTGACGGCCGGCCTGCAGGTTGTTCATCATATTTTCCAGCTGCGACAGCAGCTCCTGCGCCTTGTCGCGGTCGCCTGATTTCGCCAGGTTCTCGATCTGGTCCATCATGCGGTCGATGTCGCTCTGGCGCAGCTCGCGGCCGTTCTGCTGCATCTGCGGCGCGTTCGGGTTCTGCTTGGCGCGTTCGGCGAATTCCTGCAGGAATTCGTTCATCGCCTCGCGCAGTTCCTTCATCGCCTTTTCGATCTCTTCGTCGCTGGCGCCACGCTTGATGGCGTCCTGCAGTGCCTGCTGCGCCTGGCGCAGGCGCTTTTCGGCCGCCGACAGGTTGCCTTCCTCGATGCCGAGCGCGATTTCCCAGAGATAGGCAACCTCGTTGCGCAGCTGGTCGTCGCTGTCTGACATTTTCAGCCGGCTGCGGGCGCTCATGATGGCGAGGTAATGCGACATGTTGTCGAACGTGTCTTCGGGCCGAAGCGTGATCGCGTCCATCAGGTCGAGCACGCGCGGCTTGGCGTTGGCATCGAGCGCCAGCAGGCGGCGCTGCTCGATCACCGCCCGCGCCAGCGGGTTGGCGAAGGGCCGCTCGGGCATCAAGATGGTCTTGGTTTCACTGGTCGCGGTGTGTCCGGCATCGTCGGTGGCGACAAGCGACAGCTTGACGCTGGCGCCGGCCCAGACGTGCTCGGTGAGGTCCTTGGTGGTCTTGGCGGCGTTCGCCTTGCCGCCGCGGCGCGGCAGCGCCAATGGCATATCAGGCGGACCGTAGAGCGGATGCGCATCGGGCGCCGCCGGATCGGCCAGCGCGAAAACCGCCTTGGCGGTCGCCGCGCCATAGTCGTCGTCAATCTGGTAGTTGAGCTCGAAGGCGCCGTTCACGGCGCGCTTGGGCTCGCCGACGAAGCGGATCGTCGGCGGCTTGTCGGGGATCACCGCGAAGGCCCATTGGCCGAGATCGGCTTCGCCTGATTTCAGCGTCAGCGTGCCGTCGGCCGTCAGCTTGCCGGTGAACTGGCGCAACTTGGGCGTCGCCGGATTGACCGCCGCTGCCTTGATCGCTGCTGCCTGCGGACCCATCGGGTTGATGGCGCGGGCATTGCCACCCTTGTCGGCGAAGCTGAGCGTTTCCTCGCCGGAGCCGCCGGTGACGCGCAGCGAGACGTCGCTGCCCTGCGGCACGGTGAAGGTGGCTGCCGCCTGCTTGGCGTTGTTATCGAGCACTGGCGTGGTGAGGAAGATGGGCGGCTTGCCGGTATAGGCCGGCGGGGTTACCCAGGCATCGATGCGCGGCGGCACGATGTCGCGCGCCGCATGGGCACGGAAACCATCGGAGAGCCTGCCGCCCGACGGCCCGAAGGAAAAGGCAAAAGCGGTGACCAAAAGCAGCGCCGCGATGGCGCGCAACCCCCACGGGTCGCGTTCCGGCACGCGGGTACGCGGCACATCAGCACTGAGGTTGCCGAGCTTGTCGGCCATGCGCTTTTGATGTTCGCGCCACAGCGCCTGGGAAAAGATGCTTTCCTTGCCGCTTGGACGGTCGGTCTGGACCAGCACCGGGCTGTGCTGCAACTGGTTGGCCGCCTCGATGCGGCGGTCGACTTCGGCGGCCGAGGGAAGCTTGAAGAAACGCAGCGGATAGAGCGCCGCGAGCGTGGCAATGCCGAACACCGCGACCAGAACAATGCGCGCAACGTCAGGCAGGCGAGGAAAGAGACCGAGCCATGAGAGGCTGAGGAACAGGCTGGCGACGATGAGCAGCGGCAGAAGCAGCGGCCAGCCGCGCTCGACCGTTATCGAGAGGCGTGTCACCAGCCGGCTCAGGGCAAGCCGCCCGGCCAGGCTGCGATCGCCGCTGGAAATGGGGCTTTCCGTCATCGGCCCTTCCTGCCCGGGCGGGATAGCCCAGACTCAACCAATGGAAGTTTACCAGCAAACACGGCAAAGGCGAGGCGGTTCCGAAAACTTGAAGAGCTTTGGCGGGTTTTCCGTCCGCATTTCAGTCGAAGCAAGGTTCAGAATTTCGCCGGATCGGTGTTCGAGCCGCACACCAGGACAGCGATCCGTTCGCCCGGCGCCGGCGTGTAGCGGCCGGACAAAAGGGCTGCAAAGGCTGCGGCGCCGCCCGGTTCGGCGATGATCCGCACCCGTTCCCACAGCGCCTTCTGGGCGGCGATGATGGCGTCGTCGGTGACCAGGATGGAGCGCTCGACAAAGGCCTCGGCGATCGGGAACATCATTTCGCCGACGCGCTTGGGCGCCAGCGAATCGGCGGCGACGCCTTCGGCTGGCGCATCGACGGGGTGGCCGGCCTCGAAGGCGCGATGCAATGTCGGCGCGCCCTCGGGTTCGATGGCGATGATCCTGATGCGGCCGGCAAACCAGGCGGCGATGCCGCCGATCAGGCCGCCACCGCCGACGGCGACCAGCAGCGTGTCGATCTCAGGCAGGTCTTGCTCGATTTCGAGGCCGAGCGTGCCCTGGCCGACCAGTGTTTCTTCCTGGTTGAAGGCGTGGATCTGCAGTGCGCCGGACTTTTGGGCAAAAGCCTCGCTGGCGGCCAGCGCTTCGGCATAACGGGCGCCGCCGACGACCAGTTCGGCGCCGTAACCGCGGATGCGCTGCAGCTTGGCCGCCGGGCTGACTTCGGGGACGAAGATCGTCGCCTTGTGGCCGAGCCGCATGGCGGCATAGGCGACAGCGGCGCCATGATTGCCGCCTGACGCCGCGACGACGCCGACCTCGGGCACCGGCCGTTCCAGCAGATTGGTGAAGGCGCCGCGCGCCTTGAACGAGCCGGAATGCTGCAGGCATTCGAGTTTCAGCTCGACCGCCAGCGGCGGCCGGTCGAAATCGGCCATGTCGACGCGCAGCACCGGCGTGTGTCTGACATAGGGGCGGATGCGCGGTTCCATCGCCGCGATGCGTTCGCGCGTGACGGTGTTGCCGTTCGTCATGACCATCTCCTTGGGATTGACAGCAATTAGTAACTTGGCAAAATGGCTAAATGCAAGAGGTTGATGTCTTCAAGGCGATCGCCAACGAACGCAGGCTGCAGATCCTCGACTGGCTGAAGGATCCTCAGGCGCATTTCCCGGCCCAGGCAGACGGCGATCTGGTCGAGGACGGCGTTTGCGCGCTGCTGATCGCGGAGAAGCTCGGCATTACGCAGGCGACGCTCTCCGAACATATGCGCGTGCTTACCCAGGCCGGCCTGCTGCGCCCCAAGCGTATCAAACAATGGACGTTCTACCGCCGCGACGAGAACAAGATCGCCGACACAAGGGTGCTCATCCAGAACCGGCTATAGGCGCAGCCGGCGCGGCGACTTCTATGCAAGCCAGTCGGGCACCGAGTCCAGGCCAATTAGCTCGTCATAGGTCTGGCGCCGGCGCACGACATGGAAACGGTCACCGTCGACCAGAACCTCGGGCACAAGAAGGCGGGTGTTGTAGGTGCCGGACTGCACCGCGCCATAAGCGCCGGCCGTCGACACGGCAATCAGATCACCAGACTTCAGCCGCGGCAGGTCGCGGTCGAGGCCGAGATAGTCGCCGGTCTCGCAGACCGGGCCGACGACATCGACCGCCATGCGCGGCGTGTCGGCCGGCGGCTGCACCACCGGCTTGATGTCGTGGAAGGCATCGTAGAGCGTCGGCCGGATCAGATCGTTCATGGCGGCGTCGACGACGAGGAAGTTCTTGGCGTCGCCTTCCTTCACGAAGATCACTTCCGAGACCAGGATGCCGGCATTGCCGACGATCAGCCGGCCCGGCTCGAACATCACCTTTACCCCAAGCTTTGTGAGTTGCTTTCTGACGATCTCGGCATAGGCATCGGGCAGAGGCGGTGGGCTGTTGTCGGTACGGTAAGGGATGCCGAGGCCACCGCCGACATCGACGTGCTCGACGGTGTGGCCATCGGCGCGCAGCGCGCCGACCAGTTCCGCCAGAAGCGCGAAGGCGTCGTCAAAGGGCTGCAACTCGGTGATCTGGCTGCCGATATGGGTGTCGATGCCGATCGGCTTGATGCCCGGCAAGCCGGCGGCGCGGGCATAGACCTGGCGCGCCCTTTGCCAAGGGATGCCGAACTTGTTCTCGGCCTTGCCGGTGGAGATCTTTCTGTGCGTCCTGGCGTCGACATCCGGGTTGATGCGCAGCGAGACCGGCGCCACCTTGCCGAGCGCCGTGGCGCGGGCCGACAGCAATTCCAGCTCCGGCTCGGATTCGACGTTGAAGCAGAGAATGCCGGCCTCGAGCGCGAAATCCATTTCGCGCGCGGTCTTGCCGACACCGGAAAACACGATCTTGTTGGCGGGGATGCCGGCGGCGAGCGCGCGGCGCATTTCGCCTTCCGAGACGGTGTCGGCGCCGGCGCCCAGCTTTGCCAGCGTGCGCAGTACCGCCTGGTTGGAATTCGCCTTCAAGGCGTAGCAGACCAGCGTGTCGAGCCCGGCGAAGGCATCGGCAAAGACGCGGAAATGCCGGGTCAGCGTGGCCGTCGAATAACAATAGAACGGCGTGCCGACGCTTGCGGCGATGTCTGGTATCGCCACGTCCTCGGCATGGAGCACGCCGTCGCGGTAATCGAAATGGTTCACGAGAGTGTTTCCGGAAGTTGGAGCAGGAGACCTGGTTTAGCGAGACTAAGCCGGTCGCTCCGGCTCTAGAGCAGCGGGTCGAGGATGAACTTCTTGTCCACGACCGGTTTTTCCGGCTCCGGCGGCACCGGCTGCTTGGCGCGCGCGGCGTCCTTGCGGGCCTGGACGGCCGCTTCATAGGGCGTGTCGAGACCGGCCTTGCGGCCGCAGGCGGTCACGGCAACCATGGCCGTCAGCAGCGTCACCGTCACCAAAATCCTGCTAGCGGTCATCGATCCATCCGTCCGAAACTTTTCACGTGCTGCCGCTTTTAGCCGAGTTTTCGGTGCATTGCACCCCGGATATTGCCGCGCAATATCCGGCATCACGCCTTGGCGATGCGCTTTTTCCAGGCGCGGATCTGCTTGCGCACTTCCGATGGCGCGGTGCCGCCGAAGCTGGTGCGGCTCTTCACAGAATTCTGCACGGCAAGCACCGAGAAGATATCCGATGTGATGCCGGGATTGATCGACTGCAGGTCCTCCAGCGAAAGCTTCTCCAGGCTGACCTTCTTCTCTTCGGCCAGTGCCACCGCGCGACCCGTCACATGATGCGCCTCGCGGAAGGGCAGGCCCAGCGTGCGCACCAGCCAGTCGGCGAGGTCGGTCGCGGTCGCGTGGCCCGATCCGGCGGCTTTTTTCATGGCGGCGGCGTTCACCGTCATGTCGCGCACCATGCCGGTCATCGCCGCCAGCATCAGGTCGAGCGTCTCTGCGGCGTCGAAGACCGATTCCTTGTCTTCCTGCATGTCCTTGCCATAGGTCAGCGGCATGCCCTTCATCACGGTCAGCAGGCCGACAAGGTGGCCGGTGACGCGGCCGGTCTTGCCGCGCACCAGTTCGGCGGCGTCCGGATTCTTCTTCTGCGGCATGATCGAGGAGCCGGTGGAGAAGGAATCCGACAGCCTGACGAAGCCGAATTGCGGCGTCGACCAGATGATGATCTCTTCGGCGAGTCGCGACAGATGTGTGGCGCAGATCGCTGCCAGGCTCAAGAACTCCAGCGCGAAATCGCGGTCGGAAACGCTGTCGAGTGAATTGCGCATCGGTTCGCGGAAGCCGAGCGCTTTGGCGGTCTGGTGGCGGTCGATCGGGAAGCTGGTGCCGGCTAGGGCTGCCGCACCGAGTGGGCTTTCGTTCATCCGCTCGATGGCGTCGCGGACGCGCGACAGATCACGCGCAAACATCTCGACATAGGCCATGCAGTGGTGGCCGAAGGTCACGGGCTGCGCTGCCTGCATGTGGGTGAAGCCCGGCATGACGGTCGCCGCATGTTCTTCGGCTCGATCGAGGAAAGCAGCGATCAGGCCTTTCAGCGCCTCGGCCACACGGAAGCACTCGTCCTTGACCCAGAGCCTCAAGTCGACCGCGACCTGATCGTTGCGCGAGCGGGCCGTATGCAGACGTCCGGCGGCCGAGCCGATCAGATCGGCGAGGCGGGCCTCGACATTCATGTGGATGTCTTCCAGCCGGGTCGAGAATTCGAACGTGCCGGCCTCGATCTCTTTCAGGATCGTGTTCAGCCCGTGAGCGATTTTTTCTTGATCGGCCGTCGAAATAATGCCCGTTTGCGCCAACATTTCGCTGTGAGCGATCGAACCTCTTATGTCCTGCGCATAAAGTTTGCGGTCGAACGAGATCGACGCGTTGATCGCTTCCATGATTGCGGCCGGACCCGAGGCAAAACGTCCGCCCCACATCTGGTTGCTGGCCTTCTTGTCGCTCATCGCTATAACCCGTGCTCCGGAGCAGTTTAGAAAATGGCAGACGGCAATAGATACTTCCCGGCCCCGCGCCTGATCCTCGCCGCCTTGGTGGCAGGCGTGCTGGCGGGCGCGGTCGCGGTATATGTCAGCGAGAGCGGTTCTGGCAACAACGCAGCCTCCGCCAGCGCGCCAGCGCAAGCTGCCGCCGGCGCCAGCAAGGATGATGTCGCCTGCGCCGCCAAGAGCGACCGCGCCAAAAAGGTCGCCGCCGCGGCCACGGGCCAGGTTGCCGCTCTGCTGCCGGCCGATCCGCCGCAATCGCTGAAAAGCCTCGCCTTCAACGGTCCCGATGGCAAGCCGATGACGATCGCCGACCACGCCGGCAAGACGGTGCTGCTCAATCTGTGGGCGACATGGTGCGCGCCTTGCCGTGCCGAAATGCCGGCGCTCGACGCGCTGCAGAAGGAAAAGGGAAGCAATGCCTTCGAGGTGATCGCGGTCAATGTCGATGCGGGCGACGACGTGAAGCCGAAGAAGTTCCTCGCCGATATCGGCATCGGTTCGCTCGGCTACTACCGGGATTCGACGCTGGCGCTGTTCAACGACGTCAAGACGCGCGGGCTGGCGCTCGGGCTTCCCGTCACCATGCTGATCGACGGCGAAGGCTGCCTGGTCGCGCATATGAACGGGCCGGCCGAATGGTCGGGGCCGGATGCCAAGCGCCTGGTCGAGGCCGCGCTCGCGCCTTAGGCCGAGCGCAAAGCGGCTGCCGGTTCGAGCATCAGGATGCTGCCGCCGCGCGGTTTGATCGTGGCGTCGTCCTCAGCTGGCGGCGCAGTGACGCCGGTCAGTTCACTGAACGCCTCGATCGGGCTCGGCCGGCCAATGTAATAGCCCTGGCCAATTTCGCAGGCCTCGGCGTCCAGGAATTTCAGTTCGCCCAGTGTCTCGACGCCCTCGGCCAGAACCGGCAGGCCGAGACCACGGCCAAGCCCCAGCACGGCGCGCACGATGGCCGCCACCTGGCCGTTGCTGTCGACCGATTTGATGAACGAGCCGTCGATCTTGATCTTGTCGAAGGGGAAGGCGCGAAGGTTGGACAGCGAGGAGTAGCCGGTGCCGAAATCGTCCATCGCCACATGCACGCCCAGCGCCTTGACCTGCCGCAAGGTGGCGAGCGCGCGGGGCATGTCCTTGACCAGCGCCGTTTCGGTGATCTCGACTTCGAGCCTGCCGGGCGACAGGCCGGTGCGGAGCAGGACTTCATGCACCTTGCGGCTGAAATTCGGGTTGTGGAGCTGCACAGCCGAGACATTGACCGCGACGGTCAAAGGGTTCTTCCAGCGCGCAGCCTCGGCGCAGGCGGTCGCCAGCACCCATTCGCCGATCTGGATGATGACGCCGCTGTCTTCGGCCACCGGGATGAAGATCACCGGCGACACGTCGCCGCGCTGCGGATGGCGCCAGCGGATGAGCGCTTCGAACCCGAGCATCCGCCCGCTGCTGATCTCCTTCTGCGGCTGGTAGACGAGGCGAAACTCATTGCGCGCTATGGCCTGGCGCAGTTCGTGCTCCATCACGCGCCGATCGCGCGCCTCGGCGCCCATCGAGGCCTCGAAGTAACGGTAGGTGTCCTTGCCTTCGGCCTTGGCGCGATAGAGCGCGGTGTCGGCATGGCTGACCAGGGCTGTCGGCTCGTCGGCGTCGAGCGGATAAAGCGCAATGCCGATGCTGGCCGACACTAGGCCGCCCCCGACCGACTGCCGGTTTTCCTCGCGCATCGCCGCCAGCACCTGCTCGGCAATGCGGCCGGCCGCCTGTGGATCGGGAAGGTTAGGGACAATGATGGCGAACTCGTCGCCGCCGAGACGCGCCAGCATCTGCCCATGGCGGAGCACGCCGGAGGCGCATAGCGCCACCTTCTGCAGCATGGCATCGCCGGCGCCGTGCCCGAACAGGTCGTTCACTTCCTTGAAGCGGTCGAGGTCGAGCAGCAGCAGCGCAAGATTGTCGGGCTTGCCGCCGTGGCCCATTGCGGAAATTTCGGCCTCGAGCCGGCCGGAGAAACTGCGGCGGTTGGGGAGTCCGGTCAGCGGGTCGAAATGGGCGAGGCGCAGGATCTCCTGCTCGGCCTTTTTGCGTTCGCGAATGTCGCGCACGGCGACGACGTTGTGCGGCTTGCCGCAATAGTCGATGCTCCTGGCGATCAGTTCGACGGGGATGGCGGTGCCGTCATGGGCTCTGAGTTCCGCTTCCTGTGCCTGTCCGCTGCAGTCGGATATGCCGGCCGCGATGCGTTCACCGAAGAGGTCGCCGAGCAGCATCGCGTTCAGCGCTTCCGGCGCCATGCCGGTTAGGGCAGCGATGCTGTCATTGGCGCTGACGATGCGCGCGCCGTCGCAGACGATCAGGCCCTCGACGGCGGCGTTGGCGAGGCCGTGCATGCGCTCGGCCTCGAGCTTGTGACGACGGAAGCGCAGGTCGATCCACAATGCTGCGGCTGAAAGCACCAGGATCACCAGGCTGACTGCTGCGGCGGCGAAGGCCTGCGACAGCGGTTCGACCGTGAACTGCGATATTTCGATGGAGGAGTCCGGGAAGATCGACACCGCGCCCATGGCGATGAAGTGCAGGCTGCAGATCGCCAGCGTCAGCAGGACGGCGGCGGCGATGGTGCCCTGCATGGACGGGCGCCGCAATACGACCAGCAGTGCCAGCGCGGCGAGGGTGACGCCTGCCAGCAGCGAGACGGCGACCAGCAGTGTGTTCCAGACGATGCGTCCTTCGACCTCGAAAGCGGCCATGCCGATATAGTGCATGGCGGCGATGCCGGCGCCGAGGACCGCGCCGCCGACCAGGGCGTAGTCGGTGCCCCGGCGCAAGGTGGCAATCCACATGCCGGCGGCGGTCAGGGCGACGGAACCGGCGAGCGAAAGCGCCGACATTTCCGCATTGTACGCGTTGGGGATTCCCGGAGAAAAGGCAAGCATGGCGATGAAATGCGTCGCCCAGATACCGAAGCCGGTGGAAGTGGCTGATATCATCAGCCAGGTATAGCGGTTGCGCTCGCTCGAGCGGTCGACATGGCGAAGCAGATTGACCGCCGAGAACGAAGAAATACCGCAAATAAGGGCTGCCAGTGCGACCAGTCTCAGATCGTGCTCGTGCACGATGCAATTATAGACCGTCAGCATCTCGCCCCACCTGCTCTCCCGCAGCAATCAGCCATCGACTTGATTAGTACAGGGCGCTTGAAGAATCGGTTATGGGCACCACAACTACAGCGGGTTTTTCCGGTTGTATCTTCCAGCGACCTTCTCTCGTTACAGGCTCTCGCCGGCACTTGCCAATGGCCCCGTGCCGCCGATCTCGATCTGCGTCATGTAGCCGCCATTCCCGCGCTCGGCCAGATGGGTGGCGCTATCGCGCGGGCCTTCGCGCATCGCTTGGTCGTCGGCGGCGGGCACATGCGTCAATTGCTGGACCAGCATTCGTCTCTCCACTCTCGTCTCGTCTTCAGGCCCGTCATCTGCCCCGTCGGAAGGATACATTAGCCGGATAATCATTCGTTCAACCGGGTCTTTACGCCGTTCCAAGGCGCCCTAGCTACCTAGAGCGCCGGTGTGACGGTTTCATACCGGCCTGGCCGTCGAGGAGGAGAGACCGGCTGTCCACAGGCCCGAAAAGCCACAGCAGAACTGTCACATACCTTCTCTATGAGAGCGGCAAGGGACTTGCGCAAAGCCTGTTGTCATCAGCCACTCAAGAGGGAATGAAATCCATGTCGATCTTCAAGCAGGGCTTTGCTGCCCTTGCCGCCGGTGCCTTGAGCATCGCGCTGGCACAGCCGGCAGCCGCGGAACCGGTCAAATTCGATTTCTGGTTCGGCCTTTCAGGCGACCTTGCCCGCGTCGTCGATACGCTGTGCAAGAACTTCAACGCATCGCAAGCCGACTATGAAGTCGTCTGCACCAGCCAGGGCAATTACGACGCCACGCTGCAGAACACCATCGCCGCCTTCCGCGCCGGCAAGCAGCCCGCCGTGGTTCAGGTCTATGACGTCGGCACCGCGACCATGATGCTGTCGGGCGCCTACAAGCCCGCCGACAAGCTGATGGAAGAAAACGGCTACAAGATCGACTATGCCGACTATTTCCCCGGCATCGCCCGGTATTATGCGACGTCGAAGGGCGAGATGCTCTCGTTCCCGTTCAATTCCTCGACGCCGTTGATGTACTGGAACAAGGATGCCTTCGCCAAGATCGGCAAGACCGAAGCGCCGAAGACCTGGGAAGATGTCGGCGCCGACCTGCAGGCCCTGAAGGACGCCGGCTATGAGTGCCCGATGGCGATCAACATCTCGGCCAATGAAAGCTGGCAGCTGATGGAACAGTTCTCGGCGCTGCACAACCAGCCGATCGCGACCAAGAACAACGGCTATGACGGCCTGGACGCGCGCCTCGAAGTCAACAAGACCAAGTTCGTCCAGTACGTCACCGATCTGAAGAAGTGGTATGATGCCGGCCTGATCAAGATCAAGTCCAAGGATCTCGGCCAGGACATGGTCCAGGCCTTCGCGACCGGCACCTGCCAGGTCATCCTGACCTCGGTCGGCGACCACGGCACCGTTGGCCGCACGCAGAAGGAAGGCATGAACTGGGATGTCGCCGAGCTGCCGGTCTATGCCGGCACCGAGCGCAAGAATTCGCTCGTCGGCGGCGCTTCGCTGTGGGTGCTCTCCGGCAAGTCGGATGCCGAATACAAGGGCGCGGCCGCGTTCCTGAACTTCATCCACGACCCCAAGACCGCCTTGTTCTGGTCGACCAACACCGGCTACATCCCGGTGACCAAGTCGGGCTTCGAGTACCTGAAGTCCCAGGGCTTCTACGACAAGGCGCCCTACAAGGGTCGTGAAGTCGCGATCGCCAGCCTGACCGCGTCCGAGCCGACCGAAATCACCCGCGGCATCCGCCTAGGCAATTTCACCCAGATCCGCGCCGAGTTCGGCACCCAGATGCAGGCGATCTTCGCCAACAAGGTCAGCGTCCAGGAAGGCCTCGACACGCTGGTCAAGAATGGCGACGCCATTCTTGAGCGCTTCCAGCAGACCTATCCGGACAAGACCCTGCCTTAACCCCCGGATACCGGTATGGCCGCCCGCCAAGAATCGACGGGCGGCCATTTCGTATCCAGTCCTTTTTGGAGCATGATCTTTTCCAAAAACCGGTACCCACTTTTTGGGACCATGCTCTAGTCTCATGCAGGAAAACGGGCCGGCGGTTCAACGGCATCGGCGGATCGATGGAAAAGCGCGTAACCTTCAGCAGGTGGACTGTCGGCATCCTCTTCGCGGTGCCGCAGCTCCTGTTGATCTTCACCTTCTTCTACTGGCCGGCCGGCCAGGCCGTGTACTGGTCGCTGACGCTGCAGCAGCCCTGGGGCGGCGGCAACATCTGGGTCGGGCTCGACAATTTCCGCTCGATCCTGTCCAACGCCGACTACTGGAATTCGATCAGCGCCAGCCTCATCTTTGCCGGTATCAGCACCGGGCTGGCGATGTTCATCGCGCTTGTGCTTGCCGCGCTCACCGACCGCCAGCTTGCCGGCTCGCGCCTCTACCGCGTGGTGCTGATCTGGCCCTACGGCATCGCCGCGCCCGCGCTGGCGCTGGCGTTCCGCTTCATCCTGGCGCCGGAAGCCGGCTTCATGGCCGTCGTCAATCAGGTCTGGCCCGGCTTCTGGGACCCCGGCCTCGACGGCGCCGACGCCATGGCCTCGATCATCGTCGCCTTTTCGTGGAAATATGTCGGCTACAACTTCATCTTCTTCCTCGCTGCGTTCCAGGCCATACCGCGCTCGCTGATCGAGGCGGCGGCGATGGACGGCTCCGGCGTCATCAGGCGCTTCTGGGATATCCAGTTCCCGTTGATCACGCCGACCATCTTCTTCCTGCTCGTCATCAACATCACCGAGAGCTTCCAGGATTCCTTCGGCATCGTCGACATCATGACCTCGGGCGGCCCGGCCAACGCCACCAATCTGATGGTCTACAAGATCTATTCCGACGGCTTCAAAGGGCTGGACTATTCCGGTGCTGCCGCACAGAGCATCATCCTGATGCTGCTCATCGTCGTGCTGACCATCTTCCAGTTCCGCTTCATCGAGCGGCGCGTGCACTACAGGTGAGATGACCATGGTAGAGCGCACTCCGTTCCTGAATTTCTTCACGCATGTGATTCTGTTCGTCGGCTTCGTATTTTGCATCGCGCCGTTCGTCATCGTGGCCATCGCCGCGTCGCACAACATCAAGGACGTCAACGACGTGCCGATGTCGCTGCTGCCGGGCAGCGACTTCTGGGTCAACATCAAGACGGCGTGGGTAACGGCCGACCTCGGGCCGAAGCTCTTGAACAGCTTCATCATGGCGACCGGCGTCGCCGCCGGCAAAGTCATCATCTCGGCGCTCACCGCCTTCTCGATCGTCTATTTCCGCTATCCCGGCCGTACCCTCATCTTCTGGCTGATCTTCATCACGCTGATGCTGCCGCTGGAAGTGCGCATCGTGCCGACCTATGCGGTCGTCGCCAATGTGCTCGAACCCTACCAGACGATCATGGATCTGACCGGCTTGTCCTGGCTGATAGAGAAGGTTTCGGGCGCGCATGTCGCGCTCAATCTGGGGATGCTCAATTCCTATCCCGGCCTGATCCTGCCGCTGATCGCCACCGCCACCGGCACCTTCCTCTACCGGCAGTTCTTCCTGACCGTTCCCGACGAGTTGACCGAGGCGGCGCGCATGGACGGCGCCGGGCCGCTGCGCTTCTTCATCGATATTCTGTTGCCGCTGTCGCGCAACAACATGGCCGCGCTCGGCACCATCATGTTCCTGTGGGCGTGGAACCAGTATCTGTGGCCGCTGCTCATCACCACCGACCAGTCGCATGCGACAGCGGTCACCGAGCTCAAGCAGCTCATCCCCAATGTCGGCGGGGCGCCCGAATGGCACATTGCCATGGCCGGCACGCTGATCATCATGCTGCCGCCGCTGGTCGTCGTGGTGCTCATGCAGCGCTGGTTCGTGCGCGGCCTCATCGCCACCGAAAAATAAGGAGCAGACAATGGCTTCCATCACCATCCGCGGCGTCAAGAAAAATTACGCCAAGACGCAGGTCGTGCACGGTGTCGACCTCGACTTCGCGTCCGGCGAGTTCGTCGTCATTCTCGGCCCATCCGGTTGCGGCAAGTCCACGCTGCTGCGCATGATCGCCGGGCTGGAGGATATTTCCGGCGGCACCATCGCCATCGACGGCACGGTGGTCAACAAGCTCGAGCCGCGCGAGCGCGGTTGTGCCATGGTGTTCCAGAACTACGCGCTCTATCCGCATATGAGCGTCGCGCAGAATATCGGCTATTCGCTGAAAGTGTCGGGCGTTCCCGCCGCCGAACGCACGCAGCGCATCCAGGCGGTTGCCCGGACGCTGGAGCTCGAGCATCTGCTCGACCGCAAGCCGATGGCACTGTCCGGCGGCCAGCGTCAGCGCGTCGCCATGGGCCGCGCCATGATCCGCGAGCCGAAGGTGTTTCTGTTCGACGAGCCGCTGTCCAACCTCGACGCCAAGCTGCGCGTGCAGATGCGCTCCGAAATCCGCAAGCTGCACCGCCGGCTCGCCGCCACCTCGGTGTTCGTCACCCACGACCAGGTCGAGGCGATGACGCTGGCCGACCGGCTGGTCGTGATGAATGGCGGCCGTGTCGAACAGGTCGGCACGCCGGCCGAAGTCTACAGCCGCCCGGCAAGCCGCTTTGTCGCCACCTTCGTTGGCGCGCCGGCAATGAACATACTCGAGGGCACGGTGACGCTCGACGGCCTGTCGCTGCTTGGCGACAGCCGCAAGCTCAACGTGTCACGCGCCGGCCTGCCGGTCGGCACCAAGGTCGCGGTCGGCATCCGGCCGGAATCCGTACGGCTGGTTGCGGCGGGCACGCCAGGCGCTCTCGAAGCGACCGTCGATCTGGTCGAGGAACTCGGCGCCGGACGCGTCGTCTATGTCGATCTCGACGGCGCGCCGTTCTCTGTGGTGACGTCGGAGACGGTCCACCCGGTGCCGGGCAGCACAGTCGGCCTGCAGTTTGCTGAAGCCGACCTGCATTTCTTCTCGTCCGAAACCGGAGGCCGGCTCGACGTGTTCAAGGCGTCGGTACCGGAACCGGCGCTCTGATTTTTGTAGCCATCAGCTAGCGCGTTTCCGTCTGCTTCGGACGGACGGCAAAGCAATTCCCAGGGAAAAGTCGCATGAAAATCATCCAGGTCACCGATGTCCATCTGGGCCGGCGCGGCGAGATCCGCTTTGGCGTCGATCTGCATGAGCGGCTCGACCGCTGCATCGACCACATCAATGCCCGGCATGGCGATGCCGCTCTTTGCGTCTTCAGCGGCGACCTGACCGAGACAGGAGCGCCCGAGAGCTACGCTGATCTCAAAGCGGCCTTGAGCCGGCTTTCGCTGCCGTACCGGCTGCTGCCGGGAAATCACGACCAGCGCGCCGATCTCGTGGCGGCATTCCCTGAGAACCCGACCGACGAGAACGGCTTTGTGCAATCGGTTTTCGATACGCCGGAGGCATCGCTGCTGTTCCTCGACAGCCTGGCCGAAGGCCGCGTCACCGGCGAACTCTGCGACAAGCGGCTGGCCTGGCTCGACGCACGGCTCGGTGAGGTGGCGGGACGGCAGGCCTACATCTTCCTGCATCACCCGCCGGTCGAGCTTGCCCTGCCGCTGCTCGACCCGCTCGGGCTCGAACAGAAGGAGCGTTTCCTCGAAGTGCTGACGCGCCATGGCAATGTCGGTCATATCTTCTTCGGCCATGTCCATCGCGACATTGCCGGCACGGTCTCCGGCATTCCCTTCACCGCGCAACGCGGCCTGCATGCCCGCTTCATGCTCGACCTCGTCGGCGACGAGGTGGTCGAGCAGGCGCCGCCGACCTACGGCATCGTGCTCATCGACGCAGGCGCCCGACGCGTGGTCGTGCACAACAACGACTTCCTCGAGACCTGGCCGCTCTGGTCACCGGCGACCGGCAAGAGGGTCCGATAGGTTCAGTCAGGCGAAGACGTGCGCCTTGCCGGAGACGGTCAGCCGCACGATCTCGCCGACGGAAGGCGCGTCGATACCCGGCTTGCGCAGCATCAGCGGCGTGTTGCCGATGGCCGCGGCGTCGGGCGGATCGGGGTTGTTCAACAGCCGCACCGCAATCGTGCACATCGAGCCGGCGAACTCCGATTCAGTCACCTCGGCGAAGATCGTGCCCGGTGGGCCCGACATGCCTTCTCGCGCGGTGCGGTTCACCTGCACCTGCTCCGGCCGCAGCATGATGCGGGCGATATCGCGGCGCTCCTTCGAGTCGACGGCAATGCGGCCGAGCGAGGAGGTGGCGAAGCCGCCTGAAATCTTTGCCGGCAGGATGATGGCGTCGCCGAGGAACTCGGCGACCATGCGGTCCTTCGGCTGCAGATAAAGTTCGCGCGGCGTGCCGACCTGCGAGAACTGGCCTTCGCGCATCACCGCGACCTGGCTGGCGAAGGACAACGCCTCGGCCTGGTCGTGGGTGACCAGGATGGTGGTGATCCCGGCGGTTTCCAGCAATTCGGCGACCGCCTTGCGCATCGAGGCGCGCAGGCCGGTGTCGAGCGCCGAGAACGGCTCGTCGAGCAGCATCAGCCTGGGTTTCATCGCCATGGCGCGGGCCAGCGCCACGCGCTGCTGCTGGCCGCCGGAGAGCTGGTGCGGGCGGCGTTTGAGGATCGCCTTGTCGAGCCCGACCGTATAGGCGAGCTCGACGATGCGCTCGGCGCGCTGGTCCTCGCCGCGGGCCATGCCGAAGCCGATATTGTCACCGATGCTGAGATGCGGAAACAGGGCGCCGTCCTGCGCCACCAGGCCGATGCCGCGGCGATGCGCCGGCACCGCATGGCCGCCATTGGCCAGCACCTCGCCGTCGAGCACGACGCGGCCCTGGTCCGGCGCCTCGAAGCCGGCGATCAGCCGCAGCAAGGTGGTCTTGCCGCAGCCGGACGGGCCGACGATCGCGGTGCGGCTGCCGCTGGCGACGCTGAGGTCGACACCGGCAAGGGCGGCCACCGGGCCGTATCGCTTGGTGAGGCCGCTTATTTCGAGAAAGCTCATCGTCCGGCCATCCGTTTCGACTGGACATAGAGCAGCCAGGTCAGCGGCAGTGACATCGCCACCATGATGAAGGCGTAAGGCGCTGCCGAGGCATAGTCGATCTCGCCGCTGTAGGACCAGAACGCCATCGCCAGCGTGCGCGTGCCATTCGGCGCCAGCATCTGGGTGGCGGTCAGTTCATTCATGATGCCGAGCGCGACCAGCGCCATGCCTGCCGCGGCCCCAGGCGCCGACAGGCGGATCGTCGTCGACCACAGCGCCTTCAGCGGCGGCCGGCCGAGGCTGGCGGCGGCGCGTTCGAGCTCGACCGGCGCCTGCGCGATCGACGCCCGAAGGCTGATCAGCGCGCGCGGCAGGAACATCAGCGCATAGGCGACCAGGATGGTGAACAGCGTCTGGTAGAGCGGCATGGCGATGCGCACGGTGATGGTGACCAGCGCCAACGCGATGACGACGCCGGGCAGCGAGCCGACGATGTAGTTGCAGCCCTCGAGCAGCCGCTGCAGCGGCCCTGGCGCGCGGATCGAGATCCAGGCCATCGGCATGGCGGCGATTGTTGCCAACAGGGCGCCGGCGAGCGCCAGGAACAGCGTCTGGCCAAGCGCCAGGCCGATCTCGTCGAAACGCCAGACATCGGCGCCGCCGGCGACCAGCCAGCGGCCGATGGTGACGAAGGGCACGCCGATGGCGAGTAGCGTGGTGATGGCAGGCAGAGCCAGGCAAGGCAGCGTGGCGCGCCCGAGCCTAGAGCGCTGCCGGTGGCGCGCCGCGCCCGAGCCGACGCGGGCATAGCGCTCTTCGCCACGCACCAGCACTTCCAGGGCGAGCAGCACGAAGCAGCAGGTCACCAGGACGCCGGCCAGCATATTGGCGGCAGGGCCGTTGAAGGTCGACTGGAACTGGTCGACGATCGCGGTGGTGAAGGTGTCGAAGCGGATGAAGACGTAGAGGCCGTATTCGGCGAGCAGATGCAGGCCGACCAGCAGCGCGCCGCCGCAAATGGCGAGCCTGAGCTGCGGCAGCACGACACGTGCGAACACGCGCCACGGTCCGAGGCCGAGCGCTGCGGCGGCATCTTCCAAAGCGGGGTCGAGCCGGCGCAGCGACGCCGCGATCGGCAGATAGAGGAACGGGAAATAGGCAAGCACCGACACCAGCACGCCGGCCCAAAGGCCGTGCAGTCCCGGCACCAGGGTAATCCAGGCATAGGAGTGGACGAAGGCGGGGATGGCGAGCGGCGCCACCGACAGCCAGGCCCAGAGGCGAGCGCCGGGCAGGTCGCTGCGCTCTGTCAGCCAGGCCAGTGCCATCGACAGGACGATGGCGATGGGCACGGCGAGCGCCGCCAGAAGCACGGTGTTGACCAGAAGTTCGCCGACGCGCGGCCGGAAGACCAGGGCCGAGACGGTGTCCCAGCCGGTCTGCACGGCGATCCAGATGATGAAGGCAAGCGGCACCAGCGACAGCAGCGAGACGATGATGGCGGCAAGCGCGATCCAGGACATGGGCTGCCGGCGGGGCCGCGCGGCTGCCTGGCCTGAACGCGCGAGATCGACTGCAGACTGCATCAGCTCGGCCGCGCCACTGCCGCCGGGGCGGGGGCGCCGCGGGTGCGGCCGGAAACGCAATGTGTCGTCATGGACAATGCCATCTCGAAAACAGAGCGCTCCTGCGGAAAACCTCGCAGGAGCGCAAACGTTGCCCTTTTAGGACGTACGCGGACTAAAGCAAGCCGGCTGCCGTCATCAGATCGGTCACCTTCTTGGAGTTCAGTGTCGCCGGATCGACCTTCGGCGCTTGCAGGTCGACCAGCGGGACCAGCTTGGGGTTGGACTCAGCGCCCTTGCCGACCGCGTATTCGAAGGACGTGCCGGTCTTCAGCACGTCCTGGCCGCCCTTGCCGGTCACCCATTTCAGGAACGCCTGGGCTTCCTTCGGATGCTTGCTCGAGGCCAGAACGCCGCCGCCGGAAATCGAGACGAAAGCGCCGGGATCCTGGTTCTTGAAATAGTGCAGCGCGACGTTCTTGCTGTTTTCGCCGGTCTTGGCCTGATCGCCGAAATAGTAATAGTGGTAGATGACGCCGCCTTCGAGCTCGCCGGCATTGACCGCTTTCATCACCGTGCCGTTGCCCTTGTAGGCGGTGAAATTCTCCTTCATCGCCTTCAGCCAGTCGGCGGTGGCGGCTTCGCCCTTGAGCTCAAGCAGCGCGCTGACGATGGCCTGGAAATCGGCGCCGGAGGGCGAGGCGGCCCAGCGGCCTTTCCAGCTCGGATCGGCGAGATCGAGCATCGATTTGGGCAGCTGGTCGGCGGCGAGCTTGGTCTTGTTGTAGGCGAAGACGGTGCTGCGTGCCGCAACGCCCACCCATTTGCCGCTGCTCGGCTGGAATTCGGCCGGCACCTGGGCCACCGTCTCGGCGTCGACCGGAGCGAAAAGGCCCGCCGCTTCGACCAGGGTCATGGCCGGAGAGTTTTCTGTCAGGAACACGTCGGCCGGCGAAGAAGCACCCTCGGCGACGATCTGGTTGGAGAAATCGCTGTCGCCGCCATTGCGCAACGTGACCTTGATGCCGGTTTCCTTGGTGAAACCTGCGACCCATTCCTTGGCCAGGCTCTCATGCTGGGCATTGTAGACGATGATGCCGGCATCCTTGGCCATTGCCGGACCGGCGATCATGCCGATTGCCAGCGCGGTGGCGCCGACCAGGGTGGAAAGGGTGTATTTCATGGCGTCATCCTCAATCTCGGCGGTTCTGGTTTGCAAGGCTGCACCTATCAATACCTGAATACCATAGTCAACATTGGCGAGCTGCTTCAATCCGTCGCCCGGCCGCAAACTTTCGTGATTTTGCGGCACTTTGGCTTGGACATTATTTCGTTGGCCACGTAACAAATCAGCGCCGAGGCGCGAAGATCGGGGAGTGAACTCTTGTGAGCGGCAAGGATGAGGCCGAGCTTTCCCGGCTGATGCGGGCCGCGATTGCGGGAGATGAAAGGGCCTACGCCGACTTTCTGCACCGGATCGCCGCGCTGGTTCGCGGCTTCGTCAGGCGCAAGATCGTACAGGGCGGGGTCGACCCCGAGGATGTCGTGCAGGAAACCTTGCTGGCCATTCATGTGAAACGGCATACCTGGCGCCAGGATGCGCCGGTGTTGCCGTGGATCTATGCGATTGCCCGCTTCAAGCTGATCGATGCCTTCCGGCGGCGCGGACGGCGCATCGAAATCGAGATCGACGAGATCGCCGAGACCTTTGCCGAGCCGGAAACCGAGACCGTCAGCGAACGCGACATCAACCGGGCACTGGACGGCTTGCCGCCGGCGCAGCGTTCCGTGGTCTCTGCCATATCGGTTGACGGTCGCTCGATCGGGGAGACGGCGGCCAAGCTCGGCGTCAGCGAGACGGCGGTCAGGGTATCGCTGCATCGCGGGCTTGCCGCGATCGCCAAACGGTTCGGGCGGCAGTGACATGAGAACCGAAGATCTCATCAGGGCACTCGACGCCGATACACGCAGCAAGGCGATGCCGCTGCGCTCGGCCTGGTGGATGGCTGCGGCAGCAGCGGTGGTGATCGCAGCGGTGGTGTTCTTTCTCACCATCGGCCCACGCCCCGACATTATGATCGCCATGCACACGATGCGGTTCCTGGCGAAATTCGTCTTCACCCTCGTGCTTGCCATCACCGCCTTCGGCCTGATCCGGGCACTGTCGACGCCGGGCGCTTCGACGGCGAGAGCCGCGGCCTGGATGCTTGCGGCGCCGCTGCTGGTGGCCGTGGCCGTGGCTCTTGAACTGTTTATGGTGCCGGAGCCGATGTGGAGCACGCGCATGGTCGGCTCCAACATGATGATCTGCATGGGCTTCATCCCACTGATCGGCATCGGGCCGCTTGCCGTCTTCCTGTGGATGCTGCGCTATGGCGCGCCGACGCGTCCGGTGCTTGCCGGCGCGGTCGCGGGCCTGCTCGCCGGCGGGCTGGCGGCGACCTTCTATGCCGCGCACTGCTTCGACGATTCGCCGCTGTTCGTCGCCACCTGGTATACGCTCGCAATCGCCGTCCTTGCCGGGCTCGGTGCGCTCGGCGGACGGTTCTTCGTGCGCTGGTAACCGGCCCGCCTGAGATAGCCTGCAATAATCACCGATCCTTAATCATGCCGGCAATTGTTTGCGGGTGAACCGTGTTGCCGGTGGCTCCGGCGCAACCTTTCCTTAAAATCGATCATCCAGTGTTTTTTGCAGAAATGTGTTGCGCACGGGGTGGCATGCACAGTGATGCGATGGAAACGCAAAAGCCTGCGGGCTGACAGTCACGTGGCGTTGGTGCTCGCCGCCGGCGGGTTTTGCGCCGCCGTCGTGGCGATCCTGCTGTCGCGGCTCGACGTCAGCGCCGAAGTGCTGAAACTCTGTCTGCTGATATCGGTGCCGGTCGCCACCGTGGCACTGATGCTCGCCGCCTTCTTCATTTACCGAATACTGGACGATCGTCGGCAAATCGCCGAGAGCGAACAACGCTTTCGCCGCGCCATGGAAGATTCGGCGATCGGCATCGCCATTGTCGGCCTCGATGGCCGCATCCAGGAAACCAATCCGGCCTTCGCCGCCATGCTCGGCTACAGCAAGGCAGAGATCGAGGCGCTGACCTTCTTCCAGATCACCCATCCCGACGATGTGCAGATCGGCCGCGAAACGATGGACGGCATGCGGGCGGGCACCGTCAACGCCTTCCACTTCGAAAAGCGCTACCTCAAGAAGGACGGCACGCCGGTGTGGGCCCATCTTGCCGGTTCCGTCATTCGCGACGAGAAGAGCGGCCGCCCGCTCTACCTCGTCTCGCAGATCGAGGACATCGACGCACGCAAACAATCCGAGGCGCGCATAGCCGAAGCCGAAACGCGCTGGAACTTTGCCCTGGCCAGCGCCGGTCAAGGCGTCTGGGATCTCGACATGCGCAAGGGCGGCACAACCTATTCCGCCACCTGGGTGAAGATGCTGGGCTATGACGAGGGCGAACTCGACGGCGATCCCGACCGCTGGCTGACGATGATCCACCCCGACGATCGCGAAAACGTGGCCGAAGCCGACAGCGCGCATCTTGAGGGCAGGACGCCGTTTTTCGAGGCCGAATTCAGGATGCGCCACAAGGACGGCCACTGGGTCTGGATCCTCGATCGCGGCAAGACGCTCGAACGCGACAGGGAGGGCCGGCTGATCAGGGCCATCGGCAGCCTGACCGACATCACCCAGCGCAAGCAGGCCGAGGAAAGCCTGATCGCATCGGCGGCGGCGCTGGCGGACGAGAAAGAGCGGCTGAGGGTGACGCTGCAGTCGATCGGCGACGCCGTCATCTGCACCGATGCCGCCAATCGCATCACCTTCATGAACCCGATCGCCGAAAAGCTGACCGGTGTTGCAGGCAGCGAGGCGCTCGGCAAGACGCTTGGCCATGTCTACTGGGCGGTGGATGAGGAGACCGGGCAAAGGATCGGCATGACGCGGCCGGCGCTCGGCGGCGCCAGCCCGGCCGACCAGAACAGCCGCGCGGTGCTGATCCGCCGCGACGACACGCGCTGCAGCATCCGCCAGGTGGTGTCGCCGATCATGAACGAGCGCCAGGAGTTCGGCGGCCTAGTCATCGTCTTTCAGGATTTCACCGATGCGCGCGCCTTGCAGCGCCAGCTCGCCTACGCCGCCGCGCATGATGCGCTGACCGGCCTTGCCAACCGCTCAAGCTTCATCCGCACCATGGAAGAGCTGGTCGACCGGAACCGCAAGGCCGGCGCGGCAAAGCCGGCGGGCGGTACGACTGGGTCGACCGGCGAGCATCATTTCATGTTCATCGACCTCGACCATTTCAAGCTGGTCAACGACACTGGCGGCCATGCCGCGGGAGATGCCCTTCTGAAGCGGGTTGCCGAGGCTATTCGCGGCGCGCTTGGGCCGGGGGATGTCGTCGCCCGGCTCGGTGGCGATGAATTCGCGGTCATCCTGAAATCCGGCTCGAACGCCGGCGCCAGGGTTGCCGCGCGCTCGATCATCGACGCCATCCGCGGCCTGCAGTTCACCTGGGACGGCCGGCCGCATGCGATCGACGCCAGCATCGGGGTAGCGCCGATCCGCAGCGGCGAAGTCGACGAGATCATCGCCCGGGCCGATGCTGCCTGCTATGCGGCCAAGGCCGCCGGCCGCGGCTGCGTTTCCGTGGCGCCTGACGACAGCGGGTCAAAAGGCCAGGCTGAGCCGCCGCCGCTTGCGGCGGCGTCCTGAGGGCGGAACAGACCTAGCGTTCTGATGGGTCAGCGCGTCGGGACCGGATGCTCGCCGCGATAGTCGTAGAAGCCGCGCCCGGTCTTGCGTCCGAGCCAGCCGGCCTCGACATATTTCACCAGCAGCGGGCAGGGCCGGTATTTCGAATCCGACAGGCCGTCATGCAGCACCTGCATGATCGACAGGCAGGTGTCGAGGCCGATGAAATCGGCGAGCTGCAAAGGCCCCATCGGATGGTTGGCGCCGAGCTTCATGGCGGTGTCGATGGCGTCGACCGAACCGACGCCCTCGTAGAGCGTATAGATCGCCTCGTTGATCATCGGCAGCAGGATGCGGTTGACGATGAAGGCGGGGAAATCTTCAGAGACGGTGATCGTCTTGTCGAGCTGCTTCACATAGGCCTTGGCCGCCTCGAAGGTCTGATCTTCCGTGGCGATTCCGCGCACCAGTTCGACCAGCTTCATCACCGGCACAGGGTTCATGAAATGAATGCCGATGAAGCGCTCGGGACGGTCGGTCTGCGCGGCCAGCCGGGTAATCGAGATTGACGACGTGTTGGTCGCCAGGATGGCTTCCGGGTTGAGCTGGGGGCAGAGCTGCGCGTAGATCTTGCGCTTGACCGTCTCGTCCTCGGTCGCCGCTTCGATCACCAGATCCGCACCGGCGAGATCGGCCATGGCGGGAGCCGCCGATATGCGTGCCATCGCATCGTTGCGCAGCTTTTCGTCAAGCTTGCCGGAGCCGACCTGGCGGGCCATGTTGCCGCTGACGGTGGCAATGCCCTTCTCGATACGGTCGGGCGAGACGTCGTAGATCAGCACCTTGAAGCCCGAAAGCGCCGACACATGCGCGATGCCGCCGCCCATCTGGCCGGCGCCAATAATGCCGATCGTCTCGATCTTGGCCATTTGCAGCGATCCCGTCGAAAAGGCCTTTGCGGCCTGCTTTTTGTGCAGTGCAAACTAAAAGGGTGGGGCAGCTTCGTCTACCCCACCCTTTCACAATTTAATACGCTTTGGCAGATAGCGTCAAAGCGCCTTTTGCAGCTCCGGCAGGATGACGAACAGGTCGCCGACCAGGCCGTAATCGGCAACCTGGAAGATCGGCGCCTCTTCGTCCTTGTTGATGGCGACGATGACCTTTGAATCCTTCATGCCGGCAAGGTGCTGGATGGCGCCGGAAATGCCGACGGCGATGTAGAGGTCAGGAGCGACGACCTTACCAGTCTGGCCGACCTGCCAGTCGTTCGGCGCATAGCCGGCATCGACTGCAGCTCGGCTTGCGCCGACGGCGGCACCGAGCTTGTCGGCGACCGGCAGGATGACTTCCTGGAACTTCTCCGCCGAACCCAGCGCGCGGCCGCCCGAGATGATGATCTTGGCCGAGGTCAGCTCCGGACGATCGGTCTCAGACAGCTTGTTCTCGACGAAGGTGGACAGGCCGGGGTTCGCCGCCGCGTTGACGGTCTCGACCGCGGCCGAACCGCCTTCGGGCGCCGCCTGGAACGAGGCCGTGCGCACGGTGATCACCTTCTTGGCGTCGCTCGACTGCACCGTCTGGATGGCGTTGCCGGCATAGATCGGACGCTTGAAGGTGTCGGGCGAAACCACTTCGATGATTTCCGACACCTGCGCGACATCGAGCAGGGCCGCCACGCGCGGTGCGACGTTCTTGCCCGACGAGGTCGCCGGCGCAATGATGGTGTCGTAGGCGCCGGCCAGCGAGACAACGAGGGCCGCTGTCGGCTCAGCAAGGCGTTCGGCCAGTTCGTCGGCTTCGGCGAGCAGTACCTTGGTGACACCCTTCAGCTTGGCGGCGGCATCGGCAGCGCCCTTGGCGCCCTTGCCGGCAACCAGCACATGCACGTCCGAACCGATCTGCAGGGCCGCCGAAAGCGCCTTGGCGGTCTGGTCGGAAAGGGTTGCGTTGTCGTGTTCTGCGATGAGGAGAATGGTCATTTTTCTGTTCCTTTCCCGATCGCTTACAACACGCCGGCTTCGTTCTTGAGCTTGTCGACCAGTTCGGCGACGCTCTTGACCTTGACGCCCGCCTTGCGGCCGCTGGGCTCCTCGGTCTTGATCACCTTCAGGCGCGGCTTGACGTCGGCGCCGTAATCCGCCGGGCTCTTTTCGTCGAGCGGCTTCTTCTTGGCCTTCATGATGTTGGGCAGCGAGGCGTAGCGCGGCTGGTTGAGGCGCAGATCGGCGGTGATGATCGCCGGCATCTTCAACTCCACCGTCTGCAGGCCGCCATCGACTTCGCGCGTCACCTTGGCCTTGTCGCCTTCGAGCACGACCTTGGAGGCGAAGGTGCCCTGTGCCCAGCCGAGCAAAGCGGCCAGCATCTGGCCGGTCTGGTTCGAGTCGTCGTCGATCGCCTGCTTGCCGAGGATGACGAGGCCGGGCTGTTCCGCGTCGACGACGCCCTTCAGCACCTTGGCGACGCCCAGAGGCTCCGTCTGTTCGTCGGTCTTGACCAGGATGGCGCGGTCGGCGCCCATGGCGAGCGCGGTGCGCAAGGTTTCCTGCGCCTGCTGCGGGCCGATCGACACGACGATGATCTCTTCGGCCTTGCCGGCTTCCTTCAGCCGCAGCGCCTCTTCCACCGCGATCTCATCGAACGGGTTCATCGCCATCTTGACGTTGGCGAGTTCGACCGCCGAACCATCAGCCTTCACGCGAACCTTGACGTTCGCATCCACAACCCGCTTCACGGGCACAAGGATCTTCATTTGCCTGTCACCTCTCCTGAGATATTCGGGCGCGCTATAGCAGCGTGCGCCACTGCAGAGTTGTCGAAAGCCGACATTCCTGACTGAATTCCGGCCAAACGGAATTCTGGCCGGACGGAATTCCTGTCTTCTGCCGCCTAACGGTGGCGTCCTCCGTAGTTGTGGCAACGCAACACGTCAATATGCCAAGGCAGCGGCCAAACCACTCAAATCGGTTCAGTTCTGACCGGAAGCGCCACCCCGGCCCCAGCGCGTCTCCGGTTGCGTGGGTGCGGGATCGGCTGGCGCCGGAGCGGTGGATACGGCGGGCTGATCGGCGGGTTCCGGCTCGCCGTCGTCGCCGGCAAGCAGCGGCACGCCGCGGCTGCGCATAATGAGCACCAGCACGCCGCCGGCAATGATGCCGCCGATGTGGCAGGCCCAGGAAATCTGGTTTTCGCCGCCGGCGGCAAACATCACCACCTGGAAGCCGATCCACAGGATCAGCGGGATGAAGGCCGGGATGCGCAGGGGAATACGGGCGAAGACCAGCACCCATACCTTCACCCGGGGGTAGAGGACCAGATAGGCGGCGACGACGCCGGCGATGGCGCCGGAGGCGCCGATCAGCGGCGTTTCAGAACTCCAGGCGACGAGTCCCTGGAAGAAGGCGCCGGCGATGGCGCACAGCAGGTAGAAGATGAGGTAGCGGATGTGGCCGAGCGCGTCCTCGACATTGTCGCCAAACACCCACAGGAACAGCATGTTGCCGCCGAGATGGAAGATATCGGCATGCAGGAAGGCATAGGTGATGTAGCTCAGGCTCTCCGGAATGACGACGAACTGGGGCGAGAGCTCGGCCGTGTCGTGGACGACCGAAGGAATGAAGCCGAGGCCGAGCACAGCGGCGTTGTTGAAATTTTCGCCGCCGATCGTGGTGATGAGAAAAACCATCGCGTTGGCCGCGATCAGGCCGATCGTCACATATTGCAGCCTTATGTGGCGCAGCCTGTTGGTGTCGTAAAGCGGGATGAACATGCCCCGGTCCCTCGTCCGCTTTCGAGCAAATTCAGCGGTTCTTGCCGGGCACCCATAACACGTCGGCATTTCCGTTGTCATTGACCGCACGGGCGGCGACGAACAGAAAGTCGGAGACGCGGTTGATGTATTTCAGGCCCTCGCGGTTGACGTGCTCGGCCGGGTCCTGGGCCAGCGCCACCATGATCCGCTCGGCCCGCCGCGCCACGGTGCGGGCAAGATGCAGGGCGGCTGCGGCCGGTGTGCCGCCATTGAGGACGAAGGATTTGAGCGGCTGCAGGTCCTTGTTGAGAAGGTCGATGTCCTTTTCGACGCGGTCGGTCTGCGAAGCGATGATGCGCAGCGGCTCATAGCCGAGCGGCTTGCCGTCGTCGGGAACGGCGAGATCGGCGCCGAGATCGAACAGGTCGTTCTGGATGCGGGACAGCATGGCGTCGATCGCGGGATGGCTTGCCGCGGTGTGCAGGCGGGCGATGCCGATGCAGGCGTTGGCTTCGTCGACCGTGCCATAGGCATCGACGCGCAGGTCGGATTTCAGCCGGCGTTCGCCGGTGCCGAGGCCGGTGGTGCCGTCGTCGCCCGTTCGGGTGTAGATCTTGTTGAGCTTGACCACGTCGCCTCCCGAACGGCCGTCACTTGCGGGTGAAATACACCACCAGCAGGATCAGCGCCAAGGCCACGGCCTGCAATAGCACACGGGCCTGCATCAGCTTGTTGGAGGTGACGCCGTCGCCGCCGCGCATCATGTTGATGAGGCCGCGGACCAGCACGATCAAGACCGCGGCCATGGCCACAACGGCGAGGATTTTGAAGACGGTGACCATCTGGCGGCTCCAGTTCGTTTCGCTCAGGCGCGCCTGGCAAGCACGCGATAGAGCATCGATGCCGGCAGGATGCGCTTGAGCATGACGCCGATCTTAGCCGGCACTGTTACCACATAGTGCGGGCGTGGGCGCCGCGACAGAAGTGCATGGCGCAACGCCGCATAGACCACCTCCGGCCCCTTTTTCAGCCGCGAAGAGCTGCCGCCGGTCCGAAGCCGCGCCAGTTGCGCCGCATAGGCGACATGGTGGACGGAGTTCTCGTGGTCGATGTTCTTCAGGAACCAGAACAGCCCGTTGCTGGCGATCTTCGACGTCACCGGCCCCGGCTCGATCAGCGAGACGTGGACGCCGCTGCCGCTAAGTTCCTGCTGCATGCACAGCATCAGGCCCTCAAGCGCGTGCTTGGAGGCGGCATAGGCGCCGCGAAAGCGCACCGGCGCCAGCCCGAGGATCGAGGAGCAATGGACGAGGCGGCCGTGTCCCTGGCGGCGCATCACCGGCACAATGCGTTGTGTGAGGTCGTGCCAGCCGAAGAAATTTGCCTCGAACTGCTCCCGCAATGCGGCAACCGGCAGGTCTTCGACCGCACCCGGCTGTGCATGGGCGCCGTTGTTGAACAAGGCGTCGAGGCGGCCGCCTGTTCGTTCCAGCACCGATGCCGCAAGGGCGGCGATGGAGTCCGGCTCGCGATAGTCGAGGTAAAACGCCTCGATGCCGTCGGCCTCGAGTGCGGCGATGTCTTCGGGCTTGCGCGCCGTCGCGAACACGCGCCAGCCATCCGCCTTCAGCGCGCGGGCGCAATAGGCGCCTATTCCGGACGAGGCGCCGGTGACGATGATGGTGCGCAACTCGTTCGCCGGCGGGATCGTGGTTTGAGGAAGGGTTGCCATTTGCCACAATCCCTTCCCATATTCGCGGCGTCGAGACAATCGAAGGGAACGCGGCTCTTGATGCGGAATATCGTCGTGCTGCGCCGCGTGCTCTATGACGCGCTTGGCCATTTCAACACCGACGACGGCTGGGCGATGGCCAGCCATCTGGCGATCACCTCGCTGATGGCGCTGTTTCCGTTCCTGATCTTTGCCACCACGCTGGCGAGTTTCCTCGGCGCGCAGGCGTTCGCCGATACCGCCGTGCACCTGGTCTTCGACACATGGCCGGAGCAAATCGCCAAGCCGATCGCACGCGAAGTGCTCAACGTGCTGACCGTTCGGCGCACCGATCTTTTGACCTATGGCGTGCTGCTTGCCGCCTATTTCGCCTCCAACGGCATCGAGGCGCTGCGCACCTCGCTCAACCGCGCCTACCGCGTCGCCGAGACGCGCGGCATCATCTATCGCCGGGTGCAGAGCATCATCTTCGTGCTGATCGCCACGGCCGGCTTCCTGGCGATCAGCGTGCTTCTGGTGTTCGCGCCGCTGCTCGCGCGGCTCGCCGAAGCCCATATCGAAGGGATCAAGCCCTATATGGGCACGATCACGCTGTGGCGGTTCGTCATCGCCTCGACGGTCATTGTCGGTGGACTGTTTGCCGTGCATTTCTGGCTGCCGGCGGGCAAGCGCCGCTTGGTCTCGATCGTACCGGGCATCCTGTTCACGCTTGCCGCATGGCTTATCGGTTCAACCGTCTTTGCCACCTATCTCGATCACTTCTCGTCCTATGTCACGACCTATGCCGGGCTGGCCTCGATCATGATCGCGGTGGTCTTCCTGTACATGTTGTCGGCAATCTTCATCCTTGGCGGCGAACTCAACGCCGCGATCAGCCGCTATCTCGAAGCACGCGCCCGGGTCGGTAGCTAAGGCATTTTTTGAGCATGATCCTTGGACAAAACGGTTCCCGTTTGTCTGAGAAAACCGGTACCCACTTTTTGCTCCGCTGACCTTCGGTTCAGGGGTCATGCTTTGGCCGGCCGGGCCGTGGCCAGCCCAACCCCCAGTGTCGCGATCGCCATGCCGACAATCTGCATGAGGTTGAGCTGTTCGCCGAACAGCGCCCAGGCAATCACAGCGGTGACCGCCGGCACCAGGTAGAACAGCGACGCGACTTTGGACATCTCGCCGTCGCGGATCATCACCATCAACAGGAAGATGGCGCCGATCGACAGCACCAGCACCAGCCAGGCCATGGCAAAGATCAGCTCGCCATTGATGACCACCGTGTGGGTCTCAAGGGCGAGCGACGCCAGGATCATCAGCGCACCGCCACCGACATATTGCCACATCGTCGCCGCAACCAGGTCGCCGCCCGACGCATAGCGTTTCTGCCAGATGGTGCCGGCACTCATGCCCAGCACCGAGACGAGCGACGCCGTCAGCGTCTCCGGCGTAACACCACCGCCGAGCGCGCCGAGCTTCGGCCACAGCACGATGACGACGCCTATCAGGCCAACGGCGAGGCCGGCCCAGTGGCGTGGCAGGATGGCCTCGCCGAGGAACTTGCCGGCAAGCACCGCGGTGATCAGCGGCTGCAAGCCGACGATCAGCGCCGAAAGCCCGGCCGGCATGCCCCTGTGGATCGCCCAGAACACTGCGCCGAGATACACGCCATGCATGAGGATACCAGCGACAGTGGCGTGAAGCGCTTCGGCCCTTGTGGCTCGCTTGGAGCCAAGCACGAGCATTAGGCCGGCGAGCAGCAAGGCGGCGATGACAAACCGCACCGCCAGGAAGGTGAAGGGCTCCGCCCATGGCATGGCATAACGCGCACCGATGAAGCCGGTCGCCCACAGGACGACGAAGGAGGCGGGGATGAACCGCTTGAGACTGTGCATTTTTGGGGGAAGCCGTTCGTGTCCGGTGAGGGGGGCCGATTGGGTGAAGAGTCAACTACGGCAATTGCTCTAATGCGGTTCAATCCGGCAAGCAAAGCGAAACAATTGGTACATAAGCTTGCAGGAATGTAAGGGACGGCCGAATTCAAAGGGCGGCGTCAGGGCAATCGGCTCCTGTCGATCGACCCGGCGACACGGCGTTTCGGCCTCGACAGGGAGCGCGCATGCTGCTGCATCTCGACACAAGCTGGCTGTTGATGACGGTTGCGAGCGTGGCCGTGTTCGGCTTCTTCTTCGGCTCAGCGCTCGACGCCATCATGCAAGAGGACGGTTTTGGTTCGACCGGCAACACGCTGCTGTTCACGCTCGGCTTTTTCGTCGCAATCATGGTCGCGAACGAACATGGCATCGTCCTTAGAGATCTGAAGCTTGCGGTTGCCTGGGGACTGGGCGGCGCCTTCGCGTTTATCGCCGCGTTGGCGCTGCTCAAGGCGGGGCTGGCACGGCTATAGCTAGAGTCCGACCAGCCGCCGGACACCGTCCGGCGAAGCGCCGGCCTGCCTGAGCGCGGCAAGGCCGGTATCGCCAAAGCTCTTCGACAATTTGCGTCCATCTGGTCCAAGAACGAGGCGGTGGTGGAAGTACTGCGGCTGCGAGAGGCCGAGCAACTCCTGCAGCAGGCGCTGGATGCTCGTCGCGGAATAGAGATCCTGGCCGCGTACCACATGGCTGACGCCTTGCAGCGCGTCGTCGACGACGACGGCCAGGTGATAGCTGGTCGGGATGTCGCGGCGCGCCAGGATGACGTCGCCCCAGTCCTGCGGACGGGCGTCGACAATTCGCGTCGCTGACAGCGTCTCGTCGGTGAATTCGCGCCAGGACAGATCCGTGCCGACGCGCGCCAGCGCTGCATCGACGTCGAGGCGCCAGGCGAAGGGCGCATTGCCAGCGATCCGGCGGTTGCGTTCGCTGATCGGCAGCGCCTTGTCGGCGGCGGGATAGAGCGGCACGCCGTCCGGGTCGCGCGGCCAGTCGCGGCCACGCTTTTCGCTGTCGGCGATGAAGGCCCTGATCTCGCCGCGGCTCATGAAGGCGGGGTAGATGAGTTCTTCGACGATCAGCCGGTTGAGCACGGCCTGATAGTCGGCGAAATGCCCGGCCTGGCGGCGCACCGGCCGTTCCCAGTCAAGACCCAGCCATTCGAGGTCGCGAAAAATGCCTGCCTCGAATTCCGGCGTGCAGCGCGTCGTGTCGATGTCCTCGATGCGCAGCAGCAGGCGGCCGCCGGCAGCCTTTGCCAGCTTTTGGTTGAGCAGCGCCGAATAGGCATGGCCGAGATGCAGTTCGCCATTCGGGCTTGGCGCGAAGCGGAATGTCAGGAGCGTCATCTCTGAGGCGGCAATCCGGTTGTGCAGCGGTTTTGCCAATTGCTACTTTGCTGCTCATTGGCGGACAAGGATACCATGCAACGCATCGCGACATTGGACGACATTGCGCGGGGGCTGGATGCGGTTTGCACCATCGATCCGCGCCTGGAAAAAGTGCGCGGGATGGCCGGCGAGGTGCCGTTGCGGTTGTCGGAGCCCGGCTTCAGGAGCCTCGTCTCGATCATCGTCTCGCAGCAAGTCTCCCGAGCCAGCGCCGATGCCATTTTCGGCCGGCTGGTGAAACTGGTCGATCCGCTGACGCCGCAGGCCATCCTTGCTTCCGGCGAGGAGATGTTTCGCGAGGCGGGGCTGTCGCGGCCGAAGCAGCGCGGCCTGATCGCGGTTGCCCAGGCCGTGGTCGACGGGCTCGACCTGCACCACCTCTGTTCGCTCGATGCCGAGGAGGCGATTGCGGCGATGACAGCGGTGCCGGGCATCGGCCCGTGGACGGCGGAAGTCTATCTTCTGTTCGCCGCCGGCCACCCCGATATTTTTCCCGCGCGCGACGTCGCGCTGCAGAGCGCGGTCGGCCATGCGCTGGGCATCGAGCCGCGTCCGCCGGAGAAAACACTCATCGCCTTGGCCGAATCATGGAGCCCGTGGCGAGGTGTCGCATCGCGGCTTTTCTGGTCCTATTATCGCGAAATCAGGGGCCGGGACGCCGCCCCGCCCGCCTGAAACCGCAAAAAAGCATGAAAATCCTGCATTTTTGCCGCTTTTGACGAGCGACAATCCGCTTCACATCCCTGTCATGTCGGGCTTACAGTATCCGCGCCGATCGGTTCTAGAACGAGGAGGTCAACAAGGTGACGGTTGCCGTATCTCCGGATGGGCTTCCTGCGCTGGTGCTGAATGCGGATTATCGTCCGCTCAGCTATTACCCCTTGTCGCTCTGGTCCTGGCAGGACGCCATCAAGGCGGTGTTCCTCGACCGGGTCAACATCGTCGCCGAATACGAGCATGCGGTGTCTTCGCCGACCTTCTCGATGAAGCTGCCCAGCGTCGTCAGCCTGAAGGCCTATGTGAAGCCGTCCAGGCATCCGGCGTTCACCCGCTTCAACGTCTTCCTGCGCGACCGCTTCCAGTGCCAGTATTGCGGCACGCCCGAGGATCTGACCTTCGACCACGTCATCCCGCGCCATCGCGGCGGGGCGACGACATGGGAAAATGTCGTTGCCGCCTGTTCGCCTTGCAATCTGAGGAAGGGCGGCATGATGCCGGCGCACGCCAAGATGTGGCCGCTGCAGAAGCCCTATCAGCCGACCGTGCACGACCTGCACAACAATGGCCGGCTGTTCCCGCCCAACCATCTGCATGAAAGCTGGATGGATTATCTTTACTGGGATGTCGAACTGGAGCCCTGAGATCGTTCGAGAATTCGGGAGGCTGGCCGCCTGAAGCGACCAGCTCGGCCGCGCTCACTTATCAGCGGCTTCGCGTTTAAGGACCGGCTTCCCCCACTCCGTCGCTGCTTCGCAGCGCCACCTCTCCCCCCTCCGGAGGGAGAGGAAGGGAGCCCGCTGGAGGAGCGCTGGCTGCAATAGGCTCGCGCCCTTTCCTCTACCCCGTCGATCGGGGGAGAGGTGGCTCGGCGAAGCCGAGACGGAGTGGGGGTCGACCTTGCTCGAACTTTGCGTCACGCTGCTCGATCGAATTAGCTTAATCGCGGGCCATTGCGCCGCGGAAGGCGACCGCGGCGAGGATGAAGCTGGCGATGGCGTTCCAGCCGGCCAGCGACAGGCCGAGGATGCGAAGGGCTGCCTTGTCGCAGGACGGAGGCACGAATTTGTCGAGCGCGTCGAGCACGCCCTTGCCGCCGGTGTCGACCGGGCCGGCGCCGGCGGTGCAGTCGGCCGGACCTTGCCACCAAGCCCATTCGACGCCCGAGTGATAGACGCCGAGATAAAGCCCGTAGAGCATCAGCAGGCCGCCAATGGCAAGCAGACCGCGCGTCAGCCAGGCCGGCGCGCTGAGCATCGAGGCTATCACCGCCAAAAGCATAAGCGGCGCGCCGATGTAGTAGGGGGTGCGCTGCTCCAGGCAGAGATGGCAAGGGATGTAGCCGCCAATGTGCTGGAAGGCGAGCGCGGAGCCGACCGTAGCCGCCATGGCGACCGCGAGAAACAAGGCGGTGCGCGTCCGCTGGCGTCCGGTGTCGGCTGTCATCGTAGCTGTCATGTTTCGTCCGTTGAATTCGCCGTCCGCCGGCATAGTCCTGAACCACCGCCCGCCTTGGGCGGTCAGAACGCGTATTTGACCACGATATAGAGCAAAATCAGGGCGGTGGCGCCGGCGCCAACGATCAATCCCAAACGCTTCTCGATGAATTCCTTGATCTCCTCGCCATAGCGGCGCAGCAGCCAGGCAAGAAGCAGGAATCGAGCGCCGCGCGCCAGGATGGCCGAGACGATGAAGACAAAAAGATTGACGTGAAGCGCCCCGGCCAGAATGGTGACCACCTTCATCGGCGGCAGGTGGGCAGCACCGGACGTGACGAGCAGCACCAGCATCAGCCCAGTGCCGGACGACTGCCACCTCTCGAACGTGTCGAGGCCGCCGAAGTGCTCCAGCATCGGCCGCGCTATCGTGTCGTAGGCATAGTATCCGATGAGCCAGCCGGCAATGCCGCCCAGCACCGACGCAACAGTGGCGGTCAGCGCGTAGCGATAGGCGCGTTCGGGCCGCGCCAACACCATGGGCAGATACAAGACGTCGGCAGGTATGAAAAACACCGAGCTTTCGACGAAGGCGATGAAGGCCAGCCACCATTCGGCGGATTTGCGTGCCGCAAGCGACAAGGTCCAGTCGTAAAGTCCGCGAAGCATCGGCTCTCCTAATGCATGTCGCCCAGACGCAACGCGCTTTGATACGGGCCTGTCTAGAAAGATTTTCCGCGCCGCACAATGGCAGGAGCTTCAGGAAACCGAAAGGCGGGCTTTTGCCGCAAGCAGGGCGGGGCGGCGCATTTGGCCAGTTGACGAACAGGCCTCCAACCGTATAGTCCGCGCCCATCCAGGCCCTGCGGCCTGAGCCCCTATGGCGGAATTGGTAGACGCGCTCGACTCAAAATCGAGTTCCGCAAGGAGTGCTGGTTCGATTCCGGCTAGGGGCACCAATTCTCTCCTGGAATTTCCAGTGTTGGCACCCACTATAAGGCGTCGAGCCTGTGCCTTGGCCGACAGGGCGAAGGCATCAGTCATCAGATTGACCAGTCCGGCTTAGCCCACTTGCCGACCTCATCACCCTCCAAGCGCAAGCGTCTGGGGTGATGCCCGATACAAAAGCACAGCCACGGTGACGTCAGCCGGTTACAAAAACAGGAAATATCTCCAGCCTTCTGGGAGTGGCGTGTCAGCGTCCCCAGAGGCTGCGTGAGCGTGTCGTCGGCTGGCTGTTAGCGCCTCGACTGGAACGCTCCACGCCTGGCAAGCGCATAGCGAAATCTCGTGAAGGCAACGTCAAGCTGCGTTCTCCGTTCTGTATCGGCGACCGGCGGAGACTGGGAGAGATGGATACGATGCAGGTGAGGCGTCTGGAAGTTGGCCGGACATGGACGCGGGGCGGCCCGGGTGCAGGCGCTTTGCCGAGCGGCGCGATGACCACGCAGCGCCACCTCGCAGCGATCATGGCTTGCGACGTGGTCGGCTATTCGCGCCTGACGGAGCGCGACGAGCGCGGCACGCTCGAGCGATTGAAAATCTACCGCAAGGACCTCCTCGAACCGCTGGTCTCCGAGCACCAGGGTCGGATCGTCAAGCTCACCGGCGACGGCATGCTGTGCGAGTTCGCGAGCGTCGTTAACGCGGTGACCTCGGCGATGGCGATCCAGCAGGCCCTGGCAGAGCACGAGGCGGAGACGCCCGAGGAAGAGCGGATTCGCTTCCGCATCGGCGTCAATCTCGGCGACGTGGTCTGCGAGGAGGACGGCGACATTTACGGCGACGGGGTCAACATCGCCGCCCGACTCGAAGGCATCGCCGATCCCGGCACCGTGATCGTCTCGGGCACGGCCTACGACCACCTTCAGGGCAAGCTCGACTTCGGCTTCACACCGCTCGGCGAACTGCGCCTCAAGAACATCGAGCGGCCGGTGCGCGCCTATCGCGTCGAGACCGACGCCAGCGCCTCGGTGGCTGCGCCGCCTCCCCTGCCCGAGAAACCCTCGATCGCGGTTCTGCCTTTCACCAACATGAGCGGAGACCCCGACCAGGAATACTTTGCCGATGGGCTGGTAGAGGACATCATCACGGGATTGAGCCGGGTGAACTCCTTCTTCGTGATCGCCCGAAACTCGTCCTTCACCTACAAGGGCAGGGCGGTCGACCTGCGCCAGGTTGGGCGCGAGCTGGGCGTCCGCTACGTGCTCGAAGGCAGCATCCGCAGAGCAGGATCGCGGGTGCGCATCAGTGGGCAGCTGGTGGATGCGGTCAGCGGACACCATGTCTGGGCCGACCGCTTCGAGGGCGACGTGAGCGACATCTTCGACCTGCAGGACAAGGTGACCGAGAGCGTCGTCGGCGCTGTCGAGCCGAGCATCCGGCTGGAGCAGATCAAGCAGGCGCGCATGAAGCCGACCGACTACATCAGCGCCTACGACCTCTATCTTCGCGCGCTGCCGCGCTTCTACAGCATGACGCGCGAAGGCTTTGCCGACGTGCGCCGGCTCACCAACGAGGCGCTCAGCATCGACCCTGGCTTCAACCTGGCAAAGGGGCTCGGCGCCTATATCCGCAGCGTATCCGTGAGCCAGTGCTGGCATGAGCCCGACGATGGCCGGGTCGCCGTGCGCATGGCGCGCGAGGTACTGGCCGAAGCGCGCGACGACCCCACGAGCCTACGCTTCCCCGCGCAGGTGCTCGCCTACAGCGCGAAGGACTACGAGATGGCGCTGGGCACGATAGAACGATCCCTGCTGCTCAACCCCAATTCGGCGCAGGGCCATACGAGCAGCGGCTGGGTGAACGCACATTCCAGCCGCCCGCTCGTCGCGATCGAGCACTTTCACAGGGCAATGCGGCTGAGCCCGGTCGACCCGGAGAAGGGCATCGCGCTCTCCGGCATCGGGATGAGCTACCTGATGCTCGAGCGCTATGAGGAAGCGCTGGCATGGGGAGCACGCGCGCTGCAGGAGATGCCGAACTACGGCACCTCGCACCGGGTGGTGATCATGGCGCTGGCCAAACTCAACCGGCCGGACGAGGCGCAGGCGGCGGCGCGGCGTCTGATGGAGGCGTTCCCGACCTACACGCTCACCCTGCAGAGACAGATCAACCCGTGGCGGGACAAGGTGTTCGCCGAGCGTTACGTCGAGGCGCTGGGCATCTCCGGTGTGCCGGAGTGATCGTCGCGGTTGCTATGATGCCTCTCCGCGTGTCGCGTCAGGCCAGGCGATGTTCCGAAGAGGATCGCGGGACGATGACATTCATCGATAGCCGGTCCAGCATCAGGGCCACGATAAAGCCGACGGCAGCAGCCGCCGATAGAAAAGGCAGAGCAGACGCACCCTACCGCATATTCCCCGTATGGCCCTGCGAATACCGTCCCGGCTGCGGCCAGACCGTCAGGCCGTGCGGTTCGGCGCCGACGCGGAATTTGGTCACGGCGCCGGATGTCGTGTCGATCATGTAGGCGGCGCTGTCGAAGCGGCCGGACAGCCATAGTTGTTTGCCGTCGGCGCTGACATTGCCCATGTCGGGGCTGCCGCCGCCGGGGATCGGCCATTGCGTGACGACCGCGCGGGTGGCGAAGTCGATCACGGTCACGCTGCCCGGTCCCTTCGCCTTGCCCTGCTCCATTTTGTGCGAGCCGCGGTTCGAGACGTAAAGCCGCTTGCCGTCGCGGCTAACGACGAAGCCATGGGCGCCGATGCCGGTCGGGATGAAGCCGATTTCCTTGAAACTGTCGCCGTCGACAAGGAAGACACCGTCATTCATCATGTCGGCGACATAGAAGACCTTGCCGTCGGGCGAGAGGCGGATGTCCTGCGGCATGCCCATTTTCGAGAAGTCGAGATGGCCAAGCACCTTCTGGTTCTTCAGGTCGATCTTGGTCACTCCGCCATTGCCGTATTCGCAGGTGAAGATCGCATAGGAGCCGTCGGCCGAGAAATCGGCGTGGTTGATGCCGGGGCAGTTGGGCGTCGGCAGGCTCGACTTCAGGGCCATGGTGTGTGGATCGCGAAAATCGAGCCGCTCCAGGGCTTCGTCGACGACGATGGCCGCGCTGCCATCCGGCATGAAATACAAATTATAGGGATCGTCCACGGCAATCTGCGGGCCGGGCTTGCCGGTCATCGGGTCGACCGGCGTCAGGCTGCCGTTCTTGCCGGTGCCATTGTTGGCGACCCAGAGCGTCTTCAGGTCCCACGAGGGCACGACGTGCTGCGGTTTGCTGCCGACGGAGAACCGGTCGACTTCCTTCAGCGTCATGGTGTCGATTACGGTGACGCTGTTGGAGGAGCGGTTCGGCACATAGACGCGCGGCAGCGCGCCCAACGTAGCCGGGCCGAGGTGGCCGGCGCCGGTGTGGCTGTAGATGTTGACGGGTGGCTCGCTGCAATCCTCGGGACAGCTACCCGCCCAGGCGCGAACGGGCAGCAGTGCAAGCAGCAGGACTGCCGCACAGGGACCGGCGTGACGCAAAAAGGTTCTGATCATCAGGATGGCTTGTCGTGAAGGCCGGCCGAAATTGCCGCCGCGACCCATAGCTCGGGTTTTGCTGCTGATCCAGTGGCTTTTCTCAAGGCTCCCGCGGGGTACACGGCTTAGCGCCGTCCCAGCAAACTCTTCATGCGGTTGCGCAGGAGGCGGGCCATGTTGCGGGTCTCGCGGTAGAGGTGCAGCTGCGAGGCGGCCTGGCGGGCAAGGCGGTCGGCATCCGGCGTCAGCCCGATCACCAGCGAGCCCATCGGCTTGCGCTCGCTCCACAGCCGGCTCATCACCGGATGGTCGGGTACGGCGCAGGAATCGGTCATCATGATGTTGGGGTCGTCGAGATGCTGCTTGGTCACCTCGATCATCAAAAGCGTGCCCGGCGAATAGGTCGCCAGCGTCTCGTCATAGGCGGTCTTCCAGGTGTAGGCGACGCCGGCCTCGACGAAGACCACCAGGCAGGCGATGGTGCGGCCGTCCAGCGTCAGCGAATGGATGCGACACATGTCGTGTTCAGCCAACCGGTGTACGGCCTCGCGGGCGAAAGCGGCGCGGAAGCGGTCGATGGCCATGGCGGTGCGCTCGCGGCCTTTCCAGCCGGACGCTTCCAGCGTCAGAAAACTTTCGATGGCATGGCGGATTTCGTCCGGACCGCGCGCCACGACATGTTCCAGTTTGCCGAGATCGCCCAGGCGCCGCTTCAGGCGGCGGAATTCGCGATGGTGATGCGCGCGCAGCGATGCCTTCAGATAGGCCTCGCCGTCGAGCGTACTTTCGAGCACCGGCCGGTCCGCCTTGCCGGTTGTGACCATTGTCAGGCCGCGCGTCTCGGCAACGGTGGCAAGCACGCTGGCCAACGGATCGTCGAGCCGCATGTCGGGCAGCACGAAGACTTTCGGCAGCTTCAGGTGCGGCCGCGACAGCATGCCGAAGAAGTCCTCGACGACGCCGATCGGGTCGTCGTGGTCGACCAGCGGCGTGCCGATCGGGCCGAACGGGCTCGACCATGTGCGCATGACGGGAACGCCGAGTGGAATCGCCGGCCGTTCGACCGAGAACGGCACCAGCAGGCGCAGCCGGTTGCGGTATTCGTCGCCGTCACGAATGACCGCCAGCTTGACCTCGCGATCCTCCAACCGGGGCATGGCCGGCGCCAGGAAGCGTGGGTTGAAGAAGACATTGGGCTCGATCGTGCGGGTGCACAGAAAATCGAGTTCCTCGACCAGCTCGAAGCCGGCCGAAGCCGGATAGATCGCCAGCTTGCGCTGCGGCCGGTTGTTGGCGAGGATCTCGAGATGCGCCGGATCCGCGTCGCGCGCCAGGCCGGCAAGGCCCGACACCATGGCGCCGGCGGGACCGCCACTGGTTTCCTCGATCAACGGGATGGCGGCCATCAGGCGGCTCTCTTGGCTGCGGGAACGAAGATCAGCATGACGATACCAAGCTTGCGCCAGACGGTGAAGGACAGAGCACTGGCCTCGAAGACCATGGCAAGGCTGGTGGCGATCGCGGCCCCCCACAGGCCGAAGAGCGGGATCAGCACTATGTTGAGGCCGATGTTGAAGGCCAGCGTCATGGCGTACACGGCGGCGCAGATGTTCTGGTTGCCGCTCATCGTCAAAAGGCTTTCGCACGGGCCGACAGCGGCGCGCGCCACGACACCGAACACCAGCAGGAACAGCAGCGGATAGCCGGCGGTGAATTCGGGGCCGAACAGCACCAGCATCGGCTCGCCGAGCGCCAGCACCAGCAGCGCCATCAGCAGCGACGGCCAGAACGTCCACGACACGGTCTCACGGGCAAAGGCGGCGAGCTTCTCCGGTTCGCCATGGGTGAATTGCGCATAGCGCTGGGCAACGCCGGCCTTGACGGAGAAGTAGACGAAATGCACCAGCGCCAGCGTCTTGACGGTGGCGAAATAGACGGCGACGTCGTTGGGTTGCAGATAGGCGCCGACCATCAGCACATCGGCGTTGGTGAGCAGGAAGAAAAAGCTCTCGACCAGGAAGATCGGCAGCGAGACGATGAACCACTCGGCAAAATGCACCTTCATCGGCCCGGTCGGGATGTTCTTGCCCATGCGCTGGGTGACGCCGATGAGCTGACCGAGCGTGGTGGCGTAGGTGGCGGCGATCGAGGCGAAGATCGCGGTCCGGGCGTCGGGCGCATAGCCCATCGCCAGCATCAGCGCCATCAACGCCAGGATCAGCACCGGCCGCACCAGATAGGTCGGCGACAATGCAAACAGCGCCCAGGAATTGGCCCGCGACTGGCCTTGCAGCAGGTCGCCCATGGCAATCATCGGCAGGCAGAACAGGCCGAGGATGAACGGGATGACATAGTAGCTCTCGATCCAGTCCGCGCACAGCCAGACGCCCAGTACGCCAAGGCCGGCGATTACGGTCGAGGCGATCAGCACGAACAGGCGGCTGGCGACCACGATGCCGCGCAGCTCGTCCAGCATGTTGCGTTCGCGGTATTCGGGAATGAAGCGGATGACCGAGGTGTGAAAGCCGAGGCAGGCGAGGTTGCCGACGATGACCATCGTCACCCAGACGAGGACGAAAATGCCGTATTCGAACGAGCCCATCCAGCGCGCCATCAGCACCTGGCTGATGAAGGCGATGACGGCGCTGACGATGCGGATGGCAAAGGCGATGAGCGACATGCGCCCGGCTTCGCCGCGCTCGTCGGCGGTGAACAGCACCGCATCGATGCGCCCAAGCAGCGGCCCCATGCGCAGCGCCAAGCGCTGCGGCAAGAACCGCCCGGCCGTCGTCGCCGCGGAAAAGCGCACCCCGATGTCTCTCCGTTTTCCGCCTGTTCCCAAGGTTTCGGTGTAGCCGAAACACCTTAAGAAAGGGTGGGCAGGTGCGGGTACGCCGAGCTGCCAAGGACAGTCGCATGTGCAAAGTACGTCAATCGCATGCCGGTGGCAAAACGAAAGGCGAGCGAACGCCGGGGAAGACTGGGGAGCCGGTCGGCGTTGCGCTCGCCCCTCCCCCCGCCAAGGGGGATGGCCGGGCACCGGATGCGTCCGGTGCCCGAGGTGCTACAAGGGGAGCGTTACATCCCCTTCATCGCGTCGCACGAGACGTTCGGGTTCATGTCGGCGAAGGCGCCGGTCGGGTTCTGTTTCCAGGCCCAAACATGCAACTCGTAGAACGGGCCCAGGCCGTAGCGGTTGGGGGCGCTGTTGAAGTTGAACAGCTGGCCTTCGAGCGAGGCCGGGCCCTTCGAGGTGATGTATTCGACCGCTATCAGCTTCAGGCTGCCGTCGGCCATCGGCTCGTACATCACCGCCTCGGGCTTGGCGACATCGACGGCATCGTCCTTGAGATAGGCGCCGTTGACATAGTGGATGCCCATCGCGCCGCCGGTGATGCCGCTGGCGCAAGGGATCGGGGCGTAACCTTCGGCTGTGGCAGCCACCACATTTTCGAAACGGCTGTTGGCGGCGCGCACCTTTTCGGCCAGCGCATTGGCGTCGTGCGCCTGGGCGGCAGCACCGGCCGCGATCGAGATGGCGGCCAGGGCCGCGAAGCGTGTCGTCCAAAGAGTTATGGTCATGGTCATTCCGTTCGTTTGTTGACGCTTGAGGCGATGGCGACCCGGTCGGGCCTGCCGAAAATGCCGGCAGCGTTGGTTCAAGGATTTGGGGGAACGAGCTTGTCCGTCCCCGTTCATGTGATGGTTATGCAGCTCCGGTAGCCGAGCTTCCGGCCGCCGCTAAAACCCGTGCAAAATCAACGATCCCAAAAATAGTATTGCCAATATTCCTGCGGCACTTCCCGCTCCGAGAGCCCGATGTCGCGCCTCAGATAGTCGCTTTCCGGGGGCAGGCGCCGCCTTTCAGACAGATGCGCAGGCAGCTTCGTCGCGAACCGCCATAGACGGCCGAGCAGGCCGGCCTTTCCCAGGACAGGCTCGGTTCCACCGACCGGCAGGCCACCAGGCAGTTCGCCATGGCCGCGAAGGGCAGTTTGATGCTCATCATTGTAGCGACCGAACGCCGGGTCAGAGGTAAAAGTAAGGGTCAAGAACCCGCACCTCCGTGATCTTGTCGACGGGCAGCGAGTTTTTCTGGGCGGTGCTGCGGATCGCTTCGGGCGAGGGCGCGTCGTAGATGCAGAAGCTGCGCTTCTTGTCGGGCGTGACGAAGGACTGGATCCAGGTGACGCCCTTCTCGGCATTGCGCATGACGACGCCGCCCACCGCGCTGGCGCCGATGTCGGTCATCGGTATGTTGAGGCCGTCCGGAAATGTGCGTTCAATCAGATAGCGAGGCATGGAAGGCTTCCTTTTCCATTGAGTCACGCTCGATCGGAGCGCGGCTGGACGTTGACCACGCCGGCCCGGCCCGCGCATCGGAACGATTCCCCATATTTGGCGGGACGATTCCCTATATTGGCGTCGTTCTTTGTGGGAAGAGGCACGGCAATGTGTGCAAAGTCACATTGCGGCGCTCTCTTCACGGGCTATCGTGAGCGGCCCGCCATGGTGGGAAAACTCCGATCATACGAGACGATAATGATGCTTCTGGAACGGCAGATGCAGCTGCAGCAACTGGAGACCTTGCTTGGCGATGCAATCGGCGGTCATGGCCGCGTCGCGGTACTGGCGGGGGAGGCTGGCGCCGGCAAGACGGCGCTTGTTGAGGCGTTCGCGGCCCGTGTCGGGCAGAGTGCGGTGACGTTGCGCAGCGCCTGCGAGGATCTGTCGATCCCCGATCCGCTAGGCCCTCTCTACGATCTGGCCCGCGAGGCGCAATGGGCACTGCCGCGCGCCATCGACGCCCGGCATGGGCAGAGACTGCCGCTGTTTTCAGATGCGCTCGACGCCTTCGCGGCAAAGGGACCGAGCCTGCTGGTGATCGAAGACCTGCACTGGGCCGACGACGCGACGCTCGATTTCGTGCGCTTCCTTGGCCGGCGTATCGCCAACACCCAGATTCTGCTCCTGGTGACCGCGCGCAACGATCGCAGCGAAGCCCAGGTCAGGGTCCGCCGCGCGCTGGGCGAAATCCCGGCCGGCAGCGTGGCGCGCATCGAGGTGCCGCTGCTCAGCGAGGCGGCCGTTCTGTCGCTGGCCGATGCCGCCGGCCGCGATGGCGACGCCATCTACCGGGCGACCGCAGGCAATGCTTTCTTCGTCACCGAATTGCTGTGCGCCGAAAACGAAACTGCGTTGCCGGCAAGCGTGCGCGACGCGGTGCTGGCGCGGGCTGAGCGGCTGTCGCCAGGGGCTCGCGCAATGCTTGACGCGGTGTCGGTGTTTCCGCGTCGCGCCGACGCCTGGGCCTTGCAGGGCCTGTGCGGCGTGGCCAGCGCCGGCCAGCTGGCCGAATGCGTCGCCAACGGCCTGCTCGACGATCTCGGCGACGGCTATGCCTTTCGCCACGACATTGCGCGGCGCGCCATCGAAATGATGTTGACGACGTCGCACAGGCGGCAGTTCAACCAGCGTGCCTTGGCTGCGCTGCTCGAAAACGGCGACGTCTCCACGGGCCGTCTGGTGCATCATGCGGTCGAGGCGCACAATCTGGCTGCGGTGCGCGAACTGGCGCCGATCGCGGCGCGCGAGGCGTCGCGCGTCGGCGCCCATCGCGATGCCGCCGGCTACTACGAGATCGCCTTGCAGCAGGCCGACAGCCTGCCGGCCACGGAACGCGCGGAACTCTACGAACGACATGCCTTCGAAAGCCACCTCATTGGCAAGATCGCCGACGCGCTCGCGTCGCAGGAACAGGCACGCCGGCTGCATCAAGCCGACGGCAACAGGCTGAAGGAGGGCGACAGCCTGAGATGGCTTTCCAGGCTGAGCGAAATGGGCGACGACCGCGAAGCGGCAGCCGCCTTCGGCGCCGAGGCCGTGGCGATGCTGGAAGCTGCTCCCGCCGGTCCGGAACTGGCCATGGCCTATTCGAACCTTTCCCATCTGGCGATGCTGTCGGAGAAGGTGGAGGACACGCTGTTCTATGGCGAGAAGGCGGCTGCGCTGGCCGAGCGCATGAACCGGCCCGACATCGCGTCGCATGCCCTCAACAATGTCGGCTGCGTCGAGCAGTGGCTGGATCCGGCTGCCGGACGCCTGCGCCTCGACCAAAGCCTCGAAATCGCACTTCAGGGCAATTTCCAGGAACATGCCGCGCGCGCCTTTACCAACCGCGCCTGTTTCGAGATCACCCAGATGAGCTACGACGCGGCGCGGCCGGTGCTCGATAGCGGCATCCACTATTGCACCGAAAACGACCTTGGCACCTGGCGCGACTATCTCAGAGGCATGCTGGCCGATGTGCAGCTGCGCCAAGGCCAATGGGACGACGCCGCCGCCACAGCAACCGACGTCATCGACAATGAGCGGACAACGACCGTGGGCCGGCTCCCGGCGCTGCTGGCCCTGGCGAAACTGCGACTGCGGCGCGGCGATCCGTCGGCCGAGCCGCTGTTTGCCGAAATGGCGCGGTTCGTCGGAAGTGGTGCAGACCTGCAGATGCTGAGTTCCTACGCAGCGCTGACGGCCGAGCAGGCATGGCTGGGGCTGGGCGACAAGGAGAAGGCGTTGGCGCTGATCGCCCGCGCCGAAACGCCGGTGCGCTCGCGCGCCCATATCGGGGAACTGGCGCTATGGCGAACATTGCTCGCTCCGGACATGCCGGCCGGCGATACTGCCGATATGGCGACGCCATACCGTCTGCTTTTGACCGGCGACTGGCGTTCGGCTTCGGCACTGTGGGCCGACTTGAATGCGCCCTACGAACGCGCTCTGGCGCTCACCCTTGGCGACGATGAGGGGCAGCGGCTGGCACTGGAGATATTCGATGGCCTGGGGGCATGGCCGGCTGCCCAGCGGCTGCGCGAAATCATGCGCAAGAACGGCATTGGCGGCATTGCCCGCGGCCCACGCCGCTCGACGCGCGCCAATCTCGCCGGCCTCACCTTGCGCCAGATGCAGGTGCTGCAGCTGATCGAACGTGGTCTCTCCAACAAGCGGATCGCCGAGCAGTTGACGATTTCGCCGAAAACGGTCGATCACCATGTCTCGGCCGTGCTGGGCAAACTGGACGCGGTGTCGCGCGGTCAGGCGACGGCGGCGGCGCGGGATTCTGGGCTTTTGTGAGAAGCTTGTTCCAAAGTTTCGACTGAGAGGTCAGCGATCCTTCGCGCCCCCGACCTAGTCTAGTCGAGCGCGGCCGCAGGCAGTCACGGCATGAGGCCGGTGGCGCGATACGCCCTGATCGTTCGATCATAGATGCCGATGTCCTGGCAACCGCGCGCCACGAGCTGTGCTCCCTCGATGGCGGCGAAGATCGCCATCGCGTGGTCGCGCAAATCCTGCTCGCTCGCCGCAGGGTTTGCCTGCGCCAGAACCTGGGTGATCCAGCCGACATTCGTCTCGGCAAACTTGTCGACCTCGGTTCGCACCTCCGTGGGAAGGTCGGCGAGTTCCGCGCTCATCATCCCGCACAGGCACATGCGATTGTCATTGGCCAACGCCGAGCGAAAGATTTCCGTATATCTGTCCATGCGCCAGGTCGCGTCGCTGGAATTTGCAAGCAGCTCCGACAGATAGTTGGCCCCATCCTCGGTATAGCGACGCGCCAGCGCGGCCCCCAGGTCGCCTTTGGTGGGGAAGTGATAGTGCACACTGGCGCTCTTGATCCCGACCTCTTTGGCAAGCTCGCGAAAGCTGAGGGCGTTGTAGCCATGCGCCTGCACTGTCGCTTTTGCGGCCGCCATAACCGCCTCGCGCATGTCAGTTTTCGTTTTAGCCATCTTCATCCTCTGTCTACCACTCGATAGATAGTTGTTGACGCAGAGAAAGGAAAGGCCTAACTGCTGTGTCGTTACCTACCTATCGATAGACAGCTAAAGGGCCTTTCATGACAATCCTTGATCGCCCCGGCTTCTGATTCCACTCCGAACTTTTCTGCCAACCACCGGGCAGACCGGTTCTTCTCCCGACCATTCACCAATCCCGCCGCCGCAAGCGGCTTCTTTTCACGGAGTTCACCATGTCCACGATCTCGACACCTGACAGTGCTTTCCGGCGTAACCTCTTGAAAGGCGTCGCCGCTGGCGTCGGCCTTGCCACTGCCAGCGCCGGTGCTGCCGGTGCAAAAACCCTGGTGCCGGCAAATGCCGGCGAGCCGACAGCGAACCATCTGACCACCAAGGACGGCACCAGCCTCTACTACAAGGATTGGGGCACGGGACCGGCCGTCGTCTTCAGCCACGGCTATCCACTCTCCTCCGATGCATGGGAGGACCAGATGTTCTTCCTGCTGCAGAACGGCTATCGGGTCATCGCCCATGACCGTCGTGGCTTCGGACGGTCAAGCCAGCCGGCGAACGGTTACGATTACGACACGTTCGCCGACGATCTGGCACAACTGGTCAATGCGCTCGACCTCCGCGAGGCGACCTTCATTGGTCATTCGATGGGCGGCGGCGAAGTCGCCCGTTATGTCGGACGCCATGGCCAGGGCCGCGTCGCCAAGGCCGCCTTTGTCTCCGCGGTGACGCCATTCCTGCTCAAGACCGAGACCAATCCGACGGGGGCGCCCAAGGAGGTGTTCGACGGTTTTCGCGCGGCTGTGCAGGCTGACCGTTCGCAATGGAATCTCGACGTCACCATGCCGTACTACAGCTTCAACCGGCCGGGCGCGAAGATCTCCGAGGGCTTGCGGCAAAACTACTGGCGGCAGGGACAGGCAACCGGGCTGCTCGCCGCCTATCACGCACTTGGTGCCTTCTCGGAAACCGATTTCCGCGAGGACCTCAAGAAGATCACTGTCCCCGCGCTTGTGGTGCACGGCAGCGACGATCAGATCGTCCCGCTGGAGATCTCCGGGAACCTGACCGCCAAGCTCATGCCGCAGGCCAAGCTCGTGGTTTACGAGGGTGGGTCCCACGGCTTGCTTCACGTCGATAAGGACCGGCTGAATGCCGATCTGCTGACGTTCCTTCGCAGCTGACGCCGCCTGCCTTCAAAAATCGGGGCCGGCCCATAACCGGCCCCGACACCCTAGTCTAGCGGTCGAAATCAGGCAAACGCGCCGTGGCAGTGCTTGTATTTCTTGCCGGAGCCGCAGGGGCAGGCTTCGTTGCGGCCGACCTTGCCCCAGGTCGCCTGGTTGTTCGGGTCGCGGTCTTCGGGAGCGACGATGGCGCTGCTCTCCTGGCGGACCAGAAGCGCGGTCTCGCCGCCGCCGAAATCGTCCTCGCCGGTGGTGCCGTCAATGTGGCTGCCGAACATGTCGGGCGCCTCGGGCGGCGGCGCTTCGGCGGCCTGGCGGACCAGTTCGACGCGCATCAATTGCGCGGTGACGGCCTGGCGCAGATTGCCGAGCAGCGCCTGGAACAGCTCGAACGCCTCGCCCTTGTATTCCTGCAGCGGATCGCGCTGGGCGTAGCCGCGGAAGCCGACGACCGAACGCAGATGGTCGAGATTGACGATGTGCTCGCGCCACAGATGGTCGAGCGTCTGCAGCACCACCGAGCGTTCGACATAGCTCATCACGTCGGGACCAAACCGGTCGGCGCGCTCCTTGGCGGCGGCGTCGGCGGCTTCGGTCAGGCGTTCGCGGATGTCGTCTTCGGCAATGCCTTCTTCCTTGACCCAGTCCTCGACCGGCAGGTCGAGATTGAGGAATTCGGCGACCTCGGATTTGAGGCCGGCGACGTTCCACTGCTCGGCATAGGCGTTTTCGGGGATGTTCTTGGTGACGATCTCCTCGATGACGCCTTCGCGCATCTCGGCGATCGTCTCCGAGAGGCCTTCGCCGTCCATCAATTCGATGCGCTGCTCGAACACCACCTTGCGCTGGTCGTTCGAGACGTCGTCGTATTTCAACAGGTTCTTGCGGATGTCGAAGTTGCGCGCTTCGACCTTCTTCTGCGCCTTTTCCAGCGCCTTGTTGATCCACGGATGGATGATGGCCTCGTCTTCCTTGAGGCCGAGCTTCTGCAGCATGCCGTCCATGCGCTCGGACCCGAAGATGCGCATCAGGTCGTCCTGCAGCGACAGGAAGAATTTCGAACGGCCGGGGTCGCCCTGGCGGCCGGAACGGCCGCGGAGCTGGTTGTCGATGCGGCGCGATTCATGGCGCTCCGTAGCGAGCACGTAGAGGCCGCCGGCGGCCAGCGCCTTGTCCTTCAGGCGCTCGACATCGGCGTTGATTTCCTTTTCGCGCGCCTCGCGCTCGGGTCCGGCAGGCATGTCGCCCAGTTCGTCCTCGATGCGCATCTCGGCGTTGCCGCCGAGCTTGATGTCGGTGCCGCGTCCCGCCATGTTGGTGGCGATGGTGATGGCGCCGGGCTTGCCGGCCTGGGCGACGATGGCCGCCTCGCGCTCGTGATGGCGGGCGTTCAGCACCTCGAAATCCTTGAACCCTTCCTTGCGCAGGCGCTCGGCCAGTTGCTCGGATTTTTCAATGGATGTGGTGCCGACCAGCGTCGGCTGGCCCTTGGCGCGCGCTTCCTTGATCTCCTTGACGATCGCCTTGTACTTCTCCTCGACCGTCCGGTAGACCTCGTCGTCCTCATCCTTGCGGATGACAGGCAGATTGGTCGGGATCTCGGTGACTTCGAGGCCGTAAATGTTGCCGAATTCCTCGGCCTCGGTCAGCGCCGTGCCGGTCATGCCGGAGAGCTTCTTGTAGAGGCGGAAATAGTTCTGGAAGGTGACCGAGGCCAGCGTCTGGTTTTCCGGCTGGATCGCCACATGCTCCTTGGCTTCGAGCGCCTGGTGCAGGCCTTCCGAATAGCGGCGTCCCGGCATCATGCGGCCGGTGAATTCGTCGATGATGACGATCTCGTCGTTGCGGACGATGTAGTCCTTGTCCTTCTGGAACAGCCGGTGCGCCTTAAGCGCATTGTTGACGTGGTGAACGATGGCGACGTTCTCGACATCATAGAGCGACTCGCCCTTGAGCAGGCCGGCCGCGCGCAGCAGGTTTTCCAGCTTTTCGGTGCCTTCCTCGGTGAAGATCGAGGTCTTCTGCTTCTCGTCGATCTCGTAGTCGGCCGGGCCGAGCTGCAGCATGAAGGCGTCGATGGTGTTGTACATTTCCGAACGGTCCTCGAGCGGACCGGAAATGATCAGCGGCGTGCGCGCCTCGTCGACCAGGATGGAATCGACTTCGTCGACGATCGCGTAATTGTGGCCGCGCTGGACCATCTGGGCGCGCTCGTACTTCATGTTGTCGCGCAGATAGTCGAAGCCGAGCTCGTTGTTGGTGGCATAGGTGACGTCGGCGGCGTAGGCGATGCGGCGCTCCTCGTCGGAGAGACCGTGGACGATGACGCCGACCGAAAGGCCGAGGAATTTGTAGACGCGGCCCATCCATTCGGAGTCACGCGTGGCGAGGTAGTCGTTGACGGTGACGACGTGAACGCCTTTGCCGGCAAGCGCATTGAGATAGACGGGCAGGGTGGCGACCAGGGTCTTGCCCTCGCCGGTCCGCATTTCGGCGATACCGCCATTGTGCAGCACCATGCCGCCGATCAGCTGGACATCGAACGGGCGCATGCCGAGCACGCGGCGCGCCGCCTCGCGGGCGGTGGCGAAGGCCGGTATCAGCAGGTCATCGAGGGTGGCGCCGTTGGCGATATCCTGGCGGAATTTTTCCGTGCGAGCCTGCAGCTCGGCATCGGACAGCGCCCGCATCTCGTTTTCCATGGCGTTGATCGCCTCGACACGCGGCCGGGTCGCCTTGACGCGGCGATCGTTTGAGGAGCCGAAAACCTTACGGGCGAGACCGCCGAGACTGACCATCCAATGGTCCTTTCGATAGAATTCTCAATCTTGAGACGGGCGCCGGCCGGCCCCATCAATTCCGCGTGAAACGCAGACAAACGCAAAAAGCGCCCGGAAAACGGTTCTGGACGCAAAGTCGTTGGACAGATAAGAGGGGGCTCAACTGATGTCAACGCCGCGTTAGCCCTATGGGCAGCGCCAAATTCCGCCACAATCCGGCTGATCTGCAAGCCCGACCAATCCCCCTTGGAGTTAATCTTGATGTCCTTACTGTTTCGCCGTGCGTCGCTCGCCAGCCTTGGCCTGGTCTTCGGCCTGTCGGCTCTTTCGCTGTCGCCTGTCCTGGCCCAGGAAGCCGCTCCCGCCCCGGCCGATGCTGCAGCGCCAGCCGCCGCACCCGTCGACCCCAATGCGGTGATCGCCACCGTCAATGGCGAGAAGCTGACCGAGGCGGACCTTGGGCTTGCCGAGGGTGAACTGTCGCAGCAATTCGCGCAGTTGCCGCCCGAGCAGCGCCGCGCCGCCGCCCTTTCGGCGGCCATCGAGATCCGCGTCATGGCCGCCCAGGCGGTCGCCACCGGGCTCGACAAGGATCCCGAATTCCAGCGCCGCATGGCGTTCCTGCAGCAGCGCGCGCTGCATGGCGAGATGGTCGAGAAGGGCGTCGTCGACAAGGTCACCGACGCCGAGGTGCGCGCCCGCTATGACCAGGAAATCGCCAGCACGCCGCCGGTCAATGAGGTTCATGCCCGTCACATCCTCGTGAAGACCAAGGAAGAGGCCGAGGCGATCATCAAGCAGCTCGACGGCGGCGCCGATTTCCAGAAGCTCGCCAACGAGCACACCAGCGATCCCTCGGGCAAGACCAATGGTGGCGATCTCGGCTGGTTCGGCCCAGGCCAGATGGTGCCGGAATTCGACAAGGCGGCATTCGCGCTCGACGTCGGCAAATACACCAAGGAGCCGGTGCAGTCGCAGTTCGGCTGGCACGTCATCAAGCTCGAGGACAAGCGCGTCAAGCAGCCGCCGGCGTTTGACGACGTCAAGGACCAGGCCAAGCAGGCGGTCATCCGCGACAAGTATTTCGCGCTGGTCAAGCAGCTGCGCGGCGCGGCCAAGGTCGAAATCCCCGACGCCAATCTGAAGAAGGCCGTCGACACGATGGAAGCCGGCAAGTAAGGCGGCACCTCGAAAAGCATGCAAAGGGGCGCCGTTTGGCGCCCTTTTTGTTTTCGAGCCTTGGCTGGCTGAAAGTCAGCGATAGTGGGTGGACGCCTTGAACGCCGCCGGATCGCCGGCGGCCAGGGCGCCGCTGAATTCGGGGATGCGCACCAGAACCATCATCGCCCAGAACAGCGGCCAGTCCGTCCAGCGGCAAAACGCCGTGCCGACGGCCTGTGCGGTCTGGCGGTTTTCCTTGAAGGACGTTTTCACCGCCCGCCAGGCGAGGCCCAGCCTCGAGCGCCGGCCTTTCGTCAGCAAATCCATGCGCGCGTATTGGTAGCCCTTGTTGCGTCTGACATCCCAGATGAAGCCCAGGCCCTCATAGGCGTGGATCGAGACCGCCTCGGTGGCCACTTCCATGGTCACGCCATCCCTCAGCATCGCGTGCTGCCGCAGATGCGAGGAAACGAAGGGCCCATGATCGGCTTCGAAGCGATGGCGCTCGAGAATCGGCCGCCGGTAAAGCGCGCCATTGTTGCTGACATGGATGATCTGGCCGCTGCGGTTGCGGCGTTCGATGAAGCCGCGGTCGAGCAGCGACATCACCCGCATCATCATGGTGTCCTTGTCGTAAGTGGTGCGGCCGGAAATCGCATCGATCGTCGGATTCTTCACGACCGCTTCGTAAAGAATCGCCAGCCATCCGGGCCGCGTCAGGCAATCGGCCTCGACCACGGCGACGAGGTCATGGCGGCAATAGGCAAGCGCTGCGTCTTTCAGTTGCGAGGATTCGTCGCTATCATGCGTCGCGACGATCACCGAAGGGCAGGAAAAGGCCGGTTTTCCAGACAGTTCGGCCTCGATTGCCGATGCGTGGCCATGCGGCAGCATGATGATGATTTCAGCCGGAACGCCGCGCGCATCCTGCGCATAAGCGCGCACTGCCCGGCGCAGTTCGTCATCGCCATCTTGTGTCAGATAGTCGGAAACGATGATCAGGCCGACGGGCAGAACCGGTAAGGCGTTTTCGGTCAAGTCGCCCCCCGGCGGTTGTCGGCGATCAGCCAGAGATGCCCGATATCACATAGCGGACGGTGGCGCGGATTGTAACCTCGTCTTCGTCGAGACGGTTGGTCAAGAGGTGCTTCCAGGCATAGGAAGCCACGAGGTCGGCGACCAGCGCCGCATCGATATCGGCGGCAACCTCGCCTCGCGCCCTGGCGCGCTCGATGATCCGGGCGGTGTGGGACCGACGTCCATCGGCATAGCCAGTCAAGGCCACGGCCGCCGCTTCATCCGACTGCGCTTCGGCGATCAGCGACCGGAACACGCTGCCCGAGGATGTGTCACGCCAGTGCGCGAAGAGGTTTTGGAGGAAACCGACGAGATCGTTTTCGAGATTGCCGGTATCGGGGACGGCGACGCGCTTTTGCCGCTTGTAGACTTCCAGCAACAAGGCCGCCTTGCTCGGCCACCAGCGATAGATCGTGGGCTTGCCGGCGCGTGCACGCCGCGCCACGGCCTCAATGGAGAATCCCGCGTAGCCGGCCTCGACCAGCACTGCCTCCGCGGCCTCGAGAATGGCCTCGGCGCTGTCGGGATTGCGCCGCGCCCCGATCGATCTGCGCGCCGGATCCTCGCCCATGTCTGTCCTCGCCAACACTTTCGCCGGCAATATAGGTGAGCCGGAACTCAAACGAAACGGCCCGTTTCCAGCGACTTGTGGAAGCAGGCCCGTATTCGCCCCTGGGGGGAATTCAGTTCATCGCTTGCGAGGTTTCCGAGGCGATCCGCCATTGGCCGTCGCTTTTGACAAGGCCGAGCGTGACCTTTGCCTTGCCGGTCATACGCGCCACCGATTTGTCCTTCGGCTGATAATCATAGCTCATCGCGAACACGGCTTCGGCGCGGTCCTCGCCCTGCGGCGTCACGTCAAGGCTGCCGGGTTCGAGGCTGAACGACCAGGAGGCAAATTGCGCGAACCAGTCGGTCTTGAGCTTGATGACGGCGTCGCTGTCGTAGCGCGTGCCGAAGATGGTGGCGGAAGGGGCATAGAGCCGCTTGACCGTCTCGCCGATCGCCGCGGCATCGGGCGCCAGATAATCATCGCGCAGGAATTTCTCGATCGCGGTCTTGTCGTCGCCGACGGACCGTTCGAGTGCCGCGACCTTTGTCTCGGGTGCCGGAGCGACCGGGGGCTTCTGTGCGACCGTTTCGCCGCCGGGCACGAATTCAAACCGTTCGAGCAGCGAACCCTGTTCCCAGGGGCGCTGCCCCTCGCGGGTTTCGGAAACCACGTCGCGGCGCACCGCGATCATCATGTCGTTGATGCTCTGGCCGGGTTCGGCCATGTGCCGCAGCAATGCGGCGGCAAACGGTGAATTGCGCCCGGTTCCGTCCATGGCGACAGCGCCCGGCGCGGTCGAGAAGGCGATGAAGGAGCCGCGCGTCGAATCGAATTGCGCCAGGCCGGCAAGCGCCGTCGCCGAGCGCGTGGTGGCGGTGCGGCTCAGGCTGCGGGCAAAGGGATTGTTGCGGCAGGCATCGAGGAACACCAGGCTGACCTTGGTCTGCTGTTCCATGATGTCGAGGACTTCGTCGATCGGCACGGCTTCGAGCTGCAGCTTGACCGGCATGTCGAGCCGGGCGTCGACCGGGACGATGTAGTTGCGCCCTTCGACCTGCAGGCCATGGCCGGCATAATAGAACAGGCCGACGCCGGCGCCTTGCAGCGCATCGGAAAATTCGCCGATCTTGCGCTCGAGCTCACGCTTGCCAAGATCGTTGCCCTCGATGACGTCGAAGCCGATCGAGCGCAGCTTGCCGGCAATGTCGAGGGCATCGTTGACCGGATTGGCGAGCGTGCCGGCCTCGGCATAGGTGCCGTTGCCGATGACCAGCGCCACGCGCCGTTCCGGCTGCGCATCGGCGCTCAGGAGCAAAAGCCCCATAAACGCCACCGCCAAGATCACCAGCCTGCCCATGGCCGATATCATAACGCCAGAGGCCCCAGTGACGCCAACGGATTTGAAATGCAAGCTTAATCCAAGCTGGCTTGCCGGTGCCGGCGGCCAAGAAAACGCCCTTGCGCCGGGCCGTGGTATCAGGCAAACCGGCCTTCCCCAGCGTTTTCCGTCGCCCGAGGTCCCCAATGTCCGCAACGATTTCGCCGCTCGCGCCGAAGAAATATCCCAAAATGCCTGCCATTGAGGGCGTGCGCATCGCCACCGCCGAGGCCGGGATCAAATACAAGAACCGCACCGATTTGCTGGCCATGGTCTTTGACGCCGGAACCGCTGTTGCCGGTGTCTTCACGAAATCGAAATGCCCCTCGGCGCCGGTCGATTTCTGCCGGCAGAACCTTGGCGCCGGCAAGGCGCGGGTGCTGGTCGTCAACTCGGGCAACGCCAACGCCTTCACCGGCAAGAAGGGCCGCGCCTCTACCCAGCTGACCGGCGAAGCGGCGGCCAAGGCCGCGGGCTGCACGCCAGGCGAAGTGTTCCTCGCCTCCACCGGCGTCATCGGCGAGCCGCTCGACACCACCAAATTCAGCCATCTGCTCTCCGGTCTGGTCAAGGACGGCAAGCCCGATCTGTGGACCGAAGCGGCCAAGGCCATCATGACCACCGACACCTATCCGAAAGTGGCGACCGCGACGGTCAAGCTCGGCGACGCCGACGTCGTCATCAACGGCATTTCCAAGGGCGCCGGCATGATCGCGCCCGACATGGCGACGATGCTGTCCTTCATCGCCACCGACGCGCCGATCGCCGCCCCCGTGCTGCAGGATTTGTTGTCGCGCGGCACCGCCAAGACCTTCAACGCGGTCACCGTCGACAGCGACACCTCGACCAGCGACACGCTGCTGTTGTTCGCCACCGGCGCTGCGGCCAAGCGCGGCGCGCCGGTCATCAGCGATCCCAAGGATGCGCGCCTCGGCGCCTTCCGCCGCGCACTTGGCAAGGTGCTGAAGTCGCTGGCGCTGCAAGTGGTGCGCGACGGCGAGGGCGCCCGCAAGCAGGTCGAAGTCACCGTCACCGGGGCGAAATCTGCGCGCTCGGCCAAGCGCATCGCGCTGTCGATCGCCAATTCGCCGCTGGTCAAGACGGCGGTCGCCGGCGAGGACGCCAATTGGGGCCGCGTCGTCATGGCCGTCGGCAAGGCCGGCGAACCGGCCGATCGCGACCTTCTGTCGATCTGGTTCGGCGACAACCGGCTGGCGCATGAAGGCGAGCGCGACCCCAACTACTCCGAGGAAGCGACCTCGGCCTATATGAAGCGCGACGATATCCGCATCCGCGCCGATATCGGCATCGGCCGCGGCAAGGCGACGGTGTGGACCTGCGACCTCACCAAGGAATATGTCGCCATCAATGGCGATTACCGGAGCTGATGGAATTGGCTTCCAGGCATCCGGCAAGCATGCTCGCCATCGTTCGCCGCTACGAGGCTGCGGGTTTTCGCGCCTGGCCGGCGGCGGCCGTCCACTATGACGGCACCTGGGTGGTGCGGCTGACGGCCGGCCATCCGGCCAAGCGGCTGAACTCGGTCAACCCGCTCGATCCCGGCGATACCCAGCACATCGCCGAGCGCATCGGCCGCGCCAGCCGGCGCTTCGATGCCTATGGCAGGCCGCTGACCTTCCGCATCTCGCCGCTGTCGGGGCCGGACCTGGCCAGGCATCTCGACAATGAGAGCTGGAGCACATTCGACGAATCGCTGGTGATGCGGCTGCCGCTGGCGGACGCGCAACTGGCGCCGGCGATGGACCAGATTCCGCTGAAGGATATCAGCCGCTTTCTTGGTGCGTCGCTCAAGGTCAGCGGCTCGGATCCATCGCTTCGGCCGGGGCTTTCGGAAATCATAGGCGCCATTCAACCCGAGGTCGGGCTGTTTGCGCTCGAAGAGGGGGCCGAGCCGCTGGCTGTGCTGATCTGCGTCCATGACGGCGATCTTGCCGGCCTGTTCGAGGTCGCCACCGACAAATCGGCGCGCAACAAGGGCCATGGCCGCAACCTGATCCTGTCGGCGCTGAAATGGGCCAGGCTGCGCGGGGCGCGTGAAGCCTGGCTGCAGGTCGAGGCCGGCAATGCGCCGGCGCTGGCGCTCTATCGCTCGCTCGGCTTCGAGGAGGTCTATCGCTACCACTACCGCCGGCCGCCAGGCGCATGAGCGAGATTGCCAAAGGTAAACGCCTGCTCCTGGTCGCCGCCTGCGCGCTGGTCGATGCCGATGGCCGCGTGCTTCTGGCGCAGCGACCCGAGGGCAAACAGCTTGCCGGCCTGTGGGAGTTTCCGGGCGGCAAGGTCGAGCCCGGCGAGACGCCGGAACAGTGCCTGATCCGCGAACTGCAGGAGGAGATCGGCATCGAGACCGACATACCCTGCCTGGCGCCGCTCACCTTCGCCAGCCATTCCTACGATGACTTCCATCTCCTGATGCCGCTCTTCGTCTGCCGCCGCTTTCGCGGCATCGCGCAGCCGAAAGAGGGGCAGGCGTTGAAATGGGTGCGACCAAAGCAGATGCGCGACTATCCGATGCCGCCTGCCGATGCGCCGCTGATCCAGTTCCTCATAGACCTGTTGTGAGCAGAAGCCATTTCGCGGCCTGATTTAGCCAGCGTTAATGGAAGATTTATCTCGTCGTGAAAAATTGCGGCAAAGCGGATTCGCCGGGAGCGATTGCATGAGCCTCGACAAGGAGTGGGATTCGATCCGGCCGGATCGCAGCTTTCGCGCCGCCAATGCCGGCATGAGCATATTGCGCATCACGCTGCTGTTCGGCTCGGCGGCGGTGGCGCTGGCCCTGATTGCGGTCCCCATCCTCGACAAACAGACGCGATCGACCAGCCGCGATGCTGTTGCAAACGGCCTGGACACGATGAGCACCGGTTCGATCGGCTCGCGCGCCACCTATACGCTGCGCAGAAGCGTGCTGCAGCCCTCCCCCAGTTCCGTCTGCATCATCCGCGCCGACGGCCGGCGCAGCGGTGATTGCTGACGAAGAAGGTGAACAAAAGCTTATTGATTTCCTTAACGCGGGCCCCGTTTCATCGCCTGTTAAGCTTATGCCGTTAACCTTTCTTAACAGGTCGGCGGTATGGTCGTGGCAAGAGGGATCGACGATCATGAAGACATTGTTGCAGCGTTTCTTGGAAGACGAAACAGGCGCCACGGCCATTGAATATGGCCTGATTGTCGCCGTGCTGTCGCTTGCCATCGTCGGCGGCGTCGGCAAAGTCGGCAATGCGATCCAGTTTCTGTTCAGCGACACCAACAGCAAGCTTGCCAACGCCTTCGCCGAGCACTGATCCGGAGCTAAGTCACCGCCCGCCGGGATTTTCCAGTATCGTCTTCAGCGAGACCTTCGCCGAGCCCGGTTTCAAGGGCTTTTGCTGCGAGGCATCGGGTGCCCAGCCCGACATCCAGACAACAGAGAAACTTGCCCTGATCCGACCGTCGGCGTCCGAAAAGCGTTCGGCATAGATTTCGGCGGCACGGGCAAACAGCTTCCGCGCACCCGGCCGCCGGCTGCGATCGGTCAGCGCGCTGGTTTCGCCCATCGCCCTGAGATCGGCGATGAGGTTGAAAAGGGTGTCGTAGCGCACGGTAACCGTTTCGACGTCGGCCACCGGCAGCGCCAGGCCGGCGCGCTGCAGAAGTGCGCCGGCGTCGCGGACATCGGTGAAGGGGATGACACGCGGGCTGGCGCCGCCATAGAGCTCGGTCTCGGCGGCGAGCAGGCTTTCGCGCAGTTCTGAAAGCGTGCCGGCGCCGGCGAAGGCGCCAAGGAAAAGCCCGTCGGGCCGCAGCGCGCGGCGGATCTGCACCAGCATGCCGGGAATGTCGTTCATCGCCTGCAAAGACAGCAGCGAGACGGCGAGATCCAGGCTTTCCGGCGGAAACGGCACGGTCTCCAGCGGTGCCAGCAGCCCTGGCTGTCCGTCCAGAAACGCTGCGTCTGCCTCGACGCGCACGATCTCCGCTGCCTTGCCGCTCGCAGCAACCACATCCGTTGCGGCCGGCGTCTGGCAAAACAGCACGGCGGCCTTGCCGAACCGGCGTTCGACCGCGCCGAGCCGGTCGGCTAGGTCTTCCGCTGCCCGCCGCATCAGAAAATCGGCGCCAGCCACGGGATGGCCCAACGCCCGGCGCTTGTGTGCCAGCCAGAGCTCTGTATCGATGATGGGCTGCAAGGCAAACATCCCTGTCTGTCCGCCTTGTGATATCGTGGCGCGGACGACAAACCACGTGGCCGATCCGGTGATGGAGATCAAGAGCCTGGCTCAAACGATGTTGGACTGGCCGGCACGGGTGCTGTTCCCGCCGGTCTGCGCCGGCTGCCGCAGGCATGTCTCGCAGCCCGGCGTTTTATGCGGCGCCTGCTGGCCCAAACTCAGGCTCCTGGAGCGGCCGTGGTGCGCGGTGATGGGCACGCCGTTCACCCACGACATGGGCGAGGGGTTCCTGTCGGCCGAAGCGATCGCCGATCCGCCGCCTTTCGAGCGGGCGCGGGCGGCCGTGGCCTATTCGGGTGTCGCCCGCCAGATGGTGCAAGGGTTGAAATACCAGGACCGCACCGATCTCGCGCCATGGATGGCGCGCTGGATGCTGCGCGCCGGGGCCGAACTGATCGCGGACGCTGATGTCGTCGTGCCGGTGCCGCTGCACTGGCGGCGCTTTTTCAGGCGCCAGTTCAACCAGTCGGCGGAACTGGCAAGGGCTGTTTCGCAGCTCAGTGGGTTGCGTTTCTCGCCCTCGGCGATCCGGCGCGTCAAACTCACGCGCCAGCAGGTCGGGCTGGAGCGGCAGGAGCGCGAGGACAATGTGCGCGCCGCCTTCCGTGTGCCGACGGAAGCGGAAATCGAGATCGGCGGCCGCCGCGTGCTTCTGGTCGACGACGTCTACACCACCGGCGCCACCGTGCGCTCGGTCGCCAAAGCATTGAAAAAGGGCGGCGCCGCAGCGGTCGACGTGCTGACCTTCGCGCGGGTTCTGCCGGGGGACTTTCGGGCCGACGAGTCCGCGACTATATAAGATCAGGGAAAGACAGGATTGCAGGCCAATGCTCGATGTGACGATCTACACCCGCATGATGTGCGGCTATTGCGCGGCGGCCAAGCGGCTGCTCGATCGCAAGGGCGTTGCCTACACCGAGCATGACGCTTCCTTCTCGCCGGAATTGCGCCAGGAAATGATTTCGCGGGCGCACGGGCGAACCACCTTTCCGCAGATTTTCATCGGCGACACGCATGTCGGCGGTTCCGACGAACTCCACGAACTGGAGGCGCGGGGGCAGCTGGACAGGCTGCTTGCCAACGGCTCGACGGCACAGAGGGCATGACGATGGGTGTTTTCAAGGCGGCGGCGATCCAGATGCGTTCAGGCGAAAGCCTTGAGCGCAATGCGGTCGATCTGGAACGGCTGGTGCGCGAGGCGGCAAGCCTGGGTGCTACCTACATCCAGACCCCGGAAATGACCGGCGCGCTGATCCGCGACAAGGAAGCCAGGGCTGCCTCCTTCACCTCGGAAGACAAGGACATCATCGTTTCGACCGCGCGCAAGCTCGCCAGCGAACTCGGCGTCTTCCTGCATATCGGCTCGACCGCCATCCTGCGTGCCGACGGCAAGCTCGCCAACCGAGCGCTGCTGTTTGGGCCGGACGGCGCCACGCTTGCCACCTACGACAAGATCCACATGTTCGACGTCGACCTCGACAATGGCGAGAGCTGGCGCGAATCCGCCGCCTATGAACCGGGCACCGAGGCCGTCGTCACCGAGATCGATGGCGCCAGGCTTGGCTTTGCCGTTTGCTACGATCTGCGCTTTCCGCAGCTGTTCCGCGCCGAGGCGCTGGCCGGCGCCGATCTTTTGTCGGTGCCCGCCGCCTTCACCCGCCAGACCGGCGAGGCCCATTGGCACGTGCTGCTGCGGGCCCGCGCCATCGAGAACGGCGCTTATGTGGTTGCCGCTGCCCAAGGTGGTGTGCACGAGGACGGCCGAGAAACCTATGGCCATTCGCTGATCGTTGACCCGTGGGGTCGCATCATCGCCGAGGCGGCGCATGCCGAGCCTGGTGTAATCGTCGCCGAGATTGATACCGCGCAGTCGTCGGCGGCGCGCAAAAAGATCCCCAATCTCAAGAACGCGCGCGATTTTGCCGTCTATGCCGGCACGGCCGAGGTGCCGCGGCTCAGAGGTGCAGCTTCGTGATCCGTTTTGCCCTGATCTGCGAGCATGAGCACGAGTTCGAGGGCTGGTTTCGCAGCAATGACGATTTCGACACGCAGAAGAAGCGTGGCTTCGTCGATTGCCCGACCTGCGGTTCGCACAAGGTGCAAAAGGCGCTGATGGCGCCGGCGGTCTCCACCGCCCGCAAGCAGGAAACGATTGCGCTGGCCATGGGCGAAGCGCAGAAGCAGGCTTTGGCGCAGCTGAAGGCGATGGCCGAGAAGGTGCGTGAGAATGCCGACTATGTCGGCGACAAATTCGCCGAGGAGGCGCGCAAGATCCATTTCGGTGAAACCGATCCGCGCGGCATATATGGCGAGGCGACGCTGGACGAAGCCAAGAGCCTCGCCGAAGACGGCGTCGAGTTCATGCCGATCCCGAGCTTTCCGGAGGACCGGAACTGAATTCCAAGGGAGCTTCGCGTGACCTGAAGGCAGCAGAGCCGCAACGCGCAATTAGGGGTGTCATCGATCGCCTGGCCCGCCGCGTTCTCGTCAAGCTCAGCGCTCACCACACGGTCGACGGGTTGGTGATTGTGAGCGACAAGGGCGCTGACAAGATCGTTGAGGCGCTCGGCCTTATCAGGGATTTCGACCCGGTACGCTACAAGCATATGCTGCGCGACGTCAGGCAGATTCTCGTCACGACGCTTCCATCTTCGGTTGCTCAATGGGCAGTTGCATCACAGGCCTGTGAACTGGACGAACGCTATCTTGTCCACGAAGACACGACATCCAAGCGCGTTGCATCGTCTATCGTTCATGAAGCCACGCATGCCCGCCTGATGCGATGCAGCATCGGCTATGAAGAGGCATTACGAGATCGGGTCGAGCAAGTTTGCCTGCGCCGGGAGATCGCCTTCGCCGCCAGATTGCCGACCGGACGAGGCCGGCTTGAGGACGTCGAGGCGACACTTGCCGCCATGCCCGATCTCTCGGACGAAGCGATGGCCGAACGTTACCTCGACGGTGTACGGGATGCTCTTCTCTACAACAACTTGCCCAGATGGTTTGTCGGTCTCGTCATGTCCTACGGGCGCTGGCAACACCGACGCCGTTTTGCGCGGCGGCGGGCAGGCTGACCGGCTAGACGCTACTGCCGATCAGCTTTGCAAGCAGGCCAGCTAGCGTGTCGCGTTCGGCAACGGTCAGGCCGGCGAGGATTTCGTGTTCGTTGGCAACGTGGGCGGTCAGGGCCGCATCGATCAAGGCCAGACCGTTTTCCGTGAGTTGCACGACAATGCCGCGCCGGTCGTTGGGATGCGGGCCGCGCAGGATGAGGCCCGCCTTTTCCAGCCGGTCGAGCCGGTTGGTCATAGCGCCCGACGTCACCATAGTCGCCTCGTAGAGAGCGGTCGGCGTGAGCGCATAAGGCTGGCCGGAACGCCGCAGCGTTGCCAGGACGTCGAATTCGCCGGCCTGCAATCCGAAACGGGCAAATAGCGGTGCGAGGCGCTCGCGGGCGACCAGCGACGAGGCTTCATTCAGCCGCCCAAGCACCAGCATCGGCGAAACGTCCAGGTCCGGGCGCTCCCGTTTCCATTGCTCGACCGCCTTTGCCGCGCGATCCATTTGTCTTACCATTAAATATCTTTATGTTAAGAATCTTTGTGCTATGTTACCTCAAGATACAAGACCGGCGCAGCGCCGCAAGTGCCAATTTCGCAAGTGAGTGGACGAGACTATCCGATGAAATTTCTCTGGGAATCGGCGCTTGGCCTTCTGGTCGTCACCGGTGGCCTGCTCGGCCTGACGCTGCCGTTCGGCAAGCTGGCCACCGCGGCCGGCGTCCCGGCGATGGTCTGGGCCTTCGTCATCTCGTTCGGCGCCGGCAGCGTCCTGTTGTGTGCTTTGCTCGCCAGCGGCCAGCGCATGCGGCTCACCCAGCACCGGCTGCGCTATTTCTTCATCACGGCCGCCGTGTCCTATGCCGCGCCCAATTTGTTGATGTTTTCGGCCATCCCGCATCTCGGCGCCGGTTACACCGGCATCATGTTCACGCTGTCGCCGGTCGTTACGCTGGTGTTTTCGATCCTGCTTGGCGTGCGCCGGCCCAACATGCTCGGCATCATCGGCATCGCCGTCGGCTTCATCGGCGCGGTCATGGTGGCGGTGACGCGCGGCGAGGCCGGCCAGCCGGCTGATTTCTTCTGGGTGCTGGTCGGGCTCCTGATTCCGGTCAGCCTTGCTGCCGGCAACATCTATCGCACCGTCGACTGGCCCGAAGGCACCGGTCCGATCGAACTTGCCGTCGGCAGCCACCTGGCCTCGGCAACGCTGCTGCTGATCGGCATTCTCGTGCTGTTCGGCGTCGGCGCCTTCGCCCCGCTCGCCAGCGTGCCGCTGGTCGTCGTTGCGCAGGTTGCGTCAGCTTCGGCGATGTTCGCCTTCTTCTTCCGGCTGCAGGCGGTCGGCGGACCGGTCTATCTCAGCCAGATCGGCTATGTGGCGGCGGCCGTCGGGCTGTTTGCCGGCACGATCTTTCTAGGCGAGCACTATCAGCTGCTGACCTGGGCCGGAGCGGTCATCGTCACCATCGGCGTGATCATCACCACCAAGGCGCAAAGCCAGAAAGCGTAAGCGGGCTACATCTGGCTTGCGTCGAACCGTTTGAGCAGGGCGGGCGGGGCGACATTTCGCCATGCCGTTCGAATTGCGCTGCGAAACGTCTGTTCGTCGCAGGCTTCAAGCATGATCGACGTCCAGCCCTTTTGACCCCAACCGCCGGGCACCGGCTTGAAAACCGATGGTTCAGCCGCGGCCATCATCTCCTGCTGGTCGCGGTCGAGCTTGACGACGGCACGGTCGGCTTCGGGCAGCGACACGAAGATACGGTTGCGGACGCGGAAGTCAGCCTTGCGGAAATGCGATTTCTCGACCGTTTCGGGAAGATCGAGCGCCAGCTTTCGGGCCCTCAGAGTGTCCACGGTCGCCAACGCTTCTTCGTTCAGACCGATCCCTTTTCCGCCAGCACCATGTAGTTCACGTCCATGTCCTTGGAGCGCTGCCAGCGGTCCGCGAGCGGGTGGTAGATGACGCCGGTGCGGTCGATGACCGTCATGGCGGCGCTGCCCAGCGCCTTTTCCAGCTCTTCGGGCCGCACCAGCTTGCCGAACTGGTGGGTGCCGCGCGGCAGCCAGCGCAGCACATATTCAGCGCCGATGATGGCCAGACCGAGCGCTTTCAGCGTTCGGTTGATGGTGGCCACGAACATAATGCCGCCGGGCTTCACCATCTCTGCGCACTTGCCGATGAACAGGTCGATGTCGGCGACATGCTCGACCACTTCCATGTTGAGGATGACGTCGAATTTCTCGCCGGAATCGGCAAGGTCTTCCGCGGTCGTTGCGCGGTAATCGACCGTCACGCCGCCTTCGGCCGCGTGCAGCTTCGCCACCTCAATGTTGGTTGCCGATGCGTCGGCACCGACCACTTCGGCGCCCAGCCTGGCCATCGGCTCGCACAACAGCCCGCCGCCGCAGCCTATATCCAGGAAGCGCAGGCCTTCGAACGGCCGCGCCGCGCGCGGATCACGGCCGAAGCGCGCCGCCACCTGGTCCCTGATATAGGCCAGCCGGACCGGGTTGAACTTGTGCAGCGGGCGGAATTTGCCGTTCGGGTTCCACCATTCGGCGGCAAGGGCTGAGAAGCGTTCGACTTCTCCGGCGTCGATCGTCGATCGGCGGGGCTCTGGCATGGGGCGGGTCTCCTAGAGCATGACCCCGAAAATCGGCTTCGATTTTTTCGGAAAGGATCATACGCAAAATCAAAGTGCTACAGCGTCCGTTGCGCGTCCGAAAGGACGCGCGGCGCTGTAGAGCGCTAGGAAGTCGGGTGCCGGGGCAAGAAAGTCAAGACGGGTTTTTGCGGCTCCTGCCAGAACCGGCCGGCGATGACGCCGCGTCGGCCGGTGTTGTCGGCCGCGACCTGTCAGCGCTTGGCCACCTGATCGCCCACTGGTGCAGCGAGGTTGCTCGCCTCTTAACATCAAATTTACGAGCCTAGAGGTTTTCCAGCGCGCGATCGGGATTTGGCATGTACATTGCTCGTCCGATCATCGAGATGACTTGGTGCGAATCAAGACCCAGATCATTGCGACACTACTGAGCGCTGCGGCCCTGATTGGCCTGGTGGGCGGCATAGCGATATTCTCCCAGATGTCGCTGACCAGATCCCACGCGCTGGCCGAGGCGACAAGCGCGGGGCGGCAACTGGCGGAAGCCATAGCCTTCAAAGCTTCCGATGCGCGGCCGGTGTTCGAGAGGCCCGAGGCGCTACGCGAGTTCGTGACCTCGCAGCACGGCCGTTCGAAACGCGATCTCGTCGTCGTCGATCGCGGCAAGGTCATCCTGGCCGACGTCCCCGGTGAGGAACAGAATGTCGGAACCGTGTTCGAGCACGATCGCGGCAACGAAGTCGCCCGCACGCTCGACGATGGCGAGCCGCGCGACTTCGTCGAAGACAGCGGCGACGTGTCCGAGCCGATCAACCTGGTCGTTGTTCCGATCGAGGACACCCCCGGTAAGGTCGTCGGCGCCGTGCTGTACGAATACACGCCGCTGCTGCGCGCCGTCCAACACCGGACCAACGACATGCTGTGGCTTGTCGGCCTTTCCACTGTCGCAGCCATGCTGGTTGCCGCGCTCTCCGCTTTCCTGTTGCTCAGCCGTTTCAGCGCCGGCCTTTCCGGCCTCAACCGCGGCATCGAAGCGCTGGCACGTGGCGACGCCGGCTCTCGTATCGGCGGCACGTCCAGGGACGAGTTCGGCCAGTTGGCGCAAGGCTTCGACAGCATGGCGTCGCAGCTCGAATCCTCGCGCCTGCAGCTCGTCGACCAGAAGGCTTACATCGAGGATATCGTGCGCACGGTCGCCGAGGGCATCGCCGTCCTCGACGGCGAGGGGCGGATCGTGTCGGTCAATCCGGCGGCCGCCGACATTGCGGGGCGGCACGCCAGCAAGATCGAGGGGCAGGACTGGCGCTCGGTGCTGGAGATGCGGGGACTGTCGGGAGACAGGCTGACGCCGGGAGCATCCCCGGTCGAACTGGCGCTGGCCACGGGTCGCCGACACCAGAGCGAGGTGCGGCTGGTGAAGCCGGACGGATCGCAGCTGCCAGTGGTCGCGAGCTGCAACCCGCTCAATCGCGCCGATGGCGGCATCGTGCTGACGCTCAGCGACATCAGCGAATTGCGCAGCGCCGAGCGGGCGGTGAACGATCGCGCCGAGGAGTTGGCGACGCTCAACCACGAATTGAAGCAGACGTCGCAAGCCACGACCCGCCTGGTCAAGCTTGGAGAATTGCTGCAGGCCTGCGTTACCTTCCATGAGGCGTTTTCGGTCGTCGGCTCGGCCATGCCTGACTTCTTCGACGGCCTGAGCGGAACCGTCCACCTGACCAGCGCCTCGCGCAACCTGGTCGAGGAAATGGCGCATTGGGGCGATGTGCGGTCAAGCGTCGGGCAATTTGCCCCGGAAGACTGCTGGGCGCTGCGCCGCGGCCAGGAGCATGTCGCGGGTCCCGGCATGCTGACGCCGCGCTGCAACCATATCACCGAAAATGGCGGTCGCGGCTATGTCTGCATGCCGCTGGCGGCGCAGGGCGAAACGCTTGGCATCCTGCATCTGTGCGAACCCGATGCCGCCGAGAGGCCGCAATGGCTCTCGGAGCGGCAACAGGTGCTGCGCGGCGTCGTCGACACGCTGGCGTTGGCGCTCGCCAATCTGCGCCTGCGCGAAACGTTGCGGCAACAGTCCATCCGCGATCCGAACACAGGGCTCTACAACCGTCGCTATCTCGAGGAGACAAGCAGCCGCGAGTTGAGGCGCCTGCAGCGTTCCGGGCAGCCGATGGCGGTAATCATGCTCGACGTCGATCATTTCAAGCAATTCAACGACACGTTCGGCCATGAAGCGGGCGACCTCGTGCTCAAGCAGGTCGCCGCCGCGCTGCTCGACCACGCCAGGGATAGCGATGTGGTATCTCGCTATGGCGGCGAGGAATTCGCGCTGATGCTTCCAGGGACGTCGCTCGCCGATGCCGCCGAGCACGCCGAGGCACTGCGCAAGGCGATCAAGCAGCTGCATCTGGCGCATCGCGGCCGCACGCTCGGCACCATCACGGCCTCATTCGGCGTGTCCGCCTTCCCGGAACTCGGCGCGTCATGGGTCGAGATCGTCAACGCCGCGGATCGTTCGCTCTATCAGGCAAAGGCGGACGGCCGCGACCGTGTCGTTGCCGGACTGGGCAAGGCCGATCCCGACTGGGAACTGTCTACGGCCAACCAGAGCGTGGGTTAGCTCGACAGGGCGACCTCGGCATGTCGCATGTCGACGCTGGCGGGATCGATGGCCCGCATCGCCTCGCAATCGCCTATCTCGGCCATGATCCGTCCTGCGGCAGCGAGAGCCTGCTCGCGGTTGCGCCAGAGCACAACATCGACCCAGCCGCCATCATCCCGCCGGGCCAGGCAGCGGCTGACGAAACCCGGTTGCCGTGCCAGCCAGTCGCTGACCAGGCTGTTGCCGGCGGCGAAGCCCACTTCGGTCCCCGGCTTAAGGCGAAAATTGACGATTTCCAGGATCTCGGTCATTTCGCGCCCAGCACGTCGCGCAGTTTTGCCGCCAGTTGCTCGATGGTGAAGGGTTTGGCCAGGAAATGCACGTCATGGTCGAGCACGCCATTGTGGACCACGGCGTTCTTGGTGAAGCCGGTGGTGAAGATCACCTTCAGCTGCGGCAGGCGCGCGAGCGCCTCCTCGGCGAGCTTGCGGCCGTTCATCACCGGCATGACGATGTCGGTGAACAGAAGCACGACACCTGGATTGTCCGCCAGTTTCTGCAGCGCTTCGTGGCCGCTGCCGGCATGGATGACGGTGTAGCCGAGTTCGCGCAATGCGTCGGTCGTCGAGGCGCGCACGCGGGCGTCGTCCTCGACAACAAGGACCGTCTCGGTGACCGCTGCGGGATTGTCGTCTCGGCCAGTGGGCAGGACAGGCTCCTCCGCACCGAAGAAACGCGGCAGATAGATCTTGATCGTCGTGCCTTCGCCGGGTTCGGAGTAGATCTTGACGTGACCGCCCGACTGCTTGACGAAGCCGAACACCTGGCTCAGCCCCAGGCCGGTGCCCTTGTTGACCGGCTTGGTGGTGAAGAACGGCTCGAAGGCCTTCTCCATGACGTCCGCCGACATGCCGGCGCCTGTGTCGCTGACCGCGATCATCACATACTGGCCGGCTTTGACCTCCGCATGGGTAACGGCGTAGCTGTCGTCGAGATGGCTGTTGGCGGTCTCGATGGTCAGCTTGCCATTGTCGTCCATGGCGTCTCGGGCATTGACCGCGAGATTGAGGATGGCGTTCTCGATCTGGCTCGGATCGGCATGGGTTTTCCACAGGCCGCCCGCGAGCACGGTTTCGATGCGGACGGTTTCCCCGAGCGCTCGCCGCAACAGGTCCGACATCCCGGTAACCAGACGATTGGTGTCGACCACTTGCGGCGCCAGCGGCTGCTGGCGCGAGAAGGCAAGCAGCCGCGATGTCAGATTGGCGGCGCGCATCGCCGCGTCGGCTGCCGCCTCGATGAATTTCGCGATGTCTTGCTCGCCGCGCGCGAGCTTGCGCTGGGCGAGGTTCATGGCGCTGATGATCACCGCCAGCATGTTGTTGAAATCGTGGGCGATACCGCCGGTCAGCTGGCCGACCGCTTCCATCTTCTGCATCTGGCGGATCTGCGATTCGGCCGTTTCGCGCGTCCGGATCTCGTTGCCGAGCTCGATGTTCTTGCGCATCAGCTCTTCCTGGGCGACAGCGACCTCGCGAAAACGGCGGCGCGACAGGCGTATCGTGTAGGCGCCAAGCAGGAAGATTGCGAGCAGGGCTGCGAATGAGCCGATGCGCAGCCAGCTTTCGACCCGGTCGGTATGGTCGTCGCGGGCCGCGATGGCCGCGCCGCCGATGCGCCGGATGGTGTCCATGCTGGCCCTGATCTGGTCCATTGCGGCCTTGCCCTGGCCGCCGCGAACCAGTTCCAGCGCTTTCGCCGCATCGCCGCGATCGTAAAGCGCAATCGTCTGCGCCAGTTCGGCCTGCTTCAGCGAAAGCGCGTCCTTGATGCGATTGATCTGCTGGACGAGTTCGTCGTCCGGTGCGGTCATGCTGTCGATGCGGGCAAGCTGGCCCGGAATGGCTTCGATCGCCTGCCGATAGGGCTGGAGGTAGGATTTGTCGCCGGTCAGGAGATAGCCGCGCTGGCTGGTTTCGGCGTCCTGCGCCAGCGACAGCAGGCCGGACAGGGATTCCTGGTATTCGATGGCTTGGCGCGCCGCTTCGCGATTGGCCCTCTGGCCCTCGACCAGCACGGCGCGCGTGCCGACGATCAACGCCAGCACGGCAAAGCCGATGAACAGCGGCAGCGATTGCCATCTCATGGCACGCCGAAGACGAGCAATCATTTGATATGCCGGACCAAAAGCAGTTCCCCGCGGGCAGCATTTGGTAAGCGGCGGCGGGGCGGAACGCAATATGCCGTCGTCCTGAAGCCGGCAATCCGTGGCCAGCCTTGCGAAACGGCGATCATTTGGCTAAGGAGGCCGCGCATTCAGCGACCGGCTTCTGTCGGACGCTTTCTTCCCCTTTCGGCCTCGGGCCGGCTTCAGTCAAAGGCATTTCGCTTCCATGGCGCGCATCGTGATGAAATTCGGCGGGACCTCCGTCGCCGACATCGCCCGCATCCGCAACGTGGCGCGTCACGTCAAACGTGAGGTCGATGCCGGCCATGAAGTGGCCGTGGTGGTGTCGGCCATGGCCGGCAAGACCAACGAACTGGTCGGTTGGACGCGCGAAGCCTCGCCGATGCATGACGCGCGCGAATATGACGCCGTCGTCGCCTCGGGCGAACAGGTCACCGCCGGCCTTCTGGCGATCACGCTGCAGAATATGGGCGTGCATGCCCGCTCCTGGCAGGGCTGGCAGATCCCGATCAAGACCGACAATGCGCATGGCGCGGCGCGCATCCTCGACATCGACGGCGCGTTTTTGATCAAGCGTTTCGGTGAGGGCCAGGTGGCGGTCGTCGCCGGTTTCCAGGGCATCGGCCCGGACAACCGCATCGCCACGCTCGGCCGCGGCGGCTCCGACACCAGTGCCGTGGCCATCGCAGCCGCAGTCAAGGCCGACCGCTGCGACATCTACACCGATGTCGACGGGGTCTATACGACCGATCCGCGCATCGAGCCGAAGGCCCGCCGGCTGGCCAAGATTTCGTTCGAGGAAATGCTCGAAATGGCCTCGCTGGGCGCCAAGGTGCTGCAGGTGCGCTCGGTCGAGCTTGCCATGGTGCACAGGGTGCGTACTTTCGTGCGGTCGTCCTTCGACGATCCCGATGCGCCCGGAATGGGGGATTTGCTCAATCCGCCGGGAACGCTCATTTGCGACGAGGAAGAGATCGTGGAACAGCAGGTCGTCACCGGAATTGCCTACGCCAAGGACGAGGCGCAGATCTCACTGCGCCGTGTCGGTGACCGCCCGGGCGTTGCCGCCGGCATCTTCGGGCCGCTGGCCGAGGCCAACATCAATGTCGACATGATCGTCCAGAACATCTCCGAGGACGGCAAGTTCACCGACATGACCTTTACCGTTCCGTCGGGCGACGTCGACAAGGCGCTGGCCGTGCTCGAGCGCCTGAAGGCTTCGATCGGCTATGACGTCGTGCAGTCCGAAGCCGGCATGTCGAAGGTCTCGGTCATCGGCATCGGCATGCGCAGCCATGCGGGTGTCGCCGCCACGGCCTTCAAGGCGCTGGCCGACAAGGCCATCAACATCCGGGCCATCACCACCTCCGAGATCAAGATTTCGATACTGATCGACGGTCCCTACACCGAACTGGCGGTTCGCACTTTGCATTCCGTCTACGGTCTGGATAAGCAGTAGCGAGAACGATTTGAGTTGTTGCGTGTGCGCCGGTCGCAGTGGAAACTGCGGCGGGCAAAATTCCCATTGGAGAAGAAGCCGCGATGCGTGATACGGCCAGTGGCCCGCGCGTTCTGCTGAAACGGCTCCGCGAGCTCATGCAGGAGCCGCTGGAGCCGCAGGAGCGGCTTGACCGGATCGTGCGCGACATCGCCTCCAACATGGTCGCCGAAGTCTGCTCGCTCTACGTGCTGCGCGCCGATTCGGTGCTCGAACTCTACGCCACCGAGGGTCTGAATCCGAACGCCGTCCACTTGGCTCAGTTGCGGCTAGGGCAAGGCCTGGTCGGCACGATTGCCGCCAGTGCGCGGCCGCTGAACCTCTCCAACGCGCAGGAGCACCCGGCCTTCGCCTACCTGCCGGAGACGGGCGAAGAGATCTACAATTCCTTCCTCGGCGTGCCCGTGCTGCGGGCAGGGCGCACGCTCGGCGTGCTCGTCGTGCAGAACAAGACCATGCGCCACTACCGCGACGACGAAGTCGAGGCGCTGGAAACCACCGCCATGGTGATCGCCGAGATGATCGCCACCGGCGATCTCGCGCGGCTGACCCGGCCCGGGCTGGAACTCGATTTGCGCCGCCCTGTCAGCTTCACCGGCCTGTCCTTCAATGAAGGCGTCGGGCTTGGCCATGTCGTGCTGCACGAGCCGCGCATCGTCGTCACCAATCTGTTCAACGAGGATAGCGAGGAAGAGGTCCGACGGCTCGAGACGTCGCTCGGCTCGCTCAGGCTCTCCATCGACGACATGCTGGAACGACGCGACGTCGCCTTCGAGGGCGAGCATCGCGAGGTCCTCGAAGCCTATCGCATGTTCGCCAACGACCGCGGCTGGGTGCGCCGACTGGAAGAGGCGATCCGCAACGGCCTGACGGCGGAAGCGGCGGTGGAGAAGGTGCAAAGCGACATGCGCGCCCGCATGCTGCACATGACCGATCCCTATCTGCGCGAGCGGATGAGCGATTTCGACGACCTCGCCAACCGGCTGCTGCGCCAGCTGATGGGACGCGGGCCGGAGGATGTCGCGGCGTCCTTGCCAAAGGACGCCATCCTGGTAGCCCGTTCGATGGGCGCAGCCGAACTGCTCGACTATCCCCGGGACAAGCTGCGCGGCGTGGTGCTGGAAGACGGCGCTGCCACCAGCCATGTCGTCATCGTCGCGCGCGCCATGGGCATCCCGGTCGCCGGCCAGATGAAGGGCGCCGTTTCCATGGCGGAAAACGGCGATGCCATCATCGTCGACGGCGAGGAAGGCACGATCCATCTCAGACCGCAGCCCGACCTCGAAGCCGCCTATGCCGAAAAGGTCCGCTTCCGGGCGCGCCGGCAGGAAGTCTACCGCGAACTGCGCAAGAAGCCGTCTATGACCAAGGACGGCGTCCAGGTCGATTTGCTGATGAATGCAGGTCTGGCCGTCGACCTGCCGCAGCTGGCCGAGGCCGGTGCTGCCGGCATCGGCCTGTTTCGCACCGAATTGCAGTTCATGGTCGCCTCGACCTTCCCGCGCGCCGAAGCGCAGGAGAAGCTCTACCGCGACGTGCTCGACGCGGCGCGCGGCAAGCCGGTCACCTTCCGCACCATCGACATCGGCGGCGACAAGGTGCTGCCCTACTTCAAGGGCGCCATCCAGGAAGAAAACCCGGCGCTGGGCTGGCGGGCGATCCGGCTTACGCTCGACCGGCCGGGCCTGCTCAGGACCCAGATACGCGCTCTGCTGAAGGCCTGCGGCGGGCGCGAACTGAAGCTGATGCTGCCGATGGTTACCGAACTCGGCGAAATCGCCCAGGCGCGCGAGATCATCGACCGCGAGGTCAGGCATCTCTCGCGCTTTGCCCACCATCTGCCGACCAGCCTCAAGCTCGGCGCCATGCTGGAAGTGCCGTCGCTGCTGTTCCAGCTCGACGATCTGATGAAGGCGGTCGATTTCGTCTCGGTCGGCTCTAACGATCTGTTCCAGTTCGTCATGGCGGTCGATCGCGGCAACACACAGCTCGCCAACCGCTTCGACACGCTGTCGGCGCCGTTCCTCAGGGTGCTGAAGCAGATTGCGGACGCCGGCGCGCGCAACCACACGCCGGTGACGCTGTGCGGCGAACTGGCGGGCAAACCCATCTCCGCCATGGCGCTGATCGGCCTCGGCTACCGCTCGATCTCGATGTCGCCGGCCTCGATCGGCCCGGTCAAGGCGATGCTGACCGAATTGCCGCTGGAGGAATTGGAGGCCTTCTTTGCCGACAATCTGATGGCGCCGGCGCATGGGCTGCCGATGCGGGCGCTGCTGCAGGCCTTTGCCGACGACCGCTCCATCCCGCTATAGCATCCGCCATGGTCAATCTTCCCCGCGAGCGTATGGATCAGGTCGTCAAGCGTTTCGAGATGCTCGAAGCGCAGATGTCGGCCGGCCCGGCGGCCGATGCCTATGTGAAGATGGCTTCGGAGTATTCCGAGCTTCAGGACATGGTGGCCAAGGTCAGGGAATTGCGTGCGGCCGAGCATGAGCAGGCCGACCTCGAAGCGATGCTTGCCGATAAAAGCACCGATGCCGAGATGCGGGCGCTGGCCGAAGCCGATCTGCCCGGGGTCGAGGAGCGTATCGAGGAACTGCAAAAGGATATCCAGATCCTGCTGCTGCCCAGGGATGCCGCCGACGACAAGAACGCCATCCTCGAAATTCGCGCCGGCACCGGCGGCGATGAGGCAGCGCTGTTCGCCGGCGACCTGTTTCGCATGTATGAGCGCTATGCCGCCGAACGCGGCTGGCGCTTCGAGACCGTGTCGGCCAGCGACGGCGATGCCGGCGGCTTCAAGGAAATCATCGCCACCATTTCCGGCCGGGGCGTCTTTGCCCATCTGAAGTTCGAATCCGGGGTGCATCGCGTCCAGCGCGTGCCGGCCACCGAGGCCAGCGGGCGCATCCACACCTCGGCGGCGACGGTGGCCGTGCTGCCGGAAGCCGAAGAGGTCGATATCGACATCCGCGCCGAAGACATCCGCATCGACACCATGCGGGCCTCAGGCTCCGGCGGCCAGCATGTCAACACCACCGATTCGGCGGTGCGCATCACCCATCTGCCGACCGGCATCATGGTGGTGCAGGCGGAAAAGTCGCAGCACCAGAACCGGGCGAAAGCCATGCAGATCCTACGCGCGCGGCTCTATGACATGGAGCGCAGCAAGGCGGACGAGGAGCGTTCCGAGGCGCGCAAATCGCAGGTCGGTTCCGGCGACCGCTCGGAGCGCATCCGCACCTACAATTTCCCGCAGGGGCGCCTTACCGATCACCGTATCAACCTGACGCTCTACAAGCTCGACCGGGTGATGATGGGCGAGCTGGACGAGGTCATCAATGCGCTGATCGCGGACCACCAGTCGAAGCTGCTTGCCGATATCGGGCTCGATGGCTGACATCCTGCCCGGCACGCTCGGGCCGCTGCTGCGGGCAGCGCGGGAGCGGCTGGCCGCGGCCGGCATTGCCGATCCGGCGCTGGACGCCAGGCTGATTGTCGAACATTTTTCCGGCACCGACCGCACGCAGGCCATCGCCGAGCCGCAAAGGGCGGTCGACGCCGGTACACTCGCTTCAATCGATGCTGCCTTGCGGCGCCGCCTTGCCGGCGAGCCGGTGCACCGCATCCTCGGTTATCGCGAATTCTACGGCCTGCGTCTTGGTCTGTCGCCGGGAACGCTTGAGCCGCGGCCGGATACCGAAACGCTGGTCGAGGCGGTCCTGCCTTTTGCCAGCGAAACGGCCGAAAGGCTGGGGGAATGCCGCATCCTCGACCTCGGCACCGGCACCGGCGCCATTGCGCTGGCCCTGCTCAGCGCCGTTCCCGCCGCGACCGCCACCGGCGTGGACATTTCACAAGATGCGCTCACGACCGCGACCCGCAATGCCGAGCAACTCGGGCTGGCCGGCCGGTTCGAGGCCCTGCACTCCGACTGGTTCGCAAAAGTTTGCGGCCGCTACCATGTAATTGCCGCAAATCCTCCCTATATACCGTCTGAAGACATTGGAAATCTGCAGGACGAGGTCCGCGATTTCGATCCGCACAGAGCCCTCGACGGCGGTGTGGACGGTCTTGGCCCCTACAGAATCATCGCCGCCGGGGCGGCAAGGTTTTTGGAAGCACAAGGCAAGATTGCGGTCGAGATCGGCCACACGCAGCGCAATGAGGTCAAAGACATATTCACGGCAGCCGGCTACAGGCCGGCCGGGGCATTTGTCGATCTCGGCGGAAACGACAGGGTTCTTATGTTTGAACAGGGAAAGCCTTGACGCAGTGCAAAAAAGCGCTTGGCAATGCCGGGGAATGCGGCTAGGGTCCGCCTTAACCGGATGAGACGAAGCAGGCAGTGCTCTTAGCGATTCGGTTTTCCTTGGAAATAGCTGCCTTCTTGCGCAAACGACGCCCAAGCTTCGTGCGGGAATCGTCCGGCAAGTGATGTAACCGGAACAGGATGACACGTGGCGCCAACGCAATTGATGCGGGCGAACGCCGGTGAAGAAACGAAACGGCTGGCTGCATGAGCGCCTCCGTTCGTGAAACGTTTTTCGAAAATTTCAAAATGAAGAGAGTCTTATGAGGCCACAACAGCAGAACAGGCGCATGCGCGGTCGCAACAACAATGGCGGCGGCGGTGGCAACAACAATAACAACAACAACAACCGCAAGGGCCCAAATCCCTTGACGCGCAACTATGAGAGCAACGGCCCGGACGTGAAGATCCGCGGATCGGCTCAGCAGATCGCCGAAAAATACGCCACTCTGGCCCGTGACGCGCACAGCTCCGGCGACCGGGTGATGGCGGAGAACTACCTCCAGCATGCCGAGCACTACAATCGCATCATCGCTGCCGCGCAGGCCCAGTTGCCGATCCAGAACCAGCAGCAGAATCGCGACGATTTCGACGACGATGAAGATCGCGACGATTTCGACAATGCCGGCAACGGCAATGGCGGCGAGACGCAGGCTCCGCAGGTCAACCACGGCAACGGTCCGCAGCCGACGATCGAAGGCACGCCGGCCGAACTGGCATACGGCCAGGAAAACGGCCGCGAGAACAACAATGGCCGTGACAACAATGGTCGCAACAATAACGGGCGCGACAACAACGGCCGCAACCGGGACCGCCGCCCCAATGGCGGTTATGGCCAGAACGACCAGCGTGGCGACTATGCCCAGCGCGGCGAGCAGAACGGCCAGCGCGGCGACCAGCAGCGCTTCACCGAAACCCCGGTGCAGGCGGAGGCCGTTTCCGCGGTTGAACCCGAAGCCGAGACCGGTTTTTCCGAGCCGGCGCCGCTGTACGAAAACCTGTCGCCGGCGGCTCTTGCGGCCCGTGCCGAACTCAATGAGGCCGCTGCCGAGAGCGGCGCTGCGCGTCGTCCTCGTCGCCCGCGCCGCCCGCGCACCAATGCCGATCAGGTCGGTGACGACCAGTCTGGTGGTGAACAGGTGGATAGCGCCAGCGAGACCGCTGCAGCCACCGAGGTGGTGGTGGATGCGGCGCCGGCTGAAAGCCCTGCCGTCGACCCGTTCGTCGTCGACGCCAACAACTAACCGGACAAGACGTCAACCAATGAAACGGCGGAGAGAAATCTCCGCCGTTTTCGTTTGCACGGGCATGCAATATCATCCGCGGCAAGTCTTGAGCGGCAATGGCTTGCGCCCCATATCTGGCGTGAACTGGACCCGGCTCGGATGAGCGGGTCCGTCACCGCAATCTGATCCGGTGCCGCAAAGCGGGCCGGTGATGGAAGGAGACAGAAATGAACCTCGAGAAATACTCCGAGCGCGTCCGCGGATTCATCCAGTCCGCCCAGACCATGGCGCTCTCGCGCAATCACCAGCAATTCACCCCCGAACACATGCTGAAAGTCCTCGTTGACGACGATGAGGGCCTGGCCGCCTCGCTGATCGAGCGCGCCGGCGGTAATATCCGCGACGTCAAGCTCGGCGTCGAAACCGCGCTTGAGGCCATGCCCAAGGTGGAAGGCGGCAACGGCCAGCTTTATCTGGCGCAGCCGCTGGCCAAGGTGTTTTCGACGGCGGAAGAACTGGCCAAGAAGGCCGGCGACTCCTTTGTCACCGTCGAACGGCTGCTGCAGGCGCTGGCGATGGAGAAATCGGCCAAGACAGCCGATATCCTGGCCAAGGCCGGCGTCACCGCGCAGGCGCTGAACCAGGTCATCAACGATGTCCGCAAGGGCCGCACCGCCGATTCGGCGAGCGCCGAGCAGGCCTATGACGCGCTGAAGAAATACGCCCGCGACCTGACCGCCGACGCTCGCGCCGGCAAGCTGGACCCGGTAATCGGCCGTGACGACGAGATCCGCCGCACCATCCAGGTGCTGTCGCGGCGCACCAAGAACAATCCGGTGCTGATCGGCGAACCCGGTGTCGGCAAGACGGCGATCGCCGAAGGACTGGCGCTGCGCATCGTCAATGGCGACGTGCCGGAATCGCTGAAGGACAAGCAGTTGATGGCGCTCGACATGGGCGCGCTGATTGCCGGCGCCAAATATCGCGGCGAGTTCGAGGAACGGCTGAAGGCCGTGCTCAATGAAGTCACCGCTGCCGCCGGCGGCATCATCCTGTTCATTGATGAGATGCACACGCTGGTCGGCGCCGGCAAGGCCGATGGCGCCATGGATGCGTCGAACCTGCTGAAGCCGGCGCTGGCGCGCGGCGAGCTGCACTGCGTCGGCGCGACCACGCTCGATGAATACAGGAAGCATGTCGAGAAGGATGCCGCCCTTGCCCGCCGTTTCCAGCCGGTTTTCGTCGACGAGCCGTCGGTGGAGGACACGGTTTCGATCCTGCGCGGCCTGAAGGAAAAGTATGAGCAGCACCACAAGGTGCGCATCTCGGATTCGGCCCTGGTCGCGGCGGCAACTCTGTCCAACCGCTATATCGCCGACAGGTTCCTGCCGGACAAGGCGATCGACCTCGTCGACGAAGCCGCTTCGCGGCTGAGGATGCAGGTCGATTCCAAGCCTGAGGCGCTGGACGAAATCGATCGCCGCATCATGCAGCTCAAGATCGAGCGCGAGGCGCTGAAGGTCGAGACGGATGACGCTTCGAAGGATCGGCTCGCCCGTCTGGAAAAGGAACTTGTCGGCCTCGAGGAGGAATCGACCGAGATCACGACCAAATGGCAGGCCGAAAAGCAGAAGCTTGGGCTCGCCGCCGACCTGAAGAAGCAGCTCGACGAGGCCCGCAACGAGCTTGCCATTGCGCAGCGCAAGGGTGAATTCCAGCGCGCCGGCGAGCTTGCCTATGGCAAGATTCCGGAGCTGGAGAAGAAGCTGAAGGAAGCCGAGGCCCAGGATGGCAAGGTCGGCATGGTCGAAGAGGTGGTCACGCCTGATCACGTCGCCCATATCGTGTCGCGCTGGACCGGCATTCCGGTCGACAAGATGCTGCAGGGCGAGCGCGACAAGTTGCTGCGCATGGAAGACGAGATCGGCAAGCGTGTCGTCGGCCAGGGCGAGGCGGTGCAGGCGGTGTCCAAGGCCGTGCGTCGCGCCCGTGCCGGCCTGCAGGATCCGAACCGGCCGATCGGGTCGTTCATGTTCCTCGGGCCGACCGGCGTCGGCAAGACGGAACTGACCAAGGCGCTGGCCAACTTCCTGTTCGACGACGAGAGCGCCTTGGTGCGCATCGACATGTCGGAGTACATGGAAAAGCACTCGGTCGCCCGGCTGATCGGCGCGCCTCCCGGCTATGTCGGCTACGAGGAAGGCGGCGCGCTGACCGAAGCGGTGCGGCGCCGGCCCTATCAGGTCGTCCTGTTCGACGAGATCGAGAAGGCGCATCCCGATGTGTTCAACGTGCTGCTGCAGGTGCTCGACGATGGGCGGCTGACTGACGGACAGGGCCGCACCGTCGACTTCCGCAACACGTTGATCATCATGACGTCAAACCTCGGCTCCGAATATCTGGTCAATCTCAGCGAGGACCAGGATGTCGATCTCGTGCGCGACGACGTGATGGGCGTGGTGAGAGCGTCGTTCCGGCCGGAGTTCCTCAACCGCGTCGATGAGGTGATCCTGTTCCACCGGCTGCGCCGGCAGGATATGGGCCGCATCGTCGAGATCCAGCTCAAGCGGCTGGAAAGCCTGCTCGTCGACCGCAAGATCACGCTGTCGCTCGACCAGGAATCGATCGACTGGCTGGCGGCCAAGGGCTACGACCCGGCCTATGGCGCGCGGCCGCTGAAGCGGGTGATGCAGAAGGACCTGCAGGATCCGCTGGCGGAGAAGATCCTGCTCGGCGACATCCTCGACGGCTCGACCGTGAAGGTTACCGCCGGCTCCGACCGGCTGAATTTCCGGTCGAAGCCCACTGTAGTGGCGACCGAAGCCGCAGCCTGACCAATACGCCGCGCGTCCCGAACGGACGCGCGGCGTTTTCTCATGAAATAACAATGCTTTGGTGGGGTGCAGATGACGCTGGACGACTACAACAGCCTCTGCGCCTCGCTGCCGCAGACGACCCACGTCGTGCAGTGGGGTGGCGCGCATGTCTGGAAAGTCGGCGGCAAGGTCTTCGCCATCGCCGGTCATGATCGCGAGGGAAGCGTCTTCGTCACCTTCAAATGTTCTGAGATGGCCTATGACATTCTGAAGGACCAGCCTGGCTGCCGGCCGGCGCCCTATCTGGCCTCGCGCGGCATGAAATGGATCCAGCGTCAGACAAGCCAGAGCATGGATGATGATGCGCTGAAGGACTATCTCGGCGAAAGCCATCGCCTCGTCGTCCTCAAGCTGACGAAGCAGACGCGCAAAGAATTGGGCCTGTAGCGAACCTGAAATCCGCCATCTTCATGCCCGGTTCATGTTGGAAAACTTATGTTCTGGTTTGCTGGCGAAGAGGTTTGCCCGCAGGCTTTTGACGGTCAGGGCGTTGCCTACGCATCCAAATGGTGGCGAGCGCGTTCTGAAGGGATACTGCCGGGGGCGGCGGCAATTTACGCATGACCCCGAAAATCGAAATTCGATTTTCGGAAAGGATATGCGCAGACATGAAGTGTTACAGCGTCCTTTGCGCGCCCAAACAGACGCGCGGCGCTGTAAGTACCGGAGAGCTTGACCACCATGTTCCGCACGATCTTTGCCTTTTCGGTGCTCGCAGCCGGGCTGCTTGCGTCCAGCGCCATGGCATCGCCGACAGTGGACAACGCACGGCCGGTTGTTCGCGTTGCCGATAGCGCCGGCATTGTGCTCGCCCAGGACGGCAATCTCGACATCTACTACGACGCCAGGGGCAACCGCGTCATTGTCGATGCCGACACCGGCAAGGTCATCGCCATCCAGCCGCCGCAGACCAGGCTCGACCGCCGTGCGCTGCGTCGCCAGATGCGGGCGCGCGAACTCGGACGCGCACCGGTCGAGGATGACGACCGCTATTATCTCGACGATCCCGAGGACATGGCGCGTTTCCGCCGCCGGCAGCTGGACGATCAGGGACAAATTCCGGGTCCGCCGATTGAGGAATACGATCCCAACAGTGACAGATTCCTTGGGGGCTATCCCCAGGATAACGCCAATGATGATGGCGACGTCTACCCGGAAGCGCCGAAGTCGGCCGAGCCGCGGCCCGTCAAGCGCCAGCCGCTGAACGAGGCTTCGATCGACCCGGCGGCACCCGGCGACCAGGCCGCTCTGCCACCCAAGAGCGAGGGCGGCAAGACTGTCGTTGATCCCTCGCTTTCACTCGGTGCGCGCCAGGATGTGGCTGCCTTGCAGGTGCTGCTCGACCGCGCCGGCGCCTCACCCGGCGTCATCGATGGACGGTTTGGCTCCAATGTCGACAAGGCGCTGGCCGCCTACAATCAGATCACCGGCAGCAATCTGCGCTCGACCGATGCGGTCGGCATCCAGGCAGCGCTGGCGCAAACCGGCGGCGATGCTTTCGCCAATTACACGATCACCCCCGAGGACGCGGCCGGCCCCTACGTCGCCTCGATACCGGAAGACTACAGCCAGAAAGCGCAGCTCGATCGCATGGCCTACACCTCTGTCACCGAGGCCTTGGCCGAGCGCTTCCACATGGACGAGAATTATCTGAAGGGACTCAATCCAGAGGCCGACTTCAACCGTCCCGGCACCATCATCAAGGTCGCCAATTTCGGCAGGCTGGTGGCGACTCCGGTTGCCCGCATCGTCGCCGACAAGGACAAGAAGCAGGTGTTCGCGTATGACGCCGCTGGCAAGCTGGTCGCGGCCTATCCCGCCACCATCGGCTCGGCCGACACGCCTTCGCCAACCGGCACCCATACGGTGTCGCGCGTCGCGCTCGATCCGAACTACACCTACAATCCGAGCATCAATTTCAAGCAGGGCCAGAACGACAAGATCCTGACCATTCCGCCGGGGCCGAACGGGCCGGTCGGCTCGGTATGGATTGCGCTGGACAAGCCGACCTACGGCATTCACGGCACGCCCGATCCCTCCAAGATAGGCAAGACCGAAAGCCATGGCTGCGTGCGCCTAACCAACTGGGATGCGCGAGAACTGGCCAAGCTCGTCTCGCCGGGCGTCACGGTGGAATTCGTCGGCGGACCAACAATCGCGGATGTCGGCGGGACCTCAACCGACGAGTTTACGCAGCAGTGAGGCGCGCGGCGCGGCGGCATAGATGAGCTGTACCAGCAGGATGAAACCGATGCTGAGCAGCGGCGTGATCAGGCACAGCGCCGCGCCGGCCGCCCACAGCGCCTGTGCCTTGACGATACGATTGTAGACCGTGCGCCGCGTTTCAGCGTCCACATCCTCGGCGATCATGCCGTTCCCGTCGGCATACCACCAGCTTGCGAACAGCGTCACGCCCAGCATCAACAGGTTCAGCCAGTAGACGATCACCGCGGTTCGGAACTCGAGGAAGTCAGCCAGCAGGTCGGTCGAGAACGGCAGCAAGGCGATGAAGGCGAGAAAACACAGGTTCAGCGTCGCCAGCCGCCGATCTGACCTAGCGATCAGCCCGTGCTGCGCCTGCTGGCCGAACCAGAAGATGGTCAGCGTCAGGAAGCTCAGCGCATAGGTCAGGAAGCGCGGCGCCAGTGCTGCGATCGCCGAAAGCAGCTCGCCCTCGGAGTGGACCATTTCGTGTGCCGGCACGCGAATCTCAAGCACGATCAACGTGAGCGCGATGGCAAAGACGCCATCGGTGATGCCGACAACGCGCCCGCGCGCCTCTACCGATGGTTCGAGCGGTCGTTTCATGCGGCTTCCCCTGCTTTGCGCGTTGCAAGAAACTTAACACGCTGTGTGCCGGTTGCATCCATTGAGGCGTGATTCCTGCCCATGCGGCCAGGTCGAATCTGGTTTCAAGGACTGCGAAGCTCTGGCTGGTTGTTGCCAGGGCATAGGGGGTCTAAGCAAGCGCTCATGAAGTCTCCGAGCGAAGCCGCAGCAATCCCTCTGACCAGCTCTCTTTCCAACGGTTCGTTTTGTCCGCCGGCGCAGCGCAAATTCGTGCTGGTGGCGGCGATCCTGGCGTCCGCGCTCGGCTTTATCGACGGTTCGATCCTGGCGATTGCCATGCCGGCTATGCGCGTCGACCTCGGCGCCAGCCTGGCCGAAGCGCAGTGGATTTCCAATGCCTATGCGCTGACGCTGTCGGCGCTGATCCTGGCCGGAGGCGCCGCCGGCGACCGATTCGGTCTGCGGCGCGCCTTCGTGGCCGGCATTGCGCTCTTCATTGTCGCTTCGCTTGCCTGCGCGGTGGCGCCGAATGCGCTGGTGCTCATCGCCTTTCGCGCGGTTCAGGGCGTCGGTGCGGCGATCATGGTGCCGGGCAGCCTCGCCATCATCGCCAAATCCTATCCGAAGAACGAGCGCGGCCGGGCGATCGGCATCTGGGCCGCCGCTTCGGCGCTGACGACGGCGCTCGGTCCGGTGCTGGGCGGCTTTGTCCTGGCCGCCTTTGGCGGCGGCATCTGGCGGGCGATCTTCGCCGTCAATTTGCCGCTCGGGCTGATCTCAATCTATCTGCTGCTGGCCAAGATTTCCGCCGACGCGCCTACGGAGAAGCGCAGCCTTGATCTCGGCGGAGCGCTGCTCGCAACGCTTGCCTTCGGGGCACTTGCCTATGGGCTGACCGCGATGAGCGGCGAAGGCGGTGGGCTGATGTCTGGGCCGAGCATCGCCGCGGGTGCGGTGCTGCTCGTGGTCTTCATCGTCTTCGAGCTTCGGCAGCGCGAGCCGATGATCGATCTCAAGCTGTTTCGGATCGGCGCCTTTGCCGGCGCCAACGTCGCCACCTTCTTCCTCTATTTCGCGCTGTCGGCCAATTTGTTCTACCTGCCGATGCTGTTGATTGCCGGCTGGGGACTGAGCACCAAAGAGGTCGGCTTCATCTTCCTGCCGCTGTCGGCGTCGATCGCGCTGCTGTCGGGTCCCGTCGGCCAGTGGTCGGACCGGATCGGTCCGCGCTTTCCGATCGCCAGCGGCTGCCTGGTCGTGGCGATCGCCTTTGCCGGGCTTGCAATGCTCACCCATGCCGGCATGCACAATTTCTGGACCGGCACGTTTCCGCTGATGGCGGTGATGGGGCTCGGCATGGCGCTGGTGGTGTCACCGTTGTCGACGGCGATCATGACGGCGGTCGAGGACAAGGATACGGGCGCTGCCTCGGGCATCAACAATGCGGTTTCGCGCATTGCCGGGCTGATCGCGGTGGCGGCGATGGGGTCGCTCGCGGCCTGGGTCTATTCGACGATGCTGGACACCAGCGTCAGGCCTGGCATTCCGGGGTTCGGCGAACCGGTCTCGACAGCACTCGCGCCTGAACTTGAAGCGACACGGCTCGCCGCCAGCGATGCGGCCTTCGCAGCCGTATCCGTGGTGACGGCCCTGCTTTGCCTGCTTGCCGCTGTCATCGCCTGGATAACCATCTCCGGACAGAAGCTGCCCTGGTCGCAAACCGCCGAGAATCAGCAACCCTGATTCCGGGCGGACTGATTCGTAGTGCTCTGATTTTGAATGAATTTGATTCGGCAGCGCGGTTTTGAAGGCTTAGCCTTCGATCTTGGCGCTCGCGACTTTCAGTGGATTGCCGTCTTCCTGCTTGAGCAGTTCATCGATGCGCTCGCGCTCGCGCTTGAAGGCGACAAGGTCGTCGCCCTTCAGCACCTTGCCGACCGGCAGGCGCACGCGCATCGGGTCGACCTTGGTGCCGTTGACGATCAGCTCGTAGTGAAGATGCGGACCGGTGGAGAGGCCGGTCTGGCCGAGGAAGCCGATGATCTGGCCCTGGCGGACATGAACGCCCGGCTCGATGCCTTTGGCAAAGGCACTCTGGTGATTGTAGGAGGTCTCGTAACCATTGGCATGGCGGATGATGATCTGCTTGCCGTAACCGCCGGCCCAGCCGGCCTTTTCGACGGTGCCGTTGCCGGCGGCGATGATCGGCGTTCCGATCGGCGCTGCCCAGTCGACGCCGGTATGCATGCGGACGTAGCCGAGGATCGGATGCCTGCGGGCGCCGAAGCCGGAGCGGAATTTCCCGGCGGGCAGGGGATTGCGCAGCAGGAACTGCTCGGCGCTCGATCCATCCTCGTCGAAATAGTCGGTCGAGCCGTCCTGCATCTGGAAGCGGTAGAAATTGCGTGTCTGGCCGCCGAAGGTCGACGAGACATAAAGAAGTTCCGATTCGTCGGAGGCCTGGTCGTCGCCGTCCGGCTGCGAGAACAGGACGTCGATGCGGTCCGACGGATTGAGCCTGGACTGGAAGTCGACGCCGGAGGCCAAAAGCTTGACCAGTTGCTGGGTCAGCTTCTTAGACATGCCATAGGAATAGGCGGCGCGGTAAATGCCGTCATAGACGTTCGGCAGATTGCCGCGCACGACCACCGGCGCGGAGGAATCGTCAAACGCCGTCAGCAATTCGGGATTCGGTTCGGGTTCCTGCGCCGGCACATACTGGCCGTGATCGTCGAGCGCGATGGTGACGATGTGCGTGGTCTTGTCATAGACGCTGGTGCGGACCACCTTGGCGGCATCACCATGCACTTCGAGCCCGACGCGCAGCACGGTTCCGGCCTTCAGCGCCGGTGCGTTGAGTAACTTGCCGATCGCCTCGGCCATGCCGGTGGCGTCATCGCCGGTATAGCCCGAATCGGCAAAGGCCTCGGCAATGTCGCGGTCCCTGGTAAAGGGGATGATTTCCTCGGCGAAAGCCGGGGTCTGGTCGTCGATGGCGACGCGCGGCGCCACCGAGACGTTTTCCGGCACGATCTTGACGTCGTAAGAGCCGGCCATCGATTCGGCGAAGGCATCGCCGAATCGCTGCGGGTCGACATAATGCAGCGAGGCGACCTGCACGGCGCCGTCGCTGAGGTCGGTGCCGGCTTCGCGCACCACCTTTTCCACCTCGTCGGCGGACAGGTCGCTTTTTTCGTCGAAGGAGGCCGTCTCGACCGGGAAATCGACCGTCTTCAGGCTCATTTCGCTTTCGACCTTGGCGCCGTAGATCTGGCCGCCAACCGCGGAAGCCGTCGCCGGCTGCGCGGGCGTTGAGTCGCCGTCGTCGCCGAACACCTGCATCGGGTCGAAAGGCGGATAGGCGCGGTTGGTTGTGTGGCCGGCGGCCAGTGCCATCTTGATCTGCACGAACGGCATGGTGTGGATAACGTCGCGGTCGCCGACCTTGGTCACCATCGACACTTCCATGCGCCGGCGATCTTTTGCCTTGGCGATCTGGCGCGGCGCCACCAGCCTGGTGGTCTTGGCGACCTCACCGGAATCGCCGCCGCTTTCGAGCTGGGCCAGTTCGGCGATTTCGGGCGGGGTTGCCAGCTGCTGGCGGCCGTCAAGGGCGGCAAACAATGCCACACCCATCAGCACGCTCGAGGTCACGCCGGTAAGAAACGTGCCCGACAGCCAGCGCGCCGAAACCTCGCGCCGATCGGGCGGGCCGCTGCGGCCATCCGCGATCAGCGGCGGCTCATTGCCGAGTTCGGCTATGACATCTTCCGTGTCTGGCATCCAGAAAGGCTGCTTCTTCCCCGGGCGGAACGGCTTTTCGCTTCTGTTGGGCCATGACATTTGCCTGTCACGGCGGGTGAAGTCAACGAAGCGGCGAAATCCCCACTCACACGCTCTGTTTTACGGCCCCTTATAAAGAGGCGTCTCTATGCTCTTATAAGAGGCTCCCAACCGGTCATGCGCAGGCCTCGCTTTGGTCTTTTGGACGAAGGCGCTGCGCGGGTCGCGCGGTACCTTCTTGTTGGCCTTGGTGTCGAACGGCAATGCGGCGGCAATAGGGCTCCTTCGTGGCAACCCCAACGTTCCCCTGGGGCAGTCCGCCGGCTCTGAAACTTCTGTCGCAAAAAGTTCAAAAACATGACGAAGTGCTGTTGACAGTTTTGGTTGGTGGCGACTATATACGCCTCACGAACGAGGGCGGTGCGCCGCTGGCGGCGAAGCAGTTTGCTTCTGAATAAGCCCTTGTGAGAATTCAAGAGAGCCGCGTAAGCGACACTCGGACGGCCCCGAAGCCACAAGCGTAACGGGCCACGACACCGCGTCTGCGG